>NZ_JAALAA010000019.1:0-95515 GCF_011045035.1 Nocardioides turkmenicus
CCAACCCGACCCACCCCGGCACCTGAGAGGAGCGCAACAACGTGAGCGGCCTGCAGAAGTTCGAGCAGAAGCTGGAGCAGCTCATCTCAGGCGCTTTCGCCAAGGCGTTCCGGTCCGAGGTGAAGTCGGTGGAGATCGTCGCCGCGCTCCAGCGCGAGATCGACAACAACGCCCAGGTGCTCAGCCGCCAGCGGCGCCTGGTGCCCAACGACTTCTTCGTGGAGCTGTCCTCCAGCGACCTGAGCAAGCTGGAGTCCTACGGACCCCACCTCAAGGAAGAGCTGAAGCGCCAGCTGATGGACCACGCCGAGGCGCAGGGGTTCGTCTTCCCCGGCCGCGTGAACATCGAGTTCGGCGAGGCGAAGGACCTGACCATCGGCCGGTTCCGGGTGCGCAGCCGCGCCCAGGCCGCCGTCTCCGGTGGTGACATGAGCGACACCCAGGTCAGCCGTGCGCAGGCCTACCTGGAGATCAACGGCACCCGGCACCCGCTCCACGGCAACCTCGTCGTGGGACGAGGCACCGACGCCGACCTGCGCATCAACGACCCGGGCATCAGCCGTCGCCACATCGAGTTCCGCTCGAAGCAGGCCGGCGACCGCGTGCGCGTCGAGGTCTACGACCTCGGCTCGACCAACGGCATGCTGGTCAACGGGCAGAAGATGGCGAGTGCAACCTTGGATGACGGCTCTCAGGTGCGCATCGGCACCACCGTCATCACCGCGCACATCGTGGAGGAGCGCCGTTGAGCGAGCTGACCCTTTTCCTCATCCGGGTCGCCTATCTGGCGATCCTGTGGATCTTCGTGCTGGCCGCGTTGTCGGTGATCCGCTCCGACATGTTCGGCGCGCGGGTCACCAACGCCTCCGCCGGCCAGCCGGCGGCGCCGGGTCGCGGCAAGTCTCCTGCGGCGCGGGCACCTCGTCGCGGCGTACCCACGCATGTCGCGGTCACCACCGGTTCCAACGCCGGCGTGACCGTGCCTCTCTCGCAGGCACCCATCGTCATCGGCCGTGGCAGCGATGCCGCGATCATCCTCGACGACGACTACGCCTCCACCCGCCACGCCCGGATCGCCGTCTCCGGCGACCAGTGGTTCGTGGAGGACCTCGGATCGACCAATGGCACCTACATCGGGTCCGTCCGGATCAATCAGCCGACCGCCATCTCTCTCGGAACCCAGGTGCGGATCGGTAAGACAATCCTGGAGCTGCGCAAGTGACCGCTGCGACCGACCCCACCCCCGATCCCGCTCCTGTCCGTGGCTCCGGCGACGGACGCCCGTTTCGCCTCGAGTTCGCGGCGATCTCGGACGTCGGCCGGGTCCGCAAGGACAACCAGGACAGTGGGTACGCCGGCCCCTGGCTGCTGACCGTCTGCGACGGTGTCGGCGGCGCCGCGCGCGGTGACATCGCCTCCAGCACGGCCGTCCAGCAGCTGCGCAAGCTCGACGAGGAGCCGGCTCCGGGCCTGGTCGACGACGACCTGATCGGCCTGGTCTCCCACGCGCTCCACATGGCCCATGACGAGATCGGCCACCTGGTCGACCACGACCCGACGCTCAACGGCACCAGCACGACCTCGACCGTCGGTCTCTTCGACGGCTCCAAGCTGACCGTCGGACACGTCGGCGACAGCCGTGCCTACCTGCTGCGCAACGGCGCGATCCACCAGGTCACCCACGACCATACCTTCGTGCAGACGCTGCTCGACGAGGGGAGGATCACGGAGGAGGAGGCCAAGACCCACCCCCACCGCAACCTGATCCTCAAGGCCCTCGACGGCACCCGCGAGCTCGAGCCCGACCTGTTCATCGTCGACCTCGCCGCCGGCGACCGGCTGATGTTCTGCAGCGACGGTGTCTGCGGCTACGTGGACGACCCACGCATCGCCGACATCCTCGCCACCGGCACCCCGGAGTACGCAGCCGTCGAGCTGGTCCGGGTCTCCCTCGACTCCGGCAGCACCGACAACGTGACCTGTGTGGTCGCCGACGTGGTGCCGAGCGACACCGTCCCGTCCGCCGGCCTCGAGGCCCAGATGGTGGGTGCCGCGGCCGAGCTCAAGAAGAAGACGACCCGCACCGGCCAGATGACCGCCCTGTTCCGCGGTCACCGGATGGGCGACACCGGCGAGCTGGACCCGATCGACGAGGAGATCCCCGACGGCGCGATCGCGGCTGACCCGGAGGAGATGCGCTACGCCCTCCAGGCGCCCGCCAAGCACCCGCGGCTGCGCTGGACGTTCGGCCTGCTGACCGTCCTCGGTGTCGTCTGGATCGCGGTCGCGACCGCCTTCGTCTGGTCGCAGAACCAGTGGTACATCGGCGAGCAGGAGGGCAACGTCACGATCTTCCGTGGCGTGCCCACCACGATGGTCGGCTTCGACCTCTCCGAGCCCTACCAGACCTCTGACCTGAAGGTCTCCGACCTGGCCGAGACCTACCAGAACCAGCTCGAGGACGGGATCCACAGCAAGGACCTGGCCGGCGCCCAGGAGAAGGTGCAGTCCCTTGCCGACCAGAGCGCCGCAGACGCGGGAAGCGGGTCATGAGCGGCTTTACACCGGCGAGCTCGATGCCCGTCTTCGTCCACCGGTCACGCCGAGGGGCTGAGCTGGTCCTGCTGATCCTGGCCCTGGCGGTCGGGATCGGGGCCTACGCCGCGGTCGGCCTCGGGGTGCAGGAGAAGATGCCGGTCGACCTCGTCGGCTACGGCACGTGGCTGGTCGCGCTGCTGGTGGCGGCCCACATCGGCGTACGTCTGATGGCTCCGTACGCAGACCCCGTGCTGCTTCCGCTGGTGGCGATGCTCAACGGGTTCGGTCTGGCGGTCATCCACCGGCTCGACCTGGCCATGAAGGCCGGTGACGGCGTCTTCGCGCGTCAGCAGCTGATCTGGATGACCATCGGCATCGTGCTGTTCCTGATCGCGCTCTTCGTGGTCCCCGACCACCGGATGCTGCAGCGGTTCACCTACACCGCCGGCCTCGCCGCGGTGGTCCTGCTGATCCTGCCGATGCTCCCGCTCATCGGCAAGGAGATCAACGGCGCCCGGATCTGGATCAACATCGGTCCAGTGGGCTTCCAGCCCGGTGAGGTCGCCAAGGTCCTGCTGGTGATCTGCTTCGCCGGCTACCTGGCTGTCCACCGCGACGCGCTCGCCCTGGCCGGACGCCGCTTCGTCGGCATCGACCTGCCCCGCGGCCGCGACCTCGGTCCGCTGCTGATGATGTGGGTGATCAGCCTCGCGATCCTGGTGCTGCAGCGCGACCTCGGCTCCAGCCTGCTCTTCTACGGCCTCTTCGTGGTGACGTTGTACGTCGCGACCGAGCGCAAGGGCTGGATCGTCGTCGGCGGTCTGCTCTTCGCCGGCGGGGTCTTCGCCGCGATCAGTCTCTTCAGCCATGTCCGCGTCCGCGTGCTGACCTGGCTCAACCCGTTCGACTACTACCCGGAGCCGCTCAACGGCACCTCCTCGGGGCAGCTGGTCGAGGGGCTGTTCGGGATGGCCTGGGGAGGCATGATCGGTCGTGGCTTCGGCTCCGGCGAGCCCTGGCGAGTCCCTTACGCCAACTCCGACTTCATCATCCCGGCGATCGGCGAGGAACTCGGCCTGACCGCCCTCCTTGCCCTGCTGCTCTGCTACGGCCTGATCGTCGAGCGCGGCCTGCGCACGGCGATCGTGGCCCGCGACGACTTCGGCAAGCTGCTCTCGGTCGGTCTGGCCACCTCGGTCGCACTGCAGACCTTCGTGGTCGTCGGTGGCGTGACCGGGCTGATCCCGCTGACCGGTCTGACCACACCGTTCCTCTCGTATGGTGGATCCTCGCTGGTCGCCAACTGGGTGATCGTGGCCCTCCTGTTGCGCGTCTCGGACCAGTCCCGCCGCCCGCTGCCGACGGCGCCGTCCGACGAAGACCTCGCTGCTGAGGAGACCCAGATCGTCAAGCTCGACAAAGGGGCGATGACCAAGTGAACCGCCCCATCCGCACGTTGAGTGTCGGCTGCCTGATCCTGTTCGTGGCGCTGATGCTCAACCTGACGTACGTCCAGTTCTTCAAGGCCAGCTGGTACAACAGCCGCGCCGACAACCGACGGGTCACCGAGGAGGCCTACTCCCAGCAGCGCGGCGACATCCTGGTCGGCAAGAAGGCGATCGCCACCAGCAAGCCGAGCGACGACAAGTACGAGTGGCTGCGCACCTACCCCGGCGGCAAGAAGTACGCCCCGATCACGGGTTTCATGTCCTACTCCTACGGCCAGACCGGGATCGAGAGGACTCAGGACTCGGTGCTGTCGGGCAAGGACAACAAGCTCTTCACCAACCGCCTGGTCGACCTGGTCACCAACTCCGAGCCGGCCGGCGGCAACGTCGAGCTCACCATCGACCCGAAGGTCCAGGACGCTGCGTACGAGGGTCTGACCGCGCTCGGCGAGGACGTCCAGGCGGCCGCGGTGGCGATCGACCCGAAGACGGGCCAGATCCTGGCGATGGCGTCCACCCCGACCTACAACCCGGACCGGCTGGCGACCCACGACTTCGGCGCTGCGGGGAAGTCCTACAACCAGCTCTCCAAGGACGACGACGAGCCGCTGCTCAACCGTGCCATCCAGACCGCGCTGCCGCCGGGCTCGACCTTCAAGCTGGTCACCGCCGCGGCTGCGATCGAGAAGCTCGACATGGACGGCGACAGCAAGGTCTACGGCGGCGCTTCCCTCGACCTCCCCGGCACCACCACCGACCTGCCCAACCTCAACGGCAGCAGCTGCGGTGGCGAGGAGATCACCCTCACCCGCGCTCTCGAGGTCTCCTGCAACACCGCCTTCGGCCAGCTCGGCATGGAGCTCTCCGACGAGGAGATGCAGGAGCAGGCGGAGGCGTTCGGGTTCGGCCAGGACTACCTCGACGACCTGCGTCCGCTGGCCAAGAGCCAGTACCCCGGCAACGACGGCAAGGCCGAGCAGGCCCGAGCCGCGATCGGCCAGCAGAGCGTGATCGCGACCCCGCTGCAGATGGCGATGGTCTCCGCCGGCATCGCCAACGGTGGCGAGGTCATGAAGCCCTACCTCGTCGACCGGGTCACCTCCTCGTCGCTCGACGTCATCGACCAGGGCAACCCGACCCCGATCGACAACCAGCCCGCGGTCTCGCAGGAGACCGCCGAGATCCTGACCCAGATGATGGTCAGCACCGTCGACAACGGCACCGCCGAGGCCGCCGCGATCGACGGCGTCAGCGTCGCCGGCAAGACCGGCACGGCGCAGACCACGCCGGACAAGCCGCCGTACGCCTGGTTCACCTCGTTCGCCCCGGCGGAGAACCCGTCCATCGCGGTTGCCGTGATGGTCCAGAAGAGCGGCACCGAACGCAGCGAAATCGCCGGCGGACGGCTGGGCGGCCCAATCGCGAAGGCCATGATGGAGGCAGCGATCTCATGAGTCGTTACGTATTCCACGAGCTCATCGGCACCGGCGGGATGGGCGAGGTGTGGCGGGCGACCGACACGACCCTCAACCGCGAGGTCGCGATCAAGCTCCTCAAGCCCGAGCATGCCGAGGACCCGATCGGACGGTCCCGCTTCGAGTCCGAGGCGAAGCATGCCGCGGCCCTCCACCACCCCAACGTGGTGGCTGTCTACGACGTCGGCGAGATGCCGACCGCCTCTGGCCTGATGCGCCCGTTCCTGGTGATGGAGCTGGTCGACCACAAGCCGCTCTCCGAGCTGCTCCGTGACGGCCGTCCACTGGCCCCCGAGGTCGTACGCGACCTCCTCGGTCAGGCCGGCGACGCGCTGGCCGCCGCCCACCGGGCCGGCATCGTGCACCGCGACGTGAAGCCGGCCAACCTGCTGATCACCCCGCAGCGGAAGGTGAAGGTCACCGACTTCGGCATCGCGCGCGCCCAGGCGTCGACCGGCATCACCGGCACCGGCCAGGTGATGGGCACGCCGCAGTACCTGAGCCCCGAGCAGGCGCGCGGCGAGAAGGCCACGCCGGCCTCCGACGTCTACTCCCTCGGTGTCGTCGCCTTCGAGTGCCTCGCCGGCTACCGGCCGTTCCAGAAGGAGACGCCGGTCGCGACCGCGATCGCCCACCTGCACGACCCGGTGCCGCCGCTCCCCGACCACGTCCCCGCCGACCTGGCCGCGGTCGTGATGCGGAGCCTGCAGAAGGACCCGTCCCTCCGTTACGCCGATGCTGCCGCGTTCACGACCGCGATGATCGGTCACGGTGCCGCCGCTGACGCCGATGCCGACGCCACCACCGTCGTAGCCGCCGCGCCCGGTGACGCGACCGCGACGTCGGTCATGGACCCGGTGCCCTCGCCCACCCAGAACTTCATCGGCATGCAGGGCGGTGCGGGCGGCCCCGAGGGCCCGCCGCCGCCTCGCTACCAGGACCCCTACGACCGCTACGACGAGGACGAGGACCAGCGGCCCTGGTACAAGAAGCCGTTCAACATCGTCGTGCTCGTGATGCTCGTCGCCGTGATCATCGCGATCATCTGGATCATCTCGACCCTCGCCGCCGACCCGGAGACGTCTCCGGCCGACAGCTCCTCGAACACCCCGTCGGTCACCGCTACCCCGACCCCGTCGGAGGAGCCCGAGGAGGAGCCGAAGCCCGTCGAGATCGACGAGGACGACTACATCGGCCGCAACGTCGATGACGTACGTCGTGAGCTCCAGGACCTGGGCCTCGAGGTCGATCCGACCGTGCAGGACAACGACGGCAGCTTCGAGCCCGACACCGTTTCGGGTCTCGACCCGACCCGCAACCTCTACGAGGGCGACACGATCACCATCCGCTACTACGGCGAGCGCCCGGTGGTCGAGCCCACTCCCACCGAGGAGGAGCCTGACGAGGAGGAGACCGACGAGGAGGAGCCGACCGACGGCGAGTCTTCCGGCGACTGGGGTCTCCCGGACCTTCCCGGCGACGAGAACACCGACGGCGGCGGCAACGGGGGCGGCAACGGCAATGGGGGCGGCAATGGCTGATGGAGCGCTCCTCGCCGGTCGCTACGAGGTCGGCGAGCTGCTCGGCCGCGGCGGGATGGCGGAGGTCCGCAAGGGCACCGACCACCGGCTCGGCCGCGTGGTCGCGATCAAGCGGCTGCGGATGGACCTCGCCAGCGATGCGACCTTCCAGGCGCGCTTCCGGCGCGAGGCACAGTCCTCGGCCAAGCTCAACCACCCCTCGATCGTGTCGGTCTACGACACCGGCGAGGAGAAGACCGACGACGGTGTCGCCCAGCCCTACATCGTGATGGAGTACGTCGCCGGCCGCACGCTGCGCGACGTGCTCCGTGAGGGTCGCAAGATCCTGCCCGAGCGGGCGCTGGAGATCAGCTCCGACGTTCTCAGCGCGCTGGACTACAGCCACCGCAACGGGATCATCCACCGCGACATCAAGCCGGGCAACGTCATGCTGACGCCGGCCGGTGACGTGAAGGTGATGGACTTCGGCATCGCTCGGGCGCTCAACGACGCCCAGTCCACGATGACCCAGACCGCGGCCGTCGTCGGCACCGCGCAATACCTCAGCCCCGAGCAGGCCCGCGGCGAGCAGGTCGACGCCCGCTCCGACGTCTACTCGGCCGGCTGTCTCCTCTACGAGCTGCTCACCGGCCGTCCGCCGTTCGTCGGCGACTCGCCGGTCTCGGTGGCCTACCAGCACGTACGCGAGCACGCCCAGCCTCCCTCGGTCCACGACCCGTCGCTGCCCCGTGAGCTCGACGCGATCGTGATGAAGTCGCTGGCGAAGCGGGTCGAGGACCGCTACCAGTCCGCGCAGGCGATGCGCACCGACATCGAGCGCTACCTCGCCGGACGTCCGGTCCAGGCGACCGTGCCGCCGAGCATCGACCAGACCCAGGTCGCCCAGAACCGTGCCGTCGCCGGCGCTCCCTACGGCGACCCCACCAACGGCGGCTACTACCCGCCCCAGGACGACCGGCCCGACGGTCCGCGTCCCTGGGTGCTCGTCCTGCTCGGTCTGGTCATCATCGGCCTGATCGCGGTGGGCGCCTACTTCCTGCCGACCGCGCTCGGTCCGCAGACCACGCCCGCGCCCGACGTCACCGGCCTGACCCAGGAGAAGGCGATGGCCGGGCTCAGCACGGCCAAGCTCAAGGGTTCGGTCAAGCAGGAGTCGAGCGACACGGTCGCGGTGGGCGTGGTGATCTCGCAGGATCCGCCCGCCGGCCAGGACGTCGAGGAGGGCAGCACCGTCACGCTGACGGTCTCCACCGGGCCACCCAACCGGGAGATGCCCAACGTGATCGGATCACCGCAGAAGACGGCCAAGCAGCTGCTGGAGAGCGATCCCTACAACTTCACGGTGAAGATCGAGACGGAGGACTCCGACCAGCCGAAGGGCACCGTCATCGAGTCCGACCCGGTCGACGGGGAGAGCGTCACCACCGGCAAGTCGACCGTGGTCACGCTCACCGTCTCCAAGGGCCCCAACAAGGTCCCGAACGTCGTCGGGAAGACCGCTGAGGAGGCGAAGGAGATCCTCCGTGCCGCGGGCTTCACGCCGGTCGTCAAGGACGAGCCCAACACCGACAAGCCCAAGGACACCGTCGTCGAGCAGTCCCCTGACAAGGGCACTCCGCTCGCGCAGGACGGCGAGGTGATCATCTTCGTCTCGACGAAGGAGGAGGCCCTGCCGAGCTGTCAGACGCTCGTGCCAGGGACGGACCCGGCCAACCCGACGGCCTCGGCCACCCAGACCGCCGAGCCGGGCGACCCGCCGACGTGTGACCCGACGCTGCCGCCGAGCAGCCCCGCGGCCCCGTAGCCCGGACCTCGCCGAAGCCCCTGTCTCACTTCTCCTGAGGCAGGGGCTTCGCGTACTTCACCTCGAGCAGACCGTCGTAGGCCGGCGCGGTGAGGTAGGTCAGCGGCTTGAGGGACCAGCCGATCTGGACGTTGGGGTCGCGGGCGTCGGCCCGGTAGTTCTGCACGTGGTTGTCACGGTCGATCGCCGCCTGCAACCGGTCGGGGTCGCCGACCGCCTCGATGACGTACGGCTGGGGGTAGGGGACGCCGTCGAGCTGCACCGTGCTGCCGGAGCACTTGATGCCGGTCGTGGTGATGATCCGCTTGCCGGCGATCGTGATCGCCTCGGCGCCACCGGCCCACAGCGCGTTGACGACGGCCTGGATGTCCTGCTGGTGGACGACCAGCGAGTTGGGGTCGTCGCCGGTGTAGCTCTCCTGGACGTCCGAGGGCGCGTCGCCCAGCACGATCTGCATGCCCGCTCCGCTGTGGTCGGAGGTGCCGGCCGGATCGGCGAGCTTCGCGGACTGGTTCTGGAGCTTCTTGACGTCCTTGTCGGTGACGCCGCTGGTGAGCTGGTCGACCTCGCCCTGCAGGTCGGTCAGCTGGGCCTCCAGACGGTTGTAGCGGGCCCGCTCGCCGTCGACGAGCGTCGCCAGGTCCTCGTAGCGTCCCGGACGCAGGTCGGTGCCGTCCGCGTTCACGAAACTCACCGCCAGCAGACCGCCACAGAGCAGCACCACGACGGGCGTACCGACCTTCCAGGAGGTGGCACGGGACCAGCGCTTTGGTTTAGAGGTGGGGTTAGCCTGGGTTCCGGAGCTCACGACCATTAGGGTATGCGCAGCAATCACATTTGTCTGAGGAGCATCACCCGTGGCCAAGCTCAAGCTCTCGAAGAAGAGTGATCTCGACCTGCCCAAGGATCCGATCTTCACTCCCCGCTTCGGGATCGCCCTGTTGCTGATCGCCCTCGGCATCGGCTGGATCGCCTACTACTACACCGGGGTGCGCCCCAACGAGGTCGGAGGCGACTTCACCGGGCCGAAGCCGGTGCAGAAGCTCGAGGGGTGGAACTACCTGATCGGCTTCGTCCTGCTCTTCCTGGGCCTGGCCGTCGCCGCCCACCCGAAGACCCCGCTGGGCCGCGGCCGCGGCGTCGTGGTCGGCATGCTCGGCTGCTTCCTGATCGGCCTGGTCTGGATCTGCGTCTTCTACATCTTCGCCAACGACCACCTGGACAAGATCTGGGTCTTCAACGACCTGGGCCAGAAGAACCTTCTGGTCGGTATCGGCTTCATGGCGGTGGGCTTCACCTTCGCCACGAAGTGGGAGTGAATCCCCCGCGGGAGACCACCGAAAGAGGCGCAACCCTTGGGGTTGCGCCTCTTTGCGTTACACGGGTGTAGTTCTCCACAGGGTCTTCCACACCTGTGGATTTGTCCACGCCGTGAAAACGCCCCGAAAACACCTGTTCCGAAGGCGTCAGAACAGCATCATTCGTACGCCGACAGCAGCAAGCAGCAGCAACGCGAACCCGCCCAGGGCAGCCCACTGCAACGGCGCCTTCCGGTCGGCCCGGAACTGGGTGAAGATGCCCGCGACGACGAGACCGCCGACGAAGCCACCGACGTGCCCCTGCCACGAGATGCCGTTGCCGAAGAACGTGATCGCCGCGTTGATCAGGAGGACCGGCAGCAGCGGGGAGAGCGACTGGCCCGCCCGGACGAAGAGCACCACGAGGACACCCAGGAGCCCGAAGATCGCCCCGGACGCGCCGACGGTCGAACCGGCTGGTGCGGCCGCCCACACCACCAGGGCCGAGCCGGCCAGCCCGGAGATCAGGTAGAAGACCAGGAACCGCAGCCTGCCCACGATCGGCTCGAGGAACGAGCCGAGCATGTAGAGCGACAGCATGTTCACGACCAGGTGGATGATCGAGACGTGGGTGAACATCGACGTCACCAGCTGCCAGACCGCGCCGTCGTCGACGCCTGGCATCCAGGTGTAGCCGCTCGCCCCACAGACGCCCTCGGGCACCGCGAAGCCGCCGTCCGGCGTGAGGCAGTAGCCCTGCAGCCGGATCGCGAGGAAGTCGGCGATCCTCGAGCCGGCGCCGCCGGTGAGCATGATGCTCAGCCAGACGAGAACGTTGACGCCGATCAGCGAGAAGGTGACGGGCAGCGCCCGGAAGCCGATCCGCGCGCCGGTGAAGCGCTTGGGCTGGCGTACGGACTTGTGGCCCTCACGCACGCACTCGGGGCACTGGAAGCCGACGGAGGCGCTGGCCATGCAGTCAGGGCAGATGGGACGCCCGCAGCGCTGGCAGCTGATGTGAGTCTCACGGTCGGGGTGGCGGTAGCAGACCGGCACCCCGACCGGGGTCGTCTCGGACAATCAGCCCTCGACGATCTCGACCGTCTCGATGACGACCGGCTCGACCGGGCGGTCCATCGCTCCGGTCTTGGTGCCGGAGATCGAGTCGACGGCCTTCTTCGACGCCTCGTCGGCGACCTCGCCGAAGATGGTGTGCTTGAAGTTCAGCCACGGCGCCTGGCCGGTGGTGATGAAGAACTGCGAGCCGTTGGTGCCGGGGCCGGCGTTGGCCATCGCGAGCAGGTAGGGCTTGTCGAAGGTGAGCTCGGGGTGCGGCTCGTCCTTGAACGTGTAGCCCGGGCCGCCCGTACCGGTCCCCAGGGGGCAACCGCCCTGGATCATGAACCCGTCGATGACGCGGTGGAAGCCGAGACCGTCGTAGTAGGGAACACCGGAGCGGCCAGCGTCGTCCGTGTACTCCTTGGTCCCCTTCGCGAGGCCGACGAAGTTGGCGACCGTCTCGGGAGCGTGGTTGGGGAACAAGGTGATCGTGATGTCACCGTGGTTGGTGTGGAGGATGGCCTTCTGGTCAGCCATGACCTGCCCTTCCGACATTGGGATTGGTACGGGATGTAGCTCCTCGATCCTCCCACAGGGTCGGTCGCATGCCCGAGGTCAGGAGGCCGCGTCAGCGAGCTTCGGAGCGATCCGGTCGGCGACGCGGCGCTCGACCCAGAAGATCAGCCCGGGGATCAGGCCGGCGATCATCATCAGCAGGAACTCGGGGATCGTCCACTTGGCCTTCTGGGTGAGCAGGAAGGCGACGATCACGTAGACGATGAAGATCCAGCCGTGCGCGACCCACAGCGGCGTCATCGCCTCGCCGAACGACTGCAGGGCGGTGCCCTCGGGGAGCAGGTACTTGAACAGCGAGGAGATGGTGCCGACGAGCAGCAGCACACCGACGACGTACGCGAGCACCTTGTAGGTGCCGAACAGCTTGTTCACGCGTCTGAGCGTACGCGCAGATCCTGAGTGGTTTTCTCAGGGTCTTCTTCGCCGGCCTCGTCGCTCTCGTCCACGTCCTCGGGCCGCGGGTGCAGGGTGTCGCGCACGTAGCGCCACCAGACGTAGATCCCGAAGACGCCGAACAGCCACCACTCGATCGCGTAGAGGAGGTTGCGCAGCCCGGTCGTGGCCTCCGGCTCGGGCAGCTGCGGCGCAGGTACGTCGGCGACGTCCGTGGAGCCGTCGTTGACCGGCATCGAGCTGGCCGGCCAGTCGTCCTCGACCGGCGAGCGCACCATGTAGGCGCTGTAGAGGTCGTAGCTGGTGCGCGAGATCAGGTCGGAGACGTCGAGCTGCGGGAAGACGTTGTCGGACTTGCGGTCGTCAGCGACGTTGGTCCAGTCGCTGGGCTGCAGCCAGCCGGTGACGGTGACGTGTCCGCGCGGCGC
The DNA here is from genome assembly GCF_011045035.1 of Nocardioides turkmenicus. Taxonomy (GTDB): domain Bacteria; phylum Actinomycetota; class Actinomycetes; order Propionibacteriales; family Nocardioidaceae; genus Nocardioides; species Nocardioides turkmenicus. The sequence continues at coordinate 12,561 of NZ_JAALAA010000019.1, forward strand.
GGGCGGAGCGGTGCCGACCTCCGGGGTCCAGCCACGGACGACGTAGACGGCCGACTCGGTGTCGTCGACGAGCACCGGCGTGACCGCCCAGAACCCCACCTGAGACCCCCGCTCCATCCCGTCGATGAAGATGGTCTCCTCGGGCAGCCAGATCCCGGAGACGGTCACCGGACGGCCGATCTGCTCCCACGGGAACGCGTCGTTGGGCCCGATCAGGTCGGTGAACGCCTTCGGCTTCGCATGCACCAGCTCGGCGACCTGGTCCTGCTTGTCCTGCTGGCTCGACTGGTACTGCCAGACCCCGAGCAGCACCGCGCCGGTCACGAAGACGACCATCAGCGCGTGGGCACCCCACATCCTGGGAGAGAAGATGCTTCGCGGGGGTCTGGTCTGGGCGGCCATAGCACTCCCAGAGTACGGCCCCTCAATCACAGACGGCGAATGGGACGGGCTCGCTGGTGACCAGCGTGGCCGCCGTCACCGGGTTGGTCACCCGGAAACCGATCCGCCCCGTCGACGGGTCCGCGACGCCGTTGGTGAAGACCTTCTTGTACGCAGCCGCCTGATCACCCAGCTTCAGCCGGTAGAACAGGTCGTCGCGGTCCTCGCCCAGACGGAGCGTCGCCAGCCCGCCGCCGAACTCGACCGAGTAGGCCTCGACCGGCGCCAGCCTGGTCTTCTCCTCGGGCCCGCCCTCGGCGCAGCCCTTGACGACGTACGTCGAGGTGGCGGGGCCTCCGGCGACCGCGATCAGGGACTCCTGGGATGCCCAGTTCTCGGCGTCCGGGGTCGCGGTGTTCTTGGTGATCAGGTGGGTCTTCGGATCGAACTTCGCGCCCTTGAGCGGGCCGACGCCGGCCTTGATCGCCTGGCCCGGCTTGACCCGGTCGGCGACCTTGATGACGAACCCTTCCTTGCCGCCGCCGGTGAACCTGGCCTCCCAGATCACGTCGGCAGCGCCCCACGCGTAGTCGTCGCGCAGGCGCTGGTCGACTCCACGCAGCAGCCCGCCGCTGACCTGGGCGGCCTCCTTGTCGGCCCGGCTCCACAGGTCGCTCTGGTCCGTCGGCTTCGATCTGCTGGTGACGTCGTCGAGCCCGAAGAGCGACTTCACCTCGTCGTAGTCGGTCACCGCCAGCGTCGTCGCGTCGGCAGGCACGAACGTCATGGCGGCCGTGGCAGGGTCCATCGTCGCGGCGTACACGGGGTAGGTCTCCTCCGTCGCCGATGCCTCCGGCTTCTTCGGCTCGCTGTCGTCGCCACACCCGACCAGCGCGAACGCCAGTCCCACGGCCAACGCGCCGATGCCCCATCGCGTCACGTTCACCCCAACGAGTATTCCCGATCCCCGTCACGGTATGCGGTACATCTGTCCCGGCGAGACGAGGCGAAATAGATGGAGGCCGCAGGCAGACTGCCTGCGGCCTCCGGGATCCCGAGCGTCAGCGACCAGCGCCTGTGAGCTCAAGGGATGAGGGGAGCGGCTCGAGCACCGGGTCGATGATCCGCGACGAGGCCTCCGACCGAGCGACCCGGCTGCGGCGCAGGTCCTTGACGGTGGTGAGGCGGCGGAGCCAACGGTCGGTGCCGTCGTAACGAGCCTTGAACGGCTTGCGGCCGTGCAGCGCACGGTGGTTGTCGACGATGAGGACCTCGCCCGGAGCGAGCGCGACGTCCTCGACGTTCGCGGAGAGCTCCATGATCAGCAGCTGGAGCGCCTGGTCGGCCTCGACGTCGCCCGGCAGCGCCTCCATGTAGGGCGGGTCGAGCCGGACGTCGGGGGCCTGCGGCGAACCGGAGAGCACCGCGGTCGGCGCGGCGAGCAGCTCGCCCTCGTTGACGCCCGCCTCGCGGAGGTTGCGCAGGTGCTCGTCGTCGGGGCGGATCACGTAGCGCGGCTCGAACAGCGGCGCGTACTCCGGGCCGGTCACGTCGATCGAGCTGATCCCCACCGCGGTGGTCGGGATCAGGTCGTCGTTGCGCAGCGAGATCAGGCCGAGGTGGTCGCAGCGCAGGTTGCTGAACGCGTCCTCGATGTGCAGGTCGAGCACGACATCGCTGCTGTGGCCGGTCTGCAGGCTCTCCTGCTTCTGGATCGGCAGGATGTTGTTGACCAGCTGGCCGCCCTGCAGCGAGGACCAGGAGACGGCGTCGCCGAGCTGAGCCATGATCAGGGCCAGCCAGAAGTCGGCGGCATGGGGCGCCTGGGCGTCCGGGTGGTTCCAGTGGGGCGGGGTCGGCCCGGCGGTCACCGGAAGACCACTGATCACCAGAGCGTCGGTCGCATCGCCGTAGCGGAACGCGCGGATCGCCCGGGCGACGCTCTCGGGAAGCTCGCCACCGAGAAACGGGGCGGTCTCGAGGAACTCCGAGGAGACCGGGTCTCCGAACCGGGCGAGCAACGACTCCGCCAGCGTGGCTGCGGCCTGGGACTCAGCGGGGGTCATCTCGACCCGGGTGACTACGGACTCTGCGCCCACAACATTGACCTTTCGGACTTTGTGGTGGAGGGGTTCGTCAGAAGCGTTTTCTGTGACCCACACCAAAGGGTTTCCTAAGTTCGGGACCACTTTGTTCCGCCGTACGGAATTCAAACGAGTGATAGGTCCAAATGACGAGACGATAGGTATTAGGCCCCTTGCGCAAACGGCCTGAACCTGTTTAGGGAATGTATCTCTCTTGCGGTATCCCAGTTACCAGAGATTTGCCCGTCCGGCTGGGCTTTCGGAGAGGTCGGCCGGCCGATGATTCACCGGTACGGATCGACGAGCTCGCGCAGCGACGTCAGCGCCTCGCGGAGGCTGGTCGCGAGGTCAGGCCCGAGGTGTTCGTTCCACTCCTCCTCGACGCCCATCACCACCTCCCGCGCGTGGTCGGCGGCAGCCTGACCGGCTGCGGTGAACCTGATCAGCCGCGCCCGGCCGTCGGTCGGGTCGGGGACCCGCTCGACGAGTCCTTCTCGCTCCAGCGCGGCGACGAGGATGCTGGCGGTCTGCTTGGTGACCTGGGCCTGCTCGGCCAGGTCGACCAGCCGTGAGCCGTCCTCCGCGATCCGCTGGGCGAGCCTGGCCTGCGCGACGGTGATGTTGTAGCCGGCGTCCCGCATCGCCGAGATGACGCGCTCGTCCATCGCCCGGTAGGCGATGAGCATGAGCGTTGCGACGTCCACGGAACCCCTTGACACTGCTCGACACCCTGGCCAATATAGTCAGTAAGACTGACTATTATACCGCTCTCCGGTGTCCAGACGACTGTCTGTTCACGGGGCTCCGCCGGACGCGTGTTGCTTCCACCATCTCCACAGTCCTCGCCGGTCGAGGTCCGTCCCGAGCAGGTCACCATGAACGCAGTCGCACAGCTCAGCGCCGGTCTGTCCGCCCTGATCCTCATCGCGGTCTTCCCCTTCGAGGCCTTCTTCATCCACCGCACCGAGGTGCAGCGGTTCCTCGGGATCGAGCCGCACGGCATCCGCAACGTCCACCTGTGGTCCTTCTGCATCGGCGCCCGCAACGCCCTCGCCGGCGTGGGCACGCTCATCGGCCTCTGGATGGTGAACTTCGGCGACCAGTCCACGGGCGTCGTCGTCGTGGTCGCCGCCTGCATCTACATGCTGCTCGCCTCGCTGTTCATGGGCATCGCCGACGCCCTCGGCTACTGGCTCCCGCGCGGCGGCAGCATCAAGGGCACGGTCCTCTCGTCCGTACTGCCCGCGGTCGCGCTGATCGCGATCGCCATCTGACAGCGGGAACCACGCCGGAGCACTACGCTCGAAAGCATGGGCACCGCGATCGTCTCGGGACTCTTCGCCGTCGTGCTCGCCTGCCTCGCCTGGGCTCTGCAGAACGGGAGCCGGCGAGCCCGCCTTCTCTCCCGGATCGAGCGCTACACCCAGATCCTCAAGGACATTCCGGACGGCCACCCGGCGCGACTCCACCTGGATGCCGCCCTCGCCGCCGAGGCCGCACAACTGGAGGCACTGATCGGCTCGAAGGTCCCGCAGAACCAGACTCCGCCGGTGCCTCCAAGTCCTCGGTACGCCCCGGCACCGATACCCGACGGAACTCACTCTCCTCCCGCGGACACCGGCCCGTCGACGATGGACGACATCTTCGGGACGGACAAGCGCCGACCGACCACCCCCGGCCTACCGCCCCAGGCGCAACCGCCACCGCCGCCACCATCGACTCCCGTGCCCACTGAGCCCGCACAGCCCGCGCCGACACTTGCTCGCTCTGCTGCACCGCTCCGGCCGTACGCTTCGGTGGTCCTGGGCCTGCTGGCCGCCGGATTCGCGGTCCTCGCGCTCTGGCTCACCATCGACCAAGTGCTGAGGTAAGCACACATTCCTTGACAGACATATTCCCGGTAAGGAATATTAATGGTGTGCCCACCCGCGACGTCTTCAGCGTGATCGCCGACCCGACCCGCCGGCAGATCCTCGACCTGCTCTGCCAGCGCGAGATGGCGGTAGGAGAGCTGGTGGAGACCCTCGGTCTCGCGCAGCCGAACGTCTCCAAGCACCTGCGGACCCTGGGCGAGGCGGATCTGGTCCACGTACGCATCGACGGACCGCGCCGCCACTACCGCCTGCGCCCCGAACGACTCCGGGAGCTGGAGGAGTGGCTGGCGCCGTACCGCCGGATGTGGGCCGACCGCCTCGACGCCCTCGAGCGCCACCTGGACCAGCTCGACGACCCTGACCACGAGAGGACTGAGAGATGACCGCGACGACCGGACCCCTGGGCGAGGTGCTCAGCGACGGTGAGCGCACAGGCCTTCGTTACGTACGCCTGCTGCGCCACTCGCCCGAGAAGGTGTGGCGGGCGCTCACCGAGTCGGACGGCCTGCGCCACTGGTTCCCCGCCGACATCGTCGGCGAGCGTGCCGCCGGGGCGCGGCTGAGCCTGCCGTTCTGGCCCGAGGGCCTCGAAGACGAGAAGGCGGTCGAGGCGATCCAGGAGATGGGCGTCGACCCGAACAGCTACGTCTCCGAGGGTGAGCTGCGCGTGTGGGACCCGCCCCGGGTCTTCGAGTTCACCTGGGGCATGGATGGCCGCGAAGACCTGACCGACCTGCTCCGCTTCGAGCTCGAGCCGACCGACGACGGCACCCGCCTCACCTTCACCACCTGGCTCGGCGGCCCCGCCCAGAACGCCGACACCGCCGTCGGCTGGCACGTCTGCCTGGACGAGCTCACCGACCTTCTCGACGACGGCCCCACCGCCCCGACCGACGAAGCCGCCGCCCTCGTCGTCCAGCGGGTCAAGGCCCGCACCGAGGGACTCGGACCGAAGTACGCCGCTCTGATTCGGTCCTGACATGCAGCACTGTTGGGGTTCTGTGTGCCGAATTCACTGACGGATACGTACGGGGGTGTTTCAATGCAAGCGCGCCGCAGGTCGCAGCGCCTCGACTTCGAAAGAAGACCCCCATGCTCCGCAAGTTCACGCTTGCTGCCGCCGCCCTCGCGCTCGGCGCAGCGCCCCTGTCACTCGGTGGTTCAGCGCAGGCTGCGACCACCCCTTCAGTCAATGTGACCAGCGCCTGTCAAGGCGGCGCTGGCTGGTGTCATCACCGTCGGCGCCCGGCGCTCGCCCACCGGTGGCACCATCGGAACGACCGTGATCCGTGACGTGAAGAGGGCCAACTGGTCCGGGTTCACGACGGTCGGCAACAGCGAGCCATCCGGTCCGTTCCCTGAATCAGCGACGCTCCACCCGGTCGACGGCGTCGTACGCGACACCACGAAGTCCACCCTCGCCTGGCCGAAGCCGGTCACCGGTGTGTACTTCTCGGGCGACTACTCGGTCTTCTGCGTCGGAGGTGTCGACCAGAACCCCTACCGAGTCATCGGCATGGGCCCGACCTCCCAGATCACCGTACGCCGCGACTCCGGCGCCGTCCGGGTCGTGGGCGAGGCGAACCGGCTCGGCAAGTACCGCCTCACCGTACGCCTGTGGACTCCGGCCGGCTTCCAGGAGAAGTCGAAGGTCGTCAACGTGGGCGTCGACACGAACATCGGCGAGTTCCGGCACCGCTTCACCGGCTTCCAGCGGACCAACAAGTTCACCAAGGCCGTACTGATCGCAAAGCACATCCGAAGCGGCAAGTCCACCACGTCCACAGTGCGCCGCACGTTCTGATCTTCAAATGCTGCTCGTGGCCCCGTCGATCCGGCGGGGCCACGATGTCTGAGAAGCTGCGTCGGTATCGGCGGCGGATCAGAACTGCCGAGTGCCGGGTGCCCTCGCAAAAGCCCTAGCCTATCCGCCCCTGCCCAGCGCTGGCAGATTCAGGGGGCCGAGAACCGGAAACCGGCCTCTGATCTGGTGGAGCGTAGGGGACTCGAACCCCTAACCCCCTGCTTGCAAACGACAATCTGTTCGAATGGCGACCTACTCCGTACGCTGCCGAACGTCCGTGTTCGTCCATCGCCGGTGGCTCCTGGTGCCGAGCGTTGTCAGGCAGTTTGTCAGGCACGAGCGCTTGTCCGTATCGCGGGGGCGGAGCGCAACCCACGCCGGCACCTAGCCCCATTGGCGGGGGTCTGGGGGCTTGCCCCCACGCTGCCCAACACCACCGATCCTAGAAGTGTCGCGGGGAGTGTCCCTACCGGCAGCAGCGCCCCCTCCCCCTCGTCATCAGCCAAAGAACTGGATTGGGATGGATGGTGCGGTGGCCTACTTGGCTCGTCGGAGCTGGTGGCGCACGTAGCGCACGAGGAAGATGATTGCGACGGCTACGCCAGCAAGGAGCGTGGCTGTGACGACGAGCCCGAGCAGCAATTCGGGCACGTGCGGCGTCAACGGCGAAGGCTCCGGCGAATACGGACCCAAGGGCGAGGGCTCGGGGACGGGCGGCGTCATGGCCGGAACGATAACGCTCGGTGGTTGCGGTAACAGATGATCGCGTTGGGCAGCTCGTCCGCGGGGAGAGTGAGCGCTTGGTCTACGGACTGGGCGCTCTTCTTCATTTGCGCGGCACGTAGGGGGACCGGCCGCCAGGCCGCACGCCCCCGGAGGCCGCGCACGCGGCCGGAGGCCGCCTTGAGTCAGTAGAGAAAGTTCTCACGCGATCATGGCGACCGCACGTGGGCACGCCGTTTACCGGAGCACCATGCCAACCAGCTCCATGAGGATCCGCACACAGCCCGACAGGCCCGCGACGAGGACCATTGCGGCCATCGCTCCGAGGAATACGGCGCCGAAGGTCTGATTCAGCTTCTCGCCCGGATTCAACTCCTGCCACTCAAGGCGTCGCCACTCGAACTGGACGGGCCACCTCGAATGAACCTCTTTGTCGAACAGTCGTCGGTTGTACTGGACGATCCAGCGCCACCACATCAGTGACAACCAGGCAAGAAGTGCACCGAATGCCAGCATGGCCCCAGCACCGACGATGAGCGCGACCACCAGACCCCGGTCCTTCCGACAAAATGTTCGCGCCAAAGTTAGCCGGGGGGAGACCGCCTCGTCAGGGATTCGGCGATGCGGGCGCGCAACTGGCCAACTCCCAACGATCGACGGAAGAACTGGAGCGGCGTCGTGTCCAGTCCCCCTACGGTCAATCGAACGTATGCCGTATCGCGATCTGGTCTAGGTGCAGAGCTGCTCCGTCGCCGGAGGCACGAAGTGGCACAGGACCGCGGTCGCGTCGTCGTGCCGCTTTCCGCGAGATGCTCCCGTCCCAGCCTCGTCTGCTTCGCGGGTGCGGCGCACCAGATCCTCCGGCCCGGACTCAAGGATGCGGAAGAGGTCTTCCCAGCTCTGTTGGTGTCGCTCGACGAGCGTGGCGGCTCCGTCCGTCAGTACGGCGGCAGCTCGGACCGGCTGAGCAGCATAAGAGACGCTGCCGGCGACAGCATGGCGGGCCGCTTCGGGCTTGGTACTGGCAACCCAGAATCCATCAGGGGTGTTCCGAACCGCGCCGATTCCGGCGACGGAGTAGTCCTTGAGGTGATCGAGCCGGTCGTCGGTGATCGGAAGCACGCCTCCATCGGCCATGTGGAACACGACCGATGAGTCTGCGAGGGCGAGATAGTCGATACGGTCACCGTGCAGTCGAAGCAGGGCAACCGTCGACGAGGGGCTGTTGGGGTCCTCGAGGTCGCAGGTATCCGCATGCGCATCGCACACCTGCTGAATCGCACGCTCGAGGATCGCGGACAGGCTCCAGGAACTCGGCGTCGTAAGTCCTTCAGCAAGACGCAGGCCGAGCTGGCGGACCAGCCACGGCACGTCATGGATGCATCCGTTCTCGAGGCCCGGGACAGGTGTCGCTCCGTCGAGCACGATCACGAAGTCGTTGCCCACGAGTACGAAATCCTCGTTGTGCTCATGGGTCGGCGACGTCTCGGTGTAGCTCACGGCGCTAATACGGATGCTCACTCAGGGGCCTCGAGTTCGTAGGCGAACGGGTGCCTGTCGCTAGCGAGTACGGATCAGAAACACCTCGACTGGACCCGAGGCAGCGTACGCGATGCGGTGTAGCTCGATGACCGGAACGCCTGGCTCAGGCGACGGCCTCTGGCCGCCGATCCCGGCTTACTCGCTTTCGCGTTTTGCCTGGTCAGAGTGGGTGGAGCGTAGGGGACTCGAACCCCTAACCCCCTGCTTGCAAAGCAGGTGCGCTACCAATTGCGCCAACGCCCCGGACGGGTGTCCGTCGGTCAGTTCACCTTGTCGGTCGCCGCGGCCCAGTGACCCTTCTCGGGGTTGGACTGGTCGAGCTTCTTCTTGGCGAGGACGATGCCAGCCGCGGCCAGCAGTACGAGGACGAGCTTCTTCATGTCTTCTCCTGCGAGTCGTGGTGAGCATCGCTGCCCGTTAGACCAGGAAAGCGTACCGGCCCGCCGTGAAGCGTACGAAATCAACCGGCCTCGGGGTCGGGCGCCAGGCCGAGGGAGGCGATGGGGGTGAGGGTCATGTGGGTGCTCGCCCACATCCGGCCGGTCAGTAACCCGAACCCGTACGCCGACGGCCGGCTGTAGGGGGAGGCGCCGGACTCGTAGGTGGTGATGAGCTCGCCCGAGACCTCGACGATCGCCTCGGCCATGTTGGGGAAGCGGTACTTGCGCTGCACCGCGCCGACGCCGCCGTCGGCCCTCCGCTCGCAGATGAAGATCGTGCTCGGCCGGTGGCGGCCGAACGAGGAGGAGAAGACGTACTCGTCCTTGCGTACGACGATGCCCTGGACCTTCGGCGGGGTGGTGGTCGAGAGGACCGGTTCGGAGAAGTCCCACGCCCCGTCCGCGCCCTTCTCGTAGGCGAAGAGCGTCTGGTTGCCGAAGCCGCCGACGTAGAGCTGGTTGCCGCGGATCCGGCAGTACGAACCCGCAGCCACCTTCACGGGCGCCTCGATCGGCGCGATCTCGGCGGCCTTCGCCGACTCCCGGATCGCCGAGAGCGAGTAGCGGTAGAGCCGACCGGTGCCGCCGCCGGCGCCCTTGGAGACCCACACGTCGTCGCCGTCGATCGCGACCCCGCCGGCGTGGCCGGGACCGACCTTGCCCTGGTAGCCCACCAGCAGCACCTCGGCGACGGACTGCCCGCTCTTCAGGTCGACCAGCACCAGCGCCGAACCCTTGTCGTGGGAGTAGTAGCTCTGGGCGAGCACGTTGGTCTCCGGCCCGTACCCCAGCCCCTGCGGCGTCCAGTCGTCGGTGCCCCCGGTGGCCAGGGTGTTGGGGATGAGCGGGCCGACGCGGCCGCCGAGCCGCTGCCCCCACCTCTCGGTGCGCTTCATCCCGCCCTTGACCCACCGGCGCGTACGTCCGGGGATGGAGTCGAGGTCGAACGGAAGGTCGATCTTGGTCATGACGGTGATGTTCGCACGCGGTTCCTACCGTGGTCGGATGGCGCACGGTCCCTGGGCCGATACGTTCCTGGTGTGACGAGCGATCTCACGGACACTCCTGCCACGCCGACACCCCGCGAGCTGGCCGGCGCCTTGGCCGGATTCGGCCGCGGCCTGCTGCGGCCTCGGCGTCCCGACCAGCGCCTGCTCGCGTCGATCACCGATGTCGGCCTTCCCGAGGGCGACCGCACGGTGACCGTACGCACCATGCCGCAGGTGGCGCGCAGCCTGCCCGCCGGCGGGCTCATCGAAGGTGCGGGCCTCCGTCGACGCGTACGCAACGCGATGACCTGCTTCGTCATCACGCACCCCGAGGCGACGTTCGTCGTCGATCCGTCCTACTGCCGCGACGCCCCCGATCGCGCCCTGGGCGAGCTCCCCGGGATGCTGCGCCGGCTCGTGACGCCGCCGTCCGACACCGTTCCCACCGTCGACTCGCTGCGGACGGCGCAGGTCCAGCCCGACTTCGCCCTCCCCACCCATGCCCACTGGGACCACGTCTGCGGCCTCCTGGACCTCCCCGGTCTGCCGGTACGCATGCGGGGCATCGAGCGCGACTGGATCCTCGGCCCCGGCCGGCCACCCGTCGGGGGAGTGCGCGCGGCTCTGACCGATGGGCGGCCGGTGGAGACGTACGACCTCGACGGCCCGCCCGTCGCCACCTTCACCGCCTCCCACGACCTCTTCGGCGACGGCTCCGTCCTCCTGGTCGAGCTCGCCGGCCACACCCCGGGCAGCGTCGGCGTCCTCGCCCGCACTGCGTCCGGCTGGGTCCTCATCGCCGGCGACGCCGCCTGGCACTACGACCAGATCGACCTGATCAGGCAGAAGCCCGCCTTCCCCGGCGACCTCGTCGACGAGGACCGGGACGCCGCCTTCGCCACCCTCCACCGCCTGCACCTGGCGCGTCATCTGATGCGTGTCGTCCCGACCCACGACCACGACGCGTCCAGCCGGCTGTGACGAGGAAGAGGCTTCGTTGGGAGCCTGAAGCACCGCGAGTGCCAGGCTCGCGGGCTGAAGGTCGGTCCCAGAAATTCCCAGGCGCCCCACGACTGCGCGTCCTTACAGTGTGGCAATGACCCTCTTCCATGTGACGTCGAGCTTGAACCGGGCCTCGATCACCGAGCACGGGCTCGACTGGGAACGCATGGGGCTGGCGTGCGGCATCGCGGGCAGCAAGACGCCCGAGGTCCCGGGCGTGTTCTTGTGCATCGATGAGGGCGATGTCGACTGGTTTGCTTTCACCATCAACAACACGGGCGGCCCCGTCGACGTATGGGCCGTCGACGGGGTCGACCCGAGGTCGCTGCGCGACAACGGAAACGGCTACGGGTACCTCGCGGAGAAGATTCCGGCATACCTCCTGACCCTGGTTCGCACCGACCTCGCAGCACCCACCGTTCGATGAGAAACCGTCGAGCGAGTCAGGTGACCGGCTCGACAGGGCGAGACTCGACCACCGCCCCGCGAGGGGCAGATAACCCGCCCTGGCATGCAGAAACGCCCCGGACCGGAGTCCAGGGCGTGTGCTGTGCGCTTAGGAGGACTTGAACCTCCGACCCCCACATTATCAGTGTGGTGCTCTAACCGTCTGAGCTATAAGCGCAGGCGCCAACTGGGGGTGGAAGCCCCACCAGCAGGCGAGAGGAAACATTACCCGGCCGCCGCCCGTGGAACCAAAACGGTGACACCCTGCCCACCCTGGGGAGGTCGGTCCGAACCTGGTTCGGATGAGTCTCCCCAGGGTTAGGGTTCGAGCATGTCCGACTCGGAGGACCTGCAGGCGATCCACGCGCGCGAGGATGCGGCGCGCCTGCTCGATGCGCAGCGGCGGATGCAGGGCGGCGTCGCGACCCACGCGCAGCTCACCGCGGGCGGGTTCAGCAGGATCGACATCGAACGGGCCGTACGCCGCAACGAGCTCCGCCGCGTCCACCCGCGCGTCTACATCGACCACACCGGACCGCTCACCTGGGAGCAGCGTGCCTGGGCCGCGGTGCTCTATGCCGGCCCGGCCGTGCTCTGCCGAGGCAGCCTCGAGGCTCCGCGAGGCCGCGACGACGGGCGGCCGATCCACGTCGCCATCGATCACTCACGCAAGGTCATGCCTCAGCCCGGCATCGTCGTCCACCGGATGCGCAATCTCGAGCTCAAGGCGTACGGAGGTACGCCGCCACGCCTCAAGGCCGAGGACAACGCGTTGGCGATGGCGAACGAGGCGAGGTCGGAGATCGACGCGATCGCCCAGGTTGCCGAGGTGGCGAGCAGGTCGTACGTCACTGCCGCCAGCCTCCAGGCGGCCCTGGACCGCGCGCACTCCCTACGCCGCCGCAAGCTCATCCAGGGCTTGGTGGACGACCTCGCGACGGGCACGCACTCCGTGCTCGAGCACGGCTATCTCACCAAGGTCGAGCGACCTCACGGCCTGCCAGAGGGTCGGCGCCAGTCTCCACGGACGACCGCCTCGGGAAACCAGTTCCGCGATGTCGAGTACGAGGCGTACGGGCTGGTGGTCGAGCTCGACGGTGCACTCGGCCACGAATCCTGGCGAGACCAGGCTCGTGACGCGGACCGCTCGTTGGACGATCTGGCTCGGTTGGGGTCGGTCACCGCCAGGCTGAGGTTTCATCAGGTCTTCGGCACTCCGTGTCAGACAGCGGCCCGCGTAGGAGAGATCCTCATCAGGAACGGCTGGACCGGACCGATGCGAGACTGCGGCCCGAGCTGCCACCTGCGTCAATGAACCTGGGGAGGGCTGTCCGAACCGTGTTCGGACAGCCCTCCCCAGGTTGTAGAAGCGAGTGCGGCTCAGTTCTCGGTGAGCTCGACCTCGACGCCGCCGAGCAGCGCCGCAGCCATGTTGTAGAGGAACGCCGCGAGGGTGGCGACGGCGGTCATCAGGACGATGTTGACCACCGAGACGACCATGGTGAAGCCCATGACACGCGCGAGGCCGAGGTAGTCCTGCACGTTCCAGCCGGCGCTGGAGTCACCGACGACGTCCTGCACGGCCTGGTTGATCGCGTCCCAGACACCGGCGGCGCCGAGCACCGACCAGATGACGAAGACGGCGACGATCACCACGACGCTGAGCGCGATCGAGAGGAGGAAGGACATCTTCATGACCGACCACGGGTCGATCCGGCTCAGGCTCAGCCGGGCCCGGCGCACCGATCCGCCGGCCGCGGCCCGCTCCGCGCCGGCTGGGCCGGAGGTGCGGGCGGTCGAGGCCACGGCGGAGGCGGCTGCCGAGGTCGTACGCTTGAACTCACTGGCGGCGTTGGCCACCGTGTCGGTGATCCGCTGGGTCACCGGCTGTGCTGCGGTCTCGTTCCGCTCGGTCATCGCGACTCCCCCAGTCGTGCTGTCGGCGGTGCGGTCCGTCATCAGGATTCATCTTCCGTAGTCGTCTCGGACGGCGCTCCGGGCTCGCCCTCTTCCCCGATTGTTACATCATCCGCAACCTCTGTCCCGGGGACGACGTCTTCGTCGACCTCGCGGGCCTCGACGGAACGGGCCACGACAGCGACCGAGTCACCCTTCTTGGGGGAGACGAACTTGACGCCCTGGGTGGAGCGACCGGTGGCTCGGAAGTCCGAGTTGATCGGGCTGCGTACGACCTGGCCGGAGGCGGTGATGGAGAGGACCTCGTCACCGTCGACCACGATGAACGCACCCACCAGACCGCCACGGTCGGCGTTGGTCAGGGCCATCGTCTTGATGCCCAGACCGCCGCGGGACTGCAGTCGGTACTCGGAGATCTTCGTACGCTTCGCGAAACCGCCGTCGGTGATGGTGAAGACGAACTGCTCCTTGACCTCGTCCGGCGACTCCGAGCCCGAGACGGGAGCCGCGACGTCCGCGGTGTCCTCGTTGGCCTCGGAGAGCCCGGCCGCGATCTCGGCGGCGACGTGCTCGGCGCGGATGACCGACATCGACAGCAGCGAGTCGCCGTCGCGGAACTTCATGCCGGTGACGCCGGAGGTCGCCCGGCCCATCGGCCGCAGCTGGTTGTCGTCGGCGCGGAACCGGATCGCCTGGCCCTTGCGGGAGACCAGCAGGATGTCGTCCTCGGAGTTGACCAGCTCGGCGCCGATCAGCTCGTCGTCGTCCTCGCGGAAGTTGATCGCGATGACGCCGGCCTGACGGGGCGAGTTGTAGTCGCCGAGGCGGGTCTTCTTGATCAGGCCGGAGCGGGTCGCCAGCACGAGGTAGGGCGCCTGCTCGTAGTCGCGGATCGCGAGCACCTGGGCGATCGACTCGTCCGGCTGGAACGAGAGCAGCCCGGCCACGTGACCACCCTTGGCGTCACGCGCCGCCTCGGGCAGGTTGTAGGCCTTGATCCGGTAGACCCGGCCGGCGGTGGTGAAGAAGAGCAGCCAGTGGTGGTTGGTGGTCGCGATGAAGTGCTCGACCACGTCGTCGCCGCGCAGCGTGGCGCCGCGTACGCCCTTGCCACCGCGCTTCTGGGTGCGGTACTCACCCGCGAGGGTGCGCTTGGCGTAGCCGCCGCGGGTGATCGAGACGACGAGCTCCTCATCGGGGATGAGGTCCTCCATGGAGAGGTCGCCGTCGGCGGCGATGATCTGAGTGCGCCGGTCGTCGCCGTACTTCGCGACGATCTCGTCGAGCTCCTCGCCCACGATCGAGCGCTGGCGGGCGACGTTGGCGAGGATGTCCTCGAGGTCGGCGATGATCCGCTCGAGCTCGGCGAGCCTGTCGATGATCTTCTGCCGCTCCAGCGCGGCGAGGCGGCGCAGCTGCATGTCGAGGATCGCGTTGGCCTGGATCTCGTCGATCTCGAGCAGCCGGATCAGGCCCTGACGGGCGTCGTCGACCTCGGGGGAGGAGCGGATCAGCGCGATCACCGCGTCGAGCTGGTCCAGCGCCTTGACGAGGCCGCGCCAGATGTGGGCGTCCTCCTCGGCCTTGCGCAGCCGGAATGCCGTACGCCTCCGGATGACGTCGATCTGGTGCTCGACCCAGTTGGAGATGAACTGGTCGATCGAGAGCGTGCGCGGCACACCGTCGACCAGCGCCAGCATGTTGGCGGAGAAGTTGGTCTGCAGCTCGGTGTGCTTGAGCAGGTTGTTGAGTACGACCCGGGCGACCGCGTCGCGCTTGAGCACGACCACGAGCTGCTGCCCGGTGCGGGAGGAGGTGTTGTCCTTGACGTCCGCGATGCCCTGCACCTTGCCGGTGTCGGCCAGGTCGGCGATCTTCTGGGCGAGGTTGTCCGGGTTCACCATGTAGGGGAGCTCGGTGATGACCAGGGTGGTGCGGCCCTTGCTGTCCTCGTCGACGTCGATCACCGCACGCTGCGTGATCGAGCCGCGGCCGGTGCGGTAGGCCTGCTCGATGCCCTCACGGCCGACGATCAGCGCGCCGTTGGGGAAGTCGGGACCCTTGACCCGCTCGATCAGCGCGTCCTGGAGCTCCTCACGGGTGGCGTCGGGGTGCTCGAGCGCCCACTTCGCGCCGGAGGCGACCTCACGCAGGTTGTGCGGCGGGATGTTGGTCGCCATGCCGACCGCGATGCCGGCGCTGCCGTTGACCAGCAGGTTCGGGAAACGGCTGGGCAGGATGCCCGGCTCCTGGGAGCGGCCGTCGTAGTTGGGCCCGAAGTCGACGGTGTCCTCGGTGATGTCGCGGACCATCTCCAGGGCCAGCGGCGCCATCCGGCACTCGGTGTAACGCATGGCCGCGGCCGGGTCGTTACCGGGCGAGCCGAAGTTGCCCTGGCCGTGGATCAGCGGGTAGCGCAGCACCCACGGCTGCGCGAGGCGGACCAGGGTGTCGTAGATCGCCGAGTCGCCGTGGGGGTGGTAGTTACCCATCACCTCACCGACGACGCGGGCGCACTTGGAGAACCCTCGGTCGGGGCGGTAGCCACCGTCGTACATCGCGTAGAGCACACGCCTGTGGACGGGCTTGAGGCCGTCGCGTACGTCGGGCAACGCGCGGCCGACGATGACGGCCATCGCGTAGTCGATGTAGCTGGCCTGCATCGAGGACTGCAGCTCGACGGTCTCGATCCGGCCGCCGGCGTGGGTCTGCCCGGTGCCTTCCGGAGGAGTCTCGGTCACGATTTCACTTTCTGCGTGCGTCTATCGGTATCTAGCGTCTGGAACAGACTCAGATATCGAGGAATCGGACGTCCTTGGCGTTGCGCTGGATGAAGGAGCGCCGTTCGGCGACGTCCTCACCCATGAGGATGGAGAAGATCTCGTCGGCGTGGGCTGCGTCCTCGAGGGTGACCTGCAGCAGCAGCCGCTGCGAGGGGTCCATCGTGGTCTCCCACAGCTCGTCGGCGTTCATCTCGCCCAGACCCTTGTAGCGCTGGACCGGGTTCTCCTTGGGGAGCTTCTTGCCCTGCTCCAGACCGTCGCGCATGAGCGCGTCGCGCTCGGCGTCGGAGTAGACGAACTCGTGCTCGGCCGGCTTGTTCCAGCGCAGCCGGTAGAGCGGCGGCTGGGCGAGGTAGACGTAGCCCTGCTCGATCAGCGGCTTCATGAACCGGAACAGCAGCGTCAGCAGCAGCGTGTTGATGTGGTGACCGTCGACGTCGGCGTCAGCCATCATCACGATCTTGTGGTAGCGCAGCCGGTTGATGTCGAAGTCGTCGTGCACGCCGGTGCCGAGCGCGGAGATGATCGCCTGGACCTCCTGGTTGGCGAGCACCTTGTCGATCCGGGCCTTCTCGACGTTGAGGATCTTGCCTCGGATCGGGAGGATCGCCTGGATGCGCGGGTCGCGGCCGGACTTGGCCGAGCCACCCGCGGAGTCACCCTCGACGATGAAGATCTCGCACTCTTCAGGGTTGGTCGACTGGCAGTCGGCCAGCTTGCCGGGCAGACCGCCACCGCCGCCGATGCCCTTGCGGTTGCGGGCCAGGTCGCGTGCCTTGCGGGCGGCGATGCGCGCTGAGGCGGCGGCCATCGACTTGCGGATGATCTCCTTGCCCTCGGCCGGGTTCTTCTCCAGCCAGTCACCGAGCTGGTCGTTGACCGCGCCCTGCACGAAGCCCTTGACCTCGGTGTTGCCCAGCTTGTCCTTGGTCTGACCCTCGAACTGCGGCTCGCCGATCTTCACGGAGATGATCGCGGTGAGACCTTCACGGATGTCGTCACCTGTGAGCCGGTCCTCCTTCTTCTTGATCAGACCCCACTCCTCACCCCAGCGGTTGACCAGGGTGGTGAGCGCGGCGCGGAAGCCCTCCTCGTGGGTGCCGCCGCCGGGGGTGTTGACCGTGTTGGCGAAGGTGTGGACCGACTCGTTGTAGGACGAGGCCTGCCACTGCATGGCGATCTCGACGCTCATCGGGTTGGGCGCCTTGTCGTCGGTCTCGGCCTCGAAGGCGATGATGCTGGAGACCGGGGTCTTGCGCTTGTTGAGGTGGTCGACGTAGTCGGCCAGACCGCGCTCGTAGTAGAAGGACTGCTCGAGCACCCGCTCGCCGTTGCCGGAGCTGTGCAGCTCGTCGGCACCGCCGGTGTCCTGCTCCACGGTGCCGTCCTCGACGGCCTCGGCGATCGCGGAGGCCTGCGGACGCTCGTCGCGCAGCTCGATCCGCAGCCCCTTGTTGAGGAACGCGGTCTCACGGAAGTGGCTCGAGATGGTCTCGAGGTTGTAGTCGGTCGACTCGAAGATGTCGGCGGAGGCGTTCCACGAGATCGTGGTGCCGGTGCGCTCACCCTCCTCGAGCTCGCGGACCTCACGCAGGTCGTAGTCCGGTACGCCGAGGGTGAACTCCTGCTCCCACAGGCGTCCCCGGTTCTTGATCTCCATGCGGAGGTTGGTGGAGAGCGCGTTCACCACGGAGGAGCCGACGCCGTGCAGACCACCGGAGACCTTGTAGCCGCCGCCGCCGAACTTGCCGCCCGCGTGCAGCACGGTCAGCGCCAGGGTCGCGGCGGGGATCTCCTGTCCGGGCGCGGTGTCGGTCGGGATGCCGCGACCGTTGTCGGAGACGCTCACCCAGCCGTCCTCGCGCAGCGTCACCTTGATGGTGTCGCAGTAGCCGGCGAGCGCCTCGTCGACCGCGTTGTCCACGATCTCCCAGATCAGGTGGTGGAGACCGCGGGCTCCCGTCGAGCCGATGTACATACCCGGTCGCTTGCGGACCGCTTCGAGCCCTTCGAGAACCTGGATGGCAGACGCGTCGTACTCGACTCCGTCTGCGGTCTGGTCGTCCGGCATGGGAGTCGTCTGGTCGGCAGCGGTCACCGGTGCGATCCACCTGTCATTTCGGTCCGGAATCGGACGTGGTGTCGGTCGGGCATGCAACGGGCCGACCAGCGCCGGGGAACAGAAACCTAGGACGATCGACCCAACCCCTATGTTACCCCGTAGAACCCCGGATTCCACGCACGCGGGCTTTCCTGAGGGGGAACTGTGACGGAAATGAGCGTCTGTGCGTCTCCTGACGGTGTCTCTGCGCCCTCAGCAGGGGGCTGGGTGAGTCCCTATACGTCCGGAGGGCGCCCAGAGCGGCAGATCGCGGCTCAGGCGACAGGCCTCGAACACCTGTTCACCGGTGCGATCGGGACGGCTTCTCAGCCGTAGGTGTCGCGTGGTCCGCGACCATCCCGAAGACCGCGGGGGCCCTTCTTCCACGAAGGGAGATGCGGGCCGAGCACCTCGATGACGAGGACGGTTCCGTGGCCGAGCTCCTCGTTGAGCCGCTTGACCAGATTGGGTGCGAGCAGCTTGAGCTGGGTCGCCCAGGCGGTCGAGTCGGTGCGCACGGACAGCTTGCCGTCGGCGTACGACTCCGGGGTGGTGTGGTCGGCGATCTCCTCGCCGACGATGTCGGGCCAGCGGGCCATCACGCCGTGCACCCGCAGCGAGGTGTCCCAGCCGTGGTCGTTGACCATCCGGCTGACCACGGAGTCGATGAGCTGGGGGTCGCGGTCGTCGGGGCGGGCGCCGGAGACCATGCCGCGTCGCGTGGTGCCGTCGGGCGTACGCCGCTTCTTCCTCATGCCCGCCTTGGGCGCGGGCATCTTGGCGGTCGCCCGGGTCAGGGAGCGGGCGAGGTCGAGGCCGTCGGGGCGCTTCTCGGGTTCTTCCTCCTCAGGGGTGGTCTCGACAAGCTCGACCACCGGCTCGACCACCGGCTCTTCGTCACTCACCGCGGGTCACCTCGCCGGCCTTGACGTGGTAGCGGGCACCGGCCAGAGCCTCGGGTACGTCCTCGGGGACCGCGGCGGTGACCAGGACCTGCTCGGCGCCGGCGACCAGCTCGGCCAGCTGGACCCGGCGCTGGCTGTCGAGCTCGGCGAAGACGTCGTCGAGGATCAGGATGGGGTCGTCGCCGTCGGCACGCAGCAGGTCGTATGCAGCCAACCGGAGCGCCAGCGCGAACGACCAGGACTCGCCGTGGCTGGCGTAGCCCTTCACCGGGAGCCGCTCGGTGCCGGCGCTGATGTGGAGGAGCAGGTCGTCGCGGTGAGGGCCGACCAGGCTGATGCCGCGGTCGAGCTCGTCCTTCTGGCGTCGCGCCAGCTCCTCGAGGATTGCTTGGCGGAGGGTCCCTACGCTCGGGGTGGTGGTCTCGACAGGCTCGACCACCGGTTTGTAGGTGATGTCGGCGTCGTCGCGGCTCGCGCCGCGGGCGACGGTCTCGTAGGCCTTGCCGACGTACGGCTTGAGCGCGTCGACGAGGGCGAGACGTTGGGCCAGGATCTCGGCGCCGGTGCGGGCGAGGTGGTCGTCCCAGACGGCCAGGGTGGCGAGGGCGCCCTCGCGTGCCGAGCCGCGGGCGAGGCCGGCGGTCTTGAGCAGCGAGTTGCGCTGCTTGAGGATGCGGTCGTAGTCGCTGCGTACGCCTGCCAGACGGGGGCTGCGCAGGATCATCAGGTCGTCGAGGAAGCGCCGCCGGTCGGAGGGATCGCCCTTGACGAGGGTGAGGTCCTCGGGGGAGAAGACGACGGTGCGGACCAGGCCGACCAGGTCGCGGGTGCGGGGGAGCGGGCTCCGGTTGATCCGGGCCTTGTTGGCGCGGCCGGCGTTGATCTCGATCTCGAGCGTGGCGGTGCGGCCGTCGCGTACGACCGCCGCGCGCACCACGGCCTGGTCGGCGCCGGCCCGGACCAGCGGGGCGTCGGTGGCGACCCGGTGGGACTGCAGGCGGGATAGGTAGTCGATCGCCTCGACCAGGTTGGTCTTGCCCTGACCGTTGCGGCCGACGAACGCGGTCACACCCGCTTCGAGGGGGACCTCGATTGTGGGGTAGGAGCGGAAGTCATGGAGAGAGAGGTGGGAGACGTACATCGTGTTTCCTCTCTCGTTAAGGTGCCTGTATGACCCAGTCTCCCAACCCTTACGGCCCGCCTCCAGGGCAGCCCGCCTCCGGCGGGTCGGCCGGACATCTCGACAGGCTCGATACATCGCCTTTCTACCTGTCGGTGATGGGCCAGGTCCACGGGCCCTACCCGGTCCAGCAGCTCGCTCAGATGGCTGCCGCCGGGCAGATCAAGTCGGACACCCCGGCCAGCCTCGGCACCGACCAGCAGTGGTTTCCCGTGAAACAGATCCCGGGCGTCTTCTCGAGCCGGGAGTGGCTGATCACCCTGCTGCTCTCGATCTTCCTGGGTTCCCTCGGCGTGGACAGGTTCTACGTCGGGCAGATCGGTCTCGGGATCCTGAAGCTGGTCACCTGTGGTGGGTTCGGGATCTGGACGATCATCGACATCATCCTGGTCGCCGTGCGAAAGTTCCCGGATGCCGACGGTAAGCCCCTCTCCTGACCTGCGTCAGCGCGCCGCGGCGGTGAGCTCCACGGAGGTCACCGCCGCGATCGGCGTCGGCGGGATCGTCATCGCGGCGCTCCTGCCCGCCGGCGGCATCGAGGACGGCCCGGTGATCTGCCCGTTCCGCGCGCTCACCGGTCTGCCCTGCCCCGGCTGCGGTCTGACCCGGTCGTGGGTCTACCTGATGCACGGTGACGTCGGGTCCTCGCTGGCGAGCAACTGGTTCGGACCGGTGCTCATCGCGGCGATCGTCGTCCTCGCCGTGGTCGCGGGGCGATCCCGCCTCTCCGGGAGACGCCCCGCTGACCTCGACAAACTCGTGAAGAACCCGGTCGTCCTGGGCCTCTTCGCACTCTTCGTCGCCCACGGCGCCGTGCGTCTGATCCTCACCATGACCGGAGTCATCGACCCCATCTAGATGGTGGTCGAGCCTGTCGAGCGGTGTATCGAGCTTGTCGAGATGACCACCCGCGAAGCGGGTGGATCAGGCCTCCGACTCCGAGATCACCGCGTGCCCGCCGAACCCGTTGCGCATCGCGGCGATCGCCTTCATGGCGTGGTCGTCCTCCTGCCGGGAGACGAACCGCGCGAACAGCGAGGCCGAGATCGCCGGCATCGGGACGGCGTTCTCGATCGCAGCCTCGACGGTCCAGCGGCCCTCGCCCGAGTCGTCGGCGTAGCCCTTGATCTTGTCGAGGTGCTCGTCGGCGCGCAGCTGGTCGACGAGCAGGTCGAGCAGCCAGGAGCGTACGACCGTGCCGGTGCGCCACGAGGCGAAGATCTCCGGGACGTTGTCGACGATGTCCACCTTGTCGAGGAGCTCCCAGCCCTCGGCGTAGGCCTGCATCATGGCGTACTCGATGCCGTTGTGGACCATCTTGGAGAAGTGGCCGGCGCCGGGGGTGGTGCCGCAGTGGACCAGGCCGTCCTCGGTGCCGGACGGCTTGAGCGCCTCGAAGGCCGGCATCACCTTGGCGGCGTCCTCCTCGGACCCGCCGTACATCAGGGCGTAGCCGTTCTGGAGACCCCAGACACCGCCGGAGACACCACAGTCGACGAAGCCGATGCCCTTCTCGGACAGGCTCTCGGCGTTCTTGGCGTCGTCGGTGTATTTCGAGTTGCCGCCGTCGACGACGAGGTCACCCTCGCCGAGGAGCTCCTTGAGCTCCGCGATCGTGGAGCGGGTCGGGTCGCCCGCCGGCACCATCACCCAGACCACCTTCGGGCTGGGCAGCGCCTCGACCATCTCCGCGAGGCTCGCCACGTCGGCGAGGTCAGGGTTGCGGTCGTATCCGACGACGGTGTGACCGGCCTCCCGCAGGCGGGTGCGCATGTTGCCACCCATCTTGCCGAGGCCGACGAGTCCGATGTGCATACGAGATTCCTTCAGATCCGGTGGTCGAGCCTGTCGAGACCACCCTACGAGCGAGGTGTGAGCGGGAGATGGTCAGGAAAGCAGGCGGCGCGGCATGAGCAGGTAGCGGAAGCCCGGCTCCTCGCCGCCCTCGGCCGGCTTGCCGCTGATCACCACGGGCTTCGGGGCCTGGGTGAACGCGAGCTCGACGACCTGCTCGTCGATGGCCTGCAGCCCGTCGAGGAGGAACTGCGGGTTGAACCCGGTGGTCAGGCCCTCACCCTCCATGGTCGCCTCGATCGACTCGGAAGCCTGGGCCTCGTCGCCGGAGCCCGCGTCGAGAGTGAGCACGCCGTCCTCGAAGACCATCTGGACCGCGGTGTTGCGCTCGGCGACCAGGGCCACGCGCTTGACCGACTCGACCAGCGACGCCTTGTCGACCAGCGCGGTGGTGAGGTGCTCGGCCGGGAACAGGCTGCGCACCTTCGGGAACTCGCCGTCGAGCAGGCGCGTCGTGGTGCGGCGTACGCCACCCGCGGCCGCGCCCTCGAAGCCGATGATCCCCTCGCCCGTGCCGGTGGTGGACAGCGCGAGGGTGACCTCGCTGCCGCTGGTCAGCGACTTGGCGGTGTCGCCGAGGACCTTCGCGGGCACCAGTGCCGCGAGGCTCTCGTCGGGGGTGGCCGGGTTCCACTCGAGCTCGCGGTGGGAGAGCCGGAAGCGGTCGGTGGCGAGCAGCGAGATCGTGGAGCCCTCGATCTCGAGCCGCACGCCGGTCAGCACCGGCAGCATGTCGTCACGGCCGGCGGCGGTCACGGCCTGGGCGACGGCGTGGGCGAACAGCTCCGACTTCACCGTGCCGGCAGCGGTCGGCATCTCCGGCAGGGTCGGGTAGTCCTCGACCGGCATCGTCTGCAGGCTGAACCGCGCGCTCCCGCAGGTGAGCGAGACGCGGGAGCCGTCGGTCACCATCTCGACCGGCTTGGCCGGGAGGCTGCGGCAGATGTCGGCGAGCAGCTTGCCCGAGACCAGCGCCTTGCCCTCGTCGGCGACCTCGGCGGACAGCGTCGCTCGCGCGGAGGTCTCATAGTCGAACGTCGAGAGCACCAGGCCCTCGTGACCCGCCTCGATCAGGAGGCCGGAGAGCACCGGGGTGCTCGGGCGTACCGGAAGGCTGCGGGCAGCCCAGGCGACAGCATCCGCGAACACGTCGCGGTCGACGCGGAACTTCACGATGACCTGTCCTTCTTCTAACTCGACATCGGGCGTATGAGGACATGCGCTCCGGGCTGTGCTCAACCCTTGAGGGGAGACGACACCGGTTCCGGAACGCCCCCGCGTTGACATGACCTGGAGTACGCATCCTGCCACGGACCGCCGACAACCGGTAAGCGCTCATCGGTGTCGGCTCTTCACAGGCCTATCTGTGCACTCGAGGCGCCGAGCGGGTTGTCCCCAGGGAAGGGCGTTCGTGGAATTTCACCGAGGATCCATGGACGTAAATAGTTTCGTACGTCATAAGAGCATCTGTGGGAAATGTGGATGAGGCGCGTTGTCGCTGGTCAGCCCGGAAAATGTGATTCCACAGGGGATGTGGACGCCCTGCTGAAATGACGCACGTCACTGTGGGCTGTGGAGAGTTGTCGGCCCGGTCCGGTGTTTTGTGCACAGGCCATCCCCTTTTCCATCCCATTTGAACCGCCGGTTCTCCACAGGTTCCACCCAGCCTGTGGGCTGTGGACAACCTGGGAAATCTCGTCCTGTGGGTTTTGCAAATCCCAAAACGCGAAACGGCCGCCGCCCCGGTCGGGGTCGGCGGCCGCGTACGAACGCGGGTGCTGTCAGCCCTGGCGGGCCTGCATCTTGACGCGGTTGGTGAGCTCGGAGACCTGGTTGAAGACCGCCCGGCGCTCGGCGAGGAGCTGGTTGATCTTGCGCTCGGCGTACATCACGGTGGTGTGGTCGCGGCCGCCGAAGTGCTTGCCGATCTTCGGCAGGGAGTCCTCGGTGAGCTCACGACACAGATACATGGCGATCTGCCGGGCCATGACGAGGTGGCGCCCACGCGAGGGTCCGGTGAGCTCGTCGATCGACAGCCCGAAGTAGGCGGCGGTCTGGGCGATGATCAGGCCGGCGGTGATCTCGGGCTCGCCGCCCTCGGGGATCAGGTCCTTGAGCACGATCTCGGCCAGGGTCAGGTCGACGTCCTGGCGGTTGAGGTTGGCGAACGCCGTCACCCGGATCAGCGCGCCCTCGAGCTCACGGATGTTGGTCTGGATCTTGCTCGCGATGAACTCGAGCACGTCCGGCGGCGCGGTGAGCCGCTCCATCGCTGCCTTCTTACGGAGGATCGCGATGCGGGTCTCGATGTCGGGCGGCTGGACGTCGGTGATCAGACCCCACTCGAACCGGTTGCGCAGCCGGTCCTCGAGCGCCTCGAGCCGCTTGGGCGGACGGTCGGAGGTGAGCACGATCTGCTTGTTGGCGTTGTGGAGCGTGTTGAAGGTGTGGAAGAACTCCTCCTGCGTCTGGGTCTTCCCCTCCAGGAACTGGATGTCGTCGATCAGCAGGACGTCGACATCGCGGTAGCGCCGCTTGAACCGGTCCTGCCGGTCGTCGCGGATCGCGTTGATGAACTCGTTGGTGAACTCCTCGGAGCTGACGTAGCGCACCTTCGCCCCGGAGTAGAGGCTGCGTACGTAGTGACCGATCGCGTGCAGCAGGTGGGTCTTGCCCAGACCGGACTCGCCGTAGACCAGCAGCGGGTTGTAGGCCTTGCCCGGCGCCTCGCTGACCGCGACCGCGGCCGCGTGCGGGAACCGGTTGGACGACCCGATGACGAAGGTCTCGAAGGTGTACTTCGGATTGAGCCGGGTCTCGAGGACGTTGTGGCTCGGCTCGCTCGCCCGCGTCGGCGGGCCGGGCACGAGCTGCCGCGGCGGGGGCGGCTCCTCGACGGGCGCGACCGGCGGCGCCGGGGGATTTGTCGACATGTCGGCATAGTCGGGACGTACGTCCTCACGGCCCGCGGGCGGAGCCGGCTGCGACGAGGGCGGCGGGGTGAGTGGAGCCTGCGGCCCCGCGTACGCGGGGGGAGCCGTCGGCTCGCCGGGAGGCTCGGTCGCCGCGGGCACGCCGGGGATCAGGCCCGGCGGGGTGGTCGGGTAGACCGACTGGTGCGGGAAGGCCGACTGGTTCGGGAAGGCGTTCTGCTGCTGGAGGGCCGCGGCAGCGGCAGCATCCGCAGCGGCGATCTCCCGCTCGGAGATCATGATCGCCTGGGTGTCGGGGTCGGGCGTGACCTCGATGTCGGGGTTGACGGTGACCGCGATCCGGATCTCGCGGGCGAAGATCTCACCGAGCGACTTCTCCAGCGTGCCGCGCAGGCGGCCCTCGATCTGGTTGCGGATGAAGTCGTTGGGGACCTCGACGATCGCGGTCGACCCGTGCAGGGTCAGCGGCTCACTGTCCCGGAGCCAGGCGCGCTGGTTCGGCGGAAGCTCGGCGACCACCCGCGTCCATGCGGACTGGAGATCTGGCTGTGGTTCTGGCGCGAGGCCGGAGTGCTCCACAGATTCCTGCCTTCCCTGATGGCTCGGGTGGTGGTCGGTATTGATGCAGCCTGGATCGGTGCAGCGGTCTGGTCTACATCCTCCACAGACTTTTCCACAAGCTGTGGAGCATCCCCGAATGTAGGCATCGGAGACCAACCGAGACACGTCGCCGTCCTCGAGAATCCGACCGTTCCGGCAGGTCAGGCGGGAAAAATAGATCCCAGCGTGGCATCCCCCCGAATGCGGCCGACGCTCCTGACGATGTGCAGGGAAACCTCGGTAGAGGACGAAGTTACCGGCAGGCGACCATCACGGGCAACCCGTCCTCCACAGGTTGAGGGCGAATCACAGGTGTGTGATAGGGCGCGAGTTTGACCGTGGTTTCACCGTCCACGTACCGTTGCTAGGTCCGTCGAATCTACGGGCGCCGCATGTCCACGCCTCGGTCGCCGAGGCGCGGACGGGCGGTGTTTGTTGAAACGGCCCGCCTGGAACCACCGAGGGCGACCCATCAGACCAGCCGGAAGAGCAGCCGGCCCCACACAACTAAGGAAGCACCCCGTGAGCAAGCGTACTTACCAGCCGAACAACCGCCGCCGTCACAAGACGCACGGTTTCCGCCTGCGCATGCGCACCCGTGCCGGCCGTGCCATCCTCGCGGCGCGCCGCCGCAAGGGTCGCAAGAGCCTGACCGTCTGAGGCCCCGGCCTCAGCCACCACGCGCGTGCTGCCACGTCGCCATCGACTGATCGATTCGTCGGGCTTCAAAGAAGCGGTACGACGAGGCAAGCGCGCGGGCTCGAAGAGCCTGGTGGTCCATCTGCTCGTCCCCGGTGCCGGCATTGACGGCGACCGGGCGACCGAGCCACAGGTGGGCTTCGTGGTGAGCAAGGCCGTCGGCCCGGCCGTCGTCCGGAATCGCGTGAAGCGCAGACTGCGTCACCAGGCCCGGGAGTCCCTGAGCGGACTCCCGGGCTCTGCTGTGCTTGTGGTCCGTGCGCTTCCTGCTGCCGCGGACGCCGGCTACGACGAGCTGGGTGCCGATCTGCGGCGCTGTCTGGAGCGAGTGCTCCGATGACGGCGGCAGTCCGCGTCGTACGCGGTGCTCTCGACAAGCTCGACCGCCTCCTCGCGTCGGTGCTGATCGGGCTGCTCCACGTGTGGCGGACTCTCGTCAGTCCGCTCTACGGCGATGTGTGCCGCTACTACCCGTCGTGCTCGGCGTACGGGCTCGAGGCCGTCAAGACGCACGGCCCCTGGCGCGGGAGCTGGCTGACGGCGCGCCGTCTGGCCCGCTGTGTCCCCTGGGCCAAGACGCGGGGCTTCGATCCCGTACCCACCAAAAACCCCTGAAGACCTGGTCCGTGTAAGTGCGGACTCCCCAAACCGAGGAGCCTGATCCGTGGGAGCCATAGGCGATCTGTTCGGATGGATCGCAACACCGCTGTATTACGCCATCTCGGGCATCCTGCTCGTGTGGCAGAAGGCGTTCGCGTACATCATCCCGTCTGAGGGCTGGCAGTGGGCGCTGGCCATCGTCGGCCTGACCGTGACCATCCGCGCGCTGCTGATCCCGCTGTTCGTGAAGCAGATCAACTCCAGCCGCAACATGCAGCTGCTGCAGCCGAAGGTGCGGGAGCTGCAGAAGAAGTACGGTCACGACCGCGAGAAGCTCGCCAACGAGACCATGAAGCTCTACAAGGACTCGGGCACCAACCCGTTCGCGTCCTGCCTGCCGCTGCTGCTGCAGATGCCGATCTTCTTCGTGCTGTTCCGGATGCTCGAGCACGCCTCCGACGGTGTCGGCAAGGGCTTCCTGAGCGACGAGGCTGCCCACGAGTTCGCCACCTCGACCTGGCTCGGCTCGCTGCTCTCGGACCAGTTCACGACGGCCGACCACATGAGCACCTACTTCCTGACCGGGTTCCTGGTCGTGGCGATGATCGCCACCACCTTCCTCACCCAGCGTCAGCTGATGTCGAAGAACATGCCGCCCGACGCCATGACCGGTCAGTACGCCCAGCAGCAGAAGCTGCTGCTCTACGTGCTGCCCGTCGTGTTCGCCGTCGGTGGTATCGCCTTCCCGGTCGGAACGATCCTCTACTGGACCTCCTCCAACCTGTGGACCATGGGTCAGCAGTTCTACGTGATCCGCAACAACCCCGCGCCCGGCACGCCTGCGTTCGACGCCAAGCAGGAGCGCGACAAGGCCAAGCGCCGCAAGAAGGGCCTGACCGACGCGGAGATCGACATCGCCGAGGCCAACGAGGCGCAGACGGAGAAGCGTCCGGCGCAGCGTACGCAGCCCAAGAACCAGACCCGGAGCCAGCGGAAGAAGGCCGGCACGACCGCCGGTCGCTCCACGACCCAGAAGAACGGGGGAACCAAGTGACGACCCAGGACGTGAGCGAGAACGTCGAGGCGGTCACCGACGAGACGCGCCTCAAGCAGCTCGAGCAGGAAGGTGACATCGCGGCCGACTACCTCGAAGAGCTCCTCGACATCGCCGACCTCGACGGTGACCTCGACATGGACGTCGAGGGCGACCGTGCCGCCGTCTCGATCGTCGGGGGCGACCTGCAGCAGCTGGTCGGCCGCCACGGGGAGGTCCTGGACGCGCTCCAGGAGCTGACCCGCCTCGCTGTCTACCGCGAGACCGGCGAGCGGTCCCGGCTGATGCTCGACGTCGGCGGCTACCGCGCCAACCGTCGCTCGACGCTGATGGCGCTCGCTGAGGAGACCGTCGAGAAGGTCAAGGAGTCCGGCGCCCCGGTCTCGCTGAAGCCGATGTCGCCGTTCGAGCGGAAGGTCGTCCACGACGCCGTCGCCGCCGCCGGCCTCACCTCGGAGTCCTCCGGTGTGGAGCCGCGACGCTACGTGGTCGTCCTGCCTGAGTGACGCTGAGACAAAGAGATCGCCCCTCGTGCCGTGTGGCACGAGGGGCGATCTCTTTGTGCGGATGTTTCACGTGGAACGTGGTGGTGGTCGAGCCTGTCGAGACCACCGGTTTGCAGGGCTGGGGGTCTCGACAAGCTCGACCACCAGGAGGCCTCAGGACCAGTAGACGACGACCCGGTCGCCGATGCGGATCTGGTCGAAGACCCACGCGATCGACGACTTGTTGCGCACGTTCACGCAGCCGTGGGAGCAGCCGTTGTAGCCACGGGCGGCAAAGTCGGAGGAGTAGTGCACCGCCTGGCCGCCGTTGAAGAACATCGCGTACGGCATCGGGGTGTTGTAGATGGAGGAGACGTGGTTGCGGCTCTTCCGGTAGACCTTGAACGCGCCCTCGCGGGTCTTGGTGTCGGAGCAGCCGAAGCGGGCATCCATCGCGCGGACGATCTTGCCGGCGCGTACGTAGCGCATCCGGCGGTCGGTCTTGTCGACGCAGAGCACGCGGCCGGTGAGGCAGCGACGGTCGAGGTTGTAGAGCGCGGCGTCGGTCGGCGTGCTCGTCAGCGAGCGGAGGCGGTCGAGGGTGCGCTGGTTGACCTTGCCGGTGATGGCCAGGCGCTGGTTGCGCTGGAAGACCTTGACGGCACCGGTGGTCTTGGAACCGTAGTTGCCGGTGACGCGGCCGGTGTAGATCCGCCGCTCCTTGAGGCGAGCCTGGATCCTGCGCACCCCGATGCCGGTCGAGCCCTGCTGGTAGAGGACGGTGTACGCCGTGTGGAAGCCGGTCTGGCCGACGGAGGCCGCCGGGGTGGCCTGGGCGCTGCTCGGCGCCGCGATCGAGCCCAGGGAGAATCCCAGGGCAAGGATGGTGGTGAGGAAGATCGCCACCGGGGTTCTACGGACGTTCACATCATCTCCGTGGGGTCAGGGAAGGTGGCCCGATCGCGCGGGCCGCTGGGGTCGCACTCGAGGTGCGACGATCTACGACTAAGACGTTCGAGCAGCGTGCGCGGTTGCATCAGATTCGCGCGAGGCTGCTCGCGGACTTTAGCGCACCCGGCACCTGGAAGGCCTCTTTACGGACCCGCTCGCGGGACCGTTGGCGAAGGGTTCATCGCAGGGTGTGTTTCACGTGAAACGGGGAGGTGGTCGAGCCTGTCGAGACCACCGGATTCTGCTCATCGAGCCTGTCGAGATGAGTCTGGTTGCGTGGGTGGTCTCGACAAGCTCGACCACCGGTCATCGAGCCTGTCGAGATGACCATGTGTCGGGCGAGCGGCGGTCATCGAGCTTGTCGAGATGACCTTCACTCCGGAGGCGGCAGCGGATGGGGTGTCCGCGACGTGTTCGCGAGACGGGGAAGATCGCCGAGCTGCCCTCTGATGAGAGCGAGGCGTTTGGCGCGGCTCCAGTTCTGGATCTGCTTCTCCCGGTCGAAGGCATGGGTGACGTCGTCGTACTGCTCGTACCAGACCAGCTCGACCGGAAGGCGATGTCGGGTGTACTCCGACCCGAGGCCGACGCGATGCTCGGTCATCCGGCGTTCGAGGTCGGTCGTGCTGCCGACGTAGAGGGTTCGGTCTGCGCAGAGAAGCATGTAGGTGTAAGCCATGTCCTCATCATGAGCGCGAGCACCGACAGTTTCAGAGGGCGAGCAAGGAGGTCGAGCCTGTCGAGACCTCTTTGCAGGGTGTGGTGGTCTCGACAAGCTCGACCACCGGTCATCGGGTCCGGCGAGGTGACTCTGGTCGGCTGGGTGGTCTCGACAAGCTCGACCACCGGTCGGCGAGTCATACGGAGGTCGAGCTTGTCGAGACCTCTTCATGTGCAGGAGCGGTGGTGGTCTCGACAGGCTCGACCACCAGGAGCTCGACCACCAAGGAGGCTCGACCGGCGGTGCGGGGAGTTCTTGGATGCGCGTTTCACGTGAAACAGTTTGGGTGTGAGCGAGGAACGTGAGGGCGTGGAGGGGGTCGGGGGGATCGACCCGCGAGCGGAGAAGGTGTTTCCGGCCGACCGGTTGGAGCTCGCGGAGAAGTACGCCGCCTGGCTGGCCGACGCGGGAGTGGTGCGGGGGCTGATCGGGCCGCGGGAGGTTCCGCGGCTCTGGGATCGGCACATCCTCAACTGCGCGGTGCTGGGGGAGGTGATCCCTGTGGGGGTGGCGGTGGCGGACATCGGGTCCGGCGCCGGGCTCCCGGGACTGGTCCTCGCGATCGCTCGCCCGGATCTCCAGATCACCCTGATCGAGCCGCTGCTGCGGCGTACGACTTTTCTCGAGGAGGTCGCCGAGGATCTCGGTCTCGAGAACGTGACGGTGCTGCGGGGGAGGGCGGACGCCTTCCACGGGGAGCTCGGGTTCGACGTGGTGACCTCGCGGGCGGTGGCCGGCCTGGGGAAGCTGCTCGACTGGTCGATGCCGCTGGTGGTGCCCACCGGTGCGCTGGTCGCGATGAAGGGGTCGAGCATCGAGACGGAGATCGAGGAGGCGGACGCGACCCTGAAGAAGTGGGGATGCGCGCCGCCGTCCGTCTCGGAGCTCGGTGTAGGCGTTTTGGAGACGACAACTGTCGCGGTTCGGGTGGTTTGGTCCGATCCCGCACGGGTAGATTGGCCGCCGGTCCCGAAGGGCGGGCAGAAGGGGTCCAAAGGCGGATCCCGCAAGAAGAAGCGCCGCTGATTGGTGGTCGCGCCCGTCGAGACCACGACAGCTCGTTTCGACCGAGTGGTCTCGACAGGCTCGACCACCGGCTATGGAGGGTTAGGAACTATGCCGTACGAGGACGAGAGCACGCAGAGCGCCGTTTCACGTGAAACCGACGAACCGGTGTCGATCAGGCTCCGTACGGCCGGCGACATCGCCTCCTTCGACAACGACTTCGCCACGGAGGCGACGCCGCTGGCCGCTGCCGCCGAGCACACGCTCCTGGCGCGCGGTGCCGCGAGCAACCGGCCGCCGATGCCGCGTCCCGCGAGCACGCGGGTGATCGTCTCCGCCAACCAGAAGGGTGGCGTCGGCAAGACCACGTCCACGGTGAACATCGCCGCGGCGCTGGCTCAGCTCGGCCAGAAGGTGTTGGTCATCGACCTCGACCCGCAGGGCAACGCCTGCACCGCGTTCGACGTCGACCACTACCAGGGGACGCCGGGGACGTACGAGGTCCTGGTCGAGGGCGCCGCGCTCGAGGACGTCGTGGTGCCCGTGCCGAAGCTCGACGGTCTCGAGCTGGTGCCGGCGACGATCGACCTGGCCGGCGCCGAGGTCGAGCTGGTCGAGGAGGAGGGACGGGAGCAGCGCCTGAAGACCGCGCTGGCGAGGTCCCCTCGTGTCGGCGATGCCGAGGACCGCTGGGACTACGTGCTCATCGACTGCCCGCCGTCTCTGGGCCTGCTGACGGTCAACGCGCTGGTCGCGAGCACCGAGGTGATGATCCCGATCCAGGCGGAGTACTACGCGCTGGAGGGTCTGGGCCAGCTCCTCAAGACGGTCGAGATGGTGCGCGCCGCGCTCAACCCGTCGCTGAAGGTCTCCTCGATGCTGATCACGATGTACGACGCCCGCACCCGCCTCGCCTCCCAGGTCGCCGAGGAGGTGCGCGAGCACTTCGGCGACACCGTGATGCGCACGTTCATCCCCCGCGCCGTGCGC
Organism: Nocardioides turkmenicus; assembly: GCF_011045035.1. Lineage (GTDB taxonomy): Bacteria > Actinomycetota > Actinomycetes > Propionibacteriales > Nocardioidaceae > Nocardioides > Nocardioides turkmenicus. Next base: position 44,625 of record NZ_JAALAA010000019.1, read on the forward strand.
GTGTCCGAGGCGCCGTCGTTCGGGCAGACCGTGATGACGTACGACCCCGGCTCGCCGGGTGCGCTGAGCTACCTCGAGGCGGCGAAGGAGCTCGCCAAGCAGGGCGAGCAGCGGTGATCGAGCTTGTCGAGATCACCGGCAGGCCAGGCCGAACATCGGTGGTCGAGCCTGTCGAGACCACCCGCGAAGCCGGCGGAACATCGGTGGTCGAGCCTGTCGAGACCACCCGCGAAGCAGCAAGAAACTGACATGGGGGACACCGAAATATGAGCAAGCAGCCGCCGAAGCGTGGTCTCGGACGCGGTCTGGGATCGCTGATCCCGACCGCTCCTGCCGCGAGCGGAAACGAGTCGACGGACGGCGCCGCTGTCCAGTCGGACGTCCGCCATTCGGACCTTTCCGCTGGAGCGACTTCTGGCCCATCCGTGGACCCTGGGTCCACCGACTCGACGGAAGGCCGCCAGATCGAGAATTCGGATCTGGCGCCCGTCGACGGGGCATATTTCGCCGAGCTTCCGGTGAAGCAGATCCACCCGAACCACGTGCAGCCTCGGCAGGTCTTCGACGAGGAGGCGATGGCCGAGCTGGTCCACTCGATCAGTGAGATCGGCCTTCTCCAGCCCATCGTCGTCCGGAAGGTGGCGACCGACTCCTACGAGCTGGTCATGGGTGAGCGCCGCTGGCGCGCCACCCAGAAGGCCGGCCTCGATGTCATCCCGGCGATCGTCCGCGAGACCGATGACACCGACATGCTCCGCGACGCGCTCCTGGAGAACCTCCACCGCTCGCAGCTGAACCCCCTCGAAGAGGCGGCCGCCTACCAGCAGCTGCTCAACGACTTCGCGTGTACGCACGACGAGCTCGCCCAGCGGATCGGTCGCTCACGCCCGCAGATCTCCAACACGATCCGGCTGCTGAAGCTGTCGCCGTCGGTGCAGCGTCGGGTCGCCGCGGGCGTGCTCTCCGCCGGTCACGCCCGGGCGCTGCTCGCGGTCGACGGCGAGGCGCAGCAGGACAAGCTGGCGCAGAAGGTCGTCGCCGAGGGCATCTCGGTGCGCGGTCTCGAGGAGATCGTCGCCCTGGGTGACCCTGACGGCGACGCCTTCGCCACTCCTCGCGTGCGCCGGGCCAAGCCGACCGCACCAGGGCTCAAGGAGATCTCGGACCGGCTCTCGGACCGCTTCGACACTCGCGTCAAGGTCGATCTGGGACGCTCCAAGGGAAAGATCACCGTCGAGTTCGCCACCTTGGACGACCTGCGTCGGATCGTCGACCTGATGTCACCGGCAGCAGACGAATCCATTTAGAGACCAAGCGCTAAAGCGTTTTGTCGACAAATAGGTAGAGAGATTTCAGGTGGCCATCTCGACAGGCTCGACCACGGTCATCGAGCTTGTCGAGATGACCCCTGGGGCGTAGTTGTCGAGCTACTGCGTGTTCGTCGACGGGTGCTCGGCACCGCGGATCGGCAGACCCGGGATCGGGCCGGTCGCACCAAACGTCTCCAGGAGCTCCATCTCGGCCTCGATGACGCCGGCCAGGCGACGTACGCCTTCCCGGATCCGCTCCGGGGTGGGGTAGCAGTAGGAGATCCGCATCGAGGAGGCGCCGAAGCCGTCGGCGAAGAAGCCGGTGCCGGGGACGTACGCGACGCGGGCGGTGACCGCGCGGGGCAGCATCGCCTTGCAATCGATGCCGGCAGGGAGCGTCAGCCACACGAAGAAGCCACCGTCGGGCTTGGTCCACGTGCAGGCCGCGGGCATGTAGTCCTCGAGCGCGTCGAGCATGGCGTCGCGGCGCTCGCGGTACATCTCCCGCATCTCCTTGATCTGGCCCTGCCAGTCGTGGTTGGAGAGGTAGGCGGAGACGGCCATCTGGTTGAACGGTGGCGGGCAGAGCGTCGCCGACTCCTGGGCGAGCACCAGCTTCTCGCGGATCGCGGAGGGGGCCAGCGCCCAGCCGACGCGCAGGCCGGGGGAGAACGTCTTGGAGAAGGAGCCGAGGTAGATGACGCCGGGGTCCTGGGCTCGCATCGCCGGGCGGGGCTCGTCGTCGAAGCCGAGCAGGCCGTAGGGGTTGTCCTCGAGCACCAGGATGTCGTGGCGCCGACAGATCTCCAGGATCTGGGTGCGGCGCTCGGCGGTCATGGTGACGCCGGTCGGGTTCTGGAAGTTCGGGATCGTGTAGAGGAACTTCACCTTGCGGCCGGAGGCCTTGGTGGAGACGATCGCCTGCTCCAGGGCATGCGGGATGAGGCCCTCGGAGTCGACCTCGGCGTGCACCACGTCGCACTGATAGCCCTTGAAGACACCAAGGGCCCCGACGTACGAAGGGGCCTCACAGATCACGACGTCGCCGGGGTCGCAGAAGACGCGGGTGACCAGGTCGACGGCCTGCTGGGACCCGACGGTGACGACGACGTCGTCGGGGTGGGCCTCGATGCCCTCCAGACGCATGACCTCGCAGATCTGCTCGCGGAGCACGGGGTCGCCCTGGCCGCCGCCGTACTGCAGCGCGGTCGGGCCCTGGCTCAGCACGAGATCCTTGATCGAGTCGCCGACCACGTCCAGCGGGAGGCTGGAGATGTTGGGCATGCCGCCGGCGAGCGAGACGACCTCCGGGCGCGCTGCGACTGCGAAGAGAGCTCGCACCTCCGAGACCGTCATGCCTGCCGTGCGGGCGGCGTATCGGTCGGCGTAGGGGTCGAGGCGGGATGATGTTGCGCGCTGGGGAAGATCAGTCATGGTGTCACCATCATGAAGGATCGCATACGCTGGTGACAGACCCTTAACCGATGATCAAGGGTGAGACATGGCACGCCGGATCCTGCCGCTGACGCTGGACCTCTTCGCCGAGGTCCCGGCGCCGTGCCGTGCCTGTCTGTTCTGGGAGCGCGATCCGGTCGGCCATCGCCGCGTGGCCTCCTCACAGACGATCGCTGCCAAGGAGGCGTGGATCTCCGAGGTGCTCCGCGAATGGGGGTCGTGCGGTCGGGTCGCCGTCGTCGACGGCAAGCCGGTGGGGTTCGTGCTCTACGCGCCACCGGTCTTCGTCCCGCGGGTGGCCTCGTTCCCCTCCGGGCCGGTGTCTGCCGATGCGGTCCTGATGACCACCGTGTGGATCGATCCGCGCCACGTCGGTGGCGGGATCGGCCGGATGCTGGTGCAGGGAATGGCCCGTGACCTGGTGCAACGGGGTGAGTGCCGGGCCATCGAGGCCTTCGGTGACGTCGGGCCGATGAGCGGGATCCACGGCCGCCGCTGTGCCGCTCCTGCCGACTTCCTGGGCCGCGTCGGGTTCAAGACCCATCGCGAACATCCCACCGTGCCGCGGATGCGGATGGACCTGAAGCAGACCATCACCTGGATCGACGACTTCGAGTCCGCGTGGGAGCGGATCCGGGAGGTCGTACGCCCTCGCACTCATCCGTCTCCCGCCTCCACCGAGCTCCACCGCGACGGCGAGTGAAATGTTTCCCGTGAAACGGTCCGGTGGTCGAGCCGGTGGTCGAGCTTGTCGAGACCACAAGTCGCCACAACTCCAATCTCGCCGCCCACAACTGCCAACTCGCCCGCCACAACTGACGTCTCGGCCGGCAGAAGTGCCGTCTCGGGCGACGGGGCCGACGGCTCGGCGAAAAATGACGATGGCGCGCCACTGTGACAGTGGCGCGCCATCGTGTGACAGCTGGTGTCAGCCGATGAACTCCTGCAGCTCCTTGAGGAGCGCGGCCTTCGGCTTGGCGCCGACGATGGACTTCACGACCTCGCCGTTCTGGTAGACGTTGATGGTCGGGATGCCGGTGACGCGGTAGGTGGAGGGGGTGACCGGGTTCTCGTCGACGTTCATCTTGGTGAAGGTGACCTTGTCACCGTGCTCGCCGGCGAGCTCCTCGAGGATCGGGGAGACCTGGCGGCACGGGCCGCACCACTCGGCCCAGAAGTCGACCAGTACGGGCTTGTCGGACTTCAGAACGGTCGAGTCGAACTCGGCGTCGGTCACGGCGGTCATGTTGTCAGCCACGATGGGTTCCTTCTCGGTAGGGACGGGGTATCGGGAGGTCTGTGGTCAGAACGCTGGGCTTGTGCGGCACATTCCCGGAGAAAACGTACGAGACGTCACGCCGAGACGGTGGCAGCGGCCTCGGCGTGGGCCTGGTGAGCCAGGAACTTCTCCGCGTCGAGCGCGGCCTGGCAGCCGGTGCCGGCGGCGGTGATCGCCTGGCGGTAGACGTGGTCGACCAGGTCACCGGCGGCGAAGACGCCCTCGATGTTGGTGGCGGTGGAGCCCTCCTGGGTGAGGACGTAGCCGTCGTCGTCGAGGTCGACCTGGCCCACCAGCAGCTCCGACCGCGGGATGTGGCCGATGGCGATGAACAGGCCGTTGCACTCGAGGTCGCGCAGCTCGCCGGTCTTGGCGTCCTTGACGGTGATGCTCTCCACGGACAGCTCGCCGTTGATCGACTCGACCACGGAGTTCCAGGCGATCTCGAGCTTCGGGTCGGCGAAGGCACGCTCCTGCATGATCTTGGAGGCGCGCAGCTCGTCGCGGCGTACGAGCAGGGTGACCGAGGAGCCGAAGCGGGTCAGGAAGAGGGCCTCCTCCAGGGCGGAGTCACCGCCGCCGACGACCACGATGGGCTTCTGACGGAAGAAGAAGCCGTCGCAGGTCGCACACCAGGAGACGCCCTTGCCGGAGAGCTCGTCCTCGCGGGGCAGGCCGAGCTTCTTGTAGCCCGAGCCGGTCGCGAGGATGACGGCCTTCGCGTAGTGGGTGTCGGTCGCGGTCTTGATGACCTTGACCGGCCCGGTGAGGTCCATCTCGACGACGTCGTCGGGCTCGAGCTCGGCACCGAAGCGCTCGGCCTGGGCACGCATGTTGTCCATCAGCTCCGGGCCCATGATGCCGTCACGGAAACCGGGGAAGTTCTCCACCTCGGTGGTGTTCATCAGGGCACCGCCGGCGGTCACCGACCCCTCGAAGACGAGAGGCTGCAGTCCGGCGCGGGCGCTGTAGACCGCTGCGGTGTAGCCCGACGGGCCGGAACCCACGACGATCACGTTGCGGGGGTCGGTCGGGGACGACGGGGTCGGCATCAATGGCTCCTCAGGTGTGGCTGGCGAACTGCACAACAGATCGTAGGCCACGTACATTCCTCGGCCCTGAACGCCGAGACGTCGACTCCGGTCAGGAGACAGGGGCGCCGAGGACCTGGACCTCTTTGACCTCGGTGCGGTAGCCGCCGGGAACCTGGGGCAGGCCGGTCATCCACACGAGTACGTAGCTGCCTTCGGGGGCGTCTTCGACCTTGATCTCGCCCTCGGTGCCGACGCTGCCCTTGGCGGCAGGGGCACCACTCGGGTCGTCGGTCCACGGGGAGTCACCGACGAAGATCTCGATGTCGGTGGGCTCCCCGACCATGTTGAACTTCAGGGAGTCGATGGCGTACTCGCCCTTGAGGTTGAGGACCAGGCCGACACCGGGCTTGAGCGAACGCGGACGGTCGCCGATCTGGTCGTTGTAGCGGGCCGTACGCCACGCCAGTCCGTTCGGATCGCCATCGACGACGAGGTCGACGAGGTCGGGTGTCTCGGTGGGCGGGTCGCCGTGGGGGTCGAGGTCCTTGGCGGTGATGTCCTTGATCGGCGCCGGCTTGGTCTCGGCCGGGGTGTCGCCGCCGTTGTTGCCGGTGCCGGGGTTCTCGGCGGTGGTGTTGGGGTCGTCGCCGACGATGTTCCAGGCGATCGACCCGGCGATGAGGACCAGGACCACGAGGGCGACGCCCATCGCAATGCGGAGCCAGTTGGCGCCGGGCTTCTGGTTGTAGTCGGGCTCCTCGGCGATCGATACGTTGGCGCCGGTCCACGGGCCCTGCCAGCCGTTGTAGGAGGCGTCCGGGGCCACCGGGCGGCGGGCGGCCGGAGGGGCCTGCTGCGGACGCTGCGGCGGTACGTAGCCGGGGGTCTCGTCGGCGAAGAGCGGCTTCGACGGGGTCGGGTCCTGCATCGGCGGCGGCGTGGACGGACGCTGGCGCTGGGGACGTACGACCTCGGGGGCGACGCCGATGGCGTTGGACACGGCCGGCGCCTCGGCGGGCTCGAGCTTGGCGGGCGGGGCCATCGCCTGGGTGTCCTCGTCGACCGTCGAGGGCCGGTTGAGGGGCGCGGTCGGCTCGCCGGAGAAGCCGGCGAGGGCGGAGTGGAGCTCGGCGGCGGTCAGCGGCGGCATGTCGGCGCCGCTGCCCAGCACCCGGTCGCAGAGGTCGTCGAGCGGCCGTGGCACGCCGGCGCGTACCTGCCGGGGACGGAGCACGCGGCCGTGGTCGCGCGGCGCCGGCGGCATCGAGGACAGGGTCTCGCCGGCCCACTTGCCGGTCAGGGCGGCGTAGAGGACGCCGACGGCGTCGACCCGGTCGCGGCGCTGGGAGTCGCGGGTGTCAGGGTCGATCCCGTGCAGCGCGGCGTCGACACCGAAGCCGATGATGCGCACCGCGCCGAGGTCGTCGAGCAGCACGGCCTCGGGGTTGAGCCGGCCGTGGGCATGGCCCTGGTCGTGGGCCACCACCAGCAGGTCGGCGACCTCGGAGGCGATCCAGGCGGCCTGCTGCGGAGGCAGCGGACCACCGGCTGCCAGCGCGTTCTCCAGCGACGCACCCTCGCCCCACTCGTTGACGACGTACGCCACCTGGTCGGTCTGGGCGGCGTCGAGGACGCGCAGCATCCGGGGGTCACCGACGGCGGCGGAGTTGCGGGCCGCGGCCATCAGGCGGGGCGCCCGCTCGTCGTGGGCGTCGAGGACGTGCACGGCAACCGGGCGGCCGAGCACCGCGTCCTGGGCGCGCCAGAAGCGTCCCTCGCGGGACTCGCTCAGCAGATCCGTCAGCTGGTATCTGCCGGCGAGGACGTCGCCTGATTGCGTGAACTCCATATCGGACCCATTCTTTCAGACCTTGCCAGACAGTGCGGTGGCTGTCCGATGGTGGTCAACGACGCAACCGTCGGGCAACCTGTTGCACCATCGTGGTCAGCTCCTTGACCTGGGCAGCCTGCGCCCCGAGGAGCAGCATGCCGAGATGCAGCGCCCCGACGATAGCGGCACCGATCAAGGCCAGCACCATCGTCGGCTCGTCGTTGATCAGGCCCAGCCCGGTGCGCAGCAGCCAGGCAGCGGCAGCGGCGACCACGGTCACCATGACCAGGCGGGCGAGGAAGGCCAGCAGCCCGCGACCGTCGAGGTCGCCGAGGGTGCGCTTGAGCACGACGTACGAGACCACGGAGCCGACCAGGTAGGACAGCGAGTAGGCGCCGGCCAGGGCGGCGGCGGTGTATTCCGCCGGGAACGCCCTGGTCAGCAGCACCGCCGCGACGATGTTCGTGGCCGCGACCGAGCACTGGATGAAGAAGACGGTGCGGTTCTGCTCGAGCGAGTAGAAGCCGCGCAGCAGCAGGTAGTGGATGGTGAAGAAGACCAGCCCGGCGGCGAAGACCGACAGCGTCGGGGCGTAGTCCTTGAACGCGTCGGCACCGGCGCCGTAGCCGAACAGGAGGTGGGCGATGTCCTCGGAGAGCACCGGGAGCAGCGCGGCGATCGGGATCACGATGGCGAGCGCGTTGCGCAGCTGCCGGGACAACGTACGTCCCAGCTCCGGCAGCTCGCCGGCGGCGCCGTGGCGCGACAGGATCGGGAGGATCGCCGTCGCCAGCGAGACCGTGATGATCGAGTGGGGCACCTGGGTGACCAGGAAGCTGTTGGAGTAGACCGTGTAACCGGTGCCCTCGGCGGCCGAACCGGTAGAGGCGAGCCGTGTCACGATCGTGTAGGCGATCTGGTTGACCACCACGAAGAGCACCGTCCACATGCCCAGCTTCGCGGTCTGGGAGAGGCCCGCGCCGCGGAAGTCGAAGCGGGGTCGGAAGCGTACGCCAGCCTTGCGCAGCACCGGGAGGAGCAGCAGGAACTGCAGCGCGATGCCGAGCGTGGAGCCCAGGCCGAGCAGCGTCTCCTGGCCGGTCGTGTAGCCGCCGGAGTTCGAGGGGCCGAAGACGACCAGGTAGAGCACCAGGGTGGAGATCGCGATGATGTTGTTGGCGATCGGCGCCCACATCATCGGTCCGAAGCTGCCGCGGGCGTTGAGCACCTGCCCGACCAGCACGAACATCCCGTAGAAGAAGACCTGCGGCAGGCACCAGCGGGCGAAGTCGACGGCCGACTCGAGCTGGGCCTTGTTGTCGGCCGTGTACCAGTCGGCGCCGAGGTAGAGGCGCATCAGCAGCGGCGCCCCGAGGACGAGAAGGATGGTGACGACGCCGAGGAAGAGCCCGGCGAGCGTGATGATCCGGTCGGTGTAGGCAGCCCCGCCGTCCTCGTCGTTCTTCTGCGCCTTCACCAGCTGCGGGACGAGCACCGCGTTGAAGACGCCGCCCGCCAGCAGGATGTAGAGCATGTTGGGGACGGTGTTGGCGATGTTGAAGACGTCGGCGTGAAACCCGGAACCCAGGGCCGCGACCAACAGGGCGGACCGGAGGAACCCGCTGAGCCTGGAGAACATCGTCCCCGCGGCCATCACCGCGCTGTTGGCCAGGACCGAGCTTCCGCCGGACTTCTGCTCGGTGGCTGTCACATCGCTCCTGTGGACGTACGGACTTTCTTGGCCTTCATGATGCGCCGGGTGAGTCGCACGGCGATCGCCGCGAAGAGTAGCGCGCAGCCGGTGCCCACGAACCACCAGATCACCCCGCTCACCTGCGAGGGGCGGATCGGGACGGAGGCGTGGGCGCCCAGCGGGTTGCCCTTGGTGTCGGTGACGACGATGAGGGCGGTGTGGGTGCCGGTGTCGTGCATGCTCGCCGCGAGGTTGAAGCTCGCCTTCGAGTTGGCATCGAGCTGGACGGGCTCGGAGGTCGCGACCCGGAGCGAGTCGTCGGTGATGGCGTCCAGCCGAACCGTGACCGGTTCGTCGAGCTCGTTGCTCAGGGTGACCTGGAACTCGCCGCCCTTCATGCTGGACAGGATGACCTTCGGCGGGACGCTGACGGTGATCGAGCTCAGCTCGGAGCTGATGTGGTCGAGCGCGTTCGCGGCCGAGTCGGTGTCGCCCTTGCGGGCGGAGTAGGAGGTCGTGGTCAGGGCCTCGCTGACGACGTCGTCGGCGACCTCGTCGTTGTGGGTCAGTACGCGCTGCAGCAGCTCGCCTGCTCCGATGAGCTCCTTGGCGGCGCTGATCCGGTCGGCGGAGACCTCCGCCTTCATCTCGCGGCGCGGGTAGCGCAGCCGGTCGACGGTGACCGAGGTCGGCTTGTGTCCGGCGACGGCCTCGGACAGCGTCGACGACGCGATCCAGGGAGCCTTCTCCCACGGGGTGACGAACGATGCCGCGGTCTGCGGCGGGTGCCAGCCGTCGGGGATGACCGCCACGAGCGGCTTGCCGGAGCCCCGGCGCAGGGCGGCCTCCGCGACGATCCGCTGGCGCACGGAGACGGCGTCGACGGGGTCGTTGGGTCCCGGCCCGCCGGCGGCGGCCCCCGACGAGGTCACGATCATCTGGTGGCCGTCGAGGTCGGCGACGACCGGCGCGGAGCCGCGGAACATCCGGTCGCTGACCAGGTTGACCGAACCCGGCTCGAGAAGGTTGACCGCGGCGCGGTCGAGATAGCCGGTCGGCGGGGCGACGGCCGAGGTCGCCTTGATGCCGAGCTCGGTGAGCGCCTGGGCGGTCTTCTCCCGGGCGGTGGCGAGCAGGTCGGGGTCGTTGGTCGCGAGCGCGGACAGGTCGGGGTCGGCGTACGGGAGCGCCAGCAGGTTGTGGCCGGCGAGTGCCTTCTCGAGGCGGCCCAGCCAGACCTTCGCGGCCTTCTGCGCGGCCTCCGTCTCCTCGTCGGTCTTCGCGGCGGCGGTGTCGGCACTGGCCGGCGCGCTCGGCAGCAGCGCGGAGACGGACGGCGAGGCGCTCTGGCTCCCGCTCTCCTCCGGCTCCTCGCCGCTCCCGTCGGTCGGCGACAGGTCGCGGGGCGGGTTGCCCTCGGCGAGGTTGCGTACGGCATCGATCAGCGCGGGGTCGATGGCCCAGGTCAGACTGGGGATCTCGGTGCCGGTCTCGAGCATCCGGAAGAGGCGGCCGCCAGCGCTCAGGTCGCGGGTCCAGCCGCGAAGGTAGTTCACGCTGCCGTCGGCGTTGTAGACCACGCTGCGTCGCAGCGGCATGACCAGCGAGACCTTCTGGGCCTTGGCCTTCTTGTTGGGCTCCTTGACCAGCGGGAGGAAGGTGCGCGCGCGGCCGTCGGCGGTGGTGGGACTGGGCGCGCCGAGCGCGTGCACGCCGAACCAGTAGACGCCCGCCTGGGTGACGTGCAGGAGCTTGCGGGGCAGCTTGAGCGACCACGAATAGGTCTCGCCGGGAGCGAGGTCGGGGACCGTCGCGTACGCCCCCTCGGCCACGATCCGCTCGCCCACCAGCGCGTCCGCGGGCATCTTCGCCGCCTCGGCCAGCTCCTCGGAGGTGGTCATCGGCGTGTCGCCGATGAACGGGTAGATCCTGACCCCGTTCCACTCGTCCTCGGTGGTGTTGACGACCTTGCCGCGCACCGTGATCCGGCCCTTGGTGCGGCCGTCGAGGCTCACGGTGTCGAGCTCGTCGATGCTCACCGCCAGCGGGTCGGTCTCCGCGGGCTCGTCCACAGCGTGGGCGGGCGCCGGGGACAGCCACAACAGCAGGGGTGCCAGCAGCGCCAGGACGAGTGCGGCGGCGGCTCGCCCGCGTGGCCGCGGCGGCCTCGCCTGATGCTGGCGGACTGGCATGACTTCGAGAATATCTTTCCGGGGGTGCGGTCCTCGTAGACTGCGGCGTTGTGTCCGACAGCCAGCTTCCCCCGATCAGCGTCGCCGATGTTCAGCGATCGGTGACAGCTGAACTGGACCGTATCGCACCGGTGATCGACTCCCTCGGCGAGGCCTTCGCTGCGGACGGCCACGAGCTGGCACTGGTCGGTGGCCCCGTCCGCGACGCGATGCTCGGCCGTCCTCACAACGACCTCGACTTCACCACCTCGGCCCGTCCCGAGGAGACCGAGAAGATCCTGCGTACGTGGGGCGAGGCGCTGTGGGACATGGGCCGCGACTTCGGCACCATCGGCACCCGCAAGGGCCCGTGGCAGGTGGAGGTCACCACCTACCGCTCCGAGGCCTACTCGGCCGACTCCCGCAAGCCGGAGGTGGCCTACGGCACCTCCCTTGCCGACGATCTCGTACGCCGCGACTTCACCGTCAACGCGATGGCGGTGCGCCTCCCGGGCCGTGAGGTCGTCGACCTCTACGGGGGTGTCGTCGACCTGGCGACCCGGGTTCTCCGGACGCCGGGCACGCCCGAGGACTCCTTCTCCGACGACCCGCTGCGGATGATGCGGGCGGCCCGCTTCGCCGCCCAGCTCGGCTTCGAGGTCGCCCCCGAGGTCGTCGCGGCGATGAAGGACATGGCCTCGCGGATCTCGATCATCTCCGCCGAACGGGTCCGCGACGAGCTGGTGAAGCTCATCTGCGCGCCCTACCCGCGCCGCGGGCTCACGCTGCTCGTCGAGACCGGGTTGGCCGACCTGGTGCTGCCCGAGCTGACCGCGCTGCGGATGGAGCGCGACGAGCACAACCGCCACAAGGACGTCTACGAGCACACCCTCACCGTGCTCGAGCAGTCGATCGACCAGGAGTCCCGCCTGGGTGGAGGACCTGACTTCGTGTCGCGGTTCGCGGCGCTGATGCACGACGTCGGCAAGCCCCGCACCCGGAAGTTCCACGACGACGGCACCGTCTCGTTCCACCACCACGACGTCGTCGGCGCCAAGATGACCCGCAAGCGGATGAAGGCGCTGCGCTTCTCCAACGACGAGATCGAGGCGGTCTCGAAGCTGGTCGAGCTGCACCTGCGCTTCCACGGCTACGGCGACGGCGACTGGACCGACTCCGCGGTCCGTCGCTACGTCCGCGACGCCGGCGACCAGCTCCAGCGGCTCCACGTCCTCACCCGCGCCGACTGCACCACCCGCAACCGCCGCAAGGCCGACCGCCTCGCCCGCACCTACGACGCCCTCGAGGCCCGCATCGAGCGGATCTCCGAGGAGGAGGAGCTCGCCGCCCTCCGCCCCGCGCTCGACGGCAACCAGATCATGTCGCTGCTCGACATCCCTCCGGGTCGTGACGTCGGGGCTGCGTACAAGTTCCTCATGGACCTGCGTCTCGACGAGGGCATCCTCTCCGAGGACGAGGCTGCCAAGCGGCTCCTCGACTGGTGGGCCGAGCGCGACTCGATGCGTTGAGGAAACCCTCCGACGTACGCCCTGGGCGATCCGTCCGATGACGGCGCAGCCCATCTGTTGACATCTGGGCGACCTCTGTCCATCAAGCCATACTGACGGTACGGTTCCGGCATGACGACGATCACAGATCTCGAGGCGACGACCACGATCAACGCGACGCCGGCGCAGGTGTGGGCGGCGATCACCGACCTGCCGCGGATGGCTTCGTGGAGCCCGCAGGTGGTGAAGACGGTTGTGTTCGGCCAGGTCAAGGAGGGCACCCGCTTCTTCAACATCAACCGTCAGGGCTGGAAGCACTGGCCGACCAACGCCAAGGTCGTACGTTTCACCCCGCACTCCGACTTCGCGTTCCGGATCACCGAGAACACCACGGTGTGGTCGTTCCGGCTCGAGGAGAGCGCCGAGGGGACCGTTGTGACGCACCGCCGGGAGACCCCGACCGGGATCTCCGCGCTGTCCCGCTCGCTGACGAAGGTCGCGCTGGGCGGTCAGGAGGACTTCACCGAGGAGCTGCGTATGGGCATGGCGACCACGCTCGCGAAACTCAAGGCCGACCTCGAGGGCTGAGCCCTGGTCAGGCGCGCGCCTTGACCCAGCGGCGGACGGTGCTCTGGGAGACCCCGAGCTTGTCGGCCACCTTCGCGACCGGCGCACCGGCTCGCACCAGGATCCGGGCCGCCTCGGTGCGGTCGGAGGGCAGGTTGTTGAGCAGGTCCTCCTCCTCGTCGGGGAAGGTGTCCGGGTAGTCCATCTCCGGCTCCGGGTCGGGGATGTTCTCCGGGAACGAGATCCGGTCCAGCAGGGTGCCGTCGGCCTCGGACGCCCTGGTGGCCGTGCGGCCGTTGCTGAACTGCGGGGCCATGACGGCAGCGGGGGCCGCATCGGCGGCGGTGCGGACGGCTTCGGTCACCCGGCTCGAGACGCGACTGCGGGTGTCGGAGGTGGCGAGTGCGGAGGACATCTCGCGGGTGCGGTGCTCACGGGGCGGCAGCACCTCGCGCGGCATGTCGGCGAGGTCGTTCGGAACCTGCTCCACGACCGGCACGCTGAGCGCCTCCTGCACGTCGGGCAGGGTGATCGGCAGCCGGTCGGCCTGGCGGGTGCCCTCGGCGACCGCGGCGAAGGCGTCGACCCACTGGGTGATCTGGTCGCGCATCGCGCCCGGGGCGACCGACCGCAGCGCGACCGCCTCTGCGCGCCAGTAGCGCTTCTGCGCGCGCTCCAGCCTCCGGCGTGACGAGGCCGTACGCTTCCGCAGCGCCGTGTCGCGGGCCCGCCGCCACTCGACGCGGGTGGCCAGGAGGGCGTGCATCCGCGCACCCATCCGCAGGTCGGACCAGGAGCGCTCCATGGCGAGGTGGCGGTCGCCGACGAGCGCCAGGTGCCACATCAGCGCGGCCAGGAGCGGCACGATGAACCGGAACGCCGCTGCCGTCACAGCGTGACCGAGGTGGATCTCGTGCCAGCCGGCGAAGAACCCGGACGCGGCCGACAGGAGCCAGGTCAGGGTGAGGAGCGTCTGCGCCGGCCGGTCCTGCTGGGCCGCCTCCCGCGCCATCAGCGCGACGGTGACCAGGGAGAGCTCGAAGACGCCCGCGAACGCATAGGCGTTGCTCGCGCCCATCGCGAGCACGTCGCGTCCGAAGCCGACCATGGCGACGTACGCGGCGGCCGTCGAGATCAGCGCGACCGAGACGGCGCCGAAGAGGATGAGGCCCCGACCGGACCCAGCCGAGCCCTTGCCTGTGGGGGTCGTCCGTTCGCGGGTCGTGTCGTTGTCGGGACGCATCGTGGGGGTCTCCCGTGCCTGAGGCGATCGATCGTGCGGGCCCCGGAGTCTAGGGGATGGAACACGTGTTCGATAGCCACGTGGATGGAGTGTTGCCGAACCGGGAGGAAATTCGGCCGCCGCGACCCGTCGCCCGGGGCTACAGTCCGGTCATGTCGAAGACGGCGGTGCGCCGCGTACTTTTCAAGTCGTTCTGGGCGGTGATCGGTCTGGTCATCGCGGTCAGTCTCTTCAAGCTGGCCTTCACCGGTTCGACGCAGGATGCCGACGGGGCTCCGTTGACGCCGACCGGGCAGATCCCGCCGGAGGAGGTCGTCGCCGAGAAGGGCACGATCTCCAACTCCCTCACGATCGACGGGACGATCGTGATCGACAAGCCGGTCTCCGCCACCAGCTCGGTCAGCGGCGTGCTGGCGCACCGGTACGCCGAGACGGGCGCCAAGGTGAGGAAGGGCGACAAGCTCTTCCAGGTGCGTGCCGAGGAGGAGCCCGCCGAGGAGCCGGTCGAGGAGGAACCCGTCGAGGAGCCCGGGAAGGTCGACGACGCCGCCGGCGACGGTGATCGTGACGACGCCCCGGTCGCGCCGCCGGCACCCAAGCCGGTCTACCACTGGTACACGGTCGTCGCTCCCGCGACCGGCATCGTCGGCAACTACGCCGTCGACATGATGGCCGACGTCGCCGAGGACGGCGTGGTCGTCTCGATCCGCCCCACCACCTTCCACGCGGTCGGCGCGATCTCGCCGCTGGACCGCTACCGGCTGGCCGGCAACCCCGAGAAGGCCACGGTCGCCATCGAGGGCGGCCCGAAGCCGTTCACCTGCACCGACCTGCGCGTCGGCGACGCGGCGACCGAGACCATCGAGAGCGACGTACCCGAGGGCGAGATGATGGAGGGCGGGTCCGGCGGCGAGGGCGAGTCCGGCGCGGGCGCCCGGATCAGCTGCCTGGTGCCGCAGAAGGTGACGGTCTTCGACGGCCTGACGATGACGATGACGATCGAGGCGGGCACGAGCGACGGCGACGTGGTGACCATCCCCGTCACCGCGGTCACCGGCCTGGTCCGCGAGGGCACCGTGTGGGTCGTCGGCGAGGACGGCACCCCCACCGAGCAGCCGGTCAAGCTCGGTCTCACCGACGGCAAGCTCGTCGAGGTCACCAGCGGGCTGAAGGCCGGCGACTCGGTGCTGCGCTACGTCCCGGGCTCGAAGGAGTCGGGCGGCGGGCCGGACGAGGAGATGGTCGAAGAAGTGCCCGCGGGGGAGATGTGAGCGCGGAGGAGCTCCTGAGGCTCAGCGGTGTGGCCCGCACGGTCGAGCTCCCCGACGGCGAGGACCTGCACATCCTGACCAGCGTCGACCTGCACGTACGCCGCGGGGATCATGTCGGCATCGTCGGCCGCTCCGGCACCGGCAAGTCGACCCTGCTGAACCTCCTCGGCCTGCTGGACCGACCCACCGGCGGCACCCTGGAATGGGCCGGCCGCAACGTCACCGACATCAGCAACCGCCAGGCCGCCCGGATCCGCGGGCGCGACGTCGGGTTCGTCTTCCAGCAGTTCAACCTGCTGCCCGGGCGTACGGCGCTGGAGAACGTGATGGCGCCGCTCCTCTACGCCTCCGGCCGGGAGTTCTGGCAGCGGCGGAAGCGCGCGGCGGAGATGCTCGACCAGGTGGGTCTCGGTGACCGGCTCGACGCGATGCCGCAGTTCCTCTCCGGCGGCGAGCAGCAGCGCATCGCCATCGCCCGCGCGCTGGTGCGTACGCCGTCGGTCGTGCTGGCCGACGAGCCGACGGGTGCGCTCGACGTCGAGACCGGCGCGATGGTGATGAAGCTGCTCGACCAGGCGACCTACGACTCCGGCGCCGCCCTGATCACCATCACCCACGACCCGAACGTCGCTGCCCTCGCCCGGCGGAGGTTCCGGCTCGCCGAGGGACGGCTGCACCCGCTGACCGAGGAGGCGGTGGCGTGAGGGCGGCCCTGACGCGCCTCACCACCGGACTGGCCGCCTCGACCGTCGAGGCCTGGCAGGAGCTGCGCATCCACAAGCTCCGGGTGCTGCTGTCGCTGGTCGGGGTCGCGGTGGCGGTCGCCTCGATCACCGCGACCGTCGCGGCCGGCCAGATCGCGAAGCAGATGTTCACCGAGTCCTACGAGGTCGACGGGCGCCCCGCCCACATCTCGGTGATGGCCTACGACGACCGCAGCGGCATGCCGCTCTCCGTCGAGCGCGTCCGCCCGGCGTTCCAGACGGTCGCGGAGCGGTTCGGCGTGACGTACGCATCGGCTCGGATCTCCGCCTACGACATCAAGGCGACCACCGCGAGCCGGAGCAAGCGGGTCGAGCTGATGGGCGTCGACCCCGCGTACGCCGCCATCCACCGCGTCGTGGTGCCGCAGGGCCGCTGGCTGGAGACGTCGGACGCGGATCGCCTCTCGCCCGCGCTCGTCGTGGACGAGACGTTCCTGAAGAAGCTCGGTCTGCAGGGCACGCCCCTGCCGGCCTCGGTGGAGCTGAAGGGTCAGGGCCTGTCGGTGACCGCCACGATCGTCGGCGTCACCAGCCTGCGCGGCTATGGCACGCCGCGCGCGTTCATGCTGGCCGACTCGCTGACGCACTGGCACACCGGAGCGCCGACGGATGCAAGCTACGAGATGTGGGTGCCGGTCGAGGGCGCCGATGCGCTCGCCAACGAGATCGGGATGGCGATGCGAGCCGAGCTCCCGGGGCTCCAGGTCGATGCCCACCGCGACGACTACATGGCCTGGGGCGGCGAGGACCCGATCGGGCCGATCAAGTGGGTGATCATCGGCATCGCCGGGATCATCCTGCTGCTCGGCGCCCTGAGCCTGCTCAACATCGCGCTGGTCACCATCCAGCAGCGGATCCGGGAGATCGGGATCCGGCGCAGCTTCGGCGCGACCACGGGCCGGGTGTTCTTCTCGGTGATGATGGAGAGCGTCGTGGCCACCGTGGTGGCGGGTGTCATCGGGGTGCTCCTCGCCGTGGCCGCCGTCAAGAACCCGATGGTCGAGAAGCTGGTCCTGCAGGGCATCGACGACGTCCCGCCGTTCCCGCTCTCGGCCGCTCTCCTCGGCCTCGCCGTCGCGCTCGTGGTCGGCGCCCTCGCCGGGATCCTGCCGGCGATGATCGCCGCGCGCGTCAAGATCATCGACGCGATCCGCTTCTGAACGCAGAACGGCCCCGAGGGGATCCCCGGGGCCGCTCTGATCAGGTTCACTCGCCGCGGATGAACGCCTCCAGCTGCGCGCGACCCTCGGTGTCCTCGATCTGCACCGGCGGGCTCTTCATGAGGTAGGCCGAGGCCGGGATGATCGGGCCGCCGATGCCGCGGTCCTTGGCGATCTTGGCGGCACGGACGGCGTCGATGATGATGCCGGCCGAGTTGGGCGAGTCCCACACCTCGAGCTTGTACTCCAGGTTGAGCGGGACGTCACCGAACGCGCGACCCTCGAGCCGGACGTACGCCCACTTGCGGTCGTCGAGCCACTGCACGTAGTCCGAAGGACCGATGTGGACGTTGCGGTCGTCGATCTTGTCCGCGAGCTCGCCGCGGAGGTTCGAGGTGACCGCCTGCGTCTTCGACACCTTCTTGGACTCCAGACGCTCGCGCTCGAGCATGTTCTTGAAGTCCATGTTGCCGCCGACGTTGAGCTGGTACGTCCGGTCCAGCGCCACGCCGCGGTCCTCGAACAGCTTCGCCATGACGCGGTGGGTGATGGTGGCACCGACCTGCGACTTGATGTCGTCACCGACGATCGGGACGCCGGCGGCCTCGAACTTCGCGGCCCACTCCGGGTCGGAGGCGATGAAGACCGGCAGCGCGTTGACGAAGGCGACGCCCGCGTCGATCGCGCACTGCGCGTAGAACTTGTCCGCCTCCTCCGAGCCCACGGGGAGGTAGGAGACGAGGACGTCGACCTCCTTGTCCCGCAGGACCGAGACGACGTCGACGGGGTCGAGGCCGGACTCGGAGATGGTCTGCCGGTAGTACTTGCCGAGACCGTCGAGGGTCGGACCACGCTGCACCTCGACGCCCGTGAACGGGACGTCGGCGATCTTGATGGTGTTGTTCTCGGAGGCGTTGATCGCCTCGGAGAGGTCCTTGCCGACCTTCTTGTCATCGACGTCGAACGCGGCGACGAACTCGACGTCGGAGATGTGGTAGTCGCCGAACGTGACGTGCATCAAGCCCGGGACGCTGCCCGCCGGGTCGGCGTCCTTGTAGTACTCCACACCCTGGACCAGGGAGCTGGCGCAGTTGCCGACTCCCGCGATTGCTACACGAACCGAACCCATCGGGGCTCCTTCCAATACTCCTGGCCGGGGTCACCGGCCAGGAGGTCATCACTCGTTCTCTTGGCTGCTCTGCGCTGTGCGCGAGACGTCCGCTTCGTCGCGTACGCCATCGTCATCCCCCAGATCCCCTCGACCCGCCGCCTGCTCGTCGTTCACAGGCTTGGGGTTGCGCTCGGCATCGATCAGCGAGGAGAGCCATCGGACCTCCCGCTCGACCGACTCGACACCGTGACGCTGTAGTTCGCGGGCGTAGGAGTCGACCTCTTTCTGGGTCATGGCAAGCTCGCGTTGCACCCGGTCGAGCCGCTCCTGGAGCCGGCTCCGACGTCCTTCGAGGACGCGCAGCCTGATCTCCATGTCGGTGCGACCGAAGAACGCGAACCTGATGTCGAAGTTGTCGTCCTCCCAGGCCATCGGACCGACCTCGGACATGAGCTGGGTGAACTCACGCTCGCCGGCAGGCGTCAGCTGGTAGACGATCCGCGGCCGCCGGGTCACCGGGGTCACGGTCTGCGCCACCTCCTCGATGAGGTGCTTGCGCAGCATCTTCTTCAGGGCCGGGTAGAGCGAGCCGTACGACAGCACTCGTCCCCAGCCGAGCATCAGATTGAGCCGCTTGCGCAGCTCGTAGCCATGCATAGGCGACTCGTGCAGCAGTCCCAGGACTGCGAGCTCGATCGTCTCTGCGCGACGTGCCATACGACCTATCGTACCGATATATCCGTGACGGCAAATAGAGACCTAAGTCTTGTCTGATGACGCTCGAGGCAGGCATTCCGATGCAACCGTCACCGAACTGTTGACGTCAGGTGACTAGAGGCACGCTGGGCGTGGATGCAGGGGCGCTAGCGTCGATTGCGTACGCTGATGGCTGCCGTTCGCTCACCCGAGGAACCACCCGGGGAGATCGCGAGGCTAGCGTCGCGTCAGGTTGATGGGATTTCCTCGGGGGGATCCAGCGACGTCGGGGGATTGTCAGTGTCAGCCCGTCCGGTCACGTGCCGGGCAGTCACAGGAGCAGTAACACCCGTGAGCGACCCATCCGGCGCCTTTCCCCATGGACCCAGTCCCCAGAGGCCCAGTCCGCGCAGCGCCAGTCCCCGTCGATCCAACGTCGGTGGGCTGCAAGGACGACCCCAAGGCGGACCACGCCCTCCGCAGGGTGGCCCAGGCGGCCGTCCGCCGGCGCCCCGTCGTCCTCAAGGTGCTCCGCAGGGACCGGCCTCCGGTGGCCGCCCTCCGTCCCGGGGCGCCCAGCGCCCGATGCCTCCCGGCGGTCCGCGCCCCGGCCAGCGGCCGCCCTACCCGGGTCCCCGCCGTCCCGGCGAGCCCCCGGTCGACCGGCTCGGCCAACGTCCGGCGGGCCGCGAGCGCGGTGGCCCCGGCCGCCCGCGCCGTGACCCGAAGGCCGCCTTCGGCGCGGCCATGGACCGGTTCAACGACCCGGAGATGGACAAGAAGGGCCTGGCGATCCGGATCGCCAAGATCGTGGCGATCTGCGGGCTGGTCCTGGCGCTGATCGGCAGCGCCGCGGTGATCGTCTCCTACCACATGATCTCGATCCCGAGCGCCAACGCGGCGTTCCAGGCCGAGTCGAGCTTCGTCTACTACGCCGGTGGCAAGAAGGAGCTCGGCCGCTTCCAGGCGGGCGACCAGAACCGCGACGCGCTGAGCGTCGACGAGATGCCCGACCTCGTGAAGGACGCGGCCGTGGCGGCCGAGGACCGCAGCTTCTACGAGAACAACGGCATCGACCTCAAGGGCATCGCGCGCACGCTCTTCTCCAACGCCACCACCGGCAGCCAGGGCGGCGCGTCCACGATCACCCAGCAGTACGTCAAGAACCTCTACCTGACCCAGGAGCGCACCTACACGCGTAAGGTCAAGGAAGCGGTCATCTCGCTGAAGATCAGCCGGCAGAAGTCGAAGGACGAGATCCTCACCGGCTACCTCAACACCGTCTACTTCGGTCGTGGCGCCTATGGCGTGCAGGCCGCGGCGAAGACCTATTTCCGCAAGGAGGCCAAGGACCTCGACATCAAGGAGGCCGCGGCCCTCACCGCGATCCTCAACAACCCCAACGGGTTCGACCCGGAGAAGTCCGGCGAGGACGCCGGCGGCACCGAGCTGCTGGGCCGCTATCAGTACGTCCTCAACGGCATGGCCGAGCTCAAGAGCCAGGGCAAGGCGCTCAGCGACTACGACGAGGCCACCCTCGAGAAGGCGAAGGCGGCGCTGCCCAAGTTCCCCAAGCCGAAGGCCGACAGCCGTCTTGGTGGCCAGAAGGGTCATGCGCTCACGCTGGTCAAGAACGAGCTCAAGTCACTCAAGGACGAGAACGGCAACCCCCTCTTCACCGAGGAGGAGATCGACAGCAAGGGGCTGAAGGTCACCACCACGCTCAGCGCGAAGGCGATGAAGGCCGCGGAGCAGGCCGTCAACGACGTACGTCCGAAGGACAAGAAGGCAGTCAATGAGAAGCGCCCCGAGAACGAGCTGCACGTGGGTGCCGCCACGGTCGATGTGAAGACGGGCGCGCTCAAGGGCTTCTACGGTGGCCAGGACTACCTCGACTCCCAGATCAACTGGGCGGCCTCGGGCGGCATGGCCGGCTCGACAATGAAGCCGTTCACCCTGGCCGCGGCCCTCGAGGTGGGCTACTCGCTCAAGGACACCTGGACCGGTGAGGGTGGTCTGGAGATCCCCGGCACCGACCGCGTCGTCCGCAACTCGGGCCAGACCGACGCCGACCCGACCGGTCATGGCTACGGCGAGCACATCACCGGCATCAAGGCGATGGAGGAGTCGGTCAACACCTCCTTCGTCCAGATGTCGACCGCGCTGCCCAACGGCAGCCAGGACGTCTACGACATGGCGGTCAAGGCCGGTCTGCCGCCGGACGAGCAGCACGCCGAGAACGCGCCGGCCGACTACCGCTCGATCCCGGCCTACTCGATCGACTTCGACCCGAAGAACTACCTGCTCACCCTCGGTCGCCAGGCGATCAGCCCGATCAACATGGCCAACGCCTACGCGACGATCGCCAACGGCGGCGTACGCAACACCGTGCACCTCGTCTCCAAGGTGGTCAACGCCGAGGGAGAGGTCGTCTACGAGTGGGACCAGCGTGACGGCGAGGAGCGGGCGATGTCCGAGGACGCCGCCGACGACACCTCCTACGCCCTGCAGCAGGTCGTCGAGAACGGCACCGGCAAGATCGCCGGCGTGATCAACCAGCCGGCCGCCGGCAAGACCGGCACCGCGACCAACGCCGATGACGACGTCTCCTCGGCGTGGTTCGCGGGCTACACCCCGCAGCTGTCCACGGCGGTCATGTACGTCCGCGGCAAGGGTTCGGGCAAGCTCGACGGCTGGCTCGACTCCTACTTCGGAGCCGGCTACCCCGCCGAGACCTGGGCCAAGATCATGGGCACGCTGACCGACGACCTCGAGATCGAGGAGTTCCCGGAGCCCGCCTGGATGGACGGTGTGGCCCCGCAGGACGGTCACGAGCCGTCGCTGACCGCGACCCCGGAGCCGACCCCGACCCCGTCGGAGGACTGCTCCAAGAAGGACGAGCGCAAGGGTCTCTGCATCCCGATCGAGGAGCCCACGCCGACCGAGCAGCCCACCGACGGCGCGACGGAGGGTGAGCCGGGCGAGGGCACGACGCCCGACCCGTCCGAGTCGACGGAGCCCGACGCCACCGCGACTGCGTGTGAGTGGTTCGGTGACTGTGAGTCGTCCTCGCCGCCCGCCGATGGCAATAATGGCGGAGGCAACAACGACACAGGCACTGCGGAGGGCACCACTCAGTGACAGATGGCCCAGTGACCGCCCCGGCGGCGGAGGATCCGGTCGTCAGGACCGCCTCCGCCGCGGTGGGCGGTCCTCTCGGGGGACTCGCACACGGCCGACGGCGCTGGTTCAGCGCGGTCGGCCTGTTGCTGCTCCTGACCTCGCTCACGTTCGCGATCGGGATGGTCTCCAAGCAGACCTGCTACAACGCCACCTGGACCAACGGCGACACCAGATACACCCACTTCTGCTACTCCGACCTGCCCTATCTCTACGTCGACCGGGGCCTGGCCGAGCACGAGTGGCCCTACTCCTCCGACCCCGAGGTGCGGGCGCGCTACCCGCAGGTGATGGAGTACCCGGTCGGCATCTCCTACTACGCCTGGGCGACGTCCCACGTCACCGACTGGCTGGCCGACACCCCCGACGAGGACGAGCGTCACCTCGCGGAGACCTCGACCTTCTGGGGCATGCCCGGCATGCACCACGAGATCCGGGTCTTCATCATCGTCAACGTGATCGGCTTCGCGATCGCCGCGCTGCTCTCGGCCTGGTTCCTGGCACGTACGCATCGCCGACGGCCCTGGGACGCGGCCGCGTTCGCGCTCGCCCCCGTGCTCGCGGCGACCGGCATCATCAACTGGGACATGCTGGCCGTGGTGCTCGTGGCCGGTGCGCTGTGGGCGTGGTCGCGGGACCGGCCGCTGCTGACCGGCATCCTGATCGGCCTCGGCTGTGCGACGAAGCTATATCCGCTGTTCCTCCTCGGCGGGCTGGTCGTCATCTGCATCCGGCACCGTCGCTACTACGACCTGGCCGTCGCCTCGCTGGCCACGGTGCTCGCCTGGGTGCTCGCCAACCTGCCGGCGATGGCGACCGGCCTGGAGGAGTGGAAGGTCTTCTGGAGCTTCAACTCCGAGCGCGGCCCCGACCTCGGCTCCCTGTGGCTCGTCGTCCAGCAGGCGACCGACGCGACGATCTCCGCACAGACGGTCAACCTCGTCTCCTGGGCCTTCTTCATCGCCTGGTGCAGCGGCGTACTCATCATCGGGCTGACCGCGCGGGAGACGCCGCGCCTGGCGCAGCTCGGCTTCCTGATCGTCGCCGGGTTCCTGCTGGTCAACAAAGTGTATTCACCGCAGTACGTCCTCTGGCTGCTGCCGCTGGCCGTCCTCGCCGTGCCGCGCTGGCGTGACCAGATCATCTGGCAGGCCGGTGAGCTCTTCTACTTCGTCGCGGTCTGGTGGTACCTCGCCGAGGTGCTGGCCAGCAGCGGTGGCGACCAGCCCGTCTACTGGTTCGCGATCCTCGCCCGGGTCGCCGTCGAGATCTATCTGATCGTGGTCGTCGTCCGGGAGATCTACGAGCCGTGGCGCGACCCGGTGCGCTGGACCGAGGCCCGAGCGGAGTCCGAGGGGCCTCAGGAGTCCAGGATGATCTCGTCGAACGAGGTCGCGGTGTAGCGCACCCGCACCTCGAGCTCCTCGCCGACCTCGGGCACCCGAGCGCCGGAGGGGAGCATGAGCATCGACTCCTGCATGTGCGGCGGCTCGGCGAACCACAGCGCCTTGCCGTCGAGCGTATAGGGCGAGCGCGACTGGCCCATGGCGTCGAGGCCACCACGGGCGACCGCGAGCGCGCGCGAGCGCAGGTGGGTGTCGCCCAGCGGCGCCTCCAGCCCGATCCCGTGGGCGGTGCCGCCGGAGGCGACCACCAGGTGGCCGGAGCGCAGGGCGGTGCGGCCGCGGTAGCCGTAGGAGTAGCCCCGCTCCAGCGGGTGCACGTCCTCGACGGTCGCGGTCACGGTGAGGGCGCCGCGGTCGCCGAGCCACAGCCCGGTGCCGATCCGCGGGCGGAAGACGATGT
Organism: Nocardioides turkmenicus; assembly: GCF_011045035.1. Classification (GTDB taxonomy): domain Bacteria; phylum Actinomycetota; class Actinomycetes; order Propionibacteriales; family Nocardioidaceae; genus Nocardioides; species Nocardioides turkmenicus. The sequence continues at coordinate 68,704 of NZ_JAALAA010000019.1, forward strand.
CGCCGTACGAGGCGCGCAGCTGGGCCAGCTCGTTGGCGCTCAGGTGGGAGACCCACACCGTCTTCGCCTCCGCGCCGACGACGGCGTCCATCTGGGCGCGTACCTCGGCCAGCGAGCCGCCATCGAGGCCGAAGTGCATGGTGATGCCCTCGAAGCGGGCGTGCTCGTGGGCGATCGCGGCGGTCGGCCACAGGTCGCTCGGCGTCATCCCGTGACGGCGCATCGAGGTGACCAGCTCGAGGATCACCCGCGCGTTGGGCTGCCGCTCGAGCAGCAGCGGCAGGTCCTCGGGCCGGCTGATCGTGTGGATGATCCGGTCGGCGATCTCCGGGTTGATCTCGGGCGAGTAGGGGCGCCACGGGGTGAGGACGTAGATCGAACCGCTGAACCGGGTCGCGACCTCCCACACCTCGTTGTAGGTGCCCACCGCGAGCGTGTCGACGCCGGTGCCGAGGCCGGTGAGCCACTCGGTCTGGTGGGCGAGCTTGCGCAGGGTCAGGCCGTAGCCGTTGCCCTTCGCGACCGGGACCAGGCCAGGGGTCGCCTCGGCGAAGGTCTGGACGTGCTTGCGCCAGCGGTCGGCGTCAACGGTCAGTTTCAGCGGCATACGGAGATCAGCGCCTCTTCATGTAGACATCGAAGGCCGTGTAGATCGGCTTGTTCAGCGGCAGGTCCCACTCGCCGGCGTACTCCACCGCCTGGCCACCGGTGCCGACCTTGAACTGGATCAGCCCCACGTGGGAGTCGTCGGTGGAGAGCGTCGGGGTGATGCCGCGCAGGTCGTAGGTGGTCGCGCCCGCGGCCATGGCGTCCTGGATCATCGCCCACTGGAGGGCGTTGGAGCCACGTACGTCTCGCTTCTCGGTCGAGGAGGCGCCATAGGAGTACCAGGCGTGCCGGCCGACGCGGACCATGATGGTCGCGGCGACCAGATCGCCCTCGTGCCGCGCCAGGAAGAGCTTGATCCGCTCCGGGTCCTCGGAGGACATCGCCCAGAACATGGTGCTGAAGTAGCTCCGCTGCCGAGGCGTGAAGTGGTCGCGCGCGGCGGTGTGGACGTAGAGGTCGTGGAACGCGCTCAGGTCACCCTCGAAGTCGCCCTCGGCGGGGTTGGTGGGGGAGGTGACGGTCACCTCGACGCCCATCTTGGCCGACTTCTTGATGTTGCGGCGCCAGAGCTGGTTCATCCCCTTGAGGACCTCGTCCTCGGTCTTCAGGGTGCCGTCCCCGTGGGCCAGCGGGATGATGAAGTTGTATTGCGGCTGTCCCGCGCCGAAGCCGTCCTCGGGGGACTGGAGGCGCCAGCCCGCCGCCCGCAGCTGGCTGACCACCCGCGCGCCGGTCGCGTCGCGGTGGGTCGGGGTGAGCTGGTTGAGCCGCTGGACGGTGTCGTCGGCGATGCCGTCCTTGACCTGGCTCGCGTCCCAGGTGGCTGTCGTGACCGGCGGGCCGATCCGGATGCCGAAGGCGCCGTTCTTCTTCAGGTACGCCGCCAGCGGCTGCAGCCACGGAGCGAGGTCACCCGACCAGTCGATGCTCGGACCCTCCGGCAGGTAGGCGAGCGTGAACCGCTCCAGCTTCGGCACCGGCCGGTGCAGCACCAGCGCGGCCCCGACGAGAGCACCGCCCTGCAGGCTGTCGAACCAGCCGACCGACTCCGAGCGCCACTCGGTCTTGACCCGAGCCCACGCAGGGGTCTGGAGGAAGCTCACGCTGGGTTGCTTCTCGATGAAGGCGAGATGCTCCGCAGCGGTGATGGGGCGCACGGTGAGACTCACCCGCAGAAGGCTACCGCCTGGTCCTTTGCCACTGCTGTCGTGGTTGAGGTTGCGCTATTGTCAGCGACCAGATGTATCACGGCTTGGGGCCCGGGCCTCCTTGTAGCCGTGACAGCAACTATGACCACCACGATGGCGCGTCCGCGCGTCATCTGGCCCCCCACCGGCTCGGCGCCGATCCGGAGGCCGCCGGTCGAGGAGGGGACTGTGACACGGGTGCGACGCGGGGCGGGGCATACCGACGCGCCTGCGACCGTGTGGTCCCGGGCCACCGCCGACTTCGACCGCTGGCTCAGCGGTGACTCCGCCGCCCTCGACGAGCTGGTCGCCACGATGACCCCGGTCCTGTGGCAGGTCGCCCGTTCCTACCGGCTCTCTGCCGAGCAGGCAGAGGACGTCGTCCAGAACACCTGGCTCACCTTCGTACGCAAGCACTCCTCGATCCTCGACACCGCAGCCGTCGGCGCCTGGCTCACGCTGACCACGCGCCGTGAGGCCTGGCGGGTCGCGAAGCGGTCCGGGCGTGACGTACCCGTGGAGGACGAGGCGCTCGAGTCCCGCGTCCCCACCCAGCGCTCGGCCGAGTCGCTGGTCGTCGAGGGCGACCGCAACTCGCTCATCTGGGCGGCCGTGGAGTCGCTCCCCGAGCGGTGCCGGCGGCTGCTGCGCGTGGTCGCCTTCTCCGACCGGCCCGACTACGCCGGCCTGGCCGAAGAGCTCCAGATGCCCATCGGCAGCATCGGCCCCACCCGCGGCCGCTGTCTCGGGAAGCTGCGGGACGCGCTCAAGGACGAGGGGGTGTCGTGATGGGTCGCTCGGAGGAGCCCACACGCGAAGAGCTTTTGGGCCTGGTTCGACAGGCTTACGTCGCCGGTGACCCTGTGCCCGGCGGCTTGATCTCCCGGATGCAGGCGGCTGCCGCCGGAGCCGCCGAGGAGTCCGGTCTCGGGCTCGACCTGGAGTTGATGCTCCTGGTCGAGTCGTCCGCTGGTGCGGAGGCCGCCGGCGTACGCTCAGCCGCCCCCGCCTCGGCCCGCTCCGCCTATACGTTGCGCTTCGCCCAGTCGGGCGTCGACGTCCTCGTCCGTGTCGCCTCCGACACCGACACCACGGCCCGCCTCGACGGCTGGGTCGTCCCCGGTTCACCCATGACCGTCCGCGCCATCCGCGCCGACGAAGTCCGTACGCCGATCGTCGCCGTCACCCTCGGCGCCTCGGGCCGCTTCGAGCTCACCTCGCTGCCTGCCGGTCTCATCCGGCTCCGCTTCGAGCCCGCCGACGGCTCCGCCGCCTTCCTGACCCCCACGTTCGAGATCTGATCCAGGAGTAACGATGGTCCACCGCCCCACCCGGAGAGAGCGCGAGCCGCTTCTGTCGGTCGCCTACGGCTCCACCGAGGCGCGAGTCCTCGACCCGACCAACGCGGTCGCGGTCGACGGCGTCAACGCACGCTCGACGATCTACTCATCGTCTGTCCTGCTGATCTCCAAGTCGGTCGACTTCGAGGACACCTTCAAGCGCATCGAGAAGGCGGCCAAGGGTCTCGGCTGGCGCGCCGTCGCCGAGGACGAGCCCGAGTGTGCTGTCGGACTTCGGTTCGGCGTACGTCGCGTGCGAATTGGGGTTCGAGCAGGTCATGCCGCCCAAGCACCCGACGCTTGGGCCGTCCTGCAGACTCTTCGCGCCGACAGCCCGAGAGCCACGCGTGGCATCAGCCTCGAGCATGTCTTGGTGCCACATCCGCACAACAAGCCGAATCCGCACAACAAGCCCAACCCGCACAACAAGCCCAACCCGACCGACGGTTATATCGACGACGGATACGACCCGCTCGGGGTCGGCGGCCGGCAGCCCGTCGCATATGTCGGTCAGCGCCCGCACAGAACGCCTGATGCCGAGATCGCAGATGGGGAGCGTCCGGTGGTTGCTGTGCTGGACACCGGCTGCGGGCCGCATCCGTGGCTCGACTTCGTCCAGCGGGATGTGCGGTTGGACGGACACCCGATCGGCTGGCCGTCGAGTGTTCCGGACTCTGAGGTCGATCCGGACCAAGCGGGTGCGCTGGATGGGTTGATTGACCCGTACGCGGGCCACGGCACGTTCATCGCCGGACTCATTCATCAGACCTGCCCTGATGCAGACATCCTGTCATGGCGAATTGTCCCGCCGCACAGGTCTATCGCCGAGACGGACTGGATCACCGCGCTCGCTCAGATCGCCGAACTGGTGCGGCTCTACCGGGCCGGTGATCCGCGAGGTCGTCGCATCGACGTCCTGAGCCTGTCGATGGGCTACTACCACGAGACCCCGTTCGACCAGCTCTTCGACGGAACGCTCTACGAAATCCTTGCAGACCTATCCGCCAACGGGACCGTGGTCGTCTGCTCTGCGGGCAACGATGCAACCAGTCGCCCGTTCTTTCCGGCGGCGTTCGCGCCCTGGACTGACGGTGGTGGTCCAGTAGACACCGATCCCGACTCGCTTCCGGTGGTCTCCGTGGGGGCGCTCAACCCTGACGGCGAGACCGATGCTCTGTTCAGCAACGACGGTCCCTGGGTGCGCGCCCGGGAGATCGGCGCCGGAGTGGTCAGCACGTTTCCTACCACGTTCGACGGTGGCTATCAGGCCGCTGCGGCGACCACCCACGAAGGTCGCCAACGCTCGTCGATGGACCCGGACGACTTCACTGGCGGATTCGGCACGTGGAGTGGGACTTCGTTTGCGGCGCCGATCCTGGCTGGGCGGATCGCTCAGCGGTTACTCGAGGCAGGTAGTGGCCGTGACCTCCAGCAGGATCTCAAGGTTGCGCGCACGGTGTTGACTGAGCTGACCACGCTGAGCGCTTCCGACTGAGATCCACGATGGCAAGCGGGGCGGAGCTGCACCGGCAAGGCGTAGTCGAGTTGACGCTCGGCCACGCTGCCGAGGCGCAAGCCTTGCTCGAACAGGCAAAAGCTGCGGCGATCTCGACCGGTGACTCCGCTCTTCTGGCACGAGCTGAGTCGACCCTCGCGTACATGGCCGCCGATGAGTCGGACCTCGACGACGCGCTCGGGCTTCTTGATCGTGCTCTTGCCGCTGGCGGTCTCAGTCATGAGGTCCGTGGACTCATGTTGCAGCAACGTGCCACGCTGCTGCGCAGAGCGGGACGTACAGCCGAGGCGCTCTTCACCTTCGGTGAGGCGATCGAGGCACTGCAGGGCCGGGGTTCGGATCTGGCTGATGCTTACCTCAACCGTGGCACGGCCTACCTCGACCAGCACGATCTCGAGTCGGCGGTCAATGACTTCTCCGCCGCCGCGGTGAACTTCCGCGCGGAAGGAGATGACGTGGCGGCGGCGATGGCCGACCACAATCGCGGCTACGCGCTCTTCTTGGCCGGTGACCTTGTCGGTGCGCTGGAGGTGATGGCTGATTGCTACGACGTGCAGGCTGCTGCGGGCCCACTTTTGAAGGCGGTGTGTGACGCCGACCGGGCAGAGGTGCTGATGGCGGCGGGTCTGACCCGCCAGGGCGGGGAGATGCTTCGGCAGGCGGCAGAGGCGTACGGATCCAAGAAGCAGCGCCAGCGGCAGGGGGAGGCTGAACTGGCGCTGGCGTCGCACCTGCTTGCGACCGATCCTGTCGAGGCGGATCGAGTGGCGCGCTCGGCGCTGGGCTGGTTCGAGGAGGCACGGGCGACAGGGCTGGCACTGCGGGCACGGGCGGTGGCGTTCGAGGCGGCGGTGACGGCAGGCCATGATCCGAGCGAGGATGGCGAGGCGCTGGCGGCCCCGCTCGAGGAGCAAGGGCTGAGCTGGCCGGCGCTCCGGGTGCGCTTGCAAGCTCGGCTGGCGCGGATTCGCTCGGCGGAGAACGCTGGCCTGCCGACGAGGCCGGCGAGCGGCAGGGTCATCGGCCCAGTCCCGCCTGAGGCCCCGATCGACATCCGCCTGCTGGAGAGAGAGCTCCGAGCCGAGCTGGCCGTGGCCGCGGGGCGGACCGCATCCGGACTCCGCGAGCTGCGTGCGGGCCTCGATGACTTTCACCTGTGGCAGAGCTCGTTCGGCAGCCTGGACCTGCAGACGAACGTTTCCGGCCACGGTCGCACGCTGGCCAGGCGCGGCCTGGAGCTTGCCGTCGAGTCGGGCGAGACGGACGTGCTCTTCGAGTGGTCGGAGCGTTCGCGGATGCTGGCCTCACGGGTTCAGCCGGTGCGGCCACCGTCTGATCCGCAGCTCGCCGCCGACCTGGCCGAGCTCCGCGGTGAGGTGACCCCCGAGCGCGAGGCAGAGCTGCGTGAGCAGATCCGCCAGCGTGCGTGGCGGGTCAAGGGATCCGGCCAGGTCTCGGATCCGATCTCCCTTCCTGACCTGCGTGAACGCATCGGCGGCCACGCATTGGTCGCGTACGTCGTCGCCGGAGGACGTCTGGTCGCGGTTGTCGCGACCCACGACGCCGCCACCCGGGTCGATCTCGGTGACCAGGCCGTGCTCGGATCACTCCTCGGCGGTCTGCTTCCTGATCTCGACGTCGCCGCGACCGATCTTCCGGGGCCGCTGGGGGCAGCCGTACGTGGCGACCTGACCGCCCGGCTCCAGCAGCTCTCCGACTTCCTCGTCGCCCCGATCCTCGAGCTCATCGGCGACCGACCGGTCGTCCTGACTCCTTCTGCCGTGCTGGCGGCCGTGCCGTGGACGCTGCTGTCCGGCTTCACCGGCCGACCGGTGACCGTCGCCCAGAGCGCGACCGCCTGGCTGACCCGCTCCGACACCCCGCTGCGCACGGCGACAGCCGGGTTCGTCGCGGGTCCTCGTGTCATGCGAGCCCCCGACGAGGTCGCCAAGAGCGCCACCGCTTGGTCCGGAGCGCACCTGCTCACGGGCAGCGACGCCACGGCGGCCGCCGTCTCCGCGCTGGCGGCCGAGGTCGACGTACTCCATCTGGCCGCCCACGGCCACCATTCCGCCGACAACCCGCTCTTCTCCGGGCTCGAGCTCGCCGACGGCACCTGGTACGGCTACGACATCGACGGCCTGTCCGCCGTCCCCGACGTCGTGCTCCTCTCCGCCTGCGAGGTCGGGCGTTCGACCATCCGCTGGGGCGAGGAGCTCATCGGCCTGGTCGGCGCCTGGCTGCATGCCGGCGCCCGCGCCGTGATCGCCTCTCCTGCCGTGGTGGCGGACGAGGCTGCGTACGAGGTCTTCAGCCGGCTCCACGGAGCCCTGGCGAAAGGCCTGGCCCCTGCGGAGGCCCTCGCCGAGTCCCTCCCCGCGGCAACCACGCACGCTCCGCCAGCACCCTTCGTGTGCTTCTCCTAGCCGCGCAGACACGACGCCGATGGGCGAGGACCGCTGGATCCCAGCCCATCAACACGCACTTGCGCCGACCTAAGGAGCGGAAATCACATCTGGTGTGCGCTGCACTCCTAGGGGTCGTAGCGCCTCGACTCGGACCTGAAAGTCGTCGACAACGCATGCCGCATGCGGACCGGGGATATGCGGCTATTTGAAGTCTGCGGGTCGATCTCGGCCTCGCCGTAGCGGCCCTGCACCAGCGCGCAGATGTGCTCGCTCGCCGCGACGGGAACTCGTCAGAATTTTTCTCGACTCGCACGTATCAGGGCGAGCGCTGCGTACTCCTTGGGGCTGTCCGGGCCGATATTCGGGGGAATTCGGTTCGGACGCTGGCGCCGCCGCCTTGGGGGAGGCAGGCGGTTTCGGGGCCGCTGCGCGGGTTGGGCACTAGGGGGATGCCCAACCTGCGCCAGGCGGCCCGATCGGCGGGGACGTGGGCCGGGCGGGGCGGTGAGGGGACTGACTGCCCCGCCCGGCAGCTTTCGATTGTTCCGTCCCCGGTGCGCGACGGCAATGGTTCCGCGAGCGCAGAACTGAAATGTGTTCTACGCGGAACGGTCCAGCCGGCCGAGGCGCTTGCCGAGGGCCGGGGTGACCCGGTCGACCCAGGTCGCGGTGATGTGCGAGTCGTCGTAGTAGGTGACGACGTCGCCGACGACGAGCGGGCAGCGCTCGGTGCAGACCAGATCGACGATGTCGACGTACGTGGCCTCGGTGCCCTCGAGCGCCTCCTGGGTCACCTCGTTGGAGTCGACCTCGGTGCCGTCGGCCTTCACGACGCAGTCCTCGAGGAGGTTGCGGGCGTCGGAGAGGCACTCGCCGGGGTCGTTGTCGACCGCGGGGACGTCGGCGAAGACGCGTACGTCAGGGGTGATCTTCTCGAAGGACCGGACGCCGTCGCGTACGCCCTGGCGCCACTGCTCCTCGGTCGAGACGCCGTCGCGCTCCTCCATGTCGAGCATGCCGCGGGCGCCGACGACGATCGTGTCGGGGTCGAGCTCGGCGATCTGCTCGTTGGTCCACGTGCGGAAGTCCTCGCACTCCTCGACGGTCATCTTCGAGGACTTCTGCTTGACCCCGTACGCAGCGCAGCCCAGCTTCACGTACGGGACCAGCTTCACGTGCTGGCGCTCGGCGAGGGTGTCGAGGGCCGGCAGCCACATCCCGATGTGGGAGTCGCCGACGACGGCGACGGTGCGGTCGGCCTTGCCGTCGCCGTAGACGCAGTCGCCGTCGAGCTCGGTCTCGCCGTAGCCGGCGTAGCAGTAGCCGCCGCGCTCGGCCCACGAGTCGCTGGCGTCGAACTTGGCCTCGGGCGGCAGCGGCGCGCCGTCCTCGGCGGCCTCGATCGTCGTCTTCAGCACACCGGTGACCGGCTTGTCGTCGGTCTCGAGGACGTCGGGGTTCTCCTTGAACCACTCCTCGGCGTTGGCCTTGGCGACGTCGACCTGGTAGCCGGCGTACGCCTGGGAGCTCGTGCCCGCGACCAGCGCGAGGGCGGCAGCGGCGGGCCAGAGGGCGAGCGCGCGGCGGCCCTTGGTGATGTGGGGGATCTTGTGGCGCTGGAACGGCATCTCGATCCAGTGGTAGCTCGCCGCGGACGCGGCCAGGATGAGCGCGAGCATGATCAGCAGCTGGCGTACGCCGCCGCCGGGGATCGCCTCGGGGGCGAGGATCAGGATCGGCCAGTGCCACAGGTAGAGGCTGAACGAGATGTCGCCGAGGTAGCGCAGCGGCTGCTTGGAGAGCAGCCAGCCGGTCGGGGTCGCGGGGCCGGCGACCAGGAGCGCCACCGTGCCGAGCACCGGCACCAGCGCGTGCCAGCCCGGGAAGTGGGTCGCCTCGCTGAAGCTGGCCGTGGCGTAGACGAGGGTTCCGACGCCGACGAAGCCGAGGGCCGCGGCGTACGGCTTCTTGATGCGCGTCAGGCGTCCCGCGACACAGGCGAGCAGCGCACCGGCGGCGAGCTCGAACGCCCGGGCCGGGGTGGAGAAGTAGGCCGTGGTCGGGTCGGAGGCGGTGACGTGTAGCGACCAGGCGAGGCTGACCACCGCCACGAGCGCGGCCAGCCCGGTGATCGCCCGGCGGCGGTGCTGCTTCGGGATCCACAGCGCGACCGCGAGCACCAGCAGCGGCCAGACGACGTAGAACTGCTCCTCGACCGAGAGCGACCAGTAGTGCTGGAACGGCGACGGAGCGGCGTTGTTGAAGTAGTCGACGGCCTCGCCAGCGAAGTGGACGTTGGCCAGGAAGACCGCCGCCCAGCCCGCGTCGCCCGCGATCTGGTCGGTGCGGGTCTGGGGCAGGACGATGGCGCTGTAGGTGAGGACGACCAGCATCGTCGCGGTCGCCGCCGGCAGGATCCGGCGGGCGCGGCGGGCGTAGAACTGGCTGATGCTGACCGTGCCGGTGCGGTCGGTCTCACGCAGCAGCAGGGTGGTGATCAGGAAGCCGGAGAGGACGAAGAAGACGTCGACTCCGACGAATCCACCCTCGAACCCGGAGAGTCCCGCGTGTCCTGCGATCACCAGACCGACAGCGACGGCACGGAGACCTTGAACATCGGCGCGCCAGTTCGAATTCATTCGAAGGAGAATATGTCAATGGCCCGGTTGGGTCATAGCTGACGGTCCCGCTGGGTGGTCCAATTCTCAGCCGAATCTTCACCTGTGGTGGCCGAGACCGCAGTTGTGGCGAACGAATCTTCGGTTGTGGTGGACGAATGTGCCGTTTCGTCCGCCAGAACTCAAGACTCGGCTGACAGACGTGAAGATTCGGTGAGAATCGGTCAGAGTCGCTCGCGGAGCCATGCGAAGTCGCTGGTGTGCTCCGCCGCGCCACCCGGGGTCTCGCAGATCACCGGGGCGCCGGCATCGCGGACCACGCCGGCCAGGAGGTCGGGGTCGATGCGGCCGGCGCCGAAGTTGGCGTGGCGGTCGGCGCCGGAGTCGAACTCGTCGCGGGAGTCGTTGCAGTGGACCAGGTCGATGCGCCCGGTGATCTTGCGTACGTCCTCGACCACCGTCTCGAGCGGGTTGCCGCCGGCGTGGGCGTGGCAGGTGTCGAGGCAGAAGCCGACGTTGTCCGCGCCCTCCGCGGTGGAGATGGCCTCCCAGACGCCGGCGATCCGGTCGAGGTAGCGCGTCATCGCGTTGTCGCCGCCGGCGGTGTTCTCGATCAGCAGCGGGATCTTGAGGTCGGTCGCCTCGATCGCCTTGCGCCAGTTGTCGAAGCCCTTGGCCGGGTCGTCGTCCTTGTTGACGTGACCGCCGTGGACGATCAGGCCCTTGGCGCCGACCTCGGCCGCGGCGTCCATGTGCTGTTGCAGGAGCTTGCGGCTCGGGATCCGGATCCGGTTGTTCGTCGTGGCGACGTTGATGATGTAGGGCGCGTGGACGTAGAGGTCGACGCCGGCCTCCTCCGCGCGGGCCTTGAGCGCTGCCGCGCCCTCGGCGTACGTCACCACAGGTCCCTTGTAGGACTGCGGGTCGCCGAGGAAGAACTGCACCAGGCTCGCCCCGCGCGCGGTCGCCTCGGCGACGGGGTCGGTCTGGTCTACGTGGGCACCGATCGCAACAGCCATGGGGTCAGTCTAGGACGCCGCACCGACAGTCTTCGGGGTTGACTTCATACCTTACGGGGGTATGGTAGACGGCATGGACGAGCACAGCGGGCACGAAGGCCACGCAGATCACGGATATCTCCACAACAAGAACAAAGAGGCCTATCTGAAGCGCCTCAAGCGCATCGAAGGTCAGGTGCGCGGGCTGCAGCGGATGGTCGAGGACGAGGCCTACTGCATCGACATCCTCACCCAGGTCTCCGCCTCCACCAAGGCGCTCCAGGCGGTCGCCCTCGGGCTGCTCGACGAGCACCTCGGTCACTGCGTCGCCGGCGCGGTCCAGAACGGTGGTGCCGAGGCCGACGAGAAGCTCGCCGAGGCCTCTGCTGCCATCGCTCGCCTCGTTCGATCCTGATTGTCAACAATCCAACAACCCTGGAAGAGATTCTCATGAGCACCCAGAACTTCACCGTCGTCGGCATGACCTGTGGCCACTGCGTCGCCTCCGTCACCGAGGAGGTCACCGAGATCGCCGGCGTGAGCAACGTCGACGTCGACCTCGCCTCCGGCAACGTCACCGTCACCTCCGCCGAGCCGATCTCGGACGACGCCATCCGCGCGGCCATCGAAGAGGCCGGCTACTCGCTGGCCTGATCCCGATGAGCCCCACCGCCGCCACGCCCACCGAGCAGCAGCTCGAGATCGAGGGCATGACCTGCGCCAGCTGCGTGCGCCGGGTCACCAAGGCCATCAGCCGTGTCGAAGGTGTCGAGGACGCCAACGTCAACCTCGCCACCGAGACCGCGCTGGTCCACTTCGATCCCACCCGCACCGACCTCGCCGAGATCAGCGCCGCCATCGAGAAGGCGGGCTATCAGGCCGTCCTGCGATCGTCGACTGTCGACAATCCGCAGGAGCCTGAAGTAACCGAGGACGATCGGGACGTACGCCGCGAGACAGAGCTCGTCCAGCTCAAGCGGCGATGGATCACGGCCCTGGCGGTGGGGCTCGGCCTGATGGCGTTGATGTACGTCCCGCTCCCGGTTGACGCCATGGAGCCGGTCATGTCGATCGTGCTCGTGGTCGCCGCGATCACTCAGTGGTGGGCGGGCCGTGACATCTACGTCGCGGCGGTGCGGGGCATCCGCCACGGCTCCGTCGACATGAACACCCTGGTCACGCTCGGCACCGGCATCGCCTTCGCCTACAGCGCCTTCGTGACCCTCTGGATGGGGCAGGCCGAGGCATGGGGCCTGCCGCTCCACCTCTACTTCGAGACCTCCCTGGTCATCGTCGCGCTGGTGCTGATGGGCCGCTGGCTCGAGGCACGGGCGAAGTCGCGTACGGCTGATGCGGTCAAGGCCCTCGTCGGCCTGATGCCGGAGACGGCCACGGTCGTCCGCAACGGCCGCGACGTCACGGTCCCGGTGGCGAACCTGCAGGTCAACGACCGGATCCGGGTACGCGCCGGGGAGAAGATCCCGGTCGACGGCCGCATCGTCGCCGGGGCGTCCTACGTCGACGAGTCCATGCTCACCGGCGAGAGCGACCCGGTGCGGAAGGTCGAGGGCGACATCGTCATCGGCGCGACCATCAACCAGACCGGGTCGTTCGAGATCGAGGCGACCGCGGTCGGTTCCGAGACGACGCTGGCGCAGATCATCGCGATGGTCGAGTCGGCGCAGGGCTCCGGCACCAAGCTGCAGCGCCTGGCCGACCGCGTCTCCGAGGTCTTCGTGCCCGCCGTCCTGGTCGTGGCCGCGCTGACCTTCGTCGGCTGGCTGGTCTTCGGGTCCGACGCCGAGCGTCTCACCAGCGCCGTCACCGCGGCCATCGCGGTCCTCATCATCGCCTGCCCCTGCGCCCTCGGCCTGGCCACGCCCGCCGCCGTCATGGTCGGCGCCGGCCGCGCCGCCGAGCTCGGCGTGCTGGTCGGTTCGGGCGAGACCCTCGAGCGCGCCCGCTCCGTCACCGCGATCGTCTTCGACAAGACCGGCACGATCACCCACGGCAAGCCCGAGGTCTCCGAGATCGCCCCGGCTCCGGGGTGGACCAGCGACGAGCTCGTCCGGGTCGCGGCCGCTGCCGAGACCGGCAGCGACCACCCCCTCGCCACCGCCCTCCGGGCCCGCGCGGGGCACCATGGCGCTGCCGCCGTCTCGGCGTTCGAGGCCCACCCGGGACGCGGCATCAGCGCCCTCGTCGACGGGCGCCGGGTCTTGGTCGGCAACGCGGCGATGCTGGCCGAGGAGGGCATCGAGGCCGCCGACGACGGCTCGGTCCTGGTCGCGGTCGACGGCGCGTACGCCGGGTCGATCCGTGTCGAGGACCAGGTCCGCGACGAGGCCAGGGAGACGGTCCGGCTCCTGGAGGAGTCGGGCGTCGAGGTGCACATCCTCAGCGGCGACGCGGCCGAGACCGTTGCCAAGGTGGCCGAGCAGGTCGGGGTCAGCCATGCCGCGGGTGCCCTCCTGCCCGAGCAGAAGCTCGCCCGGATCCAGCAGCTCCAGGACGAGGGCAAGGTCGTCGCGATGGTCGGCGACGGGATCAACGACGCCCCCGCGCTGGCCCAGGCCGACGTCGGGATCGCGATCGGCACCGGCACCGACGTCGCTCTGGCCGCCTCCGACATCACCCTGGTCGGCGGTGACCTCCGTGGCGTGGTGACCGCACTGGCGCTCTCGCGGCGCACGGTCGCGACGATCAAGCAGGGTCTGTTCTGGGCGTTCGCCTACAACGTGCTCCTCATCCCGGTCGCCGCGCTCGCACTTCTCGACCCGGTCCTCGCCGGCGCCGCGATGGCGATGAGCTCGGTCAGCGTGGTCACCAACGCGCTGCGGCTGCGCGGCTTCCGGCGTCCCGAGACGCCCGAGGCGTACGCCGGGCGTGGGTTCGGCACCAGGGTCCGCGACGGTGGATATCTGCTGGTCACCGCCGTGATCGCGCTGTCGATCGGCGCCGCGCTGACCTACCTGTCGCGCACCGAGCCGGCCCAGCGGGGCATGAACGGCATCCTGGCCTGGGCGCAGGGGATGAGCCCGATGCGGCCGTCGATGACCGAGATGCACGAGGTCGACATCGCCCCGGTCGCCTCCGAGGAGGCCGGCGTCGACGTGGCGATCACCCGCCGGGACGGCGGCCTCCGCTTCCTGGTGACCGACGCCGCGACCGGCGACCCGGTGACCGACCTCGGTCGCACCCACCAGGCCTGGATGCACGTGATCGTGACCAGCGAAGACCTCTCCTGGTTCCGCCACCTCCACGCCGAGCCGACCGGTCGCCCCGGCGAGCTCGAGACCGACGTGACCTTCCCCGCCGGAGGCACCTACCGCGTCGACACCGAGTTCCGTCGCCGTGCCGACATCGCCGACGTGCTCGACCGTCAGCAGCTCACGATCGACGGTACGCAGCCCCAGGCCGTCCCGCTCGAGCCGAGCCCGAGATCGTCGACTGTCGACAATCTCACGGTGACGCTCGAGGGCACGCTCGTCGCCGACCAGCAGAGCGACCTGCACTTCAGGTTCGAGGACAGCGCCGGAAAGATTGTCGACGATCTACAACCGTATCTCGGTGCCGCCGGCCACGTCGTGGTCATGAGCGCGGACGGCGCGACGTTCGTGCACGGTCACGCAGAGGGCGAGGAGCTGGCGGTTCCCGGGGCCACCTTCGGTCCCGAGCTCGGGCTGCACCTGGACGTACCGAAGGCCGGTCTCTACCGCCTCTGGGCCCAGTTCCGGCTCGGCGACGGCGACGTGATCACGGTGCCGTTCACCGTGGAGGCCGCGGATTCGGCCGAGACCGTGGATTCGGGTGTCGAGGGCACTGGTTGATACGCTGACGCGTCCCTTTCCACAGATGGATACGGGACATCGCATCAGCCCTCCTGCCATGGAGAGACCATGGCCGCCGAGTCCGTAGGAGGTGGAGAACGCTATGCGCGCCTATGAAGTAATGGTGATCCTCGAGCCCAGCCTCGACGAGCGCACCGTCGCCCCGACCCTTGACAAGTTCCTGAAGGTCGTCACCAACGATGGTGGCACCGTCGAGAACGTCGACGTCTGGGGTCGTCGCCGTCTGGCCTACGAGGTCAACAAGAACGCCGAGGGCATCTACGCCGTCATCAACCTGACCGCCGAGCCCAAGACCGTTCTGGAGCTCGACCGCCAGTTCGGCCTCAACGAGCAGATCCTGCGTACGAAGGTCATCCGTCCGTCCAAGTGACGCGGATGTCACCGTCGGAAAATGTCGGTGCAGGGCCCTATGTTGGGCCCACAGGGAACAGCTCCTGAACCGACACCGACACCCAGATCAGACTCAAGGGAGATCTCATGGCAGGCGACACCGTCATCACCGTGATCGGCAACCTCACCGACGACCCGGAGCTTCGCTTCACGCCGTCGGGTGCAGCCGTTGCCAACTTCACGATCGCTTCGACACCCAGCAGCTTCAACCGGCAGACCAACTCGTGGGAGGACGGGGAGACCCTCTTCCTGCGCTGCTCGATCTGGCGCCAGGCTGCTGAGAACGTCGCCGAGTCCCTGCAGCGCGGCATGCGTGTCGTCGCTCAGGGCCGCCTGAAGTCGAGGTCCTACGAGACGCGTGAGGGCGAGAAGCGCACTGTCTTCGAGCTCGAGTGCGACGAGATCGGTCCTTCGCTCCGCTACGCGACCGCCAAGGTCACCAAGGCCAGCCGCCAGTCCGGCGGCCAGGGTGGCGGCGGTTACAACCAGGGCGGCGGCTACAACCAGGGCGGCGGCTACGGCGGCCCCCAGGGTGGTGGCCAGCAGGCCCCGGCCGGCAACGACCCGTGGGCCTCGCCGGCTCCGCAGCAGCCCGCCAACGCGGGCGGCGGCGCGCCGGCCAACGACCCGTGGGCTACCCCGGGCGTGGGCAACGACGAGCCTCCCTTCTGATCGACAGATCCACCCATCCGAATCCCTCAACCATTCCGGCACTCAACCCATAGGCCGCCCTGCGGCGGGGCCGGGCTTCTAGAAAGGAAGCACCACAATGGCCAAGGCAGTGATTCGCAAGCCTAAGAAGAAGGTTTGCCAGTTCTGCAAGGAGAAGGCGACCGGCGTCGACTACAAGGACGCCACCCTGCTCCGTAAGTTCATCTCCGACCGCGGCAAGATCCGCGCCCGTCGCGTGACCGGCAACTGCGTCCAGCACCAGCGCGACGTGGCCATCGCCGTCAAGAACGCGCGCGAGGTCGCTCTGCTGCCCTACACCTCCACCGGTCGCTGAGGAGGATCGACATGGCTACCAAGATCATCCTTCAGCAGGAGGTCACCGGGCTCGGTTCCGCCGGTGACGTCGTCGAGGTCAAGGACGGCTACGCCCGCAACTACCTGATCCCGCGTGGCGACGCGATCCGCTGGACCCGTGGCGCCGAGTCGCAGGTCGAGTCGATCAAGGCTGCGCGCGCGGCTCGCTCCGTGCGCGACGAGGCTCACGCCGCCGAGATCAAGGGCAAGCTCGAGGCCAACCCGGTCAACGTGAAGGTCCGCGCCGGCAAGGACGGCCGCCTCTACGGCGCCATCACCGCCGCCGACATCGCCTCCGCGGTCTCCGAGACCACCGGCGAGTCGATCGACAAGCGCACCATCGCGCTGGGCAACCCGATCAAGACCCTCGGTGCCCACGAGGTCTCCGTCAAGCTCCACGACGAGGTGTCCGCCAAGCTGGCCCTCAACGTGGTCCCCGCTTGATCTAGGGATTCCAGACAGGCCCGCCTCCTCCGGGAGGCGGGCCTGTTCGTTGTCGCCGAGGGTCCTGGCTCAGAACTTCTCGGCGATGGCGGTGAGCTTCGCGACGTACCCCGGCCAGTCGTACTCCGAAGGGATGTTGTCGCCGGGCTTGCGCCAGCCGACCGCACCGTCGACCTCCTCGCGCAGGATGTCGGCCTGTCCGCAGTGTCCGGCCAGGTCGGCGAAGAGATGCACCATCATCTGGTGGAGGGTGACCTCCTCACCGCCCCAGTGCGGTACGTGCCCGATGGCGTCGATCGGCAGCGCGTCGATCGTCTCGTTGCCGTGGGCGATGACGCGACGGTAGCGGTCGATGATCCCGGCGATCGTCTCGTCCTCGGTGGCGTACCAGTCCGCCTGCGGGTCCACCTCGAAGACCTCGTCCGAGACCAGCTCCTCGGGATGCGGGAACGGACGGCCGAACGTCGACCCCAGGTAGACGGCCTCGACGCCGATGACGTGCTTGATGATGCCGAGCAGATTGGTGCCGGTCGGCGTACGCGGCATCCGGGCCTCTCGCTCCGGCAGATCCTCGACCTTGGAGATCAGCGCCTCGCGGCGTGCGTCGAGGTAGCTCTTCAGTGTGCTCTTCGGATCGGCAGGCATGTACTGACCATCGCGCCAAGCGCGATTCGGCGCAACTGAGTATGTGGGACCCGTCGTCTCGAAACCTGATCGAAACATGAGCCGGATCTATAACCTGTTCACTTGCGGATCGCCGGGGATCCGCAGCGGCCATTTCGGGAGGTCCCCCATGTTGACCCATGACGACGGAGCCGTGCTGGGGAAGTTCGAGGGGGTCAAGCCGCACTCCAGATGGATTCTCGGCGAAACCCTCCAGGTCATGCTGCACAACGGCGTCGACCGGCCGGCCGACGTGGCGGTCCGGATGAAGATCCCGCCATCGACGGCTGCCTACCGCGTACGTCTCCTCCGCGAGCTCCTCGGACCGGATCTGCACGACCCGGCCGTCCGGCTGGCGATGATGCGGGCGCTGCGCTCGGCGCTGCCGCGGTGGCGGGCGGAGGCGGCGTACGCGAAGAGGCGCCGGACGAGAAAGTAACCGGGACACATGTTGTTGATATGAACGAAATAGTGCGGGTACGAGCCCTGGACCGGCCCGCACGCGCCCAGCCCCTCCTAGCGTGTTCGTCGGCCGAGAGCTCTCGGCCGACCCCACCACCAGAGGAGCGTGTCATGTCGAACATGTCCAAGCTGGCCAGATTCACCGTCGTACCGGCCGCCGCCGTCGCCGCGATCGGCCTCGCGTCACCAGCAGCATTCGCCGCCTCGAGCTACAACGTCAGTGCCGGATCCGCTGCCGCCGGATCGAGCGTCGCCTTCGGGGCGCAGGGGAGCAACATCACCTTCCACGACGAGACCGCGGGTTCGTCCGTGACCTGCAGCGGCAGCTCGATCTCCGGTTCCACGACCGTGGGCCAGGGCGTCAGCGGCAGCGGGATCGCGGCCCTCAACGGTTCGAGCGTCTCGTTCACCGACTGCACCGGCCCGGTAGGGATCGAGTTCACGGTCACCGGGTCCGGGACCTGGGCGCTCAACGCCACCGGCGACACCGACGCCAACGGCACCACCCCGGGCAACATCAGCGGCATCACCGCGAAGGTGAGCGGGTCGGGCTGCTCGTTCACGGCCTCCGGGTCCGTGGCCGGCAACTACACCAACGGTGCCTCGTCGGGCACCTTGACGCTCACCGGCAGCGAGGCCACCCTGACGCTCGCCAACGTCTCGGGCTTCATGTGCGGCCTGGCCGGGATCGCGAACGGTGACAAGGTCTCCTTTGCGGCGACGTACGTGGTCAACGCGACCGACGCGGCCAACAACCCGATCGCGGTCACCAGCAACGCCTGAGCGAGCTGTTCGTCCGCTCGCTGGTCGTCGACGCTCAGGCCCCGGTGACCAGCCAGCGGTCGCTCCGCGCTCGAAGAGTCAGCACGACGAAGCGCGCCCCCATGAAGCCGATCGCGAACGTGATCCACACCCACACCAGCCCGCCGCCCAGTGCGACGGCCAGCGCGACGAGCGGGACGTACGCGACCAGCGTCCAGATGCCGCCCCACGCGAGGTAGCGCCCGTCGCCGGCGCCGATGAGCACCCCGTCGAGCACGAAGACCACCCCTGCGACGGGTTGAGCCACGGCCGCCACGATCAGCACCGGAACCAGCAGGTCGCGCACCGCTTCGTCCTCGGTGAAGAGGGCGCCGAGGAACGGAGACAGAGCAGCCAGGAGCACGCCGACCGCGACCCCGATCACGACACCCCACCACACCATCCGGGCCGTGATCGCCCGGGTCTCCCGGGTGTCGCCGGCCCCCAGCGACCGCCCCGTCAGTGCCTGCGCGGCGATCGCGATCGCATCGAGCACGAACGCGAGGAACGTCCACAGTGTGAAGGCGATCTGGTGGGTCGCCAGTCCGACGGCCTGGTCGCCCACGGCGAGATGGGTGACCGCGTACGTCGTGACCAGCAGCGCCGCGCGCAGCGTCAGCGTACGCACGACGAGGGCCACGCCGGCCCGCGCGGCGGCGCGGATCCCAGGGGCATCGGGATGCAGCGGCACGTTCTCGCCGCGGGCGGCGCGCACCACAACGTAGGTCAGCATCCCGGCCGCCAGCACCTGCGCGATCACCGAGCCGATCGCCGAACCGGCGATGCCGAGGCCCGCGCCGTAGACGAGGGCGAGGTTGAGCACGATGTTGAGTACGTTGGCGACGACCGCCGCGACCAGCGGCGTCTTGGTGTCCTGGAGGCCGCGGAGCACGCCGGTCGCGGCGAGCATCATCAGCAGCGGCGTCACGCCGAGGACCGCGATCCGCAGATACGTCGTCGCCGGCCCGACCACGTCGTCGCCGGCGCCGATCGCCCGGCTGAGGGGTTCGGCCAGAACCATCACCGGGACGGTGACGACGACCCCGATGATCACGGCGAGCCAGATCCCGTCGACTCCCTGGCGGAGCGCGCCGGCGGTGTCTCCGGCGCCGATCCGGCGGGCGACGGATGCGGTCGTGCCGTACGCGAGGAAGACGCAGAGGCCGACGATCGTCTGGAGAACGACGCCCGCGACGCCGAGGCCGGCGAGCTCTCGGGTGCCGAGGTGGCCGACGATCGCGGAGTCGGCCAGGAGGAAGAGCGGCTCGGCGACGAGCGCCAGGAAGGCGGGGATCGCGAGCCGCCAGATCTCCTTGTCGAGGCCTCGGCGGTCTGCCTTCGAGTGGGTCGTCGCATCCGCCGGGGTCGTCACGCTCTCAAGGTTAAACACCGTCGGCTCCGAGCGTTGTTCAGGGCAGGTGGAAAACCTGTGGAAAACGTCGCTGCGGCGCTATGTCGACAAAACGCCCGGCCGGGGACGGCGATCTCGGGGGTAAAGACGGATGTGGCGCGTACTTTCTTCCGTCCACAACCTATGGACAACAAAATCCCAGGTCAGACGGTCTTTACTGATGGTATTGCACCAGTTATGCACAGGCACTTCCCCAGGCTGTTCACACTGACCCGGGTGTCGTCCACCGTTATCCCCTGGTTATCCCCAGGGCCTGTGGATAACCACCTGTCGCCGATGCGGTCTGCGACGTAAGGTCGCGGAGACTTGAGGTGTCGTCGAGGGTCGGCCCAGATCTGTGGGAGCAGAAACTGTCGGTGCCCGCCCGTAGCGTGGGACCGGATCGACCGAGGAACACACGACGACGGTCCGCAGACCACGGAGGGGCAAGGGAATGAGCGTCACTGAGACCGGTTCGATGGACGGTCCGGGCGACTTCCCAGAGCCGCCGTTCGAGGAGTGGGGCGACGGCCCCGCGGCGTACGAACCGGGCAACGCCCCGCGCGCGGCCAACGACCGCACGCCGCCGCAGGACATGGCCGCCGAGCAGGCCGTCCTCGGCTCGATGCTGATCTCGAAGGACGCCATCGCTGACGTCTCCGAGACGCTGCGTGGCACCGACTTCTACCGCCCCTCCCACGAGTCGATCTACGACTCGATCCTCGATCTCTACAGCCGCGGCGAGCCGGCCGACATGGTCACGGTCGCCGACGACCTGCGCCGCAAGGGCGAGCTGGAGCGCATCGGCGGCGCTCCCTACCTGCACACGCTCGCCTCCAACGTGCCGATCGCCGCCAACGCGGCCTATTACGGCGAGATCGTCCGCGACAAGTCCGTCCTGCGCCGCTTGGTCGAGGCCGGCACCAAGATCGTCCAGATCGGCTACGCCGGCGAGGGCGAGGTCGACAACATCGTCGACGAGGCCCAGGCCGAGGTCTTCAAGCTCACCGACAAGCGCTCGGGTGAGGACTACTCCCCGCTCGCCGACATCATGGACGGCGTCCTCGACGAGATCGAGGCGATCTCCAACCGTGAGGCCGGGCTCTACGGCGTCCCCACAGGGTTCGCCGACTTCGACGAGCTCACCAACGGCTTCCACGCCGGACAGATGATCATCGTCGCGGCTCGACCCGCGATGGGTAAGTCGACCCTGGCCCTCGACTTCTGCCGCGCGGCCTCGATCCACAACAACCTGACCAGCGTCTTCTTCAGCCTGGAGATGAGCCGCTCCGAGATCACCATGCGCCTCCTCTCCGCGGAGGCCAAGGTGCCGCTCAACCACATCCGCAACGGCAACATGTCCGACGACGACTGGAACAAGCTCGCCCGCAAGATGGGCGAGGTATCCAGCGCGCCGATGTTCATCGACGACAGCCCCAACATGACGATGATGGAGATCCGGAGCAAGGCGCGGCGGCTCAAGCAGCGCCACGATCTCCGGCTCATCGTCATCGACTACCTCCAGCTGATGAGTTCCGGCAAGAAGGTCGAGTCCCGTCAGCTCGAGGTCTCCGAGTTCTCCCGACAGATCAAGCTGCTGGCCAAGGAGCTGGAGGTCCCGATCATCGCGCTGTCCCAGCTCAACCGTGGTTCCGAGCAGCGCGCCGACAAGCGCCCGGCCGTCTCCGACCTCCGTGAGTCCGGATCGCTCGAGCAGGACGCCGACATGGTCGTCCTCCTCCACCGCGACGACGTCTACGAGAAGGAGTCGACCCGCCCCGGCGAGGCCGACGTCATCATCGCCAAGCACCGCAACGGCCCCACCCGCGACCTCGTCGTCGCGTTCCAGGGCCACTACAGCCGCTTCGTCGACATGGCCCACTGACTCCCAAGCGGCGGCTGCCGTCGAGTGTGGCGGCGGCTCAACGAGGAATCAGCCCTTCGACGTGATGAACCGGCCCGGGTGCCCCGCGGCCCGGGCCGGTTCGTCTGGGGAGGGTGCGCCGGTCAGGCGTCGTTGAGTGGCCGTTCGAGCTTGGCGAAGACCACCAGGTTCCTCTGGTATCCGCCCCGGTCCTGGTTATAGCCGCCCCCGCAGGTGATCAGCCGCAGCCCGGCGTACCGAATGGGGCCGTAGACCTCTTTGGTGGGGAACCGGCTCTTGCGGACCAGACGCACCTTGGTGACGGTGAAGACCGCGAGCTGACCGTCGGCGCGGTGTACGCGGATGGTGTCGCCCTTGTCGAGCTCACGGAGCCGGTAGAAGACCGCTGGCCCCTCGGTAGTGTCGACGTGACCGGCGATCACCGAGGGACCGATGTCGCCGGGTATGGGGGAATAGCGGTACCAGCCCGGCCGGTCGGCCTGCGCCATGGTCGGGACCTGCAGCTGCTTGTGCTTGTCCAACCCGAGGCGGAGCAGCCGCTGGTCGATCCCGATCGCCGGGATCTCCAGCCTGACCGGAGCGTCTTCGTCCACCCCTTCCCGAGACAGGTACGCCGGGTGTGTCTCGGGCACGCGCGGGTCGGTCGCGCGGGGGGCGGCCGGACCGGACGGTCCCTCTCCGGGGCCAGTGCCGAGCCCGATCGCCAGGCCGGCGGTGATGAGAAGGACGGAGCACGCCAGGCCGAGGTAGGCGAGCAGACCTCGGCCCGGCGCCGGCGCTGGGGTGTTCATCAGCTCTGCTGCTTGGGCTGGAGCAGCTGGACCGCGGTGCCGTAGACGATCACGTTCTTGCCCTTCGTCTTGCCCTTGGTCGGCGTGAAGCCGATCAGTCGCAGCTGCGGGTCATCGGTCATGCCGTACACGGCCTGCGAGGGGAACTGGTCGACCGAGACCGTCTGGACCTTCTTGACCCGGAACTGGATGGTGGTCGAGTCCATCCTGGTGACCAGAACAGTGTCGCCCTTCACCAGCTCACCGAGCTGAGCGAAGATCGCGTGGTGGCCCTGCATCGCTCCCACGATGACTCCGGGCCCGGCCTGGCCGGGCGCTGCCGCCTGTTGGTACCAGCCTGCCTCGGTGCTCTTCTTCGGCGTCTGCAAGGTGCCGGACTCGCTCAGTCCGACGGCCCCGAGCTTCGTCTGCATCTCCAGACGTGGGACGGTGAGGGCGTAGGGGACCACGCTCGCGTTCTTGTTCCAGGTCTTGTACGCCTTGTGGTCGCTCGGCACGGTCCAGCCCACCGGCTGGGATGCCTGTGGCTTGTGTTCCTGGTGGGCGGGAGGTGAGGACGGCTTCGGTGTCGGTGTGCTCGACGGCGTCGACGGGATGGCAGAGGGCTTGTCGACGGCAGCCGTCGGGGCGCGATGGTTCGTGCCCAGATTGGTCACGGCGAGCATCCCGACGACGGCGGCGACGGTGACTGCGGCGGCCAGGCGGGCGCCGCGCCCGAAGACCAGCTGTTTGTGCGGCCGGCTCGAGTTCTTCGGGCGCGACTTCCTGACCGGGGTCGGCTTGCGGACACGTTCAGGTTTGGGCTCCCGCTCGTTGGTGAACATCCCCTCGAGGGGTGATTCGGAGACCTGCGCCGACACCGGTGTCGGCACAGCGGCCGGCGTGGGAGCGGGCAGCAGCGTGGTGGCTGGGCGGCGCTCGAGCAGCCGGGCGCCGTGGAACCGCCACGCGGGGGCGATCACCTTGAGCGGACCCTGCTGGATCGCCCAGATCGCGACCCAGAGCAGGCCGACGTGGAGGGCGAACGTGCCTGCGGACGGCCGTGTCCCGAAGGCGCCCAGCACGGTCCACAGGCCCAGCCCCTCGGGCACTCCCGAGAGGAGCCCGAAGAGGCTGGGCCAGTCCTTGTCCCAGCGCAGCTGTTGGAGCGCGTGGTAGACCAGCTCCCAGCCGAGGCCGAGAACGGACATGATCAGCACGGTGAGCAGGCCGCCCACCAGCGTGATCCCAGGCAGGAGCGCCAGCAGCAGCGTGAGCGGCACGGCGACCAGGGCCATGAGGGCCACTCGTGTCTGTAGCCGGCCCGAGAGCGTCGGCGTCATAGCGATTTCCTTCCCATCCACTTCCACCACTGGCGTACGGAGCGCGCCGGGGTGAGTCGCTTGCCCAGGCCGTGGTCGGCGAGGACGTCGGCGATGCTGAGGGCGGCGCTCTGCAGTCCGAGGAACGAGTCCACCGGTGCCAGCGGGCCGCCGCGTGCGTTCATCCCCGAGGCGAAGATCGCCCCGGACTGGTTCTCGGAGTGGCTCTCGGAGCCGACGACCATGAAGTTGTCGTCGACTCGGAGGCAGCCGAGGTCGTTGACGTCGGCGATGCCTTGCTCGACCAGGTCGTGGATCAGGGGGTGGTTCTCCGCCTGCTGGTCCATCCCGGTGGCATCGATGACGTAGTCGACATCGAGCTGGTAGGTCTCCTTGTTGGCGAGCCGGATCTTCGCCCTGACCTGGTCCTTCCCATCGCGCTGCAGGGCGACGAACTCGTGAACCTCGCCGGCCAGGGCGTCGTACCAGCCTTCGGCACGGGCCTCGCGCAGCGGCCTGGCCCACTCGGTCCGGTAGGGAGTCGAGGTGGCGCCGAGCTTTCGGGACAGCGCGATCCGGTCGCTCTCGTCGCGCCGCTTCATCGTGTCGCGGAGCTGTCCGCCGTAGGCGGCCTTGGGGTAGTCGTAGGGCTGGTGGGCGTACCCGTAGCCCGCGTCCCTGCGCCCGAGGAGCGGCCCGGTCGGCTGGTCGTGGTAGTGCCGGAAGAGCTGCCAGATGTGTATGTCCTGGCCGGATCGTTCGCGGTCCTCGAGCAGCCGCTGGATCACCCTCGAGGACGCGATCCCGGAGCCGCGTACCAGCACCGAGCCGCCGTGCTCGGCGAGCTGGTCGTAGACCTCGGAGTGCTGTTCGTAGGCATGCACCAGCCGCTGTGGGTAAGGGTGCTTGAGGCGGAAGCTGACCGCCTCCGGGGTGAGCTTCGGGCCGAAGGGGCCGATGGCGAGATGTACGTAGTCGCACACCAGCGCCAGGTCTCGTCGGTTGCCGCGGCGCCGGACGATGACCACGTAGCCCCCGTCGGGTTGCCGCTGCACGCGCAGGGCCATGCCGCGTACGGTCATGTGGTTCCAGCCGATCCGCGCAGACTCCTCCTTGACGGCATGCTGGACCAGGCCGACGGTCGGTGCGTAGGGCTGGGCCAGGACCGGCTCGACGAGCGAGCGGAGCATCAGGCTGGGGCGCTTCGTCTCGCGCGCCTCGCGGGCGGCGTAGCCGGGGAAGCCCCAGAGATTGTCGATGCGTGCCGAGGAGTCGGAGCGGAGCCGGTCGCGCGGACCCATGCCGGAGTCGCGGCAGGCGTCGGCGAAGGCCTGTTCAGGCTGCCGGTGCAGCGAGACGACCCGGATGTCGTCGGCGCTGACGCCGCCGATCCGGAGCCGGTCGACCAGAGCGAAGGATCCCAGGCCGCCTCCGATCGACACGATCGGCACGTGCTGGAACTCCATGTCCTTCAACAGGTCGTCGGGGCTGTGTGTGGGCAGATCGTTCTGCGTAGTGGTCATCGGGGCTCCTGCAGGTTCGTGATGGAGCAGGGGATCGGGGCAGGTGGTGCGGCACGGCGGGTGAGCCGTACCGCACCACCTGGGTGGGCCGGTGAGCGTCAGCTCACGCGGCTCCGGAGGCGACTTGCTGCCGCCGCGGTGGCCAGCCCGAGGGCCAGCAGCCACAGCCAGTCAGCGTCGTTGTCGGAGGGGTTCTCGACGTGCGCCTTGGCAGCTGTGCCACCGCCGCCTGCACCGACACCCCCCATGGGTGTGACGAACACTCCGTTCGGAGCAGCACCGACGACGCCGGTGCTGTGGCCTCCGAGGTGGGTGCTGGTTGCGCCCAGGTCCCCGAAGCTCGTCGTGGCCGGAAGGCCCCCGAACTGAGTGCTGGTCGTCGGCATGTACATCCCCGAACCCGTGGTCGACCCACCGGGGAAGTACACGGCCGGGCTCCCGGCCGTCGACGAACCGGGGTAGGTGACCCCGGCATGGCCGCCGGCGGTGTGGCCACCGCCACCGCTACCCGTCGGCATGGTCGACCCCGGCGTCGACCCGGAGGTCGACCCTCCGGTCGAGCCACCGGCCGTTCCATCGGTGGATCCGTCGGAACCCGTCGAGCCATCGGTCGAGCCATCGGTCGAGCCGCCGGTCGAGCCGCCAGTCGAGCCATCGGTCGAGCCATCGGTCGAATCACCGTCCGTCGTCGGCAAGGCAGTCGCTGAACGCCCCACCAACGAGGTGACCGGGGCCAGCAGCGAATCCGTCGAGCCGAGCGCGCCCGTGACCGGCTCGACCAGGCGCGTCACCGCGGCCAGCGGGCTGGACTCCGAGGACCCATCAGAGGAGCCCCCGGTCAGACCACCGGTGAGCCCGTCGGTCACACCCGTCAGGCCATCGGTCGAACCGCCGACGGAACCGTCAGCCGAGCCGTCGACCGGGGTCACGGTGCCGTCGGAGGACACCTTGTAGGTGGTGCCGTCGAGCTCGATGGTGAAGGAACCGTCGGCACCCGGGGTGACCTGGGGTGCGTTCGGCAGATCCGAACCTGAGGGGCTCGTGACCGAGCCGTCGGGCTGAATCTTGTAGGTGACGCCGTCGTAGACGATCGTGTAGGAACCGTCGGCACCGCGGGTGACCTGCGGCAGTTCAGCACCACCGTCGGTCCCGTCATTGCCGTCGATGCCGCCGATGTCGTCGACCGGGGTCACCGTGCCGTCCGGAGACACCTCATAGCTGGCACCGTCGAACTCGATGGTGAAGGAACCGTCGGCACCCGGGGTGACCTGGGGTGCGTTCGGCAGATCCGAACCAGACGGGCTCGTGACCGAGCCATCGGGCTGAACCTTGTAGGTGACACCGTCGTAGACGATGGTGAACGAACCATCGGCGCTCGGGGTGACCTGGGGTGCGGTGGGCAGAGCCGGAGCCGTCGGTGTGGTGACGGATCCGTCGGGCTGGACCTTGTACGTCACGCCGTTGAAGACGATCGTGTACGAGCCGTCCGCGCCCTTGGTGACCTGCGGCAGCTCAGCACCGTTGGTGCCGTTGACCGGGGTCACGGTGCCGTCGGAGGTCACCTTGTAGGTGGTGCCGTTGAGCACGATGGTGAAGGAACCATCGGCGC
>NZ_JAALAA010000019.1:95742-98980 GCF_011045035.1 Nocardioides turkmenicus
GTTGGTGCCGTTGACCGGGGTCACGGTGCCGTCGGAGGTCACCTTGTAGGTGGTGCCGTTGAGCACGATGGTGAAGGAACCATCGGCGCTCGGGGTGACCTGGGGTGCACCGGGCTGGGTCGGAGCCGTCGGTGTGGTGACGGATCCGTTGGGCTGGACCTTGTACGTCACGCCGTTGTAGACGATCGTGTACGAGCCGTCCGCGCCCTTGGTGACCTGCGGCAGCTCAGCACCGTTGGTGCCGTTGACCGGGGTCACGGTGCCGTCGGAGGTCACCTTGTAGGTGGTGCCGTTGAGCACGATGGTGAAGGAACCATCGGCGCCCGGGGTGACCTGCGGCGCACTCGGCAGACCCGAACCGTCGGTGCCGTCGGTGCCACCCTGGGGGTCGGTCGGCTCATCGGTGGAGCCGTCCGGCGAACCGGGGAGACCGGGCACGGTGCCCACGCCACCCGTGAGGCCGCCCAGGGACCCGAGGGTCTCGGTCACCGGCTCGATGACCACGTCGAGCGGGCTCGTCGACAGGCCCGAGCCGTCGGTCGGAGTGGTCGACCCGTCGCCGGGCTGGTCGCTCCCGGGCTCGTCGTCCGCCGGGTCGTCGTTCGTGCCGGACCCGGCGGTGCCGGTCACGTAGTACGTGACCCGCCCGCTGAGCGGCTCGCCGCCGACGGTCACGGCGTCGACCGTGACCGTGGTGGACTGGTCGCCCACCCGCGGCGTGAACATACCGGTGCAGGTCGTCGACTGCCCCGGCGCCAAGGTGCCGCGAGCGCAGGTCAGGGAGCCAGCAGCTCCCCGAGCACGCAGGTCGGTGATCACGGTCTTGCCGGTGTTGGTCACGTTGATCGTCACCGGAACGGGCGTTCCGGCCTCGACCTTCGCCTTACCGGCCGAACCGGCCGCCTGGCCACCCACCCGCGGCGTACCGAGGGTCAGGTTGCACTCGCACTCCTCGTCGGTGCTCGAACCGGGCTGGGTCGAACCAGTGCCAGGAGCGGGCTCGTCAGCACCCGTCCCCGGCTGGTTCGTGCCCGGCTGGTTCGACACCGGCGTGTCCGACCCCGAACCGGAGTCGGTGGTGTCAGCGACCTGGCCGGTGACGTAGTACGTGACTCGGGCGTTGAGCGGTTCGCCGCTGACGGTCACGGCGTCAACCGTGATCGTGCTGGACTGGTCGCCCGCCTTCGGCGTGTACGTCCCGGTGCAGGTCGTCGACTGACCGGGTGCGA
Source organism: Nocardioides turkmenicus (assembly GCF_011045035.1). Taxonomy (GTDB): domain Bacteria; phylum Actinomycetota; class Actinomycetes; order Propionibacteriales; family Nocardioidaceae; genus Nocardioides; species Nocardioides turkmenicus. The sequence continues at coordinate 96,972 of NZ_JAALAA010000019.1, forward strand.
GCGTGGTCTGCCCACAGGTCAGGGAGCCGGCGGCTCCCCGGGCGCGCAGACCGGAGATCACCCCGTTGCCGGTGTTGGTGACCGTGATGGTCATCGTCGCCGGCTTGCCTGCGGCAACCTTGGCGCGGCCGGATGCGCCGGCGGCCTGACCGTCGACCCGCGGCGTACCGAGAGTGAGGTTGCACTCACACTCCTCCTGCCCGTCATGGGCAACCACGGGAGCGTCGGTCGTAGCGGCCGGCTTGCCGTTGCGTACGAGCACGCGCGGCTTCTTCGTGTCCGTCGCGCTCACCTCAGGGGCAGTCTCAGCCTTCGTCACGGGCTGCTGCTGCACCGTCGGTGTGCTGTCGGCGGGGGCCTTGACGGTCTCCGGCGCGTCTTCCACCGGAGCCTTCTCGGTCATGGTGTGAGCAGTCTCGTTCGCCTCGGCGTCGGTCTTCTCGGCGGGTGCAGGCGACGGTTCCGAGGCCGTCTGAGCATCCATCGACGAGTCCGACGGAGCCGAGCTGTGCTCGCCCAGAAGTCCGCCGACGTCGGTGGTCTCCTGGTTGTCGGTTTGGGGTGGGCTTGCGGTCTCGTCGGCGTGAGCTGCGCCCGCGCCGGCGGCAAGGAGTCCACCCACGAACAATCCGGTCCCGATGGACCGTCTCATCCACTTGTTCATGGCTTGATACCTCTCTGGTCCTGGTCGGCGATCAGTGAGCCGCCGGGACGCTGGCCGAGGAGTTGGCAGGCGTGTTCGCGGTGAACGAGTTCGCCGTGTAGCAGAACCGGAACGAGGCACCGCTGGCGTTGCCGGCCTGGTCACGAGCGGTCATCTTGATGTTCACGGCGTTCTCGCCCTTCTTCGGCGTGAACGTCACGGTGCAGGTCGTCGTCTGACCAGGTTCGAGTCGCTGCGAGGCGCAGGTCATCTGACCCACCGACGAGTAACCGCTCATCGAGGTGATCGCGGCGTTGCCCCTGTTCGTGACCTCGAAGGTCAGGGTCGACGGGTCGTTGGTGCTGATCGGAGCCTGGGAGGCGGCCTGGACGGACTGGCCGTTGAACAGCACCTTGCCGGTGAAGGCGACCTTGGCTGCCTTCTGCTGCGCGTTGTAGTAGATGTTGCACAGCTTGGTCATCTGCTGACCGTCGGCGCTGGTGACGATGATGTTCATCGACATCTTGACGTTGCCGCTCTGGGCCGGGACCCGGACCTGGCAGACCGAGGTGGCACCAGGCTGGATCGCGGCGTTCGAGCACGCCATGTCGGTCAGACCCTGGTCACCGGGGACCTGCGCCTTGACGTCGGTGATCGGTGCGGTGCCGTTGTTGGTGACCGGGACCGAGATCGTCATCGTCGAACCGGGCTCGACAGAGGCCCCGGGGGCCCTACCAGCGGCCTGGCCGTTGATGCCCGGCGCGCCGACCTTGAAGGAGAGCGTGTCCTGCTGGGTCGGCTGGTTGGGCTGCGACGGCTGAGTGCTGCCCGGCTGGCTGCCGGACGGCTGCTGACCGGAGGGCTGCTGACCGGAGGGCTGCTGACCAGCGGGCTGGTCACCGGACGGCTGGCTCGTGCCGGGCAGCGGGAGAGTCCCGCCGGGCAGGTTCATGCCACCGGTCAGGCCACCAAGGAGACCTCCCACAGGGTCAGAGGCCGGTGCGTCCGAGCCGCCGGAGGGCTGCTCGCCGGAGGGCTGCTCGCCGGAGGGCTGCTCGCCGGAGGGCTGCTCGCCGGAGGGCTGCTCGCCGGAGGGCTGCTCACCGGACGGCTGCTCCCCCGAGGGCTGCTCCGAGCCCGGCAGGGGCAGGCCGCCGGTCAGGCCGCCCAGCGGGTTGCTGCCGCCGAGGAGACCACCCAGGGGGTTGTCGCTGCTCGGCTCCTCGCCAGCGGGCTCTTCGCCGGAGGGCTGCTCGCCGGAGGGCTGCTCGCCGGAGGGCTGCTCGCCGGAGGGCTGCTCGCCGGAGGGCTGCTCGCCGGAGGGCTGCTCACCGGACGGCTGCTCCCCCGAGGGCTGCTCCGAGCC
>NZ_JAALAA010000001.1 GCF_011045035.1 Nocardioides turkmenicus
GCTCGCCCTGCTGGCCGAGGGCGGCGGGGTCGACCCCGCCCTCGGCCAGCAGGGCGAGCAGTGCGGGCAGGCGGGCCCGATCGGCGCCGTCGGCGATCTTGAGCGCGAGGCTGGTGCCGTCGGGCAGGGCGGCGACCTGGACCGCTTCGAACCCGTCCTTGGCCAGCAGGCCGGGAACCGTCTGCATGAGGGCGGTGACGTCACGGCGGGTTCCGGCGACCATCTCGGGGTGGCGGCGCATCGCCGCGGCGACCCGGTGCTCGGCGGTGCCCTCGGGTGCGAGCACGAGCCGCCGGGCGGCGCGAGCGAGCCCGTGCAGCGAGATCCCGAACAGCGGGGTGCCACAGCCGTCCGCGGTGACCGTCGCGACCCGCTGCCCGGTGAGCTCCTCGACAGTGGCGCGGATGAGGTCCTGGAGCGGATGAGCCGGATCGAGGTAGCGGTCGTGGGTCCAGCCGGCGGCCAGGCAGGTCGCGACCATCGCGGCATGCTTGCCCGAGCAGTTGTGCGCGAGCCGGCTCGGACGCGCGTCGGCACGCAGCCACGCCTCACGCTCGACCGGGTCGTACGGCAGGTCCGGCGGGTTCTGCAGCGCGTCCTCGCCGAGACCGACGGAGGCCAGCAACCGGCGGGCTCCGGTCAGGTGGACGGCCTCGCCGGAGTGGCTGGCGGCGGCGAGCGCGAGCAGGTCGTCGTCGACGTCCAGCCCGGCGCGTACCATCGCGACCGCCTGCATCGGCTTGGCCGCCGAGCGCGGGTAGAACGCCGCCTCGATGTCGCCGACCGCCAGGCGTACCCGTCCCTCCGGGTCGAGAAGGACCGCCGAACCGTGGTGGACGCCTTCCACCATCTCGCCGCGCCAGAGCTCGACCAGAGGCTGGTGGGCCGGCACCCGCATCGGAGCCGCGTCGGCGACCGGAGTCTTCAGGTCGGGCAGGCTCATCACACCTCCATCGCGGAGGTGTCGATGCGGTCGCGGACGACGAACCAGCCGGCGACCAGCGCCACCAGCATCACCGGCATCGCGAGCAGGGTGATCCGGCCGACGTGGTCGAAGAACATCAGGATCAGGACCATGGCGAGGAACGCCAGCGCGATGAGCTGCGGCACCGGTGACCACGGCACCCGGAAGGTGGGGCGCTCGATCACGCCGGTGCGGCTGCGGCGCTCGAAGATCGTGTGGCTGATCAGGATGATCGCCCAGGTCGCGATGATGCCCACCGAGGCCAGGTTGAGGACGATCTCGAACGCCTGGGCGGGGACGACGTAGTTGAGCCCGACACCGAGAACGCACACAGCAGCGGTCATCAGGATGCCGCCGTACGGCACCTTGTGCCGGTTCATCGCGGCGGCGAAGCGAGGTGCGGTGCCGGCGGCCGCGAGCGAGCGCAGGATCCGGCCCGTGGAGTAGAGCCCGGAGTTGAGGCTCGACATGGCGGCGGTGAGGACCACCAGGTTCATCACGTCGCCCGCGCCGGGTACGCCGACCCGCGAGAGCACGGTCACGAACGGGCTCTCGTCGGCGGAGTAGGCCGACCACGGCAGCAGCATCGCGAGCAGCACGACCGAGCCGACGTAGAAGATGCCGATCCGCCAGATGATGGTGTTGATCGCCCGGGGCATGACACGACGGGGGTCCGCGGTCTCCCCGGCGGCCACGCCGACCAGCTCGATGGAGGCGTAGGCGAAGATGACGCCCTGGATCACCAGGACCATCGGAAGCATGCCAGCAGGGAACAGCCCGCCGTGGTCGGTGATCAGCTGGGGTCCGGGGGTGGTGCCGTCGATCGGGTGCCGGGTGACGATGAGGACGATCGCGATCGCCATGAACGCCACCAGCGTGGCCACCTTGATCAGCGCGAACCAGAACTCCATCTCGCCGAACAGGCGGACCGAGAGCAGGTTGAGCGCCAGCACGATCACCAGGGCGCCCAGGGCGAGCACCCATTGCGGAACCGGCGAGAAGAACGACCAGTAGTGGGCGTAGAGGGCGATCGCGGTGATGTCGGCGATGCCGGTGGTCGACCAGTTCAGGAAGTACATCCAGCCGGCGGTGTAGGCGCCCTTCTCACCGAGGAACTCGCGGGCGTAGGAGACGAAGGCCCCGGATGACGGGCGGTAGAGGATCATCTCACCGAGACAGCGCACGACGATGAACGCGACGAGACCGCACGCGGCGTACGCGATCGCCAGCGACGGCCCGGCGCTGGCCAGCCGCCCGCCGGCACCGAGGAACAGGCCGGTGCCGATGGCGCCACCGATCGCGATCATCGTGATGTGGCGCGGCGTCAGGGACTTGCCGTAGCCCTCGTCGCCCGCGTCCGTGGGCTGGGGATGGGCTTCGGCGCCGGTGGAGGTTGGCAGGGTCATCGATCGGTGTTCCTGTCGGTGGTGGGGTCGCGGACGATGTCTCCGAGCGCGTCGTCGACGTGCTCGAGATGGGCGCGCATCGCCGCCTCGGCGGTCTCCGAGGACCCGGAGGCGATGGCGTCGACGATGAGGCGGTGCTCGGCGTCGGAGGCCGTACGTCGCGTCTCGTCGAGCTTGTTGAGCAGAGCGCTCTGGGTGGCCAGAGCCTCCCGGATCTCCTCGATCACCTTCCCGAAGACGGGGTTGGCCGAGGCGCGGGCGATGGCGATGTGGAACAGCGAGTCGAGGGCGACCCAGACGGCGCCGTCCTCCTCGCGCTCCATCCGCTCGAGCAGGCTCCGCATCTCGTCGAGGTCGTCGCCGCTGTGCCGGGTCGCGGCGTACCCGGCAGCCGGGACCTCGACATGGCGGCGCGCCTCGACCAGGTCGCGGGCGGAGTAGCTGCCGAACGTCGGGTTGTCGGCGGCCCGGTCGGAGACGACGAACGTGCCCCGCCCCGACTGGGACTCCGTCATGCCGAGCGCCTGCAGGGCTCGGAGCGCCTCCCGGACGACCGGGCGGCTGACGCCGAAGTCGCGGACCAGGGTGGCCTCGGACGGGAGCCGGGTGCCGACCGGGAAGGTGCCGGACTCGATCTCCGAGCGCAGCTCGGCGAGGACGAGTTCCATGGCGTTGGCACGCCGGATCGGTTTGACTGTTTGCCTGTCAGACAGGTTCATGGCGATGAGTGTGAGGGGCGTCACCGTCGCGTGTCAACCCGGCCGGATGCGGGCGCTCGGACTCAGCTTCGCGGATCGGCGCCTGTTAGCATCTGCGACGTGGGACTGATCGAGGTGGACAAGTTCTAGCCACCGCACTGCCGGTGGCTCTCGCCTGACGCCTTCGCGTCGGCATGCCGGCACGTCCGCCTGCGCGGACGCGCGATCACGACCCCTTTCGGGTCGACCTCGCGGTGCATTCGCCATCGACCTGTCACCGACTTCCCGTCACGCCTTCGCGGCGCTCGACGGGCGAGAAAGAGAACCCACCGCGATGTCCACCGCATCCATCACCCTGCGCGACCTGACCTTCGAGTGGCCCGACGGCACCGTCGCGCTCGACCGCGTCAACGGCACCTTCGGCACCGACCGCACCGGCCTCATCGGCCGCAACGGCGCCGGCAAGTCCACCCTCCTCCGCCTCATCGCCGGCGAGCTGTCTGCGACCTCGGGGCAGATCGACGCGACCGGCGAGGTCGGCTATCTGCCCCAGACGCTCACGCTCCGAGGAGACGCCACGATCGCCGACCTGCTCGGTATCGACGGCATCCTCGCCGCGATCCGGGCGATCGAGTCCGGCGAGGTCGACCAGCGCCACTTCGACACGATCGGCGACGACTGGGACATCGAGTCCCGCGCGGACGAGGCCCTGGACCAGATCGGCTTCTCCGCCGCCGACCTCGACCGCCGGGTCGCCGAGATCTCCGGCGGGGAGGGCATGCTGATCGCGATCACCGGCCTCCGCATCCGCCGCACCCCGATCACCCTGCTCGACGAGCCGACCAACAACCTCGACCGAGCCACCCGCGCCAAGCTCGCCGAATTCGTCGACCAGTGGCCGGGGACGCTCGTGGTCGTCAGCCACGACCTCGAGCTGCTCGAGCACATGGACAGCACGACCGAGCTGTACGCCGGGACGCTGAGCACGTTCGGCGGCCCCTACAGCGCGTGGAAGGAGCACCAGGAGCAGGAGCAGGCGGCCGCCGAACAGGCCGCGAGGTCCGCTCAGCAGGCACTCAAGGTCGAGAAGCGCCAGCGGATCGAGGCGGAGACGAAGCTCGCCCGCCGCGAACGGACGGCCAAGAAGACCCAGAAGGACGGCGGGATCCCGAAGATCCTCGCCGGCAACCGGGCCAGCAAGGCCCAGGCGTCCGCCGGCTCGCTCCGCTCGACCCTCGACGACAAGGTGAAGGCGGCTCAGGCCGCCGTGGACGCGGCCGGTGCCCGCGTACGCAGCGAGGAGCACATCCACCTCACCCTCCCCGACCCCGATGTACCGCGCGGCCGGCGGATCGCGGAGCTCGAGGACGGGGGACGGACAGTCGTGATCCAGGGACCGGAGCGGGTGGCGCTGATCGGCGCGAACGGCTCCGGGAAGTCGACCTTGGTCGACCACCTCGTGCAGGGTGGCGACCCGGTGCCGGGGCGGCCGCACGGCCGTCTCCTCACCGATCTGGTCGGCCTCCTCCCCCAGCGCCTGGACGGGCTGGACGACGAGGCGAGCGCGATGGAGAACGTACGCGCCGTCGCGCTGGAGACGCCTTCGGGCACGATCCGCAACCAGCTCGCCCGGCTGCTCCTACGCGGTGACAGCGTCGACCGCCCGGTGCGTACGCTCTCCGGCGGCGAACGCTTCCGCGTCTCCCTCGCCCGTCTCCTCCTGGCCGACCCGCCGTCCCAGCTGCTGATCCTCGACGAGCCGACGAACAACCTCGACATCACCAGCGTCGAGCAACTCGCCGAGGCGCTCGACGCCTACCGAGGCGCGTTGCTCGTGGTCAGCCACGACTTCGGGTTCCTGGAGCGGATCGGCATCGACACCGTCATCGAGCTCGACGGCGCCGGGCGGATGCACCAGCGTCGGGGTCTGGACGAGTCAACGAGCTGAGGTGTCCCGGAGGGCGGCGACCGCGGTCGCGTACATCGTCGACTTGATCTTGCCGAGCGTCTCGGCCGGCTTGCCCGCGAGCGCGGCGACGCGCGCGATCGCCTGCTCGAGGAGCTCGGCCTCGGGCGCGGTGCCGTCGACGATGCCGGCGGCGAGCGCGTCGGGCCCGGGGAACCGGCGCCCGGTGGTCATCGAGTCGGTCGCCGCCCGCGGGGTGAGCTTGGCCTGGATCAGCGCGGCCATGCCCGGGGTGAACGGGATCTGGATGTCGACCTCGGGGAAGCAGAAGAAGCCGCGGTCCTCGCGCATGATCCTCCAGTCCAGGGTCATCGCGAGCATCGCGCCGGCACCGAAGGCGTGGCCGTTGATCGCGGTGGCCGTCGGCACCGGGAGGACCAGGAGGCGGGCGAGCAGCGCCTGCACCTCGGCGACGTACGCCTCGAACTGGTCGGCGTTCTGCCCGAGCCAGTCCAGGTCGAGACCGTTGGAGTAGAACTTCCCGGTCGCGGTCAGCACCAGTGGCGCGGGCGCTGCGACGACCTTGTCGAGGGCGTCGTTCACCGACGTCATCCAGTCGGGGCTGAACCGGTTCTCGGTGTCGCCGATGTCGAGGACGTACACGCCGTCGGTCTGGGTCAGGGTCGTCATGCTCAGCTCACCTGCCCGGCGGCGGCCGCGGCCGCGCGCTTCGCGGTCTGGGCCAGCGTCATGCCGAAGATGACCCGGAACGCGATGGCGAAGGCCGGCTCGGCTGCGCGCAGGACAGGATTCCTGATGCCGAAGACCGTCTTCCAGGTGACCTGGGTGCCGCCGGGCACCTCGACGAACTCGACCCGGCCGAGCTCGTGCTCGGAGGCCGGGCGGGACTCGCGGATGCGGTACTCCATCAGCACTGGCCGTTCGAAGGCGGTGATCTCCTCGCGCAGCGAGATCAGGCCACCGTTGACGACACGGACGGCGCCGAGGCCGTTCTTCTCGGTCCTCCCTGGGACGACGACCTCGGCGGAGAGCACCATCGGGAGGTCCGCGAGGCGCTCATGATCGACGTAGGCATCGAACACTGCCTCGATCGGGGCGTTGATCGTCCTGGTGACGATGACGGTCTGCATGATCTTCCTTCCGGTTCAGCCGCGCGGGGAGCGCAGGCTCTCGAGGCCGTTGTTGAGGAGGTACTGGGTCACGTTGAGAGCGGCGTGCCGGTCGGGCGCCGGCTCCTTGCCCTTCGCCATGCGCCACATCTGGACGCTGTAGTAGGTCAGCTCGGTGAGGCTGTCGAGCATGCGGATCCCGCTGCGCCGTGGGTTGACGACGCTCTCGTCGGCGCGGCCGGCGAGCAGCTGGGCCGGGAAGTCGGGCTGCACGGTGAGCGGGCGCCCGAGGCCGACGAGGTCCACGGCACCGGACTCGACGGCGTCGACCATCCCGGCGGCGGTGCGGAACCCGCCGGTGAGCATCAGCGGCAGGTCCGGCAGCTCGGCACGGACGCGTTCGGCGTACGCGAGGAAGTACGCCTCCCGCCGCCGTGTGCTCGCCTTCAGCGACGGGTCCACACCCAGCATGGCGGCCGAGGCGTAGGTGCCACCGGAGATCTCCAGCAGGTCCAGGCCCTCCGCGGCGAGGGCGTGGACGACCTCGAGCGACTCCTCCTCACCGAAGCCACCCTTCTGGAAGTCGGCGGAGTTGAGCTTGATCGCGACAGGCGTCTCGGTCCCGACCTCGGCGCGGATCGCCCGGAGCACCTCGAGCACGAAGCGGCGCCGCTTCTCCGGCGTGCCACCCCAGGCGTCGGTGCGCTGGTTGGACAGCGGCGAGAGGAACTGGCTGATCAGGTAGCCGTGCGCACCATGGATCTGTACGCCATCGAAGCCCGCCCCGGTCACGATCTTCGCGGTGGTGGCGAAGCGGCGGATCAGGTCCTCGATCTCGCCTCCGGTCAGCGCACGAGGCTCCGCGAACAGGCCGCCCGTGCCGGGCACAGCCACCGCCGAGGGCGCCACCGGAAGGGCGGTGAGCGTGCGCGGCGTCTGCCGGCCCGGGTGGTTGATCTGGACCCACACCTTCGATCCGCCTGCTTTGGCGATCTGCGCCCACTCGGCGAGGTCGTCGGCGTGGCGGTCGTCCTCGACGACGACGTTGCCCGGCTCGCCGATCGCGGTGCGGTCGATCATCACGTTGCCGGTGATCGAGAGCCCGACCCCGCTGTCGGCCCAGCGCCGGTAGAGGTTCTTGATCCGGCTTCCCGGCGTGAAGTCGCGACGCCCGAGACCCTCGCTGAGGGCGGCCTTGGCGAGGCGGTTCGGGATCACGAACCCGTTCGGCAACGTCAACGGCTGCGCCAGGATCGACTGGTCTCGGGTCACGGGTTGCTCCTCGGTGTGGACGGATCTTCAGGTGAAGCCGTGGACGGATGTGGCTCGAGCGGGACGGTGAGAATCGCGCGGACGGCCGCCTCCAGCCGGGCCGCGGTCGCCTCGTCGGCCTCGCGGTCCTCGAGGAGGCAGCGGCGCAGGATGCCGCCGGGCAGGTCGACGACGCAGACCGCGATCGCCTCGACAGCGATCCGGTCGCCGCGGTCCCACACGCCGCGCGCCAGCGCGACCAGCACCTCGACGAACTTCTCCTGCACGGAGTTCAGCTCGGTCTCGAGCTCGGGAGGAATGTCGGCGGAGAAGAGCTGGTCGCGACGCTGGGCGAAGAAGAGCCGAGCGCTGGCCGGGAAGCGGCGTACGAACTCGACGGGGGTCAGCGCGACCGCCACGACGGCGTCCTCCCCGGAGGCGTCGGCGGACCTCTCCCCCATCGCCTCGGCCATCAGGTCGCCGAGACGGCACCAGGACCGCAGCCACAGCCGCGCGAGCAGTACGTCCTTCGAGCCGAAGGCGTGGTAGATCGTCCCGTTCGACGCCCCCGCCGCGGTGGCCAGCGACCGCAGCGTCAGCCCGGACGGGTCGCCGCTCGTGACGATCTGCTCGGCGACGTCGAGGAGATCGTCGAGCGTATGGAGCCGCTGTCGGGACATGCCGAGACTCTAAATAGAGCAGACGCTCTAGATCAATGGCTCCAGATGTGTTGGGTGTCACATTCCGGGTGATAACCGGATGACTCTGCGTTCGTCGAACCGGCACTCTCTACGCATAACTCGAACCGCCCGGATCCTGTCGCGGCCGCCCAAGACCTGGTCACCGCCCGTTTTCCTGATGCGGAGCAGGCGTGGCTCGGCGGGTCGGTGGTCCTGGGCGGAGCAACGCCGATGTCGGACCTCGACATCACGGTGCTCGACGCGACGGCGACGGCCCACCGCGAGTCGCTGCGTCATCTGGGCTGGCCCGTCGAGCTCTTCGTGCACACCGAGGCGAGCATCCGCCACTTCGTCGGGCGGGACCTCGCCAACCGCAAGCCGACGATGGCACGGCTCGTCGCTTGAGGTGTGCCGCTGCTTCCTGGCGACGGCGGAGCGGCCGTACGTCGCCATTGTGAGGACGTCCTCGAGGCCGGCCCCGCTCCCCTGCCACCGTCGGCGCTGGCGCGCGCTCGATATGAGCTGAGCGATCTGGTCGACGACCTGCAGGGATCCGGCCCCGGCCCCGAGGGCACCGCGATCGCGGTCGAGACGTGGCGGCGTACGGCCGAGCTGGTCCTCGACTCCAACGGCTGCTGGCGCGGCGGCGGGAAGTGGCTGATGCGCGAGCTCATCGCCCTCGACGCCGCTGCCGGAACCGCCTGGGCGTCCCGCCTCGACGTCGGCCTGGCCGCAGCCCTCGCCGGCGACACGGCCCTGCTCCAGCAGGCCGCCGAAGAATGTCTAGCCCTGGCCGGAGGCCGCCTCTGGGAAGGCTTCCATCAAGAGGCCCCGATCGACGCGAGCCACTGACCATCATCGAATAGCGACGAGCACCCCGATCTTGTCGATGCGGTGCTCGGGATTGTCGAACTCGTCGGACCAATAGTTGCCGGCCGCGTGGTCCTCAGGAGTGGCGCAGGTCGACAGCGTGATCATCGCGCGCGTGGGGGCCACGCCAGGCTTGCCCGGGACCGGCGCCCGCTGCGCCCGCAGCGACGCCTCCGACCGGAACGATGTCTCTCGGGTACCGGTGATGCGATAGACGTACGTCGCCTCCTCGGTCCGCACGGAGACCCGGTCGCCTCGCCTCAGCTCGGGCAGCCTGAGGAACGCCCTCGTCGACGAGAGCCGGTGCGCGGTGACCTGGTAGTTGCCGATCCCGCCCGGCCCGGTGCCGCCCCGAGGACCGTACGGACTGGCCGCGACACCGCCGTTCTGGATCTCGGTGCCGGGAGCGTCGTCCGTCCAGCCGCGATAGGGCACGACCTCCAGGTCGGTGACGCCGATCTTGGGGATCGACAGCTGTCCGCGCATCGGCGTCCCGTCAGAGGACAGCGGCGCCGTGTCGGTGGCGGTGGCCGTCGGGGACGGGGTCGGGGTCGAAAACGCTGTCGCCGAGGGCGACGCCGACAGAGTGGCGGTCCCGGACGGGGTCTCTGCGCCACACGCGCCGAACGCGACTGCGCCGACGACCGCGGCGACAGCCCCGGATGATCTGATCTTCATGGCGCCGCCTCGGGCGATCTGCTGGATGGAGATCCACGGTACGCCGCAGCGACAACCCCGATCTGGGGTCGATGTGGTCAGGAGAGCCGGTAGAAGCGCCAGAACCCGAACTCCTCGATCGGCAGAACCTCGAAGTCGGTGAAGCCCGCCTCTTCGCCGTAGCTCTTCAACGTCGACGGCCGCATCACCGTCCCGGTCCCGACGCTCGGGGGCGAGGAGAGTCCGTCCGGCAGGCACACCAGCAGGCTGAACCCGTACATGATCTGCTCCAGGTCGTCGCCGTTCGGAGCGAAGCTGTCCGCCACAGCCTCGTCCATCACCACCAGCGATCCCCCGGGCGCGAGCGTCCTCCTTATTGCACTGAGGACGTCGACCGGTCGCGGCATGTCGTGCACGCACTCGAAGGCGAAGGCGACATCGACCGTCCCGTCCGGCAGGCTCGCCGCGTCTTGGCACAGGAAGCGCACCCGGTCCTCGACCCCCGCTCCATGTGCGTTCTCCACAGCCATCTCGACCGAGGGCTGGTCGATGTCGATGCCGAGCACGGTGGCCCCGGGATAGGCGCGCGCCAAGGCGATGCTCGACCATCCCCCACCACAGCCCACGTCGAGAATCCGGCACCCCTCCGCGGAGAGGGCGTCGTGGACGGCCGGCACACCAGCCTACGCCGGCCCGAGCTGCTTCTCGTACCACGGCCGATTCGCATCCGCCTGCGACTGCCGAGCGTCATCCCCCAGGTCGTCCCAGCTCACCCCACCACCGTCCCGGTACGCCTCCATCAGCCGAGGCAGCACCGGCCCCACCGCCCCGAACATCCGCGCGATGGGCACCAGATAGGCCAGGCTCGTCGGGTCCGTCATCACCTCCGCCGTGCTCGCCGGGATCGCGAACCGCCGCTCGTCGGGGCTGCCGTCGGCCTCGACCACCAACAACCCACTCACCGCCTGCTGCTCGAGCCACTCCCGTGCGTACCGAACTTGTGTCCCCGTACGCTCCGCCAGCTCGACCGCACTCGCCGGCCCCTCATCCGCCAGTGAGCGATACCAACCGAGCCGGTCGCCGATGAACACCGACACGATCTCGACCGTGCCGAGGAGCGACCCGAAGAGCCGCTCCGCCACCTCATCAGCCGTCTGCTGCGATGCATCCATCGATCCACCATCGTCCGACTCACACTGCCCTGATCAGTCCCGTCAGGGCCCTACCTGGTTTCAGGTACAGCAAGTTCGACCGCCGTGATCGAGCGGTGGACTCTTCAGACCTAGCGACACACTGGTAGGCGACCACGCAGGAACGACTCGGTGCGCCTCACCGTCCAGCTCTGGGAGAAGTAGCCGGTCATTCTGGTGAAGGTTCGCTTCGCCCCCTCTTCGTAAAGGGTGCTCGTCGTCGCACACGCCCGACGCCTACATCGCGGCGGCACCGCAGTGATCGGCTCGAACGTCGGCACCAGGGTCATGAGTGGTGTCTCGGCATCATGGTCATCCCGCCCGCTTCGAGCTGTGCAAGTGATCGCCTTCGAATCCCGCCGCGTTGTACCGGTCAGTCGTCGTCCATGCGGAAGCCGACCTTGAGCCCGACCTGGAAGTGCTGGATCTCGCCCTCTTCGAGGTGGCCGCGGATCTGGGTGACCTCGAACCAGTCCAGGTGCCGCAGGGTCTGGGCGGCGCGACCGAGGCCGCTGCGGATGGCATCCTCGAGCCCGGTCTCGGAGGAACCGACGATCTCGGTGACGCGGTAGGTGTGCGAAGACATGGCGTGCCTCTCCAGTAGTTGGTTGCTTCCACCATGGATCCGAGGCCGACACCGTGCAAGGGTCCGCGGCGATGAACCGGCAGCGTGACCACGGGTGGGAGACTGAGCACGTGCCTTCGAAACCCGCCCCGCACGTACTCGTCCTCTTCGGCGCAACCGGCGACCTGGCCGCGCGCAAGCTGTTCCCCGGGCTGTACCGGCTCGCCCTCGCCAAGCGGCTTCCCGACCAGTTCGCGGTCATCGGCAGCGGGCGGCGCTCGCCCGGCACCGACGACGAGTTCCGTGACCAGGTGCGCCAGGCGCTGGAGGAGTTCGTCCACGACGTCGACGAGTCCGTCGCCGGGCCGCTGCTGGAGCGGATCCGCTTCGTCGCCTCCTCCGCCGAGGACGGCACCGCGCTGGCCGAGGCGGTGCACGAGGCCGAGGACCGGCTCGCGCTGGACAGCGGGCAGACCGTGGGCGACGTACATCGCCTTCTCTATCTCTCCGTGCCGCCGCAGGCGGTGGAGCCGATGGTCGGGATGCTCGCCCGGGAGGGGTTGAACGCCCGCAGCCGGCTGGTCGCGGAGAAGCCGTTCGGCACCGATCTCGCCTCGGCGCGCGAGCTCGACGCCGTGCTCAGCGAGGCGTTCGACGAGAAGCAGGTCTTCCGGATCGACCACTTCATCGGGAAGGAGGCCGTGCAGAATCTGCTGGCGCTGCGCTTCGCCAACGGCCTCTTCGAACCCGCCTGGAACCGGCACAGCATCGAGTCGGTGCAGATCGACGTTCCCGAGAAGCTCACCGTCACGGGTCGTGGCGGCTTCTACGAGGGCACCGGGTGCCTGCGCGACATGGTCACCACCCACCTGTGCCAGCTGCTCGGGTTCGTGGCGATGGAGGACCCGCACGCGTTCCGGGAGGGTGCGATCCGCGCGGCGAAGGCCGCCGCTTTCGCAGCCGTCCGGCCGCTGGACCCCGAGCGCGTGGTCTTCGGGCAGTACGACGGCTACCGCGAGGAGCCCGATGTCGCCGCCGACTCCGACGTGGAGACGTACGTCGCCATCGAGGCGTGGATCGACAACGACCGCTGGCGCGGGGTGCCGTTCTACCTGCGCACCGGTAAGGCGCTGGCCGCCGGGCGGCGGACGATCACGATCCGGTTCACCGACCCACGACACCAGTGGCTCCAGCCGGCCAACCCCGGTCCGGCCCAGCCCAACGAGCTGGTGATCGAGCTCAGCGACGACGCCCGGATCGAGATCGAGGTACGCGCCAAGCGACCCGGACCGGGGATGGCGCTGACCGAGGGTGTCTTCCGCCTCGACCTCGCCTGCGACGCGCCGGACGCTGGACCGCTGGAGGCCTACGAGCGGCTGCTCCTCGATGTCATGAACGGCGATCGCACCCTGTTCACCAGCGCGCGCGAGGTCGAGCGGCTGTGGGAGATCTGCCAGCCGGTCCTCGAGCACCGGCCCGCCGTGGAGAGCTACCCGCAGGGATCGTGGGGGCCGGAGTCGGCGCTCGACCTGCCGATCGGCGGCTGGCGGCTGGGACGGAACCAGTCGACTCGATGAGCTCGCCTCGCCGCCTCCTGCTCGTCGTCGACGCGCCGTCGCTGCTCCACCGCAACCATCACGCTCGGGCGCACACCCGGATGATCGACCGTGCCGGCCGGCCCGCGTGGGCGCTGCACGGCATGCTGCGGCAGATCCTCGACTCGATCGACGCCTTCGCCCCCGACGCGGTGCTCTTCGGTCTCGACGACCGCACCGCGTCCGTACGCCGGGACGCCTATCCCGACTACAAGGCCGGCCGCGCCGAGAAGGACCCGATGCTGGTCGAGCAGCTCGGCCGGGCCGGTGCGATGCTCGACGCCCTCGGGCTGGCGACCCTCACTCCCCCGGGCCTCGAGGCCGACGATGTCAACGCCTCCGCCGCGGCGTGGGCGGTCCGCAATGGCTGGAACTGCGTCGTGATCACCTCCGACCGTGACGCGTTCGCGCTGATCAGCGAGCACACCCAGGTCCTGCGGCTGATCAACGGCGGGATCAACGGCTCTCCCCTGCTCAACCCCGCCCGGCTCTATGCGATGTACGGCGTGCCGGCCTCTCGTTACCTCGATTACGCCGCCCTCCGCGGTGACGCCAGCGACAACCTGCCCGGCGTGAGCGGCATCGGCGAGAAGACCGCCGCGGCGCTCCTCGACCAGTTCGGCCCGATGGACGGCGTCTGGGCCGACATCGCCGACAACGACGGACGGAAGGTGATCGAGGTCCTCGACGCGTGGGCGGCCGACACCGGCGTACGCCGCATCGGCTCACGCGTCGTCCGCGCTCTGTCGGCGCCGGGCGCCCGGGAACGCTACGACTTCAACCTGCGGATCATGACCTGCCGCGACGACCTCGACCTCCGCCTCACGCCGGACATCCCCGGCACCCCCGGCCTGCTCCCGCTCGACATCGACCGGGTCACCCGGGTCGTGGGCTTCCTCGGTGTCGAGGCGACCACAGCCGTCGCGCAGCGGGTGCTGAGCACGAACCCGGCTTCGAGCGCGTTCTAGAGGGTCGAGTTCCAAGCCCGGGTGGCCGTGTTCTCCGCCTCCTGGCGCGCCGCGTCGATCTGGTCCGTGCACGCGGCACCCCTTCGGGAGAAGTCCGTGCTCGCCACCGTGCCTCGCCCCGGCGCCGTCGACCGGATCCACGCGACGATCGTGCCCTTCTCGTTCTCGTTGCCGCAGTTGTACGGCGCGGAGACGACACCGACGAGCCGAGTGCCCGACCAACCGACGTCGCGCAGCATCGTCATCACCCGGTCGAGCTCGCCCGGGCGGAAGTCGCCCTCCGGCTTGGGATAGGCGAGGACGTACGCTCCCCCGTGGTCGATCCCGACCAGGTCGGGGCCCCACATGATCACGTAGCCGAGCTTCGCGATCTCCGCCAGCTTCGGCGCGACCCGGGCCACCTCGGACGCCCGGTCCACGATCTGCGCCGGACCGGTGCCGTCGCCGTACCACTCGACCGGCTCCGGCCAGGTCACGGCGAGCTGGAGATCGGGCCCGATCTCGACCGCGGCAGCTCCCACGGCTCTGACATCGCTCACCGTCGCGGTCTCGGCGGTGATCTTCGTGAGCCCCATGTCGACCTCGGTCAGGGCTGTCGCGCCGGCATCGCGGAGACTGCGGGCGGCGGCCAAGGCAGGCTCGATGCGCTGACTTTCGGCACCCGAGTAGGTGGTGACGTCCTCGTCGTCACCGACCTCGATCCGGGCGACCTCGCCCTTCTCGAGCACGCTCTCGACGGCGCGCCAGACAGCAGGCGCGTCGCGCTCGTCGTCGACCTGAGTGCGGAGGTCGGAGATCCGCCCGTCTCGGCCCACCTCCAGCGTCACCGGCATCCGGAGGGCCTTGGCCAGCTGACCGAGCCTGCTTGCCGCCTTGTCCGGATGATCCAGCGGCGAACGACGCACTCGAACCGTGTCATCATTCGACGACGTCCCACCGCCGTGGACCAGGACCTCCCACGACTTCTTGTCCAAGCTCGGATCGCCTGCCACCACAGCGAACACCTTCTGCGCCGTCTCAACCCGTGCGCTCGCATCGGCAACCGTCACGCGCGCCAGAAGCTGGGAGGACTGGTCCTCGAGCCTGATCCGTTCGACCGCACCCTCGCGAACAGCCCCGTACGTCACCAGCGCGGCCGCAGCGTCGCGGCTGTCCCAGAACGCCTCGACCTCGGCAACGCCGACACGTGCTGTCCACCGACCCCGCAACGGCGCAGCGTCCAAGCGTTCAAGGACCTTCTCCGCCTGCTCTCGAGTGATCCCGTCGGCCAGCACAACTCGCTTCGCATCGGCGTCGACGTCGCGCACCCCGCTCATCTGTGCGACCTCGTCCACCAGCCGCCGCTCGACCTGCCCGTCCGAGCCCCACCACCGAACACCGCCGACAACGGCGCCCGCGATCAGCACACCCGCGGCAACCACCGCGAACCAACGCCCCCGAGTCATGGGCCTGATGCTCGCACAGCACGTCACAGACGGGCGACGAGACGCTCCCTACCCGATGTGATCGGGCGCCCACCGCTCTTGGAGGTCGGCGACCAGCTTCTCGGCATCGCTCGTGTCGGGTGCACGTACGGCGTCGAGGCTGGACTGCGGAAACATCACGTATCGGCCGTCCCCGTTCAGGTCGAGCTCGCTCAGCGCGTCGAGCGAGTCGGCCCGGGACAAGTCGATGACCTGGATGCCTTCCCCGATCCGATCGAGGACATCTTGGCCGGAGCCGGCCTTCACCTGCTCGATCTGGGCGGCGAGCTGGGTCACTGCGGCGCGGGTGTCACGGGCAGCGAGCTCGGCGACCTTCATGTTGTTCTCCGCGGCCTGCATGTTCTGCATGGCCGCGCCGTGCTGCTTCTCGGCTTCCTTCTTGTTCTGGTCGGCGGCGCTGGCGGCGCTCTTCGCCGCGGCGCCCGTCACCGAGACCCCGAGGAGCGCACCGAGCACGAACAGCGCAATGTTCTGGACCCGGTCGATGATCCCCAGCAGCTGCTCCCAGTCCGCTCGCTCCTGTGCCTCGTTGTGCTGGACGATGTAGGCCCAGCCGAGTGCGAGGACCAACAGCACGGCGACCAGGGCCACCGCGGCGATGGCCGCCGATACCTGCCATGGCCACTTGCCGACCGCCGGCGGGCTCTGCACGTCCGGGCTCTCCTCGACCGGCTCCGGTTCCTGGAGCTCGGTCGAGACCACTGTCTCGCCGTCGACGTTCGCGTTCTGCGTCATCGCGTCTCCCTGGGCTGTAGACGAAGTGGCGTCGACGTTCCTCCCCGGTGCGCGCATGACGTGGAACCGCGAAGCGAGGTACCGAGTTTTCGGCACCCCGCGATGCCAGCGCTCAGGCGAACTCGGGCGACAACCCGGCTTGGACCGCGGAATCAGCTGCACGAGCCATCGGGACAGACTCGCCCGAGAGGGCGGCGTCGAGGTCGGCCATCAGGTCCTCCGGACTCTCGAGGCCGATCGAGAGACGTACGAGGTTCGCGGCGGGCTTGGCGTGGGCGGCGACCGGGCGGTGGGTGAGGCCGGCGGGGTGCTGGATGAGGGAGTCGACGCCGCCGAGGGAGACGGCGTGGGTGAAGAGCTGGACCGAGGAGGTGACGCGGGCGGCGGCCTCGTACCCGCCGCGCAGGGCAATCGTGACCATGGCGCCGGGGCCGCTCATCTGCTTCCCGACCAGACCCCGATCGTCGTCGAGGCCCGGGAAGTAGACCTGCTCGACCGCCTGGTGCGACCGGAGCCATGCGGCGATCTCGACCGCGGCCGCCTGCTGGGCGCGGACGCGGGTGGGCAGGGTGGCGAGGCCGCGGTGCAGGAGATAGGCGCCCAGCGGGTGCAGCAGGCCGCCGGTGACGGCTCGGACCTGGCGCAGCTGGGTGGCGGTCTCCTCGTCGCAGGCGATCACGCCGCCGACGACGTCGCCGTGGCCGCCGATGTACTTGGTGGCGCTGTGCAGCGACATCGCCGCTCCCAGGGTGAGCGGGTTCTGCAGCACCGGGGTTGCGAAGGTGTTGTCCACGAGCACCGGTACGTCACCGGCAGCCGCCACGACGCCCGCGATGTCGACGAGGTCGAGCGTCGGGTTCGCCGGGGTCTCCAGCACCACCAGCGCCGTGTCGGCCCGGACCGCGGCGGCGACCTCGTGCTCGGCGCAGAAGGTGACCTCGACACCGAGGAGGCCGGAGGCGAGCAGGTGGTCTGTCCCGCCGTACAGCGGGCGGACGGCGACGATGTGGCGCTTGCCGCTGAAGGACGTGCTGGCGATGATCGCCGCGGTCATGGCCGCCATGCCCGAGGCGTACGCGACCGAGGTCTCGGCGTGCTCGAGCCTCGCCAGCGCCGACTCGAACCGCGCGACGGTGGGGTTCCACAGCCGCTGGTAGACGAACCCGCCCTCCGGGTTCGGGTGGCCACCGGTCGCCATGGCCTCGTAGGACTCGCCGCCGCGCTCGAGGTCGGGCAGCGGGTTGGTCGAGGAGAGGTCGAGCGGCAGGGCGTGGACGCCGAGCATCGCCAGGTCTTCCCGGCCGGCGTGGACGGCGAGTGAGTCGGGATGAGGGTTCACAAGCGGCATGCCAAGATGGTGGCGAGAATCACAAGTTCTGGCCACATCGATTGCTGAAGATCCCAGCGAACCTGCGATCTTGCCGCTTTCGAGCAACACAACCAACGACCAGGGGTGTCCTAGTTGGCGAAACTGCAACCCTCCCTCGACTCCGTCGACCGCCGCATCCTGAGCGAGCTCGCCGACAACCCCGAGCTCACCAACAAGGCACTCGCCGCGCGCCTCGGTCTCGCCGAGTCCACCTGCGCCTACCGCCTCCGTGCCCTGCGCGACAACGGGGTCATCGCCGGCCGCCGTCTCGACCTCGACGTCCGCTCGCTGGGCTACCCGCTGCAGGCGGTGATCAAGGTCCGTCTCGGCAGCCACAGCAAGGAGCACGTCGAGAAGCTCTACGACGACCTGGCCACCACGCCCGGCGTCATCCAGGCCTTCCACGTCGCCGGCGCGGACGACTTCCACCTCCACGTCGCCGTCGAGGACGCCGAGGCGCTGCGCGACTTCGTCCTCCAGCACGTGACCGTCCACCGCGTCGTACGGCAGACCGAGACACAGCTCGTCTTCGAGCTCCGCGAGGGCCCGGGCGTGCTGCCGCGCGAGACCACCTAGACCCCAGAAGCAGCCGACGCGAGCCGACCTCAGCCGAGGAACTCGAGCAGCAGCCGGGCCGTCTCGTCCGGCGCCTCCAGCATGGCGACGTGCCCGACGCCCGGGAGATACGCGACCCGGCTGCCCGACACGACCTCGTAGGCGTGCGCGGACGCCGGCTCCCAGCGCGGGTCAGCGTCCCCGAAGATGACCAGCGGCTTCCGCCCGATCCGGCGCAGCCGCTCGGGGACGTCCTGCTCGACGAGGTACTCGCGGTTCGCCTGCATGATCGCCCGGAACGTCTTGAACGACGTCCGCCTCAGGTCGTCGACCGCTTCGTCACTGATCGTCACCGGCTTCTCGGCGGTGGCGGCGATCCCCTTCCGGAGCAGCGCATCGGTACGCAGCGGCCACACCAGAGCACCGAGCGCAGCCCCCGTCAGCAGCTTGACCAGCGCGGGTTCCGGCCGCAGTGCCTCCATGTCCGGTCCGGTGCTGAGCAACACGATCGGTCCGACCAGGTCCGGTCGTCGCTCGGCCAGCGCGGTGGCGACGTACCCGCCGCTGGAGTGGCCGACGACCGGCACGCCCTCCGTGAGGCCGAGCTCGTCCAGCACGGCGGCGACCCGGTCGGCCTGGTCGGGGACGGCGTAGCTCGGCGCCGTGCTCGACCGACCGCAGCCCGGCAGGTCGATCCGGAGCACATGGAACCGCTCGGCGAGCGCCGGAACCATCGGCTCCCAGGTCGACCCGCTGGCCCCCGAGCCATGGATGAGCAGCAGAGGTGGCGCCGTCTCCGGCCCATCGTGGACGAGGTGGACGCCGTGGACGGTCGAAGTGTCGTACGTAGTCATGCCCCGACGATCTCCGAAAGGCCGGCCGGTCGTCTTGAACGAATGTCGGCCTTGCCCGCCGCCCTAGCCTGAAGCCATGGACTGGTCGCAGGTGGAGGTCGCGGTTCCGCACGCATCGCGCGTCGCGACGCCGATCCCGGGCGTCCACATGGCCGGGTTCCGCTACGACGGGACCGATCCCGTCGACATCTCGATGGTCGCCCACCCCGCGGTCACGCTGCTCTTCGACCTCGGCGTCCACCGCTGGTCCGTCGAGGACGGAGCGGGAACCCCTGGACCGGGCGACGTCGCGATCGGGCTGCTGCCCGACGACGTCCGGCTCACGGGCTCCGACCCGGGCGAGTGCCTCCAGGTGCGGTTGTCGCCGGTGCTCGCCGCTCGGATCCTGGACACCTCCGCCCTCGTCGGCACCGTCGCCGGGCTCGACGACGTCCTCGGGCCTGCGGCGGGACAGCTGAGCGCCGATCTGCGAGACGCCGGCTCGTGGGACGAACGATTCGATCTGATGTTCCGCTTCCTCGCCGGGCGCCTCGACGGCCGTCGCACGGTCGACCCCGAGGTCGCGTACGTCTGGCAGCAGATCCACCTCCGACACGGCCGCTCCGGCGTCCATGCCCTCGCCGAGGAGACCGGCTGGTCCCGCCAGCGGCTGTGGTCCCGCTTCCGGGCCCAGGTCGGGCTCTCGCCCAAGCAGGCCGCTCGACTCGTGCGCTTCGACCACGCCGCGAGGCTCCTCGCCCTGGGCAGCTCGCCTGCCGAGGCAGCGGCTCGCGCGGGCTACGCCGACCAGCCGCATCTCACCCGCGAGGTTCGGTCGATCGTGGGCACGACGCCCGTCGACATCGCCACCAAGCCCTGGCTCGCGATCGATCAGGAGGCCTGGCCGACTCTCATGCGTCAGGCCGCCGACGGGCCGCCGGAGACCCCGAGGCTCACCGCCCCCGGCCGAGCGATGCTCGGGCGAGCTGCGCCACGCGTACGTTGCTGATCCCCGTCTCCGCCGCGATCCGTCCGAACGACCAGCCGCGACGCCGCAGCACCCGGACGGCCTGCGCGCTCTCCTCGTGCAGGTCCTCGAGGCGCTTGTCGACCGTGCAGCGCAGGCGCTCGAGGTCACGGAGGACAGCGACCGGGTCGTCGACGTCGGCCTCGACAAGGACGGCCGCCTCCGCCCTGCGGGTCGGGGACGCTCCTGCGGCCAGCGCGGCCGGCGGGTTGAACGCCCAGAGCGTGTAGTCATCGGCCCAACGGATGAATCGAGCCATGCGGGTCTCACGGTGGACCGTGGGCGGGACGTCGGTGTTCCGGGTAGGGCGCGTGTCGACTGCCATCTTCGCCTCCTTCACGGGAGCTGCCGGGACTGAAGGATCCTCGGTATCCAGCATGCGCGGCCGTGATGACCGCGCCGTTGAGGGCTGGTAACGGGCAGGTAAGGACTCGATCGGGCTCCTACGGCGTCATCCGATGACGGCCAGTGTGATGGGGGCCGCGCCGAAGACGACGTCCAAGGCGATGCAGAACTCGGCCATGGACCGCGGGACCACCACGTCTCGGCGCCAGTGGACGTAGTCCCACGCGGCATGGCTGGCGAGCGCGACACCTGCCAGCGCCAGGCCGAACCGAGGTGATATCAACACCGCGGCGACAGCGAGGCCGCCGAACCCGATCATGGCGAACCCCTCGGCAGAGAGCGGCCGGATGGGAGCGCGGCGCAGCAGGCCGACCATGACGATGGCCGCGCCGAAGACCGCGAGACCGAGCCACCACGGGGCACCGGCCAGCTCGCGCAGGGTGGCCACGACCGAGCCGACGAGGATGTTCGCCCAGGCGATCCAGCGCAGGCCGAAGGCCGCTGCGCCCAGGTAGCAGCTCGCGGCGACGACGACGGTGAGGGCGACCGCGTCGGCCGCGACTCCGGTCACGATCTGGAAGGTTGCCGCAGCCAGCCCGAGCGCGACCGGCCAGTGCCCCCGGACCGGACGCTGGAGGTACGCCGGCGCGGAAGGAGCGGTCGTCGAGGTCATGGAGACTCCCGTGGGTCGAATTTTCCCGGTTGTCGAACAGTGCTGTTCGAGTTAATCTCGAACAGCACTGTTCATGTTAGTCGAAATGAGACCCCCATGACCGAGACCACTCACGACCCCACGACGAACCAGCCCGCGGATCCTCGCCGATGGCGGCTGCTCGGGCTGCTGGGCCTGGCGCAGTTCATGCTCATCCTCGACGTCACCGTCGTGGCGATCGCGCTGCCGCACATGGGCGCCGACCTCGGGCTGGGACGCGATGCCCTCACCTGGGTGGTGAGCGCCTACACCCTGGCGTTCGGCGGCCTGATGCTGCTCGGCGGCAGGGCGGCCGACCTGTTCGGCCCGAAGCCCGTGGTCCTGACCGGCCTGACCGTCTTCACCGTGGCCTCGCTGGCCACCGGCCTCGCCACCAGCGCAGAGCTGGCGATCGGCGGCCGGGTCGCCCAGGGTGTCGGCGCCGCGATGCTCTCCCCCGCCGCGCTGTCGACCGTGGTCCGGCTCTTCGACGGCGACGAGCGCAACCGCGCGCTCGGGATCTGGTCGGCACTCGGCGCCGGAGGCGCGGCGATCGGCGTGCTTCTCGGTGGCGCTCTGACCGCCGGGCCGGGCTGGGAGTGGGTCTTCCTGATCAACGTGCCCGTCGGCGCGGTGGTCGCGGTCCTGCTGGCCTGGCTGCTGCCGCCGCTGCCCGCATGGGGAGGCGACGTACGCCTCGACCTGATCGGCGCGCTGATCGTCACCGCCGCCACCGGGCTGCTGATCCTCGGCTTCATCGAAGCCGGCGACGGCGGTTGGACCTCGGCCCGCACGGCCGGACTCCTCCTTGCCGGCATCGTCGGCTACGTCCTGCTGGCCGGCTGGCTGCGACGTACGCAGAACCCGCTGATCGACCCGGCACTGGTCACGCGGCGGCCGGTTCTGTCCGGCACGTTCGTGCTGTTCGTCGCGACCGGGCTGATGGTGGCGGTGTTCTTCCTCGGGACGTTCTACCTGCAGAGCGCGGCCGGGCACGGCCCGCTCACCACCGGACTGCTGTTCCTGCCGGTCGCCGCGGCGACGATGGTGGGCGCGCAGCTGGCCGGCCGGCTCATCGGCCGCGTCGGCGCTCGCCCGCTCGGCGTGGTCGGGCTGCTCATCGCCGGAGCCGGGCTCGTCGTACCCGCGATCAGCATGAGCACGCTGACGACCGTGGTCGCGGTCAGCGTCGGCTCGGCCGGCCTGGGCGTCCTCTTCGTGGTCGCGTCGGCGACCGCGCTCAGTCAGGTCGAACCGCACCTCGCCGGCGTGGCCTCCGGGATCCTCAGCACCTTCCACGAGCTCGGCGCCTCGCTCGGCGCGGCGGTGATGTCCGGTGTCGCCGCGGCCAGTCTCGTCGAGGGCACCACCGGCGGCTTCGAGCGGGCCTACCTGGTCGCCGCCGTGATCGCAGCACTCGCCGCCGTCCTCGCCGGAGCGCTCATCCCCGGCCGGCCTTCCACAACCACCGAGACCCACCAGGAGACCACGTCATGACGAAGACCCACCGATCCAGATCCCGCGCGCTGACCTTCGCGCTGCACTACCTCCAGATGATCGTCGCGATGGTCATCGGGATGATGGTGATCCCGATGGCCGCCTGGATGCGCTTCCGCGGGCACGGCTGGCGGCCGGTCGTGGAGATGTCGGCCGCGATGTACGCAGGTTTCGTCGCCTTCTTCCCGTTCCTGTGGCTCGGAGCCATCGACGGCGACGGACTGATGCTGCTCGGCCACGTCCTCATGCTGCTCCTCATGCTCGCCGCGATGCTCGCGCGACCCGGCGAGTACTCCGGCCACCACGCCCACCACGCGCACGCGCATCTGCACCCGACCGACTAGGAGGCCACCATGACCGCACCCGCCCGACCGGCCGTACGCGACGCCGTCCCCGACGACGCCGAGACCGTTCGCACGCTGATCGGCGAGATCGCCGCCCACCAGGGCCAGTCCGACTCGGTCACCGTGACCGCCGAGCAGTGGGCCGGCTACCTCGCGCAGCCGGACATCATGGTCCTGCTCGCCGAGATCGACGGCCAGCCGGTCGGCTACGTCTCGGCCGTACGCCGTCTGCACCTGTGGTCGGGCGACGACATCGTCGCCCTCGACGACCTGTACGTACGGCCCGGGCACCGCGACGCGGGTGTCGGCCGGCTGCTGATGACCGAGCTGGCGGCCCGCTCGGAGGACCTCACCATCACCTGGGGCGTCCAGCCGGACAACCACGCGGCGATCCGCTTCTACCGCCGCCTCGGCGCCTCGGTCCGGGCCAAGGTGGTGTGCGCGTGGACGGCGCGGCAGCGGGCGTGACCCGGCCCGACGACACCTAACCTGTACTCTGATGTTCATCATCTCGTGGGAGGCTTTCGTCGATGACGACCCTGAAGCGCGCCGACGCGCGTAAGAACATCGAGTCGATCATGGATGCGGCGACGACCTGTCTCGCCCGCGATCCCGACGTGAGCGTGGCTGAGATCGCCAAGGTGGCAGGCGTCGGCCGGGTCACCCTCTACGGCCACTTCGAGTCCCGGGCGGCACTGGTCACGCAGGTCGTCGAACGCGCCATCCGGCATTCCGACGAGCAGCTCGGCGCGATCGACCTCGACGGCGACCCCCGCACCGCCCTCAGCCGGCTGCTCGAGGCGTCGTGGCAGCTGACGCAGCAGTACGGCGCGCTCATCGTCGCCGCCGAGCAGAGCATGCCCCACGAGCAGTTCCAGGCGGTCCACCTCGGCCTGCTCGACCGCTGGAAGCCGCTGATGGAGCGGGGCCGTCGTGACGGCAGCTTCCGCGACGACCAGCCGCTCGAGTGGCAGCTGACCCTGCTCCAGAGCGTCCTCCACGCGGCCTCCGGCGCCGTCTACCGGGGTGAGATCAAGGCGTCCGAGGCCGGCGGCCTGGTCGACGGCACCGTCCAGGCGGCTCTCACCGCTCCGGGCTCCACCCGCGGCTGACCGTCACTCGGGGAGGTCGCCGACCGCCGCGCGCTCCGGCCCGAAGTAGCTCGCCAGCAGCCTGTCGGCATTGCGGCTCCCTTGCCGCTCCAGACGAGCCCGCCCCCGCGCGGACCGGCCGAGGACCCGGTACCTGAGCAGGTTCATCGGCAGCACGTACGCGTGCGCCCACGGCGGCCTCCTCGGAAGGCCGAGCTCGCGCATCGACCTGGTCCCGAGGAAGACGGTCAGCATCGAGAGCAGCCGCTCCCGCTCGTACCAGCCACGCACGCGCTGCAGCGGCTCCGGCCAGCCCGGAAACCGGCGTTCCCGCTGCACCTCGACCGCCGCCTGTGCGAGCCGCGGCCCGGCGTCGGAGATCTCCGCCTGCGCGAGCAGCACGTGGTAGTTGATCCGGTGCCGCTCCCACTCGCTGTCGACGAGGAAGTCCTCGTCGACGCCCATCAGCCAGCCGACGTACTTCCACAGATGCATCAGCGCCCGGGCGTCCTCTCGCGAGACCGGCACGCCGAGTGCCCGGCACCCGATGATGAGTACGCCGTCGAACAGGCCCAGCGTGGCGGCCTGGTCGGCCTGGTTGATCGGCAGCCCCAACCGGCCGGCGTCCCACCGCTGCTCGAACCCGGCGTTCACGAGCGCATGCATGGCCCGTACGTGGACGGTGAGCCGCCATGCCTCCCCCGACGTCGAGCCCGACCCGGAGCCCGCGCCCGGGGGCCGGAGACCGCCCGGCCGGCGCAGGCTCACCGCCCAGTGCTGCGTCTCGGCCAGTCGCCGCCGGGTGGTGCTACCGGTCAGACCGCCGGTCGCGACCAGCAGGTCCGGCGGTCCCCCGAACCGGTAGCCGCTGATCAGCGAGAGCTGCAGGAGCACGTCGGCCGCGTTCTGGCCGAGCCGCGCGAACACACGACCGCCCTCGTCGACGAGGTCCCAGTCGACCCAGTCCGGGGTCGCCTCGACCTGGGCGAAGAACTCAGCCAGCGCCGGAGGCGGGGAGTCCACCGCCGCGACGCCGTGCTCCAGAGCCGTACGCAGCTGGGTCATCGTGACCTTGCCAGGAGCCCCGGCTCGCATCCGGATCGCCTCCGCCAGGCGTGCGCCGGCCTCGTCCCGCTCGTTGAACGCGCGCCCGATCCGCTCCATCAGCTCTTCGTCGACGTCGACGATGCGCCCCATCAGGCGCAACGGCCTGCCGAGACGGCGACCGCGGGCCTCGCCTTCGCGAAAGCGGGTGGGGAATCCGGCGGGTTGGGTGCCCTGCTGCGCGAATGTGGTCATGCCTTCAGCGTGATGCGAGCAGGAGCTCGCTTTCAATTCGCGTTCCACCTACGGTTGCTCCATGCGCAAGACGCCCACCCAGGCCCGGTCCAAGGCGATGGTCGAGCGCATCCTGGCGGCCGGACGGCAGGTGCTCGTCGCCGACGGCTACGAGTCGTTCTCGACCAACCGCGTCGCGGCTGCCGCCGGGATCAGCCCCGGCTCGCTCTACCAGTACTTCTCCGACAAGGCCTCGATCCTCGACATCGTGATCAGCCGCTACTGGGAGGACGTCTCCGAGCGCACCGCCTCGGCGCTGGCGCTCCAGGCGAGCAGCACCGGCACGCCGGCGATCCGGTCGGTGGCCGACGCGCTCCTCGCAGGGCTGGAGCAAGACCCCACTCTCCTGCGCGTACTGATCGAGGAGCTCCCCGCCTCCCGCAACCGCGACCGTCATGCCGCACTCGTCACTCGCGTACGCGACCTCACCGCCGCCTATCTGCACGCCGGATCGGCCGCGACGACCCGCCCCGACCCGCAGCTCACCGCGTGGGTGCTGGTGGTGGCGATGGAGAACATCGCGCTGCGCTGGGTGCTCGACCGGCCGCCCTATCCGCGGGAGGCCGTGCTCGAGGAGATGGTCGCGCTCACCGCGGGCTACCTGACGCACTCATCCTGAGACCGGTCAGCGGCGTTCGGTGAGGTGGACGGTGACGCTGTCGCCGGCGGACTTGCCGAGCGCCTCGCGGAGATCGGCCTTGAACGGGAGCTTGTGGGTGCCGTCGCCGAGGGCCATGAAGGAGGCCTCGAAGGGGTGCCCGTCGACGTCGCCGGAGACCTTGACGAGCCCGCGGGTGCCGAAGAAGTCCGCGGTCCAGTCGGTGACCACGTAGGTCCAGCCGCCCTTCGCGTCGCTCTGGGTCAGCGTCGCGGTGAAGGTCTTGTCCAGCGGGGTGCTCATGACGCCACCGCCTCGGTCTGCTCGAGGATCACGAAGCGGTTCCCGTCGGGATCGTCGAAGGTGAACATCGGCGGTACGCCCGGCCAGCGCAGCAGCTCGCCGACGCTCACGCCGCGCGAGCCGAGCGTCTCGCGCTCGGCGGCTGCGTCGGGGACGTTGAACCGGATCCCGGTCTCGGTGATCTCCCCCGCCTCGCGGTCGCCGGCGACCAGGGCGAGGGTGACGCCGCTGCCCCGCGGCGCGACCTCGATCCAGCGCGTCGGGACTTCGACGTCGAGTCGTACGTCGAAGTCCAGGGTGTCGCGGTAGAAGCCGATGGCTTCGTCCTGGCGATGGTGATGCCGACGGTGCGGATATCGGTGATGGTGCTCATCAGGGTTCCTCTCGGTCGATGCTGTCGCCAGAGGGTCAGCTGGGTCCGTACATCTGCGATCCCGGGGTGGTCAGGGTCTCCCCCGTCTCCAGCCACGTCTTGAGGCCGGACAGGACCATGGGCCAGCCGCCGTAGAGCTCCGGGGGCGCGTCGCCGCTCAGCTGGTCATGGGTCACGGTGAGCCGGCAGGAGTCGCCGACAGGCTCGATCTCCCAGGTCACGCGGGTGGTGCCCTGCTCCTCGGCCGCCTCGGACCAGAGGGTGCGCATCGACTGCACGAGCCGCGTGGGCGGCTCCACGACGACGTTCTCCCCTTCCGCGAGCGGTCCGTCAGCGCCCGGGTGGACCATGGTGAAGCCCGAACCGGGCGTCCAGTCGGAGTGGACGCCGGCGCCGAAGTGGTACTTCGCCCGGATCTGCGGGTCGGTGATCGCCTCCCACAGTCGCTCCGGCGTGGTGCGGATGTAGATCTCGAAGACTTTCTCCATCGTGCGCTCCAGGTCTCGTTTCAGCTCGGCGAGGCCGCTCGCCCAGGTCTCGGTGTATTTGGTGACCCAGCGGTCATGGATCTCGCGGATCGGCACCACGTTGAGGAAGTGGTGCTTCTCGCGTCCTCGGCGGGCGACGACCACCAGGCCGGCCTCCTCCAGGATCGCCAGGTGCTTGGCCACCGCCGGACGGCTCATCGAGTGATGGCTCACCAGGGAGGACAGCGTCTGCCCGTCCTCCTGCAGCAGTGCGTCGAGCAGCGCCCGCCGAGTCGGGTCACCGAGAGCTCGAAACACCTTCTCCACGACGTCAAAATAGGAAACCATTTGGTTTCATGTCAAGGGATGCTTCAGCCCCGACCCGGTTCACCGACAGCGCCTAGGAGCCCTCCGGCCGGTACAGCGCCGTCATCGTGCCCTTCGGGTCGAGGCGCGCGAGCAGGGCGTCGCCAATCTCCGTCAGCTGCCGAACCTGGTCCACGGTCAGACCATCGAGCACGTGGCTGCGTACGTTGGCGACATGGCCGGGCGCGGCAGCGACGACGGCATCCCAGCCACCGGCAGTGAGCCGGGCGTTCGTGGCGCGGGCATCCTCGGGACACGGGAACCGCTCGACCAGGCCCCGCTCCTCGAGCCGCCGCACGACGTGCGACAGCCGCGCCAGCGTCGCATTGGTGCGGTGAGCCAGGGCCGTCATCCGCAGGGTCCGGTCATCCGCCTCGGACAGCACAGCCAGGACGAAGTACTCGAAGTGAGTCAGGCCGGCATCACGGCGGAGCTGGGAGTCGAGCACCCCGGGCAACAGCTCCACGATCGCGATCAGGCGCAGCCAGGCGGCCATCTCCTCGTCATCCAGCCAGACATCGTCCACAGATTCCATGGTAGTCCGCCTGATTGTTGCTACAACCAAAAACTTGACGCTACAAGTATTCCGTGAGAGTTTTGTTGTAGATACAACCTTTCAGTCGAGGAGCCCCCGATGAGCGTCAACCCGGTACGCCTCAATCACGCCGTCCTCTTCGTCGCCGACCTGGAGCGCAGCATCGC
Source organism: Nocardioides turkmenicus (assembly GCF_011045035.1). Lineage (GTDB taxonomy): Bacteria > Actinomycetota > Actinomycetes > Propionibacteriales > Nocardioidaceae > Nocardioides > Nocardioides turkmenicus. Next base: position 27,999 of record NZ_JAALAA010000001.1, read on the forward strand.
CTTCTACGAGGTCGCCTTCGGGATGACGGTCATGGCCCGCGAGCCCCGGGCCGACGCAGCGTTCCTGCGCCTGCGCCGGTCCGGCAACCATCACGACCTCGGCCTCTTCGGGGTCGGCGCCCAGCCGCCACGTCCGCGCGGCTCCCTCGGGCTCTACCACCTCGCCTGGCAGGTCGACACCATCGACGAGCTCGAGCAGGCACGGATGATCCTCGCCGAGCTCGGCGCCTTCACCGGCGAGTCCAGCCACGGCGCCACCAAGAGCGTCTACGGCGCCGACCCCGACGGCAACGAGTTCGAGGTGATGTGGATGCTGCCACGTGCCCACTGGGGCGACTTCGAGAACGCCGCCCCCGTGGACCGGCTCGACCTGGCCAAGGACGTCGCCCGCTGGAGCGGAGTCCGTACGGCCGCCGAGCTGAACCAGGCGGAGGACCGTTGAGCAGCCCGGTGCACACCGCGAGCCACGGGAGCAGCACCGCGGCCGCCCTCGACCGGCTCGGATCGTGGGTGGCCACCCACGTACCTCAGACCTGAACACCCCTGCACAACCAAGAGAAGGAACCCATGAAACTCGGACAGTCGCTCCCTGCTCCCGTCACCGACCTCGGCCTGCTCGCCGCCCGGCTCCTCGTCGGAACCGTCCTGATCGCCCACGGCTGGCAGAAGTTCGCCACCTACACGCTCGACGGAACGAGCCAGTCGTTCGAGGCGATGGGCGTCCCCGCCGCCCAGGCGGCCGCAACGTTCGCCGCCCTGGTCGAGCTCGTCGGGGGCGCTCTCCTCGTGCTGGGTCTGCTCACGCCGGTGGCCGCGGCTCTGGTCGTCATCGACATGGTCGGCGCGTTCTGGTTCGCTCACCGCAGCTCCGGCGTGTTCGTCGACCAGGGCGGCTGGGAGCTGGTCGCGGTCGTCGCGGCCATCGCGATCGCCCTGGCTGTGGCCGGTCCTGGCCGCGCCAGCATCGACCACGCCATCGGCGGGCGGGCCCGGGCGGAGGCCTGACGATCACGCGGTGACCACCGCCGCCGTGCCTCCGCAGACGCGCACCCGCCGCGACGCGGAGGCACGGCGGATCCAGTGGCGGTCGTGCGTGACCGTCACTACCGCGCCCGGATGAGCCTCGATGGCGTCCTCGAGCTGCTCGACGAGCTCCGGGTCGAGGTGGTTGGTCGGCTCGTCCAGCAGCAGTACGTCACCAGGGTCCGCCAGCGCGATGGCGAGGTCGAGGCGGCGACGCTGCCCGACGGAGAGCGCCCGCACCTGACGGCGCAGGTCCTCCTCGCGCAGCAGCCCGAACCGCCGCAGCCGCTCGACGGCATCGTCGCGATGGATCCCGACGGTGCGGGCGAACACTCCGACGACCGACCCCGCTGCAGCGGCCGCGACATCCTGCCTCAGCCACGAGACCCGAGCTCCCGGAGCCCGCTCGACGTCCCCTGAGTCCGGGGCGATCTCGCCGGCGAGCAGCCGCAGCAGCGTGGTCTTCCCGGCGCCGTTGGGTCCGACGACAAGCCAGCGGTCCCCGGCACTCAGCACCCATTCGGCCATCCTGAGCCGGGCACCCGCCTCGCGACGTACGTCATGGAGGGCGACGAGGGGCTCGTCGCCGCCCGTGGCAACCGCTCCCCCGAGGCCGGCGTCGAACCGCAGCGGCTCGGGCGGCGGTGCGACCGGCTCCGCCCGCAATCTGGCGACGCGCTCCTTCGCCATCCGGATCCGGCCCATCGCCCCGTGGTCGCGGCTGCGCGCCCGGAAGGCACCGTGACCGAAGCCGTCGAGCTCGAGCTTGCGCGGGATCGCCTCGAGCCGGAACGCGTTCGCCGCCACGAGTGCCTCGTTGCGCGCGAGCTCGGCCTTCCACCTCTCGTGCCGCTCTGCCTGACGTCGCCGCTCGGTCGCCCGAGCCGTCAGGAAGCCGGCGTAGCCGTTGCCGTAGCGGCGCAGCCCGCCGTCGCGTACCTGAACGATGTCGTCCGCGAACCGCTCGAGGAACGCGCGGTCGTGCGTGACGACCACCATCGCACCGCGGTGCGCCGCCAGACGGTCTTCGAGCCATGCCAGCGCCGCGGAGTCGAGGTCGTTGGTCGGCTCGTCGAGCAGCAGCAGCTCGGCGTTGGCCGCAAGGGCGACGGCAAGAGCGAGACGCGCCCGTTCACCTCCGGAGAGCCCGTCGACAGGCCGTCCCCGGTCCAGACCGCCGAGGCCGAGCTGGTCGAGCCCGACGTCGACCCGGCGGTCGACGCCGTAGCCGTCGCGTGCCTCGTAGGCGTCGACGAGGTCGCCGAGCTCCTCGAGGAGCGCGGGTTGCTGGTCCTCGCCGGCGAGGGACAGGCGTTCGGTGCATGACCGGATGCGTGACTCCAGCGCGCGCAGGTCCGCGAGCAGGAGATCGACGGCATCCCGAACCGTCGCCCCGTCAGGGAACCGCGGCTCCTGGGAGGCGTGCGCGATGCCGCCGGGAACGACCACGCGGGTCTCACCGGCGACCGGCGACACGACGCCGGCGAGCAGGTCGAGCAGCGTCGACTTCCCGGCGCCGTTGTCGCCGACGACGGCCAAGCGGTCGGCCGGACCGACGACGAGATCGACACGGTCTAGGACGATCCGCTCTGCGAAGCGGACCGTGGCCGAGCGCAGCTCGCAGACACGGTGGCTGCGCACGGAGGTGGAAGGGGTGGAAGCAGACGGGAACATGAGGACTCCTCTGCGCGACGGCGACCGCCGCGACGAGACGCATCCACCGGATGCGGGATCGGAAACGGACCTCGAGCCGCGCCGATCGGACGACGCGGTCGCTCAGGACCCGCTGCGGAGAAACCTCGACGCAGCGTCCCGATCGTTTACTTCAGAGTTCCCATCGCCGAGCACGATACCGGGTCGCACGCCTGCGGGCGAACCATTTGTCGACTGTCTGACACGTCCGAAACCGTTCGACAGGCGAACCCCCGCATGGCAGGGTCCGCCCATGCATCTCAGAGACGGGTCGGTCAGCGACCTCCCAGCCGCCATGACCCTCCTCGACGCCGCCGTCGCGTGGCTCGCCTCGCAGGGCCGCACCGGGCAGTGGGGTGCAAAGCCGTTCTCCGCCATCGAGGCGCGCGTCGAGCAGATCCGGCAGATGCTGTCCGAGCGCACCGCCCGCGTCGCCGAGGAGAACGGCGAGGTCGTGGGCCTCTGTGTCGTGGCCGACGAGCCCCTGCCGTACGTCGATCCCGCACCGATCCCGGAGCTCTACCTGCAGCTGCTCGTCACCGACCGGGACCGGAGCGGCTCCGGCATCGGCAGCACCTTGGTCGACGACGCCGTCGACATCGCCCGGGAGCGGGGTGTGAAGCAGATGCGGCTCGACTGCTACGCCGGCGACGACGAGGCGCTCATCGGCGTCTACGAGAGGTTCGGGTTCACGCTCGAGCGACGGTTCACGGTCGACACCGGACAGGTCGAGCCGTGGCCGGGGGCGATCCTACGCATGGAGATCTGAGCACTGCCACGTCTGTAGACTGCGCGAAGCCGGCGCGGCGAGAGAGGTGCGATGACCGAGATCAGCGACTGGTTGGCGGCCTTCGCCGAGGAACAACGCCGGCCCGAGGAGGTGGCCCGCTGGGCCGCGGCGACCGCTGACGCGATCCTCCTCGACGTCGAGATCGACCTCGACGATCTCCGCCCGCTGCTCCTGGAAGCCGTCGAACAGCACTGGTACGCCTTCCTCGACCGGATCACGCTGCCGGAGGCCGGCTTCGAGCTGGTCCCGTCCGCCCACGCGATCGCGCTCGAGGTCGCCCGCCGCCGACTCGGCCTCCCACTGATGCTCAAGATCTACCAGCGGGCTCAGGAGGAGTGCTGGGAGTTCGCAGTCCAGGTCGTGCGGCAGGCCCCGGACGATCTCGACCACGAGGCGCTGCTGGTGTGGTTCTGGACGAAGGCGACCGCATGGTTCGGGTCCTCGGTCGAGCAGTCCGTGCTGATCCACCAGGCGGAGGAGACGCGGATCCGTCAGCGCGGCGACGCCCGCCGCTTCGAGGTGGTCTCGGAGGCACTGACCGACCGCAGCGTCTCCCCCTCCGAGCTCTCCGCCGCCCTCGGCGGCCACCCGGTCAACATCCCGGGCCACATCGCACTGGTCGCGCGTGCACTCACTGCCGACTCCATCGAGCAGCTGGAGCCGGCGCTCACCGCGGTCACCCGCCGGCTGGGCCGGCCGCAATACGTGCTCGTGAACCCCGGCGGCCCGCAGATGTGGGCCTGGGTCGCGCTCACCGATGCTCCCGAGAGTGTCACCGACACCGGGATCGACCCTGCAGCCATCCGGGTGACGATCGGCGTCGGCGGGAGCGGGCTGGACGGTTTCGTCGCAGCCCACCACGATGCCCAGGCGGCTCAGCGGGTCGCGTTGGCGCCGGGGCGCCAGGAGCCGGTGACCGCCTATGACGACGTCGCCGCCCTGGTCCTCGTCGCGCACGACCCCGACGCCGCCGAGCGGTTCACCCGGGCGACGCTGCGCGGCCTGGCCCACCCGTCGCACGGCCGGCTCCGCGAGACGGTGCGCGAGGTGCTCACCTCGGCCGACCCGGCGGACCGGCTCGCCGAACGGCTCGGCGTCCACAAGAACACCATCCGCTACCGCGTCGCCCAGGCCGAGCGGCTCCTGGGCCGGCCCCTGCGCGAGCGCGCCGGCGACCTGCTGCTCGCGCTCGACTACCACGACGCCTTCCTCCGGCCCCAACTGTGAAGATGAACAGTTTTCCGTGACCGATTCGGCCTGATCGACCAGAGACTTCCTCGCTGCGTACGTCCATTCTGACAGGGAACGTAACGGCAGTCACAGGAGGAAGCAGATGACACTCGACGCCAGCGGCACCGTCGAGAGGGGCTCCACCGAACGGTGGCGGGACAGGAAGCGCTACCTGTGGCTCCTCGGTCTCGTGGTCCCGTCCTTCGCCTTCATCGCGGTCGGCGGCTACGCCCTGACCGGGTGGGGCGTGTTCCTGTGGACCGGGCCGATCGTCGTCCTCGTCATCGTCCCGGCCATCGACTTCGCGGCGGGGCTGGACCGCTCCAACCCGCCCGACGACGTCATCGAGGAGCTCGAGGAGGACCGCTACTACCGCTACATCACGTTCGCGTTCCTCCCGATCCAGTACGCCGGGTTCGTCTTCGCGATGTACCTGATCGCGACCCAGGACTGGCCGCTGGCGCACAAGATCGGTCTCGCCCTCACCATCGGGTTCATCGGTGGCATCGGCATCAACACCGCCCACGAGCTCGGCCACAAGAAGGAGAGCCACGAGCGCTGGCTGTCCAAGATCGCGCTCGCGCAGAGCTTCTACGGACACTTCTACATCGAGCACAACCGCGGCCACCACGTACGCGTCGCGACGCCGGAGGACCCGGCCTCGTCCCGGATGGGCGAGAACCTCTACGGGTTCTGGTTCCGCACCGTGTCCGGGTCGCTCAGGAGCGCCTGGGGGCTGGAGGCGAAGCGCTATCGGCGCAAGGGCACGCATCCGTTCCACCTCGGCAACGACGTCCTCAACGCGTGGCTGATGAGCGTGGTGCTGTGGGCCGCGATGACGCTCTGGCTGGGCGTCGGGATCCTGCCCTACCTGATCCTGCAGGCCGTCATCGGGTTCTCGCTGCTGGAGATCGTCAACTACCTGGAGCACTACGGGATGCTGCGGCAGAAGACCACCTCGGGCCGCTACGAGCGGGTGCTCCCGATGCACTCGTGGAACTCCAACAACATCGCCACCAACGTGCTCCTGTACCACCTGCAGCGGCACAGCGACCACCACGCGAACCCGACGCGGCGCTATCAGACCCTGCGTGACTACCGGGAGTCCCCGGCACTGCCGACCGGCTACGCCGGGATGATCGTCCTGGCCCTCGTCCCGCCGCTGTGGCGCCGGGTGATGGACAAGCGGGTGGTCGCGCACTTCGACGGCGACGTACGGCTCGCCAACGTACGCCCCGGACGGCTCGACAAGCTGCTCGCCACGTTCCCGCCTCCGGCCGACCCCGTGGTCGAGGAGCTCGACGACGTGACCCGGCAGTCGTTCGACGACGAGGTGGCGGCCAGCCGCTGCCCCGGGTGCGGCTACGTCTACGACGTCGCGGTCGGCAACGAGCTCGAGGGCTTCGCCGCCGGCACCGCCTGGCGCGACATCCCCGACGACTGGTGCTGCCCGGACTGCGGCGTACGCGAGAAGGTCGATTTCATCCCGCTGAAGGAGTCAATGCTGTGAGTGTCATCCAAGCCGACAAGACGGTGTGCGAGGGCATCGGCATGTGCGAGGCCCAGGCCGACAACTACTTCCAGATCGGCGACGACGGACTGGTCGACGTGCTGGCCGCCGAGGTGCCGGAGTCCGACCGCGGGTACGTCCGAGCCGCCATCGACTCCTGCCCGGTCTCCGCACTCCGGCTCGAGGGGTGAGCATGTCCTCCTTCCACGACCGTCATCTCCTGGTCGTGGGCGCCGGCCTGGCCGGGCTCCGCGCGGTCGAAGGGGCGCGCGGAGCCGGCTGGGACGGGCCGATCACGATCGTCGGCGACGAGCCACATCCGCCCTACGACCGCCCGCCGCTCTCCAAGGCCGCACTCACTTCCGACGAGGAGCCCGTCGTCCCGGTGCTCCGCTCGTGCGAGGTGCTCGAGGACCTGCAGGTACGCCACCTCCCCGGGGTCCGGGTGCACGGCCTCGACACCGAGCGCCGGACGGTGACCACGAGCGCCGGAGACCTCGGCTACGACGCGCTCGTGATCGCCACCGGCAGCACCGCCACGACCCTGTCCGGACTGACCGGTCTCCCCGGAGTGCACGTGCTCCGCCGCTACGACGACGCCCTCGCCGTACGCGACTCCCTGGCCCGCTCGCGGCGGGTGGTGATCCTCGGGGCCGGGTTCATCGGCTCCGAGATCGCCTCTGCTGCCCGCGCCCGCGACGTCGAGGTCACCGTGGTCGAGGCGAGCAGCCGCCCGCTGAAGCGCGCGGTCGGTCCGCGCGCGGCCGGCCGGCTGGTGGGACTCCACGCCGAGGCCGGCGTCCGGTTGCTCACCAGAACCACCGTATCGGGCGTACGCAGCTCCGACCGCGGCGTCGACGCGGTCGAGCTGAGCACCGGTGAGACCCTGACCGCCGACACCGTCGTCCTGGGCATCGGCGCCCAGCCGGCGACGGCATGGCTCGCCGGGAGCAACGTCGCCCTGGACGCACGCACCGGCGGAGTCCTCTGCGACCGCACGCTGGCCACCAGCGCTCCCGGAGTCTGGGCGGCGGGCGACGTGGCGTGCGTCGAGGGCGAGCGCAGGGAGCACTGGACCGCCGCCGGCGAGCAGGGCCGGGTAGCCGGTGCGAACGCCGCCGGAGCCGGTGAGGTCTTCGCCGCCGTCCCGTTCGCCTGGTCGACCTGGCACGGGCACCGGATCCAGGTCGTCGGCGAGACGACGGCGGCCGACGAGGAGGAGCGCGGCGACGGCCTCGTCGTCTATCTCCGAGACGGGCGGGAGGTCGGCGCCGTCGGTATCGACAGCCCCGCCCCGATCGCCCGCCTGCGCCGCGCTCTCGCCGCGCAGCACGTCACCGCGGACGCCTGATCAGCCTTCGACGCCCACGAGCGCTGCTCCCTTGACGACGAATTCAATAAGTGATTTAGTCACTTATTGTGACCAGCAACACACCATCGCTCTCTGAACGCATCGCCGACGGGATCGTCGCCATGATCGAGGCCTCGGGCCTGGAACCGGGCGACGCCCTGGCGTCCTCGCGCGAGCTGGCCAAGCGGTTCGAGGTGACCACACCGACGATCCGGGAGGCGCTGCGCCGCCTCGAGGCCACCGACGTGATCCGCTTCCGCCACGGGTCGGGCACCTACGTCAGCGGCGGGGTCAACCGGCGGCTGCTGGTCAACCCGCACGTCTCGGAGTCGCGCAGCGAGTCGGTCCTGGAGCTCCTCGACGCCCGGATCGTCCTGGAGCCGCCGGTCGCCGCGGCCGCTGCCGCGCAGCGCACGGACGACGACCTCGCGGCGCTCACGCTCTCGGCCGACAACTCGCTCAAGCCGCAGTACGCCGACGAGCGCCCCGAGCTCCACTTCCACGTCGCGCTGGCGGGTGCCTCCGGCAACCTGCTGCTGCGCGAGACCGTGGAGGCGTTGCTGCAGGTGCGGGCCCGCGACCAGATCGAGATCCGGCACCGCTACACCGACCGGGACCGCGACCACGCCGACCACCTCCGCATCGTCGAGGCCGTACGCGACGGCGACCCCGACGCCGCGGCCGCGCTGACCCGCGAGCACCTGCTCGCGATCCGCGAGGCGATCGCCTCCACCCTCGGCACCGAGAACACCGGGAACACCGAGCGATGACCGCGAAGCTCGCCGAGATGACCACCCTCGAGGCCGCTCAGGCGGCCGACGACGGGACGGTCGTCGTGATCCCCGTCGGTGCCTTCGAGCAGCACGGCGCCGGCCTCCCGTTGGCCACCGATCAGATCCGCGCCGAGGCGCTCGCCGACGCTGTCGCCGAGGCGCTCCCGGGCAAGGTGGTGATCGGTCCCGGCGTACCGGTCGGGGTCTCGCCCCACCACCAGGCCTTCGCGGGCACGGTGAGCCTGCGCCCGGCGCTGTTCGCCGCCGTCGTCCGTGAGTACGTCGAGTCGCTGGCCGCCCACGGCTGGCGTCGGTTCCTGGTGGTGACCGGCCACGGTGGCAACAACGCCACGCTCGGCACGCTGGCCCAGGACCTGCTCCGCGACCGCCCCGACCTGGAGTTCGCCTGGACGCCGGTGACCGTCCTAGCCGGGGATGCGGTCGGCGCGATGGAGCTGACCCCGGTCTCCGGGCACAGCGGCGAGGCCGAGACCGCCCAGATGTTGCACATCGCCCCCCATCTCGTACGCCACGACCTGCTCGATCCCGGCACGACCACGCCCGACCAGCTCGACCCGTTCGCCCGGCTGGCCAGATCGGTGAGACACCCCGCCGTGGCCCTCCCCTACGACCGCCTCTCCCCCACCGGCGTGCTCGGCGACCCGCGTCGCGCCACCGCGGAGGACGGCCGGGCGATCCTCGCCGAGGCCACCGACCGCATCGTCGCCTTCATCAAGGAGTGGCTCGACACCTAGACCACTCCACCCTCCAGCTCGGGACCCGACCGGGACGCGCACCGCGTCGCCGGGCGATCCAGCACACCCGAAAACGCACGACCTGATGCCCCGAAAGGAGCACACGACATGTCCCCACGACACCTCCGCCTGCTGGCACCGGCGGCCGCCATCGCAGCCGTGGCCACGCTGTCCCTGGCACCCACCGCGACCACCGCCCTGACGAAGGCCAGCGCCTCGGACCGAGCCGGCGGCGAGACCACACGCTGTGCCAAACCCACCGAGCAGGAGCCCGACAGCAGCCAGAAGTACGAGCTGACCAGCGGTGACCTCGAGCGCAGCTACGTACTCCGTCTGCCCGATGGCTACGACCGCCGCGACGACTGGCCGCTGATCGTCGCCTTCCACGGTCGCGGCAGCACCGGCGTCGAGGTCGAGGGCTACTCCGAGCTCTCCGACCTCCCGGCCGTCGTCGCCTATCCCGATGGCGCGATCGGCACCGGCTCGGGCTATCGCAAGGCCTGGCAGGGCGCTCCCTACGAGGCCCCGGGCGTCGACGACGTCGCCTTCACCCGCGACCTGCTCGCTGCGATCGAGGCCGACCACTGCATCGACACCAGCCGCGTCTACGCCACGGGCAAGTCCAACGGAGGCGGCCTGACCGCCCTCCTCGCCTGTCAGCTGCCTGGCACCTTTGCGGCCATCGCCCCGGTCGCACCCGCGCTCTACCCGGGTGCCCGGGTCGGCTGCGAGGAGGCTCCGCCTACGCCGATCCTGGAGATCCACGGGGTCGCCGACGCGACCATCCCCTATGCGGGTGACGCCGACCGCGACCTGCCCGCCATCCCCGAGTGGGTCGAGGGCTGGGCGGAGCACAACGGCTGCGCCACCACCACCACGCGCACCAACCGCGACGTCGCCACCACCCGCTGGACCGGGTGCGCCCAGGGCGCCGAGGTCCAGCACGTCGCCGTCGACGGCGGCGGCCACGTCTGGCCCGGCGGCGACATCTACTCCGGTGGCGGCCACGTCACCCACACCATCGAGTCCGCGACGGTGATCTGGGACTTCTTCTCCCGCCACCGCCTCACCAGCGAAGGGTGACTGACATGACCAGCACCGCAACCCCCACCGGCAGCGACCGGCTGCCGTGGATCATCCGGGCCATGGGCGTGATCGAGCGCGTCGGCAACGCCCTGCCGCACCCGTTCTGGCTCTTCTGGATCCTGGCGGCCGTCCTCGCCGTGGTCAGCGCGATCTGCGCGGCCGCAGGCGTCTCGGTCGTCTCGCCCGGCGACGGCGAGGAAGTCGTCGTGCAGAGCCTGCTCAGCGGCGAGGGCCTGGCGATGGCCACCTCCACGATGGTCTCCAACTTCGCCGAGTTCCCGCCGATGGCGACCATCGTCGTGGTCATCATGGGCGTCGCCGTCGCCGAGCGCACCGGCTTCCTCACCGCCGCGATGAAGACCGGCATCTCGCGCGTGCCGGTCGGCTGGGTGGTCTTCGCCGTCGCGTTCACCGGCACTGTCGCCCACGTGGCCTCGGCGGCTGCGTACATCATCCTGGTGCCGCTCGGCGGCCTCGCCTTCCGTGCCGTGGGCCGCTCTCCGATCCTCGGGATCGTGGTCGCCTACACCGCGATCGCCAGCGGGTACGACGCCAGCCCGATCCCGACGCCCAACGACGCGATCTTCGCCGGCATCACCACCGCCGCGGCCCAGATCGTCGACGAGAGCGCGTACGTCTCCCCCGTCAGCAACTGGTTCTTCAACATCGCCTCCTCGGTGCTGCTGGCCGCGGTGATCACGCTGATGACCAAGCTCGTGCTCTCCAAGCGGCCCGACCTGGACGCCGATGAGGATGCCGACGACGGCGACTTCGGCTCGCTCGAGCTCGACAGCCGTGAGCGCCGGGCGCTGCGCTGGTCGCTCCTCGCCCTGCTCGCCGCGATCGTCATCATCGCCGCCGTCGTGATCCCACCGTCCTCCCCGCTGCGTGGCGAGGACGGCTCGCTGACCGAGTCTCCGTTCCTCACCGGCATCGCCGCGATCGTCGCGGTGCTCTTCGGCCTCTCCGGCATCGTGTACGGCACGCTGTCCGGTGCCATCACCAAGGCAGGCGACGTGCCGGCGCTGATGGGCCAGGGGATCAAGCAGATGGCGCCGGTGCTCGTGCTGTTCTTCGCGATCGCCCAGTTCCTGGCGTACTTCGACTGGACCCACCTCGGCGACGTCATCGCGGTCAACTCCGCCGAGGCGCTGGAGACCAGCAACATCCCGGTCTGGGTGGTGTTCCTGCTCGTCCTGGCACTGCTCAGCGTCGTCAACATCATGGTCACCAGCGGCTCGGCGATGTGGTCCATCGCCGCACCCGTCCTGGTGCCCATGCTGATGCTGCTCTCGGTGCCGCCGGAGACCACTCAGGCGCTCTTCCGGATCGCCGACTCCGGCTCCACCGCGATCACTCCGATGAGCCCCTACTTCGTGATGGCCCTCGGCTTCCTGCAGCGCTACCGCAAGGACGCCGGCATCGGCACCCTCGCCTCCTACACCCTCCCGCTCGCCATCGCGATGAGCCTGGCCTGGACCGCGCTCTTCTTCCTGTGGTGGGCGCTCGGGATCCCGCTCGGCCCGGGTGCTCCGGTCCGCTGACCGTACGCCGGTCTCCCGGCCGGGCCCGCCTCACGCGCGCCCGGCCGGAACCGCCTCCGCCTGCTCCTCGGCGAGCTTCTTGTAGAGCCGGCGCAGCCGGACGACACCGAGGTCGTGCTGGTAGAGGTTCTCGGCCTGGTCGGCGTCGTCGGCCATCGCCTCGAGCATGACCCGGTCCTGCTCGAGCACGTGCCAGTGGCGGGCCTCGAGCTTGGTGCGGTAGAGGAAGCGCCACACGTCGCGCTCCCAGCCGCTGACCTTGCGGTAGCGCCAGAAGAACACCGCGGTGGTGCGCTCGTCGATCGGGGTGCCCATGCCGACGATGCCGAAGGAGCCACCGGGTCCGGCGGTCGGCGGGTACGGGATGGAGAGGTCGACCCAGTCGATGCCGGTGCGGCAGAACTCGACCCAGTCGAAGTTCACGCCGCGCTGGTCGGTCTTCTCGAAGAAGAAGCCCCGGTCGGTCTCCCGGATGCGGAACCTGGCCTCGGTGTCGCCGCCGAACATCGAGTGGGACTCTCGGTGCAGGAAGGCGCCGTGCATCGGGTCGAGCAGGTTCTCCATGGCGTAGCGCCACGGGGTGTCCCACTCGGCGTAGCAGAGGAAGGAGGAGATCTCCTCGTCGACGAGCGGGTCCGGCAGCGCGACCGGTGCGGGGTCGGGGTGCTGGTCGTCGCCGATGTAGGCGAGGATCGCACCGCCCAGCTCCTGCAGCGGCGGGCTCGGCACCAGGGTCTTGCCCTCCAGATTGCAGCCGGGCATGCCCGGTACCGAGACGACCTTGCCGCTGCCGTCGACCTGGACGCCGTGGTAGGCGCAGGCGATCTTGCTGCCGAGGTGCTGTCCCTGCGAAAGCGGTGCGCCGCGGTGGGGGCAGCGGTCCTCGAGCATCCGCAGGGTGCCGTCGGACTCCCGGAAGAGCACCCAGTCGATGCCGAGCCGGCGCACCCGGTGGACGCCGCCCTGCGGCACCATGTCGGAGGGGCAGATCGCGTACCACTGGTTGCGCAGGCCGGTCGCGAGGATCTGATCCGCGCTCAGCTGTCGTTTGACCATCGGACCCATGGCTCAGTCCTCCTGCTTCCCCGCCGCGGCGAGCTCGGCGATCGCTGTGGTGAATCCCTCGGGGGTCCACAGACCTCCGCCGGGGGCCGGGATGCCGAGCTCGTTGAGCCCCTCGACGAGACCCGGCAGGTCGTGCCGGCCGCCACCGAAGACCTCTTCGATGGCGCCGGCGAGCTTGGTCTCCCACGGGGTCGCCTCGGCGACCGCCGCCTGGACCGGCTGTAGATAGCCCATTGCTGTTCTCCCTCGTGTGCAGTCGGTACGGCGCGTCAGATGTCGAGCGCCAGCTCGGGGGTCCGCGCCCGGGAGACGCAGATCATCATGGTGGTGCCGGACGCCTGCTCGGAGTCGCTGAGCAGGGAGTCGCGGTGGTCAGGGATGCCGCCGAGCACCTTGGTCTCGCAGGTGCCGCAGATGCCGTCGCGGCACGAGCTCGAGACCGCGATCCCAGCGCTCTCCAGGGCATCGATGACCGGTACGTCGGCAGGCACCTGCACGACCCGGCCCGAGCGCCGGCAGTCGACGGCGATCGGCTGCTCGCCGTCCGGGTCGACGTCAATCTGCTTGGCCTTGAAACGCTCGACCTGGAGCGTCCCCTCGGGCCAGCTCACGGCGTGCTCCTCGACGGCGGCCAGCAGGCCCTCGGGCCCGCAGCAGTAGACCAGCGTGCCCGGCTCGGGCATCGGGAGCGCCGTGCTCAGGTCGAGCCGGCCGTGGGTCTCCTCCGGGATGACCTTCACCCGGTCCCCGTACGCGGCGAGCTCGTCGAGGAAGGCCATCGAGTCCTCGCGACGGCCGCCGTACCAGAGCTCCCAGTCGGTGCCCTGCCGTTCGGCCTCGGTGAGCATCGCGAGCAGCGGGGTGATCCCGATGCCGCCGGCGACGAACACGTAGCGCTTGGCGGGGAGGAAGTCGAAGTTGTTGCGGGGACCGACCACACGCAACCGGTGGCCGGGCCGCAGCCCCTCGTGGACGTACTCCGAGCCACCGAGGGCGGCCTGCTCTCGCAGCACCGCGACCCGGTAGCTGCTGCGGTCGGCGGGGTCGCCGCACAGGGAGTACTGCCGCACCAGCGACCCCTTCAGGGTCAGGTCGACGTGGGCCCCCGGGCTCCACTCCGGCAGCGGGTCGCCACCCGGGTGGACGAGCCTCAGCGACAGCACGCCGTCGGCTTCGAGGGTCATCTGCTTGACCAGAAGCTCCAGCTCCTGCTCTTCGGTGGCGACACTCATGACGACCTCCTCGTGGTCGGGTCGGGAACCTTGACCGGTGGTGTGAACGGGCGCGGCATCGGGCCGAAGGACTCCAGGTCGACCTCGACGAGCACGGGCCCGCGTCGGGTGACGGCCTGCTCGAGCTCGGTCGCGGCGTCGGCGGCGCTGCCGATGCGCTGGTAGGGCAGCCCGAGCGAACCCGCGAGCCCGGCGAAGTCAGGGGTGGTCAGGTCGACGCCGGCGCGGTCGACGCCCCGGGCCTCCTGCATGTTGCGGAGCACGCCGTAGCCGCCGTCGTTGAAGACCAGCAGCACCAGCCACGGACGCTCCTGGGCGAGCGTGAGCAGCTCACCGAGGTGTACGGCAAGGCCGCCGTCGCCGGCGATGACCACGGTCGGTTCGTCACGGCGGGCCATCGCGGCGCCGAGCCCCATCCCCAGCCCCTGGCCGATCCCGCCGCCGCGGGGGAAGACGTTGTCGCGAGGGTCGTAGACCTCGAAGAGCCGGTTGCCCCATGACGAGGACGCGATGGTCACGTCGCGCGCGAGCACCGACCGGCGCGGCAGGGCGGAGCGCAGCGCGTCGGCGAGCACGGCGTGGTCGCCGAGCCCCTCGCGCTGCGTGGCGCGTACGTCCCGGCGTGCCCGGGTCACCCGATCCCGCCACTCCCCCGCGACCTGTCCGCGGCCTCGGACGGCCTCGGTGATCGCGGGCAGCACGTCGCGGGCGTCCGCAGCGACACCGGCCGCGATCGGGAAGACCCGCCCGAGCGCCGCGTGGTCGAGGTCGATCTGGACGTGCACCGGGGTCAGGACGAGGTCGTAGTCGCGGGTCTCGTTGGACCGGAAGTGGGTGCCGATGCTGAGCAGCAGGTCGGCCTCGGCGAGCAGCTGGCCGCCGCCGGGGGTGGCGGCGTAGTTGCCGACCACGAGAGGGTGATCCTCGGGGACGGCGCCGCGGCCGGAGTTGGAGGTCAGCAGGCCGGCGCCCCACGTCTCGACCAGCTCGGTCAGCTCGGCCCCGGCCTCGGCGACCCCGCCTCCGGCCCAGATGACCGGCCGCTCGGCGGCGACGATCAGCTCCGTCAGCGTGTCCAGGCCGGCCGGCTCCGGGGAGGTGGTCGTCTCCTCGGCCACCTCGACGATCTCGACGACCTCACGCTGCGGCAGGTACTGCAGGTCGATGGGCCACTCGACGCTCACCGGGCCACCGGCCCGGCCCCGCCCGCCGAGCGCCCGCTCGACGGCGGCGCGCAGGATGCCGGCCGACTCCTCGAGCGAGGGCACCGTGACGGCGTCGATCGAGACCGCCCGGAGCATGCCGAGCTGGTCCTTGGTCTCGTGGATGAAACCGCGACCCGAGCCGAGGTAGGCCGACTCGACCTGGCCGGTCACGTGCAGCACCGAGGTGGCCGAGCTCAGCGACTCGATCAGCGAGCCGGCGGCATTGCCGGCGCCGGTTCCGGTGCTGGTCAGCGCACAGCCGAGGCCGCCGGTCGCCCGGGCGTAGCCGTCGGCGGCGTTGACCGCGCTCGCCTCGTGGCGGACCGGCACGAACCGCAGCTCGCGCGAGACCGCCTCGACGAGCGGCAGGTTGTGGACGGAGATGACACCGAAGACGGTGTCGACACCCACCTCGCGGAGCACCGCTACGAGCAGCTCGCCGCCGTCGGCGTAGGTCACCCCATGAGGAGTGTGAACTGTGGGAGCGGCGGTGGTCAGGTTGGTCATCTCGGTCTCCTCAGGCCACGTAGCGGGCAACGCCGCCACACACGTCGAGCGCCGCGCCGGTGACGTACGAGGCACGCGGAGACAGCAGGGTCACGACCATCGCGGCGACCTCCTCGGCCCGGCCGAACCGGCCCAGGGAGATGCCGCGGTCGGCGGCGAGGTCGCTCTCGAAAGCCTCGTACAAGGTCCCGTTCTCGTCCGCCTCGAAGCGCCGCCGCCACTGGCCGGTGTCGATCAGTCCGAGGCAGACGCTGTTGACCCGGATGTCGGGTGCGTACTCCGACGCCATCGACTTGGTCAGGTTGAGCAGACCGGCCCGAGCGGCCGAGGTCGTGACCAGTCGCGGCTCGGGCTGGCGGGCGAGCACGGCGTTGATGGTGACGATCGCGGCGGCGTCGGAGGCCCGCAGGTGCGGCAGCGCCGCTCCGGTGACGTTGAGGACGCCGCCGAACTTCAGGTCGAGCTCGTCGCGGAAGTCGTCGACGGTCGCCTGGTCGAGCCCGAGCATCCGCGACTGGCCGGCGTTGTTGACCAGCCCGTCGATCCCGCCGAACCGGGCTGCACCGGCCTCGACCACCGCGCGCACCTGGCCGGCGTCGCGTACGTCGCAGCTCATCGCGAGCACCCGGTCGGCGGGGGCGCCGAGGTCGGCGAGCGCCTTCTCGAGCACGTCGGGACGGCGGGCGCAGGTGATGACGTTCGCGCCCTCCTCGAGGAGGGTGGCGACGGTCGCGAGACCGACGCCGGAGCTACCGCCCGTGACGAGCACGGTGCGATCGGCGAGGTGGAGATCCATGGGTCCTGGTCCTGTCAGTGAAACCGTCAGTGGAAGACGAAGCCGCCGTCGACGACGAGTTGCTGTCCGGTGATGTAGGCGGCCTCGGGGCCGAGCAGGAAGGCCGCGGCCCCGACGACGTCGGCGGGCTCCTGGTCCCGGGTCAGCGCCCGGTTGTCGCGGTAGAGCTGGTGGCGGTGCTCGGGGATCTGCTGCGCAGCCTCGGTGGTGGTGAGACCGGCCGCCAGGGTGTTGACGGTGATCCCGTGCGGGCCGAGGTCACGCGCCATCGCCCGGGTCAGCGCGGCGAGGCCGCCCTTGGAGGCGATGTAGTGCGCGAGGTTGGCGGAGCCGTAGAGCGCCGAGTCCGAGCCGATGTTGAGGACCCGGCCACGGCCCGCCTCGATCATCCCCGGGACGACCTCCCGGCTGACCAGCCACGGGCCGCGCAGGTTGACCGCCATCAGCGAGTCCCACTCGGCCGGGTCGATCTCGTGGACCGGCTTGCCGCCGACCCCGTCGGCGCGGGCGGCGTTGTTGACCAGCCCGTAGACCGGCCCGGTCTCCTTCACCATCGCCCGCACCGAGGCGTGGTCGGTGACGTCGACCGGGACGGTCGAGACGTCGTGGCCCTCCTCGCGGAGCGCGGCTCCGGCCGTCTCCAGCCAGTCCTCGCGGATGTCCGCGAGCCAGACCCGGGCACCGGCCCGGGCCAGGCGCCGGGAGATCGCCAGCCCGAGGCCGCGACCCGCGCCCGTGACCAGGACCGGTGCACCGTCGAAGCTCATCGGTCAGTCCCGGGTGACGCCGTGCATCGCGGAGGTCTCCGGGTACGTCGGGACCTGCGGCTTCTGGGCGCCGATGATCACGCAGAAAAGTGCGTCGACCTCGCCGTTGTTCTTCAGGCTCCGCGGCACGCCGGCCGGCACCACGATCATGTCGCGGTAGCCGAGGGTGCGCTTGACCACCTGGCCGTCGCGGTGCACGCCGACCTCGACCTCCCCCTCGAGGACGAAGAAGGCCTCCTCGGCGTCGTGGTGGGTGTGCTCGGGGCCCTCCGCCCCCGGGGGCAGCAGCATGTTGGAGAAGGTGAAGCCCTGCGACTTGATGGTGCGGTTGTCGTTCTCGTGGTTGCCGGTCGCGCCGGAGCCGACGTAGCGGATCTGGGCGCGCTTGAACTGGTCGCCGGCCTTGGCCTGGAAGCCCAGGGTGTCCCAGTCCTCGTGGCGCGAGGCGCGGGTCAGGATGATGGAGTCGGTGAACTCCTCCAGGCTCTCGGCCGTCTCGTACGTGAGGGGTTGCTGGGTGATCGACATGGGTCGTTCCTCTCTTGCGGTGGTTCGTTCTCGGGTCGGAATCGGGGGTCGGGGACGTCAGCCGTAGAGGCGTTCGACGATCCCGACGAAGGAGGAGAGCCAGGCGTTGAACGCCTCGGGCGACTCCTGGTTGGCCAGGTGGCCGGCGCCGCGCAGGGTCACCAGGACGGCGTCGGGGATACCGCCGGCGAGCGCCTGGGACTCGGTGATCCCGGTGACCTGGTCCTGGTCGCCGCACAGCACGAGCGTCGGAGTGTCGATGGCGGCGAGCTCGGGCGTCAGGTCGGTGGCGGCCATCGACTCGGCGGCGAGGCCGTAGCCCGGGAGCCGGATCGAGTCGCGCATCGTGGCGACGACCCGGTCGACCAGCTCACCCGGGGCATCGGAGCTGACGAGCCGCGGCCCGCGGCCGCCGGCAAAGGCAGCGCTGCCGGCCGAGCCCAGCTCGGCGGCACGCGTGCGCATCGCCGCGGCCTTCTCCGCAGAGGTGCCGGAGCCGCGGCTCGCGTCGGCGAGCACGAGGCTTCGGACCAGCTCGGGGTGGCGGGAGGCGAGCCGGACCGCGATGACCCCGCCCCAGGAGACCCCCAGGACGTGGACCGGGCCGGCCTCTGCGTACTCCTCGATGACGGCGGCCGCCGCGTCGGCGAAACCGTCGAGGTCGAGCTCGGCCTCGGGGACGGCGGAGCGGGCATAGCCGGGGGCGTCCCAGGCCAGCAGCCGGAACTCGCCCGCCAGCGCAGCGATCTGCGGCGCGAACGAGGCCGAGCTGGACCCGATGCCGTGCAGGCACAGGATCGTCGGGCCGGTGCCGGTGTCCTCGACGTGGACCCCGGTCGTACGGAGCGTGGTGGTCGTCATCGCGGCCTCAGATGATGCTGACCGCGCCGACCGGGCGGCCGACGAGCATGGACAGGGACCGGACGACGGCTCGTGAGACGACGCCGCTCGTACGCGGGTTGGCGGCCGAGGGGTGGTTGCGGATCTCGAACCGGTAGCTGCCGGCGTCCGCGTCGGCCTCGATGACATGGCTGGTCAGCTCCGCGGCGGGGTCGGCGACGAGCCGGACCTCGACCAGCTCCAGGTCGCCCACCGCCAGCCCGACGGTGGCCGCGACGTTGAGCGAACGCGGGAAGTAACGCGCCGCCTCGGCCGCGGAGCCCTCGAAGATGGTCGTCGGCTGGGTGGTTGCACGGACCCGTGCCTGAGTCTCGTCGTCCATCCATGGCTGCAGCAGGGTCGCGGGCAGCTTGGTGGTGGTCACCGAGGCACGGTGGACTGCACCGTGGCTGGCGGCGCTGACCAGCAGGTCAATGCCGCCGATGGCGCCGGAGGTGATGAACATCCGCCCCGGTCCGGTAGCCCGGAGCCGGGCAACCAGCTCTTGGTCGGCCAGCGCTCCCGCCGAGGTGATCAGCAGGTGACGACCGGCCTCGAGGATCTCGGCTCCGTGCCGGGAGACGACCGCTTGGCCGGCGCACTCGACGATCACATCGCTGCTCTCGATCGCCTTGGCGAGCCGGATCTGCGGCACCGGACACTCGCCGACCGGGGTGTCGTTGACGACCCCGACGACCTCGACGTCCTCGACCGCACCGCCCACCAAAGCCTCGATCACGGGACGACCGATGGCGCCCGCGCCGATGATGCTGACCTTCGTCATCGGGCCACCTCCATCAGGTCGCGGCCCTGCATCGAGACGTACGCGGCGGCCAGCTCGGGACGGTCGGCGAACACTCCCGCGTCCTCGATACCGGCCATGTGGCGGCGTACGTCCTTGGACGGCGGGCCCGCGGTGCCCCACAGATCGGAGAGCTCAGGGACCCGGCGCCACACCTTGCACAGCCACTGGTCCTCGACGACCTGGGCGACGTCCGAGGTGTACTCGCACACCAGCCCGGCGGGATCGGCGAAGTAGGAGAAGGTGTTGTTGCCCGGACCGTGACGGCCGGGGCCCCACAGCGGGGTGACCCCCTGCTGCTTGAGCGAGCCGATGCCCCGCATGAAGTGGTTCATGCTCGGCATCTCGTAGGCGACGTGGTTGACCGAGGTCCAGGCCGCCTGGTTGAAGGCGATGCTGTGGTGGTCGGTGTTGCAGCGCAGGAACGCCATCTGGTGCTCGGACCAGTCCGAGACTCGCATCCCGAGGACGTCGGTGTAGAACGCGACCGCGCGGTCGATGTCGATGGTGTTGAGCACGACGTGCGTCACGCCGATCGGGACCGGCCGGTCCCGGTCGAGCGGCTTGACGGCATGGACGTCGGCGACGAGCTCGATCACACGGCCCTCCGGGTCGGCGAAGCGGATGCCGTAGCCGCCGCCCGCTTGGTCCAGGGCACCTGGCTCGGTGAGCATCGGGATGCCGCGCAGAGCGAGCCGGCGGGCGGCCTCGTCGACCTCGGCGGGCGTACGCACCGCGAACGAGATGGCGCCGAGACCGTTGCGCTCCGCGCGGGTCAACTGCAGGACGTGGTGGTTCTCCCCCGTGCCTCGCAGCCAGGTGTCGTCATGGTCCTGCTCGACGACCGAGAGGCCCCAGACCTCGGAGTAGAAGTCCGTCGACTCGGTGAGGGTCGGCACCTGCAGCTGGACGCTGCGCAACGAGTGCAGTGTGGCGATCGACATCCCGACTCCTTTCTCTTAGTGGTTAATATTTAAGTACTTAGGCTTTTTCATGTCAAGAGGAACCGTGGCCCAGATCACCTCGCGCTCCCCTTCAGGGGCGCCGGGTCAGCCGGCCCAGGGGTGTGGCGCCTCGTCGAGTCCCCAGTAGAGGCTCTTCTGGCGCGTGTACTCCGCGATCCCTCGACGGCCCTTCTCGATGCCGAGACCGCTCTCCTTCATGCCGCTGAACGGCGTGGAGATGCTGAACTGCTTGTAGGTGTTGATCCACACCGTGCCGGCGTCGATCCGGCGGGCCACCCGCCAGGCCGTGCGGTAGTCACGGGTCCAGAGGCCGCACGCCAGCCCGTAGACCGAGTCGTTGGCACGCGCGACCAGGTCGTCCTCGTCGTCATAGGTGAGCACCGACAACACCGGCCCGAAGATCTCCTCCTGGCAGGTCGGCGAGGAGTTGTCCAGGCCGGCGATGACGGTCGGCAGGTAGTAGGCACCGGCGTCGTACGCGTCACCCTCGGGCACCGCACCGCCGACCAGCACCTCCCCGCCGGCCGCGCGGGCGCGGTCGACGTGGCCCGCGACGCTGTCGCGGTGACGGTGGTGGACCAGCGGTGCCACCTGGGTGTCCGGGTCGAGCCCGTGGCCGACGCGCAGCCGGGCGACCGCCTTGACCAGGCGCTCAAGGAACTCCTCGGCGCGGGCCGACGGGAGGAAGAGCCGGGAGCCGGCGATGCAGCTCTGCCCCGAGCTGGAGTAGATACCGAACAGGACCCCCGCGATCGCGGCCTCGACGTCGGCGTCCTCGAACACGATGGTCGGGGACTTGCCGCCCAGCTCGAGCGTCACCGGCATCAGCTTGTCGGCGGCGGCGTGTGCGATCAGGCGACCGGTCGTGGTGCCTCCGGTGAAGGAGACCTTGCCGACGCCGGGATGGCGCACGATGGCGTCCCCGACGACCGATCCCCTGCCGGGCAGCACCGAGACCAGGCCGGGCGGGAGCCCGGAGTCCGTGATGATGCGACCCAGCGCGAGCGAGACCAGCGGCGTCCATTCGGCCGGCTTGAGCACGACGGCGTTGCCCGCTGCGAGGGCGGGCGCGATCTTCTGGGCGTCGCTGGCGATCGGCGAGTTCCACGGAGTGATCGCACCGATGACGCCGATCGGCTCGTGCACGCTCATCGTGAGCGAAGGGCCCCGCTGCGTCGTGAGCTCCTCGTCGAAAGTCTCTAGCGCGGCAGCCATGTAGCGGAATGTGCCCGCGGCGCTCGCCACCAGGGCGGAGGTCTCCTTGAGCGTCTTGCCGGTGTCGCGGGTCTGCAGCCGGGCGAGCCGCTCGGCCGAGGCCTCGATCCCGTCGGCGATCCAGTGCAGGTGGCGCGCTCGCTCGTGCGGCAGCCGCCGGCCCCACTCGGCAGCAGCCTCCGCACCCCCGGCGACGGCCTCGTCGACGTCGGCCTCGGAGGCGTGGTGCACCGTCGTGATCACGCTGCCGTCGGCCGGGTCGATGCTCTCCGATCCGGTCCCGCCACCGCGGCGCCACTCCCCCGCGACCAGGACCTCGTCGGCCGGGACGACCGTGTCCACCGCAACGTCGGAGGCGCTCACTGGGAGATCTCCTCCAACGTACGCTCCCGGGTCTCGACCGCGAACACGACCGTGGTGAGCGCGCCGATCACCGCGACGGCCCCCATCACGACGAACACGTCGGCGATCGAGAAGCCGCGGTCGATCAAGCCACCGACGACGAGTGGGCCGATGATGATGCCGAGGCGACCGAAGGCGCCGCCGACGCTGCACCCAAGGGCGCGCATCCGGGTCGGGTAGAGCTCGGCGGTGTAGACGTACAGCGCCAGGTTCACGGCGAAGATGCACATCGCGGACAGTGCCGACCAGAGGAGCACGGAGCCGGCGCTGGTCGCTCCCGTCGAGGCGAGGACGAACAGCGTCGCGGCACTGCCGAGCATCGCGGCCGTGATCGCGACCCGGCGCCCGATCAGGTCGATGGTCAGCGCGATGACGACGCAGCCGACGATGCCGGCGATGCTGGTCGCGACGCTGTAGCGCAGCGCGGTGTCGACATCGAGATGGAAGACCCGGCCATAGAGCGTGGGCAGCCAGGCGGCGATGCCGTAGTTCACGAAGTACGCCGTCAGCCAGGCCGCCGCGAGCATCAGGGTGCGCCGCAGGTAGACGCCCTGGAACAGCTCGGTGACGCGTACGCGGCCCTGCTTGACCGCCTTCGCCTCGCTGAGCACGGGATCCGGGAGCTCGCCCTTCTGGGCCGCGACCTGCTCCTCGATCCGGCGGGTGGCCCGGTCGGCCTCCTCGAGGCGGCCGTGGGCGGCGAGCCAGCGGGGCGACTCGGGGACGCGGCGCAGGAACGGCACCAGGACCAGCGGGATGGCGCCGAGCGCGAAGAGCCAGCGCCAGCCGAGCGTGGGCACGACCCACGCCGCGACCAGCGCGGAGGCGACCAGGCCGGCCGGGAAGATCAGCTCGTAGAGCAGCACGAAGCGTCCGCGCCGATGGGCGCGGGTGATCTCGCCGATGTACGTCGCGGCAACAGGCACCTCGGCACCGAGGCCGAACCCCTGGATGAACCGCAGCACCAGGAAGAGCCAGAGCGTCGAGGTGCCCGCCATCAGCAGGCTGGTGACCGCATACAGCACCAGCGATCCGATGAGTACCGGGACCCGGCCGACGCGGTCCGCGGCCCAGCCGCCGGCGAGCGCGCCGAGCAGCATACCGATGCCGCCCACCGCGATCGTCCAGGCGATCATGCCCGGATTCAGGCCGAAGAACGGGATGAGCACGGGCAGCGCGTAGGCGATCATCAGCTGGTCGAAACCGTCGAAGAACGTGGCCACGCCGACGAGCACGCGGGTCTTGACGTGCCAGCGTGAGAGCGGGAGCCGCTCGAGCCTGGCACTGATCTGCTCCGCCGTGACAGCCGGCGGCACCGGGGTGATATTGACCATGTGAGGGGAACTTTCGGTTCACAGCACTCGACAGGCGGTAATTCCTAAGTGCTTAATCATTAAGTCCTAAGAGTGTGCGCTGCGTCACGAACCGGCGTCAACCCCCTTCGTGTTAACTTCCTGTCTCGCGGAGCCCGAGTCGGCTCGTACACTGCGACCATGAGTCACACCGGTTCCAGCGTCAATCAGCCCTCGGGTGGCGATGACGCGGTCGACGCGATCGTCTCCCAGTGGACACACGAGCGCCCCGACCTCGACCCCTCTCCCATCGCGCTGTTCGGGAGGGTCCACCGGATCTATCTGCGCTACCAGTCGGTCCTGACCCAGGTCTTCGGCCGCCACGACCTCAACTCCGCCTCGTTCGACGTCCTGGCCGCGCTGCGCCGTGCCGGCGCGCCCTACCGCAAGGCCGGCCGTGACCTCGCGAGCGGCTCGCTGCTCTCCTCAGCCGGGGTGACCTTCCGGCTCGACCGTCTCGAGGCCGCGGGGCTCATCACCCGACAGCGCGACGCCGAGGACCGCCGCGTCGTCTACTCCCAGCTCACCGACAAGGGCCTCGAGCTGATCAACCGGGCCATCGAGGACCATCTGCGTGCGGAGAACGCGCTCCTCCACCACCTCACCCGGGAGGAGCGTGACGAGCTCGCCCGACTGCTCAGCAAGCTCGAGCGCTCCATCATCGAGGCCGACTTCGACACCGACGGCGAAGTCGCCTCCTGATGCGACGACGGCGGCCCGGGGCTGCGCAGCGAGAAGGTCGCGCGCAGCCGCCGGGCCGCTTCCGTGGTGCGAGAGGCGATCAGCCGAGCCGCTCCAGGAGCGCCTTCGCGGTGGAGACGCTGGACTGCGGGTTCTGGCCGGTGATCAGCGTGCCGTCGACGACGACGGTGTCGCTCCACGGCTCACCGGTCTCGACGATCCCGCCGGCGGCGCGCATGCGCTGCTCGACGGAGAACGGGATGCTGTCGCCGTAGCCGCCCTGCTGCTCCTCGGTGTCGGTGAAGCCGGTCATCCGGCGGCCACCGAAGAGCCAGCCGCCGTCACCGGTGGCGGCGAGGAGACCGGCGACACCGTGGCACAGCGCCACGACCGGTCGGCCGGCGGAGTCGGTGCCGGTCAGGACCGCGGCGAGCGCCGGGTCCTCGACGAGGTCCGTCATAGGGGCGTGGCCGCCGGGGATGTAGACGGCGTCGTACGCCGACGGGTCGATGTCGGCGAGGGCGAGCGGGTTCGCGAGCTGGTCCTCGAGCGTCGCGAGGTAGGCACGGAAGCGCTCGGCGTCCTCGGGCTGGACGCCGCCCTGCTCGCTGAGCGAGAGCGCGTCGACGGTCGGCTTCCGACCGCCCGGGGTGGCGATGTCGATCTCGACGCCCGCTCCGGCGAGCGTCTCGTGCGAGGCGGCGACCTCCTCGGCCCAGTAGCCGGTGGGGTGCTCGCTGCCGTCGGCGAGGACGAGGGTGTCGGCCGCCGAGACGACCATCAGTACGCGTGTCACGAGTAGTTCCTCCTTGTTGCGGTTTGGTGATGACCTAACGACGATCCGCTGCCGCTTCACTCCCTAACGGACCCGACCGGTCATAATGATTTCTATGACCTCGCTCGATCTGTGGGAAGCGTTCGCGCACGCCTACCGGGAGCGGTCGATCAGCGCCGCGGCCCGGCGCCTCGATCTCTCTCAGCCAGCTGTGACCGCGCGGATCCGCAAGCTCGAGCACGAGATCGGCGCGACCCTGTTCGAGCGCTCCCGCACCGGACTGGTGCCGACCGGCCGGGCCGACGCACTCGCCGCTCGGATCACCCCGCTGGTCGACCAGCTGCGTGGCGCGGTCGGCGCCGCGCCCCCGATCGGACCCGCGAACATCCGGATCGGCGGCGCGGCCGACGTGATGTCCACCCGCGTCGTGCCCGCCCTGGCGCCTCTGGTGCGCGACGGGCTCGACCTGTCGGTGGCCACCGGCCTCGCCCGAGACCTTCTCGACGACCTCGCGGCCGAACGTCTCGACATGGTCGTCTCCTCCGTACGCCCCGGCGACGAGCGGCTGCGGTCGACCGCGCTGGTGGACGAGGAGTTCCTCCTGGTCGCGACGCCGGCGCTCGCGGCACAGGTCGATCCGGCCGACCTGGCGCAGGACCCGGTGCAGGCGCTCGCGGGCGTGCCGCTGGCCGCCTACTCCCCCGAGCTCCCGATCATCAGGCGCTATTGGCTCACCGAGTTCGACGAGCGCCCCGCCAACCGCACCGCGCTGGTCATGCCCGACCTGCGTGGCATCCTCCGTGCCGTCGTGGCCGGGATCGGCGCCTCGGTCCTGCCCCGCTATCTGGTCGACGGCGCGCTCGCCGACGGCACGGTCGTACGCCTCCACCAGCCCCGGCTCGGTCCGCTCAACACGCTCTGGCTGGTCACCGGGACCGACCCGTCGCCGGCCGTCGCCCACGTCTGCCGACACCTGAGCGCCGAGGCCGCCGGATGGGCCAGCACATGACCTCGTTCCTGGAAGAATCGAACCCGTGAACGTACTCATCAGCGCCGACGACCTCGCGACCGCGCTCGCCTCCAGCGAGCCGCCCGTCCTCCTCGACGTACGCTGGCAGCTCGGCGGCCCGCCCGGACACGAGTCCTATCTCGAGGGCCACATCCCCGGTGCCGTCTACGTCGACCTCGACACCGAGCTCGCCGGCCATGGCGAGCCCACCGACGGACGCCACCCGCTCCCCGAGCTCGCCGACCTGCAGGCCGCCGCCCGCCGCTGGGGCATCTCCGAGGGTGACAGCGTGGTGGTCTACGACGCCGTCGGCAACACCTCGGCCTCCCGGGCCTGGTGGCTGCTGCGCTGGGCAGGCATCGCCGACGTACGTCTCCTCGACGGCGCCCTCGGCGCCTGGACCTCCGCGGGACACCCGCTGACCACCGCCGACGTCGTGCCCGATCCCGGCACGGTGACCCTCACTCCCGGCCACCTGCCCGTGCTGCCGTTCGAGCACGTCGAGGCGTACGACGGCCTGCTGCTCGACGCCCGCGCCGGCGAGCGCTACCGCGGCGAGGTCGAGCCCGTCGACCCGAAGGCCGGGCACATCCCCGGCGCGGTCTCCGCCCCCACCGTCGACAACCTGGCCGCCGACGGCCGCTTCCTGCCGGTGAAGGAGCTCCGCGCCCGCTTCGACGCGCTCGGGGTCGAGCCCGGCTCCCCCGTGGCCGTCTACTGCGGATCCGGGGTCACCGCTGCCCACGAGGTCGCCGCGCTGGCGATCGCGGGCTACGACGCCGCCCTCTTCCCGGGGTCGTGGAGCCAGTGGAGCAATCACGACGTTCCGGTCGCGACGGGCTGAGCCGCACCGCCGAACTCCCTTGACCTCAAGTCAACTTCATCTTTCACGATGGTTACACACCACGAGAGATGGAGTTGAGACCATGACGGACACCAACGAGCGACCCGCCGTCACCGTGATCGGGATGGGCAACATGGGATCGGCGGTCGCACGGGCATATCTCGAGCGCGGCTACCGGACCACGGTCTGGAACCGGACGGCGGACAAGGCAGAGGCGCTCGCCGACGCCGGCGCGGCCGTCGCCTCCACTGCGGCGAAGGCCGTGGCAGCGAGTCCGGTGACGGTCCTCAGCCTGCTGGACAACACCGCGGTCGAGGACGTCCTGGAGTCCGTCGGCGATGCCGCCTCGGGCCGCACCCTGGTCAGCCTGACCAGCGGCTCGCCGGCACAGGCGCGGGCCAATGAGGCCTGGGCGACCGAGCACGGAGCGGCGTACGTCGACGGGAAGGTCATGGGAGACCCGCCCGACGTGGGCACGTCCAGGATCTCGCTGGCCTTCAGCGGTGACCGCGACGCCTTCGAGGCCGTCGAGCCGGTGCTCACCGAGCTCGGCTCGCTCACCTACCACGGACCCGACTCCGGGTTCGCGGCCGTCGAGTTCAACGCCCAGGTCGCGATGGGCTACGAGTTCCTGATCGGCTACCTGCACACCCTCAGCCTGGTCGAGGCGGAGGGCATGGACCTGGAGGCGTTCACCGACCGGCTCGCCGGTTCCCTGAACGGCTACGCCGGGCTGCTGAGGATGATGGCCGGCGCGATCAAGAGCGGGACGTACGGGCCGGACCTCGGCTCGCTCGACGTGCAGGCCGCGCTGATGGACGACCTGATCGGGCACCGGGAGTCGACCGGCGTCGAGACCGTCCGGATGCGGGAGGTGAAGTCGCTCATGGACCGCCGGATCGCCCAGGGCCACGGCGACCAGGGCTTCTCCAGCATGTTCGAGCTGCTGCGCCTACGACCCTGACGCCTGCGCCTCCTGCGCGGCCACCTCGGCCTCGGAGCGCAGCACGCAGAACTGGTTGCCCTCGGGATCGGCGAAGATCACCCAGCCGGTCCCGGGGCCGTACTTCCCGCGGTGGTCGGCGACCTGCGTCGCACCCAGACCGAGCACGCGCTCGACCTCGTCGTCGCGCGTGCCGGTGCGCGGCCGCAGGTCGAGGTGGATGCGCTTGGCGGGCAGTGGGTCGTCAGGCACCTCGATGAACAGCAGCCGGTGGCCGGTCTCCGGATCGAGGATCATGCACTCCTCGTGACCGGGGAGGTTCGGGTCGCCCTCCACATCGACGTAGCCGAGCAGGGTCTTCCACCACTCCGACAGTGTGTACGCGTCGTGGCAGTCGATGGTCGTGTGCGAGACGAAGAGGGCCATGCCCACATCGAAACCTACCTCCGCACCCGAGTCCACCGGGTTTCGGCGGTGAGGCCGGCTCAGGCCGGCTCGACCACCTTGTCGTCGATGAACTGCGGGAGCAGGTCGATGGCGATCGGGGCGGCCGCGTCGATCTTCTCCTGCGGCACGTCGCAGATCCGCAGGCAGGTCGCGGCGATGGCCCACGCCTCGCGGCACGGGATCCTGCGGTCCGGGTCCTCGGTGCGCATGTTGATCACGCCCTCGACCTGCTGGATGAGCAGGTCACCCAGCTGCTTGCGGCTGACCGTCGCGCGCACCGTCTTCGAGGCGACCTCGCTGGCCAGGTCCGCGTAGTGCGCGGCCAGCTCGGCGTGCTCGTTGCGGAACTCGTCGTAGACCTCGCACTTGGCCACGTCGGGCAGCTGGTAGAGCATGCCGACGTTGTGCGGCACGTCGGCCAGGGTGCGTACGTCGACGAGGACCAGCAGGTAGAGCGCGGTCTCGAAGTCGAGCGGTGGCACGCGGTTGAGGATCTTCTCCACCTTGTCCGTGGTCGGGCGGACCGACCGGCGGAGCAGCTCGCCGAGGATCTCGTCCTTCCCCGCGAAGTGGTAGTAGAGCGATGCCTGGCGGATGCCGACCATGTCGGCGATCTCGCGGGTAGACGTCGCCGCGAAACCCTGGGAGACGAACAGCCGCGAGGCGGCATCCAGGATCTGGTCGCGCGGTGAGGTCGTACCTGAATCGGGAACATGCCTAGGGCGGCCGGGCCGAGAGCGCCTAGTTGTCATGTTGCCCATCTAACTCCCCTCCGGACTTTCAAGGAAGACTTGAAAGGACTTTATCCTCTACAAAATATGAGCCTTAAGGCCTATTGGACATAGTTAGCTTGGGCTATGTCCACGAGGTGCGCGTTTGCGTCCATCCACACCCGGACGCATGCACCGGAAGCCCCCATGAACGGCCGGGAGCCGGGTTGCGCCATCTGTGTCGACGCTGTCGTCCGGCTGTTACCTGCCGTCACGGTGGCTAACGACGATGTGGATGACAGGTCACGCATCTGTTGGATATTCGTTCTGCCCCTGTGGCGACTCTCTCGTGGGCACCCCCACTCAGCACCCCTCTCGACGCCTACGCTTGTTCCGTGGGGAAACAGCAGACGCAGTGCCGGCGTGACGAGGACCTGACCGGACAGCTCGGCGCGACACTGCGGCACTTCATGCATCTGGAGTCGACGAGCGCGACGCTGCTGGTGATCGCGTCGCTGCTCGCGCTGGCCTGGGCCAACTCGCCGTGGTCGCACGGCTACGAGCACCTGTGGGAGACCGTGCTGTCGGTGCGGCTCGGGGACGTCGGACTCTCGATGGACCTGCACCACTGGGTCAACGACGGCCTGATGGTGGTCTTCTTCTTCGTCGTCGGCCTGGAGGTACGCCGCGAGCTCGCCGTCGGCGAGCTCACCGACCGCCGCCGCATGGTGGTGCCGCTGATCGCCGGAGCGGGCGGGCTCGCCCTGCCCGCGCTGATCTACCTGCTGCTGAACCCGTCGGGTGAGGCGGCCCACGGCTGGGGCATCGTGATCGGCACCGACACCGCGTTCCTGCTCGGCATGCTGGCCCTGGTCGGGCCGGCGGTCTCGACGCAGCTGCGCATCTTCCTGCTCACCCTGACCGTCATCGACGACATCGTCGCGGTGAGCGTCATCGGGGTCGCCTACACCGAGCATCTCGAGGTCGCACCGCTGCTGGTCGCGGGACTGGCCCTGGTCGGGATCTTCGTGCTCGACCGGATGAAGGTGTGGCGCGCCGGGCCCTACGTGCTGCTCGTCCTGATCGCCTGGGTGGCGACCCTCGGGGCAGGTCTGCACGCCTCCATCGCGGGCATGCTGGCCGGGCTGCTGGTCCCGGCGGCGGAGCCGACCCGGGCGCAGATGGAGGTCGCGACCTCGCGGTTCCGGGCGTTCCGGCAGTCGCCGCTGCCCACCCTGCAGCGCGAGACCCGCGACGAGCTGACCCGCACGATCTCGGTCAACGAGCGGCTCCAGGAGACGCTGCACGTGCCGACGAGCTATCTGATCGTGCCGGTCTTCGCGCTCGCCAACGCCGGAGTCGACCTGCGCGACGGGGTGCTCGGCGAAGCGCTGCGCTCGCCGGTCACCTGGGGTGTCGTCGCCGGCCTCGTCCTGGGCAAGACCCTCGGCATCGGCGGCGCAGCGTACGCCGCCACGCGGCTGCGCCTCGGCCGACTGCCCCAGGGTGTCGGCGGCGGCCATGTCCTCGGTGGCGCCGCGCTGTCCGGTATCGGCTTCACGGTCGCGCTGCTGATCGCCACCCTCGCCTTCGACTCCGAGACGCTCCAGCGCGACGCGATCGTCGGCGTGCTGCTCTCCGTCGTCCTCGCCTCGGTGCTCGGCTGGGTGATCTTCCAGGTCGCCGCGCGCTTCCTCGGCCAGCGTGACGCCGCGTTGCCGAAGCTCCTCACTCCTCCGGTCGACCCGGAGCGCGACCACATCTACGGCGACGTCGATGCAGAGGTCACCCTGGTCGAGTATCTCGACTACGAGTGCCCCTTCTGCGCCCGTGCCACCGGCACCGCCAACGAGGTCCGCGACTACTTCGGCTCCCGCATCCGCTACGTCGTACGCCACCTCCCCCTCCCCCAGCACCCGCATGCCGAGCTGGCCGCTGTCGCCGCCGAGGCCGCCGGCCGGCAGGGCCGGTTCTGGGAGATGCACAAGCACCTCTTCGAGCACCAGAACCAGCTCGAGCACAAGGATCTCGCCGGCTACGCCGGCGTCCTCGGGCTCGACGTCGAGCAGTTCCTGCGCGACTTGGAGGACCCGGCGCTGGCCGAGCACGTCCGCGAGGACATGGCCTCGGCCAACGACAGCGGCGCCCGCGGCACCCCGACGTTCTTCGTCGGAACGCACCGCCACGAGGGCCGCTACGACGCCCGCACCCTCATCGCCGAGCTGGAGCGCGACGCCACCGGCGAGACCGCGCGGCTGGGGGTGCGCTCGCGGCGTTAGTCGTCGTCCGCAGCAGCGGCCGGCGCCTCCGGACGCGCCGGCCGCCAGAACGCGGCGAGGAGGAGGGCGGTGCCGAGCACGCCCGCGCCGAGCGCGACCGCGCCGCCGACCCAGCCGTCGTAGACGATGCCGAGGGCGGAGTCGAGCGAGATCGTGCCGGGCCCGGTGACGCCGAGCACGACCGCGACGACTGCCAGGATCATGACGTACTCCCAGCCCTCCTTGAAGACGAAGAACCCGTTGGGGCGGTGCGCGAGCAGGGCGGCGACGAGCATGACGCCGACCACCCCGGCAGCGGCGAGCGGCGTGATCAGGCCCAGGATCAGCAGCACGCCGGCGCCGATCTCGGTCACCACGCTCGCCCAGGCCTGCAGGGTGCCGTGACGCAGGCCGAGGCTCTCGAACCAGCCGGCCGTGCCGGCGATCTTGCCGCCTCCGCGCCAGTGGTTGACGCCGTGGGCGATCATCGTGCCGCCCACGGCGAGGCGGAGCAGCATCAGGGCCAGGTCGACGGGGTCCATCACAGAAGTCCTCGGTGTCGTGGAGTCGGGGGTGGCCCAGCCTAGGAGGAGTTCGGTCACAAAGCGCGCAGCGACGCCGTAGGCTCACCCGGATGCTGCTGCTCGGAGTCACTCTCGCCCTGGGCTCGGCGGTCGCCCACGCCGCCTGGAACACCGCGTCGAAGACCATCGCCCCGGCGGGACGACCGGCGCTGTGGGCGGTCGCGATCGTGGAGAGCTGCCTGGTCGTCACCGTCACCGCGGTGGTGATGATCGTGCGCGGCCACGGCATCACGGTCACCGGCGAGCTCCTCCTGCTCTCGCTCGGCAGCACCGCGATGCACGCGCTGACGATGGGGCTGGTCCAGATCGCCTACCAGGACTTCGACGTCAGCCAGATCTACCCGCTCTCCCGCGGCCTGGCACCGGTGGTCGTGGCGCTCACCGGCATGGTCGTGCTCGGGCAGTGGCTGAGCTGGGCGCAGTGGGGTGGCGTACTCCTGATGGCGGCGGCGGTCGGAGCTCTGCTGTTCGAGACCGTCCGCACCCGCGGCTCGCTGCAGGCGAAGCCGCTGCTGTGGTCGGCCTGCATCGCCGCCTCGATCGCCGGCTACACGACCTACGACGGCTGGGTGGTCGTGGAGCGCGGCCTCGACCCGATCGCCTATTACGCCGTCGGCACCGTCATCCAGGTGGTGCTGTGGAGCGTGATCGTGCGGGGGAAGTACGCCGAGGGCCTGCGCCAGCTCAGGATCCACGCCCGCACCGTGGCCGTGCTCGCGGTGCTGATCCCCGCCTCGTACGTCCTCAGCCTGTACGCCACGCTGCACGCCCCGGTCTCGCTGGTGGCCGCGGTGCGCAGCTCGAGCCTGATCTGGGTCGCGCTGTCGGCGGCGCTGGTGCTGCGCGAGCCGATCGGGAGGGCGCGCATCGCCGCGACGGTCCTCGCCGCCGCGGCCGTGGTCGCGATGGTGGTGTGAGCGCTACGCCTTGGGCGTGAGCAGCATCGGCATCAGCCCGACGACCTGCGCGCGCAGGTCCTCCAGGGCGCCGTCGCGACCGTTGAGATGGCCTAGCAGGGCCTGCTGGAAGATGCCGTCGAACATCCCGTAGGCCACGTGCGTGGGGAGGGCCGGCTCGGTGTCGGCGAGCGTGGCGTAGCGGTCCACGATCCGCCCGATCATGTCCTCCAGGCTCTGGTCGATCTGGGTGACGGCTTCGCGCAGGCTCTCCTCGAACATCGACTGCGAGCGCAGGTCGTACCAGAGCCGGTGCATCGGCGCTTCCTCGACGATCGTCTCGACCAGCTTGTCGCCGAACCGCTCGGCGAGGTCCTCGGGCGAGGTCGCCTCGGCCACCACGCCGTCGTAGCGGTGGACGCAGGTCTCCTTGTAGTAGCGCACGCAGTAGACGATCAGCTCCAGCTTGTCGCTGAAGTAGTAGTGCACGACGCCGTGGCTGAACTCGGAGTTGTTGGCGATCTCGCGCAGGCTCGAGCGCGCGTAGCCCAGCTCCCCCAAGGTGCGCAGCGCTGACTCGGCGAGCGCCTTGCGGCGCGCGTCGTGCTTGTCGGCGGGCGTGCGGCGAGACGCCTTGTGAGCGGCGACCTGGGTCATGTGCCGCAACGATACCCCCTCGCAGCCATCTTTCGATGCGGCGTCGACCTTTTTTGGTCAATCGTCAAGAAAACTCTTGACAGTCGTCAAGATTCGCGATTGCCTGTGATCCTGATCACAGCGACACCAAAGCGACGAAGGAGTCACAGATGACCGATCTGAGCGGACGCACAGCGCTCGTCACCGGCGGTGCCCAAGGCCTGGGCGAGGGGATGGCCCGCGCGCTCGCCGCCGCCGGCGCCACCGTCGCCGTCGCCGACCTGAAGGACGACCAGGGCGTGAAGGTGGCCGAGTCCATCGGCGGCACCTTCGTGCACCTCGACGTCACCGACGACGCCTCGTGGGAGGCCGGAGTGACCGCCGCGGTCGACAGCCTCGGCGGGCTCGACATCCTGGTCAACAACGCCGGGATCGAGATCACCAGCCTCGTCACCGAGCTCGACGCCGCCGACGTGAAGAAGATGCTCGAGGTCAACGTGCTCGGCACCGCCCTCGGCCTCAAGCACGGGCTCCGCACGATGCGGCCCGACGGCGCTTCCGGCAAGGGCGGCGTGATCGTCAACGTCGCCTCGGTCGCCGCCACGATCGCCTTCCCGGGCATCTCGGTCTACTCCGCCACCAAGAGCGCCGTCGACCGGCTGACCCGGGTGGCGGCGATGGAGAGCGGCAAGCTCGGCTACGGCGTACGCGTCAACTGCATCTACCCCGGCCTGGTGCCGACCGAGATGGGTGCCGGGCTGGCCAACGACGTCGCCCAGCTCGGTCTCTTCGAGTCCCCGGAGGCCGCCGTCGGCGGTGTGGTCGAGCTGACCCCGTCGGGACGCCTCGGCACCGTCGAGGACATGGCCAATGCGGTCGTCTTCCTGGCCTCCGACCAGGCGGCCTTCGTCAACGGCGTCGGCCTCCCGGTCGACGGTGGAATGGGGATGTGACCATGAGCGACAACAAGCCCGTCGTCGTCTACGGCGCCTCCGGCTACACCGGCCGGCTGGTCTGCGAATACCTGCGTGAGCTCGGGGTGCCGTTCGTCGCCGCCGGCCGCTCCAAGGACAAGCTCGTCGACTCGATGACCTCCCACGTGCCCGGCATCGAGACGGCCGACTACGAGGTCGCCGAGGTCGAACACACCGTTGAGGCGCTCACCGAGCTGCTCACCGGCGCGCGCGTCGTCCTCAACACCGTCGGCCCGTTCTCGAAGTACGGTCCCGAGGTCGTGGAGGCGGCCCTGGCCGCCGGGGTCCACTACACCGACACCACCGGCGAGCAGGACTGGCTGATCACCTGCGAAGAGACGTACGGCGCCGGTTATGCGGAGAAGGGGCTGCTGCTCGCGCCGGGCATCGCGCAGATGTACACCACCGGGGAGATCGCCGCCGAGATCTGCCTCGAGCAGCCCGGCCTCGACACCCTCGACATCGCGGTCTTCTGGGGTGGCTCCCCCACGATCGCCTCGACCCGCACGATCCTGGTCAACGCCGCCACCTCGAAGGCTCACTACCTGGAGCAGAACGCGTACGTCGAGTTCGACCCGACCGCCGGGCTGGTCCCGCTCGTCGTCCCGGGCCAGCACGAGCTCGCGCTCTCGCTTCCCTGGGGCGGCACCTCGCACCCGGTCTGGTACCGCCGCGATCCCAAGGTGGCCACCTGCAAGGCCCAAGGCGGCGTCTTCAACGCCGCGCTGATGAACGGGGTCCCGCAGATCGTCGCCGGCGCGCTGGAGGCGACCAAGGACATGGACGCCGAGCAGCGTGACGAGGCACTGACCGCCACCGCGGCCCAGGTGATGAACCAGATGCCGCCGCGCGAGAACCCGCGGCTCAACAAGTCGCTCGACTCGGTGCACGCCTCTGGCCCGCTGGGCCGCGCGCACTGTGTCATCCACGGCAACCAGAACTACAAGCAGACCGGGCTGCTGCAGGCGTACGTCGCCTACTCGCTGCTGCAGCAGCCGCCCCGACGGGTGGGGTTCGCCTCGGGCTGCCAGGCCTTCGGTCACCGCGAACTCCTCGGCCAGCTGCGGGCGTTCGGGCTGGTCGCGGAGCCGGTCGTGACCCGGCAGCGGGGCTGAGGGCGCCGGATGCGCCTCGTCGACTACCTGGACAAGGGTGCCTCGCTCGGAGGCGACGCACCCTGCCTCGTCTGCGGTGACGACACCTGGACGTACGCCGAGGTCGTCGACCTCTCGGTGCGCGTCGCCGCGGGCCTGCGGGCCCGCGGCGTCGCCCCGGGAGCGAAGGTCGCCATCCTCTCGGCCAACGATCCGGTCGCCTTCGCCTCCGTCTTCGGGATCAGCCGCGCAGGGGGCGTCTGGTGCCCGATCAACCCGCGCAGCGAGGCGGCCGAGAACCGAGAGCTCCTCGACCTGTTCGGCTGCTCGGCGCTGATCTTCCAGTCGGCCTTCGCCGGCCTGGTCGACCAGATCCGCGGCGACCTTCCTGAGCTGACCACGCTCGTCTGCCTCGACGCGGCCTACGACTGGGCGATCAGCTGGGACGACTTCCTCGGCTCACCCGACGCGTTCGAGCCGGACTCGTCCGTCGACGACCTCGCCATGGTCGTGGGCACCGGCGGGACCACCGGGCGACCCAAGGGCGTCATGCTCACCGGCACCAACCTGGAGACGATGTCGGCGATCACGCTGATGGCCTATCCGTGGCCGGGTGCGCCCGAGCGTCCGACCTATCTCGCTCTCGCGCCGCTCACCCATGCCGCCGGGGTGCTCTGCTTCCCGGTGCTGTGCCTCGGCGGGAAGATCGTGGTGATGCGTACGCCGGACGTGGGGGCGTTCCTCGAGCACGTCGAGCGCCACCAGGTGACCCACACGTTCCTGCCGCCGACGCTGATCTACCTCGTGCTGGACCACCCGGCGCTGCCGTCGACGGACCTCAGGTCGCTGCGCTGCTTCTGGTACGGCGCGGCGCCGATGTCGGCGACGCGCCTGGAAGAGGCGCTGACCCGGATCGGGCCGGTCATGGCGCAGCTGTTCGGGCAGACCGAGGCGCCGATGATGATCGCCACCATGTCCCCCGCCGACCACTTCCGCGGGGACGGGACGGTCGCGACAGAGCGGCTCTCCTCGGCCGGACGTCCGGCGCCGCTGGTGACCGTCTCGATCATGGGCGAGCGCGGCGCGCTGCTCGACTCCGGGGAGCGAGGCGAGATCGTCGTACGCAGCTCCCTGGTGATGCGCGGCTACCTCGACAACCCCGAGGCCACCGCCGAGGCGAGCGCGCACGGCTGGCACCACACCGGCGACATCGGCTTCCTCGACGAGGACGGCTTCCTGCACATCGTCGACCGCGCCAAGGACATGGTGATCACCGGTGGGTTCAACGTCTACTCGACCGAGGTCGAGCAGGCGCTGATGACCCATCCCGCCATCGCCGACTGCGCCGTGGTCGGGCTGCCCGACGAGAAGTGGGGCGAGCGCGTCACCGCCGTCGTCCTCCCCCGGCCCGGCGCCGAGGTCGACGTCGCCGACCTCAAGGCGTACGTCAAGGAGCGGATCGGCGCGGTCAAGACTCCGAAGCAGATCGAGGTCTGGCCGGACCTGCCGAGGTCGAAGGTCGGCAAGGTGCTCAAGACCGAGATCAAGAAAAGCCTTGCCAGTGGTGCCGAGTCGGCGGATCTGCCCCCGTGCCTCGCGAAGCGAAGCGAGCGAGAGGGGGCTGATGCGCCGACTCGGCCGTAAAGTCTTTCAGCCCGCCGGAAACGAAGCAGCCTCCGCGGCGTACGCGACCATCCAGGCCGGCTCGATGGTCGCGTAGACGACGCCCGGTCCCTCCCAGGTCTGTGGGTCGGAGCCGTAGAACTCGGTGAAGTAGGCGTTGTGCGCCTCGAACTCGGGCCCCTCGGAGACCACGTGCGCCTGCCCGTGGGCGAAGACGCCGAGGCGCTCGCCGTCGACGTGGGTCGCGCTGACCGCCGGGCGGGCGAGCATGTGCTTGGCCTTGACCGCGGTGGGCGACGTCCCGAACAGCCAGCGGCCGTGCAGGAAGTGGCCGTCGACGCAGCTCGTCCGCGGCTCGCCGCGGGCGGTCACGGTGGCCAGCACCAACACCTTCATGCCCGTCAGCTCGGTGACGAGCTGACGGGCGTTCAGGCGATGATCGTCGTTCACGATGCCGGTCAGATGGCCGCTCGCGCGGCCGATCGAGGCGTCCAGGAGGCGTTGCAGGTCGGCGATCTCTTCTTCTGTCTCGTGCACTCGACGAGTCTCACACCGACGGTCCGGGCCTCGCTTGACCGTTCTTGCGACTATTCGATCGCGGCGACGATCTCCGGCGGGATGGCGGTCGTGCCCGATCCGTCGGTCGCGACGACGACGTAGACGACCGACACGGCGCAGGCGACGTCCTCGCCGCGGCGGAACTCGAACTCGAGCGTGAAGCTCTTCGTGCCGACCCGGGAGGTGCGCACCGCCACCTGGACCCGGTCGCCGAAGCCGATGCCGGCCTTCCAGTCGAGGTCGGCATGGGCGAGATGGACGTCGACCCCGAGCTCCTGCCAGCGGGGATAGGGCACCCCGCGGGCGTCGATGTAGTGGTTCATCGCCTCGTCGACGTAGCCGAGGTACCAGCTGTTGAACATCACCCCCTGCATGTCGACCTCGTAGTAGCGGGGCGTGAACTCGTAGACCGACGTCACGGCCGCTCCCTCGCGGGCAGGATCTGCCCACTGACCTCGCCGAGGGCGATCCGGCCGCCGCCCGCGGCGGGGGCGGTGGCAGTGATGGTGACCTCGTCGCCGTCCTCCAGGAACGTACGCACCGAGCCGTCGTCCAGCTTGAACGGTTCGGCTCCCGACCAGCTGAGCTCGAGGAACGACCCGCGCTGGCCCGGCTCCGGGCCGCTGATCGTGCCGCTGGCGAACAGGTCGCCGACGCGCAGGGACGCGCCGTTGGCGGTCATGTGCGCGAGCATCTGCGGGGCGGTCCAGTACATCGCGGCGTACGGCGGCTCGGCGACCAGCGTGCCGTTGAGCCGCACCTCGAGGGCGAGGTCGAGACCCCAGGGGTCGAGCGCGGAGTCGTCCAGATAGCCGGTCAGCGGAACGTCTCGTTCCGGAGGGCTCACCCGGGCCGCGTCGAGCGCCGCGAGCGGGAGGACCCACGGCGAGATCGAGGTGGCGAAGGACTTGCCGAGGAACGGGCCCAGCGGGACGTACTCCCACGCCTGGATGTCGCGCGCCGACCAGTCGTTGAGCAGCGTGATCCCGAAGATGTGGTCGGCGGCCTCGGTGAGCGGCACCGGGGTGCCCTGCTCGGAGCCGACGCCGACCACGAACCCGAGCTCGGCCTCGATGTCGAGCCGGATCGAGGGACCGTCCACGATCCCGTCAGGGGTCTTGCGCAGCCCCGTCGGCCGGACGATGTCCGTGCCGGAGACGACGACGGTGCCGGAGCGCCCGTGGTAGCCGATCGGAAGATGCTTCCAGTTGGGCGTCAGCGGCTCGGAGTCGGGACGGAACATCTTCCCGACGTTGGAGGCGTGGTGCTCGGAG
Source organism: Nocardioides turkmenicus (assembly GCF_011045035.1). Classification (GTDB taxonomy): domain Bacteria; phylum Actinomycetota; class Actinomycetes; order Propionibacteriales; family Nocardioidaceae; genus Nocardioides; species Nocardioides turkmenicus. The sequence continues at coordinate 66,774 of NZ_JAALAA010000001.1, forward strand.
GCGTAGAAGTCGACGTAGTCGGCGACCGTGAACGGCAGCAGCAGGTCGGCCTCCTCCAGCGGCACCAGGTGTGGGCGCACCTCGGCCTCGCAGGTCGGGTCGCTGAGCAGCCGGGTCACCTCCGCCCGCACCTGCGCCCACGCCTCCGGGCCCGCCGCGAGCAGGCCGTCGAGCCCGCCCGCGCACACCGCGGCGAGATCCTCTGCCGACGCGGCGACGTCGAGCACGAGGTCACCGATCCGCACCCCGAGTCGCGGGGTGGGATTCGCGGTGGTGCGGAAGGTGGCGTACGGAAGCGCCTCGAGGCCGAACTGACTGTCCTTGATGTCCAGCCACGACGTCACTGGCGGCCCCCTGCCCAGGTCCAGGCGTACTTGCCGTCGTCGACCGCGGCGCCGGCCTCGCCGACCTCGAGCGGCCGGAAGGTGTCGACCATGACCGCGAGCTCGTCGAAGAACTCGGCACCCAGGCTGCGCTCCATCGCGCCCGGCTGCGGACCGTGGGCGTGGCCGCCGGGGTGGAGGGTGATCGAGCCGATGCCGATCCCAGAGCCCTTGCGAGCCTCGTAGTCGCCGCCGACGTAGAACATGACCTCGTCGGAGTCGACGTTGGAGTGGTAGTAGGGCACCGGCACCGCGAGCTCGTGGTAGTCGACCTTGCGCGGCACGAAGTTGCAGATGACGAAGTTGTTGCCCTCGAAGACCTGGTGGGCGGGCGGCGGCTGGTGGACCTTGCCGGTGATCGGCATGTAGTCGGCGATGTTGAAGACGTACGGGTAGAGGCAGCCGTCCCAGCCGACGACGTCGAACGGGTGATGTGGGGTGACGTGGATCGAGCCGGCGATACCGCCGGCGCCCGGGCCGCGGTGCTTGATGTAGACCTCGACGCCATCGGCGTCGACGTCGACCATCTGCGGGTCGGTCGGGAGCCGGAGGTCGCGCTCACAGTAGGGGGCGTGCTCGAGGAACTGGCCGAACCGGGAGAGGTAGCGCTTCGGCGGGGCGATGTGGGAGTTCGCCTCGATCGCGTAGACCCGCAGCGGTGCGTCGCCGACCGGCACCCAGCGGTGAGTGGTGGCGCGTGGGATCACCACGTAGTCGCCCTCCCCCACCATCAGGTCACCGAAAACCGTCTCGACGACTCCGGTCCCGGACTCGACGTAGACACACTCGTCACCGATCGCGTTGCGGTAGAGCGGCGAGGTCTCCCCCGCCACCGCGTAGTGGAGCCGTACGTCGCCGTTGCCGAGGACCAGCCGGCGGCCGGTGACCGCGTCGTGGCTCTTCCACTCCTCACCTGGGAAGAGATCGTGGAGCCCGAGGTGCATCGGGCGGAGCGGGTGGTTGGGGGTCGTGCCGTGGTCGGGCAGCTCCCAGATGCGTACGTCCTTCACCGCCGAGGGGATGTGGCGGTGGTAGAGCAGGGAGGAGTCCGAGGAGAACCCTTCCTCGCCCATGAGCTCTTCGTAGTAGAGATTCCCTTCTCCGTCGCGGTGTTGGGTGTGCCGCTTGGGCGGGATGTGCCCGCGCTGTTGGTAATGCGCCATACCCCGGATCGTACGTGACCTGAGCCACACGGATCACGGGGGCCGAACGTCCTGACTTTGCTCTGGGTACCTCCCGGGGCATGCCTTGCTCCCCTAGTCTCCTGGGATGCCCTTCGAGACCCCCGAGACCCTCTTCGTGGCACATGCGACGGGTCGTCTCCTGCACGTCCGGGCCTGTCCCCAGCTCCTCGGCCTCGACGCCCCGGTCATGGCCTCTCCGGGGCAGATCGAGTCGTTGGGCATGTGCATCTGGTGCGCCAAGGAGCTCTCCGAGGAGGGCCGGAAGTACTTCGACTCCGTCGAGCAGGCCGTACGCAGCCTCGACCCTTCTGGTGATGCTGTTCGTCCTACTGAGGAGGCTCTCGGTGGTGTCGACTATGAGCTCGTCTGGGTCCCGCCGAGCTACTCCTACATCGCCGTCGGGTTCAAGGAGCGCGCTGTTGCCTGGATCGGGCGGGGATGTGTCCTGCATGCGGATGGGCGGCTCATCGACTTCGGCTGAGGTCTGCAAAGAACAGTCGCTTACGCGAGATTCACCAGGAGACAGGCGCTATCCTCGACACATGGCCGCGCTGCCCGACTGGATGCACCCTCCTCGTGAGGAGGGTTGGTACTCCGAAGACCTCGACATGCTCGTCGAGGCGCCGCGTCATACCGAACTCATCGATGGAGTCCTGGTCTTCAACATGTCACCGCAGCGTCGCTGGCACAGTCGGCTCGTCACGGCCTTGACCAACGCGCTGACAGCGCAAGCACCCGACGGGTTCGAGGTGGATCGGGAGCTGACGGTGGTGCTCGACCGCCGCAACCGGCCGGAGCCGGACGTGCTGGTGAGCACGACCCGGATCTCCGACCAGGCCTCGTACTACGACGCCGACTCGGTGGTGCTGGTGGTCGAGGTGGTCTCGCCGGAGTCGGCTCACCGCGACCGGTCGGTGAAGCCGCAGAAGTACGCCGAGGCGGGCATCTCCAACTACTGGCGTATCGAGAACGAGGACGGCGCGCCCGCGATCCATGTCTACGAGCGCGACGACCTCACCAACGCCTACGTGGCGACCGGGATCTTCCGCGACCGGCTCGACGTGCCGGTGCCGTTCCCGGTCAAGATCGACCTCACCGATCTGCTCCGCTGACTTCGTCCTCCGCTGACGGCGAGTTCTCGGGTACCTCGGCGTGCAGCTGCTCCTGCTGGACGAGGTGCAGGTAGGTGAGATGGCGGTCGTACTGGTCGAGCACGTCCCCCAGCAGCTGCTCGTGCGAGTAGCCGTTGACGTCGTAGCCCTGGGTGCCCTCGGCGAGGTGTACCTCGGCTCGGAAGTAGACGTCGCCGGTGACCCGGCCGACCGCGAAGCTCGGCGCTGAGCAGGGCAGCGGCGTGACCTTGTAGACGAACGCCGGCGCATCCCCGAGATCGGTGTGGATCTGGACACCGGCGATGCCGCGTACGGCCTTGGTCTCCTGCACCACCGACGTCAGCCCGTGGGAGCAGAGCTCGGCGGCGACCTCGTCGAGGACCGGCTTGGCGACCGTGCCGATGAACCGCTCGGTGTCCTCGGCGGTGGGATAGGTCACCGAGCGACGCAGCCGCTGCGCGAGCGAAGGACGTACGTTGCCGTCGGTCGCTCCGACCAGGCGCGCCGAGGAGATCGCGGACGGCAGCGAGTAGCGCACGCTGTCGGACTTGAACGACTCCAGCCGTAGCGAGCGGTGGAGCCCGACGGCGACCAGGGCGAGCACGATCGAGAACGGCAGTCCCATGATGATCGTGGCGTTTGTCAGCGTCGTCAGCCACGCATCCCCGCCGGCGAACATCAGGGCGAGGGTCAGCGCGCCGATCGCGAAGGACCAGAAGATCCGGACCGGGATCGAGCAGTCGGCCATCGGGTGCGGCAGGCGCGAGGTGAAGTTGCCCATCACCAGCGCGCCGGAGTCGGCCGACGTGACGTAGTAGAGGAACCCGGTCAGGGTGGCGAGCGCTGCCAGCGCGATCGCTCCGGGGTAGTTGTCGAGGAAGGCGTAGAAGCCCTGGGCGTAGTTGGCGTTGGTCATCTCGCCGAACTCGGCGTCACCGCCGCGGATCCGGCCCAGCGCGCTGTTGCCGAAGATCGAGACCCACAGCAGGATGAAGCCGAACGGGATCATCATCACGCCCACCAGGAACTGCCGGATCGTCCGGCCGCGCGAGATCCGCGCCAGGAACAGCCCCACGAACGGCGACCAGGCGACCCACCAGGCCCAGAAGAAGAGGGTCCACAGGTTCTTCCAGACCCCGACGTCGCCGTTCTCGACGGTGTCGTACGGCATCGTGTCGAAGCTCATCCCGGGCAGGTGCACCAGGTAGTCACCGAGGTTCATCACCAGCGAGTTGAGCAGGAACGCGGTGTCGTCGGAGAAGAGCACGTAGAGCATCAGCGCCAGCGAGAGCAGCACGTTGAGCTCGGAGAGTCGGCGGATGCCCTTGTCGACGCCGGAGACCGCCGAGATCGTGCCGAGCAGCACCGCGACCACGACCAGGCCGACCTGCGCGCCGCGGCCCTCGGGGATGTCGAAGAGCACGTTGAGGCCCGCGTTGAGCAGCGCGATCGAGATGCCGAGCGAGGTGGCGATGCCGAAGATCGTGCCGAGCACGGCGGCCAGGTCGATCCCGTCACCGAGCCGGCCGTGGACCCGCTTGTCGAAGATCGGGTAGAGCGCCGAGCGGATCGAGAGCGGCAGCCCGTGGCGGAAGGAGAAGTAGCCGAGCGCCATGCCCATCACGGCGTACATCGCCCAGCCGGACAGGCCGTAGTGGAACAGCGTCCAGGTCACGGCCTGCTCGGCGGCGGCGACGCTGCCGCCCTCGCCGGTCGGCGGGGTGAGGTACTGCGAGACCGGCTCGGCCACGGAGTAGAACATCAGGTCGGCACCGATGCCGGCCGCGAAGAGCATCGCGGTCCAGGTGAACATCGAGTACTCCGGCCTGGACTCCTCCGGACCGAGCCGGACCCGCCCGTGGCGGGACAGGCAGATGAACAGTACGAACGCGATCAGTGCCGCGGCCAGTGCGAAGTACCACCAGCCGAAGTACTTCGAGATCCAGCCGACGACGTGCCCGATCGCCGTGCCCGCCGTATCCGGCGCGAGCAGTGCGAAGAGCGTGAACGCGACGACCACCCCGGCGGAGCCGAAGAAGACGGTCTTGTTCAGCTCCGGCTTCGTCGAGGGGATCTCGTCTGGGGCCGCGGCAGGTTCACCTAAGGGCGTACGCGTCGGGTCGATGGTCTCCGGCATGAGCTGTCTCCTCCGGTTGGGGTGCCCGGGAGGCTAGTCCGCCCGGCGCCGGCTTTGGGTCACGATCGGGTTTCAGATCTGGTTGCGCGGGTCTCCCGCCGGCCACAGGGGCGAGTCGTCGCGGTGGCGGTAGTAGGGAGCGTCCGAGGGTGCCAGCGGGGTGTTGCCCGCGATCAGGTCGGCGGCCTTCTCCGCGACCATCATCACCGGCGCGTAGATGTTGCCGTTGGTGACGTACGGGAAGACGCTGGCGTCCACCACCCGCAGTCCTTCGGTGCCATGCACCTTCATCGAGGTCGGGTCGGTCACCGACATCTCGCCGGTGCCCATCGCCGCGGTGCAGGACGGGTGCAGCGCCGTCTCGGCGTCCTTGCGGACCCAGTCGAGGATCTCCTCGTCGGTCTCCACCGACGGCCCCGGCGACATCTCGCCGGCGTTGAACGGCGCGAACGCAGGCTGGTTGAGGATGTTGCGCGCCACCCGCACGGCCTCGACCCACTCCCGCCGGTCGTTGGGCGTGGAGAGGTAGTTGAACAGCATCGAGGGGTGCTCGAACGGGTCGGCGGACTTGATCCGGACGTGGCCGCGGGTGTCGGCGTACATCGGGCCGATGTGCACCTGGTAGCCGTGCTGGCCCTTCTCCTGACCAGGGGCCATCGAGCCGTCGTAGCGGATCGCGATCGGCAGGAAGTGGAACATCAGGTTGGGCCAGTCCACGTCCTCGTTGGACCGGGCGAACCCGCCGCCCTCGAAGTGGTTGGTCGCGCCCAGGCCCTTCTTCTGGAAGAGCCACTGCCAGGCGATCTTGGGCCGCTGGTGCCAGACCAGACCGGGTGCGATCGAGACCGGCTGCTTGGAGGCGTACTGGATGTAGACCTCGAGGTGGTCCTGGAGGTTCTCCCCCACGCCGGGCAGGTGGTGCACGACGTCGACACCGTGCGAGCGCAGCAGGGACTCGTCGCCGACACCGGAGAGCTGGAGCAGCTGGGGCGTGTTGATCGCGCCGCCGCAGCAGATGACCTCCTTCGCCGAGACGAAGTGGTGCTTGCGGGCGCGGCCGACGCCGCGTACGTAGTCCACGCCGGTCGCTCGCGGGACGTCGCCGGAGGTGTCGAAACGGATCTTGGTCGCGTGGGCGAAGGTCTCCACGCTGAGGTTGGGGCGGTTCATCACCGGGTGGAGGTAGGCCCGGGCCGCGGACCAGCGGCGGCCGTTCTTCACGTTGCGGTCGAAGGGGGCGAACCCCTCCTGGCGGTAGCCGTTGACGTCGTCGGTGAGCGGGTAGCCGGCCTCCTGGGCCGCCTCGAAGAACGCCGAGAAGAGCGGGTTGGAGGCGGGGCCGCGCTCGAGGTGGAGCGGCCCGGAGCCACCGCGCCACTGGTCGGCGCCCGAGGTGCCGTCCTCGAGGAAGCGGCTCTCCATGCGCTTGAAGTAGGGCAGGCAGTGGCGGTAGTCCCACTCCTTCATCCCCGGGTCGGCAGCCCACCGCTCGTAGTCCATCGGGTTGCCGCGCTGGAAGATCATCCCGTTGATCGAGCTCGAGCCGCCGAGCACCTTGCCGCGGGCGTGGTAGACCCTGCGGCCGCCCAGGTGGGGCTCGGGGTCGGTCTCGTAGCCCCAGTCGTAGAGCTTGGAGCCGATCGGGAACGGCAGCGCCGCCGGCATGTGGATGAACGGGTCGATCTTGAAGTCGCTGTGGCCGGCCTCCAGCACCAGCACCTTGGTCGACGGGTCGGCGCTGAGCCGATTGGCGAGCGCCGATCCGGCCGATCCGCCGCCGACGATGACGTAGTCGTACGTCTGGGTCATCTTCTTCACTTCTCCTCGGGGGTGCGCGGCGCGAACCAGTGCTGCGGGCTCGGGTCGATGTTGTGCCAGATGTGCTTGGTCTCGCGGTACTCCTCCAGCCCGGCCTGGCCGAGCTCGCGGCCGATACCGGACTGCTTGTAGCCGCCCCACTCGGCCTGGGCCACGTAGGGGTGGTAGTCGTTGATCCAGACCGTGCCCATCCGCAGCCGGGCGGCGACCCGCTCGGCGCGGCCGGCGTCGCTGGTCCAGACCGCGCCGGCGAGGCCGTAGATGGAGTCGTTGGCGATCCGGACGGCGTCGTCCTCGTCGGTGAAGGTCTCCACGGTGAGGACCGGGCCGAACGACTCGTCCTGGGTGACCGACATGTCGGTGGTGCAGTCGTCGAGGATCGTCGGCAGGTAGTAGAAGCCGTCGGCGAGCGCGGGGTCGTCGGGGCGCTTGCCGCCGGTGCGGAGGGTGGCGCCCTCGGCCAGGCCCTTGGCGACGTACGCCTCGACCTTGTCGCGGTGGGCACTGCTGGTCAGCGGGCCGGTCTCGGCGTTCTCGTCGAAGGGGCCGCCGAGACGGATCTGCTCGGCGCGCGTGACCAGCTTGTCGACGAAGCGGTCCTTGATCGACTCCTCGATGATCAGCCGTGCCCCGGCCGAGCAGACCTGGCCGGAGTGCAGGAAGACCGCGGTCAGCGCGAAGTCGAGGGCCGTCTCCAGGTCGGAGTCGGCGAAGACGATGTTGGGGTTCTTGCCGCCGAGCTCGAGGGCGACCTTCTTGACGGTCGCGGCGGCGTTGGCCATCAGCCGCTTACCGGTGGCGAGGCCACCGGTGAAGGAGACCAGGTCGATGCGGGGATCCTCGGACAGCGGTGCACCCGCGGTCGGCCCTTCGCCGAGGACCAGGTTGCCGACACCCGCCGGAAGGCCCGCCTCCTCGAGCACCTTCATCAGGTGGATCGCACTGTGCGGCGTGAGCTCGCTGGGCTTGAGCACGAAGGTGTTGCCCGCGGCCAGGCACGGCGCGACCTTCCACGCCACCTGGAGCAGCGGGTAGTTCCACGGCGTGATCAGGCCACAGACCCCGACGGGCTCGTGGACGATGCGGCTCTTGACGGAGGGGTTCCCGGTGTCGACCACGCGTCCGGCGTCCTCGGCGGCGACGTGACCGAAGTGGCGGAACACCGAGACCACGTCGGCGACGTCGTACTCGCTCTCGACCAGGCGCTTCCCGGTGTCGAGCGACTCCGCCCGGGCGATGATCGCGGTGTCCCGCTCGAGCAGGTCGGCGACCCTCAGCAGCAGGTCGCCCCGCTCCCGCGCGGGCGTCGCCGGCCACACACCACTGTCGAAAGCATTCCGCGCCGCGGCGATCGCGGCCCGGGTGTCCTCCGCTCCAGCCTCCGCAACGGTCCCGACGACCGCGCCGTCGGCTGGACAGCGGATCTCCCGCTGGTCGCCCGAACGCGCGGGCACCCAGCGCCCGTCGATGTAGATCTGGCTCATGAAACCTCCGGCGTCGGGTTGCTCAACAGGCAACCGCGGGTGAATTCCAGATGATCCTGCGCGGACGCGAAGGGCCAGGTCAAGGGCCTGGAGAACAAATTTGTTGCAGGTGGTACAAATTTGTTCCAGGTGATACAAAAGGATGCTGCCAGTTGTTACAGTCGCCGCATGACGACTGCTGGCACCGCGCCCGCGAAGGATCCACAGCGCCGCGCAGCCTGGGCCGAGCTGGCGACCGACTACGTCCACGAGCACGGCCTGATCGGCCTGAGCCTGCGCCCGCTGGCGGCCGAGCTCGGCACCAGCAACCGCGTGCTGCTCTACCACTTCGGCACCAAGGACCAGCTGGTCGCCGACGTGCTGCGCACTTCCAACGAGCGGTCGGTCGCCGAGGTCGCCGCGCTCGCCCCCTCCGAAGACCTGCGCTCCGCGGTCTACGACCTCTGGACGGTGATGGAGGGCGACCGGTGCAGCCGGATCTATGTGGAGGCGGCCGCGCTCGGTCTCTTCGGCAGGGAGCCGTACGCCACCGCGGTCCAGGACGCCAACACACTGTGGATCGCCGGACTGATCGCACATCTGACCAAGTCCGGAGTGGATCCCGTCGTCGCCGAGCGGGCGGCCCATGTCATCGACGCCGCCTTCATGGGGTTCCAGCTCAGCCTCGGCCCCGACGGCAGCCTCCCGGAGCGTAGGTCCGTCGACGATCTGGCGGACGCGGTCGCCGCCCTGGCCTGACGATCGCCGGTTTTCGCAACGCCGGAGCGCCGACCCCGATACCCTCGATGGTTGACCGAGTTCGCCGTCGATGGAGGCATGCGCATGATTCGTTCGGGCTCTATCCAAATTCTGACAGCGGCGTTGGCAGTCGGCGTCGCCACCGTGCTCATCGCCGCGTCGACCACCTCATCCGCCACGGCTCGACCCCAGGCGGAACGCCTGGCCGAGTCCGACGCTCCCCTGCCGGGCCTGGTGCCGAAGCCGCTCCAGGTGAGCGCGAAGGGCGGGCCGGATTTCGTCCTGACCGGGCAGTCCCGCATCGTCGCCCGCGGTACGGACGCCGACGAGGTCGGCGACCTCTTGGCCGCCGAGCTGCGCCCGGCGACCGGCTTCGACCTCCCGGTCGTCACCGGCAGACCGACCCCTCGCGATGTCGTCCTGACCGTCGACCCCGAGGCCGGGTTCGGCGAGGTCGAGGACAGCCCGGAGGCGTACAAGATCTCCTCGACGGCCAAGGGGGTCAGGGTCACCGGTGCGAGTCGGCACGGGCTGTTCAACGGCACCCAGACGCTTCGGCAGCTGCTGCCGGCGTTCGCCGCATCTCCCTCGCGCGTCAACACGACGTGGACGGTGCCGGCGGTCTCGGTCCTGGACGCGCCGCGGTTCGGCTATCGCGGACTCATGCTCGACGTCGCCCGCTCGTTCCTCGACGTCGGCGAGGTCAAGCAGGTCATCGACGCCGCAGCTGCGGCCAAGATCTCGGTGCTGCACATGCACCTGGCCGACGACCAGGGGTGGCGGATCGAGATCACCAACGCCGGCCGCGCGGCCGGCGACGACATCGACTACACGGCGCTGACCCGGGTCTCGGGCGCGACTGCGGTGCTCGGCAACCCGTACCAGAGCGCCGACGGCCACACCGGGTTCTACACCCAGGACGACTACCGCTCGCTGGTGCGGTACGCCGCCGAGCGCGAGATCGAGATCATCCCCGAGATCGACATCCCCGGCCACACGAACGCCGCCCTGGCCGCGATCCCGCAGCTCAACACCGCCGGGTCGAGCCACCCGGCGACCGAGGACGAGCCGGTGGCGCCGCACAACGGGACCATCGACGTCGGCTACTCCTACCTCGACCCGAACTCCGAGGCGACCTACACCTTCATCGAGCACGTCTTCTCGCAGCTCGCCGCGCTCACGCCGTCCGAGTTCCTGCACGTCGGCGGCGACGAGTCGCACGCGATGACGCAGCGCTACGGACACGAGGGCTACGTGGCGTTCGTCGAGCGCGCGCTCGAGATCGTCCACGGGCTCGGGAAGAAGACGATCGGCTGGAACGAGTACGCCGAGTCCGGGCTCACGGCGGGCGACGGTGTGCAGTACTGGGCCGGCACGACCGAGCACGCCAAGCGCGCCGTCCTCGAGGACGGCGCCAAGCTGCTCGTCTCGCCGGGCAACATGTCCTACCTCGACATGAAGTACCACCCGAAGACGCCGATCGGGCTCTCCTAGGCGTGCTCGGGCGACTGCGACGTCGCGCACTACTACGACTGGAGCCCCCAGGAGGTCATCGCGGGTGTCGGGGACGAGCACATCCTCGGCACCGAGGCGCCGCTGTGGTCCGAGACGATCCGGGGCGTCGACCAGGCCGAGTTCATGATCTTCCCGCGCATCCTCGCGCACGGGGAGACCGGCTGGACCGCGGAGTCGCTGCGCTCGCCGTCGGACTTCGCGGCGCGGCTCGCCTCGGTCGGTCCGCGACTGGCCGCAGCCGGCACCAACTTCTACGACGGGCCGCAGATCGCCTGGTCGACGGAGCTGGCCGGAACCGATGCTGCGGCCTCGGCCGGGTCGGTCGAACCGGTGTCGGTCGGACTGCTCGCCGCCCCCGGGACCAAGACCGACGGGACCACGGTCGCCGTCGACAAGGTCGACGACGCGGACAGCACCGGCGGCTCGTCGCTGACCGCACCGCTCACGGCGACCGTCGACTTCGGGGACGGTTCGGCTCCGGTGCCCGCACGGTTCACCACCTCGGAGCCCCGGGACTCGCTCCACGCCGCCGGGGTCTATGCGGTGACGGCTGCGCATGCGTACGAATCGCCGGGGACGTATCGCGGCACGATCACGGCCTCCGACGGATCGAAGGCGAGGTTCACCGTCACGGTCTCCTGATGTCACAGACCTCGCGGGACGGGTGTCCTTGGGGTATGAGCAACCAAGGAACCTCGAGCAGGAGCCGGGTGGTGGTCGTCGGCGGCGGATATGCCGGTGTGATGGCCGCCAACCGGCTCACCAAGCGCGACGACATCGACATCACCCTGGTCAACCCGCGCGACCACTTCGTCGAGCGGATCCGGCTGCACCAGCTCGTCGGTGGCACCTCGGAGGCCGTGGTGGCCTACACCGACGTGCTCAGCCCGCGCGTGGAGCTGGCGGTCGACACCGTGGTCTCCATCGACGCGGGCGCGCGGACCGTCGCCCTCGGGAGCGGGCAGGAGATGACGTACGACTACCTGGTCTACGCCGTCGGCAGCGCCGGCACCACCCGGGTCGCCGGCGCCGCGGAGCACGCCTTCGGCGTCTCGACCTACGAGGAGGCGAACCGGCTCAAGGCCGTGCTGGACACCACGCCGGCCGACGCCCCGGTGATCGTCGTCGGCGGCGGGCCGACCGGTATCGAGGTCTCCTCCGAGCTCGCCGAGGCCGGCCGGAACGTGGCTCTCATCTGTGGCGACAGGCTCGGACCATGGCTGCACGAGAAGGGCCGGGCCGTCGCCGAGCGCGATCTGCGGCGGCTGGGCGTCGGCATCGTCGAGGGAGCCGTGGCGACCGAGGTGAAGGAAGGTCGCGTACGCCTCGACAACGGCCGCGAGCTGCCCAGCTCGGTCACGATCTGGACCGCCGGGTTCGCCGCGCCCGACCTGGCTCGCGCGAGCGGGCTGACCACCGACGAGCTCGGCCGGCTGGTGACCGACGAGACCCTGACCAGCGTCGACGACGACCGGATCATCGCGACCGGGGACGCCGCGGCGCCGTCGGGGCTGGCGTACCGGATGAGCTGCCAGGCCGCCAACCAGCTCGGTCCGCTCGCCGGCGAGACAGTGCTCACACGACTGGCCGGTGGGACCCCTGAGGCCACTAGCATCGGCTTCGTGGGTCAGTGCATCAGTATCGGCCGCGAGCGCGGCCTGGTGAACCTCGCTCGTCGCGACGACTCCGCGGTCGCCGGCCGGATCCGTGGCGTGCCGGCCGCGAAGATCAAGGAGCTGGTCTGCCGCAGCACGGTCTGGGCGCTGTCGATGGAGGCACGCCGTCCGGGATCCGCGTTCGGCTTCAAGGACCGCTCCCGCGCGGGACGGGTCCAGGCGGCAGCCGTCATGCCGCTGACGAAGGAGCGGAGTCGGTGAGCCTGGCCGTCACCATCGTCGCCTGGCTCCTGGCCGCGTTCGTCATCGTCGTCGGGGTGGCCCACCTGGTCACGCCCGCCAAGGTGGAACCGCTGGTCCCCGAGTGGTGGCCGGCCAAGCGGGCGACGGTGTACGCCTCGGGGGTCGCCGAGGTGGTGATCGGGATCGGCCTGCTGGTCCCGGCCACCCGCACCTGGGCGGCTGCCGTGGCGGTGCTGATGTTCCTCGCCTACACGCTCGTCCACCTCGACGACCTGCGTCACACCTCCCACGCGACCCGCGCCAGCGACACCACCGGCGGCGTGATCACCCGGGGTGTGGTCAACCTCGCGTACGCCGGGCTGGCCCTCTTCGTCTGCCTCGGCTAGCCCGTCGGGAGGAGTTCAGGCAGGGGACGTACGGCGGTCGCCGCGGGATCACGCGGTCCGGACAGGTTGAGGTCCACCCTCACCGAAGGAGATCCCGATGCGTACCTTCGTCCGCTCCCTGACCGCGGTGCTCGCGGCGGCGGCGTTCCTCTCCCCCGCTGCCGCCGCCGCGGGCACGACCGACTCCACGCGTACGACCGCAGAGCTCGGTACGCCGCACCCGCAGGCGCACGCGCACAACGACTACGAGCACGAGCGCCCGCTGTTCGACGCGCTCGAGCACGGCTTCACCAGCGTCGAGGCCGACGTGTGGCTGGTCGACGGCGAGCTCCTGGTGGCGCACGACGCGGTCGACCTCGACCCGGCGCGGACGCTGGAGGGTCTCTACCTCGCCCCGCTCAAGGAGCTCGTCAAGGGCAAGGGCCGCGACGTCTACCCGGGCTACGACGGCACCTTCCAGCTCTTGATCGACATCAAGAACACCGGCGAGGCGACGTACTCGGCGATCGAGAAGGAGCTCGCCGGCTACGAGGAGCTCTTCACCCGCTACGAGAACGGTGTCGTCAAGGACGGTCCCGTCGAGGCCGTGATCAGCGGCGACCGGCCGCTGGAGACGATGCGGAGCGCGACTCGACGGCTCAGCTTCTACGACGGTCGGATGGGCGACCTCCGCTCCGGGATGCCGGCGTCGCTGATGCCGCTCGTCAGCGACAACTGGACCAAGGTGTTCACCTGGCAGGGCATCGGCCCGATGCCGGAGACCGAGCGCCGCAAGCTCCACGAGATCGTCGACCACGCCCACTCCCAGGGCTACCGGGTGCGCTTCTGGGCGACGCCGGACGCCGACGGTCCCGCGCACGAGGCGGTCTGGACCGAGCTGCTCGCCGCCGGCGTCGACCACATCAACACCGACGACCTCGAGGACCTGGACGCCTTCCTGGCCGAGAACCGCTAGCTCACCGGCCGATCGGCGGCCATCCGGTGACGTCGCACTGACCGTGGTCGTTGCTCCCGGTGGCGACGACCGACCCGTCCGCCCGTAGTCCGAGCGTGTGCCTGGACCCGGCAGCCACCGCGACGATCTCGCGCCAGCCGGCGACATCGCACTGACCGGCGTCGTTGCCACCGACGGCCATGGCTCGGCCGTCGGTGGTGACGGCGACGGTGTGGCGGCTCCCGGCAGCGATCGCGACGACATCCCTCCAGGCGTCGACGTCGCAGGCCCCGCCGGTGCGGTCTCCCACCGCGACGACGCGCCCCGCGCTGGTCAGGCCGACGGTGTGAAGGTAGCCGGCCTCGATCGCGGTGATGCCGGTCCACCCGTCGACGGAGCACTGTCCTCGGCGGCTGTTCCCCGCGGCGACCACGGTCCCGTCCGCTCTGAGGCCCACCGAATGCCAGTCGCCGCACGCCAGCGCGACGATCTCCCGCCAGGTGCTCACGTCGCCGGCACCTTCGGCGAGCCTTCCAGCGGCGAGCACGGTCCCGTCGGCGCGCAGGCCCAGAGTGCGGCGCCAGCCTGCGGCGACGGCGGTCACGTCCTGCCAGTCGCTCACCTCGCACTGACCCTCGTTGTTCCACCCGGTCGCCACCACTGTGCCGTCGGACCTGAGCCCGACACTGTGGGAGCGTCCGGTGTTCGGTGCCGTGTGCACGTTGCCCGCCGCCACGTCGATGACATCGGCCCAGCCTGTCGTCCGGCACTCCCCCGACGCTCCGGCACCGGTGGCGACGACAGTGCCGTCCTGGGAGACACCGAGCGAGTGGCGCGGTCCGGCCGCGATCAGATGACCCACGAGAGCAGTCTGGAACCCACGCCGGCCGATGTCACAACCTCGGGCGCTGCGTCGTCCCAGGGTGGAAGATGTCGTCCGAGGAGGAAACGTGACACCTGAGACCGAGATCGAGTTCGAGGAGCTTCGCCCGCTGCTGTTCTCGATCGCCTACCGCATCCTCGGCAGCGTGAGCGAGGCCGAGGACGCGGTGCAGGAGACCTGGCTCCGGCTGGAGGCCACTTCGACCGAGCCCGACTCGCTCAAGGCTTACCTCTCGACCGTCGTCACCCGCATCTCCCTCGACGTGCTCCGCTCCGCGCGCGTCCGACGGGAGACGTACGTCGGGCCGTGGTTCCCCGAGCCGCTGCCGACCGACTCCCGCGTCGACGAGCACGAGGACATCTACGCCAGCCCCGAGCGCGCGACCGAGCTGGCCGACTCGGTGTCGATGGCCGCGCTCCTGCTGCTCGAGCGGCTCAGCCCGCTGGAGCGGGCGGTCTTCGTGCTGCGCGAGGTCTTCCACTTCAGTTTCGCCGACATCGCGGCCGCCGTCGACCGTTCCGAGGCAGCCTGCCGCCAGCTCGCCTCGCGGGCGCGGCGCCACATGGACGACGGCAAGCCGCGGTTCGAGGCCGACCGGCGCAAGCGGGTCGAGCTGGCCTCCCGGTTCTTCGACGCGCTGCGCGACGGCGACGTCGACCGGCTCCAGGCGCTGCTGGCCGCCGACGTCGAGACCCTCAACGACGGTGGCGGCGTGGCCGGTGGCGTCGGTGGCCGGTTCGGCGCCGAAAGGGCCGCCCGCTTCCTCGTCACGGCAGTGCCGCCGCTGCTCGCGATCGGTGCCCGCCTGGAGGAGCGCGAGCTCAACGGCGAGCCCGGCGCCATCATGCGCGACGCCGACGGTGCCATCCTCGGCACCTGGACCCTGGACATCCTCGACGGTCAGATCCAGCGGATCCGCTCGGTCACCAACCCCGAGAAGCTCGGCCACCTGGGTCCGCTGGCGGACCTGAAGGACGTCCTACGCCGCCGCAACCGTCGCCGCCGCGAGAAGTGACGCCGCTGGTCGAGCCGCCGGAGCCGCTAGGCGGAGGCGTGTCGAGACCAACACAGTCCCCTCGGCGCTCTATGGGGCCGTGTTGGTCTCGACACGCTCGGCCGCAGACGGCCTCGCGGCTCGACCAGCGGAAACACCCTCAGGCGACGGCGCCCTGCGGGGCTCGGGAGGTCCGCAGACCGAGGTCGGCGGTGCGTACGTCCTTGGTCTCGCGTGCGGTCAGGGCGGCGACCGAGGCGACGAGGCAGACGACGGCGGTGTAGCCGGCGGTGACGACCCAGCCGCCCTCCTTCACGCCACCCAGAGCGGTGACGATCGACGGCGTGAACCCGGCCAGCATGAAGCCGATCTGGGTGCCGATCGCGACGCCGGAGAAGCGCACCGGGGTCGAGAACATCTCGCCGTAGAACGACGGCCAGGTGGCGTTGGCGGCGGCGTAGCCGAAGGAGAAGGTGACGATCGCGAGCGCGAAGACGAGCAGCTCGCTGCCCTGGCTCATCGAGAGCAGGTAGAACGGCATCATCACCGCGCTGGCCACGGCGCCGTAGACGAAGACCGGCTTGCGCCCGACCCGGTCCGCGAGGCGGCCGAACATCGGCTGGGTGAACAGCGCGACGAAGTTGGCCGCGACGACCAGCCACAGCGTGATCGAGTCGACCATGCCGACCGCGACTCCGTAGGCGATCGCCAGGTTGCCGAAGACCGTGGAGACGGCGGCGATGAAGGCACAGCAGATGACTCGCAGCACGTCGGCCCAGTGGTCGCGCAGCAGCACCGCGAGCGGCAGCTTGGCGACCTCGTTGTTGGCCTTGGCCTCCTCGAACTCCGGCGTCTCGTTGAGCCGGCTGCGGATGAAGAACGCCACCACGACCACGACCGCCGAGAGCCAGAACGGGATGCGCCAGCCGATGCCGTACTTGATCTCGTCCGGCAGCGCGACGACCGGGATGAAGACCAGCGCAGCCAGGATCTGGCCGCCCTGGGTGCCGGTCAGCGTCCACGAGGTGTAGAAGGAGCGCTTGTCGTCGGGCGCGTGCTCGAGCGTGAGCGAGCTCGCGCCGGCCTGCTCGCCGGCGGCCGACAGCCCCTGCAGCAGGCGGCAGAACACCAGCAGCGCCGGCGCGATCCACCCTGCCTGGTCGTACGACGGCAGGCAGCCGATCAGGAACGTGCCGCCACCCATCAACAGGAGGGTGAACAGCAGGACCTTCCGGCGGCCGATCCGGTCGCCGAAGTGACCGACGAAGATCGCGCCGACGGGACGGGCGACGTACGCGAAGGCGAAGGTCGCGAACGACATCACCAGCGCGGCGTCGCCGGTGCTGGGGAAGAAGACGTGCGGAAAGATCAGGGCCGCGGCAGAGCCGAAGACGAAAAAGTCGTAGTACTCGACGGCACTGCCCATGAAGCTGGCCAGCGCTGCCCGGACCGGGGTCTTGCCTTCTTGGTTCTCTCCGCTGTCGGTGACAGGTCCCGCCATCGGGTCCTCCTCGGGGTTCGTCCCGCGGTCCTGACCGCGGGTTGTGGGGGGTGGTGGATGAGATTTCAGGGTCAGCCGGCCGCGGCCAGCTCGCGCAGGTGGGCGAGCATCCGCTCGGCATCGGGGTCGATGCCGGTGATCAGCCGGAAGGCGTCGACGGCCTGGTAGACCGCCATGTGGCCTCCGTGGAGCGTCCGGCAGCCGGCCTCGCGCGCGGCCTGCAGCAGCGCGGTGTCCAGAGGCCGGTAGACGATGTCCGCCACCCACAGATCGGGGCGGAGGAGGTTGGTGTCGAGGGGCGTGCCGGGGTGGTCGGCCATGCCCATCGGGGTGCAGTTGACCAGTCCGTCGGCCTCGGGCACGAGCGTGGCCAGCTCGTCGACGTGGCTCGCCTCGACGGCGCTGTCCGGGTGGTGACGCCGGATCTCCTCGACCCGTGCCTGGGCACGGTCGAGGTCCATGTCGGCGATGACCAACCGGCCGACGCCCTGGCTCACGAGCGCGTGCGCAACGGCCGAGCCCGCGCCACCCGCGCCGATCTGCACCACCGTGCCGAGCGGGGCGTCCGGCATCCCGGTACGCAGCGCGTGGCCGAACCCGGTCGTGTCGGTGTTGTAGCCGACAGCTCCCTCGTCGGTGAAGACCACGGTGTTGACCGCGCCGAGCCGGGCCGCGGTCTCGTCGAGCCGGTCGAGGTGCTCGATCACGAGCTCCTTGCACGGATGGGTGATGTTGAGCGCGTCGAAGCCGAGGCGCCGGGCATCCCTCATCAGGCCTCCCACGCCTTCGGCCGGGACACCCAGATCGTTGACGTCGAGCGTCTTGTAGACGTACGACAACCCGTGCTCGAGGCCCTCGCGCATGTGCAGCGCCGGACTCAGCGAGGGTCCGACACCCGCACCGATCAGGCCGACGAGAAACGAAGACTTCATCTGGGCGATCCTTAATGTACGAACTAGTACGTTACGAGAGTGAAGGGCATCACATCGTGCCCGGACTCGTCAACCCCCAGACGGCAAAGAGCCCGTCCCCGCGGTGCAGGAACGGGCTCTATCGGCCGGGGATCAGTGGGCGGTGAGCCAGCCGACGACGATGTCGCCGAGGATGCGGCGGTGGCGCTCGCGTACGTCGGGGGCGAGCATGTCGCGGCCGAAGAGGTAGCCGAAGGTGGCGCTGTTGGCGACCTGGAAGACGCAGTAGGCGCTGATCATCATGTGCACGTCGACGGCATCGACATCGGACCGCAGCTCGCCGGAGGCGCGACCCCGGGCGAGGACCTCGTCGAGGACGGTGGCCGCCGGAGCGCCGAGCTCGCGCAGCGACTCGACCTTCTCCAGGTGCCGGCCGCGGTGGATGTTCTCGACGGAGACGAGGCGGATGAAGTCGGGGTGGTCGACGTGGTGGTCGAAGGTGAGCTCGGCGATTCGCCGGACCGCGTCGACCGGCTCGAGGTCACCGGCGTGCAGGCTCTGCTCGAGATCGCGGATGCGGCGATAGGCAGCCTCGAGCACGGCCAGGAACAGCCCCTCCTTGCCGCCGAAGTAGTAGTAGATCATCCGCTTCGTGGTGCGGGTGCGCTCGGCGATCTCGTCGACCCGGGCGCCCGAATAGCCCTGCTCCGAGAACACCTCGGTCGCGACCTCGAGGAGCTCGGACCGGGTGCGTTCGGCATCACGCGACTGAACCATGCCCCGAGCCTAGAGCACGACCCTCTTCCCAAGGCATGGCAATGTATGTACCGTTTCGTACATTAGCCACGAACGGAGAACCATGCGCACCTCGATCGCCACCGTCTGCCTCAGCGGCGGCCTCGTCCAGAAGATGTACGCCGCCGCCGAAGCCGGCTTCGACGCGATCGAGATCTTCGAGCCCGACCTCATCGCCGCGCCCCAGTCCCCCGAGGAGATCCGGGCGCTGGCGTCTCGGCTCGGGCTCACCCTCGACCTCTACCAGCCCTTCCGCGACGCCGAGGGCGTCGACGAGGCGGCCTTCGGCGACGTACTGCACCGGGCCGAGGCGAAGTTCCGGCTGATGCAGCGGCTCGGGATGGACCTGATGCTGGTCTGCAGCAACGTCGGCACCGCAACGGTCGACGACGACGAGGTGTCCGCGGGGCAGCTGCGGCGGCTGAGCGATCTGGCGGCGACGTACGGGATCCGGCTGGCGTACGAGGCGCTGGCGTGGGGACGTTTCGTCGACGACTACCGGCGCTCGTGGCGCATCGTCGAGCTGGCCGACCACCCGAATGTCGGGATCTGCCTGGACAGCTTCCACATCCTCTCCCGCGGCCACGACCCCAAGCAGATCGAGGACATCCCGGCCGAGAAGATCTTCTTCCTGCAGCTCGCCGACGCGCCCGCGCTCAGCATGGACGTGCTCTCCTGGAGCCGCCACCACCGGCTCTTCCCCGGTGAGGGCAGCTTCGACCTGCCCGCCTTCCTCGGCCACGTGCTCCGCGCCGGCTACGACGGCCCGCTCTCGCTGGAGGTCTTCAACGACACCTTCCGGCAGACCGACCCGGTCCGCACCGCCCGCCAGGCCCAGCGCTCGCTGCGCTGGCTCGCCGACCGCACCGCCGAGCTGCTCGGCGAGGAGGCCGGCCCGCTCCCCCGCCTGCCCGAGGTGACCGCACCGGAGGCGTTCGACTTCGTGGAGATCAAGGCGGCGGACACGTCGGGGGTGGAGGTGCTGCTCGAGCAGCTCGGCTTCGACTTCGGCGGCCGCCACCGCAGCAAGCAGGTGCGGCTGTGGACGTGGGGCTCGGCCCGCGTCGTGTGCAACGACGTGCCCAGCGCCTCCCCCGAGCCGCACATCGCGGCCGTCGGGTTCGACGTCGCCGACTCGGACCCGGCCGCCGAGCGAGCCGCACGGCTGATGGCGCCACCGGTCCACCGGCGGACGTACGCGGGTGAGCAGGCGCTGCGCGCCTTCACCTCCCCGGACGGCACCGAGGTGTTCCTCTCCCACGCCGAGGACTGGATCGGCGAGTTCGACGGCGGAGTGTCTCGCCCCGACGGGAACGCCGCGCGGATCGACCACGTCAACCTGGTCCAACCGTGGCACAGCTTCGACGAGGCGGTCCTCTTCTACACCAGCGTGCTGTCGCTGACCCCGCAGCCGACCCAGGAGGTCGCCGGACCCGCCGGCCTCGTCCGCAGCCAGGTGATGAGCTCACCGGCCGGCGGCGTACGTCTTCCGCTCAACCTGCTCCCGAACGGGCAGCAGGGTCAGGCACAGCACTTCGCGCTCGCCTGCCGCGACATCATCGAGGTCGTCGCCGCTGCCCGGGAGCGCGGGCTGCGGCCGCTGAAGGTGCCGGGCAACTACTACGACGACCTCGTCGCCCGCTTCGGTCTCGCCGACGACCTCGTCGCCACCCTGCGCGACCTCGACCTGCTCTACGACCGCGACGCCGACGGTGAGTACCTGCACTGCTACACAGAGACCGTCGGCGAGGTCTTCTTCGAGCTCGTCGAGCGGCGCGATCGCTACGACGGCTACGGCGCCGGAAACGCGCCGGTCCGCCTGGTCAGCCAGGCCGGCTGACCCCCGCCGAAACCGTAGAAGTGGGCGACGAAACCACAGTTTCGTCGCCCACAACTACAGATTCGGCGATCAGAAGTTACCGCGGCGCTCCTGCTCACGCTCGATGGCCTCGAAGAGGGCCTTGAAGTTGCCCTTGCCGAAGCCGAGGGAGCCGTGGCGCTCGATCAGCTCGAAGAAGACCGTCGGGCGGTCGCCGATCGGCTTGGTGAAGATCTGCAGCAGGTAGCCGTCCTCGTCGCGGTCGACGAGGATGCCGCGCTTCTGCAGCTCCTCGATCGGCACCCGCACCTCACCGATCCGGGCCCGCAGCTCCGGGTCCTCGTAGTAGGAGTCGGGGGTGTTGAGGAACTCGATCCCGGCGTCGCGCAACGCGTCGACGGTGGCCAGGATGTCGCCGGTGGCCAGCGCGAGGTGCTGGGCGCCGGGGCCCTGGTAGAACTCCAGGTATTCGTCGATCTGCGACTTCTTCTTGGCGATCGCGGGCTCGTTGAGCGGGAACTTCACCCGGTGGTTGCCGTTGGCGACGACCTTCGACATCAGCGCGGAGTAGTCGGTGGCGATGTCGTCGCCGATGAACTCGGCCATGTTGGTGAAGCCCATCACGCGGCCGTAGAAGTCGACCCACTCGTCCATCTTGCCGAGCTCGACGTTGCCGACGACGTGGTCGAGCGCCTGGAAGAGACGCTTGGGCGCGCCCTCGGGCTTCTTGTACGTCGAGGTGCGGGCCACATAGCCGGGCAGGTAGGGGCCGTCGTAGGCCTTCCGGTCGACGAGCGTGTGGCGGGTCTCGCCGTAGGTGGCGATGGCGGCGACGCGTACGGTGCCGTGCTCGTCGGTCACGTCGTGGGGCTCCTCGAGCACCGTGGCGCCGGCGGAGCGGGCGTGCGCGATGCAGCGGTCGACGTCGGGCACCTCGAGGGCGATGTCGATGACGCCGTCACCGTGGCGGGCGTGGTGGGCGATGATCTCGCTGTCGGGCGCGACGCCGCCCTTGATCACGAACCGCACTCCCCCGCTGCGCAGCACGTAGGAGTGGTGGTCCCGGTTTCCGGTCTCGGGACCGGAGTAGGCGACCAACTCCATGCCGAAGGCGCTCTGGAAGAAGTGGGCGGTCTGGGTGGCGTTGCCGACGGCCCATACGACCGCGTCCCAGCCGGTGACCGGGAACGGGTCAGAGCTGTCGTCGTAGGCCACCAGGCCGACGAGCTGCTCCAGCTCGGCCAGCCCGAGTCCGGCGAGCTTCTCTTGGTTGGTGAGGGTGTCTGCAAGCGTCATGCGGGCAAGTCAAGTGGGCCGAATCACACCAAACAAGTTGACCACCGAGCACTGGTCAATCTGCCAGATCGGACCAGCCTTTACCGCTTGCAGCTAGGCAATCTGACTACCATCGAGTCATGAACCTCGATGACCTCGACGTCACTCTCCTGGAGACGCTGCACGCCCATCCTCGCGTCGGCGACCTCGAGCTCTCCCGGGTTGCCGGCGTCGCTCGCGCCACGGTGCAGAGCCGGCTGCGCAAGATGGCCGAGGCCGGCGTGATCCGCGACTGGGCACCGACGATCGACCCTGCCGCGGCCGGCCACGCGGTCCAGGCGTTCGTGACGCTGGAGATCTCCCAGGGCGCACTCGAGGACGTACGCCGCGACCTCGCCGAGATCCCCGAGGTGCTGGAGGCGTACGTCACGACCGGGTCGTTCGACGTCTTCTGCAAGGTCGCGACCGGGTCGCACGCGAAGCTCCAGGAGGTGCTCGTCCGCATCGACCAGTCCCACGCCGTCGTCCGCTCGACCAGCGTGGTCGCCCTCTCCACCCTGATCGAGCCGCGTACACTCGATCTGCTGCGCACCGGAGCCAGGAGCCGCTGAGGAACGCCCCGACTTCCTGGGTCCCATCGACATCCGTCAATATAGGCACATGTCGAATCCCAAGGTGCTCCTTCAGGGTGGGGCCGCATGACCGACCTGGCCAGGCGGCTGTTCGCCGAGTTCACGGGCACCGCGCTGCTGGTCGCCGTCGTGGTCGGCTCGGGCATCGCCGCCGAGCAGCTCTCCCCCGGCGACGTCGGCCTCCAGCTCCTGGAGAACTCCCTGGCGACCGTCTTCGGTCTGGCGACCCTGATCCTCCTCTTCGGCCCGGTCTCCGGCGCTCACTTCAACCCGGTGGTCTCGCTCGCGGACTGGTTCCTCGGCCGCCGCGACGGCACCGGCCTGACCCTGCCCGAGACCGGTGCGTACGCGTTCGCGCAGTGCACGGGCGGGATCGCCGGTGCCGTCGTGGCCAACCTGATGTTCGACGTCGAGACGGCCCTGTCGGCCAAGGACCGAGCCACCGGTCCCCACCTGCTCGCCGAGGTCGTGGCCACCGCCAGCCTGGTCGCGCTGATCTTCGCCCTGGTCCGCACCGGACGCGCGACCCTCGCCGCCCCGGCGGTCGGTGCCTACATCGGCGCCGCCTACTGGTTCACCAGCTCCACCAGCTTCGCCAACCCGGCGGTCACGGTCGGCCGGATCTTCTCCGACACCTTCGCCGGGATCGCCCCGGGCAGCGCCCCGCCGTTCATCCTCGCCCAGGTGGCCGGAGCCGCCGTCGGCGTACTCCTGGTGCTGGTGCTCTATCCCGAGCCCTCCGGCGAGGCAGCTCCGACGAGCACGTCACGAGTCCCTGGGGAGCTCGACCGAGACGCGTAGGCCGCCGCCGGGGCGGGCGAGGACGGCGAGGTTGCCGTCGTGGGCGCGGGTGATGCTCTTGACGATCGCCAAGCCCAGCCCGACACCGGCGTGGTCGCCGTGGATGCGCTGGGTGCCTCGCTGGAACGGCTCGGTGAGCGTGGCGACGAGCTCACGGGAGAGCTTCTCGCCGGTGTTGGCGACGGTGAGGACCACGCTCCGCTCGCCGGTGGCGACGGTGACCGAGACCGTGCCGCCCTCGGGCAGGTTGTGGACGATCGCGTTGTGGATCAGGTTGGTCGCGACCTGCAGCAGCAGCGCGGGCGAGCCGCTGACCGAGGCCGGGTCACCCGAGGTCTCGATCTGCACCCCGCGCTGCTCGGCGAGCGGCAACAGTGTCTCGACCGCCTCCTCGGTGACCAGCGACAGGTCGACCTGCTCCCGGGCGAAGGAGCGCTGGTCGGCACGGCTGAGCACGAGCAGCGCCTCGGTGAGATCGATCGCCCGGGAGTTGATCAGCCTCAGCCGCCCGAGGAGCTCGTCGACGTCGCGGTTCGGGTCGTTCGCGGCGACGTCGAGCAGGGTCTGGGTGATGGCGAGGGGCGTACGCAGCTCGTGGGACGCGTTGGCCGCGAACCGCTGCTGCTCGGCCACCTGGGACTCGAGCTTCGCGAGCATGTCGTCGAAGCCGTCGGCCAGCTCGCGGAACTCGTCACCGGGACCGTCGAGGGCGATCCGATGCGAGAGCGACCCGGTCGCCGCCGTCCGGGTGGCCTCGGTGATCTTCGTCAGCGGCGCGAGCATCCGCCCGGCGAGGATCCAGCCTCCCACCAGCCCGAACACGAGCAGGAATGCCATCATGGTCGCGGCCCGCGGGGCGAAGGCGCGCTCGAGGTCGGAGCGGTTCGGGACGAAGGGCGCGCCCGGCCGGCCGGCCTGGTCCGGCCATTCCAGCCACACCCCGTCGGGGACGTACCGGAGCAGGAAGACCCAGACGACGGCGAGCATCAGGACGCCGGTGAGCACGATGACGCCGGCATAGCTCAACGTGAGCTTGAGCCGGACGCTCATCCCCGGGCGTCTAGGAGTCGACATCGATGCGGTATCCGACTCCGGGCACGGTCGCGATGATCGCAGGCTCGCCGAGCCGCTTGCGCAGGGCGGAGACGGTGATGCGTACGGCGTTGGTGAACGGGTCGGCATTCTCGTCCCACGCCCGCTCCAGCAGCTCCTCGGCGCTGACCACGCCGCCCTCGGCGGAGACGAGCACCTCGAGCACCGCGAACTGCTTGCGGGTCAGCGCGACGTAGCGGCCGTCACGGTAGACCTCGCGCCGGAACGGGTCGACCCGCAGCCCGGCGATCTCCCGCACCGGCGGCCGGTTGTGGGCGCGCCGCCTGTCGAGCGCCCGCAGCCGCAGCACCAGCTCGCGCAGCTCGAACGGCTTGGTCAGGTAGTCGTCGGCGCCGAGCTCGAAACCGGAGGCCTTGTCGTCGAGCCGGTCGGCCGCGGTGAGCATCAGGATCGGCATCCCGGTGCCGGCGGCGACGATGCGCTTGGCGATCTCGTCGCCGGAGGGTCCGGGGATGTCGCGGTCGAGCACCGCGATGTCGTAGGCGTTGACGCTCAGCATCTCCAGGGCGGTGTCGCCGTCACCGGCGATGTCGGCCGCGATCGCCTCCAGCCGCAGCCCGTCCCGGATCGCTCCCGCCATCAACGGCTCGTCCTCGACCACCAGCACCCGCATGCTCTGCATCCTAGGTCGCTGACATATCGCCGACGTATCGGAAATGCCATACGCCCTGACGACATCGCGACGGGTTGACTGGCACGGTGACCTTCACCGTCAGACCGATCAGTCCCGCCGAGCACCTCGCCCACGTCCGGTCGCGGCGGTCGGTCAGCTTCCTGCAGACCCCGGCGTGGGCAGACGTGAAGACCGAGTGGCGCAGCGAGTCGCTGGGCTGGTACGCCGGCGACCAGCTCGCCGGGGCCGGGCTGGTGCTGCACCGGCCGGTGCCGCGGCTGGGCCACACGCTGGCCTATCTGCCCTGGGGCCCGGACATCGACTGGACCGGCGGCCTCACCGTCTGGTTCCCGCCACTGGTCTCCTACCTGCGGTCGCAGGGTGCCTTCGCGATCCGGATCGCTCCCCCGGTGCCGACCGACACCTGGAGCGCAACGCAGGTGAAGGAGGGCATCGCCGACCCCGAGGTCACGCGGCTCACCGACCTGCCCGGGCGGCCCGACCCGGTCGGCGCCGAGGTGACCCGGTATCTCCGCGACTCCGGCTGGATCCCGCAGAACCCCGAGGACGGGTTCGGGGCGGGGCAGCCGCAGTTCACGTACGAGATCCGGCTGCGGCACCCGGACGGAACCGCCCGTTCCGAGGACGACGTGCTCCGGGGCATGAACCAGCTGTGGCGGCGCAACATCAAGAAGGCCGCGAAAGCAGGCGTCGAGGTCACCACCTCCGCCGGCGGCGAGGACCTGAAGGCTTTCCACGATCTGTACGTGCACACCGCCGAGCGTGACCGGTTCACGCCGCGGCCGCTGGCCTACTTCGAGACGATGTTCGCCGCGCTGTCCGCCGAGGAAACGGGGAGGGTTGCGCTCTATCTCGCCCGCCACGACGGCGACCTGGTGGCAGCGACGATCTATGTCCGCGTCGGAGGCTATGCCTGGTACGTCTACGGCGCCTCGTCGACGGAGAAGCGGGACGTACGTGGCTCCAACGCCTGTCAGTGGGCGATGATCCGCGACTCGCTGGCCGCCGGCTGCGACGTCTACGACCTGCGGGGCATCACCCCGACCCTGTCCGCCGAGGACCCGCACGTCGGGCTCATCCAGTTCAAGGTCGGCACCGGCGGGGAGGCGGTGAGGTACGTCGGTGAGTGGGACCTGCCGCTGCGGCCGATCCTCTACCGCGCGTTCGACCTCTACATGCGACGGCGGAGCCGATGACGGCATCGATGACGGAGTCGATCAGGAAGATCAGGGAGGACCTCGGATGATCGTGAACGAATCGGGCGCGCTTACGGAGACCGGCATCGTCGTACTGACGGTGCTGGCCTTCCCGGTGGCCATGCTGGCGGTGCCCGTGCTGGCCGTGGTGCGCCGGGTCTTCGGCGTCGCCTGGCGGCAGGCCTGGCGCCACTCGTTGGCGGAGGTCGCCATCGTCTACGGCACCGTGCCGGGTGTGGCGCTGACGTTGCTGCCCGGCAACAACGGCATCCTGTCGGGCAACGTGAGCCTGGTGCCCTTCGAGGACATGTCGACCATGGGTCCCATCGGCCTGGTCGGCAACCTGCTGATCTTCGGTGCGCTGGGCTTCTTCGGCCCCATCCGCTTCCCCGCCCTCCGCTCGGTGTGGCGGGTCCTGCTCCTGGCCGGCGCAGCCTCGGTGTCGATCGAGGTCCTGCAACACCTGTTGCCCCTCGGCCGGGTCTCCTCGGTCGACGACGTCATCCTCAACGCCGGCGGCGCCACCGCCGCCGCGATCCTGTCGTGGCCGTGGTGGCGCCGCCGTGTTCTCACACCTGCGCCGAACGTGGTGGCCAGCAACAGCGATGGCCTGGTGCGGTCGGTGTGACCGCACCAGGCCACGTGGTGGCTATGCCTGGATAGCGAATTCCGTAGCAGGCCTAGCTCGGAGGAGACTTGCTCGGCCGTCGGTCAGGATGACGGAGTAGATCGTCGACGTACTCCGCGAGCGGGACCGGGCCGCTGGCCATGAGGCCCAGCGGAACCTGAATCTCGGTGTCACGCCCGGAAATGAGCACCTGAACCTTCTGCTCGGGGGTGATCTCGACCCTGTCCAGCTCATCCCACCGTGCCGACCATGAGCGGCGATAGCCGTGGTACGTCACCACGTCGTGTGTCAGGACCAGGCGATTCAGCCTGTACTTGCCCAGCATCACCATCACGA
Source organism: Nocardioides turkmenicus (assembly GCF_011045035.1). Classification (GTDB taxonomy): domain Bacteria; phylum Actinomycetota; class Actinomycetes; order Propionibacteriales; family Nocardioidaceae; genus Nocardioides; species Nocardioides turkmenicus. The sequence goes on from NZ_JAALAA010000001.1 coordinate 93,842, forward strand.
GCACTGGAAGGCACGCCAGCGCGACAAGGAACGAGACGCCGAACATCGACGCCGACCCTTCCTCGACCCCGTCGCGGAAGACCGCCACGCCAAGCGCGACCGGATAGAAGATGATGCCGACCAGCGCTATCAGCAGCGCGAGCGCGAAAAACCGTGACCCTCGCAGCACGACCTCACCCGGATTCTCGTCCCTCACGAGGACCTTGGAACGGCGGCGTGCCATGCTCCGCACCAGCGCAGCGGTCGGAAGCAGGAGGACAGCGGCCATCAGCACTGCAGCGATCCGAGCTGGGGTCGAACCGGAGATCCAGAGGACCCAGAGGCCGAGTCCGAGGCCCGCGCTCGCCAGCGCGATGAGTGCGTAGACGCGAATCACCGACTTCGACAGGACAGGTGGCGCGACGAACCGCCCGTTCGGGTTTCCTCGCGCTGCGTCAATCCCAGAATGTGATGGCATCGCCCACAGCCTCCAGACCATCATCAATCTTCTCGCGGGTCTCATCTGACACCCAGTTCTCATAAGCGTATTCGGCCCCAAGACCAACAACGACACCCACCGCAGCCGCTCCAGCCGCGACAGCGATGACTGGTGCGCCGACGCCGATCAGAGCGGCACCACCGACGACTGCGGCGGCACCGAGGGCACCACCGGCTACACCGGCAGCTTCACCGACGATGACCTTCGACGGAGACTCGCCGTTGGCGATCTCCGCGCCGGCGAAACCGATGGAGGCGACCGTTCCGATCACGGGAAGCCGGCGGGCGACACGCTCGGCGCCTTCGCCCAGGGCGTCCAGGCCTCGCGCCGTGGCGCGGTTGCCTCGTACGTCGGTCGCTTCACCGGCGGCTCGCCGGCCCGGGTGTCCCGAGCGACGGTTCCTGACGGCCTCGTCAGCCTCTCTGCGCAAGCGGTCCGCCTCGGCGCGGGTGTGGTTGGCGTACTTGGTCAGCCGGCGCTCGTTGGTGTCGAAGTACATCCCTGTCATCGCCGGCGGGAGCTTCTTGATGGCGGCGATCACCACATCCAACGGCGACGGACCGTCGACCGTGCTCCAGAACTTCTTGAGGTTCGAGTCGACCCAGTCCTGAAGGTCCTTGTTGTCGTCCTCGACCTCTTTGGCGATCTCGTTGTAGAGCTCGATCTTCTTGTTCTGCGCCTCGAACTTGGCGTTCTTCTGGTCCCAGGCAGCAGACTCCTCAGGCGTCGAACCAGCGGGAAGATCACCGGGAGACTCTGCGGGTGCCGGCTCGGTGATGACCTCGCCCGACAGCGTCAGGCCTCCACCGGTTGCGCGAGTACGCCGATCCGCCATGCGGTTCTGCACGGCCTCGAGCTTGTAGGCGTACGCGTCGAACTTCTGGCCCGCTTCCTTCAGGTGCCCTTCCTGATGATCGGCCGCCTTGACGAGTTCGCTGCTCAGTCCGCTGTATGCCTCGCCGGACTCCCCCTCCCAGCCGTCGCGCGCTTTGGAACGAGCCCGCTGACTGTCCTCTCCGGCGTCGGCGACCGCGGACTTGAGAGTCTTCCCGAGGAAGTCGGCGGCGGAGCGGACCTGGGCGGGCTTGCCGGGTACATGGGTGTCGATGCCCGCCATCGCTACCGACTCCTCGGGTGTTCGCCGCCGGGATTGAGGCTGGACTTGAGGCGCCGGAGCGGACCAGCGGCCTCTTCGTCAGTCTGGTCCAGGTCCTTGACGACGCTGCTGACCATGTTCCTGACCGACTCGTTCGCGATCGACAGCTGATCGGCGTGTCCGGTCAACTGCGCCAGGATGTCACTGATCAGAGCCGACGCGATTCCTGCATCGACCGTTCCAGGCAAGCTGGATGCAGTCTTCTCGATGCCCGAGGCCGCCTCCTTGTGGAGGGTCGCGATCTGCGCGCCGTCACCTGGATCGATCCGTACCTTGCTCACTGGGCATCCCGCCGCAGCTCGTCGGGCAGAGGCTGGTCGATGACGATGACGTCATACGGGCTGACCTTGTTGAGCTCGTCGAGCTGATCGGTCTTGTAGAGGACCCAGGCCTGCTCGGATCCACAGCAGTCAGCCAGGCGATCCAGCGCGGTGTACGCGAGGAGCGCAACGCGCCCGTCGAGCAGGCGTCGCATCTCGATCTCGGCAGGCTCACCATTGAAGCCGCTACCCGGTGATGCGGGTAGGTACATGACTGGCGGGATCGCCTGACGTGTCTGGCCTTCGGCTTGCGTGGAACTGTCCTCCCGAGATTGTGGGGTGCTCTGCTACTCCTACCGCGCTGGCTGCAATCTAAACGACCTCGAACAGTTCTTTACTTTGAGGAGCCGGTTGCCGCCAGCTTCGCTCGACGCGATCCTTACGAGATGACCTCCAGTGGAGGCAGCGAATCGACGATCTTCATCGTCTCGAGGCTGACGGTGACGACCCGCGCAAGCAGGTCGAGGATGTAGCGCGGATCCCCGACCTCGCGGGACCAGTCGTTGGGGTTGTTGACGATGCCGGAGGCCTTGTCGGTCTTGATCCAGTAACGATCGATGATCCACTCGATCGCCGACCGACTCCCGAGCATGTACCGATACGCCTCCTCCGGGACCCCCGACACCGTGATCCGGTCGTTGTACTCGATCGTCGACCGGTCCGCGACCAGCTTCCCGTCCATCCGCACCTTCGCGAAGACCATCTTCTTGTGCTTGACCGCGAAGAAGTCGTACGGATCGCCGACCGCCTCCACGTCGAGCCCTTCGAGCGGGTACGGCTCGACCGACTCATACCCCAGGTGCAGCTCGCTCAGCCTCCGGCCGGCCTCCGCGTAACCGGCGAAGTCTCGCACGAACGGGATCCGCGGCAGCATCTTCTTCAGATCCGCCGCGTACTTCTCGCGGTACTCCGGGCTGTGCAGCAGCCCGTAGACGTAGAAGAAGATGTCGTCCTTCGTGATCGTCTCGGAGGGGTATTTCGCCCGGAACCGTGTCAGCGCTTCGTCGGTGATGTTGTCGATCTTGCGGTACCCGTCGACCACCTCGCCATCGCCGCCGAGGTCGAGCATTCCTGAGTCGTCCACCTGCTCGAAGCGCCAGCGGGGAAAGTACTGGGCAGTGTCGAGCGTGTGCATGTCCGGCAACGTATCGACGGCAAGCGCGCAGAATTCATAGTGCGATGAAACGTCAGTCAGCACGATTCCCGTATTCGGAACCCCTGTGGATGGCAAGAACTCCGTCAGCGAGTACACCTGATCGTTGAACGATCGTTCGAAGTAGGCCCACTGAGCAAAGAACGGCCGGAACGCTGCCCGTCGAAGGCCCGATTCGCGAAGGCGAATCGACCGTCCTCGGCGCACAGACTGCTTGAGGCTGCGACTCCACTTGATCGCGGATTCGTCGCTTGTGAGCCGGGCATCGGGCTCCGCCTTGATCCGGATCCGGTCTGCTTCGTAGGCGGCAAGCATTCGCTCGACGGTGCCGATCACGGCTGCGCGTGACGACCCGTATGCCCACTGAGATCGCGCAGTGTTCAGTCCCTTCGAGTAGCGCTCGAAGACCGAGTCGGCACTCTTCGCGCCGATAGGGAGGTATTCGTCAAGGGAGCCGGACCGCTGGTTGAGCCAATCGCCGTGCTCATTCGGCGAGATGCGAGTGACGGATTCGAGCCCCGTGATCGTCCCGGCGGCCGCGACCTTTGCGAGCTTCTGTTCAGCCGTGAGGTAGTCGCCGATGTCGGTGTAATGAATCGCGGCGGCACCCGTTGCCGTTGGGTTCTTGACGAGCACAGTAATGGCGACTGTGGCTCGGCTGCCTCCACCGAAGACCTTGCCACCCTCCTTGCGTGACTGCTCGCCAGCGGTGCGCTGATTGCCGCGAAGGTTGTAGACGTAGATCGATGAGAACTCGTCGGCAAGAGTCTTGCGCATGCCGTCGGCGGTATTGGAGTCGAGGAAGCCGCCGTTGGTGACGTACGCGATTACACCGCGATCCTGGATCCGCAGGGTCGCCCACTTGATCGCCCGGATGTAGGAGTCATACATCGCCTTGCGGGAGGTCGCCCTCGATCGAGCCACGTAGGTGCGCTCGATCTCGCCATCGAGCGCCGAGTACGCCTCGTTGGCGTTTTCGTCATTCGCCGAACCTTGCCCGACCGAGTACGGCGGGTTGCCGACGATGACGGTGATCGGGAGGCCCTTGACGCGCTGGAGGCGCTCGTTGTTCTCGGCGAAGATCTCGAAGTCCGGGGTGTCGTCGGGCTCCCAGGACTGGAAGGTGTCGCTCAGGACCAGGCCGAGGTACTCCTTGGTCTCGCCGGTGAGTTCCGCGTAGGTCGTCTCGATGTTGACCGTTGCGATGTAGTAGGCGAGCAGGAGGATCTCGGAGGCGTGCAGTTCGGTGGCATACTTGCGGGCGAGGTCGTGGGGTTGGATCAGACCAGACTGGAGCAGGCGGACCATGAAGGTGCCGGTGCCGGTGAAGGGGTCGAGGATGTGGACGCCTTCGTCGGTGAGGCCCTGGCCGAACTCCTGACGGAGCACGTCGTCGGCCGAGCGGAGGATGAAGTCGACGATCTCGACCGGGGTGTAGACGATGCCGAGCTTGTCGACGGTCCGCTTGAACGCGGTGGCGAAGAACTTGTCGTAGAGCTCGATCAGGATCCGCTGCTTGCCCTCCGCGTTGTCTACGCCCGCGACGCGGCGGCGGACGGAGTCGTAAAAGGACTCCAGCGGGGCGTTCTCGGCGGCGAGGGGGTGCTCGTCTAGGCTGGCGAGCATGAGCTCCATGATCCGGGCGACCGGGTTGGTGTCCTTGAAGGAGTAGCCCTCGAAGAGCGCTTCGAAGATCGGCCGCGTGATCAGGTGCTGGGAGAGCATGTCGATCGCATCGGCGTCGGTGATCGACTCGTTGAGCGAGCCACGTAGACCGGCGAGGAAGGCGTCGAACTCCTTGGCCTGGTTCGACTCCTTGTCCGCGAGCAGGCCCTTGATCCGGACGACGTGTTTCTGGGCGATTTCGGTGACGTCCTTGGCCCAAGTGTCCCAGTACTTCCGCTCGCCGACCTTCTGGACGATCCGGGCGTACATCGCGTCGCGGAAGCCCTCGAAGCCGAAGTCGAGGGCCATCTGCTCCGAGCCGGCGCCCTCCTTTCCTCGAAGACTTTCGGCATCCTGACCTGGGGTGACGTTGTCGATCACCATCCGGTCCGAGCGCTTCTTGTTCAACTCGATCTGGTTGATCATGGCGTGGAAGCGATCGTCGTGGGACCGCAGCGCCTGGAGCACTTGCCACACGACCTTGTAACGCTCGTTGTCCTTCAGCGCCACCTCCGGAGTGACGCCGGAGGGGACCACGATCGGGAGCACGATGTAGCCGAGCTCCTTGCCCGGCGCCTTCCGCATCACCCGCCCGACGGACTGGACCACGTCGACCTGGGAGCCGCGCGGGGTGAGGAAGAGAACGGCATCGAGGGCGGGGACATCGACGCCTTCGGAGAGGCACCGTGCGTTGGTCAGGATGCGGCAGGTGTCCTGCGGCGCTTCCTCCTTAAGCCACGTCAGGTGTCCGTTGCGCTCGTGGATACCCATGGTGCCGTCGACATGACGCGCTTCGACCCGCAGCGCTCTCCTGTCTCCTGCCTCGTCCTGGAGCGCACGATCGACGAGGATCGGGAAGCTGTCCGCGGCGAGCTGCGAGGTCGTGATGTCCTTCGCGAACGCGACCGCGGTCTTCATCGGCGTCAGATCCAAGTCGCCGGCCTCGTCCTGCCGGAAGTGCTTCGAGAGGCCGTTCCAGCAGCCGATCAGCTTGGCCGCGTCGTCGAGCTTGATCTCCCCGGACTGGGCCATCGCCTGCTGGAAGTTCTCCGCGACGTACTGCTCATCAACGGCCAGCACCAGGACCTTGTAGTCGGTGAGCAGATCGGCCTCGACCGCATCACCGAAGCCCAGACGGTGCAGTTCGGGGCCGAAGAGGGTCTCGTCGTTCATATCGGCGAGGATCGCCTCGGACTCCTTGGCCTTGCGGCGTACGTCCTCCCCGAACACCCGCGGCGTGGCGGTCATGTAGAGACGCTTCCTGGCCGCGATCGCCTGGTTGTCGTGGATCTTGACGAACGCCGAGTCATCGCCACCGGCGAGGGTCACCCCGGTCGTGCGGTGAGCCTCGTCGCAGATGACCAGATCGAAATCCCCCAGCCCCTTCCTCTGCGCCTCGGCGATCACATCGATCGACTGGTAGGTCGAGAAGACGACCGTCATCCGCTCCTTCGCGTGCCTACCGACATTGAGCCGAGCGGTCAGAGTATCGGCGTCGGTCGTGGCGGGCTCGGTTAGGTCGATCGTCGACATGTCCACGTCGTCTCCGCTGGTCTTGCGGCCGACACGTACGTCGGAACACACCGCCAACGGACGGATCTCGACCTCAGCGTTGGCCATCCACTCACGCAGAGTCTGGGAGAGCAGTTGGATGCTGGGGACGAGGAAGAGAACGGACCGGCCGACACCGGCCAGATGCTCGGCGATCTTCAGGCTGGTGAACGTCTTGCCCGTTCCGCAGGCCATGACGAGCTTGCCGCGATCGTGGGTCTGCAGGCCCTTGAAGACATCTTCCAGAGCGCGCTCCTGGTGCGGCCGTAGCATCTTCTTGCCCGTGGGTACGACGATCTCAGGCGTCTCCCAGCGAAATTGATCCCAGTCGATCGCAGCATCGTCGAGGTAGGCGATGTCCACGCGCTGAACCACTCCCTGCACCTCGGCTTCGACGTTGTGCGACCACCCAGCCGCCGTATCGAAGACGTAGCGCTGCGAGAACCCGAAGTCAGGCCGCATCGAAGCAGCGAGGAACGAGTCGATGTCGCTCTTGGCGACCTTCTTCCCAGCTTCGTAGAACTTGCATTGGATCGCCGAGAAACCCTCGAGGTCCCTGTTCTTCGCGACCAGGTCGACGCCGATGTCCGAGACCCCATGGCGTCCCGGCCACTCCGGCCACAGCCACACGTCAGAGAACCGAGCAGCCCACTCCGGATCCGTCTTCAGGTACGCCTTGATCAGCCGCTCGAACTTGTCACCCTTGTCGCGCTCATCCAGCGCTGTCGCGCGCAGTTCTCCGAGCACCTCGTGAATCGTCACCGACACGCGGGCAATGATCTGGACGATCACGCTCCGCACTGTGCAGAGTCTGGGCCGACTGCCAACAATCGGGGATTTCAGTTGAAAGCGCTGCAGAATCCAGCGAAGTGGTCAGTGCTGCGGCGACCTGGTCGAGGCGGGCTCCGCGTGAGGCCTTGACGAGCACGACGTCACCGGGAGCGAGGTGGCTGCCGAGCCACTCGATCGCGGCGGCGTTGTCGGGTAGGGCGAGTGCCTTGCCACCGGCTCGGTCCGCGCCGTCCGCGATGACGGCGGCGGCTTCGCCGACGGTGATGACGAGGTCGGCGCGGGTGGCAGCGTACGTCCCGATCTCGCGGTGGGCGTCGCGGCTCTCCTCACCGAGCTCGAGCATCTCGCCGAGGACCGCGATGCGGCGCTTGGCGTCGATCGAGGTGAGCGCATCCAGGCCGGCGCGGGTGGACTCGGGGTTGGCGTTGTAGGAGTCGTCGAGGAGGGTCGCGCCGCCGGACAGAGCGCGCAGCTCCATCCGCCACTTCGAGATCGAGGCGGTGTTCAGCGCGGTCGCGGCCTGGTCGAGCGGGACGCCGGCGGCCAGCCCGGCCGCGGCCGCCGCGGCGGCGTTGAGCATCCAGTGGGCGCCGACGAACGGGAGTCTGACCACGGTGGTCTCGCCCTGATGCCCGAGCGTGAAGGTGGGCCGGCCGAGCCGGTCGAGCGAGAGGTCGCGTACGCGGACCCCGGCCCGCTCGCCGGCGCCGAAGGCCAGCACCGGACCGTCGCTGAGGTCGCCCATCGCGAGCACCCGCGGGTCGTCGGCGTGGAGAATGGCCGTGCCGCCCTCTGCCATCCCCTGCACCAGCTCGCTCTTGGCCACGGCGATCGCCTCGCGCGATCCGAACTCGCCGAGGTGGGCTCGGCCGACGTTGGTGACCACGGCGATGTCGGGAGCGACCAGTCCGGTCAGCTCGGCGATGTCGCCGATGTGGCGGGCACCCATCTCCAGGACGAGGAACCTCGTGGTCGCGTCGGCACGCAGCATGGTGAGCGGTACGCCGAGCTCGTTGTTGAACGAGCCGGAGGTTGCGACGGTCGGTGCCGCGGTCGAGAGCACCGCCTCGATCATGTCCTTGGTGCTGGTCTTGCCCTGGGAGCCGGTGACGGCGACCACCGTCAGCTCGTCACGCAGCAGCGCGACCACATGAGCGGCCAGACGCTGCAGCGCGGCCCGGGCGTCGTCGACGACGACGGTCGGCAGTGCCGTCGGGCGCGAGCCGAGCGCAGCGACCGCGCCGGCCTCAGCGGCCTGTGGTGCGTACTCGTGGCCGTCGGTGTGCTCGCCCGCGAAGGCGACGAAGAGGCCGCCCGGGTCGGCTTCGCGGCCATCGATCACGGCGGGCGCGCTGACCGTCACGGAGCCGTCACCGACGACCTTTCCGCCGACCAACGAGGCTATTTCGTCCAGGCTGAGGGGAATCATCCCCTCAGTTTTCGAAATCGCGTGTTGCCACTGCGTATCCGCTAATCGATATGCGGACGATAACTTATCGTCGGCATATCGGAAATTGCATACGGGGCCGCAACTGCTCCTGCGGTTTGCTGGCCGGGATGATCTACCACGAGCCGTCCCTGACCGCGCCTACCGACCCGGCGACGCACACCGTGACCTCTCCGACCACCGGGATCACGGTCTACGGCTGCGCCCCTGATGAGAAGCGCATTTTCGACTCTCTGGCGCCTGCCCACGGGGTCTCGCTGACCATGACGATCGAGCCCGTCACCGAGGACAACGCGGGTCTCGCCCGCGGGAACCGATGCATCAGCGTCAGCCACAAGACGCCGATATCAAACGCGACTCTCCTCGCGCTCCACAAGGTCGGGATCCGATATATCTCGACGCGGAGCATCGGTTTCAACCACATCGATGTCGATTTCGCGGCGAGCATCGGGATAACGGTCGGAAACGTCTCCTATTCAGCCGATTCGGTCGCCGACTACACGTTGATGCTGATGCTCATGGCGGTGCGCCAGGCGAAGGCGACGATCCGGCGCACGGACGCCCACGACTACCGGCCGGGAGCCACCCGGGGCCGGGAGCTGCGCGACCTCACCGTCGGCGTGGTCGGGACCGGGCGGATCGGCGCGGCGGTCATCGACCGGCTGCGGGGCTTCGGGTGCGACGTACTCGCCCACGACGTCCGGCCCCGGCCCGCAGCGGACGGCGTCGAGCACGTCACCCTCGACACCTTGGTCGAGCGCAGCGACATCGTGACCCTCCACGCGCCGCTCACCGGGGAGTCGCACCATCTGCTCGACCGGCGCCGCATCGGCCGGATGCGGCCCGGCGCGTACGTCGTCAACACCGGCCGCGGCGCGCTCATCGAGACCCCGGCACTCGTCGAAGCCCTCGAGGACGAGCGGCTGAGTGGCGCTGCGCTGGACGTCATCGAGGGCGAGGAGGGCATCTTCTACGCCGACCTCCGGGGCCGTGAGGTCCCGAACGGCTGGCTGGCACGGCTCCAGGAGATGCCGAACGTGCTGGTCAGCCCCCATATCGCCTATTTCACCGACCATGCCCTGATGGACACGGTCGAGAACTCCATCGTGAACTGTCGTGAATTCGAAAGCAGGTAGCAGCATGTCCAAGCTCAAGGTCGGCATCATCTTCGGTGGCGTCTTCGAGGAGCACCCCGTCTCGGTGAAGTCAGCACAGGAGGTCGCCAAGCACCTCGATGCCGACAGGTACGAGACCTACTGGATCGGCATCACCAAGAGCGGCGACTGGCGGCTGTGCGACGGTCCGGCGGCGAGCTGGGAGGACGGCGCGCACCGCCCGGTCGTGCTCTCCCCCGACCGCAGCGTTCACGGGCTGCTCGTCCTGGCGGACGGACACTACGAGACGATCCGGCTCGACGTCGTGCTCCCGGTCCTGCACGGCAAGCTCGGCGAGGACGGCGCGACCCAGGGCCTCCTCGAGCTCTCCGGGATCCCGTACGTCGGCTGCGACGTGCAGAGCTCGGCGCTGTGCATGGACAAGTCGCTGGCCTACACGGTCGTCGCCGATGCGGGTATCCGGACCCCGACGTTCTGGACGCTGTTCCCCGGCGACACTGTGCAGACTGTTGGCGACCCCGGCGTACTCCCCTACCCGGTCTTCGTGAAGCCGGCCCGATCCGGGTCGTCGTTCGGGGTCAGCAAGGTGACCTCGGCCGCGGAGCTGGACGAGGCGGTGGCGACCGCGCGGCAGTACGACGACAAGGTGCTCATCGAGGAGGGCGTCGTGGCCGAGGAGATCGGCTGCGCGATCCTCGGCAACGGTTCCGACCTGATCACCGGCGAGGTCGACCACGTCGCGCTCTCGCACGGCTTCTTCAAGATCCACCAGGAGGACGCCCCCGAGACCGGCTCGGAGAACGCGACCTTCATCGTGCCGGCCGACATCCCGGCCGAGGCGCGGGAGCTGGTCAAGGCCGAGGCGCAGCGGGTCTACCGCGCACTGGGCTGCCGCGGCCTGGCGCGGGTCGACATGTTCCTGAAGGCCGACGGCACCGTCGTGCTCAACGAGGTCAACACGCTGCCCGGGCTGACCTCCTACAGCCGCTACCCGCGGATGATGGCGGCCGCGGGGATCTCGATGACCGAGTTCCTCGACCGTGCCGTCGCCCTTGCACTGGAGGAGACGGCGCGATGAGGGAAGGCTTCGTCTTCGTCGACGAGCTGGTGCCGGGCATCCGCTGGGACAGCAAGTACGCCACCTGGGACAACTTCACCGGCAAGCCGGTCGACGGCTACCTGGTGAACCGGATCGTCGGCACCCGCGAGCTGTGCGCCGCGCTCGCCCAGGCGCGGGACAAGGCCGCCGCACTCGGCTTCGGGATCCTGCTGTGGGACGGCTACCGCCCCCAGCGCGCGGTCGACGCGTTCCTGCGCTGGGCGGAGGAGCCGCTCGACGCGCAGGACGAGGAGCGCAAGCGCATCCACTACCCGGCGATCACCCGTCAGGAGATGTTCGAGAAGGGGTACGTCGCCACCCGGTCCGGCCACAGCCGCGGCAGCACCGTCGACCTGACCCTGTTCTCCCTGGCCACGCGTGCGCTGCTGGACATGGGCGGTGGCCACGACCTGATGGACGAGGTCTCCCACCACAGCGCCGCCGGCGTCTCGGAGGCTGCGGCCCGCAACCGGGCCCACCTGTGCTCGGTGATGGAGTCGTGCGGGTTCAGCCGCTACGACAACGAGTGGTGGCACTACTCGCTGGTCGAGGAGCCCTACCCGGACACCTACTTCGACTTTCCGGTCGGATAGGCCGTCGGCTAACCCAGCCAGCCGTGGACCTTCGAGCGGTTCGCCTTCTTCCAGACGGGGGCGAACCGCTCTTCGGCGTCGATGGCAGCTGCCTCTTCGGCCGCGAGGAAGTCGAGGAGGACGTCGTCGGGGGCCGGGATCTCCACGATCGCCCGGATCATGACCACCGAGTCGTTGAGATCGCCGAGGGCCGACTGAACCGACTTGGTGGCGTCGGCGAGGCGCTCGGCGTCCTTGCCGAAGACCTCGCGCAGCGACTCGGCGGCATAGCGGGTGCGCTTGGCCTTCTTGCGCGCCTCGTGGAGCTGCCGGCGCCGCTCCGCAGGACTTTCGGCGCGCTCGGCGGCCTCGACCGCGGCCGCCAGACGTCGCCAGCTCTTGCGGACCCGCTTGCGTAGCGCCTTCTTGCCCGGCGCACCGTCTGCCCAGGGAAGACCGTCGCTGGCGGCGAGGCCTGCGACCAGTGCGCGGTAGCGCTCGCCGTCCAGCTCCGGCAGCAGCCGGGCGCGCCCCGTGGCCTGACGCTCGGCGAGCGAGGCCCGGAGCGCGTCGACACCCGACGGTCCCGGACCGTGCTCGGCAGCCCAGCGGCGCAGTCGTTTGCGGAGCACCTCGGCGTCGCGTACGTCTCCGAGGAGGTCGGCCAGCCACTTCAGCTCGTCGCGGAGCGGCTCGGCGCGGTCGGTGTCGAGCAGAGGACGATAGGTCGCCAGGGCGCTGCGCATGCGGCGTACGGTCACGCGCATCTGGTGGACCGAGTCCTCCTCATCACGCAGCACGAGCCGGCCCCAGCGGTGGAGCGCGGCCACCTGCTCGCGCCACCACTCGCCGACCGGCTCGTGCGGATGAGTCATCCCTCTATTTCTACCGCGCCACGGCGTCGAGGTCACGCTGCTCGGTCCGCTGGGCGCTCTCGCCTGCGGCGCTGCCCTTCTCGCGGTGCGGCAGCACGGTGAGCAGCAGGCCCACGCCGGCCCAGCAGGCGAGCACGATCAGCGGCGTGGTGGTCCCGGCGCCGTCGAAGAACGCCAGGCCGCGAAGCGCCGAGCCGGTCGCCCCCGGAGGCAGGAGCTGGCCGAGCCAGCCGAACGGGATCATCTCCGGTGCCGAGGAGATGCCGGAGAGCGGGTTGCCCACGAGCATGACCAGCAGCGCCATGATCCCGACGCCGGCCATGCCGATGAAGTGGCGCAGACCGACGATGGGCAGCGCGACCGCCAGGATGCCGAGCGCCACGACACCCGCGTTGACGAGGTAGTCGCCCTCGAGGGCGCCGAGCCAGCCCTGGATCACTCCGGTCATCGCCAGACCACCTCCGATCGCGATCAGGAACGCGGCGGCCACACGGTCGCGGGTGCGCTTGAGCGCCAGCGAGGTGATCGCGCCGGCCATGATCCCGCCGAGCGCGAGGGGTAGGGCGGCGGTGCCGAAGACGAGTCCGCGCGGGTCGTCCTCGGGCGCCGCGACGACATCGGTCACCGTCGGAGCGGTGCCGGTCTCGGCGCCCATCGCGGTCGCCATCGCGGTGAGCTGCTGGGCGACGTTGGCGCTGGCGGCCGTCGCGGTCAGCACCTCCTGGCCCTGGGGGCCGACGACGATCGCCCCGTACGCCTCGCGGTCCTCGATCGCCTCGACCGCCTCGTCGCGGTCGGCGACCGCGGTCACGTCGAAGGCGTCCTCCCCCGCGTTGGCGGCGAGCTGCGTCTCGATCTGGTCGACCGCCTCGGCCGGACCGGCAACGGCCAACGGCAGCGCACGCGGCTCCATCTCGCTGGAAGGCCAGGCGAACGCGGTGATGAGCAGGGTGAGCAGGGTGACCAGACCGAGGCTGACCCCGATCACGGCTTTCGCTGACGTGGACATGACGACTCCTTCGTAAAAAAACGAATGTTCATTCTCTTTGAGGGACACTCTCCTCCACCCCGCCGGATTTATCAAGAATGAATGTTCGTTTTCTTTTGAGGTATGCTGCCGCCATGCCGAAGATCAGCGAGGAGCACCGGGCCGAGAAGCGCCAGCAGATCATCGCGGCGACGCTGCGCTGCGTCGCGCGCGACGGCTTCCACAAGACGACGATGGCCGCGGTGATCAACGAGTCCGGCCTGTCAGCGGGCTCCGTCTACACCTACTTCCGCGGCAAGAACGACATCATCCGCGCGATCGCCGAGTCCGGCCTGACGACGATCGCCGAGGCCATCACCCGCTTCACGCCCTCCCACGGGTCCGAGGTCGCCGCTCCCCCGCCGGAGGTGGCGATCGAGGCCGCGACCCAGCACCTCCTCGACCTCTCCGAGGAGCTCGACGTCGACCTGCCCAAGATCGCGCTACAGACCTGGGCCGAGGCGGCGCGCGACCCGGAGGTCCGTGACCTGATGGCGCCCGAGGCCAGGCGCATCCGCGACGCCTGGCGCACCTACGCCGAGGCGGCGATCGACGCCGGCCGGTTCCGCAAGGACGCCGACCCCGAGCGCATCGCGATGGTCCTCACCGGCCTGTTGCCCGGCTTCATCCTGCAGCGGCTCATGCTCGGCGACGTCACACCGAAGATCTACGCGGCCGGCCTCACCGACCTGCTCGCCCAGCCCGACTAGGCCGAAGGCACCGCCCAGCGGGCGACCCAGTAGCGCACCCCGTACGGATCGTCGTCGTAGTCGACCGCCACCGTCTCGACGTCGCGCAGCAGCCCGGCGGCCTCGACGATCGCGCGGACGTCGGCCCACAGCTCCGCGGCCAGATCCTGGTCGAGTGCGCCCAGCGCTTCGGGGTCAGGGGTGGTCAGGGCCTTGCCGAGCAGGTCGTCGAACTCGGCGGCCCTCGGGTCGAGGTGGCCCGGCGCCTTCTCGCTGCGACGGGCCGAGCCGTTGCCGACGATGAGGTACGCCGCCTCGCGGCTGGTCACCGGAGCCGTGCCGACCTCGGCCAGCAGGGCGGCGGCGACCCGGGCGCCCTGGGCACCGGCGATGACGCGTACGTCCTCGCCCAGCCAGGCCACCGCGGCCAGACAGGCGGAGCGGAGCTCGTCGACGGGGTCGTCGATCGAGGCGTACTCCGGCAGCAGGGCCAGACATCCCGGAACCAGCGCCACGCGGGTCACTGCAGCCCCCTGATCGCTCGGGCCGGACGGCGGCGTCCGGCGATCGTCCAGACCATGTCGACGGTCTGCCGGGTCTCGGTGACCTGGTGGACCCGGTAGATGCGGGCACCGGCCATCGCGCAGACCGACGTCGCGGCCAGAGTGCCGAGGAGCCGCTCCCCGACCGGCAGATCGAGCGTCTCCCCGACGAAGTCCTTGTTGGACAGCGAGACCAGCACCGGCCAGCCGGTCGCGACCATCTCCCCCAGCCGGCGGGTGATCTCCAGGGAGTGGAAGGTGTTCTTCCCGAAATCGTGGGCCGGGTCGATCACGATCGACTCCTTGGCGACACCGGCGTCGAGGGCGCGCTGAGCGTAGGCGACGGTGTCGTCGACCGCCGAGCGCACCACGTCGTCGTACTCGATCCGGTAGGGGCGCGTCCGCGGCGTCACACCGCCGGTGTGGGTGCACACGATCGCGGCGCCATGAGCAGCGGCGACGTCGACGAGCTCGGGGTCGGCACCGCCCCAGGCGTCGTTGATCAGATCGGCGCCGGCGGCGCACACCGCGTCGCCCACCTCGGCACGCCAGGTGTCGACCGAGATGACCAGCGTCGGGAACTCCTCCCGCACCCGGGCGACGAAGTCGACCACGCGGGACTTCTCCTCGGCAGCGTCGATCTCGGCCCCAGGGGCGGCCTTGATCCCGCCGATGTCGACGATCTCGGCGCCTTGGGAGGCCACCAGGCGTACGCGCTCGAAGGCCGCATCCTCGGCCCAGGTCGCTCCCTTGTCGAAGAACGAGTCGGGCGTGCGGTTGACGATCGCCATCATCAGCGCTTCGTCATCACCGAATTCGTGTCGTCCGAGGCGCAGCATCAGGCGACCATACCGCCCTCGCCGTCACTCAGTGGGGGACGCTCCAAGAGACTGACACTCCGGTCGAGCACCTTGGTGGAGCCGTCGATCGGGATGTACTGCCGCATCTCGACGTCGTCGCCCGCCGGACCGGTGCCGAGGCGCCGCGACATCATGCCCACGATCTGGGTCGCCATCAGGCCGAGGTCGAAGAGGTCCTGGTGGCTGTGGTCGCGCTGACCGAGGTCGACCTGGGCGATCGCGTCCATCCCCCGCATGTCCAGGGTGTCGACGAGCGCGGCCAGCTCCACGCCGTATCCGGTCGGGACCCGCAGCCGCTCGAACAGCGAGCGCCGGATCGACCACTCCCCCGCGAGCGGCTGGATCAGGTCCCGCAGCGGGCGGCGGTGGAGCGCCAGCAGCGGGCGCGCGACCAGCTCGGTGACCCGGCCGCCGTCGAGACCGTGCTCGCCCGGGCGCCGGTAGAAGCCCTTGACCAGCTCGATCGTCGGATTGTTGACAAGAGGGCCGACCAGACCGCGTACGAAATGTGTGTCCCACTCGGTCAGGTCGGCGTCCATGAAGACGATGAGCTCGCCGGTGGTCACGAACTGCGACTTCCACATCGCCTCGCCCTTGCCGGGATAGGACCCCAGATCGGGCCGGATCGCGGCCGAGGCGTAGACATCGGCGCCGGCGTCGGAGGCGATCCGCGCGGTGTCGTCGGAGGAGTCGGAGTCGATGACGACAAGCTCGTCGACCAGGTCGGAGGTCTCCATCAGGCTGGTGCGCAACGTGGTGACCAGGTCGCCCACGGTCGCGGCCTCGTTGCGTGCCGGAACCACCAGGCTGACCCGCTGCCCCTGCTTGGCCTCGACGAGCTCGGCCAGCGACCAGTCGTCCCAGTGATGGGTGTTGCACTCCAACCAAGACATGCCCAAACCCTATCGACGGAAACCCAGACGTCCGTCCGATACCCAATCCGTCCGGTTCCTAGCCGTCCTCGTGGGAGCGCGCGAAGGTGAGGATTTCATCGGTGGCGCCGCTCATCCAGACGTCCTGGCAGGCCTTCGCCATCTCCTCGAGGCCGTCGACGACCGTGCCGAAGACGTTGCCCGGGACCCATCCCTGATCGCCGTTGATGAGCAGGTTGTTGCGGCCGTAGAAGAGGGCGAGGTCGACGATCTCGGCCATCGTGCCCGGCCCGCGGTCCTCCGGGTAGCCGTAGGACGGGTTGCCGAGGTCGTCGGAGGAGAACGCGAAGTAGCACAGGTCGCCGGGGATCGGGGTGACCGTGGTGTTCTCCTTGCCCGGCTCCTTCGCGGCGAAGGCAGGGACCAGGTGGTAGATCTCGTTGCGCGCGTACTTGCCGTGGAAGACCTGGCCGCTGAGCGGCAGCGCGTCCCACACGGCGCCCGCGGTCCGTGGCGCCTCTTCGTCGAGCAGGCGGGCGAGGCAGGACACGCCGCGGCGCTCCAGGGTGACGGTGATGTAGCGGCTCATCGGGCTCCTCGAGGATTGTCGACAGGTCGGACGAACAGCTCACCGCTCGCCCGTTCGTAGGCCCGTGCCGCTCGCAGCACCCGGGCGTCGTCGTGGCGAGCGCCGACGATCTGGAGGCCGACGGGCAGACCCGCGTCCGTGATGCCGCACGGCACGCTCGCCGCCGGCTGCTGGGTCATGTTGAACGGGTAGGTGTAGGGAGTCCAGCTCGGCCACCACACCGAGGGCCATCCTTCCGGCGCCTGCAGGCCGCGCTCGAAGGCGGTGATCGGCATGGTCGGGGTGACCAGAAGGTCGTACGTCTCGTGGAACCGCCCCATCAGCCGCCCGAGATCCATCCGGACCGCGGTGGCGTCCAGGTAGTCGGCGGCGGAGCCGCGACCCTTCGTCTCGATGCCCTCACGCAGCAGCGGGTCGATCCGGTCGATCGCGCCCGGCGGGTAGGCGTCGATGACCTTCGCCGCGCCGCAGAACCAGAGCACCTCGAACGCCTCGACCGGGTCTGCGAAGCCGGGGTCGATCTCGTCGACGCGGGCGCCCTCGGACTCCAGCACGCCGACTGCCGCGCGGACGAGCCGTTCGACCTCGCGGTCGTTCTTCGCGTACCCGAGCGTGGGCGAGAACCCGATCCGCATCCCCTCGATGCCGTCGTCGAGCGCCGCCAGGAATGAGGTCTGCGGCGTGGGCACGGCCGACCAGTCGCGGGAGTCGAAGCCGGCGATCACGTCGAGGAGGGCCGCGGCGTCGGTCACGGTCCGGGTCATCGGGCCGGCGTGGGAGAGGGTGCCGAACGGGCTGGCGGGATAAAGGGGCACCAGGCCGTAGGTCGGCTTGATCGTCACGGTGCCGGTGAAGGAGGCCGGGATCCGGACCGAGCCGCCACCGTCGGTGCCGAGCGCCCACGGGCCCATGCCGAGGCCGACCGCTGCGGCGGCTCCGCCGCTGGAGCCGCCCGACGTCAGGCCCGGGTCCCACGGGTTGCCGGTGGAGCCGTGGCGGAGCGAGTCGGTGACGCCCTTCCAGGCGAACTCCGGCGTGGTCGTCTTCCCGATGATGACGGCGCCGGCTTCGCGGAGCCGCGCGACCGCGGGTGCGTCCTCCGGCCACGGTCCGGCCTCGTCGATGAGCCAGGTGCCGCGGATCGTCGGCAATCCTGCTGTCCACAAGATGTCCTTGACCGAGGTCGGTATCCCGTCGGCGCCGCCGAGCGGTCGCCTCGCGCGCCACCGCTCGGTGGACGCGGTCGCCTGCGCCAGCGCCCCGTCGGGATCGACGCGGACGAACCCATTCACCGCGGGGTCGTGCTCCGCGATCGTGTCGAGCACCGACCGGGTCGCGTCCAGCGGGGTGAAGGCTCCCGAGCGGTAGCCGTCGACGAGCTCGGCGGCGGTCAGGGCGCTGAGATCGATCTCGGTCATGTCCGCTCGGTCTCCGCCGGCACGACGAAGCCGCGCTGCTTGTCGACAATGTTCACCAACGGCTCGCCGTTCAGCCAGCGCCGGGCGTTGTCGATGAACTGGCGCGCCAGCGCCTCGCGCCAGCCCTCGTAGTCGCCGGACATGTGCGCCGAGACCGCGACCCCGGGCATCGTCCACAGCGGGCTCTCGTGCGGAAGCGGCTCGACCTCGAAGACGTCGAGGGAGGCCGCCTCGAGCGGGCCGTCCCGGAGCGCCGAGACGAGCGCGTCCTCGTCGACGATCTGGCCGCGCCCGACATTGACCAGGTGGCTGCCCTGCTTCATCGCCGCGAGCACGTCCTTGCTGATCAGGCCCCGGGTCTCGGCGGTCAGCGGGGCCGTGACGACGACATGGTCGGCCCAGGCGACGTGGGCGGCCAGGTCGGCGCTCGCGATGATCTCCCCGAAGTCGGGGTCGGAGCTGCGGGCGGTGCGGCCGGCGCCGCGTACGTCCATCCCGGCCGCGCGCAGCAGCCGCGCCGTCTCGCGGCCGATCGCTCCGGTGCCGACCACGAGCGCGGTCTCGGTGCTGATCAGCCGGGTCTCGCGACGGTGCCACCTCCTGGCGGCCTGCAGGTCGTGGCTGCGGTGGATGTCCTTGGCGACGGCCAGGATCGAGCCGAGCACGAACTCCGCCATCGCACGGTCGAAGATGCCGCGGGCGTTGGTCACGGTGACGTCGGAGTCGACCAGCTCGGGGAAGAGCAGCTTGTCGACGCCCGCGGCGGCGACGTGGATCCAGCGCAACGAGTCGGCACTCGGCCAGGCGTCGCGAACGGCCTCGGAGAAGTAGTCCCACAGCAGCAGCGCCTCGGCTCCTCGGAGCGCGTCGGCGAGACCCTCGGCATCGGTGTAGGTGACCTCGGCGTCGGCCTCGATGCTCTCCATCCCGGCCGGTCTGCCGCCGTCCGGCGGGCAGAGGATCGTGATCGCGGGGCGCCGGGCCAGCTCCAAGAGAATCCTCCGTCGCACTCGACACACGTCCGCAACAGTCCGAGACTACGCTAGGAGGGCAGATTGCAGATTGTCAACAATCCTAGGGAGGGGCCATGTCCCCGACGGTACGCATCGCGGTGGTCGTTCCCCATGACATGGTGCTCGACCACGAGCTGTGGCGGTGGGCCCCGCCGGACACCGGCCTGCTCTTCACCCGGACGCCCTACACCGACCGCGCGGTCACCCTCGAGATGGCCGAGGAGATCAGCGAGACCGCGCTCCTCGAGCAGGCCGTCCGCGACCTGTCGGCGGCCGAGCCGCACGTCTACGTCTATGCCTGCACCTCGGGCAGCTTCGTCCACGGCCGGCGCGGCGAGCGCCGACTGGCCGCGGCGATGCGCCGGGCGGGTGGCGCCCCGGCGATCACCACGTCGGGCGCCGTGCTCGAGTCGCTCTCCGCTCTCGGTGTCACCCGGGTCGCCGTCGCCACGCCCTACGACGCCACGCTCGCCGCCCGGTTCAGCAGCTTCCTGGCGGAGGCCGGGGTCAGCGTGGTGAGCACGGGCGACCTCGGCCTGAGCCACCACATCTGGGAGGTTCCCGACGAGACCACGCTTCGGCTGGTCCGGGCCGCCGACACCGACCAGGCCGAGGCTGTCGTCGTCTCGTGCACCAACCTGGCGACGTACGACATCATCGGCCGGCTCGAGGCCGAGCTCGGGAAGCCCGTGATCTCCGCCAACCGGGCGACCATGTGGGCCGCGCTCCGGATGGTCGGGCGCACCCCGCCGACCGCCCACAACCTGATGGGGCACGCCTCATGACCCGCCCACCGGTCGTCGGACTGCTCTACCCGGGTTACGCGGCCGAGGACGACTTCCCCACCCTCGAGAACGCGCTCGGAGGCGAGATCTGGCTGCCGCTGGTCCACACCTCGATGGGCCGCGACGAGCACACCGTCGAGGCGCTTCTCGACACCGGCTCCGCGGCCAGGCTCGCCGCCGGCGCGGATGAGATCGCGGTCCACTCCCCCGATGCGGTGATCTGGGCGTGTACGTCGGGGAGCTTCGTCTACGGCCGCGACGGCGCCGCCGCCCAGGCTGCCGCGATCAGCGAGCGTCTCGGCGTCCCGGCCTCGTCGACCTCGATCGCGTTCGTCGAGGCGGCCCGCGCACTCGGGCTCGGGAAGGTGGCCGTCGCCGCGTCCTACCCAGAGGACCTTGCCGGACACTTCCGGGCTTTTCTCGCAGCTGGAGGGATCGAGGTGGTCTCGTTCGGGGCCAGCGGGATCTTCACAGCCGTCGACGTGGGCCGTCTCGGCGCGGACGAGGTCATCGAGATGACCGTGACGGTCGACGTTCCCGAGGCCCAGGCCGTCCTCGTCCCCGACACCGCGATGCACACGCTGACCTGCATCGATGCTTTGGAGAACGCCCTCGGCAAACCCGTCCTGACGGCCAACCAGGTGACCGTCTGGGAGGGTTTGCGACTCGCCCGGGCGACCCGCCCCCTTCCCGGGCTCGGAACCCTCTTCAGGTAGCGTCGCGGCTTTCCATAAGCGTTCCGAACAGTCTGCGCCACCACCGGCGCGATCTAGCCAGAGCCCATGGACAGCGCTAACGTGGAAAGAATTGTTGACAAACCTACTGTCGACACTGTGGGTCAAAACTGCGGTCCCCAGCCATCAATCACACCGAATAGGTGAGAAGAAATGTCAGGAACCCCAACCATCCCCTCCAACGAGGCACAACCCGACAAGTCGAAGCTGCGCAGAGCGATCACCGGCTCAGCGGTCGGCAATGCGACAGAGTGGTTCGACTACGGCGCCTTCGCTTACGTGGCCACCGAGATCACCGAGAACTTCTTCCCGGAGATGGGCTTCGCCGGCACTGCGCTGACGTTCGCGATCTCGTTCATCCTGCGACCACTCGGCGGCCTCTTCTGGGGTCCGCTCGGCGACCGCATCGGACGCCAACGCGTCCTCGCGATGACGATCATCTTGATGGCCGGCGCCACCTTCCTGGTCGGTTGCCTGCCCACGTACGACTCGATCGGCGTCTGGGCCGTGGTGCTCCTCGTGGTGCTCCGCGTGATCCAGGGATTCTCGACCGGCGGCGAGTACGGCGGAGCGGCGACGTACATGGCCGAGTGCGCTCCGGACAAGAAGCGCGGGTTCTACGGCAGCTTCCTGGAGTTCGGCACCATCGTCGGCTTCACCGCCGCCATCGCGGTGGTCTTCACCACCGAGTCGATCATCGGCGACGCAGCGATGACCGAGTGGGGCTGGCGTATCCCGTTCCTCATCGGTGGCCCGATCGGCCTGATCGGCCTCTACATCCGGACGCGGCTCGAGGAGACTCCGGTCTTCCAGGAGCTCGAGTCGGAGGACGCTGTCGAGGGTGGCGCCGGGGCCGCACTGAAGGACCTGTTCGCGTTGTTCTGGAAGCCGATCCTCACGCTCATCGGTCTGGTCGCGGCGCTCAACATCGCCAACTACACCCTGCTGGCCTACATGGCGACCTACCTCCAGGAGGAGGCGGGCTTCAGCAGCTCCGACGCCGACCTGCTGGTGATCTTCGGCCAGGTCGCCATGCTGATCTTCCTGCCGATGGCCGGAGCCCTCTCCGACAAGGTCGGCCGAAAGCCGATGTGGGGAGGCTCCTTCATCGGGCTGATCGTGCTGTCGGTCCCGATGTTCCTGCTGATCGGACAGGGCTTCTGGCCTGCTGTGCTCGGGTTCACCGTGCTGGGCATCGTCTACGTCGCCCAGCTGGCGACCATCTCGGCGACCTTCCCGGCGATGTTCCCCTCGCAGGTGCGCTACGGCGGCATGGCGATCGGCTACAACATCTCCACCGCCGCCTTCGGCGGCACGGCGCTGTACGTCAACAACGCTCTGATCGGCGCCACCGGTGACGTGCTGATGCCGGCCTACTACATGATCGCCGGGTCCGTGGTCGGCCTGATCGCACTGTTCTTCGTCGTCGAGACGGCGGGCAAGTCGATTCGCGGCACCGAGATCCCGGGCACGCCGGAGTCCGAGGCCGAGCTGGCCGAGCTGGACAAGACGGCCTGACCGGAGGCTGCGAACGAGCGGGCCGGGTGCGTGAGACGCGCCCGGCCCGCTCGCCCACATGCAATGATTGTCAACAATCCACCTCTTTCTCGGTAGCCCATCGGAGACCACGTTGACAGTGACATCGAGCTTCGAACCCGTGCACAGAGAGTCGACGGCCTCGGTCATCGCTCGCCAGCTGCGTACGGCGATCATGGAGCGCACCCTCCAGCCCGGAGCGCAGCTGAGCGAGACCGCGCTCTCGGCCCAGTTCGGCGTCAGCCGCGGCCCGTTGCGTGAGGCGATGCAGCGCCTGGTCCAGGAGGGCCTGCTCCGCAGCGAGCCCAACCGAGGGCTCTTCGTGATCGAGCTCGACGAGGCCGACATCCGAGACGTCTACGTCGCCCGAGCGGCCGTCGAGGGAGCCGCCGCCACGATGATCGCCAAGGCGCGGGTCCCCGCGGCGCTGCGCGAGCTCCGCGCCGCCTGCGAGGCGATGACCAAGTCCCTCGAGCTGGGTGACCCGGCGGCGCTGAGCGACGCCGACTTCCACTTCCACGACGTGCTGGTGCAGTGCTCCGGCAGCCGGCGCCTGGCCCGGATGCACCAGACCCTGATCGTCGAGACGCGGATGTGCCTGACCGCACTCGAGGGCACCTACCAGCAGCCGCTCGAGCTGGTCGAGGAGCACAACCAGATCGTCGACGCCATCGAGGCCGGCGACGTGAAGCTGACCCTCAAGCGCGTCGAGCAGCACATGGATGAGGCGCTGCGGCGCCTCATCCACGCCGAGGACAACGACGAGGGATACGTCTAGACCCGGATCAGGTCCGGGTCACATCGCGATCCCGACGTACTTGGTCTCGAGGAACTCCTCGATCCCGGTACGCCCGCCCTCCCGCCCCCGCCCGGAGGCCTTGACGCCGCCGAAGGGCGCGGCGGGGTTGGAGACCACACCCTGGTTGAGCCCGACCATCCCGGACTCGAGCGCCTCGGCGACCCGCAGCCCGCGGCGCAGGTCGTTGGTGAAGACGTAGTTCACCAGGCCGTACTCGGTGTCGTTGACCTCCGCGACCACCTCGTCCTCGGTGTCGAACGGGGTCAGCGGAGCGACCGGGCCGAAGATCTCCTCGCTGCCCATCCGAGCCGAGACGGGTACGTCGGTGAGCACGGTCGGCGGGTAGAAGTAGCCCGGTCCGTCGGGGGCCGTGCCGCCGGTCAGCACTCGCGCGCCGCCGGCCACGGCGTCGTCCACGAGGGTCTGCACCTTCTCCCTGGCCGTCTCGTCGATGAGCGGCCCGACACGTACGCCCTCCTCGACCCCGCGGCCGACGGGCAGCTCGGACATCGCCTTGGCGAGCCGCTCGCCGAACTCGCCGATGATCGAGCGCTGCACGAAGAGCCGGTTGGCGGCCGTGCACGCCTCCCCCGTGTTGCGCATCTTCGCGGCCAGCGCGCCCGCCACCGCCTCATCGATGTCGGCGTCCTCGAAGACGACGAAGCCGGCGTTGCCGCCGAGCTCCATGGAGGTACGCAGCACCTTCTCCGCGCTCTGCTCGAGCAGCACCCGCCCGACGGCGGTGGAGCCGGTGAAGGAGAGCTTGCGGATCACCCCGGAGCGCAGCAGCGGCTCGGTCAGCTCGCCCGGCCGGCTCGTCGGCAGCACGTTGACGACCCCGTCGGGGACGCCCGCCTCGCGCAGGATCTCCCCCAGCGCCAGCATCGAGAGCGGCGTCTGGGCGGCAGGCTTGATGATGCTGGTGCAGCCGGCCGCGATCGCCGGGCCGAGCTTGCGGGTGCCCATCGCCATCGGGAAGTTCCACGGCGTGATCAGCAGCGCCGGGCCGACCGGCTGCTTCGTGATCAGGAAGCGGGCGCCGCCGGCCGGAGCGGTCTGGTAGCCACCCTCGATCCGCACCGCCTCCTCGGCGAAGTGGCGGAAGAACTCCGCGGCGTACGCGATCTCGCCCTTCGCCTCGGCCAGCGGCTTGCCCATCTCGAGCGTCATCAGCAGCGCGAGGTCGTCGATGCGCTCGTGCAGGAGGTCGAAGGCGGCCATGAGCATGTCCGCCCGAGCCCGCGGGGCGGTGGCGGCGAACTCCTTCTGCGCGCCCGCGGCGGCGTCGAGCGCACGCTGCCCGTCGTCGGGGGTCGCGTCGGCGACCGCGCAGAGCACCTCGGCCGTCGACGGGTCGACCACGTCGAAGGTGCCGCCGTCGCCGGCATCCCCCCACTGACCTGCGACGAGAAGTCCCTTCGGGACCGCTGCCACCACCCGTGCCTCGTTCGGTTCTCCGCCCATCCCGCATCAGCCTCCCAGGTCAGCATCCGGCCGTCCGGCTGACAGCCAGCCAACGCTCGCCTAGTGTAGTAGCGGGTCAGATTGTCAACAATCGACAGGAGTCCACGGTGGCCAAGCTCTCCCCCATCCTCAAGCAGGCGACCCCGGTCGTGGCGGCGCGCGGCGAAGGCGTCCAGCTCTTCGACGAGGACGGCCGCCGCTATCTCGACTTCACCGCCGGCATCGGCGTGACCAGCACGGGACACAGTCATCCGAAGGTCGTCGAGGCGACCCAGCGCCAGATCGCGAACCTGGTCCACGGGCAGTACACGACGGTCAAGCACCGCCCTCTCCTCGACCTCGTGGACCGTCTCGGCCCCGTCCTCCCCGACGGCCTGGACAGCCTCTTCTTCGCCAACTCCGGCTCCGAGGCCGCCGAGGCCGCGATCCGCTTGGCCCGCCATGCGACCGGCCGCCCCAACATCGTCGTCTTCCACGGCGGCTTCCACGGTCGCACCGTCGCGGCCGCCTCGATGACCACCTCGGGCACCAAGTTCCGCGCCGGCTTCAGCCCGCTGATGGCCGGCGTCGTGGTCTCGCCGTTCCCCGACGCGCCCCACTTCGGCTGGCCGCAGGAGCAGGCGACCGAGTTCGCGCTGCGCCAGCTCGACTACACGCTGCAGACCCAGAGCGCCCCGGCCGACACCGCCGCGTTCCTGGTCGAGCCGGTCCTTGGCGAGGGCGGCTACGTGCCGGCCGACCGCGCCTTCCTCGACGGCCTGCGCGAGCGCGCCGACAGACACGGCATCCTGCTCATCATCGACGAGGTCCAGACCGGCTTCGGCCGCACCGGCGAGTTCTGGGGACACGACCACTTCGGCTCCCGTCCCGACATCATCATGACTGCGAAGGGTCTCGCCTCCGGCTTCCCGCTGTCGGCGATCGCGGCGAGCGAGGAGCTGATGTCGAAGGCCTGGCCGGGTTCGCAGGGCGGCACCTACGGTGCCAACGCCGTCGCCTGCGCGGCAGCCCTGGCGACCCTCGACGTCATCGAGGAGGAGGGCCTGGTGAAGAACGCCGCCGAGCGCGGCGCCGAGCTGCGCTCCGCCCTGGAGCAGGTCGCGGGCAAGCACGAGGCCATCACCGACGTACGCGGCCTCGGGCTGATGCTCGGCAACGAGTTCCGCACGCCCGACGGCGAGCCGGACGGCGCCACCGCCGCCGCGGTGCAGCAGGAGGCGGCGAAGCGTGGCCTGCTGCTGCTCACCTGCGGCGCGTGGGGCCAGGTGGTGCGGTTCATCCCGGCCCTGGTCGTCGACTCGGCCGAGGTCGAGGAGGCTGCCGGCCTCTGGGCCCAGTCCGTCGACGCCGTCCTCGGCTGACCGGCCCCGACCCGATGACCGACGACCTCGAGCGGCTGCTCCGCTGGGAGCAGGCCGGTGCGACCTGGGAGGCGATCTGGCCGCGTGCCGGCGAGGTCACCATCGTGCTGTGCACCTGCGACAGCGGCGAGGAGGTCGACCGCTACACCTCGGCAGCGCCCGACCTCCCGACTACGTGCGGGACCCGAGCCGCGCCGAGCGGTGATAACCGGTTGCCCACACCGTCGGCCCCTCTCGATGATGGCCCGATGACGCTGATCGACGTGTGGCCGCTGTTCGGCCTGGTGATCCGAACCCCGCGCCTGGAGCTGCGGCTGCCGACCGACGACGAGCTCACCCGTCTCGCTCAGGTCGCCGCGGACGGCGTGCACGAGCCGACCGAGCGGCCGTTCCTGACGCCGTGGGCCGAGCAGCCTCCGTTGGATCGTGCCCGCCACGTGCTGCGCAGTGCCTGGTCGAGCCGGGGCGAGTGGCAGCCCGGCGACTGGAGCCTGGGGCTGACCGTCTTCGTCGAGGCGGACCCGATCGGCATGGTGTGGGTCTCGGCCACCGAATTCGCCGAGCGGCGCGAGGTGAGCACCGCCTCCTGGCTCGGCCTGCCCCATCACCGCCGCGGCTTCGGCACCGAGGCCCGCCTCGGCGCACTCACCCTCGCCTTCGACCACCTCGGCGCCGCCTACGCCACCTCCGAGGCCTTTCCCGACAACGCCGCGTCGGTCGGGGTGTCCACCAAGCTCGGCTACGAGCCCGACGGCATCTCCCGCGACGTACGCGACGGGGAGGTGCTGGTCTCCCACCGCCTCCGGCTCGGCCGGGAACGGTGGGAGCGCAACGACCGCAGCGGCATCGAGGTCAGCGGCGTCGAGCCGTGCCTGAGCTGGTTCGGCGTCGCCTAGAGCGTCTCAGCGCAGGAAGCAGAGCACGAACACGGCCACGCACAGGATCAGCGACAGCGTGGCGTTGAGGACGAGGTTGCGGCCGATGTCGCGGGCCCGGATGTGCGCGGAGACGGCGCAGACGAAGTAGGCCACCAGCGCCGCGCTGGTCAGCGCCCCGACGTACGGCACCCACAGCCCGGCGACCAGGCCGGCGGTGGCGGCGACCTTGACCCACGGCATCACCGGCCACAGCGCCCGCGGCAGCCCGACGTCGGTGAAGCACGTGGCGATGAAGCCGACCGGCTTGAAGCACATCACCGCGTCGCCGACCTGGATCACCGCGAGCAGCACGACCGGCCACCATGGGTCCGGCAGATCGTTGACGTACGCCGCCACGACCCCACCGAGATCGTCCTGCCTCGCCGCCCACAACCCCGTGACGACGAGCGTCGCCGCGGCCAGCGCGAGACCGGCCCCGGCGCGACCCGGGCTCCGGTCCCCCACCCGCAGGTGTGCGCCGATCGCGAGCAGGAAGAAGGCCACGAAACCGGCGGCTGCGACGACCCCGATCGCCGGCACCGCGACCCCGGCCAGCAGACCGAGGAAGCCCAACGCGTAGGACACGCCGATCGGGAACCGCAGCCACTCCAACGGCACGGAGAGCCGTTGGGCCTCGGTCACGGGTATCCGGTGGCCGGTCAGGTTGAGCACCGCCCCGCCGAGAGCGGCGATCGAGGCGATGAGGGTCAGGGAGAGATACGTAGCCGTCATGGTCATCCAGACACCGGCTCTCCCGCGCGTGTGACGCCTACCTGCTGACCAGCCCCGCGATCGCACCCACCCCGGCCAGACCGGCGTCACGCGCCGCCACGACCGGTCCGTTGTCGACCTGGCCGAGCACCCCGACCAGCCGGGAGGCCCGCACCAGCCGCTGGGTCGCGGGTCGGCGGATGCGGTCGTACGCGACCAGCGCGCTGTCGATGCGTGCGTGGCCGGCGAGCTGCGCGGCGAGCACGGCGGCGTCCTCGATGGCGGCGCAGGCGCCCTGGCCGAGGTTGGGCGTCGTCGCGTGCGCCGCGTCGCCGAGGAGCGCGACACGCCCGTGGTCGAACCGTCTCAGCGGGAGCCGCAGGTCGCAGATGTCGCCCCGGATCACCGCGCTCGGCGGTGTCGCCGCCAGGAGCTGCGGGATCGGCTCGTGCCAGTCGCCGACCAGCGCCGTCACGTCGGCGTGGTGGTCGCCGCTGTTCTCGCCCGCCGGCCGGTTGGCGGTCACGAACCAGTAGGTGCGACCGTCGACCAGCGGGGCGCACCCGAACCGCACCCCGCTCCCCCAGGTCTCCCCGCCCGTGGTCGAGGCCTCACCGGGCACCGGCTCCGCGGTGACGCCGCGGTAGGCGGTGTAGCCGGCATAACGTACGTCCTCGCGCTGGTGCAGCTCGTTCCTGATGACGCTCCGGATGCCGTCGGCGGCGACAACCAGGTCGGCCGGACCATGGGCGTCGAGGCCGGCCAGGCCGGTGACGGTGACCCCGGTGCGTACCTCGACGTCCTCGCGCTCCTCGAGCGCACCCACCAACGCCGAGTGGAGCCGCGCCCGGTGCACCATGACCGGCGTCCGCCCGGAAGCCTCGGCCCGCACCTTCGCCAGCCAGCGCCCGTCAGGGCGGCGCAGCCCAGCCTGGATCGCCGGCCGGGTCCCGTCGACGAGTCGGTCCGCGATCCCGAGGTCGCCCAGGATCCGCCACGCCCGCGGCCAGATCGAGAGGCCGGCACCGACCTCGTCGAGTTCCGGGGCCCGTTCCAGGACCGTCACCCGCCATCTCGTCCGCGACAGCGCGAGCGCCGCGGTGAGGCCTCCGATCCCCGCGCCGACCACCAGGGCACTGCGACTGCTCGTCGATCCACTCACGACGCGCAATCTAGTCGACCTCCGACCGGACACACCTCTTGCGCACTTCAATCGTTGTCGATAACGATTCACGCTCGTCGTCTCCCACCACAGAGGTCCTTTCGTGAACCAGCCCCTCTCCCCCGACCCGACCCTCCGGCACCGCTCCCACGAGGTGACTCTGACGCTGCGCCGACCCGACGGCAGCGCCTGCGCCGACACCGACGTGTTCGTCGAGCAGACCCGCCACGCCTTCGCCTTCGGCAACATCGGCTTCGACTTCATCGGGCTGGCGAACGCCGACACGGCGGAGTCCCCCGGTGCTGTCTTCGGCGGCGCCGACCCAGAAGCGGCCGAGCGGCTCGTGGACCTGTGGCTGGACGTGTTCAACACGGCGACGCTGCCGTTCTACTGGTCCGGTTTCGAGCCCGTGCGAGGCGAGCCCTTGACCGAGCGCACGCTCACCGCGGCACGCTGGTTCCGCGACCGCGGCGTGTCCCTCAAGGGCCATCCGCTGGCCTGGCACACGCTCGCCCCCACCTGGCTCCTCGACGCCTCGACAGCGGAGGTCGAGCAGGTCCTCCGGGCCCGGATCCGCCGCGAGGTCGCCGCGTTCGGCGGCCTGGTCGACACCTGGGACGCGATCAACGAGCTGGTGATCATGCCGGTCTTCGACAACGAGGAGCAGCAGAACGCCATCACCCGTCTGTGCCGCCAGCTCGGCCGCATCCCGATGGCACGCCTGGCCTTCGAGGAGGCGCGAGCGGCCGACCCCGGCGTACGTCTCGTCCTCAACGACTTCAACATGTCCACGGCCTACGAGTGCCTCATCGAAGGTGTGCTCGAAGCCGGGATCCGGGTGGACGCGATCGGCCTGCAGAGCCACATGCACCAGGGCTACTGGGGCGAGGAGCGGACCCTGGAGGTCCTCGAGCGGTTCGCCCGCTACGGCCTCCCGCTCCACCTCAGCGAGACGACGCTCCTCTCCGGCGACCTCATGCCGGCCGAGATCGAGGACCTCAACGACCACCAGGTGCCCAGCTGGCCCTCGACGCCCGAGGGCGAGGAGCGACAGGCCGACGAGCTCGTACGTCACTACCGCACCCTGCTCTCGCACCCGTCGGTCGAGGCGATCACCTACTGGGGACTCACGGACCTCGGGTCCTGGCTCGGAGCGCCCGCTGGGCTGGTGCGTGCCGACGGAACACCGAAACCGGCGTACGAGGCGCTCCACCGGCTGGTGAAGCAGGAGTGGTGGATGGAACCCACCCACCTGCGCACCGACTCGGAGGGGAGGGTGAAGGTGCGCGGGTGGGCGGGCAACTATCGCCTCAGCGTCCAGAGCGCGACCGCCACGTTCGACCTCGGGCCGGACAGCTCACGAGCCGACGTGACCGTCGCACCCTGACGCCGGCCGCTACCGCCTCGGCGTCCAGTCGGCGTCCGGGATGCCGCCCTGAGGCAGGGTGAAGGCGTACCCCTCAGCGAGCTTCTCCGGGAGCACCGTCTCGACCGCGTCGACGGTGTTCTCACGGTTGCCGCCGCCGTCGTGGGCCAGAGCCACCGCACCGGGCTGGATCGCCGCCCGGAGGTTGTCGGTCAGCGTCTCCTCGGAGAGGTCGTTGCCGTCCCAGTCGAAGATCACGTTGCCCAGCCCGAGCGGCTGCATACCGAGGGAGGCGGCCACCTCGCCGGTGTTGCCCCAGCTGCCGTTGGGAGCCCGGAAGTAGGGCACCTTCTGAGCCGGGTTCCCCAGCGCCTCTCGGATCGTGGCGAGATTGGCCTTGAGGTCCTGCTCGACCTGGGCGTGGGACCAGCTGCCCATGTCGGCGTAGGAGGTGGAGTGGTTGCACAGCGTGTGGCCATCGGCGACGATCCGCTTCAGGATCTCGGCGCCGCCGGGGGCGGTGATGTTCTGGCCGATGACACAGAAGACCGCGGTGATCTCGTGGGCCGCCAGGATGTCCAGCAGGCGATCCGTCTCGCCGGGGTTGGGACCGTCGTCGAAGGTGAGGGCGGCCACGTCGCCTTTCCCCCTGGCGGCGGCGAGCGGCGTAGACGTCGGATGGACCGCGCCTCCTGGCACGAACCCGGGGTCCCGGCTCGGCTGCCAGTCGTCGTTCGCCACAGCCAGGGCACTCACGGCTGTGGCGGCGGGGGTCGCCGCGACGGCGGCCATGCCCAACGCCCCGATCGCGCCCACCAGTGCAGTCATCGTCCGCATCCTCGTGCTCCATCCAGCCATGGCGAATCCCTTCGACTTCGAAATCGTTATCGAACACCATCGAGGCACGGCTGATCGTTGTCAATGGCCAGGCGGTTCCCGCGGATCTGAGTACCCACACTCATGCGCCTCGCGCCCTCGATCCAGGAACCTGAAGACATGAAGCTATTCGTACGGCTGGCCGTGATAGTCGGCGGCAGCATCCTGTTCTCGATCGCAACCGACCTCATCTTCCGCACCGAGGACGCCACCATCGGCGCCGGCCTGCTCTACTTCGCGCTGCTGCTCACCGTCTCCGGGCTCTGGGGCCTCTGGGACGGCTACCACGCGAAGCGTCTCGCGCCCGTGTTCGTGCGATGGGCGCTGGTCGCCGGCGCGGTCGGCCTCAGCGGTCCGTTCCGGATCTGGTTCGAGGACGGTCGTGACGTCGGCGTGCTGTGGAGCGACCTGTGGAACCTGACCCCGTTCCTCGCCGGTCTCGTCGTCGTCCCTGCCGCGGTGGGCATCGGCATCGGCTACGCCTTCGGCAGGGGCGGCGGATCGGTGAGGAACGGCGCGTCGCATCACCCCGCCCTCTAGGCTCTCTCCCACCAGACCGACCCAGGAGGAAGCCGCCGATGACCACCTTCCGCGAGGCGATCGAGGCCAAGGACATGGACGCCGTCGAGGCGATGCTGGCCGAGGACGTCGTGTTCACCAGCCCGGTCGCGTTCAAGCCCTACCCAGGCAAGGCGATCACCGCCGCGATCCTGCGGGCGGTGGTGAAGGTGTTCGAGGACTTCAGCTACGTACGCGAGATCCACGACGGCGCCCACCACGCCTACGAGTTCACCGCCAAGGTCGACGGCCTCGAGCTCAACGGCTGCGACTTCCTCACCTACGACGACGCGGGGAAGATCGTCGACTTCAAGGTGAT
This sequence comes from Nocardioides turkmenicus, assembly GCF_011045035.1. GTDB lineage: Bacteria > Actinomycetota > Actinomycetes > Propionibacteriales > Nocardioidaceae > Nocardioides > Nocardioides turkmenicus. Next base: position 125,663 of record NZ_JAALAA010000001.1, read on the forward strand.
GGTCCGCCCGCTGCGCGCCGCCGAGGCACTCGCCGCCCGGATGGGCGCGCAGTTCGATGAGATCAAAGCCGCCGCGAATGTGTCCTAGATCACACTGATTAGGTGTCAGCAATCGGCCCCGTGTCTCGCTCATCTCTCGCAAGCACATCGGAGAGAAGGAGCATCGCCATGAACGAACAGCGCAAGCACCGCATCGTAGTGCTCGGGGCCGGATACGCCGGCGCATGGACAGCGGGTACCCTCGCTCGTCGGCTCTCGCCGAAGGACGTCGAGATCACCGTGGTCAACGCCGAGCCCGACTTCGTCCAGCGGATGCGGCTGCACCAGCTCGCCGTCGGCCAGGACGTCGCGGCACCGAAGCTCACCGAGGTCTTCGCCGGCACCGGCATCACGGTGCGCGTGGCCCGGGTCGTCGAGGTCGACCCGGACCGCCGCACCATTGCGGTCGCCGACTCCGACGGCGGCGCGGAGGTCGCGTACGACACGCTGGTCTACGCCCTCGGGAGCAGCGGCGACTCCCGCGTGGCGGGAGCCGGCGCGCACGCCTTCGACATCGCCAGTCGCCCCTCGGCCCTGCGGCTCAGGGGCCGCCTCGACCAGCTCAGCGAGAGCGGCCGGGGTGGCGATGTTGTCGTGGTCGGCGACGGGCTCACCGGGATCGAGACCGCGGCGGAGATCGCCGAGTCGCGGCCGGAGCTGGCGGTGACACTGGTGGCGCGCGGCGAGCTCGGTTCCCGACTCTCCGCCGGAGCGCGTCGCCACCTGCGCCAGGCGTACGAGCGGCTCGGCGTCACCGTGGTCGAGCACGCCGAGGTCGAGTCGGTCGAGGCCGGCCGCGTCCTCTGCGCCGACGGCACCGTGCTGGCTGCCGACGCCACCGTGTGGACGGCGGGGTTCGCGGTCAACCCCATCGCCGCAGCCAGCGGTCTCGAGGTCACCGAGGCGGGCCAGATCGTCGTCGACCGGATGATGCGGTCGATCTCGCATCCCGACGTGTACGCCATCGGCGACAGCGTGCACGCGATCGGTGACAACGGCCGGCCGTTGCCGATGTCGTGCGCATCGGCCGGGCACACCGGGCGGCAGGCAGTCGAGGCGATCGTGGGCGAGCTGACCGGTCGCGCCGTTCCGACCACCAAGCTCGCCTACGCTGGCAACCACATCAGCCTCGGACGGAAGGACGCCATCCTCCAGATGGTCGACGATCAGGGACGCGCGAAGCCCAAGCACGTGGACGGAGGCAGGGCCGTACGCTTCAAGGCGGCCATCCTCGCGGGCTCGCTGTGGGCCACCTCGCACCCGACCTTCTGCCTGCCTCGCCGCCGGTTCCGGGTGACGACCTCGCCGAGCCCCGCCCGGGAGCGTGTCGCGGCGTGAGCCAGGTCATCGACCGCTTCGACGCGGATCGCTTCGAGGCCAGCCGCGACCGGCTGGCCTCCCTGGCGTACCGGTTGCTGGGGTCGGCATCGGAGGCCGAGGACACCGTCCAGGACGCGTACCTGCGGTGGCAGGGTGCCGACCGCCAGCGGATCGAGGTCCCCGAGGCGTGGCTGTCCAAGGTGGTCACCAACCTCAGCCTCGACCGCCTGCGGTCGGCACACATGCGCAAGGAGCGCGCGAGCGCCTGGCTGCCCGAACCCGTCCTCGACGGCGACCCGATGCTCGGTCCCGCCGAGACGGTCGAGCAGCGCGAGATGGTCTCGCTCGCCGTGCTGGCGCTGATGGAGCGGCTCACGCCCGTCGAGCGCGGTGTCTATGTCCTGCGTGAGGCGTTCTCCTACACCCACGCCGAGATCGCCGAGATCCTGGAGATCAGCGAGTCCGCGAGCCAGCAGCACCTCCACCGGGCACGACGACGGATGGCTGCCGGCCGGCGCTGCGGGCTCCTCGACGTCGATGCGGCCACGGCTCGCCGGACCGTCGAGGCGTTCCTCGAGGCGGCGTCGACAGGCGACACCGATCGCCTGGTGGCGCTGCTCACCGACGATGCCATCGCGATCACGGACGGGGCCGGCCTCAACGACCGACTTCTCCATTACGACACGCCTCGCAAGGTCGCGGCCATCGCGCGAGCCGGATTCCGGCCCACCCCCGCGAAACGGCGGATGGCCGGCGGAACGCCGGTGATCCACTACGCGATCGTCAACGGCACCCCTGCGATCCTGGCCGTGGTCGACGGCCACGTCGCCGGAATCGTCGCGTTCGACATCCTCGACGGCAAGATCGCGACGGTCCGCGGGATCGCCTCCGCCAAGCGGCTGGCGCACCTCGCCTCCGCGTGGACGCCCCTGGATCCGGAGTCGTCGATCATCGCCGAGTGGTGATCGCCTCCGGCGTCATCGGCCTTCCCTCCGCTCCTGGAGCCGCTGCTGGGCCTCGGGCAGGAACTTCAGGCACGGGGCGTCCGCCTCGGGGTGCTTCTGCGTGAGGTGGAAGATCCATCGGTCCATCGCCGCCATGAAGCCGTCGTCCTCCCCTGCGCGATACGTCGCCCACTTGATCCGGTCCCGGACGACGCACTCCGTGCAGGTGACCTTGTAGACGAATTGGTCCTGGGCGTCGAGATCGATCCTCACGGTCGCCAGCGGTCCGGCCTGTGCGGCTGCCTTCCTCTCACGAGCCGACTTGCTCGCCGTCATGCTGCACCTCGTTCTCGTCGGGAGACGAAGCCTACGTCAGCAGCTCGCGACGACGTCGAAGCGGCCGCCCGCCGACTCCTGGAGGGTCGTCACGGTGGCGTCGCCCTGGCCCATGTAGTCCTCGGAGACGTCGGCGTAGAACGGGTTGTAGGGGTTGGTGCCGTACGAGTGGGCGCGTCCGGCTGCCTCGTGCTGGGCGTTGGTCGCCGAACCGCAGTAGAGGCCGGGATCGGTCGGCGGGTCGGTGGGCTCCTCTGTCGGCGGGTCCGTCGGCCCCGTGCCCCGCTCGACCCGGCGGTTGTTGTCGAAGAAGAAGTCGGTGACGTACGCCGGGTAGTCGATCGAGTTCGTCGTGATGTACGAGCCGCCCGGGCCGCACCGGCCGGCCAGTTGTGTCCCATCCCGGTGTTCTGGATCAGCGACACCCGCGGACCGGTACCGTCCGACCAGAGCGTCCCGGAGCCGGCGGTGTTGTTGCCGGCCAGGCCCGCCAGGGAGAACGACGACTGCGACGAGGCGCCGTAGATCCCCGCCATGACCTGCGCATTCAGGGTGTTGTATCCGGGTGCGACCGTGGTGTCGTTGGAGCCGTACACCACCGAGGTGAGCTGGCTGCCGAAGCCTGATGAGGAGGAGCCGGCGAAGGTCCGGCAGGTGTTGGTCACCTGCGACTGGGTCACCGCCACCGACCCGATCTGGCTGGAGGTCGTACCCACCGACGGACCGGCGTTGATCCCGATCCCGGCGAACACGTCGGGCGCGAGACAGCCCATCACCATCGTCTCGCCGCCACCCGAGGACAGCCCAGACAGGTAGACCTGGTCAGGATCGATGTCCAGCGCTGGATCGGCGAGCAGGTCTCTGACCAGCTGGAGCAGGTTGTCGTCGTGCCGCCCGGGCGAGGTCCGAGAATGGTTGCTGTCGTAGTAGTCCCAGCAGCCGAGGAGTACGCCGCCGTTCGGTGCCGCGGGGATGGCCACCACCATCCCGCGCGCGTCCGCGGTCGCGGTCCAGTTGCCCCCGTCGCGCAGGTTGGCCGAGGTCTGGACGCAGCCGTGCAGGTTGACCATGAGCGCACGTCCGGTGCCGAGCATCGGGGCGCTGCTGGGGACGTACAGCTGGGTGGTCATGCCTCCCGCTGTCCGGGCCGTCCACGTGCCGGCGGCGGCCGCGGCCGTGCTGCCGGCGGAGGGCGCCACCGCGACCGCGGCGCCACCGGCGACCACCAGTCCGAGGGCCGCGAGCGCGGCACCGCCTCGGTTTCGTACGAGTCTGAGCGAACTCCCGAGACGCATGACCGATCCTCCTGTACGAGACCAGCCCGCCGCCGCCCGGCAGGCAGATCGACGGTAGATGTGACCGTCGCCACAGGTCTATGTCGGTCCGGACCACATTCCGCGGTGCGGATGTATCGATCCCGCAGCCGTCACCGATAGAGCTCCTCGTCGATGCTCGCCAGCCGCGACGGGTGCACCCGCTCCCCGAACCCGTAGAACTGCTGGAAGCTCATCACCAGCGGACGCCAGCGATCGGGGTCATCCGACGGCAAAGCCGTCGAGTCGCAGCTCCGGCGCGATCGCCGTCTGCGACGACCCACCGATCCCGAGGACCGCCGTACGTCCCAGCCAGAAGACCGACGACCCTTCGACAGGCTCAGGACACCGCATCGGCATCAGGTTCGTGGTGCCGTCCTCGTTGAGCATGGAAAGCAGCACCACCGGAGTGCCGAAGTAGCGGATGGCCGGATCGATGTCGACATGCGTAACCATGCCCCGAACCTAGGGCTCACCGCCCGTGACTTCCGGCGGGTATCCAACGGCCCAATCAGGGGCGGCGGGTGAATCGGATGGGGCCGTCCGGCAACCGTTCATGAACGTACGCCGGGTTGTGCGCCAGACGGTGATGATGCGGGCACAACAGCGCCCCATCGTTGAGGTTGGTCTTGCCGCCAGCAGCCCAGGGATCTAGGTGGTGGGCGTCGCACCACTCCGGTGGCATGTCACAGCCCTCGGCCTGACAGCACTTGGCCTGCAACCGGAGTGCTTTGCGTTGGATCGGCTGGAAGAACCGACTGCCCCGGCCGGCATCGAGGACCTCGCTGTCGCCACCCAACACCCAGGGGATGATGGTGGCGTTGCACGCCATCCGCCGCGCCTCCGCGGCAGAGATGGTGGTGCCGTTGGTCTCGTCGTAGCCCAGGGTCGCGACACCGAGGTCTTTGTGGAGCTCCTCGAGGCTGATCACGACGTTGATGGTGGTCGCGTCCCCGCCATGGCGCGGCAGGGCCGCGGGGTCGATGGTCTCGAGCAGGCGCGAGAATCCCTGTCCCATCAGCCGTTCCCACGGCGGCAACGGGGCACCCTTGTCGACCAGTTGCTGCTTCCTAGGTTGGGCGTAGGCCTCGACCAGCCGCTTGAACCTCATCCCCACCGAGGTCGGCAACACCCCGTCGAACCCGATGGTGCCGTCGTAGTTGTCCCACACCCGCAGGGCGGTCTTCTGCTGGGCGCGTTCTTCCTCCGCCAGCAGTGCTTTGGCTTCGGCGTCCTCGAACCGTTCAGGGTCGATCTCGGCCAGGATCCGGTTGCCCACGATCCGCAGCTCGTTGGCGGTCAGGTGGGTGGCGTGGTCGATCAGGAGCTTCTCGGCCAGCACGAGGTCGTCGGCGCTGGCGACCGGATCAGTGCCGATCTTGTCGAGCGCCTTGATGATCACCCGAGCCTTGTCCAAAGACACGACGCCCTCGGCCAGACCGGCGGCGACGAGGTCGTACTTCGCGACCCCGACCGCCAGCTTGATCTGGGCACGGGCCACCGTCTTGTCGACCAGCAGTTCGGTCCGTAGCCACCCCGAGGCGTCCTTGGCCCCGGTCTCTTCGGCGATATCACCGCCAACAGCGAGGACTCGGAGCTTCAACGCGGCCTGTTGGGCCTGCAGCTTCTCGAGCCGTTCGAGGAGGTCTTTCTTCTGCCCGGTCCGCCAATACGCCGGATCGGTCGCGAGCAGTTCTTGAACGGAGGATTCGATAGCCGTCAGAGCAGCGTCGATCGAGTCGCCGGGGTTGGTTCCCCAGTGGTCGATCCCGCTCCCGAGACTCATCGCTTTCCCGCCTTCAAGGGTGTGCTGTGATGAGTCCTATTCTACTCCGGAACCATCCCTGCGGGAACCTATTTTCCCAGGTAAACGCCCGCTTTCGCGGTCAGTGAACAACCTCTTCTGCTGCGCCACACCCGGGCCGCCGCCCCGATAGCCAGCCAAGTTTTTTCTCGATCTGGTCCGGAGTCCAGGACCGCCGAAGGCGGCCGGCGAAGCCGGCGCCCGAAGGGCGTCCTTGACGCCGGACCAGATCGAGAAGACCCTCCAGGAAAGGGTCGGCGGCCCAGACCGGCCCTTGGCAGAACGCTCCGGCAGGGAGCCGGGCTGGTCTCGACAAGCTCGACCACCGAGAGTCACTCGCCGCCCGCCCCACAACCAACAGCCCGCGCGACCTCGACAACCATCACCCGAACATCGCCAAGCGACACAGCCTGCCGAGCAACCCCCGTGGCACCGATCGTCACGACCATGCCCCCACCCTCGACATCCGGCCCGAGATCACACGCCCAGAAGGCCCGCGCACTCCGGCCGTCCGCACGGACGTACGCCCGCCCACCGGCAACCGCGAACGGGTCCTTCACCGCGTCGATCCGCCGGTGCTCGTCGTCCCAGTCGTTCTGCTCGACCGACGCCGCGGCCACAACGCTGCCCACCTCTCCGCCGACACTGTCGGTGAGGACCGCACAGCTCCAACTCCCCCGCTCGCCGAGAGGCAGCGGCTCAGGATCGGCGCCCCGGAACAACGAAGTGCCGAGCACAGACGCGACGCCGCCGGTGCTCATCCCACAGGCGGTCGGCTCGGCGTACGTCTCGAAGGGTCCGTCGAGCGGATCGGCGACGCACCCGGCCTCGTACTCAGCCGCCGCCCGGAGCACCTTGCCGAACGCCTTCGCCGACCCTTCGACCTCGGAGGAGGACCAGACGGAGACAGCCGGCAACCCCGGCCAGTATCGCGAACACACCCAGGTGCCCTCGAAGCCGCCGTCGGCGCGGCCGAAGCCGCCGCGCCCGCCGTTGAAGCTCATCCAGTGAGCGCTCGACTCCACCCTCCGGAGCCGCGTCGGCCAGCTGGCCGCATCGTCGGCGAGCGCCATGAACTCGACCTCGCCGTCATCGGCCCCTTCTCCCCCGACGATGGCCGAGCAGCGCTTGCCGAAGCCATACCTTTCCACGAACCTGTCGGTGCCGAGCAGATCCTCGACGAGGTCTGCCCGTACTCCACACACCGTCGCTTTCTCATAGCGAGGCGTCAGTCCGCTGCGCCACTTCCAGACGCCACCACCGACCATCAGCAGCACGATCACGACGCCCACGACGACTACACGAGAGTTCACAACATCCCCTTAGGTCCCGAGACAAGGGCATGGTCTCACCGCTCGGTGTCGTACCAGGTACGCAGCCGCGCGACGATCGCGTCGAGGGAGCCGTCCTGAAGAGCACGCCCGAAGACACCGTCGCTGAACCGCTCGCCGCGGGTATAGACGGTCGCCAGGCGGGCGGCGTCAGCGGCGGGCAGGTCGGCAAGACGGGCGGGATCGGAGAGGAGCGGGTTGCCGCTCATCCACTTCATCCAGTCGATGGTGGCGCCTGGCAGCGAGACGTAGAGCTGTCGGACCCGGTTGCTGTAGACCGGGTACGGCGCCTGGGTCGCGCCGCTCTCCGTCTTCTGGCCACCTCCCCACGTCCAGTCGCGGTCCTCGGCCGTCAGCCCGTCGGCCGCTTCGAACGTCTCCCGCCACATCTTCTCCGGCAACTTCCGCAGCTCGGCCTCGACCTCGGCGTCCGAGGGATCGAGGGCCTGGCGGGCACGGTCGAAGGCGTCGTACGCCTTCTGGTCGAAGAGCACCACGCGGGCCTCGTCGACTGAGGTCGGGGTCCGGGCGAGGGTCCACAGCGAGACGTACGCGGCCTCCTCGAGCGGGTAGCGGTAGACGCCGGTCGAGATAGCCGGGAACGCGACGGTGCGCGCACCGAGCTCGTCGGCGACCCGGAGCGCCTCTCGGAAGCACGAGGCCAGCGGACCGATATTGTCGTGGCCCTCGCCGAACACGGGGCCGACCGTGTGGATCACCCACCGCGCGGGCAGGTTCCCCGCGGTCGTCGCGACGGCCTGCCCGACGGGAAGCCCACCACCGAGGTGCCCCACCCGCAGCCGTCGGCACTCCTCGAGGATCGCCGGGCCGCCGCGCCGGTGGATCGCCCCGTCCACCCCTCCCCCGCCCAGCAGAGACGAGTTGGCGGCGTTGACGATCGCGTCGACCTGCTGCTCGGTGATGTCCCCGCGTACGACCGTGATCCTCACGCGGTCAATCTAGCGACCCGGGCGCGGCTCACCCAGGCCGCCGGACCGAGCGCGACGGCCACTCCTGCAGCAAGGGAGGCGAGGACGCCGAGCCACCCCAGTCCCGCGGCCTCGAGCCCCGGGTAGACCTGCCAGTGGACGAGGTAGATCCACAGCGACGACGCGGCGAGCACCGCGGTCACCCGGGCCAGCGGCCACGGCACCTGGGCGGGCCACGGGATCAGCAGGACGAGGATGCCGAGGGCGACGGTGGCCTCACGGACCGGGTCGCCGAAGAAGCCGTACGTCCCCACCACAACCATCACCGCGACGAGGAAACGCTGCCACGGCCGTTGCGCCTCGGCCGCGGCCCATCCCAGCGCGAGGCACCACAGGACGCAGCCGATCGTGTAGCGCTCGGTGGCGCCGGCCTCGAGGCCGACCCACAGATACCGCACCGCCAGGGTCGCACCCACCACCGCGACCGCCGCACCGAAGCGATGGCGTCGCTGCCATCGGTCGAGGACCGGCACCAGCAGCAGGACGGCGAGCCCGGCGAAGGACCAGGTGATGACCTCGAGGAACCACAGCTGCCAGTCGCGGGTCCACTCGTCGCTGCCGAGCGCCTGGTTGAGCCCGAGCGCGGTCGGCCAGTGGTAACGGTCGCTGACCAGAGCCACCGCGGCGACCCAGAGGCCGGCCGGGAGCGCGACCGCGGCCGCACCCCGCAGCAGCCGACGGGCGCGCAGAACCCGGGTCGGAGCGGTGAGCCCGAACCGGGCGAGGTTGAAGCCGGCCACCGCGAGCAGGATGTGCGCGCCGCCCAGCAGCGTCCACACATCCGCATGGCTGCCGACGATGGCCACGATGGCCACGGCGCGCAGCAGGACCGGGATCTCGACTGGCCGCAGCCAGCGTCGCGGGCTCCGCGCGCTCGCGGCGAGCTCGGTGATGCTCCGGTGCTGCCAGCCGGTCGGCAGGGTGCCGAGCCGCTCGCCGAGCTGGGTCGCGATCTCGACGAAGGAGAGCGAGTCGCCGCCGAGCGAGACGAAGCTGTCGGCCACGGTCGCGTCGGGGCGCCCCAGCACGGCGGCATAGACCGTACGCAGCGCCTCGGCGTCCGTGCCTGCGGCCAGCCCCTCGACCGCCGGTCCGGCAGGCGGGCCGGCGTCGGCGACGCTCGCCCAGGCGTTGAGCGTGGCGTAGTCGACCTTCCCGTTCGGCGTACGCGGCACCTCGTCGATCCGGTGGACCTGGACCGCCGCGCGTGGCAGCGCCACGATGCCACCGACGCGCTCCGGCAGCCCGGCGACGGACCCGGGATCGGTGGTGAACAGGTGCAGGCGGCCACCCGGCGCGACGGCACGCACTCCCCCGGACAAGAGCTCTGACTCGATCCGATCGAGGTCGAGACGCAGCCCGAGGACCTTGCCGAACCGGCTGCGCCGGCCGGTGATCTCCCACAGCCCGTCGTCGGCCTGCCGGGCGAGGTCGCCGGTGCGGAGCTCAGTGAGCTCGGGACCGCGGGCGAGGTCGCCGACGCTCTCGGCATACCCCATCATCACGTTCGGCCCGCTGTAGACCAGCTCGCCGATGCCCTCCCCCACGCCGTCGACGGGATCGAGGCGGAAGTGACCGCCGGGGATCGGGATGCCGATCGCCTCGGGCCGGCTCGCGGCGAGGTCCGGCGGGAGGTAGGCCATCCGGGCGGTGGCTTCGGTCTGGCCGTACATCACGACCAGGTCCCATCCGCGGGACGCGCCAAGCGCGGCGTAGCGACGGACTGTCTCGGGCGGCATCTTGCCGCCGGCCTGGGTGATGTAGCGCAGCGACGGCAGCGAGCGCTCGGCGAAGCCCGAGGTGTCGAGCAGGTCGAAGGTGTAGGGCACCCCGGCGAACGAGGTGGCGCCGTTGCGGGCGGCGACCTCCCAGAAGCACTCGTCGGCGACCGAGAGGTCGGTGAGGATCACCGCAGCCCCGGCGCTGAGGTGGGAGTTGAGCACCGAGAGGCCGTAGCAGTAGTGGAGCGGCAGCGAGGTCATCGCCCGGTCGGCGGAGGTGAGCCCGAGGTAGGCGGCGATGCTGGCCGCGTTGGCGGCCAGGTTGTCCCGCGAGAGCCGGACCAGCTTCGGCGACCCGGTCGAGCCCGAGGTCGACAGCAGCAGGGCGAGGTCCGGGTGGAGCACCGCCGAGCCCTCGAACGCGGCCCGGTAGCGCGCCCGGAGCTCACCGAGGTCGCTGCCGGGCGGCGTCAGCAGCACCGGCCGTCGAGCGGCGAGCGCGGCCAGGTAGCCGACCACCGAGTCCAGGTCGTTGCCGGCCTCGAGCAGCACGACCCCGCGCGTGACACCGTACGCAGCCACGCGGTCCGTCACCGCCTGCTCCAGCTCGGCGTAGGTCAGCGTCGCCTCGGCCGTGATCACCGCCGGATCCCCCGGCCTACCGTTGAGGAGCAGATGCGCGCCGGTCGCGATCGTGGAGCTCATCGCAGATCCCCGGCGTAGCCGACCAGCGGCCCGACGACCTCGAGCGCGACCGTGGTCCCGATGTCGGGGATCCCGGTGCCGGCGACGCGGGCGGTGACGTGTACGTCATCGCTCAGCCGCACCCGGATGGTGGCGTCGTGACCGAAGAAGGAGACCTCCTCGACGACGCCCTTGGTGCCCGAGGTGGCGTCGGCCGAGACCTGCACCTGCTCGGCGCGGACGACCAGCGTCACCGGCCCGGCGGGCTGCGGCGCGGTGAGCGCGACCTCGCCGAACGGCGAGTCGACCCTGCCATCGGGCCCCGCCTCGCCGGGCAGCAACGTCGCCGAGCCGAGGAACGCGGCGACGCCGGGATGCTCCGGGGTCAGGTAGACGTCCACCGCGGAGCCGACCTGGAGGAACCGCCCGGAGGCCATCACGGCCACCTGGTCGGCCAACGAGAGCGCCTCGCCCTGGTCGTGGGTGACCAGCAGCGCTGCCGCGCCGGCCGTACGCAGCGCCCGCACGACGGCGCGACCGGACTCCTCGCGCAGCCCCGCGTCCAGCGAGGAGAACGGCTCGTCGAGGAGCACCAGACCCGGCCGGGGCGCGAGCGCACGAGCGACCGCGACCCGCTGCTGCTGGCCGCCGGAGAGCTCGTGGGGATGGCGCTCGGCGAGCTCGCCCGGCAGTTCGAGCAGCCGAAGCAGCTCAGCCACACGATCCTGTCGCTCCGGGCGCCCGACGGAACGGCCCAGCCCGAACGCGATGTTGCCGCCGACATCGAGATGCGGGAAGAGCGCGCCCTCCTGCGGGACGTACCCGATCCCCCGCCGGCGCGGCGCCAGCCCGACCACCGAGCGGCCGGCGATCCTGATCTCGCCGGCGGTCGGCGTGATGAACCCGGCCACGCACCGCAGCAGCGTCGTCTTGCCGCAGCCGGAAGCACCGAGCACGGCGGTCACACCGTCCTCGACGGTCAGGTCGAGGCCGTCGAGCACCTCGCGCCGACCGTGGCCGGCGCGCAGCCCGCTCACCTGAAGCGCAGTCATCGGGCCTCCCCTCTCGAGGAGCGCCCCAGCAGCACCGTCGCCGGCACCGCGAGCAGCACCAGCGCCAGCGCGTAGGGCGCCGCGGCCCCGTAGGCGACCGCCGACGCCTCGCTCCAGAACTCGGTGGCCAGGGTCGTGGTCCCGATCGGGGCCAGCAGCAGGGTGGCGGTCAGCTCGGTCGAGACCGCGAGCGCGACCAGCGCGGTGGCCGTGACCAGCCCCGGCAGGAGCAGCGGCAGCGTGACCCGCCGCATCGCCCCGGCCCGGCTCTGCCCCAGGGTCAGCGCGACCTCCTCCAGCCGCGGCGGCACCAGCTCCAGCACCCCGCGGACCGCGACGAGCGCCCGCGGCAGGAAGAGGATGACATACGCCGCCACGAGCAGCGGCAGGGTCTGGTAGAGCCCCGGCAGCCAGCTGATCGCGACCGTGACCAGGGCCAGCGCAACCACGACGCCCGGCAGCGCACTGGTCGTGTACGCCGCCCGTTCGACGCCGAGCGACCAGCTGGAACGGCGGCGCACCGCCTGCCAGACGACCGGAAGAGCCGCAGCGGTCGCGACCAGCCCGGCGACGGCGGCGAGGCCGATGCTGGTGCCGGCGGCCGGGAGCATCCGGGCCAGGTCGAGCTCGGCCGAGGCACCCTTCACCAGCCAGCGCACCAGGCTGGCCGCGGGGAGGCCGACGGCCAGCGCCACGAAGAACCCGAGCCCCAGCACGACGGGCGCGGTCCAGCGGCCGAGCCGGGTCCTCGGCGCGGGGCGGGCGGTACCGCTGCCGACCCGCGCCCGGTGGGCCGGCCCGCGGGCCAGCATCTCCAGGGCGAGCAGCCCGAGGCAGGCCAGCAGCAGCACGCTGGCCAGCAGGGTCGCGGCCGGACCGTTGAAGGCCGTGCCGTACTGCTGCAGGATCGCGGTCGTCAGCGTCGGGTAGTTGAGCAGCTGCAGGGCGCCGTACTCGGCCAGCAGGTGCAGCCCGACCAGCAGTGCGCCGCCGAGGACGGCCGGGGCGAGGGCGGGCAGGACGACGCGCGTGAAGACCTCCCGCGGCCGCCGCCCGAGCGCCGCCGCGACCTCTTCGAGCGAGGGGTCGAGGCGCCTCAGCGCGGCCACCGTCGGCAGGTAGACCAGCGGGTAGTAGGACAGCGAGACGACCAGCACCGTCCCGGGATAGGACTGCACCGCGTGGGTGGTCGCCACCCAGGCGTAGCCGTTGACGAAGGCCGGGATGGCCAGCGGCGCGCACAGCGCCCCGTGCCACCACCCGGCCAGGGGCAGGGAGGTCCGCTCGACCACCCACGCCCCGCAGACCCCGAACACCACGGAGAGGACGACCCCACCGACCATCAGCCGGCCGGTGTTCCACAGCAGCTCACCGATCCGGGGCCGGACGAGGAAGTCGTACGCCTCGTCCGGTCCGACCGACGCGGCCGACCACAGGACGTACCCGACCGGCACCAGGCAGGCGGCGACGATCGCGCCGGCCAGCGCCGGGACCAGCCACCGCCCGTACCGGACGGTGTCCAACGTGCCGAGATGCACGCTGCTCAGAGGAAACCGACTTCCGTCATCATGTCGACCACCGCGGCGCTGTCGAGGTCGGAGACCGCCACAGCGGGCGGCGCGAGCTCGGAGAACTTCTTGACCGGCGGGTCGAGCTGGACCTCGGGGTTGAGCGGGTACTCCAGCGCGTAGCTGTCGGCCAGGCCCTGCTGGCCGGTCTTGCCGGTGAGGTAGCCGACGAACTTCTCGGCGTCGGACTTGTGCTTGGCGTTGGCCAGCACGCCCGCGCCGGAGACGCTCACGAAGGCGCCGGGGTCCTGGTTGCCGAAGAAGTGGAGCTTCGAGTTGTCGCTGACCTCGCCGGCCTCGGCCTGGTCGCGGTACCAGTAGTAGTGGTAGATGATCCCGACCGGCGACTCGCCCGCGTTGACGGACTCGAGCACGACGTTGTTGCCGTCGTAGACGGTGCCGTTGGCCTTGAGACCCTCGAGCCACGTCCTGGTGGCCTCCTCGCCCTGGGTCGCCAGCACCCCCGCGACGATCGCCTGGAAGTCAGCACCGGTCGGCGAGAAGGAGACCTTGCCCTTCCACTCCGGCTTCGCCAGGTCGAGCATCGAGGCGGGCAGCTCGGCCTCGGTGATCTGGTCGGTGTTGTAGACCAGCACGGTGGAGCGGGCCACGAACCCGGTCCAGGCGTTGCTCGTCGGCCGGTACTGCTCCGGGATCGGCGCGGTGACATCCTCCGGCAGCTTCGCCAGCAGTCCCTCGCGCTCGACCGCGGCCATCGCCGGTGAGTTCTCGGTGAGGAAGACGTCGGCCGGTGACTTCTTGCCCTCGGCCACGAGCTGGGCGGCCAGCTCGAGGTCCTTGCCGTTGCGGAGCTCGACGTCGATACCGGTCTCCTTCTCGAAGGCCGGCACCAGCTCCTCCATGAGCTGCTCGTGCTGGGCGTTGTAGACGACCAGCGCGTCGTCGGAGGAGCAGGAGGTGAGCGTTGCCCCGAGCAGGGCAACCGAGACCGAGACCACAACAGCGGAGAGAGGCTTCACGGCCATCCTTTCATTTGGTAAGGCTGACCTTAGAAAGGTTTACCTAAGAAAGCGAGCACGGGTATGCGGGACACTCGGCTCATGCCTGGCGCCGAGCCGGCCGTGCATCGGTTTTGCCGATGCCTTACCCCAAAAGGATTCGTTTGCCAGAGGAACCTGGTGGTCACGACCATGGGTGGTGCGCCTCACACCCATTGGGAGAATGAAAAATGCCAGACCAGCCAGTCGTCGAGAAGCACACCATCGGCTACATCCCACCCGAGGACCGCCACGGCAAGGTGCGCGACCTCTTCACCCTGTGGTTCGGGACGAACATCGCTCCCCTGCCCGTCGTCACCGGTGCCGCCGGAGTCACCGTCTTCGGCCTCGACCTCTTCTGGTGCGTCGTCGCGATCATCGTCGGCCACCTCGTGGGTGGCGTCTTCATGGCACTGCACTCGGCACAGGGCCCGCAGATGGGCATCCCGCAGATGATCCAGAGCCGCGGCCAGTTCGGCTCGTACGGCGCACTGATCGTCGTGGTGATCGCAGCCGTGATGTACCTGGCGTTCTTCGCCTCCAACATCGTCCTGGCCGGCCAGTCGCTGCACGGCATCGCCGAGCCCATCCCGGTGGAAGCCGGCATCGTCATCGGCGCGCTCGGCTCCGGCCTGATCGCGGTGATCGGCTACAAGGTCATCCACTCGCTCAACAAGATCGCCACCTGGGTCCTCGGCATCGGCATCGTGCTGGGCACCATCGCCATCTTCGTCTCCGGCCTGCCCGCCGGCTTCTGGACGCAGGGCGGCTACAGCACCGCCGGCTTCCTCGCCACGGTCTCGCTGGGTGCGCTGTGGCAGATCGCGTTCGCCCCGTACGTCTCGGACTACTCGCGCTACCTGCCCGCCGGCGTCGGGGTGAAGGCGACCTTCTACGCCACCTACCTCGGCTGCACCCTGGGCTCGATCCTGCCGTTCACCTTCGGCGCGATCGTCGCGCTGGCGATGAAGCCGGGCATCGAGGTCATGACCGGCGTCCGCGACACCACCGGGGCCTTCGGCACCCCGCTGCTGATCCTGTTCCTCCTGTCGGTGATCAGCCACAACGCACTCAACCTCTACGGCACCGTGCTCTCGGTGATCACCTGCGTGCAGACCTTCGTCGCCACCTGGATCCCGACGGCTCGCAGCCGCGTGGTGCTCTCGCTCGTGGTGATGGCCGCCTCGACGTACTTCGCCATCGGCGTCTCCGGCAACTTCATCTCGCACTTCGTCGACATCGTGCTCGCGCTGCTCGTCGTGCTGGTCCCGTGGACCGCGATCAACCTGATCGACTTCTACCTGATCCACCGCGGCAACTACGACCTCGACTCGATCTTCGCGGCCGACGGCGGCATCTACGGCCGGTTCAACGGCCAGGCGATCCTCGCTTACGTGATCGGCATCATCGTGCAGATCCCGTTCATGGCGACGCCGCTCTACACCGGTCCGGTCGCGGACAAGCTCAACGGCGCCGACCTGAGCTGGATCCTGGGCCTGGTCGCGACCGCGCCGATCTACTACCTGCTGGCGCGCGGCCGCAAGCTCGCTCCCAGCGAGGTGGCGCTCGCCCCGCAGGCCTGAGCCACCCACCACTCCCCCGGCCGTCGGCGGGAAGGTCGCGTCAGCGGCCTTCCCGCCGACGTGCTGCACGGCCCGAGGAGCGGACGAACGCCTGGGCGCGGGCGGTGAGGCGCACGCCCTTCATCGAGGCCAGCACGACCTCGAGAGGCTCGACCGGATCGCTGATCTCCAGGGTCACGATCTCGGCACCGTCGTACGTCGTGGAGCTGGCCGGACGCTGGTTGAGCACCGACCAGCCCTGGCCGTTGGCGACCATCGCGCGGACGGTCTCGAAGCCGGCGCTGCGGTGGCGGATCTCGGGGCGGAACCCGGCCGACTCGACCAGCCGCTCGAAGTACTGGCCGCTGTGGGGCAGGTCGAGCAGCACCATCGGCTCCTTCTCGAGCTCGGCGAGGGCGATCTTCTTCCGGCGGGCCAGCCGGTGGCCCTTGCCGACGAGGACGTACGGCGCCGCGACGCCGACCCGGACGTGGTCGATGTCGTCGTCGAGGTCGTAGCCGTACATCAGCGCCAGCTCGCAGCGGCCCGAGCGAAGCGCGTGCTTGAGCGCGGCGTGCTCGTCCTCGAGGACGGAGACGTGGATACCGGGGTGCTCCTGCTCGCAGGCGGCCAGCAGCCGGGGCAGCTCGAACGGGCCCAGGGTGGTGAAGCAGCCGATGGTGAGGTCGCCGACGAGCGCCTGGCCCGCGGAGCGCGCGACCTCGACCAGCTCGCTGGTGTGCACCAGGTAGCTGCGCAGCTCGCGGTAGAACTCCTCGCCGGCGGCCGTCAACGTCAGGCCGCGCGCGTGGTGGCGGAGGAGGAGCTGGACGCCGAGCTCTTTCTCGAGCTGCGCCACGGCCGTCGAGACGGCCGACTGCGAGACCACCAGCTGCCGTGACGCGGCGGTCATGGAGCCCAGCTCCGCAGCTGCCGCGAAGTAGCGCAGCTGGGTCAGGGTGAAGGACGGCTCGGCCATGCGAGCCATCCTGCCCGACGTCACTCTCGTTTCGCCCCGTCGACACCGTTGGCGCCGTCGAAGCCGGTCGCGTCGAGGTTGGCGAGCGTCTCGGGGCGCAGCAGCGCGTCGAGGACCGCCGGGTCGAGTCCGCCGGTCGCCAGCGCGAGGTCCCGCACCGCTCCGGCGCCGCCGAGGGCCGCCTTGGCGATCTCCGCGGACCTCGCATAGCCGAGCAGCGGGGTCAGCGCGGTCGCGAGGCCGGCGTTGGTGGCGGCAGCGGCAGCGAGCTTGGCCGCGTCCACGGTGATCCCGTCGACGCACGTCTCCCGCAGCGAGTCGAAGGCCGCGGCGGTCCAGGTGAAGCCCTGGAGCAGGCCGTGCGCCATCACCGGCTCGAAGGCGTTGAGCTGGAGCTGGCCACCCTCGGCCGCCATGGTGACGGTGAGGTCGTTGCCGATCACCCAGAAGGCGACCTGGTTGACCATCTCCGGGATGACCGGGTTGACCTTGCCGGGCATGATGCTCGACCCGGCCTGGCGGGCGGGGAGCCGGAGCTCGCCGAGGCCGGCCTGCGGTCCGGAGGCGAGCAGCCGGAGGTCGTTGCAGATCTTGGAGGCCTTGACGACGATCCGCTTCAGCACGCTGGAGACCTGCACGAACGCGCCGGTGTCGCTGGTCGCCTCGACCAGGTCACCGGCCCCGACCACCGGCAGGCCGGTGATCTCGGCGAGGTGGCGGACCGCGAGCCGGCGGTAGTCGGGGTGGGCAGTGATCCCGGTGCCGATCGCGGTGGCGCCGAGGTTGATCTCGCACAGCAGCGTGCGTGAGTCGGCCAGCCGGGCCAGCTCCTCGCGCAGCGTGGTCGCGAAGGCACCGAGCTCCTGGCCGACCGTCATCGGGACGGCGTCCTGGAGCTGCGTAGGTCCGATCTTGGGGACGGCGCGGAACTCGGTCGCCTTGCGGGCGAAGGAGTCGGCGAGGGCCTCCGTCGACTCGACCAGGCGGTCGATCGCGCCGACGAGCGCGAGCCGGACCGCGGTCGGGTAGACGTCGTTGGTGGACTGGCAGCGGTTCACGTGGTCCAGCGGGTGGATCACGTCGTAGCTGCCGAACGCAGGCCGAGGATCTCGAGCGCCCGGTTGGCGACGACCTCGTTGGCGTTCATGTTGGTCGAGGTGCCGGCGCCGCCCTGGATCACGTCGACGACGAACTGGTCGTCGAGCACCCCGTCACGTACGTCCTGGGCAGCCGCGGCGATGGCGCTGTGGCGGCGGTCGTCGAGCAGGCCGAGGTCGTGGTTGGCACGGGCCGCGGCGAGCTTGACCGCGCCGAGAGCGGCGACGAGCGAGCGATGGCTCCCGACCGGTGTGCCGCTGACCGGGAAGTTCCGCAGCGCGCGAGCGGTGTGGACGCCCCAGTAGGCGGTGGCCGGGACCTCGAACGCGCCGAGCGAGTCGTGCTCGGTGCGGGTGGACGGGGCATCGACGGCGGTCATCGGGCGGTCATCTCGACAGGCTCGATACAACGCGCCTCGTCGGCGACGTCGAGCGCGGTCCAGGCCAGCGCGGTCGCGGCGTCGAGGAGCGCCTTCTCGGCGTCCCCGCCGACGCAGTGCGCGGCGAACTCGGGCTGGTGGTTGAGGGCGGTGCCGGAGTTGATGCCGACGTAGGGGTGGATCGCGTTCACGACCTGGGAGACGTTGCCCATGTCGGTCGAGGCCCGGTTCATCCGGCGCGCCGGCGATCCGTCGTCGAAGACCCGGCCGATCTCCTCGGCGTTGCGCCGGTACGCCGCCAGCGCGGGCGCGAACGTGCGGAACTCGGCGTACGGTTTGCTCTCCGGCTCGACCGTGAACGTCGCGCCGGTGGCGAGGGCGCCGGCCTCGAAGCAGCGCCAGACCTTCTCCTCGGCCTCGGCGAGCTGGGCGAGGCTCTCGGCGCGGACGTACCAACGGCCCTCGGTGCGCGCGGGGATGGCGTTGGGCGCCTCTCCCCCATTGGTCATCACGCCGTGCACGCGCACCGTCGGCGGCAGCTGCTGGCGGAGCAGGCCGATCGCGACCTGGGCGATGGTGAAGGCGTCGGCGGCATTGACACCCTGCTCGGGGTAGGCCGCGGCGTGGGCGGCCTTGCCTCGGTATTCGACGTGCGAGTGCGAGACCGCGAACGGCTCGGCCTCGGCCACGTCGACGGGCGCCGGGTGGGCCATCATCGCCAGGTCGAGCCCGGCGAAGGCGCCGCGTTCGAGCAGCTCGATCTTGCCACCGCCGCCCTCCTCGGCGGGGGTGCCGTAGACCTCGATCGTCAGGCCGGCCGCGTCGGCCAGGGGCGCGAGCGCACGGGCGGCGCCGACGGCGATCGCGGAGATCAGGTTGTGGCCGCAGGCGTGGCCGAGACCGGGGAGCGCGTCGTACTCGGCACACAGGCCGAGCCGGAACGGACCGCTGCCGAAACTCGCCTGGAAGGCGGTCTCCAGGCCGAGGTAGGCCGGGGTCACGGTGAACCCGGCCTCCTCGAGCGACTCCGCGACCCAGCGCGAGGAGCGGTGCTCCTCCCAGGCGGTCTCGGGGTGGGCGTGCAGCTGCTCGGAGAGCCGGATGAGCCGCCCGGCGTCGCTGCTGACGGTCGCGGCGGCGTCCTGCTTCGCGGTGGTGGCCATCGAGGTCACTCGTCTCCGGGCACGCCGTAGGACGGTGCGGCGGTGGGGTCGAGACCGCGGGTGACGTAGTCGTCGCGCTGTGGCAGCCAGACCTTCAGCAGGTCGCGGAGCTCCTCGATCGGGCGCTCGCTCCAGTCGACGCGGAGGTCGGTCACCCGCCAGGCGACGTCGCGTACGACCGACAGGCCCGCCGAGTGCAGCGGTCCGGCCTCGCCGCCCGCGGCCAGCCCGGCCTCGAGCGCGGCGAGCAGCCGCTCCTCGAGCTCTCCGGTCGCGGCCTCGAAGCCCGCGACGACGGCGTCGACGACCTCGGTGCCGGACAGCAGGTTGCCGGCAGCGACGACCCGCGGAGCGACGACGTGGTGGTGCACGCCGAGCGAGCCCGACCCGCTGTACGCCGCACCGGCCCCGTCGAGACCGAGCACGGTCAGCTGGCGGTGGTCGATGTGCTCGCGGCCCTGGGTGACTGCGGCCAGCGCCGCCCGGGCGTCGAGCCCGGAGGCGAGCGCGTCGAGCAGCTCGGTGCCGAGGCGCGGGTCGGTGATGTTCTGCGAGGAGGCGCCGCCGACGCCGGGGCGCAGGTGGATGCAGCGCGCGGCGACAGCCGGGCTGGAGGAGGTCACGGCGATGCCGACGGCGCCGTTGCCGTCGGTGGCGAGGACGGAGAAGGTCACTTCGACGCCTCCGGGATGACCGCGATCGCGTCGACCTCGACCAGCCACTCCGGGCGGGCCAGGGCGGAGATCACCAGGCCGGTCGAGATCGGGTGCACGCCCTTCGTCCAGCGGCCGATGGTGCGGTAGACGACCTCGCGGTAGCGCGGGTCGACGATGTAGATGGTGAGCTTGACCAGGTGCTCCATCTCGGCACCGGCCTCTTCGAGCAGCATCTTGATGTTGGCCATCGCCTGCTCGGTCTGCGCCTCGACGTCGCCGATGCCCACCGACTCGCTGGTGTCCAGGTTCTGCCCGATCTGGCCCCGCACGTAGACGGTGTTGCCCGCGACGACGGCCTGGCACAGGTCGTTGTCGAGGTTCTGCTCGGGGTAGGTGACGCTCGTGTTGAACGGGCGGATCCGGGTGTGTCCGCCGACGACGATGCTGCTCTTCTTGGTCTCCACGACGTCCAGTTCACCTCGTCCCGGAGCATGTGTCCAACAGATGTTTCCAACGACTATCGTCAATGAAACAGATGCAACGGCGGCGGCGACTCCTGCATCAACTGATCCGATGGATAAGGCCAACAACATCTGTTGGACATGCGCAGGGCCGCACCTCAGGATTTCGGGTATGGCAAACGAAGACATCGAGGTCCTCGTCGTCGGCGCAGGTCAGGCCGGGGTGGCGATGAGCGAGCACCTGAGCGACAACGGCGTACCCCACCTCGTGCTGGAGCGCGACCGGATCGCCGAGCGCTGGCGCACGATGCGCTGGGACTCGCTCGTCGCGAACGGCCCGGCCTGGCACGACCGGTTCCCGGGCCTGGAGTTCCAGGACGTCGACGCGGACGCGTTCGCCACCAAGGACCAGGTCGCGGCCTACTTCGAGGCGTACGCCGAGAAGATCGCCGCCCCGATCCGGACCGGCGTCGAGGTCACCTCGGTGACCCGCAACGAGGGTCGTCCGGGCTTCCGGGTCGAGACCTCCGACGGCGTCATCGACGCCCGGTTCGTCGTCGCCGCCACCGGCCCGTTCCAGAAGCCGGTCTACCCGCCGATCGTCCCCGACGGTGCGGTCCGTCGGCAGCTGCACTCGAGCGAATACCGCAACCCCGACCAGCTCCCCGAGGGCAACGTCCTGGTCGTCGGCACCGGCTCCTCCGGCGTCCAGATCGCCGACGAGCTGCAGCGCTCCGGCCGCCAGGTCTACCTCTCCGTCGGCCCGCACGACCGTCCCCCGCGCAGCTACCGCGGCCGCGACTTCTGCTGGTGGCTCGGCGTCCTCGGCCTGTGGGACCTGGAGACCCCGGCCGCCGGCGCCGAGCACGTCACCATCGCCGTCAGCGGCGCCCGCGGCGGCCACACCGTCGACTTCCGCACGCTCGAGGCCGGCGGGATCCAGCTCGTCGGCATGACCGACCGGTTCGACGCCGGCACGCTCACCTTCCGCGAGGACCTGGCCGAGAACATCGCCCGAGGCGACGCCAGCTACCTCGCCCTCCTCGACGCCGCAGACCAGTACGTCGCTCGCAACGGCATCGATCTCCCCGAGGAGCCCTCGGCCCGCAATCTCGGCCCGATCCCCTCGGCTGCGACCACGCCAGTCCTCTCCGTCGACCTGGCCGAGGCCGGCATCACCACGGTGATCTGGGCGACCGGCTTCGCGACCGACTACGGCTGGCTGAAGGTCGACGCCCTCGACGAGAACGGCCGCCCGGCCCACCGCCGCGGCGTCTCCACCGAGCCCGGCGTCTATTTCGTCGGACTCCCCTGGCTCTCCCGCCGTGGCTCGAGCTTCATCTGGGGCGTCTGGCACGACGCCAAGCACGTCGCCGGCCACATCGCGACGCAGCGGAGCTACGCGGCGTACGACCGTCAGGCGCGCGGCTGATCAAGGGCGCACAGCCGCACCGGTCGAAGGCCCGGATCCCGCACGGGGTCCGGGCCTTCGGCGTTGGCTCGACACGTGGCCTGGGGCCGGCACGCCGTCTGACAGACTCCGCGCATGCACATCGTCTCGGTCAACGCGTGGGGTGGCGCCCGGTACGACGACCTCGCGGCCTGGCTGTGCACCACCGCCGCCGACGTCGTCTGCCTCCAGGAGGTGACCCGCACGGCTGGCCTGTCCGGCTGGACGTCCTTCGCCGACGGTGAGCGGTCGCTCCCCCAGCGGGCGAACCTGCACGACGACGTCCGCCGCCTGCTGCCGTCGCACGAGGGCCTGTTCCTGGCCAGCGACGCCGGGCCGGTGACCGACGGCGAGGGTCGCCGACACCAGCAGGACTTCGGCCTCGGCACGTACGTCAGCGAGGAGCTGCCGCTCATCGGCATGGCGAGCGCGTTCGTGCACGGCGGCTTCGTCGACCACGACGAGTGGACCGTCACTGACCGCCCACGCGCGGTGCAGGCGGTGCGGGTCGTCGACCGTACGGCCGGTCGCACCGTCTGCGTCGTGCAGCTGCACGGCCTGCGCGACCCGGCCGGCAAGGGCGACACTCCGGCCCGGCGCGAGCAGGCCGAGCGGCTCGCTGCCTTCGTCGAGGCGACCTGGGCTCCCGGCGACCTCGTGGTGGTGGCCGGCGACCTCAATCTGCTGCCGGACAGCGCCACCTTCGACGTGCTGCGCGACATCGGGCTGCACGACCTGGTCGGCACGGCCGACACCCGCACGTCGTCGTACCCCAAGCCGGTGCGACATGCGAGCTATCTGCTCGTCTCGGACCCGGAAGCCGTCGCGGGCTTCCGGGTCCGTGCGGAGCCGGAGGTCTCGGACCACCGGATCCTCGAGCTCGATCTCAGGCCAGCTGGGTGACCTCGCGCCGGAACGGCACCTCGTCGTTCAACGGCAGGACGGCGTCGAACTCCTCGGCCGCGCGGCGACCGGACCACACCGCGGCCGCGATCGTCGCGGGCGCCCAGGAGTCGCCGATGCCGCGTACGGAGGCGATCTCACCGGCGTCGCGACGCGCCACCAGGTCGAGGTAGAGCTCCTCGCGCGGGAGCCGGGCGGTCACCATGACGACCGCGTCGCAGTCGAGGTCGCGCTCGGCGCCGGCGTACACGTCCTGGACCCGGACGCCGCCGGTCCCGACGGACACGACCGCGTGGTCGGTCACCCGGGTGATGCCGTTCTCGATCAGGCGGCGCTGGATCCGGTTGATCTCGAAGGTGTTGTTGGTCCACGAGGAGACCTGCGAGCCGGTGGTGACGATCGAGACGTCATAGCCCTTCTGCGCGAGCAGCTCGGCGACGACACCGCCCAGGTAGTAGTGGTCGTCGTCGTAGACGACGACCTTCTTGCCGTCGGGCAGGCGGCCGGCGAAGAGGTCGTCGGGCCCGAGCACCTGCGCACCCTCGGCGATCGGCATCGCGGTGGTGTGGAAGCGGGCGACGCCGTCGGTGCGCCAGGTTGCCCCGGTGGCGGTGATGACGTGCTCGAAGCCGAACTCGACGATGTCCGCGGCCGCCATCGGGCTCTCGCGGTAGATCTCGACGTTGGGGAGATCGGCGAGGACGGCCTCGCGGTACTCCTTGACCCGGCCCCACGCGGACAGTCCCGGCAGCGCGGACTCCTGCGTCACCCGGCCGCCGAGGTCGCGGCCGGCCTCGGCCAGCACCACGTCGTAGCCCCGCAGGCCCAGGGCACGCGCGGCCTCCAGCCCGGAGGGGCCCGCGCCGACGATCAGCACGCGCGAGTCGCTCTCCTTGGCACGGATCTTCTCCGGGTGCCAGCCGCGACGCCACTCCTCCCCCATGCTCGGGTTCTGGGTGCAGCGGATCGGCGACATGGTGAGGTCGCCGGAGACGCAGATGTTGCAGCCGATGCACTCGCGGATCAGGTTGAGCCGGCCGTCGCGGATCTTGTTGGGCAGGAACGGATCCGCGATCGACGGGCGGGCCGCGCCGATCAGGTCGAGGATGCCGGCCCTGACCTGGCGCACCATCGCGTCGGGCGAGGTGAACCGGCCGACGCCGACGACGGGCTTGGTGGTCAGCTTCTTCAGCCCGGCGACGAACTCCTCCTGACGGCCCTCCGGCGCGAACCGGGAGGTGACCGAGTCGCCCTCCCAGCTGCCCATGGCGAAGTCCCACAGGTCCGGCAGCTCGCCGAGCTCGCGCAGCACGCCTTCGATGTCCTCGCGAGTGATGCCGCCGTCGATCTCCTCCTCGACCGTGATCCGGCAGGCCACGGCGGCCTTGCCTGCGACCTCCTCGATCGTGTCCTCGAGCAGCTCGCGCAGCAGCCGCATCCGGTTCTCCAGCGTGCCGCCGTACGCGTCGGTGCGGTTGTTGTAGCGCCGCGAGAGGAAGTGGTGCGGGGCGCCGTAGCCGTGGGCGCCGTAGACGTAGACGATGTCGTAGCCGGCCTCGAGCGAGCGGCGGACGGCGTTGCGGTGCCAGCGGCGCAGGTCCGCGATGTCCTGCAGCGACATCGCGCGGGCCTGGACCGGAGCGATCGTGTCGGGAGCGACCGGCAGGTGCGCGGGGCCGAGCGGGGTCTCACGGCTGAGCTGGTTGGGCGCGTTCATGCCGTTGTGGGCGAGCTCGATGCCGGCCAGGCCGCCGCCCTCGTGGATCGCGTCCGCGATCCGCTTGAGCGCGGGCAGGTCCTGGTCGTCCCAGATCCGCAGCTCGATGAACGGCGCGATGTCGGAGGTCGCGTGGATCTCGACCTGCTCGGTACACACCACCGACCAGCCGCCCTCGGCCTTGATCTTGCGCATCGCCGCCTGGGCGCTGGGGTCGCGGTAGCCCATCCCGTTGCAGTGGGGCACCTGGTAGAAGCGGTTCTTGGTCGTGAACGGCCCGATCTGGACGGGCTCGAACAGGATGTCGTACGGGGCAGCGGTCATCGGGTGGGCTCCTTGGCGGGAACGGACGGGACGGGCGCGCCGACCTGGGCGCGGACGCGGGCACCTCGGACGTACCCGACGGCGCACAGCAGGAGCAGGAAGCCGAGGGTGCCGAGGGTGAAGACCTCGAAGGTCAGCTGGCTGACACCCCAGATCTCCTCGAACGGGTACGTCTCGCCGAAGAGCCGCTCCAGGGTGCCCGGGAAGACGGCGACCCAGGAGCCGAGCAGGATCCAGGCGAAGGCCAGCCAGCCAAGCACCGCGAAGCCGCGGTCGGAGACGGGAACGCGGAACGGGCGCGGACGCTCCGGGTAGCGGGTTCGCAGCCGGATCGCAGCCGGGATCACCAGCAGGTAGCTGAGCAGGAAGGTCGAGATGGAGATGGTGAGCACGACGCCGAAGATCGAGGCTCCGTCACCGGTGACCTGCATGGCGACCAGCAGGAAGGCGGTGGCCACGACGCCGGAGAGCAGGTTGACCCGGACCGGGGTGCCCAGGCCCTCGTGGAAGCGCCCGAAGAACCCGCCGAAGAAGGAGCCGTCGGCGGCGGTCATCGCCTGCATCCGGTCGGAAATGATCATCCATGCGGCGCCCTGGCTCATCAGGATGTAGACGAAGACGACGGCGGTCAGGGCGAGCAGCGGCTCGGCCGCGGGGCCGTAGACGGAGTAGACGGTGCCGACGGCGTCGAGCAGCCCACCGATGCCGGTGATGTCGTCGCTGGGGACGACGAGCAGGATCGCGAAGATCGGCACCAGGTAGCAGACCGCGGCGGTGGCGCAGGAGCGGAAGATCGAGACCGGTACGTCGCGGGCCGGGTTCTCCATCTCCCCGGCGGCGCTGTTGGAGGACTCGAAGCCGAGGTAGGCGAAGAGCAGGATCGGCACCGAGCCGAACAGGCCGAGCAGCGTCGGGCTGAAGTCGCCACCGCTGAGGCCGACGACACCGTTCCTCGCGGCGTAGATGATCGTGGTCAACACGAAGAAGGCGAGCAGGCCGACCTTGAGGATCGCGCCGCTGGTCGGCAGCCACTTGCCCTTGCTGAGGCTGGCGATCGCCGCGACGACGGTGATCCAGATGAACACGATCTTGAAGACGTAGTCACCGACCGAGCCGTGCTCCAGCGGCGTGATGTGGACGCTCACGGTCTCGGCCGCGAGGAAGGCCATCGAGCCGCCGACCTACACCGGCTGGGTGATCCAGGTCAGGATCGCCGCCACGGCGGCGGCCGGACGCCCGAAGGCGTCGCGGACCCAGGTGTAGGCCCCGCCCTCCTCGCTGAAGGCCGCGCCGGTCTCGGCGAAGATCAGGCCGTACGGCACGAGGAAGAAGATCGCGAGCACGAGCGCCCACGTGAACGCCTCGGCGCCGTAGAGCGAGACCTGCCCGAGGGTCTCGAGGCCGACGACGGCGGCGATGAGCAGGAAGACGATGTCGAAGCGTCGCAGCGTCTTGCGGAGATGTGTCTGTTGCTCGGCCGCGAGCGCGGTCGGCTGGTTGGTCTGCGTCATGGTGTGTCCCTGGCTGTGGTGGATGGCCGGTCGGGCTGGCGGTCAGTGGTTGATCCAGACGGTCTTGAGACCGACGTACTTGTCGAGGGCGTGCAGCGAGAGGTCGCGCCCGAAGCCGGACCCCTTGAACCCGCCGAACGGGGTCCAGGCGCTGAAGGCGTCGACGCCGTTGACGGTCACCGTGCCGGCGTGGATCCGCTCGGCGAGCCGGTGCGCGCGGCTCAGGCTGCCGGTCGCGACCGAGGCGGCCAGGCCGTAGGCGGTGTCGTTGGCGAGCGTGACGGCCTCGTCCTCGGTGTCGAAGGGCGTGACCGCGAGGACCGGACCGAAGACCTCCTCGCGAGCGAGGGTCGAGGCCGGGTCGACGTCGTCGAAGACGGTCGGCTGGACGTAGCAGTCGCTGCCGTCGCGGGTGATCCGGTCGCCGCCGGTGACGAGCCGGGCGGCTGAGGCCCTGGCGCCGTCGACGAACTCCATGATCCGGTCGGTCTGCTCGGGCGAGACGATCGCGCCCATCCCGGCGGCCGGGTCGAGCGGGTCGCCCGGGGCGTACGCCTCGGCCTCCTTGGCGACGAGGTCGACGAACTCCTCGTGGACCTCGCGCTGCACCAGGACCCGGGAGTGCGCAGAGCAGACCGCGCCCTGGTTGAACCAGATGCCGAAGGCGGTCTGCTTGGCCGTGGCGGCGAGGTCCTCGGCGTCGGCGAAGACGACGTGCGGGCTCTTGCCGCCGCACTCGAGCCAGACCTGCTTGAGGTTCGACTGCCCGGCGTACTGCAGGAAGTACGCCCCCACCTCGGTCGAGCCGGTGAAGGCCAGCACGTCGACGCCCGGGTGGAGCCCGAGAGCCCTGCCGGTCGTCTCACCCAGTCCGGGGACGACGTTGAGGACGCCGTCCGGGATCCCGGCCTCGCTGGCGAGCTCGGCGATCCGCAGCGCCGAGGACGGGGACTGCTCGGCGGGCTTGAGCACGACGCTGTTGCCGGCCACCATCGCCGGGGCGACCTTCCAGGCGAGCATGTCGACGGGGTAGTTCCACGGCACGACGGCGCCCACGACGCCGAGCGGGACGCGGCGGATCAGGGCGGTCGTGCCCGGCGGGGTGGGCGCGACCTCGTCGTTGATCTTGTCGATCGCCTCGGCGTAGTAGCGGAACAGGTTCACCGAGAACGGCAGGTCGAGGTCGTACGCATCCACCACCCGCTTGCCCATGTCGAGCGAGTCCAGGACCGCCAGCTCGGCGGCGTGGTCGGCGAGGAGGTCGGCGAAACGGAGCATCCGCTCCCGCCGGAAGGCGACCCCCGCCCGCGACCAGCCGCCGTCGTCGTACGCAGCGCGCGCCGCGCGCACGGCCTCGTCGACCCCGGCGGCGCCGGCGTCGGCGACCTCGGCGAGCAGGGCGCCGGTCGCGGGGTTGCGGTTCTCGAAGGAGCCCTCCGCAGTGTCGACGGAACGGCCGCCGACGAACGCTCGGGTCCGGGGGCGGACCTCGGCGGCGATCTCTCGCCAGTCCTGGTGGGTACGCACAAGCAAATCCTTTCTTTGCGCTTCACCGCAAATATGAGCCTCGCCACACCAGGTGTCAATCAATCGCCCGCAGATTTCACACACGCGTTACGGTTGAGCATGGCTCGACGCAAGGACCAGGCCGCTCGGCGCGAACACCTGACCGCGGCAACGCTCACCGTCATCGCCGCCCACGGCTTGGCCGGCGCCACGATGAAGAACATCGCCGCCGAGGCCGGCATCTCGCCGCGCCTGATCGCCTACTACTACCCCGAGCTCGACGGCCTCATCGAGGCCGCCCACCAAGCCGCGACCGACCGTTACTACTGGTCACGTCAGCGGGCGATCGGGGGCGACCTCTCCCCCGCCGAGAAGCTCGGCCGCCTGATGTACTCCGGTCTTCCCCGAGGTGAGGACCTCCTCCTGAGCCAGGTCCTCGACGAGATCTCGGTCAACGCGAGCCGCA
Organism: Nocardioides turkmenicus; assembly: GCF_011045035.1. GTDB lineage: Bacteria > Actinomycetota > Actinomycetes > Propionibacteriales > Nocardioidaceae > Nocardioides > Nocardioides turkmenicus. Next base: position 153,937 of record NZ_JAALAA010000001.1, read on the forward strand.
GCCCGATGCACGCCACCCTGATGACCCTGCTCTTCGACCGCGAGGTCTCGCTCTACACCGCCGTGCTCGAGGTCGGCCGCGCCACGGGCGCCTTCACGCTGACCGACTCGGCCGAGGCCATCGCCCGCAACTTCGTGGCCCTGGAGGACGCGTTCGGCCTCCACCTGCTCGCCCACAACTCGTCACTCAGTCTCGAGCGGGCCGAGCAGCAGCTGGCCAGCTACGCCCACGCCGCGCTCGGCGTGCGGGTCACCCCGATCGATCCGAATTTGCCCAAGGACGCAAAGAAATCCGGACTACGATCCTGATCTCATGCCCGTCGGCGCGACAGGGCCTCGATGCCCCAGCAGGCGAGGCAGCCGAGGATCGGGATGACCAAGACCGAGGCGGTCAAGACCAGGTCGGTGCTCAGTGCCTGGGGAGGCAACGACGCATCCAACCTCGATCGCCCCGCCAGCCACCCGACCGCGAGACCGACCGGGACCAGGAGGCCGATCAGCCATAGAGTGCCTCGGCGTCGAGCGACGCCCCATGCGACCACCGGGCATACCACCGAGATCACGAACAGGACCCGCGTCAGCACCATCCACCACTCGGTGCGCACGAGGTCGACCGGACCACGCGTCAGCATGAAGAGGACGACCAGCACGGACATCTGGCTCAGCCACGTCGGAAGCACCAGGAGCGGGGCAGTGAGACGACGCACGAGCGTGCGTCCACGCCAGATCAGCACCGCTGCGTACGCCATGAGGACGAGCGTCATCGAGGCACCTTGGACCGCGAACATCTCGGGATACCCGACCTCCCAGCGGAGCCGGTCCATGACCACCGAGCGCACGACCTCGGCAGCCAGGACGATGACCACCGCCACGACCGAGAGCCCGACCCGATCCGTCCGCTCCGCGGTTGTCGTCATGTCCAGCAGTATCGCGGGCCCGCCGACGTATGCGTGGAAGAACCGACGTGTCGGTCAATCACCAGCAACTGCCCGCCGAACCGCAGCGGCCGCACGGTCACCCGCGCATCGCGCGAGTGTGGCGAGCAGGTCCCCTTCGTCCTTCTTCGAGTGTCTCAGAGTCATCTCGTGCGCCAGCCGCATCTTGGCCGGCATCGAATCGGCGAGGCGGACGACCAGGTCGCCGGAGCCGATCAGCTCGATGCCACGCTCGTCCATCCATGACTTCGGAAAGTGCCGAACATTGTCGGTGAGGAGGATGTCGGCGTCCGCCGAGATCGCGGCCGCCAGAACGTGTCGATCCTTCGCATCCATCTCGACGTCTGCGACATCGTTGGCCGCGTCGGTGGTGACGTCGATGAGGGCATACTCCAGGTAAGCGTTCATCAGCTCTTCGAGCCGGTCGGTGTCCTCGACATCAAGGCCGAGGCTGGCCCGCAGGTTGCGGGACATCTCATCCAAGATCTCCTGGGACCAGTGGATCTCGATCGCGCCTGCGTCGGCGGCGTACAGGAAGTAGTCCCGAAGCGTGCGGGAGTAGAGAATGTTGGCGTCCGCGAGGACGACACTGAAGGTCAATCGACGAAACCGATCTCGTTCGAGAACTCGGCCAGAGCATCCGCCGCCTTCGCCCGTCGGGCCCGCCTTGCGCGCTCGAACGCCACCAGCGGCTCAGCCGGGATCCGATGGTGAGAACCCACCATGACGTGCTCGATGTCGCCGGCAGCGATCATCTTCATCAAGGTCGGGCGCGAGACCCCGAGGAAACTGGCTGCCTCCGTCGTCGTGAACGCCTCTTTGATCGGCACGACCACAGCACCAGACGTACGCTCGGCATCCAGGAGCGCCAGCACTTTCTCCGCGCTGGCGCGCGGCAGACTCAAGGAGACATGCACCGTCTCGTCCGCGTCATCAAGTGCTGCACGGAGCATCCGTACGTCGTCATTCAGCATCTCCGACATCTCAGAGCCTCCCTACACTCATCTGAAGCCAACTGGTGCAAGTGTAACCGAGGTTCGGCGCCCTAGCCAGAGGCTTAGTCCTCGGCCGAGCCTCCGATGACGACCGGGCGGCCGGCGACGTACCCGGCGACGATCTGGACGGCCCCGACACCGAGCAGCAGCGCGATCGGCACCGACCACGAGCCGGTGGACTCGCGGAGGAGGCCGACGACGAACGGGCCACCGGCGGCGAGCAGGTAGCCGATGCTCTGCGCCATCGAGGACAGCGCGGTGGTGCCGGCGGTGGTCGCGGTGCGGATGCTGAACAGCGTCAGCGTCACCGGGAAGACCGCGCCGCCTATGCCGATCAGCACCGCCCAGAGCCACGCGCCCGCGACGGGCGCGAGCCAGAGCCCGGCGAAGCCGACCGCCAGGAGCGCGGTCAGGACCGCGATCAGGTGACCCTGGGACGACGCGCGGATCGCGAGCGACGGGGCCAGGAAGAAGACGGGTACGCCGACCAGGATGCTCACCGAGAGCAGCAGTCCCGCCATCGCGTGGCTGAAGCCGGCGTCGGCGTAGATGCTGGGCAGCCAGCTCATCACTACGTACGCGAACAGCGACTGCGTGCCGAACACGACCGTCACCGCCCAGGCGACCGGCTCGCGCCACAGCGAGACCCGGGTCCCACCACCGCGGCGGTGGCCGCGGTCCCGCAGGTGCGGCACCCACGCCAGCAGGGCCAGGGCGGCGAGCAGCGCCCAGACCCCCAGACCGACCCGCCAGCTTCCGGCGGCATGGGCGATCGGAACCGTGACACCGGCGGCGATCGCCGCGCCCAGAGACATGATCGCGCTGTAGGCACCCGTGACGGCGCCGACCCGGTCCGGGAAGCCCTCCTTGACGACCGCAGGCAGCAGTACGTTGGCGAGCGCGATGCCGGCGCAGGCGACGAACGTGCCGGCCAGCAGCAGCCAGGGGTCACCGATCACCCGGACCAGCAGCCCGGCCACCAGGAGGCCGAGCGCGACGCCGAGGCCACGGTGTACGCCGAGCCGACGCGCGAGGGTCATCCCGGTCGCACCCACCACCGCAAAGCACAGCACCGGCAGCGAGGTCAGGAAGGACCTGGTGCCGGCCGAGAGCCCGTCGAGCCCGTCGAGCAGGGCACCGAGGGACGTGACGCCGCCGCGCAGGTTCGCCGCCACCAGCAGGACCGCGACCAGAAGCCAGGCCGCCGACCGTACGGCGGTGGTCGTCGACGGGGACTCGGGGCGGGACTGGAGTCGGGAGGTCACACCCCCTAGGATGCCAGACGTAGGATGATTGGACGAAAGGACGGCACGGTGCCACTCTCCACCACCACGCCCCGCTCCCTGGTCGACCAGGCGATCGACGGCATGCGCGAGCTGCTCACCGACGGCGAGTGGGCTGTCGGCGCCCGCATCCCGCCCGAGCCGGAGCTCGCCGCGGCGCTCGGTGTCAGCCGCAACACCGTGCGCGAGGCGGTGCGGGCGCTGGCCCACACCGGCCTGCTGGAGGTGCGTCGCGGGGACGGGACGTACGTCGCCGCCGCCAACGAGGTGGCCGCGATGATGCGACGCCAGGTCGGCCGGGTCGACCTGCAGCACGTCCTCGAGGTCCGCCACGCGATCGAGACCCAGGCTGCTGCGCTGGCCGCCCAGCGGCGTACCGACGACGACCTACAGGCACTGACCGCAATCATGGAGCGGCGAGCTACCGCCGTCGCGGCCGGGGATGCCGACGCCTTCGTCGACGCCGACGCGGAGTTCCATCTCGGGGTCGTCACGGCGACCCACAACCCGCTCCTCATCGAGCTCTACGCGGGCTTCGAGGACACCCTGCGCACGATGATCCATCTCGATGACGAGACGGACGAGCTCGCCGACGAGCACGCCGCCGTCCTGGACGGGATCCGCAGGCAAGACCCGACTGCCGCTGCGGCTGCTGTCACCGGCCTGCTCCACTCCCTCGCCCGCTGATTAGGGCGGCACCCTGGGGAGGGTTGTCCGAACCAGGTTCGGACAACCCTCCCCAGGGTCAAGCGCCGGTCACCACTAGTTCGGCGTCGCCCGCCAGCGCTGGGCCTCCGTCCCGGCGTCAGTCTGCTGGATCACGAGCCCGTCAGCACGGACCGCCAGGCTGAGACCGCTGTGCTTGGCGGAGATCTTCAGAGCCGCACCGTCGGCCGCGATGACCCAGCGCTGGTTGGGCGTGCCGGTGCAGGTGTACTCCACGACCGGGTCGCCGCTCGTCCTCGAGCCGTAGGCGACGTCGGCGCACAGACCGGTGCCGGCGTTCTTCAGCTGATAGCTGCCGTCGTCCTCATTCCGGGTGACCACCCACTTCTGCGACGCCGCCGCCCCGACCGCCGACGTGGTCAGCTGCCCGTTGGTGGTGCTGCGGGCGGCATCGAGAGCGAGGCCGGAGCCGACGTTACCGAGCGAGTACTGGCCGTCCGCCAGGGCCGGCGGCACGATCTCCTCGTCGCCGACCGTCATCGCGAAGACGTGCACCGCCGCGTTCGAGGGCAGCGTGACCGCCGCGATCTCCTTGGCCGGGTCGGTGCGCAGCGTCTTGGTGAACAGCCGGTAAGAGACGGTCGGGTAGGCCGGTCCGCTCGGCGTGTTCTTCCCGAGCGTGGTGACGGCCACCTTGGCGCCGTAGCTGTCGGTCGCCGCACAGCACCAGTTCGGGAAGCCGAGCGTCCCCGTGGAGGTGGTGCCGTCGGCGTAGTGCACCGTCGCCTTCCCCGACGCCGACAGGCTGGTGCCGGTGCCGAGGAACGCCAGCGCGTTGCCGCGCCCGCTGACCCTGATCGTCTCGCCGCCAGAGGCCACGTTGTCCGCGGTGCCCGGTTCCGACTCCGGCCAGCTGAAGTCGAAGCCGTTCGCGCTCACCGTCGCTCCGGGCGTGACCCCCTTCTCGGCGAGCTTGTTCGCGAGGAAGCTGCTCCCTCCCCCGTCGATGTCACCCGGCGCCGGGTCCTCGGCCCTGGTCACGCCGACGTTGTTGAACGCCGAGGCCAGGTCCGGGTGGGCGACGGTCGTGGTCGCCGAGTCGGTCACCGTGTAGGTCCGGTCGTGGGTCACGTACGTCGCCTCGACGCCGATCTGGACACGTCCGGGTTCCGCATCCGCCGGCGGCGTGACGCTGAAGGTCGCGGTGCGGGACGCGCCCGGCGCGAGTCCACCGGACACAGGACCACCCGCGCGCACGTCCCAGCCCTCGGGAGCGGTGGCGGTGACCGACTCGAGCTGCACGCGGGATCCGGTGTCGTTGATGAAGGTGGCGCTGACCTCGGCCGCCTCACCGGCGACCGCGATCGCGGAGGTGGTGGCGTCGAGGCTCACGTTGCGGTCGCCCGGGTGGCCGCCGCCGACGGCGGAGGAGCCGTTCAGCGCGACCACGGCCGCCGCGGACGTGGACAGCTTCCCGGTCTTCACCGACGTGACGCCCGTCGCGGCGTCGTGGAACCATCCGGTCGCCGCGTTCTCCAGCTCGGCGGCGGAGCCCCGCTGGGGCAGCTCCTTGCCACCCAGCTCCACGCTTCCGGGCTCCGCGTCGGCGTGCACCGAGAGCCCGTACTCGCGCGAGGCGGGCTTGCCGGCGTACGAGCCGTCGACCTCGCCCAGTCGCACCACGACGCGGCCGCGGCCCTGCTCGGGCGCGTCGACCTGGAACTTCTGGGTGGCGGACTCGCCCGAGGCGTGTGCTTGGCTGCGCCCGTCGTCCTCGTAGTTCACGAACGACGAGGAGCCCTGCGGGTAGATGTCCAGGTCGAGGCGGCCCGACTTCTTGCCCTGCTGCCAGTCGAGCGTGCCCTCCGGGAACTGCGGCACGACCGCACCGGCGCGTACGAACAGCGGCAGCGTGTCCAGCGGAGCCTTGTAGCCGTCGATCGTGGTCGGCCCCTGGTGGACCCGGCCGCTCCGGTAGTCGACCCAGGTGCCCTCGGGGAGGTAGATCCCGTCGCGGGTCGTGCTGTCCTCGTAGACCGGCGCGACCAGGAAGTCGTCCCCGGCGAGGAACTCGTACTTCACCGCGTCGCCCCAGGTCTTCGGGTCCTCGGGATAGTTGAGGTAGAGCGGCTTGACCGCACCGACGCCGTTGCGGTGGGCCCGCATCGTGTGCGTGTAGAAGTAGGGCAGCAGCCGCTCGTGCAGGCTCAGGTACTTCCGGTTGATCGAGGTGTAGGGCTCGCCGTAGCGCCACGGCTGCTTGTCGGAGGCGGCCCACCCGCTCATCAGGTAGGTCATCGGCAGGAACATCTTCCACTGCATGTCCCGGACGTACGTCTCCGCGCTGCCGCCGAAGATGCCGTCGACGTCACCGGTGGCGAGGTGCTGGCCGGACATGGTGGAGCCGGCGTACGTCGGGATCTGCCAGCGGATGTAGTCCCAGCTCCCCGACTGGTCGCCGCTCCACACCGCGGCACAGCGCTGGGTGCCGGCCCACCCCTCGACGGTGAGCACGGTCGAGCGGTCGGCGCTGTTGGTCTCGATGCCGTCGCGGGCCTGCTCGCAGGCGTCGAGCGCGAAGCGGTAGCCCGGGCCGACCCAGGCGACGTCGGTCTTGCGGACGCGTACGCCGGCCTTGACCTCGGTCTCCTGCTCGGTGAGGTCGTCCTCGGTCCACAGGCCGAGCTCGGCGCCGTGGTCGTTGAGCATATCGCCGGTCTCGGCCAGGTCCTCGTAGCCGCAGCCGTAGCCGTCGTTGACCAGCATCCAGCCCAGAGGCAGGTCGTGCTCGGCGTAGCCGTCTGCGATCGCCTTCGAGTCGCGCAGGGTCTCGCGCTCGCCGCGGTTGGCGTTGTGCAGGTAGCAGTCGGCGTCGCCGACCTCCAGGGCGTACATCGGGACCGCGACCGGTCGGCCGGTCAGCTCGGTGTAGGAGTCGATGACGCGCTTGGCGTCGCCGACGAAGTAGTAGGCGTCGAAGCGCTGCTCGTCATGGGTGGTCGTGGTCGGCGCGCCGAAGTCGTAGCTGCCGGGCGCGAAGGTGTTGCGCAGCACCCCGTAGCCGCGGGAGGAGACGTAGAACGGCACCGCGTTGGGGTTGCCGCCGTCGTTCCAGTTGAAGTCGCGCGAGATCTTGATCGTCTCGCCGCGGTGGCTGAACCGGCCGTTCTGCATGCCGCCGCCGAAGAACTGCTCCTCGGCGCCGCGCTCCAGGTGCTGCGAGGTGCCGTTGTCGTCCCAGGTCAGCGGCGAGGCCTCGGACATCAGCACCCGCCCGCTCGGGTCGGTGAGGCGCAGGGTGATCGGCCGCTTGGTCACGGTGAGCACGGCCTTCGCCGTGCTGATGACGTACGCCGCGTCGGTCTCCTTCACCTGCGACTGCCCGCCGGGGTAGTCGCGCTTGACGACGATGTCGGCGTCGGGAGCGGCGGGGTCGGTGGGGTCCTCGTTGGCCGGGTCGTCGAACTCGCCGTTCGGGGCGAGGCGTACGCGGACCATGTCGGTGTCCTCGAAGGTCACGCGCAGCGCTGCCTCTCCGGAGGCGAAGGTGTAGCTGTCGCCGTCGCGCTCGAAGCCGCTGACGTCGCCGAGCTCGCCGGTCGCCTCGGCCGCCACCGAGCTGACCGGGCTGAGCGCGACCAGGCCCGCAGCCAACCCGACTCCCGCGACCAGAAACCGTCTGAGTAATTGATTGAACATGATCGCATCACGCCCTAATTAGTCAGAATCAATCGAAGTCGAGGGCGACTGTAACGCAGGTCACACGGCGCGGTCCACCATCGGTCCACCGATCAGCGCGAGCACGCGCGCTGCCTCGCCGGCGACCGCGTCGCGGCCGGCGCCGAGGTACTTGCGGGGGTCGACCTTCGCCTCGTCCGTCAGGGCCTCGCGAACGGCCCGGGTGAAGGTCGCGTTGAGGTGGGTCGCGATGTTGATCTTGGTCATCCCGGCCCGGACGGCCGCCACGATGCCCTCGTCGGGGACCCCGGAGGAGCCGTGCAGCACGAGCGGAACGTCGACGGCGTCGGCCAGCCGGGTGATGAGCTCGTTGTCGAGGGACGCCGTGCGCGTCGTCATCGCGTGCGAGGACCCGACCGCGACCGCGAGCGCGTCGACCCCGGTGGCCTCGACGTAGGCCGTGGCCTCGTCCGGCCGGGTGCGGGCTCCCGGTGCGTGCACGCCGTCCTTGCCACCCACCTCGCCGAGCTCGGACTCGACGGAGACGCCGCGCTCGTGGCACCAGGCAGCGATCTTGGCGGTGGCGGCGACGTTCGAGTCGTAGTCGAGCCTGGAGGCGTCGAACATCACCGAGGGACAGCCCAGCTCGACGGCCTCCTCGACCAGCTCGACCCGGGTCGCGTGGTCGAGGTGGACGCACACCGGCACCGTGGCGCGCTCCGCGATCGCGAGGGTGGCGCCCAGCAACGGCGCGAGGCCGCCGCGGTAGTCGGCGGTGTTCTCCGAGATCTGCAGGACGACCGGACGGCCGGCGTGCTCGGCGCCGGCGACGATCGCCTCGGCCAGCTCGAGCTGGATGACGTTCATCGCGCCCAGCCCGCGACCGGTTCCCCGAGCGTGGTCGAGCAGCAGGGACATCGGTGCCAGGGGCATCTCAGGCCTCCTTGTCGACTCGTCCGACCTTGATGTCCGCCAGGACCGACGCGTACGTCGCGGCGTCGATCTCGCCGGCGATCGGCGCGACCACCGCGGCGGCGCCCAGGGCAGCGGCGTCGCGCAGGATCTCCGGCCACGGTCTGCCGTGGGCGAGACCGCGGGCGAGCCCCGCGGCGGCCGCGTCCCCGGCGCCGGTCGGGTTCCCGGAGATCCCGGCGGGCGGGTTCACCTCCCAGCAGGCGCCGTCGGCGCACGCGACCAGGCCGAGCCGGCCGCGGGTCAGCACGACGGGTCCGCCGTGGCGCTCGGCGAGCTCGGCGACCGCGGCCACCAGGTCGTCGGGGGCGCGCCCGAGAAGTCGCGCGATCTCGTCCTCGTTGGGGGTCAGGACGGCCCCGGTCCCGACCGCCGCGGCCAGCGCCGCGTCGTCGAGGTCGAGGAGCACCGGCACGCCGGCGGCGGCCGCGAGCCGCGCGATCCGCACCGGCAGGTCGACGGGCACCCCGGGTGCCAGGCTGCCGGAGACGGTGACGGCCGTCGCGGCCGCCAGCCGAGCCTCGACGAGGTCGAGCAGCCGCTGGTCGGCGCCGGGCGCCGCCTGCCGGCCGGGCTCCCACAGCGAGGTCGTCGACTCGGCGACGACGACCAGGGCGCGGCGTACGTCCTCGAGCTCGGGCAGGAACGTCGACGGCAGCTCCGCTGTGAGGGCCTCCGCGAACCGGGCGTCGGCGAGACCGATCGCGTGCGTCGGCTCGCCCAGCTGGTGCAGCACCCGGGCGACGTTCACGCCCTTGCCGCCGAGCCGGGTGGTGACCTCGGCAACCCGGTGGACCTCGCCCACGGTCAGCCGGGGCAGCCGGTAGGTCACGTCGATCGCCGGGTTGAGGGTGACCGTGAGGATCATGCGCGATTCTCCGTCGGGGCGAGGGCGAGTCTGGCGGCGCCGACGAGGCCTGCCCGGCCGCCGAGGGAGGAGAGGCGTACGGGTGGCACCGCGGTCACGCCGGCGCGCTCGTGCATCCGGGCTTGCAGCGGGTCGAGCAGCGCTCCCCCGGCCTCGGCGATGCCGCCGCCCAGGATGATCTCGCCGGGGGCCAGCAGCGCTCCGACGGCGAGGAAGCCGTCGGCCAGCGCGGTGATCGCCTCGGACCAGACCTCGGCGGCGAGTCCGTCGTGCTCGGCTCGCACGACCAGCTCGGCGACACCGGTGATCCCGGCGTCACTGGTGTCGCTGGTGTCGCCGCCCAGCGCGGCGTACCTCTCCAGCATCGCGCGGGCGCCCGCGCGCGCCTCCACGCAGCCGCGCCGGCCGCAGACGCACGGCGGCCCGGCCGGGTCGACCACCAGGTGGCCGAGCTCGCCGGCCTGCCCGGAGACCCCGACGACCGCCCGACCCTCGACGTACGTCACCGCAGCAACACCCGTGCCGAGCACCGCCACGAGCGCCGAGGCCGGTGACCCGGCATCGGCCCAGATCGCGCCCGCGGCGGCGGCCGTGTCGTGCACGACCGTGACCGGCAGGCCCAGGCGCTCGGCGAGCGGCGCCGCCACCGGGGTGTCGACCAGGCCGAGGTTGACCGCCCGGCGGGAGATGCCGGACTCGGTGTCGACGAGACCGGGGAAGGCGACGCCGACCCCGGAGACCTCCGCCCGGGCGGCCGGGCTCAGGCCGGCGAGGAGCTCCTCGCCCATCCGCGCGATGTCGCCGAGCACGGCCGGGCCGGTCCGGGTGGCCACCCGCGACTCGGCCAGCACCACGTCGTCAGGCCCGACCACGGCGCCTCGCACCGAGGTGCCGCCGACGTCGAACGCGAGGGCTCGCATCACGCGGGAGGGGCGGCAGCCGGGCTGAGGATGATCGAGCGCGTCAGGTTGCGCGGCGCGTCCGGATCGAGGCCGGCGCGACGGGCCCGCTCCACGCAGAGCAGGTGCACCCGCACCAGCTCTGCGAGCGGGTCGACCTCGGAGCGGATCAGGTCGGCGCCGGTGACCGCGACGTCCTCGGCGAAGCCGGACACCAGGTCGCCGAAGGCCCACACGACCCGGCCGGGGGCGCTGATCGAGAGCGGGCCGTGACGATACTCCATCATCGGGTAGGACTCGGTCCACAGCTGCGCCGACTCCCGCAGCTTGAGCGCCGCCTCCTGCGCGACCCCGTTGGTCCAGCCTCGGCCGACGAAGGTGAGCTGGTCGGCGGTCAGCGCCGGACCGGACCCGTCCGCACCGGCGTCGATGATCTGCTGGGCCTGCTCGGAGGCCCGGGTCAGGTCGTGACCGAGGTGCCAGCGCAGCATCGCGAGCGCGGTGGTCGCGAAGCGGGTCTGCACCACGGACTTCTCGTCCACCTCGGGCATCAGGATCGGCTCCGCCACCTCGAGCGCCGGGGTGCCGGGCGAGGACGAGATCACCGACGCCGGGATCCGTCCCTCGACCCGGGTGAGCAGGTCGATGACCTCGGTCGTCGTGCCGGACCGGGTGATCGCCAGCAGCCGGTCGTAGCCGCGGTCGATCCGGGCCTCGGTCGGCGTCCAGGCGTCGGTGATGCCCTGGCCCTGCTCCTCGCGGAGCGCGGCGTACGCCTGGGCCATGTAGAGCGAGGTGCCGCAGCCGACGACCGCGACCTTCTCCCCCGGCTTCGGCAGCGCGTCGGCGAAGCGCTCGGCGGTGTCACGGGCCGCCAGCCAGTTGGCGGGCTGGGTCGCGATCTCGGCGGCGAGATGCGTCGGTGCGGATGCGGTCATGGTGTCGGGTCACCCTCCGATGTGTTGCCAGGCTGGAGCCGAATCATCCAACGCGCTGCGCGTTTCTGTCAATAAAGTGCGCTAAATGATCATTTTCGCTCAGTCGCGATGACGATCTCCGCGCCGTGCTCGGCCAGCGCCTTCGCGAGCGGCTCGGGCACCGCACGGTCGGTGACCAGCATGGAGACGGAGTCGAGATCGCGGATGCGCGCGAACGTCGGATGCTCGAGCTTCGTGCTGTCGGCCACGACGATGGTGCGCTGCGCGGCCGCGATGAAGTCGGCGCTGATCTTGGCCTCGGCCGGGTGGATCGTGGTGAGGCCGGCGCGAGTGCTGATGCCGTCGACGCCGAGGATCGCGGTGTCGATGTGGATCTTCGACAGCACCCCCTCGCTCAGCGGACCGACCAGCTCGTAGGACTGGGTGCGGGCTGCTCCCCCGGTCACCACGATGTTGACGTTGGGCCGGATCGACAGCTCGTAGGCGATGTTGAGCGCGTTGGTGACGACGGTGATGCTGTCGTCCTCGGCCAGGTCGGGGTGGCGCCCGATGGAGCGTGCCACCTCGCTGGTGGTCGTCCCGCCGTTGAGCGCGACCGTCTCCCCCGGCACCAGCAGGTCGGCGACCGCGGCCGCGATCGCCCGCTTGGCCTCGGCCTGGCGACCGATCTTGTACTGCAGCGGCAGCTCGTACGCCGACCCGAGCGCCGTCGCCCCACCATGCGTCCGGGTGACCAGCCGCTGGTCGGCGAGGTGCCCGATGTCGCGGCGGGCGGTCGCCGCCGAGACACCGAGCGCGCTCTCGACCTCCGCGATCGTGACGTGCCCGTGCTCGCTGATCAGCTCGAGCAGCTGGTTGAGTCGCTGTTGTCTCATGGGCCCCCTTCCTGGGTCCCGGACAGCCTACGCAGTTCCGGCGCCTCAGGAGCCGCAGCGGAACATCGCGTCGGCCCAGTCGGCGTGATCGTTGCCGATCCCGTCACCGGCATCGCCCACGACCAGGTCGACGAAGTCGGCGCCGGTGACGTCGGCGGTGACCGACTCGGTCGCGCTGGCCGGCCCGAGGGTGCCGGTCTCGGCGACGGTACGCCCGTCCGCGACCACCGAGAACCGCACCGACCCGCGCGAGGTCTGGGCGTCGTCCACCCCGACGTCGGCGGTGAAGGAGGTGCAGTTGCCGGCCAGGTAGTAGCGGACCTTCGAGACCGCGTGCGCGCCCAAGCCCTTGGCGTAGACCTTGCCGTTCAGCGTGATCGGCCGGCCGTCACCGGCGGCGTTCTCCCCCACGCTGGTGTCGCGCTCGACCGGTCCCCAGCCGTTGGTGCCCGAGATCCAGCCGAGATCGCTGGCGTAGGTGTCCGCGGTCGGCGGGGGCGGCGCGGTCTGCACGGTGGCGGAGCGGGTCACCGTGCGCGTCCGACCCGCGATCTCGTACGTCGCAGCAGCATCGAGCCGATAGCTCGACTCGGCGGCGTCGGCCGGCGGTGTGACCTTCCAGGTGACCGTGTGGCTCGCCCCGGGAGCGAGCGAGTCGAAGGCCGCCGGGGTGGAGGCCTCCGCCGTCCAGCCCTCCGGCACCTCGAGGTCGACCTTCCCGGCGCCGGTCGCCGACGCCTCGTCGCTGGTCAGCGTCGCGGTGACCTCGCTGACGCCGCCCGGCAGCAGCTTCTCCTCGCCGGCGTCGACGGCGAGGGTCGCGCAGGCCGGCTGGTCGGCCGCCTCGCCGAGGTCCTCGACGGTGAAGTCGTCGATGCTGATGTCGCCGTTCGCGCCGTTGCCGTCGGCGGTCCGCAGACCGACCCAGTAGTCACCGCAGCCGCCGGCCACGAACTCGTCGCTGAACCGGGCGGTCTCGACCTCCCGGCCGATCGGGCGGGCAGCGACCTCGACCGAGCGCGGCTCGCCGCTCGCGACCGAGTCGTAGCCGGTCACCCACTCGTAGTCGTCGTCCCGCTCGGCCTGGTGGTCGAAGGAGACCCGGTAGCGGTGGCCGGGCTCGAGACGTACGGTCTGCGGGACGGTGCGGTAGACGAGACCGCCGTTCTCGGCGTGCGACTTGAGCGACCAGTCGCCGCTGATCACGTCGTCGGTGACCTTCCCGTTCCAGCCGCTCTGCGTGTAGGGCTCGTGGCGCTCGGCCAGGTGCGTACGCGGGTCGGTGACGCCGCCCGAGGTGCCCTTGACGAACGGCGACCAGCCCTGGACGACCTCCTCGAAGTCCTCCTGGACGATGACCTTCGCCCCAGGGGCGGGAGCCAGGTCGCGGTCGATCGCGACGACGCGTACGTCATCCACGCGGACGCGTCCAGGGCCCGCCGCCGCGGAGATCTTGACGGTCGCGGTGCCGTCCCGGCCGGCGTCGAAGGGCACCTCGACCCGCTGGAAGTAGGTGCTGTGCAGCTCGTCGGCGGCGACCAGGTTCTTGGCGCTCGAGCGCTCGACGCGGTTGGTGTAGGTCTTCCCGCCGGAGGTGACGGTGACCGTGGTGGGGCGGCTGTGGCCGGGCTCGACCTCCACCCAGACGCCCAGCGCGTTGCGGCCGCTGCGCAGGCCGTGGAGGCGCTGGCTGATCGCGGCCTGCCCGCCGGCGCCGAGGACGGCGACCTGCTGCCCGGTCGAGGTACGTCCCGTGGTGGCCGGGCCGCTCGGGTGCCACGCCTCCAGGTTGCCGGCGTTGAAGCCGGGGTCGGCGACGTGGCTGCCCTGGCCCCACTGCGGCTCGGGCGAGCTGCCGGGGGTCTTGGTCAGGACGTACGCCGTGCCCGCCTTCGCGTCGAGGGTGACCTTGCCGGCACGCACCGGCACGCTGCCGGCCGCGACCCGGCCCTGCTCGGTGAGCTCGTAGACGTTGAGCCGACCGCTGGTGCTCCACTCGTCGGTGAGACTCCACGTCGTCCGGCCGCCGTCGGTGTTGTGGTGGTAGAGCTTGGTGTCGTCCTTCCAGGGCAGCAGGTAGGCGTCGCCGTCGAGGACGAGGTCGCCGTCCTGGTAGATCTTCCGCGTCGCGGCGGTGGAGCCGGTGTTGACTACACGGACGCCGCCGTCCTGGACGATCTCGTCGGCGCTCCAGCGCAGGATCGGGTTCTGCTGGAGGTACTTCGTCGGCAGGTTGGTCCGCCAGATGTTGTCGTAGAAGGCGTCGACGTCGTTCTCACCGGTCCAGCCCTCGAACTCGACGATCTCGGTGTGCCCGAGCAGCTTGTCGGGGTTCCAGGTGTCCTTCTGCCCGTTGCGTACGAACCGGATCATCTGGCTGTTCAGGCCCTTGTTGGTGGCGCCGCCGTAGGACTCGTCGTTGGCCCAGTGGGACCAGAGCGCGTCCTCCTCGAAGTGGTAGGACCACTCGGTGCCGATGTTCCAGCCCTGCCCGCGCAGCTCCTGAGCGAGCCGCTCCTGCAGCCAGCCGTAGGAGTAGTAGACGTCGATGTAGAGGAAGTCGAGGTTGTCGTGCGTCTCGCGGCGCAGCTGAGCGAAGCGGTCGACGATGTTCTTGGTCGCGAGGTCGGTGCGCTGGTCGATGTAGTAGGACTGGTCGATCCAGTCCCAGCCGGGGCTGTTCTCGTTGACCAGGGTCTCGTCGAAGGTCTTGGCCTCGGGGTAGGCCTCGGTCGCGTTGACGTGGACGCCGAAGTCGGCGCCCCACTTCTCGCCCTCGCGGGCGAGGGTGTTGAGGTCCTCGAGCCCGCCGGCGCGGGTGTTGTAGTTGCCGCCGTAGTCGGGGTGCGCGGAGTCGTGGCCCTCGGAGCCGTAGCCCTTCAGCACGGCCAGCTGACCCAGCCCGTCGGTGGCCAGCGAGACCCGCTTGACGTCGTCGAGCGTACGCAGGAACGGATGGGTCGCCTGGCTGGCGAAGTTGAACGGGATGTGGGTGACCACCCGCTCGGGCGTCTCGTCCGCGCCATTCATGGGCCGCTGGATGTCGCGCAGCGCGATCGCGCCGTCCTGCCAGTCGACCCGCTGGTCATCGTTGGCGTCAGGGGTGACGGTGACCTTCGCCCACGGGAGCTCCTCGGTGTAGGGCGAGCCCGTCGCGCGGTAGGTCCACTGGCCGCTCCACAGCCCGACCCGGCGGCCGTTGTCGGTGGCGCTGACCTTGCGCCAGATCCGGCCGCGCTCGTTGGTCGAGTCGCCGCCGCTCTGGTCGTAGACCGAGTTGGTCTCGATGGCGGCGGCCAGCTGGTCGGTGTCGACGATGGCGTATGCAGACCCGACCGGCGTCGCGGTCGTGGCCAGGTCGGCGGTGACCTCGGTGTGGGTGTCGCCGTTCTTGGTGCGGTCCGCGCTCACGATCGCGGTGCTCACGGTGGCGCCGGCCTGGTCGGAGCTGACCGAGAGGAGGTCGTGCCCCGGGATGTCGAGGGTGCCGACCCGGTGCTCGGCGGTGTCGGTCACCTTGGTGACCGCGAAGGTGACGACGTCGACGGCCACCTCGAGCTTCGCGTCGAGCTCGACGCCGGGCAGGTCGGCGAAGGTCAGCCGGTAGGTCGCGGTGTCGGCGTCTACCTGGGTGCCGGTCACGGTCGCCGTGTGCGTTGTGCCGTTGATGCGTACGTCCGTGGGCACCGTGGCCGCGCCGCCGATCTCGCCGCCGGCGGTGTGCCGGTAGCCGAGCACGGCCGGGAAGTCCTCGGCCACCTGGACGGTCAGCAGGGGTGAGGTCAGGGTGAACGCAACCACTGGGGCGGCGTGGCTTTCGGGCGCGATCGCGATCACGCCGGCGAAGGCCGTCACGGACGCGAGGAGGGCGGTGGGGAAACGCTTCGGCATCGTGACTCCCAAGGGTGGGGGTGGGCCTGACGAGGTCCGTCCATCATGCAGAGTTTTGCGCGGATTGGCTACGTATTGCGCAAAAGTTGTCACACATGCTCGGCACCGGGCCACAACCCTGGGGAGGGCTATCCGAACCTGGTTCGGATAGCCCTCCCCAGGGCCAACGACCTAAGGCGCGCCGGCGACCATTCGATAAAGGTCCAGTGGGCACAGATCTCCGACTCCAAACCTCGTACGGTTGCGCTCCCGCCCAAGGTCATCACACACGGCTAGCCTCGTACATGTGAACCCACCGAGCCCCGAGACACCTGACATCAAACCCAGGTCGCGCGCCGTCACCGACGGCCTGGAGGCCACCGCTGCCCGAGGCATGTTGCGGGCCGTCGGCCTCGGCGACGACGACTTCGCGAAGTCGCAGATCGGCGTCGCGTCGTCGTGGAACGAGATCACCCCGTGCAACCTCTCCCTCGACCGGCTCGCAAAGGCGGTGAAGAACGGGGTGCACGCGGCCGGCGGCTATCCGCTGGAGTTCGGCACCATCTCCGTCTCCGACGGAATCTCGATGGGTCACGAGGGTATGCACTTCTCGCTGGTGTCGCGCGAGATCATCGCCGACTCGGTCGAGACGGTGATGAGCGCCGAGCGGCTCGACGGCTCCGTGCTGCTCGCGGGCTGTGACAAGTCGCTGCCCGGCATGTTGATGGCAGCCGCGAGGCTCGATCTCGCCTCGGTCTTCCTCTACGCCGGCTCGATCATGCCCGGGCAGGTCGACGGCCGCGACGTCACGATCATCGACGCCTTCGAAGCGGTCGGGGCCTGTATCGCGGGGAAGATGAGCCGCGATGAGGTCACCCGCATCGAGAAGGCGATCTGTCCTGGCGAGGGCGCCTGCGGGGGCATGTACACCGCCAACACGATGGCTGCTGTCGCCGAGGCGATGGGCATGTCGCTGCCCGGTTCGGCCGCGCCTCCCGCCGTCGACCGACGCCGCGACGGCTTCGCCCACCGCTCGGGTGAAGCCGTGGTCGGGCTGCTGCGCCGCGGCATCACGGCGCGCCAGATCATGACCAAGGAGGCCTTCGAGAACGCCATCGCCGTCGTGATGGCGCTTGGCGGTTCCACCAACGCCGTGCTGCACCTGCTGGCCATCGCCAACGAGGCCGAGGTCGACCTGACGCTCGACGACTTCACCCGGATCGGAGAGAAGGTCCCCCACCTCGCCGACCTCAAGCCGTACGGCAAGTACGTCATGAACGACGTCGACAAGATCGGCGGGATCCCGGTCGTGATGAAGGCGCTCCTGGACGCGGGACTGCTCCACGGCGACTGCCTCACGGTGACCGGGAAGACCATGGCGGAGAACCTCGCCGAGTTGAGCCCGCCCAGGCTCGACGACGACGTGATCCACTCCTTCGAGCGGCCGATCCACCGCACCGGCGGTCTCACCATCCTGAAGGGCTCGCTCGCGCCCGAGGGTGCGGTCGTCAAGACGGCCGGCTTCGACGACACCGTCTTCCGCGGCACTGCCCGGGTCTTCGACGGGGAGCGGGCCGCGATGGACGCCCTCGAGGCAGGCCTCATCGTCGCGGGCGACGTCGTGGTCATTCGCAACGAGGGCCCGAAGGGCGGCCCGGGCATGCGGGAGATGCTCGCCATCACGGGAGCCATCAAGGGCGCTGGCCTCGGGAAGGATGTCCTGCTGATCACCGACGGCCGCTTCTCGGGAGGGACCACGGGCCTCTGCGTCGGCCACATCGCCCCGGAGGCCGTCGACGCCGGCCCGATCGCCTTCGTCCGCGACGGCGACCCCATCGTCCTCGACGTCGTCAACCGCACCCTCGATGTCGAGGTGGAACCCGAGGAGCTGGAGCGGCGAAAGGTCGGCTGGGAGCCACTTCCCTCGAAGTATCAGCGCGGAGTGCTCGGCAAGTACCGGCGTACGGTGCAGTCGGCCGCCGTCGGCGCCGTCACGAGCTAGTCGGCTGCCCGCGCCGGCAGAGCCATCACCCGGAGCGTCGGCGGGTTGTCGAGATCATGACGCGAGGTCCGCGAAAGCATCCTCGAACGCCCGCCGCACGACCGCTCCCGGCGTACGGTCGAGCACCCCGAACACCACCTGTTCGAAGGTCCCCTCGAACCGCCCGCCCGGACCGAACAGGTCCCGGAACGATCCAGCGACCATGACCGGGTCGTTCTGGAACACCCCGCATCCCCAGGCACCGAGGACGAGACTGCGGTACCCGTTCGCTGCCGCGGTCTCGAGGACACGCGCCGCACGGGTCGCGAGCGCAGCCGGGATATCGTCCGTACGCTCCGGAACCTGCCTGCGGATGACGCCCGCGTTCGGAGCGGGCGAGGTCAGGAACCCGACCAGCACCGGCTCGTCGAGCAGCGCGCCGCGGTCGTCACGGAAGACCGGTACACCCGGCGAGTGGATGACCCGGTCGCTGTAGAACGGGTCTCGGACCGCGCGATGGTGCTCGTAGTATTCGGGCGCCTCCAGCAGGCAGGTGTAGAGCGCCGACGCCCGGCACAAAGCTTCCTCCTGCGCCTGAGCCCCGTTGACGTACCCGCCGCCAGGGTTCCTCGCCGAGGCGAAGTTCAGCACCGCCACCGGTGCCGGCAGCTGCCGCGCCTCCCACAGGCTGCTGCCGCCGGTGACCGCGAACCGCGTCTCCACCGGCTCGGTCGACGGCACCTCGACCGGCTCCGGCCCGTACAGCTGTGTCCCTTCTCGCGCCGCCTGGACGGCATCGCCGATGAGCACCTTCGTGCCATCCGCACGCCGGTAGAACCCGGCCGCGATGAACTGCTCGTTCTCCTGCGCGAGCGCGCGCAGCCGCGCGCTCATCCGGTCACCCTCGTGGTGACCGCCATCGCCCCTGCGACGGCCGTTTCGATCTTCTTCACGGTACGCATCGTCCTGTCCACGAAGATCCGACCGCAACCAGGTTTCCTCCCCTGCACGACCTGCGACGATGTCCGTGTGTCGAAGACAGCCGACGACCTCGCGACCACGGACGAACCGGCTTGGCCCGAGATCCGGCAGGCGATCAACGCTGCGCCTCACCCCGTGACGGTTCTCCTGTCGTCCGCGCCGACCGCGACGGCCTCATCGAAGCCCTGAGGATCGAGCCCATCGTCACCAGCGTCGAGGGGGCGAAATAGTCACCGGCACAGCCCCGTTTCTCTGCGCTTGACCTCGGCTGATTCGGCTATGCTCGCGACCGTGGGATCTCGGCCGACAATCGACGCGCACATACAACCGCCACGCCCTCGCGCCCCGGGCGCGAGCGGCATGAGCCAGCGAGTCGACTGGCACAACGATCCCGCAGCCCCTGAGGTGAACAGCATCCGGCCCAGCGCCGGCGCCTTCGTACTCGACGACCCGGGCCGCATCCTGCTGGTCCGCCGCAACGACACCGGCAACTGGACCATGCCCGGCGGGGCGATGGAGCCCGGCGAGTCGCTGACAGCGGCCGCGGTCCGCAAGACGTTCGAGGAGACCGGCATCACCATCGAGGTGACCGGCCTGGTCGGGATCTGGACCAATCCTCGCCACCGGATCGAGAACACCGCCAACGGCGAGGTACGCCAGGAGTGCTCCATCATCTACGCCGGCCGATACCTCGCCGGCGAGCCCACCCCCTCGCCTGAGAACACCCACGCCGAATGGGTGTCTCCGGCGATCATTCCCAGCCTTCAGATGGACCGCAGCCAGCGTGTGAGGATCGACTGGGCCCTCAACCGCGACTTCCCCCACCTCGACCCCAACCCCTGATCATGGTCGTGCGAGCCGGCATCCGGCCCGCAAGGAGTCAGTCGTCCCGTAGCCAGGCGGCCAGATCGACGGTCTCCGATGTCGGCGGAGGACATGCCGCGAAGAACGACGACGTACGCCAGCTCGTGATCTCCTCGACCATGTCGCCGGGCAGCAATCGCTGCAGATACGCAAGAAGATCGTCGACCCCGGCCCGCGCAGCAAGAGCGATCGACGCATCCAATCCCTGGGGCAGCAGAAGGGCTGCGTCGATGTAGCAGTACGCGTCGAAGTTGATGTTCTTCGCGCGCCAGATCAGAGGGACATCCTCGAGGCGACCATCGCAGAAGAGCATCCAGCAGCAGGCCAGCAGGACATCCCCACAACCGTCACCCGCCTCCTTGCGCGAGGCGATCTCGTACGCAGTGACAGCTCGAAGCAGGTCGAGATCACCCGCGTGCCGTTCGGTCAGCAGCGTCGCAACGATCGCCGGCCTGTCCACCGCATCGACCGGTCCGGACGCCTCTGGCCCGAACATCGAGGGCCACGAATCCGCGTCGGCACTGCGAGCCCGAAGCAGGAGATCGATCCCCGTTCCCATGGGACTCACTCCCTTTCTCGCTCGTCAGCCGCCGGCTCCGCGACTCCGAGCGTCCGTCGCGAACATCGGCATGAGCTCGTCGGCAGCAGCTGCGGCCAGCGCGATCCTCCCATCCCGCACACCGCATACCCGCAGGCAGGTCGCCGCGATCGCCCGTGCATCGGCACGCGTGACCTCGTCGCCGCGGGCACGGATCCTGATCACCACCTCGACCACCTGGACCAACAGCCCACCCAGCTGGTCCACGCTCACCGTCGCGGCAACAGGACCACTGATGACCGCAGCACCCAACCGGCCGTACGCAGCGACCAACTCCCGAAGCGCAGGCTGGAACTCCCCGAAGACCTCGCTGCTCCTGACATCCGGCATCCGGTAGAGCCTGCCGATGTTGTGCGGCACCGTCGCGAGCGTGTCCGCGTCGATCAACGCAAGCAGGTAGAGCGCGGCCTCCGGCAGGTCGGCCGGGCACTCCCCCTCGATCCTCTCGACCTGGTCGAGGCTGGGCCGCACGGAGAGCTCGAGGAGCTCGGCGAGGATCCCCGGCTTGCCCGCGAAGTGGTAGTAGAGCGACGCCTGCCTGATCCCGACCTTCTCCGCGATGTCCCGGGTCGAGGTCGCCGCGTACCCGCGGTTGACGAAGAGCTCCGCCGCTGCCTGAAGGATCTCGTCGCGCGGCGCGGCCACGCTTGCCGCGTGTGGGATGACCCGAGGCCTTCCGGGGCGAGTGACACCTGCAGGCGCGTACGTGCTCATCGGTTCCTTCTCAGGAGCAGAGTGGGACTGGAGGTCCCCAGCGCTCCAGCACCGTGTGCAGCCCGGCGCGCCGGGGACTCAACCACCATCGCCCCGAAGGCCGGGACGTTTGCACCTCCCGCAAGGGACATATGGGGACGTTTGTCCGGTACGTTGACGGCATGCCAAATCCCAGGCTCCGATCCGCGCTCGCGGCACGCGACATGACCACGGCGGGACTGGCCGCCACCGTCGGAGTCGATCCGAAAAGCGTGGAGCGATGGCTCACCCAGGACCGCGTCCCACACCGCGGCACCCGCGCTCGGGTCGCGACGGTGCTCGGCCACGAAGAGACGTACCTGTGGCCGAGCCTCCGGGCCGGGCTGGCTGCGACAACGGCAACCGC
This sequence comes from Nocardioides turkmenicus, assembly GCF_011045035.1. GTDB lineage: Bacteria > Actinomycetota > Actinomycetes > Propionibacteriales > Nocardioidaceae > Nocardioides > Nocardioides turkmenicus. The sequence goes on from NZ_JAALAA010000001.1 coordinate 175,438, forward strand.
CTCTGAACTCGTCGGTATGTGGCCCACGCGGGACAGCGTCCCGGGCGACGTGTGGCGCTCGCTCTCGTCGCGAGTCAGCCGCCGACTCGAAGTGCTCGTCTACTCCGGTGGGTTCGTGGTCGAGGCCTTCGGGTTACCTCGCGAGATCAGACGGATGGCTGCCGACGATGGCAGCGTCAGGATCTTGCTCGGCGATTCCAGCTCTGAGGAGGTCAGGCGGCGAGGTGTGGCTGAGGGCCTCCCGACACTTCCCGCACGCGCAGCCTCCACGCTCGACTACCTCCGCGACGTACGCGGCCTTCCGGGAGTTGAGATCCGGGTACATGACGTGCCGTTGTACGCGTCGATCTACCGCTTCGACGACGACATGCTCGTCAACCCGCACACCCACGGGATCGGGGCCAAGGACTCACCGGTCTTCCACTACGAACGCGTCGGGACCGGCGGGTTGTTCGGCTACTACGAGAAGGCGTTCGACCGTGTCTGGGAGACCGCCACTCCCCCAGCCCCATAAGGTGAATCGACATGGGCCGCAGAATCGACTGGTACGACGACCCCTCCGCTCCTGAGGTCAACAGCATCAAACCCAGCGCCGGCGCCTTCGTACGCGACGACCCTGGCCGGATCCTCTTGATCCGACGTGACGACAACGGGAACTGGTCAATGCCGGGCGGGGCGATGGATCCGGGTGAGTCGCTTACGGCCTGCGCGGTTCGCGAGACCCTCGAGGAGACCGGCATCAGCATCGAGGTCACGGGCCTCGTCGGGATCTGGACCGATCCTCGCCATCGCATCGAGTACACCTCCAACGGCGAGGTACGCCAGGAGTTCACCATCATCTACTCCGGCCGCTACCTCGCCGGCGAACCCACCCCGTCGGCCGAGAGCACGCACGTCGAGTGGGTCTCCCCCGACAAGGTGCCAAGTCTCCAGATGGACCGCAGCCAACGCATGAGGATCGACTGGGCGCTCAACCGCAACTACCCACACCTCGATCCCAACCCCTGATCACTCGGCCGTCAGAAGACGGTCCTCGATCCGGCGCACGGTCTCAACGATGTCGCCGCGCGCAACCTCGACGAAGCGACCGACGACGTCGCCCTCTCCGTAGCGCGCCTGGATCTCGGCCAGCCGATCCACCACCGTCACGCGCTCACCTCCTGGACCCGTCGTCATGTCGCAGAAGCACAACGCATCCTCGAGGTCAGGCGACGGACGTGGGAACTCGCCGAGCGCGCCACTCATCCCGCGCAGCCCAGCCTCGAATCTGCTGCACGAGTGGTGGGCTACCAGGCGTACGACCTCCTCATTCCACCCCGTGCGCCTCAAGTAGCGGGCGCCGTCAACGGGATGGAAGCCGGTCCCGCGCAACTCATCGGCATAGCCGATGTCATGAAGCCATGCCGCGGCGACCAGTGTCTCCGAGTCCAATCCCAACTTGTCCGCGACGCCGATCGCCGAGTCGGCCACCGCCTGCACGTGCAACCAGCGACGCCCCAGTGGCTCGACAAACTGACGCGCCTCACTGCGGGCACTGATCAGCATGCTGGACACCCGCGAAACCCTAGTCCAGGCGTTCAGGCCGTACGCAGCAGCCTGAACTCGTGCCGCTGCAGCACCTGCAGCACCAGCTTGGCCGGATAGCCGAATGCGTCCCGCCCGGCTTCGGACGGATAGGGCTCGATCGCGGACACCTGATGCCACCGCCCGTCGACCATCAGCTCACAGCCACCAGCGGCGACGATGTTGCGATACCAGTTGACGCCCTCGCCGTACGTCAGCTCCGCGATGAATCCCTCCGGCACCCGCGCGACGATGATCGGCGTCTCGTACGTCTTCCCCGACTTCCGCCCCACGTGCCGCACGAGCGAGAACGGGCCGTGCCCCGAGCGAGCCGCCCGGGTCGTCACCCGGTTGAGCGTGTTCTTCAGCAACCACAGCCACTTACGACGCATCTCAGTCTCCTTCGAGCTTCAGGTTCACCATCGGCAGCGTCTCGACCTCGTGACCGACCGCCGCCTCGATCGCCCCACGCAGCCGCTGCCATGCCTTCGGGTGCGCCTGCTGATATCGGCCCAACGCGGCAGCGGCCTCCTCGTCGGTCAGGAACCGCGCCGTGGCCGTGACGCCGGTTCGCGTCCCCATGCTGACGCGACACGACGGCTCGACCAAGAGGTTCTGGTACCACTGCGCACCCGTGCCGAAGCCGCTCACCACCACGATCTCGTCCGCACTCGGCCGCTCGACGACCTCGAGGCACACGTACCGTGCGACCCCCGATCTACGACCGACATGCTCGAGCATCAGCATCCGGGGCCCGAAGAGCCACCCGGCGTTGTGCCGATAGAGCCAGATCGGCGCACGTACGACGGCCCGCGTCCGCAGCAGCCGAGACACCACCGAGTCGATCATCGACGTCACCGACCCGACCTTACCGACGAGCTCGGGCGATCCGGCCCGATCTGGTGACACCGGGAGTTACGCTCCAGGAATGGCAACGCTCGAAGACCTCGCCCGGATCATCGGCGAGCTGCCCGAGGTCACCGAGGGCGAACGCTACGGACACCCGACCTGGGCCGTACGCGGCAAGAGCATCGCCTGGCTGCGCCCGTTCAGCAAGGCCGACATCAAACGCTTCGGCGACCAGACCCCGCCGGACCCGCCGATCCTCGCGGTCAACACCGCCGACCTGCACGAGAAGGAAGGCGTCCTCGCCGCCGGCATCGACGGCGTCTTCACCATCGAGCACTTCAACAACTACCCCGCCGTGCTCATCGAGCTCAGCGTCATCAACCCTGGCGACCTTCGCGACCTGCTGGTCGACGCTTGGCTCGCCGCCGCCCCAGCGGAACTGGTCGAGGCGTTCGACGGCTGAAGCGCTGACTTACCACGACCGCGTTTGGAGGCAGTGGGCGTCATTCCGCCCAGATCGACGCGCATGAGATCCGAGAGCCAAGGGCAGCGTCGAACCCGACCATCCTGAGGGACGACGCGCGAGTGCGGCTAGCGAAAGACGTCGGAGAATGTGAATGCGAGCTCTAGAGCTGACTCATTGCCGGCAGATGCGAATGCGGAAAGAAGCGTTCGAAACGCGGCCACGCCTTCGTCGTCGAACAGGACGAGCTGGCGGTGTTCGGCTAGGAGCCGCTTCAGATATGGGACGACCACGTCGCTGGAAAGAGGGTCGTAAGCATAGCTTCCGTCGGATGCGACTGCCTCCGTCGTCGAGAGAAGAGTGCGCCTTTCGTCCAGCGGCGCAAGAAAGATGAGCGTTTCCACGACATGGTGGACGATGCCTGAGACTTTGCTGCGGGCGCACGTGATGAGGACTGGGGTTGCCAGGTCTGCGAACCGCTCTTGCGCCGTGCGAGAAGCCGTCGCATCTTCATCGCCATTCATTCGGTCGAACGCGCCGCTGGCGAAGTACAGCTGGTTCGCGATGCTGTCCAGGACCGTCACACTGTGCTTGAGTTCGTTCTGTTCGGATTCCGACGGTTCGGCGTCTGAGACCTCTTCCAGCGTGGTGATCCAGTGCCCGAGGGAAGAGTCGGCGGCTTTGGTCACCATGTCGAAGGCGCGGCCCTGAACTGCGGGGTCCGATTTCGGCCGCAAGTAATTACGGACGCATTGCGTGGCCCGCAGGGCCTCCTCTGACCACGGTGCATTGGTGGCCCAGGTATGCACTGTTTCGGTTGCGAACGGCGTCTGGTGGTGCATCGCTAGGAATGTCATTATCTCGACTGGGAGGTCGAGGGCGTCGTCGTCCGTCGGGTCCGCTTCGGTCGGTGAATCGGGTTCGTTCGCGAGTCCGCGCAGAACGTTGTCCACCTCCTGAGGCGACTCATGTGCCTCAGACCCAAGCAGACGCATGTACTGGTTCCGGACGTTTTTGTTGGATTCGCCCTGGAGGAGTTCGCCGATCAGGCGGACGCGCACAGGTGAGGGTTTGTCGAAGTAGACAGCACGGAACGCGCGCGCGGCCGACATGCGCACGACGGGGTTCTCGTCCGCCATCGCGTCCGTTACCAGGGCGACAATGAGGTCTCCATGTTGCGACGTGCGCCACGTTTCCCGGAACGCAAGACTTCCCAGTCCGTCGATGGCCTTGTCACGCATTCCGGGGCTCCATGCGCTCACGAGAGGAAGGTTCCTGCGTCGCTGCATCCCGCGGCCTCAGCAAGGACCTTGATCACCAGGGGTCCGCGAACATGTTCAGGAGTGATGTCCTTCGCGCGCGCCAACCGGCGCGCCGCGTCAACCAGCAAGTATTGGATCTGGCTGGGAGTTGTCTCCGCTGCCGCGAACACATCATGGGCCAGAGCGAACATGTCGACGAGCTGGGCAATGGCGTCGGGGTCCGATGCCTCGTTGTCGTCAAGTTTGTCGAGGGCCGTATGCAGGTCACGCGCAGCCGCCGCGACCTGCGGCCCGACGGTAACACCGCCCTCTAGAAGGTGGTCGATTGGAGAGTACGGTAGTGCCTGAGTGATCATCGACGGTGGTGCTGGGATGTCGGGGGCTTTCTCGCCTACGCTTGCGCGATGCGCGGCAATGGATTCGTCTGTGATCGCGTCAACATCGAGGCAGCCTACGAGCACGTCTTTCACGTACTCGCTGCGGCCGTTCTGATCGACCAGCTTGAGCGCCTCACCCACGACCGCTTCGAGATCCTGGTGTGGGACGGTGCCCTCCGTTGCGGCAGCCTTCAGCAGAGTTGCTGCCTGGGAAAACGTGTCGGGATGGGTCAACAAACTGCCGGACTCGAACGCGGGGAACAGAGCGCGGCACAATGCTGCGGGCTGCCTCGGACTCTCCATCAATGCGGCCCATACGCCGGTGTTGTGGACCTTGTCGACCAGCAGGGTGACGACCGGTTGCGCGGCTTCGATTTCCTGTTCGACGAGGGCGTCGGCCAAGGCAGACAACATCTTCTGCTCATTGTCCTGGCTGTGGAAGTCCACCCCGAATCCGTACCCGTGCTCGAGCCAGCCCGTCACTCCATGCGCGAACATGGGCCACATCTCGGGGTCGTCCGCAGAGTCCGCCGCTCCCAGGACCTCGCAGATGATGTCGGTCGCGGTGACGATGTCATCGGCGCAGATCTTCGGGAACTCTTCCCCGAGCCGCCACGCAGCATGCTGCGACTGCTGCTTCCGTGACTCACGCAACGGAAGGACGGAGCCCCCGCCAAATGCGACGTCTTCGTCGCGCGTCTCCTCGAAGGTCATCGAGATGACCGCAAGCCTCCGGGCGAGGTCAGGGTCGTGTGCCATCGCAGGAGCGACTGCCTCGGGGAACCAAGTTAGAACGGTCCCGCCCCACTGAGCGAGTGCAGCATCGGAATTGAGAAGTCGGTGCATCGCGGCGCGCACCTCAGAGCTGATACCCACGACAGCCACAGCCTGGCGCACGAGCAGCCCGGCCATCCGCTCCCTGCGCGCAGGGTCCGAGGGCGCCGCGTCTAGCAGCATCGCAATCGCTGCGGCACGTTCAGCAATGCCTGCAGCATCCGGTTCCTTGGCAGAAACCGGTGCCCGGAAATGCAACGCGATCAGTAGATCGGTCGCCAGCGCTGCATCCTCGAAGGATGCCTCTGCGTTCTCGGCGAGCTGCTTCGCGAGAGTGGCGAGCGGAAGCATCGCGGTCGTTAGGTCCGGGACCACGGCGCGGGCACGGATCGCGCCAATGACCTGGCGGGTGAACCGCTGCCGAGGCAAGTGCTCATTCGAGCCCGAGCTGCCATGCCCGTTGGAAGCGAGCTCGAGGAGGTCGTTTGGGTCATGAGCCAGGTTCACGACGCGCGAAGCGACCGCGAGCGACGCGAGCACGTGCTCGCTGCCTGCTACCGAGAACGCAACCGGCCAGAAGCCGCCGGTCGCCCGGGCCTGCCAAAGCAGGTCGACGAGGAGATCAAAGCTCGGACGAGCAACCAGCGGGAGAATCGGGTCGGCGTCGAGACTCTTCACCAAACCCGTTGCGTCGAGAGGGTGGTAAAGGACGTAAATTGCAGTGGCGTAGTCGAACAGGATGTTGTGCGAGAAAGCCAAGACCCGCCCGACACCAGGAATCGGGCCGTCCAAAGCGCTAAGCACGCTCTGGCTGAGGAGGCTTTCGAGCGCCACACTGTCGGTCTCGCGAACAGTCGGCTCTTCCTCGGTGGTCTGCAATCGGCGGTTCGTCAGCATGCTGGACGCCAAGCGTTTCAGTAGTGCGTCGCGTGCCGTCTTGTCTTGGTTGCGGATGCGCCACGTCCAGTAGTGGCCTAGCAGTTCGACTCGACTCCGCACGCTGACGAGTTCGGCATGCTGGCCGGCCGTCATCTGGCCGGCGAGGGTTGCCGCCAGTCGTAGGTTGAACGGATTGCGCAAGAGCTTTCGCAGGTCAGGGGCAGCCTCAGCGAGGACCTCGGCGACAGGCATCGGTGCCACGATCACCTGGTTCAGATCGTCGTCGCTCAAGTCGGCCACCAGCAGGTGCCGAACAGCAGAAAGTTGCGGGTCGACCATGCTTCCTTCCATTGAGACCGGTTCGCCGGCGAACGCACGTTGGAGAGGCTGGCTGTTTCGCGTGTCGAAGGAGCGAGCACTCGCGACGACCTGCCATCGGGTACCGGCCAGGCCGGCCACGATGCTGCTTAGGTACTCACGGTCCTCGGAGCCGCGCAAGGCGTCCACGCCGTCGATCACGAGCAGGCCGGGCGGTCCTGCCCACGCTCGCAGGACCTCTTGCAGCGGTGCGTTCGTTACGAGTCGGTTCGTGCCGGCGACATCAGACGCACGAAGGACGATGACCTCCTCATCGCCTAGCCTTGCCGACGCCAGGTCCTGGATGACAGCCGACTTGCCAGCCCCCGCATCGCCAACAACGAGCACGGGCTCACGCCCCACCGTTTCGCGCAGTGTCTTGGCGACGGCGCGCGAAATGTACAGACCGCCGGCGACCGGTAACACCGCTTCTCCATGCAGGGCATGCAGGTTTACTGCCGATCGCTCACAAAGAACCTCTATATCCGATGCGTGCTTCGCCGGCAAGGTTGTTGAGATGCCGTGTTGAGCCAACGCCAGTGTGAGCGCTGATCGGTCGCGCCACTGGCGCGTCACGGAGGCCGCTTGGCCCTCATCAACGAGGACCTTCCAGGCCAGCAATGCCGAGGTCTGCTGGGCGAGGCCACGATGGAGGGTGCTGAGTGCAGCCTGCTGGTCTTGACGACCGTCTTCCAGGTCCAAGACCAGTACATGGAGAGCCCTGAACAAGGTACGCAGTTCCTCATCGGTCGGCTCCACGCTGGCACGCGCAGCGCTCCAGGCCGGCTGAATATGGCCCAGCGCGACCTTTAATGCAGCATTCTGCGGACCAGTCAGTTCCTTCCCGAGAACCGTCCCGGGCGGCTGGGAAGCAACTCTCCGAAGAGCCTGTCGAAGGTCATTGCGCACGGTCGCAGGAGCGCTGTAGTCAGTACACAGGACGATGGCATCGCGTGAAGCATCCACAGGCCGCCCCCCGGTACCAACCTCAGGAACGGTCCCCTCGAGGTACAGCTCAACCGCCTGCCTAAGCGCCTTCGCAAGAGGGGAGTCATCGGTAGTGCCAAGCGCCATTCCGACCTTGGCCTGAACGAACATGCCGCTCCCCAGGTCGGTCAGGACAGCGACGTCATCAACCTCGAACCCAGTCTGCGCGCCAACCTGGACTACCTTCCCAGCAATGAGCGAAATCGGCAGCGGTTCCTCAGCAACAAGCCAGCTCGCGGCCCAAGCGAAGACCTGGTTCTGAAAGCCGACTCCGGACGCTCCAGCTGACCCCCCTGCGGACGCAGCGGAAGTGTTAGAAGTCATTACGTTTCCTCCACGTGCGAACCATGGCCCCTAAGCCCTCACTACATGAAGAAACATACCGGCGGCCCTGGGCAGTCAGCATGGGATCCTGAGGACTTCAAGCTGGCGCGGTCAGGCTCGTCGCGGCAAGCTCTCGAGTCGAGGGCTCAATGTCCACTCGGGAGGGACGGCGTTCACACCCATAGGTGTGCTCGTTGGGGCGGCTGATTCGGAGCGCTTGACGCAAGAGCATCCACGGGCATGCGAGCGCGTCGTTCCGCCACGAGTGCCAACTACGGGCATGTGCTCTCCCCTGATGGTGCAGCAACTCCCTCCCTCGCCCCCCGGGAGGCGGGAAGATTGACCGGAAATGTCGGCGGCAGGTGATGAAATGTGGTGGTGTCCGATCAGGTCCCCGAGGGTCCCCCCGTTCTTGGGCCCGATGATTTCGCCCGCCTGCACGTTCCGTCGGACGGGACGTGCTGGTGGTGCCAGGAGCGGCCCGCCACGACGGGTGAGCACAAGTTCAAGCGCACAGACCTTGCTCGCCTCATGGGTGAGGGTGATTCGCTGATCTGGGGTGAACGAGGGAAGAGCACTCGCGAGATCCGCGGAACCAGCGGGATCACTCGCGACCGCTACGGCGTCATCAAGTTCCCGAAATCACTCTGCGAGACCTGCAACAACAAACGGTCCAAGCCGTTCGACACCGCGTATGAGATCTATTCCGCCTACGTCAGCCAGACATGGCTGCGCATCATGCCTGGTGTCGACTTTCAGGAAGTCTTCGCCGGCGACTGGGAGGAGTCGACGCTCAACTTGGCTCGCTATTACGCTAAGCACTTCGGGTGTCGCATAGCCCGCACAGGATTGCCCGTCCCACCGTCTCTACGTGCGTTCCTCGACGGAGCAAACGACATGCCCGACGCGCACATGGGGTTGATAACTACCGACACTGTCCACAAGCGTTTCGGGACAGGGCTCTCAATCAGTCCAGACTTCGCAGCAATCGACCGGCAGATGAACCGCATCACCACGTGGATCATGGCGGCCTACGTGGGCTCCATCGGCGTCCGATACGAGTGGCAGGAGGAAGGCATCCCTGATCGTTCGCAGTTCTTCCACTTCCCGCATCCTGTAATCAACTGCTTCGACGACGAGCAAGCAGTGGTCGATGGTCGCACTCGCCGTCCGGGATGGTTCGCGTCACTGCTGCAGTGGGCCAACCGTCCGAGGACGTAGAGCGGGCATTCCCCCTGCCGAGAATGTGCGTCACTCCGCCGCTGTCGACTCGCTCTTGCCCGATGACCGCTCTGACTCAAGCTGCCAGGTCGCGCATCGCCTTGAGGGCGAGCATGGCGGGATACGTGTCCCGATACAGATGAGTGCTGCGGTAGTAGCACGCCCAGTAGCTCGTAGCCCGCAGCTCGGTGAGCGTGAAGAAGTCGGAGTTCTCTGTCACGAACGACCGAAGTCCACGGACCATTGCGGGACGCCGCGGGAGGTCGCGCACGACGAAGCCGTGGATGTCCTCGCAGATCTCGATGACGTACTCGCCGAGCAACTGCACAACGAATGGGATGATCCACGCCTGTTCGAAACGCAGCACTCGTCGGAGGGCCTGCTGCCGGACAAAGCCGTCGTGATGTCGTGTGTAGAGGCAATCGACAGCGACCGTGGCTTGAGAGCCTTCTGGAGCCACCCTGTTCGACGGAACAGGGTTGTAGACCCGATACGGAATCTCGACCGGCTCACCGCCGACCGTAATCTCTGGCCACTTGCGGGAGTAGCTCGATGTGATGTCGCCTGACGGTGCGTGTAGGGGCCGAGGCATGGCGACGAGAGCCTCCGAGAGCGAAGCGCGCAGGCCCGAGGGGAACGCTCGGCCCAAGGTCGTCGGCATGCGTGAACACTACTTGTAGCGGCACCTCGATCATGCGGCCATCAGGGTGCGTCATATCGCCGCGAGCGCGCTACTTCGCCGCTGTGGGTCACTCACCGAAGGGGCAGGCTGTCCGGGCCTCCCTTCCTATGGCGTCGTCGCCGCAAGAAGGCGCCGCGCACGACGACCCAGATCGCTCAGATCCACCCGACCCTCCTCAGCCGCGGCCGCCAGACGCGCGGCGAGATCCATTGCCTCGTCGAGCTCGGGTGCGGTGACCGCGGACTCCTGGCCCATATCGCGAAGGATTGTGATCTCGGTCCTGGACGCGATCAACGGGTCGGTGACCCCGTCGATCCATACTCGAGTGCGGCGGCCATCGCCGCGCTCCTCCCCAGTGATGCGCTCCAGGGCGAAGATGCGGTCGGCGCGCGCGAACTTTCCGAAGCCCAATGCCACCATCCGGGAGTCCGATGCCATGTAGTCATCTTGCCATTACGCAGCGAACTTTGATCGGGCGTGCAACCCCGGCTGACAGAAAGGGCTCGCGTCATACCGCCGCGAGCGGTCCGCCGGGGATCTCCGTCCAGCACAGAACAATGTCTGGCAGAGCCAGACGGGAGGCCGAGAACCACATAGCTTGGGTATGGCCTCCCCGCGCCCAGAGGAGTAGACAGGGAAGAACCGGCGGTGCCGGTCCGGGCACTGCCCTGTCCTAGAAAGGAGCGGGCTGTGTACGCACGTTCCACTACGTTCCACGGGAGTCCCGGCAACATCGACGCGGGCATCACGTTCGTCAAGAACGAGGCCGGGCCCATGCTCGACAGCATCGAAGGCTGTCGAGGCCTGTCGCTGCTGGTCGACCGCGAGTCCGGGCGATGCATCGCCACGAGTTCGTGGGAAGACGAGGCAGCCATGCGCGCCAGCGACGAGCAGCTTCGCGCGCTACGCGATCGAGGGAAGGACATCCTCGGCGGCGACATGCAGATCGACGAGTGGGAGATCGTCGTCATGCACCGTAGCCATCACGGCGAGTGCGCCCGAGTCAGCTGGCTGCAGGGCGACGTCGACGCCATGGCCGAGATCTTCCGGGTCGGGATCCTTCCCGAGCTCGAGCAGACCGATGGGTTCTGCAGCGCCAGCCTGCTGGTGAACCGGTCGTCCGGCCTGGGTTGCGCCACCACGGCCTGGGAGTCCCGCGCCGCGATGGAAGCCAGCCGCTCGGCGGCCGACGAGATGCGCAGCCGGGCCGCGAGCGACGCGGGCGGCGAGATCGTCGACGTGCACGAGTTCGAACTCGCGTACGCCCACCTGCATGTCCCCGAGATGGCCTGACGTCCACGTTCTCTTCGCCGAGCCCGCCTTGGTCGGGCTCGGCCAGCCATCAGGGTCTCCGCGCCTGGATGCCGGGGCTGCGTCTCACGAGGCTGGGAGCGATCATTCCCGCGCGGCAGCCGCACTCGTGAGACTGATCCTCGCCACCTCTTCGATCTCGACGGGCTGGTCGCCACGGACGCGGTGGATCTTCACCACGGCCTCGGTGGGTGAGGTCTCGAACTCGAGGAAGTGCTTGAAGAACGGAGGCTCGTCGAGGGAGTAGATCTCGGAGACGAACTTCTGGATCGGGCCGAAGGGCGGGTTCAGGCCGGGGAAGGCGATCTGTGCGCGGCGTCTGGTCCGCCGGCTGACGCCGTCGACGATGGCGGCTTGGCCGCCCATCTGCTCCTGCTCGGCCGCGATGATGGCGGTCGCGTCGGCCTCGCTGATGAAGTCGTAGGGGGTCGAGAGGCCCGGGCGGTAGCGCGGACTCACCCACGCACCGGGATCCGCGATGAGTGAGTGGGCACCGAGGAACACCAGGTGGGCGAGGAGGGCGGCGGCACCGACCGCGACCATGGTGAAGAGGGCCCCGGCGACCGCCACGGCCGGCCACCACGTCCGAAGGCCGTCGGCAAGCCCGCCGAGCTCCGAGAAGCCCGGTACGTCGAGCAGACCCGGCGCCGCCGCGCCCAGCAAGAGCGCGCCGGAGGCCAGGATGACGAGGACCACCAGCGGCGTGTACAGGCGCGGGTGCTCCCGTCTGATCCAGTCGATGACGAACATGCCGATCGCGGTCACCGTGATCAGCGCCGGCAGGGCGAAGGCGGCCCGCATCCACTCCGAGTCGACGGCATCGGTGAGGCACCACCAGACGACCAGCGTCACGGGCCCTGCGAGGAACACGAGGGGCCGAGCGACCTGCCGCCAGCGGAGCCACGCCTGCACCCGGCGTACGGGCTCATCTCCCAGAGGCCGAGTGAGAAGGTCGGGGGCCAAGAGCACGGCGAGGATCACCACCGCGATCACTGCCAGCGGCACGAGTCCGAGCAGGCCGCTGAAGAACAGCAGGGTCAAGCCCTCGCCGCTCAGGACGCGCAGCATCTCGCCCGACACCACGGCGGCCTGCGCGAGCACGGCCCACACCACCGAGCGCTTCAGCCAACGCGCGGCCCTCGCGCCGTTCACGGTGGTGACGATCCGCGTCCGCCACCCGACGATCCCCACGACGACGTAGATGCCGATCGCGGCGAACAGCCACCACGACGCCGTACGTCCCTCGCCCGACCCGAGCCGGGCCACACCCCAGGGCACCAGAGCCAGGGCCACGAGGGCCGCCAGCACGCACGCGAACGCGACGTGATGCCATCTGGGGACCGACTCGACCGGGTTCCACCATCTCGACCAGCGCACGCACCAGGCGTTGAGGCAGATCCACAGGGTGCTCCAGCCGAACAGCACCAGCAGGGCCTCTGCCGCGTCCGGCAGATACTGCTGCACGAACAGCGTCGCCGAGACCCCCATGACCAGCGCTTCGAGGCGCAGGAGCAGGCGGCGTACGAAGAGACTGTGACCGAGACGTTGCGGCAGCTGGTGCAGCAGGATCAGCACCACCATCGCGGCGACGGCCGCACCACCGGCGCCGGCGAGCCACCGGCCCAGGACCACTCCCCCGCCGAACATCAGGACGGTCAGCAGCAGACGCCAGATGCTGGGGACCAGCTGCTGGGCGAAGTACGCCAGGGACTCGGCCGATGCCGGGAAGAGCCTGGTCGGCCGGAATCGCAGGTCGGTTCGCGCGTCTGAGGCGGCCGTCCGGATGGGATGCGTGGCATGCGTGTAGGCACCGCCGCCACCGCTGACGATGTGCCACAGGCCGTCGCGCGAGCTGCCCTCGCTGTGCGGGTCGTACAGCTGGAAGTTGTGGGTGTCGCCGCCCACGGTCGCGACGTAGCCGTGCTCGCTCTCGGCCACGACGTCGTAGACGGTCTTGTCGGGTCGTCCGGACACCTCACCTTTCCGGCGCTCACCGTTGACGAACAGCGGCTTGCCGGTCATCAGGATCTTCGGCTTCTCGCCGCCCAGCGACCTCAGCCAGGTGAACTGCCGCTCGTCGATGGTGCCGTCGATGCCGGTGTCGATGCACACCAGGTCCACGTGCTCCGTCTCGATGACGAAGTACGGCGCCGGCTGCAGCTGGGACTCCGGTGCCGGCCCGCCGCCCGCCGGCTCGCCCCACCGCGACGTCAGAGCGTTGCCGACCGGCTCGCTCGGCGTGCGCCACATGATCCGGCCGAAGCGGTCCCGGATGAGCTGCCAGGCGCCGAGCCTGTCGTCGAACGACGGTGCCAGGAGCTCGCGGGGCCAGGTCGGCGGCTCGTCCGCCGCGAACAGGAACTGGTGGGCGAAGCCGTAGAGGCCGTCGTACCAGTCGTGGTTGCCCGGCATCGCGTAGACCGGGACGTCCTCGGGGAGCGCGAACTCGGTCCGTACGTCGGCGGGCGCCTTGAGGCCCGGCACCCGGTTCGACCGGTACGGCTTGTAGAAGCCGTCCACGTAGTCGTTGACGTTGCCCGAGGGGTAGATCACGTCGCTCAGCACGAGCACGAAGCCGGCCTGCTCCCGGTCAGGGCGCGCGGCCGCAGCACGCGCCAGCGCGGGCGCGACGACGTACTGGGACGGGTCCTGCTCGCCGGTGTCGCCGATGACCAGGAACCTCGAGACCTCAGGGGCGGCGATCGTCAGGGGCACGTCCGGCTTAGTCCAGTGCGCACGCAGCTTCTCGACGAGCCTGTGCGTGCCGCGTCCCAGGATGTCGTTGACCGAGTCGATCAGGCTGCGTGCGGTGATCCAGGAGAGGCTGTTCCACTTGGTCGGGTCGTGCTGCAGATAGGCCTTCGTACGCTCCCAGTCCGTGCTCCCCGTCGCGGAGTCACCGCCCTGAGCCATCGACATCCTCTCCGCCAACCGCATGAAACAGATGTAGACAGGCTCCCACGCCGCGCGTCGGTCCCGCACGGGACTCCCCCAGATTGGCGTATGACAACCCGTCGACGCCGACTGATGATGAAACTGCAAGGGGCATCGAAGGGGGAAGGAACAGAGATCATGAAGCTGTTGATGAAGAGCTGTGCCGCCGCGGCGGGGCTCGTGCTGGCCGGAGCCGGGGCCGCGAGCGCGGCCGAGGTGAACGGCAACGGCGACGACATCCCCGCGCCGGACCGCGCGTCCTCGGAGTGCGTGTTCTCAGGCCAGGACACCGCGGACGCCGTCGAGGGCAACCCGCCGGGCTTCGACGACGACGCGCTCGCCGAACGTGGCAACCAGAGCCCCGGCGGCACCGACCGCTACCACGGGGTGCAGAGCTACGGCATCTACGTGCGGGCCGGGCTCAAGGATTTCGTGCCGTCGCCCGGCGACGCCTGCCGGGGCCACTGACGGCCCGAAAGGACGTCGGCCTCAGACCATCTCGGCCAGCTGCGCCATCTGGGCGATGCCAGGCTTGGTGTGCCGCGCCAGCCTCTCCCGCGCATCGTCCAGCGCCGCTGATCCGGGGTGACCGGGCGGCACCCGGGCCGGGTTCAGCGCGACCCGGTCCGACCACTCCTTGACGTCCGGCTCGGACGAGAAGGACATCGCCGCCTGAGTGCCGAGGACGTTCATCCGCGCCCACGACGCCATCGTGTTGCCGAGGGGGCTCGGCGGGCAGAGCCGGTTCTTCTCCGCGTCGGAGTCGCGGGTGGCCTCCACGTAGCCCGCGATGGCGGCGCCGAAGCACGGGAAGCCGGCCCGGATCGGCTGCAGCGTGATCGCCTCGGGACCCCAGACCGGGACCAGGGGCGGATACTTCAGGCCGTCGGCGGCGCAATGGACCACGAGGGCGTCATCGGCGACAGCCACCGATCCGTCGGCGAAGCCGAGGGAACCGCGGTCGACGTGCTGGATGTGGCCGCGGCGTACGACGTTCTCGACCGTACGCAGCTGCTCGAGCTCCCAGGTCGCCAGCGTCGGCGCCTTCGCCATGGTCGGCATGACCGAGCGGTCGATGCGGAGCATGATGCCGGCGTCCTCGAGCCGGAGGAACAAGTCCTCGGGCGAGGTCGACCGCTCCGCGGCCGCCATCGTGTCGGCGGCCATGCCGAGGAAGATCGCGGGATCGGGCTGGACGACGGCACGGTTGATCATCCACGGGTCGCGCGGCCGCACCCAGCAGATCGCGTCGGGGTCGACGCCACGCGAGAGCAGCCAGATGCAGGCGTCGGTCGCGGTCTTGCCGGAGCCGACGATGACGTACTGGCTCGGCGCGTCCTCGAGGCGCGCGAGCTCGTTGACCGGCAGCACCCGGGCATCGTCCGCGACACCGAACGGCGGCGGCTTCTCCGCGGGGATGCTGGGCGCCAGGTAGCGAGCATCGACGACCCGGGCACCGGGCATCTCGACGCGCTCCCCCGAGATGTGCGAGACGACGGCGTTGTCGCCGACGTACTCGCTGTTCGGGAAGAACTCGACCTTGCCGGATTCCACCATCCGGTCGAGCACCCGCGCGTAGTAGGCACAGATCTCCGGCTGCGTCGCCCGCTCCTGAAGGCCCGCCTCCGGCCCGCGCTGCTGCAGCTGCCCGCCGCCGAGCAGGGTCGAGGCGACGCCGTAGAAGGCGGAGGCCTGGTGCAGACGTACGAACGGGTACGCCTCCAGCCAGTGCCCGCCGACACCGTGGCGACGATCGACCAGGGCCACGCGCACGTCGGCATGCTCGATCAGGGCGTCCGTGAACGCCATCCCCATGGCGCCGGCACCCACCACCAGGTAGTCCACCTCAGCCGTGCGACTCATGGCTCCACCCAAGCACGGCGCGGACCTTCGCGGTCAATAGGCAGAAGGAGCTATACCCGGTCTCGGGCACACGCGATCAGCGCCCCGAGATCGAGACCGTAGGTCGGCCCATCCCCCTGCCCGTACGCCTCCAGTCGCCTCGCCGCCCTCTCGATGAGCCGCGCAGCACCGACGGCGTTGCCGCGCTCGTGGTGGGTCAGCCCGACGCACAGCTGGGCCAGCCCCTGCCACAGCTCACGCTCCTCCTCCGGGCACGATTTCCACCGGACCTCGAGCGCCTCATGGGCGGCGAACGGGCGGCCGGCGTCGAGGAGCTCGCGGGCGTACGCCAGGGTCTCCTGCGGCGGAAGCGGCTCCTCGGAGATCGGCTCGACACCGACCTCGCCATAGGGCAGCGGTCGTCCGAGCGCGTCGCGCGGGCGAGCCTGCTGTGCCCGCCCCTGCTCGTTCCGATCGCGATCGCCCACCACGGCTCCACCCTAGGACCCGCCGGCATAAACCGATTGCGTGGGCGGCCGTGGCCGGTGACTCTCGGCCCATGGAGTTCTTCTGCTACCACCGCGATCGCCCGGGATCGACGCCGCTGCGCACCGAGATGGTGGAGGAGCACTGGGCCTACATGGACCGGTTCGCGGAGACGATGATCGCCCGCGGCCCGACGTTCTCCGACGACACCCTCACCGGCAGCGTGCACATCCTCGATCTCCCGGACGCCGCCACGGCTCGCGCGTTCGCCTTCGAGGAGCCCGGCTACCAGGCCGGGGCCTATCGCGACGTGATGCTGCGGCGATGGAGCAACTCGCTCGGCCGGACCATGTGGGACTTCGACGGCCGACCCGACAGCGGCCGCTACCTCGTCCTCGGGTTCACGGAGCCGACGCCGGACCGTCTCGACCTGCCGAACGGCGACGCGCTGATCGCGGCCGGGCCGCTGCTCTCCGACGACGGGACCGTGATGGTCGGCGCGGCCGTACTGCTGGAGGCCGCCTCCGAGACGGCCGCGCGGGCGGTCCTCTCCCCCGCCCTGTATGTCGGGGTCGAGGTCCATCAGTGGGAGTTCGGCGGGCGGCGCACGTGAGAGCGCCACAACCGGTAACGTCTCCGGCATGACCGGCACACCAGGAATCGACGTCGCTGTCCCGCCGTCCGGCACCGGTTGCGCCGAGTGCCTCGCGAGCGATTCCGGATGGTGGTTCCACCTCCGGCGGTGCGCCGAGTGCGGGCACGTCGGTTGCTGCGACAGCTCCCCGGCACAGCACGCCAGCCACCACTTCCGCGAGACGGGCCACCGCTACATGCAGAGCTTCGAGCCCGGCGAGACATGGTTCTGGGACTTCGAGAACCAAGAGGCGCTGAAGGGCCCGGCGTTGGCCGAGCCGACGAGTCGGCCCGAGTCGCAGCCCGCGCCCGGGCCTGCGGATCGCGTCCCGCAGGACTGGCAGCTGCACCTGCACTGACCCTACATACACGAAGGGCCCCGACCGCAGCAGCGGTCGGGGCCCTTCGTGGTGAATCAGGAGACGCGGACGTTCTCGGCCTGCGGACCCTTGGGGCCCTGCGTGACGTCGAACTCGACCTTCTGGTTCTCGTCGAGCGACTTGTAACCGTTGGTCTGGATGGCGGAGAAGTGAACGAACACGTCCTCGCCGCCACCGTCCTGAGCGATGAAGCCGAAGCCCTTGTCAGCGTTGAACCACTTGACGGTGCCCTGAGCCATGATCTTTTCCTTTGTTCCGTGCCGGGGGCACTGTGCCCCGGGCCGCTGAAGACATCCATCTGTGCTGATGTCCAGCGAACCGAAAACCAGGAATAAGAGATACAAGCCGCGACGTGGTGTGCGGCCAGGACGGCTTTCAGAGCCATCCCTTCAACACGATCAACAGTACGCCATCGGGCCCGGGATCGTGGTTTCCACGAGATCCCGGGCCCGGCGGGTCAGACCCGCGCCGCCTTCTCGCGCGTGCCCTCGGCGTCGAGCAGCCGGATCGCCTCGTCGAACTCTGCGTCGATCGCCGGGTTCTCCTTGTAGGTCACCAGGCTGACCGCCACGGCGACGATCGTGTTGAGCACGAAGCCCGGCACGATCTCGTACATCTGCGAGCTGAGCGCCTCGATGTTGCCCCACACCACGACGGTGACGGCGCCGACGACCAGACCGGCGATCGCACCGGGCGCGGTGAGCTTCCGCCACCACAGCGCCAGCAGGATGATCGGGCCGAAGGACGCACCGAAGCCCGCCCAGGCGTACGCGACCAGGTCGAGCACCGTGCCGGTCTTCGGCCACGCCAGGAACGCCGCCACCACGGCGATGCCGAGCACGGCGAGCCGGCCGAACAGGACCAGCTGGCGGTCGGAGGCGTCGTTCTTGAAGACCGCCTTGTAGAGGTCCTCGACCAGCGCCGAGGAGGTCACCAGGAGCTGGGAGGAGATGGTGCTCATGATCGCGGCGAGCACGGCGGCCAGCATGATGCCGGCGATCAGCGGGTGGAAGAGGATCTGCCCCAGGACGATGAAGACCGCCTCCGGGTCGTTCAGCTTCTGGTCGGGGTTCTGCTGGTAGTAGGCGATGCCCACGAGCGCGGTGCCGACGGCGCCGAACAGGCTCAGCAGCATCCAGCCGATACCGATGCGCCGCGCGGAGGCGGCCTCCCCTGCCGTACGCAGGGCCATGAAGCGCACGATGATGTGCGGCTGGCCGAAGTAGCCCAGGCCCCAGGCCGCCGCGGAGATGACACCCAGCGCGGTCGCGCCTTCGAGCATGCTCAGGCGCGAGGGGTCGACGGCGCGGATGCTGTCGACGGTCTCGGCCGGCCCGCCGGTCACGAAGACACCGACGACGGGCACCAGGATCAGCGCGAGCAGCATGATCGCGCCCTGCACGAAGTCGGTGTAGGAGACCGCGAGGAAGCCACCGAAGAGCGTGTACGCCACCACGACCGCGGCCACCACCAGCATGCCGGTGTGGTAGTCGGTGTTGAACGAGCTCTCGAAGAAGACGCCGCCGGCGACCATGCCCGAGGAGACGTAGAAGGTGAAGAACACCAGGATGACGGCGCCGGAGGCCATCCGCAGCAGCCGCGTGCTGTCCTTCAGCCGGTTCTCCAGGAAGCTCGGCACGGTGATCGAGTCACCCGAGACCTCGGTGTACGTCCGCAGCCGGGGCGCCACGACCTTCCAGTTGAGCCAGGCACCGACGGTCAGACCGACGGCGATCCAGCCCTCCATCAGCCCGGTCGCGTAGATCGCACCGGGCAGCCCCATGAGCAACCACCCGGACATGTCCGAGGCACCCGCGCTCAGCGCACTCACCATCGGGCCGAGGTCGCGGCCGCCCAGCATGTAGTCGTCGAGGTTCGAGGTGCGCCGGTACGCCCAGGCGCCGATGCCGAGCATGGCGACCATGTAGGCCACCAGCGCCAGCATCTGATAGGTCAGGTCTGACATCAAAACTCCAAAATCGGGGGAAACGCCGCCGCAGAACCTAACCCGTAGACCGCGTTTGAGTGTGATCGGCGCCGCACAACCGCGCTACGCCACGCCTGAGGCCGGTTGGCGTCGGCGTGTCGACCTCGTCAGTTGCTGGTGGCGCTTGGCTTCGCCCCTCAGTGGGCAGTCATGGAGCGTCGGGCGCGGTGCCGGCGTACGGCGGCCCGGTTGGCGCAGCGGACGGAGCAGTAGCGCTGTCGTCCGTTGCGGGTGACGTCCGCGACCACCGCGGTGCAGGGGTCCCCCTCGACCTGCCCGGCGGCGCACCGGCTCAGGCGATGGATGCCGCGAGTGGTCAGGTGAAGCGCCGTGCCCACGCTGATCACCGCTCGGAGCACGTCGGGAAGCGAATCGTTGGTGTCGTCGCGGTAGTGGATGTGCCACCCCTCCCGCCCGTGGTCGGTCAGCCGCGGATACGCGGTCGCCTGCGCCATCAGGTCGTTGAGCAGCCGCGCCCGTGCTGCAGGCTCCGGCGCATCGACGACTCGGAGCCACTCGTCGATCACCAGCCGAGTGCGCCGATGGTCGTCCGGAGACTCCCCGAAGTCCATCGTCATCCCGAACTCTCGCGTCCGGGCCTCGATGCCGGCACGGTCCTCGGGCCAGTCGTTGGCGAGCGACGCGGCCATCAGAACGGCGTACTCGCCGTAAGGGTTGAGGTGCATAAGACCATTACAGCAAAGTGGCAGGCATGACCGACATCGCAGCAGAGCAGTCCCGGGGCGATCACGCTCTCCACGAGCACGGCTGGGTCACCGAGTCCAGCCACCAGACGTCGGAGGGTCGAGTCCTCTACGTGCGCTGCGGCGAATGCGGCGTACGTCGTGTCGACCTGCAACCGCACCCGCTCCTGCCGCCGCGGTCGCTGAGCCGCGAGCAGGGGTGAGGCGAGAGAAGATCGCGGAGGGACTACCGAGTCAGTCGGTCGACCGCGTCCAGGACGTGCCTCCACGTGTCCAGCGACGGGTCGCCCCAGCCGTCGTGGTCGGCGCCGTCGACCACCTCGAGACGTACGCCGGGGTGTGCTGCCACGTAGCGCTCGGAGATCGCGAGCGGGATCACGGTGTCGGCGGAGCCGTGGAGGATCTGCACCGGAACCTGCGGAGCGAGGCCGAGCGGGTCGGCGGCGGCGTACGCCTCGGGGGTCTCGGCCGGGCGGCCGCCGAGGAACTCCTCGACCGCGCAGTCGCCGAGGCCGTCCTCGCTCATCGCTGCCAGCGCAGCGGCCGGGGCCAGCGCGACGACCCCGGTGACCAGGATGCCCGGGCGGGAGACGGCCCAGAGGGCGAGCTGACCGCCGGAGGAGTGGCCGACCAGGGTGATCCGCCGGGGCGCGTCGTTGTGGACGGTCCACTCCCGGCCGCTGAGCTGGATCGACTCGATGGCGGTCTCGACGTCCTCGAAGGCCTGCCGCCACTGGCCGGGGCCGTGCCGGTACTCCACGGTCGCGGTCAGGTGGCCCGCCTCGGCCAGCGCCCGGCCGGCCGACCAGGTGCGCATCCGGTCGGAGTCGCGCCACATCCCGCCGTGCAGCAGGAGGACGAGCGAGTCGGTCGCCTCGGCCGGCTCGAAGACGTCGGCGACCTGACGGGCGGTGGCGCCGTAGCGCATCGTCGCGTCGGGGTAGGTGGTGTCGGTCGTGGTCATGACTTCTCCTTGTTGTCGCCGCCGGGGGTGGCCGGGCGGTCGAGCAGCACGCTGACCGCGAGACCGGCCACCAGACCCCAGAAGGCGGAGCCGATGTTGAAGACGGTGATGTCGGCGACGGTCACCAGGAAGGTGACGAGCGCGCCGGTGACGTGGGGACCGCTGAAGGCGGTCTGGAACGCGCCTTGGAGCGGCTTGAGCATGGCGAGGCCGCCGAGGGCGGCGACGTACGCCTCGGGCATGGTGGTGATGACCCGCACCATGCCGGGGGCGAGCAGCCCGAACCCGATCGCGAGTACGCCGCACCAGACCGCCGCGGCGTGGTGCCGACGCCGCTCCCCCGAGGCGGTGACCAGCGCGTTGGTCGGCCCGGCCAGGCAGGTGGAGACTCCGCCGAACGGCGCCGCGATCAGGGAGGCGACGCCGCACCAGCCGGTCACCTGGTTCATCCGCGGGTCGTGGCCGGCGGCGCGCAGCACCGCCATGCCCTGGCCGTTCTGGACGATCAGGACGGTGATGAGGAGAGGGATGGTGAGCTCGACGAAGGCGGACCCGGTGAAGACCGGGGTGGTCCAGACCGGATCGATCACCCAGCGCCCGGAGACCTCGACGGCGGGCCGGTCGGCGAGGCTCACCGCGACCGCGCCGACGGCCAGCGCCACGAGCACCGCGGGGAGCCAGCGGACCAGCCGCGGGATCGCGCTGACGGCGACGAAGGCGACCACCATCGGCCCGGCGACCGCCAGGTCGCGGTCGACGGCGAGGACCAGGTCGGTGCCGAAGCGGAGGAAGACACCGGCCACCATCGCCATCACGATCGGCATCGGCAGCAGGTGCATCACCCGGTCGACCTGCCGGGTCAGGGCCAGCGCGACCAGCAGCAGCGCGGCCATGACGAACCCGCCGACGGCCTCCGGCCAGGTGGTGCCGGCGGCCATCGCCTGGCCGACGACCACCGTCCCGGGGATGGTCCAGAAGTAGACCAACGGCTGTCTGCTCCAGCGCGAGGCGGCGATCGTCAGGACGCCGTTGAGGCAGAAGACCGCGCTCACCCAGGAGGCGACCACACCGGCGGAGAGGCCGGCGCCCTGGCCGACGGCCAGGATCACCGCGACCGGGCCGGTGCAGGAGAACAGGAACCCGATGAAGCCGTTGACCAGCTCGTGCCGGCCCAGGTCGCGTCTCAGGCCGGTGCGGGGCTCGCGGACGAGGGTGCTCATGGTTCCTCCGTCGGCTCGGCGGCCATCGCGGCGAGCTCGGTCCGGCTGCGTACGCCGAGCTTCGCGTAGATGCGGGTCAGGTGGTACTGCACGGTCTTGGGCGAGACGAACAGCTGCGCGGCGACCTCGCGGTTGGAGAGGCCCGAGGCGACCATCTCGGCGACGGTCTCCTCCTGCGGGGTCAGGTCGACCGGGCCGCGCTGGCCGCGCGGTGCCCGCACTCCCCCGGCGCGCAGCTCGCGCTCGGCGGCGTCGACGTACATGGTCGCGCCGAGGCCGTCCCACAGGTCGCGCGCGGACGAGAGCAGCACCTCGGCGTCGCGGCGGCGGCCGGCCCGACGCAGCGCCTGGCCGTAGGCGAAGGTGATCCGGGCGCGCTCGTAGCGCAGCGGCAGCCCGTCGAGCAGCTCGAGGGCGCGGTCGAACGTGTCGCGGACCCCGGCGAGGTCGCCACGCGCGCCGTGCCAGCGGCCGCGGGCGGTGGCCAGCCTGGCCTGGGCGGAGCGGTGCTCCTCCTCGCGGGCACGGGTCTCGTGGGGGCGCAGGAACTCGTCGGCCTCGTCCAGGCGGCCCTCGGCGACCAGCGCTGCGGCGTACGTCTCGGCCCAGGGCCAGATGGCCGGCTCGCTCAGGACGCTGCCGGCCGGGGCGTGGGTGAGCGGCTCGAGGATGCGGAGGACGGCACGGAAGTCGCTGCGCGCCTCGGCGATGTGGGCGCGGGCCAGCAGCGCGGGGACGCGCATGATCTCGTAGCCCTGGGCGCCGATCTCGGCGGCGCGGGCGGTGCGGGCGGCGTCCTCCCAGCTGCCGCGCAGCAGGTGGGTCTCGGTGGCGGTCCACTCCAGGAGCGGGGTGACCAGCGCGATGCCCGACGTCGTGGCGAGCGCTCGCCCGGCCGCGACCGTCTGCAGGGCCGCGTCGACCTCGCCGGTCAGGAACTGCACCCGCGCCAGCCAGGCCAGCGCCCACATCGCGATCCGTGTCGAGCCGCCCAGGATCCGCGGGTCGGTGACGCCCTCCAGGCGGCTGCGGCTCTCGTCGGGCTCGTCGGTGAGGACACCCAGCCAGCCACGACCCATGGTGACCCGCTGGGTCTGGGCGCTGTGCCCGACGCGGCGGGCGGCCAGGGCGTACGCCGCGTGGGCCTCCTCGAACCGGCCCGACATCGCCAGCCCGAGCCCACGGATGGCGGCCGCCTCGACGCCCGCCGCCGAGTCGCGGCCGGCGAGCGAGATCGCCCGGTCGGCCCAGGTGACCAGCTCCTCGCCGCGGCACAGCGCCAGCGAGTGCAGCACGTGACGGGTCGCGATCAGCGCGGCGGTCTCCGGCTCCCGGTCTGGGTTGACGATGTCCCAGGCGCGCTTGAGTCGCACCTCGGCCTCGGTCGCCCGGCCCCGCAGAATCGCCAGGTAGGCGAGCACCGCGTCGCGCAGCGGCGTCTCGCGCAGGCCCTCGACCACCGGCACCAGAGCCGCGGCACCCATGCCGTCGCCCGCCGCGACCAGGGCGTCGACGGAGCGGATCAGCCGGTCGTCTCGCCGCACCGGGTCCACGGTGAGCCGGCTGGAGTCGCGGTAGAGCGCAGCGGCCTGCGCCCAGGCGCCCTCGTCACCACGCCGCTGCGCCAGCCGGGCGACCTCCTCGGCGAGCACGGCGTCGGGCACCGGGGTCGCGGCGACGAGATGCCGAGCCCGCCGGACCTCGTCATCGACGATCGCGGCCGCGCGCTGGTGCGCGTCGGCAGCGCGGCGAGCGCCCATCGTGCCGAGCACGGCGACACCGACCAGCGGCGTACGCCATCGGGGGCGGTGGTCGCGGGTGGTCTCGACCAGCCCGGCCAAGACCAGGGCGTCGACCGCGGACAGCGGGTCCTCGAGCCCGGCGAGGGTCGCGGCCTGGCCCAGCGACGCGTCCTCCCCCAGGATCGCGAAGGCCTCGGCGAGGGCACGACCCTCGGCGCCGCAGCCGGCGAGCGCGACCTGGACCTCGTCGCGTACGTGGACGGGGGCGGGCAGCTGGGTGTCGGGCCGTGCCCAGCGGCTCGGCGGGAGCTCGTCGAGCAGGGCGACCGCGTCGCGCGGGCTGCCGGCGGTGTGGCGGGTGAGGACCTCGGCCATCGCCGGGTGCAGGACCCGGCCGCGCAGGGCGGCGAGCTCGCCGATCGCAGTCGCGTCCAGCCCCTCGATGCGTACGGTGTCGGCGGCGATCTCGCCGAGGAACGGGGTGCTGCGGGTGGCCGCCAGCACCACCAGCACGGGTGCGTCGCGGTGGCGGCGCAGCGCGGAGGCGATCGCCTGCAGCGAGAGCGTGTCGGCGAGATCGGCGTCGTCGACCAGGACGAGACCGGACTCCTCCGCACACTCGGCCAGGGCTCTCGCGACCAGGATGTCGGCCGCGGCGACCGCGTTCTCCGGCGGGTCATCTCCCAGCAGCTGGCGCAGCACCGAGCCCGGGCAGTCCTGCTCCCAGGAACCCGCGCGGGCCTTCAGCGTCGGCGTGGTGACCCGGTCCGCCAGACCGCGCAGCAGCGCGGTCTTCCCCAGCCCCGGGTCCCCGAGGACCAGGACGGCGGTGGCGCCTTCGGTGCGAGCGGAGGCCAGCCGCGAGGTGAGCTCGACGAGCTCCTCCTCGCGACCGACACAGCCCGCTCGCTCTATGAGCACGGTCACACCCTAGGCCTCCTCAGGCCGGCAGGCCGTCGTCGAGCGCGACATCCACGACCGGCTCCTCCGGGGAGCGCGGGACCGCCACGGCGACCACGGCACCCAGCAGCGCGACGCCGGCGAAGATCTGGAACGCGGTCGTGCTGCCCACCCCGGCAGCGACGAGCGCTCCGCCGATGATCGGCCCGACGATGCCGCCCAGCCGGCCGAACCCGGCGCACCAGGCGACGCCGGCCCCGCGGGCTCGGGTCGGGTAGTAGTTGGCGACGAGCCCGTAGATCAGCACCTGGGTGCCGATCGTCCCGACACCGGCGATCGCCACGGCCGCGAACAGCACCCCGAGCGGCAGTCCGAGCGGCAGGAGCAGGAGCATCAGGCTGGCGAGCACGAAGGTGGTCGCGACCACCGGCTTGGCGCCGGTCCGGTCGGCGACGTACGAAGCCAGGAGGCCGCCGAGGATGGCGCCGCCGTTGAGGACCAGCAGGAAGGTGAGCGCGTACGCCTTGCCGTAGCCGTTGTCCTCCATGATCTTCGGCAGCCAGGTGTTGAGCCCGTAGGTCAGCAGCAGGCCGGAGAAGCTCATCAGGCCGAGCAGCATCGTCGGGAAGGCCAGCGGCCGGCGCGCGAGAGCGCCGAAGCCGACCGCGTCCGTCGCCGCGGCGGCACGCGCCGCCTCCACCGTCTGTCCTCGGGAGTCGAGCCACAGCTGCGACTCGGGCAGCTTCGCGATGGCGAACGGAAGCAGCAGGACCAGCGGCGCGGCGCCGATCGCCATCAGGATCCGCCAGTTGGAGCCGCTCGGGTCGACGATCAGGGCCATCAGCGAGGCGCTCACGCCACCGGCGGGGATGCCGCTGTAGACGATCGCGTTGAGCCGGTTCTTCTGCTCCGGCGGCGCGAACTCGGCGACCAGGGCACCGACCGTCGCCAGGATCGCGCCCAGGCCGATGCCGGTGAGGAAGCGCAGGATGCCGAAGACGGCGATCGACTGCGCGAACGCGGTCGCGGCCATCCCGATCGAGAACCAGGTGATGCTGGCGAGCACGACCTTGCGACGGCCGATCCGGTCGCTCACCGCGCCGGCGCTCAGCGCGCCGACGAGCACGCCGACCAGGGCATAGCTGCCCAGCGTGCCCGCCTGACCCGCGGAGAGCTGCCCGATCTGGGACGGATCGGCCATCAGGGTCGGCAGCACCGTGCCGTAGACCACGAGGTCGTAGCCGTCGAACATCAGGGCCAGCGCGGAGAGCGCGACGACCCAGGCGAGCTGGCGCCGGTTCTTGTCGTGCGTGTTTTCGGTGTTGTCGGGCATCGGTGATCTCCATGGGTGACGCGAGCGCACTCGCGAAGGGAGGGACGGCCCCGAGAGAGGAACCTGGTGGCTCAGCCGAGGTCACCGCCGGCGACGGGCAGGACCGTGCCGGTGATGTAGGAGGCCTCCTCGGAGGCGAGGAAGCAGATCGCGGCGGCCTGCTCGTCGAGCGTGCCGTAGCGATGCATCAGTGAGGTCTCGAGGGTCTGATCGATGTGGGCCTGGAACCATGCCTTCTCGGTGTCGGTCCGGGGCGTCGGTGTGCCCCGGGAGATCCTTCGCGGGGGCGCCTCGGTGCCTCCCGGCGCGGTCGCGGCGACCCGGATGCCGGCACCGGCATACTCGAGCGCGAGGGAGGCGGTGATCGCGTTGATCCCACCCTTCGCGGCGGAGTACGGGATCCGGTGGATGCCCCGGGTCGCGGCCGAGGACACGTTGACGATCACGCCGCGGCCGCGCTCGACCATGCCCGGCAGCGCGGCCCGGCACGCGTAGAGGGTGGTCATCAGCGACCGGGTGATCTCGGCGTCGATCTGCTCGGCGGTGAACTCCGTGAACGGCTTGAAGTTGATCGCCCCGCCGACGTTGTTGATCAGCACGTCGATCCGCCCGTACGCGGCCAGAGCCTGCTCCACCAGCGCGGCCGCGCCCTCGTAGTGCTCGAGGTCGCACTCCACCGCGCTGGCGGTGCCGCCCTGGCCGGTGAGCTCGTCGGTGACCTCGGCGACCAGCGGGGACCGGTCGGCGAGCACGACCTTGCCGCCCTCGGCGGCCACCCGGCGGGCCACCTGGGCACCGATGCCCTGGGCAGCCCCGGTGACCACCACGACCTGCCCGGCGAACCGCCCCGGGGTGATGAACCTCGGCCTGGTCGCGGCGGCCGACTCGGCCATCGCCCGCCGCATCGTCTCCTTGGACCGCTCGCTGTGGGCCTTGATCAGGTCGCGTGCGGCGTTCCGGTCGCCGCGCTCGAAGGCCTCGACGATGTCGAGGTGGTCCTGGGTGCACCGCGGGTGGCACCAGGTGGCGTTGCGCAGCACGTCCTCCATCCGGCCCTTGACCCCGAGCGCCTGGTAGGCGGCCAGCAGATGGCCGTTGCCGGTGAGGGTGAACAGGTAGTCGTGGAAGGCCGCGTTCGACTCGGTGTAGCCGTGGGCGTCGAGGAACCAGTCGCCGTCGACGTACGGCAGGGTCGACTCGGCGAGCAGCCGGTAGCCGGCCAGCTGCTGGGAGTCGAGCCGCCCGATGGTCAGATCGAGCGCCCCCACCTCCAGCGCCGCCCGCGCCTCGAAGATCGCGTCGGACGCGGAGATGTCCGGGTGCTCCTCCCCGATCGTGTAGCCATCCTCGGTGGTATCTCCGCCCCCGCTGGTCGAGCCGGCTCCCCCGCTGGTCGAGCCGCCGGAGCCGCTAGGCGGAGGCCTGTCGAGACCAACAGAGTCGTCAACCGCGAACACCTCCTGCCCGCCAATGGCTCGCGCCTTGGGAGACTCGATCAGGTCCTCGACCGTGTTGGTCTCGACACCGGCCACTGCGTGTCCGGGCTCGACCAGCGGAGGAAGTACCAGCTGACCGGCGATGCGGCGAATCCGGTCGCCATCGTCGGTCGAGCCGCCGGAGCCGCTAGGCGAAGGCGTGTCGAGACCAACAGAGTCGTCGACCGCGAACACCTCCTGCCCGCCAATGGTTCGCGCCTCTGGGGACTCGATCAGCGCCGAGACTGTGTTGGTCTCGACACGCTCGCTGGCGCTCGCGGCTCGACCGACGGGGGTCGGGGCCTCATCGGCAGGGACGGCGAGGGCGAACTTCTCGTAGTAGAACCCGGTGGGCTCGATGCCGGCGCCGGCGACGTGCGTACGCACCGCCTCGACCATCGGGGGCGGGCCGCAGAGGTAGATCGCGACGTCGCCGTCGTGCAGGTCCTCCTCGCCGATCAGGCTCATCACGTAGCCCTTGTTGGCGGCGGTCGAGGCGGGGTCGGAGACGCAGTGGTCCCAGGTGAAGCCGGGGATCCTCGCGATCAGCTCTCCGACCTCGTCGAGCTTGACCAGGTCGTCGTGGGTGCTGACGCCGTAGACCAGCCGGCCGCCGCGGTCGCAGCCGTCGACCTCGAGCTGGCGCAGCATCGAGAGCACCGGCGCGAGCCCGGTGCCGCCGGCCAGCATCAGCACCGGCCGGCGCGCCTCGCGCAGGAAGAAGGAGCCGTTCGGCCCGGTGAAGGTGACCTCGTCGCCGACGGCGGCCCGCTCGGTCAGCCAGGTCGACATCGCACCGCCGTCGGTCAGCTTGACCAGGAAGACGAGCCGCTCCTCGTGCGGGGCGTTCGCGAAGGAGTACGAGCGGGTGACGTCGGTGCCCGGGACGGCGATGTTGACGTACTGCCCGGGCAGGAAGGCGAGCTCGCCCCGGTTGGGGATGTCGATGGAGAGCTCGACCGTGGTCGGGCTCAGCCGGTCCAGGCCGACGACGGTGCCGGTGTAGCTCGCGGCCCCGGTCTTGGCGACCTCGGAGGTGGTGGCGATCTGCAGCGTGAGGTCCGAGCGCGGCTTCATCGAGCACGGCAGGGCGTACCCCTCGGCGGCCTCCGCCTCGGACAGCGCGTCCTCGATGTAGGCGCCGCCGTCGTACTCCCCCGACTCACACAGCGCCTTGCACGTCCCGCAGGCGCCGTCGCGGCAGTCCAGCGGGATGTTGATCCGCTGCCGGTAGGAGGCGTCGGCGACGGTCTGGTCCTCACGCACGGTGATGAACCGGGTCACGCCGTCCTCGAAGGACAGCGCGACCTGGTGGGTCGCGACCCCGGTGGTCGGCTCGGTCTCTGTTGCAGTCATCGCGCGCCTCAGACGTGGTAGATGTCGACGACGTGGTGGATGTAGTCGTTCTTCAGCACCACGGTCTTGCGGCGGATCAGCGGCTGCTCACCGGAGAAGTCGATGGTGTAGAACGACGTGCCGTAGTAGGGGTCGACGGTCTTGTAGCGGAAGTACATGGTGTGCCAGTTGAAGCGCACGTCGACCAGGTCGCCGCGGCGCTCGATGACCTCGACGTTGCTGATGTTGTGGGACGTACGCGGCTCCGGCAGCGAGGTGGCCGAGGACCGCTCCGTACGGATCCGGAAGACGCGGTCCTCCAGACCACCCTTGTTGGGGTAGTAGATGAGCGACATCTCGGTCTGCGGGTCCTCGGTGAGGAGGTCGGCGTCGTCCCAGCAGGGCATCCAGTAGACGACGTCGTCGGCGTAGCACTCGAGCCACTTCTCGAACTCGCGGTCGTCGAGGAAGCGCGCCTCGCGGTAGAGGAACTGCTCGATCGAGTTCTGCGTGATGAGCTTCGTCCCGGTCGCGGTGTTCTGCTGCGTGAGCGTCATCGTCACTTCCCCTTCTCGTTCGCGATGGCCGTACGCATCTGGTCGGCCCACTGGGCGTGCATGACCGGGTAGAGGCCCTCGTCCTCGTTCTTCGCGCCGGCCGAGATGACACCCGGCATGTCCAGCGCCTCGGCGACCTCGTCGGGCCCGGTGAGCCAGTGCTCGGCGCCGCGGCTCATGTCGTTCCACGGCGCGGCGGAGGCCTGGTACGTCACGTAGCAGGAGCGGAACTCCTCCAGGTCGTCGGGCGTGGCCATGCCGGAGGCGTTGAAGAAGTCCTCGTACTGCCGGATCCGCCAGGCCCTCGACTCCGGGCTATCGCCCTTGGGGGCGATGCAGTAGATGGTCACCTCGGTCTTGTCGACGGAGATCGGGCGGAAGTGCCGGATCTGGGTCGAGAACTGGTCCATCAGGTACACGTTCGGGTAGAGCAGCAGGTTGCGGGAGCCCTTGACCATGAACTCGCCCTTTGCCTCGCCGAACTTCTCCTTGAGGGTGTCCATCTGGTCCCACAGCGGCCGGTCGGCCGGGTTGGCCGCCCAGGTCCACAGGCACAGGTGGCCGTTCGGGTAGGACCAGTAGCCGCCGCCGGCCTTGCCCCAGCTGCCGGCGTCGACGGTCTTGGTGGTGTTCTTCGACTCGCCGGTGTTGCGGCGCGAGGTCGTGGCGGCGTAGTTCCAGTGGGTGGCGGTGACGTGGTAGCCGTCGGCGCCGTTCTCCGCCTGGACCTTCCAGTTGCCGTCGTAGGTGTAGGTCGAGGCGCCGCGCAGCACCTCGAGCCCGTCGGGCGACTGGTCGACGAGCATGTCGATGACCTTGACGGTGTCGCCGAGGTGCTCGTCCAGCGGGAGCACGTCCTCGTTGAGCGAGCCGAACAGGAAGCCCCGGTAGCTGTCGAAGCGGGCCACGTGGGTCAGGTTGTGGGAGCCCTCGGTGTTGAAGCTCTCCGGGTAGCCGGCGTCGTCGGGGTCCTTGACCTTGAGCAGGGTGCCGTCGTTGCGGAACGTCCAGCCGTGGAACGGGCAGGTCAGGGTCATCCGGTTGTCGGTCTTGCGGCGGCACAGCATCGCGCCGCGGTGGGCGCAGGCGTTGATCATGCAGTGCAGCTCGCCGTCCTTGTCGCGGGTGATCACGACCGGCTGGCGCCCGATGTACGTGGTGAAGTAGTCGCCGGGGTTCGGCACCTGGCTCTCGTGAGCGAGGTAGATCCAGTTGCCCTCGAAGATGTGCTTCATCTCCAGCTCGAAGATCTCTTCGTCGGTGAAGATCCGGCGGTTGGCGCGGTAGATCCCGGCCTCGCGGTCCTCGACCACGGCGTCCGCCAGGACGTTCTCGATGTGGCCCAGGCTCTCGGTGAGCGGTGCGGTCATGGTGATGCCTCCAACGGGTGACGGTCACCACACCTTCGCAAGACGTGGCGACCGTCACACCAGGCGAATGCCCAGTCCCGACCTAGGCATCCATTGATCGCTCAGATCAATCAATACGCGCCAGTTTCGTCCTTGTTGTTTATCTATCGCAGTCCTAGTGTGGCGGGCATCACCACCTCGTGAGGAGCGTTTCATGGAGCTACGCCACCTGCGGTACTTCGCCGCCGTCGCCGAGACCTGCCACTTCGGCCAGGCCGCGGCGCAGCTGCACATCGCCCAGCCGGCGCTCTCCCAGGCGATCCGCCAGCTCGAGTCCGAGCTCGACGTCACCCTGTTCACCCGGACCACCCGCCAGGTCTCCCTCACCCCCGCCGGCGAGTTCCTGCGCACCGAGGCCACCCGGGTGCTGTCGGCCATCGACGACAGCGTCCGAGGCGTACGCCGCATCGGGGCCGGCCGCCACGGCCTGGTCCGCCTGGGCCTGACCGGCACCGCCTCGTTCTCGCACCTTCCGGGCATCGCCCGGGTGGTCAAGCGCGAGCTGCCCGAGGTGGCGCTCGAGATCCACGCCGACCTGCTCACGCCGGCCCAGTGCGAGCGGCTGCAGAGCGGGGCGCTCGATCTCGGCGTACTGCGACCGCCGGCGGTCGGCGAGGGCCTGACGCTGCGCACCCTCGAGGTCGAGCCGCTCGCCCTCGCCATCCCGGTCGACCACCGGCTCGCCGTCGAGCCGGTGGTGGCGCTCGCCGACCTGCGCACCGAGCCTTTCATCGGCTACAGCGCCCGCGACTCCGCGGTCAACGAGGCCGTCCTGCGCAGCTGCCGTGAGGCCGGGTTCGTGCCGCGCCGCGAGCACGACGCCCCGAGCACCGCGGTCCTGCTGGCGCTGGTCGCCGCAGGCCTCGGCGTCGCGGTCGTCCCCGCCTCGGTCCGGGCCCTGCCGCTGGAGGGCGTGGTCTTCCGCGACCTGCTCGACGCGGGCAGCGTCGAGCTCTCCCTCGCCTACCGCACCGACGACGACAACCCCGTCGTCGACGCCGTCATCGAGGTCCTCGAGGCAGCCGACCTGTTCACCGCACCCCGTCTGGAAGCTCCCCGGTCATGAAGATCACCAAGATCGAGGCGATCCCGTTCGCCATCCCCTACCGCAAGCCGCTGCGCTTC
This sequence comes from Nocardioides turkmenicus, assembly GCF_011045035.1. GTDB lineage: Bacteria > Actinomycetota > Actinomycetes > Propionibacteriales > Nocardioidaceae > Nocardioides > Nocardioides turkmenicus. Next base: position 207,513 of record NZ_JAALAA010000001.1, read on the forward strand.
GCCTCCGGCGAGGTCCACACCGCCCGGCACGTGCTGGTCCGGGTCCACACCGACGACGGTGTCGTCGGCATCGCCGAGGCGCCGCCGCGGCCGTTCACCTACGGCGAGACCCAGGCCGGGATCATCGCCGTGATCGACCAGCTCTTCGCCCCGCAGCTCGCCGGGCTCACGCTGCTCGAGCGCGAGTCCGCCCGGGCGCTGATGGAGCGCACCGTCGGCAACCCGACCGCGAAGGCCGCGGTCGACATGGCCATGTGGGACGCCCTCGGCAAGACCCTCGACCTGCGGGTCGTCGACCTCCTCGGCGCCTTCACCGACCGGATGCGGGTCTCGCACATGCTCGGCTTCGACTCGCCCGAGGCGATGGTCGCCGAGGCGGAGCGGATGCGGGAGACGTACGGGATCTCGACGTTCAAGGTGAAGGTCGGCCGCTCCCCCAGCGAGCTCGACACCGCCGTCGTCCGCGCCCTGCGCGAACGGTTCGGCGACAAGATCGAGCTGTACGTCGACGGCAACCGCGGCTGGACCGCGGCCGAGTCCGCGCGGGCGATGAGGCAGATGGCCGACCTGGACCTGCTGTTCGCCGAGGAGCTCAACCCGGCCGACGACGTGCTCGGGCGCCGCTGGCTGGTCAGCCAGATCGACGTGCCGTTCATCGCCGACGAGTCGGTGCCGACGGCGGCCGACGTCACCCGCGAGGTGCTCGGCGGCTCCGCGACCGCCATCAGCATCAAGACCGCGCGTACCGGCTTCACCGGGTCGCAGCAGGTGCTCCACCTCGCCGAGGGCCTCGGGCTGGAGGTCGTGATGGGCAACCAGATCGACGGCCAGCTCGGCACCGCCTGCACGCTCGCCTTCGGCGCCGCCCACCGGCTGACCTCCCGCCGCGCCGGCGAGCTCTCCAACTTCCTCGACATGGCCGATGACCTGCTCACCGAGCCGCTCGAGATCCGCGACGGCGAGCTCGCCGTACGTCCTGGTGCCGGCCTCGGGGTCGAGATCGATCCGGAGAAGCTGGATCGCTACCGCACCGACAACTGAACACCAGACCCCACACCGCAACACGAGAGGACACACTCATGACCACCGACCAGACCCTCGAGCCCACCGAAGCCGCCACCGCCGCTGCCTCGGGCGCTTCCGCCACCGAGCGGTTCGCCGCCGACAAGTCGCCCTTCGAGGCCGTCAAGGACACCTCGCCGGAGCGCGTCGACCGGCTCGCCAAGCGCGTGCTCAACGCCGTCTACGACACGATCCGCGAGGAGAAGGTCAGCTACGACGAGTACAACGCGCTCAAGGCGTGGCTGATCCAGGTCGGCAAGGACGGCGAGTGGCCGCTCTTCCTCGACGTCTGGGTCGAGCACGAGATCGAGAAGGTCGCCACCGAGCACCGCGAGGGCAACAAGGGCACCATCGAGGGTCCCTACTACGTCCCCAACGCCCCCGAGCAGGGTGCCAACGGCACCATCCCGATGCGCGACGGCGAGGCCGGCACGCCGCTGACCTGGACCGGGAAGATCACCTCCACCGACGGCACCCCGCTCGACGGCGCCAAGGTCGAGCTCTGGCACGCCGACGCCGACGGCTTCTACTCCCAGTTCGCCCCGGGCATCCCGGAGTGGAACCTGCGCGGCACCTTCACCGTCGGCGCCGACGGCGCCTTCGAGATCCACACGATCCAGCCGGCGCCCTACCAGATCCCGACCGACGGCTCCTGCGGCAAGCTCATCGCCGCCGCCGGCTGGCACGCCTGGCGTCCCGCCCACCTGCACGTCAAGGTGTCCGCCCCGGGCCACGAGCTCCTCACCGCCCAGCTCTACTTCCCCGGTGACGAGCACAACGACGACGACATCGCCTCGGCGGTCAAGCCCGAGCTCGTGCTCGCGCCCGTCACCAACGACGACGGCTCGGTCAGCGTCGACTACGGCTTCGTCCTCGACCCGGTCCGCGGCTGATGCTCTACCACGTACGCATGGACGTCCGGATCCCGCACGACCTGGATCCGGACGTCCGCGACGACACCATCGCCCGCGAGAAGGCCTACGCCCAGGAGCTCCAGCTCGCCGGCAAGTGGCCGCACCTGTGGCGGATCGCCGGGGAGTACGCCAACTTCTCGGTCTTCGATGTCGAGTCCCACGACGAGCTGCACCAGATCCTCTCCGGCCTCCCGCTGTTCCCCTACATGGACGTTCAGGTCACGCCGCTGGCCAAGCATCCGTCGAAGGTCGATGGGCCGTTGGAACAGCACTAGAGTCCCGCCGGCAGATTCATCTCGACAACACGAAAGCCCCGTCTGAACTGGTGAACCACCAGGTCAGGCGGGGCTTGTCGGCTGGTGCGTGATACTGGGTTCGAACCAGTGACCCCTTCGGTGTGAACGAAGTGCGCTACCACTGCGCCAATCACGCATTCGCTGCCGCCGGAGCGGCTCGCTGCTGCCGAAACACTACCGCATCCCACCTCTCCGTTCACATTCGCCACTCCCCTGCGCACGATCCGCTGCGCCCAGGCCGCCTCGCCGGGCCCCGACGTCGGACATGCTCGCTGCCGCGGACGGGCAGATGCGACGTCAGGAACCTTCGGGGCGTGCCCAGCGGCCCCGGGTCTGGCTGATGTGGGCCTGCATCAGGCGCTCGACCTCCTGCGGGTCGTTCGCCTCGATCGCGTCGAGGATGAGGTCGTGCTCGCGCGCGGATTCCTCGAGCTCGCTGCCGTCGAGGGAGGACAGGCCGTAGAGCCGGGTGTGCGCCCGGAGATCGGCGATCAGCGCGCTGACCCGGGCGTTCCCGACATAGGCCAGGAGCTGGAGGTGGAAGGCGTGGTCGGCATCGGTGTAGGCCACCAGGTCGCCGGCAAGAGCACCATCGACGATCGCGCGCGCCAGGTCCCGCAGCTTCGGCATGTCCTCGGCCGGGATCTCCGCGGTGACCTTGGCCGCCAGCGGAGGTTCGATCAACATCCGCAGCTCGGTGATGTCGTCCAGGTCCGCTTCCCCCACGGTGGTGATGCGGTAGCCCTTGTTCGGCACGGTCGTGACGAGGTTCTCGCGCACCAGGTCGAGCATCGCCTCACGCACCGGGGTCGCGGAGACACCGAACTTGGCGCCGAGCGCCGGAGCGGAGTAGACCTCCCCCGGCTCGAGCTCGCCGGACACGATCGCGGCGCGGAGCGCCCGCGAGACTCGTTCGCGCAGGCTGACCTTCTCGAGCTGCTGCAGATTCGTGATGTGCACCGACACTGTCATCTCCTGATCACCGGACAGTGCGATCTTATGCGTCATTGTCATGTCACGTGGCACCGTCGCTCTCGGTCGGGGCGGTGGCGAGGGTCTCCAGGGACACGGGCGCTGCAAACGTACGCTTGGCCAGTGGCGCCAGGTCCGACGTCGTCAGCGCCTCGCCGACCGGTTTCGCCAGCTTCGCCGCGGCGAAGCCGCAGACCCTGCCCTGACACCAGCCCATCCCTGGGCGTGCCAGCAGCTTGACCGTGCGGGCATCCGTGGCGCCGAGCTCTCGCCTGGCATCGCAGATCTCACCGAGGGTCGTCTCCTCGCACCGACAGACGGTGGTGTCCTGCCGGAGCCAGTCCTGCCATCCGGCAGGAACAGGGTGGGCTCGATGCATCGCGGCCGCGAACCTGCGTCCACGGGCGATCTGCCGCTGCAGGCGCCGCACCGACGCCTCGGAGACGGGGCGTCCGGCGTCGCGGCTCGCCGCCAGGGCGGCGAGCTCGCCTTCGGCGATCGCGAGCAGCGCTCCCCCGACCCCGGTCGCCTCCCCCGCGACGTACGCGCCGGGGACATCGGTGCGCTGCCAGTCGTCGACGTTCGCGACCAGCGACTCGTCGACGTCCACGCGCGTCGACGCGCCGACGGCGGTGATCAGCTCGAGCGACGGGGTGAAGCCCCACCCGAAGGCGACCAGGTCGACGTCGAGGTCGGGGAGGCTGACGTCGGTCCGCAGCCGGCCGCTGCGATCCAGCCGTCCGACACTGACCGCGCCGACCTCGGTCTCACCGTGGATCGCGGTGACCACGGTGCGCATCCGGTAGGGGATGCGGTGCTTCGCGAGCAGCGCGGCGTACTCGACCGCCTCGAGCGCCTTCGACGGCACCGCCGCGGCGTCGATCGGACGCCGCGCCCACCCGGAGAGCGAGCCGGCCTCGCAGATCGCGACGACCTCGGCGCCCGCTTCGGCCAGACCGGTGGCGACCGGCAGCAGGAACGGACCGGTGCCGGCGACCACCGCACGCCGCCCGGCCACGCTCCTGTGTGCCTTCAACAGCGCCTGTACGCCACCAGCGGCCATCACGCCCGGCAGCTCCCACCCGGGGACCGGCAGCTGCCGGTCGTAGCCGCCTGGGCACAGCACCAACGCGGCGGCACGGACCCGCGGCAGCCGGGTCTCGCCATGGACCGCGGTCAGGTGGAGCGCAAAACCCTCTCCGGCAGGCTCCACGAACCACACCTGGTGACCGGAGACCAGCTCGATGCGTCCGGTCGTCGCGGCCGCGGACTCCAGTCCGTGCAGCCTGGCGCGCAGGTCCGTGAAGCGCGACCACAGGTGCTGGCCCCGGCCCTCGTCCGGACGCGGGTGCTGCTCGTCGGGGTGCCGCCAGAACTGACCACCGGGCTGCGTACCGGCGTCGACCAAGGCGACCCGCAGGCCGTGCTCGGCGGCGGTGACGGCCGCGCTCAGCCCGGCAGGGCCCGCCCCGACCACGGCGAGGTCGAACTCAACCACGCGCGTCCACCTCCCTCAGTCCGCCGCTCTCGAGGCGCATCCCGTCGCGGACCGGCACCAGGCAGGCACGCTGGTTCGGGCGTCCGTCGACGGTCACCAGGCAGTCGAAGCAGACGCCGATCCCGCAGAAGAGGCCGCGCGGACGGCCGCCGCGGCGAGTGCTCCGCCAGGATCGGATCCCGGCGTCGGTGAGCGCGGCGCCGACGCTCTGGCCGGCGGCTGCGGTGATGGCGACACCGTCGAAGGTGAGGCTCACCTGGTCGGTCATGACACCTCCTGGAGGCTGAACCGTTCGGGGCGGAACGGCGTGATGTCGATCGTCGGAGTCGCTCCTGTCATCGCCTCGACCAGGAGCTTGGCGCTGCCCACGGAGAGCCCGATGCCGGCGCCCTCGTGCCCGGCGACGTGGGCCAGGCCGGGCGCGCGCGGGTCGGTGCCGATCACCGGGAGGTGGTCGGGGCAGTAGGGCCGGAAGCCGAGATAGGTACGCATCAGGGCGACCGGCGCCAGGCCGGGGTAGAGCGCCAGCGCCTTGCCGGCGATCTCCCGCAGCGCCGGCAGCGAGACGGTTCGGTCGAAGCCGACACGCTCGCGGGACGACCCGATCAGCACGGTCCCGGCACGCGTGCCCTCGATGACGGTGGAGGTCTGCAGGCCTTCGTCGGAGCTCTGCGTGCTGGCGACGTACTCACCGGCGTAGACCTTGTGGAAGACCGTCGGCGGCAGCGGTTCGGTCACCAGGATGAAGCCGCGCCGTGGCAGGACCGGCACCTCGACGCCGGCGAGGGCAGCCAGCTCCCCCGCCCAGGTCCCGGCGGCGTTGACGACGTGCCCCGCGGCGATGTCACCACGGTCGGTGCGGACCCCGGTGACGCGATCGCCGTCGCGGAGGAACCCGGTGACCGTGGTGCCGGTGCGTACGCGTGCGCCCAGCTCGCGGGCCAGCCGGAGCAGGTGCGCCGCCATGAGCATGGGCTGGACCTGGCAGTCCTGGGGATAGAACGCGGCGCCGGCCAGATCGGGGGTCAGATGTGGTTCGAAGTCGTGGATCTCGTCGGCCGCGACCTCGCGTACGTCGATGCCGGCAGCGCGCTGCCGCTCGGTCAGCTCCGTCAGGCCCGCCATGCCGCCCGCGGTCGCCGCGACCACCAGACCGCCCTTCTCCTCGAACTCCCACAGCCCGCCGAACTCGCCCAGCTCGCCGCGCCACAGCTGGTGCGAGAGCAGGGCGAGGTCGAGCTCGGGGCCGGCCTCCTTGTCGGAGACCAGCAGGTTTCCCTCGCAGGCGCTGGTGGTGCCGCTGACGATCGAGCCTCGCTCGACGACCTCGACCGTGAGGCCGGCACGCGTCGCGAACCAGGCGGTCGCGGCCCCCAGCGCGCCGGCGCCGATGACGACGACGTCCGGATGCGTACCGGGCATCGTCACAGCTCGAATCCGGCCGGGAACGGGTCGTCGGGGTCGAGCATGTACTGCGCCGTCCCGGTGACCCAGGCCCTGCCCGTGATCGTCGGGACGACCGCCTCGATGCCGCCGACCTCGGTCGTCTCCACGAGTCGCCCGGTGAAGGTGGTGCCGATGAAGGACTCGTTGACGAAGTCGGTGCCGAGCGCGAGCTCGCCGCGGGCGTACAGCTGCGCCATCCGGGCGCTGGTGCCGGTCCCGCAGGGCGACCGGTCGAACCAGCCGGGGTGGATCGCCATCGCGTGCCGCGAGTGCTGCGCCGTCGATCCCGGGGCTTTCAGGTAGACGTGGTGACAGCCGGAGATGTCGGGTCGCTCCGGGTGCTGCGGGCGGTTCTGCTCGTTGATCGCGTCCATGATCGCCAGTCCGGCCTCGAGCAGCTGGTTCTTGGCCGCGCGCTCGAACGGGAGCCCGAGCTTCTCCAGGTCGACCACGGCGTAGAAGTTGCCGCCGAAGGCCATGTCGTAGCCGACGCTTCCGTACGCCGGGACCTCGACGCTCTGATCGAGCCCGAGCACGAACGACGGGACGTTCCTGATCGTCACCGACCGGGCGTGCCCGTCCTCCACCGCGACGTCGGCCACCACCAGGCCCGCGGGCGTGTCCAACCGGACCGTGGTGACCGGTTCGACGACCGGCACCATCCCGGTCTCCACCAGGACCGTCGCGGTGCCGATGGTGCCGTGGCCGCACATCGGGAGCAGCCCGCTGACCTCGATGAAGAGCACACCGAAGTCGGCGTCGGGGCGGGTCGGCGGCTGCAGGATGCTGCCGCTCATCGACGCATGACCGCGGGGCTCGCACATCAGGAACGTACGCAGCTCGTCGTTGTTCTCGATGAACCACTGCCGCCGCTCGGCCATCGTGGCGCCGGGGAAGACGCCGACCCCGCCGGTGACGACGCGGGTCGGCATCCCCTCGGTGTGGGAGTCGACGGCGTGGATGACGCGGGTGGTTCTCATGCGGTCCCTCCTGGGATGAGCCGGCCGTCGATGCGCCGGGCGATCGGGTGGTGCGGCGTGTCACGGAGCTCGTCGGGAAGCAGCGTGTCAGGGAAACCCTGCCAGGCGACGGGGCGGACGAAGCGGCTCAGGGCCGCGGTGCCCACCGAGGTGGTGCCCGGAGCGGTGGTGGCCGGGTAGGGACCACCGTGCTGCTGGGCGTGGGTCACCGAGACACCGGTCGGCCACTGGTTCCACAGGACCCGGCCGGCCTTGCGGGCGAGGGTGGCGGCCAGCTCGGGGACGATCGCGTCGTCGGTCTCACCCGCGATCGTCGCGGTGAGCTGACCGTCGAGGGCGCGGGCGACCTCGAGCAGCTGCTTCTCGTCGCGGTACGTCACCACGACCGCCGTCGGCCCGAAGCACTCCGTCAGGATGCCGTCGACGTCTTCGAGGAGGACGTCGGCCGTCGTCGCGAGCAGGACCGGTGCGGGCGGATCGGCCGGTTCCTCGTCTCCGCCCACGAGCGCAGTCACCCCAGGATGCCGGAGGAGCTCGTCGAGCACCTCGCGGTGACCGGCCACGATCCGGTCGTTGAGCAGCGGTGCCGCCGCTGGAAGGGCCGCGGCGCCCAGCCGCTCGACCAGGTCGGAGCCGGCCGGCGCGAGGAGCACGCCGGGCTTGGTGCAGAACTGCCCGGCGCCGAGCGTGAACGATGCCAGGAACCCGTCGGTGATCTCCTGGGGTCGCTGGTTCGCCGCCCGCTCCGTGACGAAGACCGGGTTCACGCTGCCGAGCTCACCGTAGAACGGGATCGGCTCGGCCCGGGCCTGGGCGAGGTCGAACAGCGTACGTCCGGCGGGGATCGAGCCGGTGAAGGCGCCGGCCTTGATCTCCGGGTGCGTCAGGATCGCCCGCGCGTCGGACGCCTCCTCGACCAGGGCGAACAGCCCGTCCGGTGCGCCCGCGTCCCGCAGCGCGTCGGTGACGACCTTCGCGGTCGCGAGCGACAGCTCGGGATGACCGCCATGGGCTTTGAGGATGACCGGGCATCCGGCCGCGAGCGCAGATGCGGTGTCGCCGCCGGCGACGCTGAACGCGAACGGGAAGTTCGAGGCGGCGAACACGATCACCGGCCCAAGGGGCACGGCCGTACGCCGCAGATCCGGACGAGGTGCGCCCATCGGCCAGTCTGCGTCGGCGTGGTCGATCCGGACGTCGAGGTGCTCCCCCGCGGCAGCGGACTCGGCCAGCAGCCGGAGCTGGAAGGTGGTCCGTGTCAGCTCCCCTCGCAACCGCGGCTCGGGCAGATGCGTCTCGGTGATCGCGATCGGGACCAGGCTGTCGGCAGCCGCGTCGAGCGCGTCGGCGACCGCGCCCAGCACGGTGGCGCGATCCACGGGCGACGTCTGCGCCCAGATCTCGCCGGCACGCACCGCGTCGGCGACGAGCCGTTCGCGGGCGACGTCTGTCAGTTCCATGACTCTCGATTCTCCTCTGAGGTCGGCGGGGTGGGTCTGCCGTTCCGACCGGGTCGGAACGGCAGACCCGGGGAGATCAGTTGAAGCCCTTGCTGATCGCGGCCTTGGTGTCCGCGGTGACGCGCTCGGCGGTCTCCGGAGCGAGCGGGAGCCGAGGCGGTCGGCACGGACCGCCACGACGCCCGGCGATGTCCATGGACAGCTTGATCGCCTGCACGAACTCCGTCTTGGAGTCCCAGCGCAGCAGCGGGTGCAGGTCGCGGTAGATCGGCAGGGCCTTCTCGATGCCCTCGGCGCGCCCGGAGGTGGCCAGGTCGTAGAGCTCCTTGCACGCACGCGGGAAGGCGTTCGTGTAGCCGGCGATCCACCCGACCGCACCGGCCAGGCCGAGCTCGAGGAGGACGTCGTCGGACCCGATCAGCAGGTCCAGCTCCGGTGCCAGCTCGCGGATCTCGTAGGCGCGGCGTACGTCTCCGGTGAACTCCTTCACCGCGACGATCAGGCCCTCCCCGTGGAGCTCGGCGAGCAGGTCAGGGGTGAGGTCGACCTTGGTGTCGTAGGGGTTGTTGTAGGCCACGACGGGCAGCCCGACCGCAGCCGCGGCGCGGTAGTGCTCGATCACGGCCGCACGATCTGCGCGGTAGGCGTTCGGCGGGAGCAGCAGCACCGACTGCGCGCCGGCGGAGGCGGCCTGCTCGATCCAGCGGCACGTCTCCTGCGACCCGTACGCCGCCACGCCCGGCATCACGCCGAACCCGTCGGGCGAGGCCTCGACCGCGATCTCGACGACGCGAGCGCGCTCCTCGTCGGTGAGGTTGTGGTACTCGCCGAGCGACCCGTTCGGGGCGACACCGTCCACGCCGTTCTCGGCGAGCCAGGCGACGTGCTCCGCGTATCCGTCGAAGTCGACGGCCAGATCGTCGGTCAGGGGCAGGGCGGTCGCGACAGTGATGCCGCGCCAGGGCTTGTGCGTCATGCGTTCTCCTAGTTCCAGTGTGGCTTGAATGTTATGTGACATTGCACTGTCACACAAGGGTCACAGCGCGTGTCCGGTCTTCGTCGCCTCGGCCTGGCGGGCGACCCAGTAGTCGGCGCGACGGATTCCGAGTCGTACGGGGTCGAAGGTCGGGTCGACGCCCGCTCGCCGCTGCTCGTCGTAGTCACGGAGCGCCACGAGGGCAGGCTTGAGCAGGAACAGCAGGCAGACCAGGTTGACCCAGGCGAGGCTGGCATACCCGACATCGCCGATCGCCCAGATCAGGTCGGCGGCCTGGACGGACCCGAAGAACGTCATCGCGAGCAGGGCGAGCTTGAGCACCATGCTGGCCGCGCGGTTGGTGCCGTGCAGCAGGTAGGTCAGGCTGGTGTCACAGATGTAGTAGAAGGCGACCAGCGTCGTGAACGCGAAGAGCGCGAGCGCGATCGCCACGACCGGTCCCCCGACACCGGCTCCGATCGTGTCCAGAGCCGTCTGGGTGTAGGCAGGGCCGGCCTCGACGCCGTCGAGATGGTTCACGACCACCTCGCCGTCCGCGGTGGCGACGTTGTAGCTGCCGGTGACGATGATCATGAACCCGGTCGCCATGCAGACCATCAGGGTGTCGACGTAGATCGAGAAGCACTGCACCAGGCCCTGCTTGGCCGGGTGCGAGACGTCGGCGGCAGCCGAGCCGTAGGTCCCCTCCCCCACGCCGGCGACGTTCGAGAACATCGCCCGGCGAACGCCCCAGGCGATCGCCGCGCCGACCATGCCCCCGAAGACCGAGTCGACCCCGAGCGCGCTCGACACGACCAGTCGCAGCGCGTCCGGCAGCGCGGTGATGTTCACGGCCAGCACCACGACAGCGGCGACGATGTAGGCGATCGCCATGAACGGCACCACCTTGTCGGCGAATCCGACGATGCGCTTGCGCTCACCGAGGACGATGAATCCCAGAGCGGCGACGATGACGAGCCCGGTGATCCACGTCGGAACCCCGAACGCGCCCTCGAAGCTCGCCGCGATGTTGTTCGACTGGATGCCGGGCGCGAGCACGGCGTACAGGCTCACTGCCGTGACCGCCGCGATCACGCCCAGCCAACGCAGGCCCAGCGCCTTCTCGAGGTAGTACGGGATCCCACCACGGAACTGACCGTCGACCCGTTCCTTGTAGATCTGCGCGAGCGTCGACTCGACGAAGGCGGTCGCGCCGCCGAGGAAGGCCATCACCCCCATCCAGAACAGCGCCCCCGGTCCCCCCGCGTAGATCGCGGTCGCGACGCCGGCGATGTTGCCCACACCGATGCGGCTCGACAACGTCAGCGCGAGCGCCTGGAAGGACGAGATCCCCTCGTCGGTCGAGCTACCCCCGCGCAGCTGCCGAACCATGTCCGGCAGACGTCGCACCTGCAGCACGCGGGTACGGACGGTCAGGACGAGCCCCAGGCCCAGGGACAACACGATCAAGGGGTTCCACAACCACTCGTTGATCTTCACAAGCAGATCCACGGCTACCTCTTTCAGTCTCAGCAGAAGTGACGGCAGTCACAGCGATCGCACACTACGGTGTGACATTGCACTTGCACAACCCTGATCTGCGAGGTCACGCGTTCCTGCGCACCGGGTCACGCCGCTCGACACCTCGGCGACGTAGGCTCCCGACCATCGGTACGACACCCAGAGGCAATCCGAAGGAGCGAGGATGCTCGCGTACGAACGGACCGGCAGCGGGGAGCCGCTGCTCCTGATCCACGGCATCGCGCACCGCAGGCAGGCGTGGGCGGGCGTGGTGGAGCGGCTGGCCGACGAGTTCGAGGTGATCACGATCGATCTGCCGGGACACGGCGAGTCGCCGGAGTTCGACCTGGCGGGACGTACGGTGCGGGAGGCGGTGACCGAGGAGCTGCACGCGCTTCGGGCCGAGCTCGGGATCGAGCGGCCGCACGTCGCCGGCAACAGCCTCGGCGGACTGCTCGCGCTGGAGATGGGCGACGCCGGGCACGCACGCACGGTGACGGCGCTCTCCCCCGCCGGGTTCTGGATGAACCGCGTCGACTACCTCTACGTGCGCGGCCTGTTCGCCGGCATCCAGGCGATCGCGCGGCCGCTGGCGCCGGTGGCGGGGACGGTGCTGCAGTCACGGGTGGCGCGTACGGTCACGATGAGCTGCTTCTTCGCCCACCCCGAGCGGATCGACCCGGTTGTCGCGGCCGCCGACACGGCCAACATGGTCGCCTCGCGGGAGGGGATCAAGACGTTCTTCAGCGGCGTCTACCGCTACGACTACCCCGGGCCGCCCGAGCCCGAGGTCCCCACCACGATCGCCTGGGCAACACGCGACCTCACCCTGCTCCCCTACCAGGCGAAGGTGGCTGCACGACGCCTCCCGCATGCGAACCACCGGTGGCTGCCGGGCTGCGGCCACGTACCGATGAACGATGACCCCGACCTGGTGGCCGAGGTCATCCGCGAGACCGCCCGGACGAAGCCGCGCGACCAAGTCGCCTAGCCGCGAGCCGCCAGGATCGCGCGCGGGTCGAAGGCGACCCGGATCTCGGTGATCAGCCCGTCCTCGACGCGCATCCAGTTGGCGGTGGGGGCGGGCTCGGCGACGGTGGTGTGCAGGTCGAACCAGGTGATCACGCTCGGCCCGTCGGAGAGCCGCTCCTTCACCTCGATCTTGTCGAGCACCTGCGCCATCCCCTCCAGGCCGGCGATGCAGCCGTCGGCGCCCTCGATCGTGGCGAGCGGGCCGGCGAAGCTCACGTCATCAGCCAGCAGCGAGCGCAGGCGGGTGAAGTCGCGGTCCTGCCAGGAGGTGAAGTACGCCTCGGCGAGCTCGGCAGCGGTTGCGGTCATCGGGATCTCTCCTTGGGTCGTTGGGCTTTCGCCACCCAGCCTGGCCCGGATCCTGTGAACACTCAAACAGATAGTTCTGCTGCTTGCTAGCATCATTGCTTATGGAAATCGGACAGCTCCGTTATTTCGTCGCCGTCGTCGACCACGGCTCGTTCACGGCCGCGGCGCAGCGGCTGCACGTCAGCCAGTCGGGCATCAGCGCCCAGCTGGCCAAGCTCGAGCGCGAGCTCGGCCACGACCTGCTCGTCCGGGGCCCACGCAACGTACGGCTCACCCATGCCGGCGAGACGCTCCTCCCCCGCGCCCGCGAGGCGATCCGCGCGATCGAGGGCGTGCGGCAGAGCGCCGATGAGCTGAGCGACCTGATCCATGGGCACGTACGTCTCGGGATGATCGCCGGCTGCACGATCCCCGGCTTCCTCGACGCCGTCGCCACCTTTCACCGGGAGCATCCCGGCGTCAGCGTCGAGCTCGTCGAGGACACCTCCGACCGGCTCCAGCAACGTACGGTCGCCGGCGAGCTCGACCTGGGCCTGATCTCCCACGCCGGCCCTGTCCTCGACGGCCTGGCCACGGAGTCGGTCAGCGACGAGCGGCTCGCGGTGATCACACCGGCCGGGCATCGGCTCGCCGGCGCCCGGGTGCGGCTCGCCGACCTCCACGAGGAGACGGTGCTGTGCATCCCGCCGGGGACCGGCGTACGGACGGCGCTGGAGACGTCCTGCGCCCGGGCAGGCGTGGCCGCGAAGGTCGACCTGTCGGGATCCAACCCGGAGACGCTGCTCGGGCTCACCGCCCGCGGGCTGGGGGTCTGCGTGCTCGCCGAGTCGATGGTGGCGGGGACCGATCTGGTCGCGACCCCGATCGTGGACGCGGACGTGCGCGCCGGGCTGGCGCTGGTGATCCGGGAGGGCGACCAGCAGCGCGCCACCCGCCGGCTCTACGAGCTGCTTCAGGCGGCGCTGACCTGAGGGTGACGCAGCCCGGGGTGGTCGGCGGGCAGCGAACGGCGCAGCACGAACCAGCTCACCACCAGGCACAACGCGACCAGCGGCCAGCTGAGCGCCACCCGGGCGATCGCCAGGGCGACCACGTCGCCGGACCACCACAGCGGCCCGAAGATCGCGACCCGGATGACGTACTGACAGACCCACACCCAGCTCGCCAGCGCGTAGCCGCGCAGCAGGACGGGGTCACGGCGCCAGGCGCCGCGCTGGCGCAGGATCAGCCCCACGACCACGCCGAGCAGCGGCCAGCGGAACGCGATGCTGACCACCCACACCAGGGCGCTGGCCGCGTTGACCGCGAGCTGGACCACGAAGAAGTCCTCCGCCCGCCCGGTACGCAGCGCGATCATCGCCGCGACCGCGACCCCGGCCACGCCCAGCAGCACGGCGCGCGGCTTGCGGCCCTTGCGCCACTGCCAGACGGCCACGAACGCGGCCAGACCGAGCGCGACCGCGGTCGCCACCCACATCTCGCCGCTGACCAGCCAGCCGGCCACAAACGCGACCGGCGGGACGGTCGCGTCGATCGCGCCGCGGGCCCCTCCGAGGAGGTCGGCGAGGGTCTCGGCGTCGTCGTCGCGGCGGTCGGTCGTCGTCACGCGAGTAAGGGTAGCCTTACCAACAAGCAGGGTGACGTCTCGGTCGGCGGAAGTGACGCCTCGGCCGACGCGGGTGACGCCTCGGCCTGCGGGGCCGACGCCTCGGCAAAATTTCACCGGGAGGGCAACCGGGCGACGTACCCCGGCCACCCGGCGCCGATTGGCTCTGAGCGCCGCTGCTCGGGCACGCGGAGACGGCTTACCCCCAGCGGAGGTTTCAACGTGTCACACGAGCACCACGCCCACGATCACGCCCACGATCACGGCCACGCCCACTCTCACTCCCACGAGGTCGACGGGATCACCCTCGCCGCCTCCTCGGACGCGTCCGACAGCGACCTGCGTCCCGCCGAGGTCACGCGTCGCAACCTGCTCCGCGCCGCCGGGATCGCCGGCGCGGTGACCGCCGGGATGGCGGGCATGACCGGCGTGACCCCGGCGATGGCCGAGACCGCGACCGCCACGGCGCGCAGCGGCAACCGGGCGACGATCCGGCACTGGCTCGCCGGCGACCACCACATCCACACCCAGTACAGCTCGGACGCGATGTACCGGGTCATCGACCAGGCGCAGCACGGCGCGGCGTACGGCCTGGACTGGCTGGTCATCACCGACCACGGCGGCGCGACCCACGCGAAGCTGGGCGTCGACCTGGTCAACCCCGACATCGTCGCCGCGCGCAAGATCCTCAAGGACACCCTGATCTTCCAGGGCCTGGAGTGGAACATCCCGGCCGCCGAGCACGGCACCGTCTTCGTCGCCCCGGGCGCCAACGAGGTCGCGGTGCTCAAGCAGTTCGAGAACGACTACGACGGGTCGGTCAAGGGCGCCAGCGGCAACTCCCCGCAGAACGAGGCGCTCGCCGTCGCCGGCATCCAGTGGCTCGGCAAGCAGGTCGACAAGCGCCGCGTCGCCGACGCCCTCTTCCTCGCCAACCACCCGGCCCGCAACGGCATCGACAGCCCGCACGAGGTGCGTGCCTGGCGCGACGCGGACCCGCGGATCGCGGTCGGCTGGGAGGGCGCGCCCGGCCACCAGGCGGCGGGCCTGCCCGCCGGCTACGGCCCCGGCAGCGCCCGCGGCTACTACGGCAACGGCCCGGGCCCGAACTCCTTCCCCGGCTACCCCGCCGAGTCCTACCGCTCCTGGGGCGGCTTCGACTGGTTCACCTCGACCGTCGGCGGTCTGTGGGACTCGCTGCTCGCCGAGGGCAAGCCGTGGTCGATCAGCGCCAACTCCGACTCCCACGTGAACTGGGGCACGACCTCGCGTCGCCCCGACGGCTCCGACTCGGCCTCCTTCAACGCCAACGGCCGCTACGGCGACCCGGTCTACGCGGGCTCTCTCAACACCACCGCCGGTGATTTCTGGCCGGGCTACTACAGCCGCACCCACGTCGGCGCCACCGAGCGCAGCTACGGGGCGGTCATGAAGGGCCTGCGCAACGGCCGCGTCTGGGTCGACCACGGCGCACTGGTGAAGTCGGTGGACGTCCGCGTCGTCTCCTCCGACGGCGGCTCGGAGAGCCTCGGCGGCACCCTCAAGGCCAAGAAGGGCAGCCGGATCTCGCTGGTCGTCACCATCGCCGCCCAGGACGTCCCGAACTGGTCGCAGTTCGTCCCGTCGCTCAACCGGGTCGACGTGATCCGGGGCGCGGTCGACCCGACGTACGTCACCGACCGCGACACCTGGAAGGCCCCCGACACCAAGGTGATCGAGCAGACCGACACCTCGGGTCGCACCGGCACGTTCCAGCTGCGCTACGACCTCGGTCGCGTCGAGGAGGCGTTCTACGTGCGCGTCCGCGGCACCGACGCCAACCGGTCGCAGCCCGGCTACCTGGGTGCGAGCATCGACCCGGCCGGTCCCGCGATCGACGTCGTCGGCGACGCCGACCCGTGGGTCGACCTGTGGTTCTACACCAACCCGGTCTGGGTCGTCCCGACTCGATGACCACCCTGGCCGTCGACGCCGAAGCCCGGGATCTCGCCGGCGCCGAGCACCTCGTCCACCGCCTGGACGAGGTGCTCGGCGCGGCGCAGCCCGACGACGCGTACGTCATCAGCACCCATGTCGTGCGCAAGCCGACCGCCCGCCTCGTCGCCGTCCTGGACTGGCCCGGCGGTCCGGCGGTCGAGGAGCTGACCGCGCTGCTGGCGGACCGCCTCCCCGACGCGTACGTCACCACCGACTCCCCCGCGATCGCCGAGGCCGCGGCCCGCACCGCCGGGCGCCTGGCCCGCTATCCGGGCCGGACGAGGATCGAGACGGTCACCACGGTGGCGGCGGTCGAGGCCGACAGCATCGTCGACGCCGTCCAGGGACTGGCGGGCATCGACCTCGAGCCCGGCGACACCCTCGATCTCACCGGGTTCGCGCGACCGGTGTGGCGCGAGGGGCGCTGCGTGCTCCTCGTCCAGCGGGCCGTCTCGGGTCTGGTGCCGTTCGAGATGCGCCACCAGATCCCCTGCTGCTCCGACCACTGAGCAGAAGCCTCAGACCGAGGCCGAGCCCCTCGGCAGCGGCGCCTCCCAGTGGCGCCACATCGCCAGCAGCCGCCACCCCGAGCAGGTCACGAACGCGACCGACATCGCGAGCGTCGCCGGCACCCCCGCGTACAGGCCGAAGGCCGCGACCGCGGCGCCGGCGAAGGCCGGGATCGCGTAGAAGACGCTGCGACGCAGGATGATCGGGACGCGGCCGGCGAGCACGTCGCGGATCGCGCCGCCGCCCACGCCGGTGGCCAGGCCCATGACCGCGGCGGCGAGCGGGGAGAGCCCGAAGTCGAGGCCCTTGACCGCGCCGGCGATGACGAACAGCCCCAGCCCGAGGGCGTCGAAGACGTTGACGAGCGGCTCCACGCGGCCGAGCGCGGGATGGAAGTAGAACGTCAGCAGACCGGCCGCCATCGGCACGGCGAGGTAGCGCCAGTCGGAGAGCGCAGCGACCGGCGTCGCGCCGATCGCCATGTCGCGCAGGAAGCCGCCGCCGAGACCGGTGACGCAGGCGAGGACGATCACGCCGAAGATGTCGAGCTCCTTGCGGACCGCCATCAGGCCTCCGGAGAGCGCGAAGACGAAGCACCCGACCAGGTCGAGCACGAGAAGGGTCAGCGTCTGTTCCACCGACAAATGGTCGCCTCGTACGTCCCAAAAACCCCAAATGCCACGGTCTCGCGGCATGGGCACCCCATACGATGAAGGTCAGTGGCGTAGGGTCGTCACAACCGTTTCTAGAATTGAGAAGAGGATGTCGGCCGAAGGACTACCCCTGACTCCGGGCCAGCTCGAAGAGCAGGCACCGGATGAGGCTGGGCCCGTCCTTCTGCGGCTCATCTCGGTCAGTGACGATGGTCTACGCATGTTTCTCGTCGATGACGAGGATCGTGAATACACCGCCGACATCGACGACCGTCTCCGTGCAGCACTCGAGGCTGTGTCGACCCGCCGATCGGAGCAAACCGTGAACAAGACCCCGAGCAGCAGCCTGCGGCCCCGTGACATTCAGACCCGTATCCGTGCGGGTGAGAGTGCCGAGGAGGTCGCCGCTGTCGCCGGCACCACGGTCGAGAAGATCTTGGCCTTCGCCGGTCCCGTCCTCGCCGAGCGCGAGCACATGGCGCAGCGTGCCCAGCAGGCTTCCGTACGTCGTCGGCCCGGCGAGGCCGCCAGCACCGCCCGCACCCTGGGCGAGGCGGTCAGCGCCCACTTCCAGACGATGTACGCCGACCCCGACTCGGTCAACTGGGACTCCTACCGGCGCCCCGACGGCCGCTGGAAGCTCACCGGTGAGTACGAGACCCCCGAGCGCTCCGGCATCGCCGAGCTGACCTACGACGCTCCCGGCAACTACGTCGAGCTCGACAACGACGACGCCCGCTGGCTGACCGGCGAGAAGCTCGAGGCGCCCGCTCCCGAGCCGGAGCCGGTGACCGACGACATGCTCGCCGCCCGCCGGCGCCGTGCGAAGGCCCCGGCCGCTCCGGCGACCCCTCCCCCGGCTCCCAAGCCGGTCCAGGAGGCCAAGGCCGCGAAGCCGGCACCGGTCGACGTCGACACCCCGCTCGAGGCGTTCCTGGGCGATGAGACGCCGACCGAGAAGCAGGCGCCGGTCCCGGCGGAGCCCGCCGCCGAGCCCGCGGCAGCGGCGACCCCGGCCGAGCCCGAGCCCGCCGAGGAAGCTCCGCAGAAGCCTGCCAAGAAGTCGTCCTCGCGCCGCAAGCGCGCCTCGGTCCCGAGCTGGGACGAGATCATGTTCGGCGGCGGCAAGCAGGACTAGCTCCGACTCGTCTGACCACGTTCACGGACCGGCCATCAGCCGGTCCGTGATGCGTCGGGGAGCCGACCGACCAGAGTCGGGCAGGGGTCGGTCGGCGTTCACGCACCGCCGATGGGGTGAGTGGAGGCACGCACTTCCACCTTTCTCGGAGGCCCCCGATGCTCCTGCCCGAATCGCTGAGCCGACGCTCCCTCATCTCCGGCACGGCCTCGACCGGCTTCGCCGCTTCCGCCGCGATGCTGCTCGGCACCGGCTCGATCCCCGCCGACGCCGTGTCCGTCAAGAACACCACCGTGCTCTCCGGCTACCCGTTCACCATGGGCGTCGCCTCCGGCGACCCGCTCCCCAACTCCGTGGTCCTCTGGACCCGCCTCGCCCCCGAGCCGCTCGCCGCCGACGGCCGCGGCGGCATGCCGCAGGAGCCGGTCAAGGTCCGCTGGCAGGTCGCCGAGGACCCGCTCTTCCGCAAGGTCGTGAAGTCGGGCACCGTCACCGCCACCCCGAACTTCGGGCACTCGGTCCACCCCGAGGTCTGGGGTCTGCGCCCCGGACGCGACTACTGGTACCGCTTCATGGCAGCCGGCGAGGTCAGCCAGACCGGCCACACCCGGACCGCACCTGCGTACGGCTCCTCGCTGTCGACGATGAGCTTCGCGTTCGCCTCGTGCGCGCTCTACAGCCACGGCTTCTACACCGCCTACCAGCACCTCGCCGACGAGGACGTCGACGTCGTCTTCCACCTGGGCGACTACCTGTACGAGTCGGGTGTCACCCCCGAGAACAACTGGCGCCGGACCACCGTCGACCCCTCGCTGTCCGGCGAGACCCTCGACCTGGCGCGCTACCGCCAGCAGTACGGGCTCTACAAGTCGGACCCGGACCTGATGGCCGCCCACCAGTCGCACGCGTTCGTGGTCGCCCCCGACGACCACGAGGTCGAGAACAACTGGGCCGACGAGATCCCCGAGGAGCGGAGCCAGTCGCAGGGCGAGCTCTGGATGCCGCGGCGTACGGCTGCCTTCCAGGCCTACTACGAGCACCTGCCGTTCCGCGCCAGCGCGCTGCCTGACGGCCCGGACATGCAGATCTACCGGAACCTGCGTTACGGCGACCTGGTCGACTTCAACGTGCTCGACACCCGGCAGTACCGCGACGACCAGGCCTACGGCGACGGCAGCGACCCGGCGAGCCGGGAGCTGACGCCCGACATCTACGAACCGTCGCGCTCGATGATGGGCTTCGAGCAGGAGCGGTGGCTGCAGCGCAACTGGCGGCAGTCGTCCGCTCGCTGGCAGGTGCTCGCCAACCAGGCGCCGATGGCCGAGACCGACCTCGACGACACCGAGGCCAAGACGCTCTACATGGACCCGTGGGACGGCTACATCGCCAACCGCAACCGGCTCCTCGAGGGCGCCCGCACCAGCGGCATCGAGAACCTCGTCGTCATCACCGGCGACCGGCACCACAACTACGCCAGCAACCTGCTGGCCGACTACGACGACCCCGAGTCGGCCGTCGTCGGCAGCGAGTTCGTCGGCACCTCGATCTCCAGCGGCGGCGACGGCGCCGACATGACCACCGGCGGCGAGACCCTGCTGCGGGCCAACGACCACCTGAAGTTCTTCAACAGCCAGCGTGGCTACGTACGCGTCAAGGTCACGCCCGACGAGCTCTCCACCGACTTCCGGGTCGTGCCGTACGTCGAGCGCCGGGGCGCCCCGATCTCCACCCGCGCGACCTACGTCGTCGAGAACGGCCGCCCCGGCGTCCAGCTCGACACCCAGAACGCGCCCGTCGGGACCAAGTACGCCGCGGTCGACATGCCCACCCTCAACCGCTGACCCCGCTGGTCGAGCCGCGAGGCCGCCTGCGGCCGAGCGTGTCGAGACCAACACGGTCGAATCGAGCGCGATGGGACCGTGTTGGTCTCGACACGCCTCCGCCTAGCGGCTCCGGCGGCTCGACCAGCGTGGCGCGTCAGCCGAACGGCAGGGGCTCGGGCACCAGGGAGACGGACTGTGCCCGGGCCGCGGTGAGGCGGCGGCGGTGGTGCTGGCGGCAGAGGACCTCGTAGGAGACCGCGCTGGGTGCGTCATCGGTGTCGCCGACGACGACCTGGTCACCCTCGGTGACCATGACGCCGTCCTCGACCCGGGCGTTGTGGGTGGCCCGCTTGCCGCACCAGCACAGCGCCTCGACCTGCAGCACCTCCGTACGGTCCGCGAGCTCGACCAGACGGGCGGCACCCGGGAAGAGGCGGGTGCGGAAGTCGGTGAGGATGCCGAAGCAGAACACGTCGATCTGCAGTTCGTCGACGATCTTGGCCAGCGCCTCGATCTGCTCGGGCGTGTAGAACTGCGCCTCGTCGCAGATCAGGTAGTCGATCCGGGCGCCGTGGGTCAGCGCGTCGACGGCGTGGCGCCAGAAGTCGAAGTCGTCGGTGACCTCGATCGCGTCGTGGGTCAGACCCAGCCGGGAGGTGACCACCGCCTCGCCGGAGCGGTCATGAGCGGTGAAGATGAGTCCCATCCTGCCGCGAGCCGCGTGGTTGTGGTTGGTCTGCAGCGCGAGGGTCGACTTCCCTGCGTCCATCGTCCCGGTCCAGAAGGTCAGCTCAGCCACTCGCGGAAGCCTAGTGTGCTGAACGGCGGCTCGTGGCAGGACCCTGCTGGCTGGACGTGTTCCGCCGATAGTGGCGCGCGACCCGGGCCCGGTTGCCACAGCCCGCGGAGCACCACTCCCTCCGGGGGTGGTCGCGGACGAAGTACAGGACGCAGCCCGGGCCGCCGCACGCCCTCAGCTCGTGGGGCGCAGGCTCGGCCAGCACCTCGGACCCCTCCAACGCCACCAGGTTCAGCTCCCGCTGCAGGCCGGAGCCGTCGGTGAGCCACTCCCGCTCGAGGACGCCCTGAGCGCCGTGGCGCAGGGCGGGCGCACAGTGGGACACGAACTCGTTGAGCACCGCGAGCGCGGTCTCCGTGCTCAGTCCTTCCGAGACGCTGTGCGGCCGGTCGTCGGCGGTCACGTCGGCGGCCAGCCGGCGCAGGGCGTCGCGCAGGGCCCGGGCCCGGGCGAGGTCGTGCTCGTTCAGGTCCTCATGGCGCCCGAATCCCGCGTCCTCGGCCCAGGCCTCGAGGTGCGCCACCGTCTCCAGGGAGTCGTGCACGCCCCTTCGGTCGGCCCAGATCGTGTTCATGAGGCGTACGGCCCGGGGCTGGGCGGGGTACAGCACGGGCACCTCCACGGCCGCCTCCTCCGTCATCGATCTCCTCGTCCGTCCTAATGGTCAGTCTAGGTTTGGGTCGTTACACCGCCAGGCGCGGCAGCCAGCTGCGCCTCGAGCTCGCTGATCCGCTCCGTCAGCTGAGCGACGGTGTGCCGCGCGGCCGCCAGGGGCACCAGCTGCGGGATGTGCTGCTTGCAGTTCCAGTCGTACGCCTCGACGTCGATCAGGATCGCACGCTCGACCCGCGCCGAGCTCCCGGCCGGAGTCAGTGCCTCGACCAGCCCGGGGTCGTCCTCGGGCTCGACGACCCGCGCGCGACCGAAGATCTTCATCCTCGCCTGCAGCTGGTAGTCGATCAGGAACAGCGAGACCCGCTCGTCGTGGTCGAGGTTCCCGCGGGTGATGTACTGGCGGTTGCCGCGGAAGTCGGCGAACCCCAGCGTGGTCTCGTCGATGACCTTCAGGAACCCGGGCGGCCCGCCGCGGTGCTGCATGTAGGGCCATCCGGTCTCGCTGACGGTCGCCAGGAAGAAGCTGTCACGCGAGGTGATGAATGCCGCCTCTCCCCTGCCGATCCGGTCCGGCTCGCCGCCCGTCTCCGCCATCCGGGTGTACGCGGCGGCGCTCCCGTGGATCTCCTGGTGGTCGGTCACCAGCGGCGTGAACGCGACCTGCGCGTAGTGCCCGGTCATCGCCGGCCCTCGACTCTGTGCACACCCACGACAAACCCCTTCCCGCCGGACACCGGCGAGTCGTCCCTAACGGATACATAGGTTGTAACCATTAGAAGCGGGTTTCATTCCCCTAGGAGACCAGGAGCGGGATGAGCATCTCGTCGGGCGTCAGCGACCCGTGCAGCCCGACCAGCGTCGTCTCGTACTGGAACAGGCTCGTCGAGACCACGGCGTGCTCGCCGTGGGAGGCGACGATGACGTCGCCGAGCCGCGGCAGCACCGACGGCGTGACCGGCCCGAACCAGCCGCGCCGGATGGCGTCCTCCCGGGTCATCACATCGGCTTTGTCGCCCAGCTTCTCCGACCAGGTCGCGACCACGTCGTCGACCGCGCCGCGCGAGCAGTAGAGATGGCGGAAGCGGGCCTCGCCGCCGACCAGGGCGACGCCGTCGCGGAGCTCGGGGAAGTCGTCGATGTCGGTGCGGGACGCGGCCGGCGAGTCGACCATGCCGTGGTCGGCGAGCACCAGGAGACGTACGGACGGGTCCAGGGCGTCACGCAGCTGCTCGGCCTCGGCGTCGATCATCGAGAGCTGCTGCAGCCAGGGCGAGGAGGCGACACCGTACTTGTGGCCGGTCCAGTCGAGATCGCCGTCGTAGAGATAGGTCAGCGATCCCGGCACCCGCGAGAGCGCGACCGCCGACGCGATCCGCTCCCCCACCCGGTCGGCGCCGACGAACTCCGCGCCCCGGTGGGCGGCGATGGTCAACCCGGAGCCGCCGAAGACCCGCTTGTTGATCACCGTGACCGGCACCCCGGCCTCGCCCAGCCGCTGGAAGACGGTCTGGTTGGGCTGCCACTCGACCGGGTCGACGTCCTTGCGCCACTGCAGCGCGTTGAGCAGGTGATCGGTGCCGGGGACCCGGGAGGTGTAGCCGACCAGACCGTGACCGCCGGGCGTCAGCCCGGTGCCGAACGAGGTGAGGCTGGTCGCGGTGGTCGACGGCACGCCGGCCGTGCCGGCCTCCTGGTCCTCGCTCAGCGACGCCAGGAACGGTGCCGCGTGCGCATAGCGGCGCAGCAGGTTGGTGCCCATCCCGTCGACCAGGAAGACGACGTACGCAGCCGCCGAGGGCAGCTCGAGACCGGACCTCGCTTCGGAGGTGCCCAAAGGGATGTCCATGGCGGCGGCGACCGCCGGCAGGACATCACCCAGTGAGCGCTCCCCGTAGGCGGGGGCGAGAAACCCGGTCACCGACGCTCACCGGCTGTGGGTGCGAGCCGAGAGCGATTCCGCGAAGGAGAGCAGGCGGTCGACCGAGTCGTGACCGTCGGCAGCAGCCGAGACGCGGAGCGAGAAGTCGTCGGGGGTGAGGACGCCGGTGTAGCCGTGGTCGGCGTCGCAGTTGGGGTCGGAGCAGCCCGCGGGCTCCAGGTCGACCCGGTTCACGCCGCCCCAGCCGATGGTCATGACGACCTCGGCCGGCTTGCTGGACCCCTTGGTCGGGTTGGTGATCATCCGGGTCACCACCACGGAGTTGACCGAGTCGATGCGTACGGCCTCGGTCGACGTCGAGGTGTAGGGCTCCGGCAGCAGGTCGTCGCCGGCGTGCTCGTCGGTGTGGGCCAGGATCAGCCGCGTCGGGGTCAGCACCAGCACGGAGAGGTGGCGGCGCACCTCGTCACGGTCGAACGTCGGCTCGTGGTGGAGGAAGAAGGAGGACACCTTCTCCCCCGCCACGGCGGAGGCGACACAGTCGGCCACCACCTCGGGGTAGTAGCCGGTGCGGTCGATCTCGGCGCGCAGGTCGTCGGCGCGGTCGAGATCCTCGGTGCGGGTGCTCATGCCACCCATCCTTCCACGCCTAGCCAGGAAGGGTGTCGCCCACCGCCGGGTTGAGGCGGCGTACGAACCAGTCGGAGCGCGGATCGGCGACCAGGTCGACCCGGGCGGTGGCGGTCAGGACGGCGGAGTACTCCAGGCCGACGAGCACCAGGGACAGGTCGAGCGAGGAGATCTGGGGCAGGTCGTTCTGCAGCTGGGCGACCTTGAGGACGAGCCGCTCGATCTCGTCGACGTCGACCATGTCGCCGCCGCGGTAGCCGAAGAGCATGGGCGCAGCCTTGATCTCGCGCACCATCGAGGCGGCGTCGCGCTGGGACAGCGGTGGGATGCGGTAGGCGCGGTCGGCGAGCAGCTCGGTGATCGGGCCGGCGATGCCGAAGGAGACCACCGGCCCGAACAGCGGGTCCTCCATCGAGCGGATCGCGACCGGGACGCCCGGCGGCGCGGTGCGCTGCACGGCGAACCCGCCGGTCTCGGGCGGGATCCGGCTGGTGATCAGCTCCCAGGCCTCGGTCATCTCGTCGACGTCGTCGATGTTGCGTACGACGTGGGCCTGGTCGGGCCGCTCCCGGACGCTCTCCACGGTCGCCTTGAGCACGACGTCCCAGCCGAGGTCCTCGGCGGCGGCGATCGCCTCCTCGAGGGTGGTGACCCGGTGGGTGTTCCACAGCTTGATCCCGTACGCAGCCAGCACCATCGTCAGGTCCTCGCGGCTCAGCTCGCCACCCGAGGGGCGCGCGGCGAGCACGTCGGTGACGATCTTGCGCGCCGTGCGCGGGTCGCACTCCTCGGCGCTGAACCACGGCGTCTCGCCGTCGGCGGTGCGCAGCCACACGGCGTACTCCACGACCTTGGCCAGGGCGCGTACGGCCGACTCCACCGACGAGTAGGACGGCACCGAGCCGCGACCGGCGGTCGACCCGGCGACGTCGGGGACGCGGAGCAGCTCGGGGACACCCTCGGCACCGAGGAAGCTGGTCACCAGCGGCTTGTCGGACTGCTCGCCGACCGCGGCGAGCACGTTGGCGATCTCCTCGCCGGAGACGTTGAGCGGCGGGATGTAGACCGAGATCACCGCGTCGACCTCGGGGTCGTCGATGGCCGCGTCGAGCGCGTCCTCGAAGTCCTCGGCGCTCGGCTCGGTCGGCAGCGGGACCTGCTTGTTGACCTGGAGCCCCACCGAGACCGCGGCATCGGCGGCGAGCAGGCCCAGGGCGTCGGAGTTGCCGACGATGGCCACGCGCCGACCGCGCGGGAGCGGCTGGTGGGCCAGGAGCTGGGCGACGTCGAACATCTCGTCCAGGGTGTCGACCTGGATGATCCCGGCCTGGCGGAACATCGCGTCGACCGCCGCCGGCGGGGCGCTGATCTTGCGGACCGCGTGGCCCATCGGGACACCCTGGGTGGTGCGGCCCGAGCGGACCGCGACGATCGGCTTGCGCTGGGAGACGCGGCGGGCGATGCGGGAGAACTTCCGCGGGTTACCGATCGACTCGAGGTACATCATCACGACCTCGGTCGAGGCGTCCTCCTCCCAGTACTGGAGCAGGTCGTTGCCGGAGACGTCGGCGCGGTTCCCGGCGCTGACGAACGTCGACAGGCCCAGACCGCGGTTGTTGACCTTCTCCAGGATCGCGGAGCCGAGCGCACCCGACTGGCAGAAGAAGCCCGCACGACCGCGCGGCGGCATCGTCGGCGCGAGGCTGGCGTTGATCCTGACCTGCGGGTCGGTGTTGATGACGCCGAGCGCGTTGGGCCCGATCAGGCGGAGCCCGTAGGAGCGGGACAGGTTGACCAGCCGGCGCTGCCGCTGGCGGCCCTCCTCGCCGGTCTCGGCGAAGCCGCTGGAGATGACCACGAGACCGTGCACGCCCTTGGCGGCGCAGTCGAGCACGACGTCCTGCACGGCGTCGGCGGGCACCGCGACGATCGCCACGTCGACGTCGTCGGGGATGTCCTGGACGCTCTTGTAGGCCGGCATGCCGCTGACCGCGCTGGAGCTGGGGTTGACCATGTAGACGCGGCCGGTGAAGTCGCCGATCACCAGGTTGCGTACGAGCGCCTGGCCGACGGTCTCCTGCCGCCGGCTGGCCCCGATGACCGCGACCGAGCGCGGGTTGAAGAAGCGGTGGATCGAGGCCGCCTCCGCCTCGTGCTCGCGCAGGGCGAGGCGGCCGACGGCGGTGTCGGTCACGTCGATCGAGAACTGCAGCGAGATGACCCCGTCCTCGTAGACGCTGGCCACCTTGTAGCCGGCGTCACGGAAGGTCTGGATCATCCGGGCGTTGTCGGGGAGCACGTCGGCGGTGAACTTGGTGACCCCGCGCTCGCGCCCCGCCTGGGCGAGGTGCTCGAGCAGGATCTGCGCGATGCCGCGGCCCTGGTAGTCGTCCTCGACCAGGAAGGCGACCTCGGCCTCGCCCGGTTTGACCACGTCGTAGCGCCCGACCGCGATCATCCGGCCGCGGAGCGTGAGGATGAAGGCGACCCGGTCCTTGTGGTCGACCTCGGTGAAGCGCGCGACGTCCCGGGCCGACAGGTGCGGCATCGGCGAGAAGAAGCGGTAGTACTTCGACTCGTCGCTGACCCGGTGGTCGTAGAAGTCGACCAGCAGGTCCTTGTCCGCCGACCTGATCGGCCTGATGTGTGCCGTCCGCCCGTCGCGCAGCAGCACGTCCGCCTCCCAGTGGGAGGGGTACGGCGGGGTCTGCTGCGCGGTCACGAGAGAAATCTAGCGGTTGGTCCCAGGTCGACGCTCATGGCGAGCCCTGCCGGATCGTCACGTGAGCTGGAGAGCGCTCGCAAGCCTGCGCCACTCGGGCAGCGGCAGATCGGAGAGGCCCCGCTCGGTGAGCACCTGGACCAGCACGTGGTCCGCTCCTGCGTCGCGGTGGGCATGCAGACGCGCCCGCACCGCCTCCTCCTCGCCCCAGGCGGCGCCCAGGTCCACCCAGCGGTCGCTGCCCTCGCCCTCGAAGTCCTCCGGCACGAGGCCGTAGTCCAGCAGTGCGTTGGTGTAGTTGGGCAGCCCGAGGTACATCGACAGGCGCTCCCGCGCGACGGCGCGGGCGCGTGCCGGGTCGGTCTCGAGGACCACCTTCTGCTCGGCAGCCAGCAGGGGCCCCGCCCCGAGCACGGCCCGTGCGTGCGCGGTGTGCTCCGGCGGCATCAGGTAGGGGTGCGCGCCTGCCGTGCGGCTGCCGGCGAGACCGAGCATGCGCGGGCGGAGGGCGGCCAGGAGCCGGCCCTCCTCGGGGACCGTGCCCGCACCGTCGAGCTCGTCGAGGTAGGCGACGGTTCGGCTGTACGGCTTGACGTACGTCTGCTCGCCCACCTGCTGAGCATGGCTGTTGCCCAGACCGAGCACGAACCGGCTCCCGTACGTCGCGTCGAGCTCTGCGTAGCGGGCCGCCACCGCGGCGGCAGGGTTCTCCCAGATGCTGACGATCCCGGTGACGACGAGCAGGTCGGTGCTGCCTGCGAGCAGGGCCTCGTGCACCGTGAACGGCATCGAGGACGACCCGACCCAGATCGCGCCGTACCCAAGGCTCTCCACCTCGGCCGCGACCTCGCGCGCCCGGCCGAGATCTGTCCACTGCCGCGAACCCGTCCACACCCCGTACGGCGTCAGCCGCCTCTTGAGCTCGTCCACCTTCTGCTGGTCGGGCATGCCAGAGTTCCCTCCGATCGACTATGTTCGACAGTGATCGAACATCCCAACCTTGTACGACGGAGATCGAACATGTCAACCGATTCCCGCCGCCCGGCAGCCGACTCCGAGCTCCAGCGCGCCCTCGACGCGGTCGGCGACCCCGTACGGCGCTCGATCCTCCGGCAGCTGGCCGCAGCCGATCCGTGGACGATCGCGTGCGGTCAGTTCGACCTCCCCGTGGGCAAGTCGACGCTGACCCATCACTTCAGGTCCCTCGTCGAAGCCGGTCTCCTCGAGCAGCGCGACGAGGGCAACCGGCGGATGAACCGGCTCATGCGCGACGAGTTCGACCGCCGGTTCCCCGGGCTCCTGGACCTGGTGCTCGATCAGTGACGTACGGCGTTGGCGCGGTCGCGCTCGTTGAGCACCCGCCAGCCGTCGTAGTCCCAGTTCCGCGCCAGCTTCTGGGCGTGCTTGGGAGCGTCGCCCTCGTGGTTGCGGATGACGAGCTCGCGCACGGCGAACTCGACCGCCTCCTGGGGCGTGGTCGCGCCGGAGATCCGCTGGACCTCCGCAAGCAGCTCGTTCTCGAGCTCGATCTGGGTGACAGCCATCTTCAAGCACCTCCATGTGCGTTGAACCGGTGACTCCTGGACGGATTGACCTACACAGCCAATGTACGCGGATGCGCGGCGTACGAAAGGGCTGCGTGCCTCGGATCGCAGCCGAAATCGGCGCAGTCGGCGAGCCCGGTGTCGCGTTCGCACAGGGATTCGAGACAATGCCCCTTATGGCACGCGGCAAGACCAAGCAGGACGTACCCGACGACTTCGAGGAGCACATCCTCGACACCGACATCGGGGACGAGATGCGGTCCTCATTCCTGGAGTACTCCTACTCCGTCATCTACTCCCGGGCTCTGCCCGACGCCCGCGACGGCCTCAAGCCCGTGCAGCGCCGGATCCTGTTCACGATGAACGACATGGGCGTACGTCCCGACCGTGGCCACGTGAAGTGTGCGCGCATCGTCGGCGAGGTGATGGGCAAGCTGCACCCGCACGGTGACGGTGCGATTTACGATGCCCTGGTCCGGATGGCGCAGCCGTGGGCGATGCGGCTGCCGATGATCGACGGCCACGGCAACTTCGGCTCCCCTGGCGGCGACGACCCGGCCGCGGCGATGCGTTACACCGAGGCCCGGATGGGTCCGGCGGCGCTGGCGATGACCGACGACATCAAGGAAGACACGGTCGACTTCCGGCCCAACTACGACTCGCGGGAGATGGAGCCGAGCGTGCTCCCCGCGGCGATCCCCAACCTGCTGGTCAACGGCGCCACGGGCATCGCGGTCGGTATGGCCACCAACATGGCCCCGCACAACCTGGTCGAGGTCATCGCTGCCGCGCGCCACCTGATCAAGCACCCGGGCGCCGAGCTCGACACGCTGATGAAGTTCATCCCCGGCCCCGACCTCCCCACCGGCGGCACCATCGTCGGCCTGGACGGGATCCGGGATGCGTACGAGACCGGCCGGGGCTCCTTCAAGATCCGCGCCACCACGCGGATCGAGCCGTTCGGGCGCCGCAAGGGCATCGTGATCACCGAGCTGCCGTTCAACATCGGCACCGAGAAGATCATCGAGCGCGTCAAGACGCTGGTGCAGTCCAAGAAGATCCAGGGCATCGCCGACCTCAAGGACCTCACCGACCGCGAGCACGGCACCCGCCTGGTGATCGAGGTCAAGAACGGGTTCGTGCCCGAGGCCGTCCTCGAGCAGCTCTACAAGATGACGCCGCTGGAGGACTCCTTCGGGATCAACAACGTCGCGCTCGTCGACGGCCAGCCGCGCACCCTCGGCCTCAAGGAGCTGCTCGAGGTCTTCCTCGGCCACCGCTACGACGTCGTCCGCCGCCGCTCCCAGTTCCGTCGCGACAAGGCCGCCGACCGGCTCCACCTGGTCGACGGGCTCCTGATCGCGATCCTCGACATCGACGAGGTCATCCAGCTGATCCGCTCCTCGGAGAACGCCGGCGAGGCGAAGGAGCGGCTGATGACCGTCTTCGACCTGAGCCAGGCCCAGGCGGAGTACATCCTCGACATGGCGCTGCGCCGGCTGACGAAGTTCTCCAAGATCGAGCTGGAGAAGGAGCGCGACGACCTCCTTGCCACCATCGAGTACCTCGACTCGATCCTCGGCGACGACGACATGCTCCGGAAGGTCGTCTCCGACGAGCTCGGCGAGGTGGCCAAGACGTTCGGCACCCCGCGACGCACCGTCCTGCTGGCCTCGGCCGGGACCCCGGCGCTGGAGGCGATGAGCCTCGAGGTCGCCGACGACCCGTGCTTCGCGCTGCTCTCCTCGACCGGGCTGCTGGCCCGCTCCTCCGACGCCGAGCCCTTCACGACCGGCTCGGCGCGGGCCAACCACGACGTGATCGTCTCGGTGGTCCCGGCGACCGCGCGCGGGCAGATCGGCGTGCTCACCTCCCGCGGTCGCCTCGTACGCCTCGGGGTGCTCGACCTGCCGGCGATGCCGCCGACCCACGGCGACCCGAACCTGTCCGGCGGCCTGCCGCTCTCCGCGCTGCTCTCGCTCGAGTCCGACGAGCGCGCGCTGGCGCTCACCACGCTGGCCACCGACGGTCCTGGCCTCGCGCTCGGCACCAAGCTCGGTGTCGTGAAGCGGGTCAACCCCGAGGTGCTGCTCAACAAGGACGAGTGGGAGGTCATCAAGCTCGCTGACGGCGACGAGGTGGTCGGCGCGGCCCAGCTGCGCACCGGCAACGAGTCGCTGGTCTTCGTCACCTCTGACGCCCAATTGCTCCACTTCCCGGCCGACACGGTGCGGCCGCAGGGCCGCAGCGCCGGCGGCATGGCCGGCGTCCGGATGGCCCACGGCTCCAAGGTCGTCTTCTTCGGCGTCGTCTCCCCCGACGCCCCCGAGGGGGCCGCGGTCGTCACCGTGGCCGGGTCGTCCTCCGCGCTTCCCGGGACCGAGACCGGCAGCGTGAAGACCACGCCGTTCAGCGAG
The DNA here is from genome assembly GCF_011045035.1 of Nocardioides turkmenicus. Lineage (GTDB taxonomy): Bacteria > Actinomycetota > Actinomycetes > Propionibacteriales > Nocardioidaceae > Nocardioides > Nocardioides turkmenicus. Next base: position 238,292 of record NZ_JAALAA010000001.1, read on the forward strand.
TTCCCGGCCAAGGGCCGGGCCACCGGCGGCGTACGCGCGCACCGGTATCTCAAGGGCGAGGACACCCTCGTCTTCGCGTGGGTCGGCGCCGCTCCCCCGCTCGCTGCGGCCGCCTCCGGGGCGCCGATCGACCTGCCCGAGATCGACCCGCGCCGGGACGGCTCCGGGGTGCCGCTGGAGCAACCCATCGACGCCGTCGCCGGGCCGGTCGCGCACACGTTCCCGGTCTCTGCCGGGTAGGCGTCGCCGTCTGCTCACCGAGCTACCTCGGTGAGCATCCGCACCCTCAGCGCAGCGGAGGTTAGGAAACGGCACTCCGCGGGTACCGGTCGGTGGTCCGCACGAAGCCGGCCGCCACCGCAGGGGGAGGATGCCATGACCGTCGCCTTCGCATCCGTCGCTGTGGCGACGCGGGCGGTCGAGCCTGCGCGAGGTGTCCTCGGGTGACGTCTCGGTCGACGGTGGCCGCACGGATCCGCCGGCTTCCGTGGGGGCCCACGCTGACGACAGGGGCTGCCGGCGCCATCGCCTTCTGGGTCGGCGCCGTCTTCCCGGGGCCGGCGGGCGAGTTCCCGTACTACGCACCCCTGGGCGCCGTGGTGGCGATGTCCGCGACCGTGATGGGCTCGGTGCGCAAGTCCATCCAGAGCATCGTCAGCATCTGGCTGGGTTCGGCGATCGCCCTGGCCGTCGGGGCGGTGCTCTCGCCCAGCCCCGCGACGGTGGCGCTGGTGATCGCGGTGGGGACGATCGTGGGCACCTGGAGCTGGCTCGACGACACCGGCCACTGGGTTCCGACAGCGGCCCTGTTCGTCCTGATCATCGGAACCAAGGAGCCGGTGGCGTTCGTGAGCGCCTTCGGTGGACTCACCCTGATCGGGGCCGCGATCGGCGTCCTGATGACAGTGCTCTTCCCGCAGCTTCCGCTCGCGCCGTTGGAGCGGGCGATCAGCGACGTACGTGCGGAGGTGCTCGTCCAGCTCCGGCGGCTCGCGCACGCTCTGCGCGGGGACCGGCCACCGACCGAGAACGAATGGAGCGAACACCGAGCAGAGCTGGCGCCGGCGGTGCAGAACATGCGTGCCGCACGACAGCTCGTCGTCGAAGCATCCCGCGCCAACAGGCGTCGGGAGCCCCACCGGAACCGCCTGGAACGACAGCTCGAGCAGGCGGCCAGCGTCGAGAGGGTGTGCTTCCTGGTCGAGGAGCTCACCCAGCTCCTCGAAGAGGAGGAGCGGGCGGAGAACGAGCACGTCGGGCTCGGCCCCGAGCTGCGGCCGCACACGGCGCATGCCCTGCTCGCGCTCGCGGACGTGGTGCAGTCCGGAGACGTACGGACCGTCGACCCGGAGGTCAGGGCGGATGCGCAGGAAGCCCTGTCCGCGCTGGTCGCCAGGATCCATGACGTACGTGTGAGCGACTCCCCCGACGACGAGCTCTTCACCGCCGGCAGCATCGTCACCACCATCCGGCGGTGCCTGGAGACCCCGCGCCCGGTCAACGCCGAGCGTTCAGAGCGATAGCTCGGGGACGGAGGGGGCATGACCGCGGACCTCGTCTACGTCGTGGCGGGAGCCAGCCTGCTGCTGGCGATCGTGCTGCCCGACCTTCTGCACCGATGGGCGATCTCGGCGCCGATGGTGCTGGTCGGGGTCGGCATGCTGATCGGGCTCACCCCGCTCCCCGACGGCCTGCCCCTGGACCCGCACGCCAACCGTGCCGCGATCGAGCACACCACGGAGGTGGTCGTCATCGTGGCGCTGATGGGCGTCGGCCTGGCCCTCGACCGGCCGCTCGTGCTCCGTGATCGCGCGACCTGGGGCACGTGGTCGCCGACCTGGCGGCTGCTGGTGATCGGGATGCCCGTCACCATCGCGGTCGTCGCCGTCCTCGGCTGGGCCGCCGGGCTCGCGCCCGCGGTGGCGATCCTCCTGGGCGCGGCACTCGCGCCCACCGATCCGGTGCTGGCCTCCGACGTCCAGGTCGCCGGCCCGCAGACCGGGGACCGCGACGTCGACGAGGTCGACGAGGTCCGCTTCACGCTCACCTCGGAGGCCGGCCTGAACGACGGCCTGGCCTTCCCCTTCGTGTACGTCGCGATCCTGCTCGCCACCGAGGGTGCCGTGTCGGGCTGGGCCCTGGAGTGGGTCGGCTTCTACGTGGTGGCGAAGGTCGTGATCGGCGTCTTCGCCGGCGCGCTGGTCGGGAAGGCGCTGGCCTACGTCGCCTTCCGGTCAAGCAACCGGGCTCTGCGCGTCGCCGAGCGGGGTGAGTCGCTGCTCGCCCTGGCGGCGCTGATCGCGTCGTACGGCGTCGGCGAGGTCCTCGGCGGCTACGGCTTCCTGTCAGTCTTCTTCTGCGCCATCTCCTTCCGTTCTGCCGAGCGCTCGCACGACTACCACGCCGCCATGCACGAGGTGGCCGAGCGGCTCGAACGGCTGCTGACGCTCTTCGTGCTGCTCGTCCTCGGCATCGCGCTCACCCGCGGCCTGCTCGAGGCGCTCGACTGGCGCGGCATCGCGATCGGGCTGGCGCTGATCCTGGTGGTGCGCCCGGCGGCCGGGATCCTGGCCCTGGCTCCCTGGCCGGGTCGACAGCACGGCGAGACCGCCCTCACCCGGCATCAGCGGTGGGCGGCGGCCTTCTTCGGAGTCCGTGGCATCGGGTCGCTCTACTACGTCGCGTACGCCGCCGGGGAGGATGCGTCCTTGGCCGACGACTGGCTGTGGTCCACCATCGCCTTCACCGTCGTCGCCTCGGTCCTGATCCACGGAATCCTCGCCACCCCGGTGATGACGTGGATCGAGGAACGGACATCTCATCACCGATGAGGCCACCTGGGCACCCGAAGGGTTGCCAGGCGTGGCATTCTGACCCGCATGCCCCTGAGCCTGCCCCGCCTCGCATTCGCTCTCGTCGCCCTCCTGGCCGCGCTTCTCGTGATGACCTCCTGCGGTGAGGACGACCCGGCCAGGGGGCGTACGCCGAAGCAGGTGCTCGAGGCGGCGGAGAGCCATCTCGACGAGACCAGCGGGATCAACTTCTCAATCGCCTCCGACGACCTGCCCGGGGGCATCACCACGCTGAAGGCGGCGACCGGGACCCTGACCCGCGAGCCCGCCTTCGAGGGCACGCTGACCGTCCCGGTGATGGGCACCGAGGCGCAGGTCGAGGTGGTCTCGGTCGACGGGGTCGTCCACGCGAAGCTGCCGTTCACGACCGAGTTCCAGGAGCTCGACCCGGCCGACTACGGCGTGCCCGACCCGGCTGCGCTGATCGCGCCCGAGACCGGCATCTCCTCGTTGCTCGCGGCGACCGAGGACGTCAAGATCGGCAAGTCCGTGCGCGGAGGCGCCGACAACGACGAGATCCTCTCGACCTACACCGGCACGCTCCCGGGCACGGCGGTCCAGAAGATCCTCGCCGGTGCCTCCGGCGACTTCGACGTCACCTACATCATCAACGACTCCGACGAGCTCACCGAGGCCACCATCGAGGGCCGCTTCAGCGGTGAGGGCGAGGCGGCGTACTCCTACACGATCGACATCACCGAGTACGGCGTCGAGAAGGAGATCGCCAAGCCGTGAGGGCCGTCCTCTGGCTCGCCGCGATCGCGGTGGCGTTCGCCGCCGCGGACACCTACGTCGTCGTGCTGGCGCTGCCGGACATGATGGCGGGCGTCGGGCTCTCGATCGAGGAGCTCCAGCGGGCCGCTCCGCTGATCTCGGGGTTCCTGCTGGGCTACGTGGCGGTGCTGCCGCTCATCGGGCGGCTCGCCGACCTGCTCGGGCACCTGCCGGTGCTCGTCGGCGGGCTGGTGGTCTTCGCCTTCGGCTCGTTCCTGACCGCGCTGTCGTGGGACCTGGCGGCGATGGTGGTCGGCCGGTTCTTCCAGGGGCTGGGCGGCGGCGCGCTGGTGCCCGCGACCCTCGCCCTGGTCGCGGCGCTCTACCCGGCCGAGCGCCGCGGGGTCCCGCTCGGCCTGGTCTCGGCGGTCCAGGAGCTCGGCTCCGTGCTCGGCCCGCTGATCGGCGCGGGCGTGCTCGCGGTCGCCGACTGGCGCGCGATCTTCCTGCTCAACCTCGCCGTCGGCGTCGTGCTGGCGGTCGCGATCCGGCGGCTGGGCCGCTCGGACCCTGCGCTGGCCCGGTCCACCCGGCCGGACCTGGTCGCGCTGCTGCTCCTGCTGGTCGCCGGCGTGGCATTCGTGCTCCTGGCCATCGAGCCCGCCGCCCTCGTCCAGGACCTGACCTGGGGCGCGCTCTACGTGCCCGCGGCCGGGTCGACCCGCTGGCTGACCCCGCTGGGCCTGGTCACGATCATCGCCACATCGGGCTTCTTGCTGAAGTGGGGCCTGCGGCCCGGCGTACGCCGCGTGCTAGGCCGGATCACCGCCGAGGTCGACCTCCTCGGTGCGCTGCTGCTCTCGATCGCCCTGGCCGGGGTGATCCTGGCCTTCGCGACCGCCGATCCCGAGGTGGCGGTCTTCTCCGACCAGGGGGTCTGGTATCTGGTCGCGGGCGGGCTGGCGCTGCTCGGCTTCGTCTTCCACCTGCGCCGTGCGCAGGACCCGATCGTGCCGCGCGGAGCGTTCGCCCGGATGCCGGCGTGGGGCTCGGTGCTGATCTCGTTCTTCGTCGGCGCGGCGCTGGTGGCCGCGCTGATCGACGTGCCGCTCTTCGCCCGCACCACGATCTACGGCGACAGCCAGTTGAAGGCGGCCCTGGTGCTGCTGGAGTTCCTGGTCGCGCTGCCGGTGGGTGCGGTCCTGGGCGGCTTCCTCACCCGGCGACTGCCTGCCGGGGTGATCGCGGGCGGCGGGATGCTGCTGGCGGCGGCGGCGTTCGTCTTCATGGCCCGCTGGGACGCCGAGGCGCTGCGCTCGGTGTCGGCGACGGTCGTGCTCGTGACCGGCGGCCTTGGCTTCGGTCTCGCCCTGGCCCCGGTCAACGCCGCGATCCTGGCGACCACCGAGCAGTCGATGCACGGCCTGACCACCTCGTTCACCGTGGTGGCCCGGATGGTCGGCATGCTGGTCGGCATCTCGGCACTGACCACGATCGGCCTGCGTAGCTACTACGCCGCCCAGGCGGACCTGCCTTCGCTGTCGTCGGTGTGCACCGGCGGCGGCATGTGCGCGGAGTATCAGGACCTGCTCATCGGCGCCGCCATCGCCCAGGAGCACACCGTCTTCGCCGGCGCCGCCGTCTGCGCCGGGATCGCGGCAGTGCTCTCCGTGTTGCTGCTGCGGGGCGCGCCTACCCGGGCGCTGTCGCCGAGCGAGACCGTCACCGCGCTCTAGGAGGTCTCGACGTACTCCGGACGGGTGGAGCCCATCCGCTCATGGGTCGCGTTCCGCCGCCCGGATGCCCGCTCGACCACGCCGAGCGCGGCTCCGAGGCCGAAGGCCGGCATGTTGCCGTAGAGCGCCTCGACCTGGTCGGCCGGGACCCGGTAGGTCTCGTGCCAGATCCCGACGTCGCCGGTCGAGGCGGCGCGCCGGTTGAAGGCGGCCCACGCGGGAGCGTGCGTGAGCGACGGGTCCTTGGCGAACCGGCCCAGGTCCTCGACGCTGCGCCAGTACTGCACCGACATCAGCACCCGGCCCGACCAGTAGCTGCGCGCCGAGAGCAGCCCGAGCTCGGGGTTCTTGGCGAGCTCGGCGAGCATCCTCGGCATCCCGACGAAGACCGGGAGCCAGCTGCGCAGCTTGTGCCAACGATGGATGCGCATCCCGATCAGGAAGACGATGACCTCGTCGGTGCCGGCATCGGCCACGCCGTGTCCTGGGATGACGCCGACCGGGACGTTCTTCGGAGCCTCGCGATAGGCCCGGGCGATCTTCGACATTCGGTCCCCCTGACTGGATAGCGACAGTATCTAATCTAGGATAGTGCTCCTATCCAGCACGGCTGTCAACCAGTTTCCACGGAGGAACGATGCGGATCTCCGAGCTCGCCGACTTGACCGGCGTGAGTGTCGCGACGATCAAGTACTACGTACGCGAGGGCCTCCTCTCCCCCGGCCGGAAGCTCTCCGAGCGTCTGGCCGACTACGACGACCGGCACGTACGCCGCCTGCGCCTGCTCCGCGTGCTGCGCGACGTCGGCGCGGTGCCGGTCGGCGCGCTCAAAGCTCTGGTCGACGCGACGCAGGACCGCAGCGCGACGGTCCACGACATGTTCGGCAAGGCCTGCGACGCGCTCCGCGTCGAGACGGCGGTGCCGGCGTCCCGCGACGACCACACCCGGGCGCTCGCCGACCAGATCGTCGACCAGGCGGGATGGACGAAGGTGAGGCCCGACGCGCCTGAGCGCGACCACCTGGCCGACATCATCAAGGTCATCCTCGACAGCGGTCTGTCCACCGACCCCGAGGGCGCTGCGGCCTATCTCCCCCTCGTCGACGCGATCGCCGCCTACGAGCTCGACCAGATCGACGCCGGCCAGGACCGCGAGACGATGATGGAGCAGATGGTCCTGGGCCAGGTCGTCCTCGGGGAGTTCCTGCTGTGCCTGCGCCGGCTGGCCCACGAGCACCACAGCGCTCTGCGGTTCGCCGAGCGCCGCTGACCCACCCGATCCGGCCTACCCGGTCCGGATCCGCAGCCGCTCGCGAGCCGGGATCCGCGGATAGGTGCTCCCGCGCCCGACCACGCTCCAGGTGGCGGTCGCGAAGACCTCGACGGTGGCGGAGATCATCGCGATCGTGGCGGGCTCGCCGGGACACCGGTGACCCTCGGCCGGGTCTCCCCCGCCCTGCGGGACGAGCTCGAACGCGTCGACGTCCCGGCCGACGAACCGCTCGGCGGAGAAGGTGTACGGCGCGGACCAGGTGCCCGGGTCCAGGTTGGTCCCGGGCACGTCGAGGACGACCCGCTGTCCGGGAGAGACCATCTGGCCGTCCCAGTCGGCATCCTGCCGCGCGACGCCGGCGAGCGCCGGCACGAACGGGAAGAGGCGGCGTACCTCCTGGGTGAAGGCATGCCGCTTCGACGCCTCCTCGGCGAGACCCGGCCGCAGCCGCGGCTCGTCGTCGAGGGACTGGACGGCGAAGGTGCCGAGGTAGGCCACCGCGACGGCGGGACGCAGGACGTTGAGCAGCTCGATCGCGGCCACCGGGACCGGCAGCAGGTCGCCGTGCGGGTCGCGCCACGAGGCGATGGTCTCCACAGGTGTCGACGGTGGCGGCGACGGGGCCGTCGAGGCGGCCGACCGCGCCTCCCGGATCAGTCCCCGCGCCCAGCGGTTCGCCCACAGCCGGGCTGCCCAGGCGGTCGCGTAGGACGGCCCCGCGATCCCGAAGCCGTCGACGATCGCGGCGAGCCGCTTCCCGACCTTGCCGGGGTCGCGCACGGAGATGCCGGCCCACTCGAGGACCGCGCGGCCGTAGACCTCGGCCAGCAGGCCGAACACGCTCACCGTCTCCCCGTGACGCTCCCGGAGGGCCGCGCCCAGGTGGCGGCGTACGAGGTCTTGCAGGGTCGTGTCCGCGTCGTCGAGCAATTCGAGGAAGTGGGCCTTGCGCTGCAGGTGCTCCTCCCCGTCGAGACCGTGGACGGCGCCACGGCCGAAGAGCAGGGCTGCCAGCGGGGCCGGCACCGCACCGGTGCGGCGGATGAGCGCGGGATCGTAGAAGCGGCGTACGGAGGCAGGACCGCTCACGACCAGGGCATCGCTCCCGAGCAGCTTGACCGGGCAGACCGGCGGGTCGCCGGCACGCCTCCGGGCGTCGGGGATCGCGTGGTAGCCGTGCCGGAGCAGGTCCGCGGCGAGATCGCGGGTCATGGTGGCTCCCGTCAGGAGCCGCTGGTGACCCGGTCGCTCACGCCCGTCACCCCCACCGCGTGGGCGCAGTGGGCACAGCAGAAGACGTGCTCCTCGTTCTGCACCCCGTGCCCCAGGATGCGGATGCCGCAGTTGACGCACACCGGCGCGATCACCGCCACCGCACACTCGATCGAGTCGAACACATGGTGCTCACCCGAGGCCGTCGTGACCTCGAAGCTCTCGTCGTAGTCGTTGCCGCACGTGACGCACTTACCCATGGTCGGTCCTTTCGTTGCACTTGGCACCGGGCTTCACACCAGACGCCGCGCGGCCCGGGGCCCTCGGGGCACCGGGCCGCACGGTGTCTACGTGAAGATGCTCACCCCACCGGGGCCGACCAACAGACCGACCACGATGAGGACCGCTCCCCACAGGATTTGGCCGCGAACCAGCGACACGATGCCAGCGATCACCAGGACTGCCGCGATCAGCCAAAGAATTGTTGCCATTCGATCTCACCTCGGTGTGTAGTTGTTGCGGGGGATGCTCAGACCTTGTCGTCCAAGCGGCTGCGGAGCAGGGCCTTCGCTTCCTCGGCTCCTTGCACGGAGTTGGCCTGCGCGCGGACGAACAGGTCTTCCAGGTCGCTGTCCTTCGAGCGGCGCGCGTCCTCGATGTAGGTCTCCAGACGCAGCGCGTTGTCGAGGCATGCCTCGGTGAACCAGATGAGGTTGTAGTCCTTGTCAGGGGTGCCCGTGACAGCTCCGGTCTCAACGCTCTTCGTGGTCATGCGGATCACTCCTCATGAGTTCTCTCTCCCTTGCAGCCCCCTCGGTACCCAGCCTGCGGGCCCGCAAACCCTCGTGTCCGCGCTGAACCTGCGGATTCGGGCTCAGGAGAGCGCGAACCTCTCCCAGGACCGGTGGGCGCCGAGGAGGTCGGGTAGCTCGGCGGCGACGAGCGAGCCGGACTCCTCGGCCTTGACACCTGGTGCCGGGACCGCGATCCCGGCGGTCGCGACGGCCTCGGCCCCGTCGCCCCACGCCAGCAGCGCCTTGCCGTGCCGGAAGATCTCCTCGACCAGCAGCATCACGTGCGGGTCCGAGGCGACCGTGGCGGCGCCGTCGGCGACCACGAGCGCGTCGAACTCGACGGAGCGAGCGGTGGAGAACGTACGCTGCACCTCCAGGTCGCCGCCGAGCGGCGCGGCCGTCGGGGCGATCAGCAGCGGCGTCATCTTCGAGCCGCGGAGCGCCGCGCACAGCCCGTCGACCTCGTCGGCCGGGCTGTCCGGGCCGACGACGATCCCGACGACCCGGCCGTCGGGCGGGTAGGTGCCGCCGAGCATCGACAGCGCCGGGCTCGGCTCCGGGTCGGCGAGCTCACCGGTCGGCTCGGGCGCCGGCAGGCCGAGGGCGGTGGCGACACCGCCGCACAGGTCCGGCGCGATCTCGGCCAGGCACTGGAGCTGGCGCTCCCGGATCTCCGGCTCATGGACCTTGCCCAGCTCGAAGGAGTACGCCGCGACGATGTGCTGCTTCTCCACCGGTGTCATCGACAGCCAGAACAGCCGCGCCTGGCTGAAGTGGTCGTCGAACGAGGCCGGCTGCGTCCGCTGCTTGACGGTCTCGGGCACCGTCACCGGGTTGTCCAGGAAGGCGCCCTCCGGGTCGCCGGCCAGGAACGGGCAGCCGCCGTCGAGCGAGTTGGGGTGGTAGGGCGCCACTCCCTGGTGCACGTCGCCCTGGTGGCACCCGTCGCGCAGCATGTCGTTGACCGGCGCGTGCGGCCGGTTGACCGGGATCTGGTTGAAGTTCGGGCCGCCGAGCCGGGTCAGCTGGGTGTCGACGTACGAGAAGAGCCGGGCCTGCATCAGGGCGTCGTCGGTGACGTCGATACCCGGCACCAGGTTGCCGACGTGGAACGCGACCTGCTCGGTCTCGGCGAAGAAGTTGGCCGGGTTCCGGTCCAGGACGAGGCGGCCGATCCGCTGCACCGGGGCGATCTCCTCAGGGACCAGCTTGGTCGGGTCGAGCAGGTCGATGCCCTCGTACGTCTGCTCGGGGGTGTCCGGGAAGACCTGGATGCCCAGCTCCCACTCCGGGTAGGCGCCGGCCTCGATCGCGTCGGCGAGATCGCGGCGGTGGAAGTCGGGGTCGAAGCCGCCGAGCATCTGGGCCTCCTCCCAGAGCAGGCCGTGCACTCCGAGCTTGGGCTTCCAGTGGAACTTGGCCAGGCTCGTCTCCCCCGCGGCGTTGACGAGCCGGAAGGTGTGGACACCGAAGCCCTCCATCATCCGGTAGGAGCGGGAGATGCCGCGGTCCGACATGTTCCACAGGGTGTGGTGCTGGGCCTCGGTGTGCAGCGAGACGAAGTCCCAGAAGGTGTCGTGCGCCGACTGCGCCTGCGGGATCTCGCGGTCGGGGTGCGGCTTGCCGGCGTGGATGACGTCGGGGAACTTGATGCCGTCCTGGATGAAGAAGACCGGGATGTTGTTGCCGACGAGGTCGAAGGTGCCCTCCTCGGTGTAGAACTTCGTCGCGAACCCGCGGGTGTCGCGCACCGTGTCCGCGCTGCCGCGCGAGCCCAGCACCGTGGAGAACCGCACGAAGACGGGCGTCTGCCGGCCCTCGGCGAGGAACCCGGCACTGGTGACGGTCTCGGCGGTCCCGTACGCGGTGAAGGTGCCGTGCGCGCCGGCTCCGCGGGCGTGGACGACGCGTTCGGGGATCCGCTCGTGGTCGAAGTGGGTGATCTTCTCGCGAAGATGGTGGTCCTGGAGCAGGGTCGGGCCGCGCTCGCCCGCCTTGAGGGACTTGTCGGTCTCACGGAGGCGCACACCGCCCGAGGTGGTCAGCCACTCGGTCTGCTGGGAGGCGCCGGGGCTCGGCGTGTCGGTCATAGCGGTCCTTCGGTCGGGGTCAGGGCTTTACCTCCCGTACCCAGGCCGGCCCCGGGTCACCCGCCGCTGGCGCTGGCGACCCAGCGGAGCACGTCGTCCCACTCGTCGAGGAACCGGTCGAGGCCGTAGCGCTTCCGGGCGTGCCGTCGCCCGATGAGCCCGGCCTCCTCGGCGACGTCGGGATCCTTCATCAGGTGACGTACGGCCGGGACGATCTCGTCGCGGCGGGTGGTGACGAAGCCGGCCTCGTGCGGCACCGCGAGCGGGGTCTCGGTGGTCGCCAGGGCGACGACCGGCATGCCGAGGTGCATCGCCTCGATCAGGGAGAGGCCGAGCGAGGTCCAGCGGTTGAGGTGGACGTAGACGCGTCGCCGCGGGAGGTGGTCGTGGAGGTCCTGCTGAGACAGGTTCTCGTACGTCCGCAGCCCCTGGTACGCCGGCAGCCGCTCGACGCGCATGCCGAAGACATCCGCGCCGACGCCCTCGGCCAGCGCCGGCAGCAGGTCGGCGCCGACCGAGCGGCCTCGGCGTACCGGATCGTTGACGACCACACCGGCACGCTCGATGTCGCCGGTGTAGCGGCGGCCGGGGTCGACGATGCCGTGCTCGATCACGGTCGTCGGGGTGCCGCCACAGTCCCAGAGCAGGTCGTTGAAGCCGGTGACGTGCACGATCGGGATGTCGCCGCCCGCCATCGGGTGGCGGGTGTCGGGGACCGCGCCGGCCGGGGTGTTGTGCTCCAGGAAGATCGCAGGTACGTCACGGCCCGGCCGCCGCCCGCCGAGCCATCGCTCGGCCAGCTCGACCTCGTGCGGACGCTGCAGGACGACGACGTCGACGTCCTCGTCGGCGAGGGAGTCGCTGCTCACCTCGCGGGCGGCCGCGGGCCAGTCCCAGGTCCTGGCTCGGCCGAGTCCGTCGGGGCCGCGGTCGGGGGTCGTCGGGAGGAGGTAGTCGTGGCGACCGTGCACGAACGCCGTCGTCCAGGAGCCGTGCACGTGCCAGATCAGGATTCTCATTCCACATCGGTGCCCGGGAGCACCTTCGGTGATGCGGCCGGGCCGGAGAAGTTCCGCGACGACGCGACTCAAAGCGCTTCGCCTCGGGTACTCGGAGATCACTTCGCATCCCTATCCGGTCCGGAAGGCAGCACTGATGAAGGTCCTTGGCGTCAACGCCCTCTTCCACGACCCCAGCGCCGCGCTCGTCGTCGACGGCAGGACGGTCGCGGCCACCGAGGAGGAGCGGTTCTCCCGCCGCAAGCACGGCCACCGGCCGGTGCCGTTCGCGGCGTGGGAGCTCCCCGACCACGCCATCCGATGGTGCCTCGAGGAGGCTGGCCTCGAGCCCGGCGACCTGGACGCGGTGGCCTACTCCTACGACTGCTCCCTGGCTCGGCCGGCGGCCGACATGGGGCTGCACGACCCGTGGGACAGCCTTCGCCAGGCGTACGCCACGCACGCACCCGACTTCCTGACCACCCTGCTGCCGGGGCTCGACCGGGCCGACGTACGCTTCGTGCCGCACCACGTCGCCCATGCCGCCTCCGCGGCGCTGGCTTCGCCGTTCGTCGCCGAGGGCAGCGACGTGCTGGTCCTGGACGGCCGCGGCGAGCGGCACAGCCATCTCGCCGGACGCTACGACGCGGACGGGGCTCTGACGACCCTGCGCACCCAGGACCTCCCGCACTCGCTCGGCCTGGTCTTCGAGGAGCTCACCGAGCACCTGGGGTTCTTGCGCGCCAACGACGAGTACAAGGTGATGGCGCTCGCCTCCTACGGCAAGCCGCTCGCATCCAGCGGGCACCGGATCGACGAGCTGACCGAGCGGATCCGGCTGACCGGCGACGGCGGGTTCGTCACCGAGCCGATCGACTGGGCCGCCCTGGCGCCACGGCTGCGGCCCGGCGAGGACTGGACCGCCGACCACGCCGACCTGGCAGCCAGCGTGCAGCTGCGCTTCGAGGAGGTGCTGGTCGAGCTGGCCCGGTGGCTGCGTGGGCAGACCGGCGGCACCCACCTGACCCTCGCCGGCGGGGTGGCGCTCAACTGTGTCGCCAACACCGTGCTGGTCGAGCGCAGCGGCTACGAGAACGTCTGGGTGCAGCCGGCCGCCGGCGACGCCGGCACGGCGCTCGGCGCCGCGCTGCAGCTCGCCGCCGACAACGGCGACCGCCTCGAGCCCATGCCGGGCGCCGACCTGGGACGCGAGTGGTCCGAGGACGAGATCGAGTCGGTGCTGCGTACGGCCCGGGTGGCGTACGAACGCCCCGGCGACCTGGCCGCGACCGTGGCCGAGACCCTGGCCGACAACGGGATCGTGGCGTGGTTCCAGGGACGCAGCGAGTTCGGCCCGCGCGCCCTCGGGCACCGATCGCTGCTCGCCCATCCCGGACGCCAGGAGAATCTCGAGCGGATCAACGATGTCAAGGGCCGCGAGCAGTTCCGGCCGGTGGCGCCGATGGTGCTCGCCGAGCGCGCCGCCGACATCTTCGAGCGTGGGCCGCTGCCCTCGCCCTACATGCTCTTCGTCCACGACGTCGCCGCGGAGTGGCACGCGCTGATCCCGGCGGTGACCCACGTCGACGGCACCGCCCGGGTGCAGACGGTCGATTCGCAGGACGAGCCGCTGGCGGCGCGGATGCTGGCCGAGTTCGAGGCCCGGACCGGGCTGCCCGTGGTGATCAACACCAGCCTCAACACCGCGGGCCGGCCGATGGTCGACTCGCCTCGGGACGCGTTGGAGTGCTTCGGGTCGGCGCCGATCGACCTGCTCGCCATCGGCCCGTTCGTCGTACGCCGCGCGAGGACGTTCTGATGACCATCGACACCACCATCGTCATCCCGACCGTCGGCCGGCCGAGCCTGGGGGTGCTGCTGGACGCGCTGGCGAGCCAGACGGTGCCGCTGCACCATCCCGTGATCGTGGTCGACGACCGTGCCGACGGCGACGAACTGACCGTCGGCGACCGGCCGATCGACGTCGAGGTCGTCCGCAGCGGAGGCGGCGGTCCGGCCCGTGCGCGCAACATCGGCTGGCGGCACACGCGTACGCCCTGGGTCTCGTTCCTCGACGACGACGTGGTGCCGGACGCGTCCTGGTACCGCGACCTCATCGCCGACCTGCGCCTGCTCGAGGACTATCCCGAGCAGGAGATCGTCGGCAGCCAGGGACGACTCACCGTCCCGCTTCCCGAGGATCGTCGCCCCACGGACTGGGAGCGCGGCACCGCGGGCCTGGAGACGTCGACGTGGATCACCGCCGACATGAGCTACCGCCGCGACCGGATCGCCGCCGTGGGCGGGTTCGACGAGCGCTTCCAGCGTGCCTTCCGCGAGGACGCCGATCTCGCCCTGCGCCTCGGCGCCGAACGTGGCCGGATCGTCACCGGCAGCCGCCACGTGACCCACCCGGTGCGGCCCTCCGACGACTGGGCGAGCCTGCGGGCCCAGGCCGGCAACGCCGACGACATCCTGATGCGGGCGGTCCACGGACCGGGCTGGCACGAGCGCGCGAAGGCGCCCGAGGGGCGCCGGAAGGCGCACCTGGCGACCACCGCCGCCGGTGCGCTGGCGGTCGCCGGCCTGCTGTCCCGGCGTCGCCGGATCGCCCTGACCGGCGCCGTGGGTTGGCTCGCGGGCACCGCCGAGCTCGCCCGTCACCGCATCGCGCCCGGCCCGAGGACTCCCGGCGAGATCCGGCGGATGCTGCTCACCAGCGCCGCGATCCCGGCGGCGGCGACGTGGCACCTGCTGCGCGGCGTACGTCTCCACCACGGCGCGACGCCGTGGCGAGGTGTCCCGGAGCTGGTCCTGCTCGACCGCGACGGCACCCTGATCGAGGACGTGCCCTACAACGGCGACCCCGACCTGGTGCGACCGCTCCCCGGTGTCCGCGAGGCCCTCGACCGGCTCCGGGCGGAGGGGGTCCGGCTGATGGTCGTGACCAACCAGTCCGGCATCGGCCGCGGCCTTATCAGCGAGGAGCAGGCCGACGCGGTCGACGAGCGGGTCGCCGAGCTGCTGGGCCCGTTCGAGGCGGTGCTGCGCTGCCCGCACTCCCCCGACGACCGCTGCGGCTGCCGCAAGCCCGGACCTGACCTGATCAAACGCGCACTCGCCAGCACCGGCGTGCACCCCGACCGCACGGTCATGGTGGGCGACATCGGCAGCGACATGGAGGCCGCGAGGAACGCCGGCGTCAGCGGCTGCCTCGTCCCCACGCTGCAGACCCGTCGCGAGGAGGTCGACGCCGCCGCGCCACGCACCGCGGCCGGCCTCGCCCAGGCCGTCGACCTGATGCTGGGAGGCGTGTGGTGAGGACCCTCGTCGTACGCCTGGACTCGATGGGCGACGTGCTCCTCGCCGGTCCGGCGGTGCGTGCGATGGCCGCGACCAGCGACCACGTGACGATGCTGTGCGGCCCGCTCGGCCGCGAGGCCGCCGGGCTGCTGCCGGGCGTCGACGAGGTGTTGTGCTGGGAGGCGCCGTGGATCCTCGCCGACCCGCCGCCGGTCGATCCCGACGAGGTCGACCTGCTCCGCAAACGCGTCGAGGCCGGGATGTTCGACCGCGCCGTGATCCTCACCAGCTTCCACCAGTCGCCGCTTCCCACCGCGCTCGTGCTGAGGCTCGCCGGGATCGCGCGGCTGGCCGCGGTGAGCACCGACTACCCCGGCTCGCTGCTCGACCACCGGGTGCGCGTCGAGGAGGACATCCCCGAGCCCGAGCGTGCGCTCGCGGTCGCCATCGCCTGCGGCGGCCGGCTCCCCGACGGCGACGACGGCCGGCTGGCGGTCCGCGGTCTCGCGGCTCCGACGGACCTCCCGGTGCCGTACGTCGTCCTGCACCCCGGCACCTCCGCGCCCGCACGCGCCTGGCCGGCGGACCGGTACCGCGACCTGTGCGAGCACCTGAGCAGCCTCGGCCTCGGTGCCGTCGTCACCGGCGGCACCGACGAACGTCCGCTGACCGCGTACGTCGCCGGTGCGAGCGGCACCGACCTGGGCGGCACGCTCGGACTCGGCGAGCTCGCCGGAGTCCTCCGCCACGCCGAGGCGGTGGTGGTCGGCAACACCGGTCCCGCGCATCTGGCCGCCGCGGTCGGCACCCCGGTGGTCTCGCTCTACGCCCCCACGATCAGCGCCGAGCGCTGGGCGCCCTACGGCGTCGACCGGGTGCTCCTCGGCGACCAGCACGCTCCGTGCCGCGACACCCGCGCCCGCGAGTGCCCCGTGCCCGGACACCCGTGCCTGAGCGGTGTCACGACGGACGATGTCGTCACCGCGCTCGGCACCCTCGGCGTACGTCCATCCGAACCCGTGGGAAGGAGCCGCTGATGCGCGTCGCACTCGTCTCTGAACATGCCAACCCGCTCGCCGCCCTCGGCCGGGAGGACGCCGGCGGACAGAACGTCCACGTCGCGGCCCTGGCAACAGGCCTGGCCCGTAACGGCCACGAGGTGACCGTCTACACCAGACGCGACGACCTCGCGACGCCGGCACGCGTGCGGACGGACGGCTACGTGGTCGAGCACGTCCCTGCCGGGCCGCCGGCCGAGGTGGCCAAGGACGACCTCCTCCCCTACATCCCCGAGCTGGCCAGGCGCCTGCAGGAGGCGTGGCTTGTCGAGCCGCCCGACCTGGTCCACGCCCACTTCTGGATGAGCGGCCTGGCCTCGCTCCCCGGCGTACGCGAGCAGCGCGTGCCGCTGGTGCAGTCCTTCCACGCCCTCGGGTCGGTCAAGCGTCGCCAGCAGGGCAGCGCCGACACCAGCCCGCCCGAGCGGATCGGGCACGAGCGCCGGCTGTGCGCCGAGGCCGACGCGGTCATCGCGACCTGCACCGACGAGGTCCGTGAGCTCCGCCGGCTCGGCCTGCCCGACGGCCGCGCGACGATCATCCCCTGCGGGGTCGACACTGACCTGTTCCGGCCCGGCCCGGGCCGGCTGGCCGACCGGCTGCAACTGCTCGTCCTGGGCCGGATGGTCCCCCGCAAGGGGTTCGGCAACGCGATCGAGGCCTTCGCCCACCTCGTCCACGACGAGGGGCTCGACGCCGAGCTGGTCATCGCGGGCGGCCCGTCGCGCAGGGACCTCGGCGCCGACCCTGAGGCGCAGCGGCTGCGTCAGATCGCCGAACGCCACCGCGTCGCCTCCCGCACGACCTTCCTCGGCAGCGTCGACCGCGACGACGTGCCCGACCTGATCCGCAGCAGCGACGCCGTGGTCAGCGTGCCCTGGTACGAGCCGTTCGGGATCGTGCCGGTCGAGGCGATGGCCTGCGGCCGGCCGGTGGTCGGCACGGCCGTCGGCGGGCTCCTCGACACCGTGGTCCCGGGCGTCACCGGCGACCTGGTGAGACCGCGGAAGCCGGCCGACCTGGCGCGCGTCCTCGCGGCCCTGATGCGCGACCCCGAGCGACGGCGGCGCTACGGCGAGGCCGGCCGGCGGCGCGCCGTCGAGCGCTACGACTGGCGCCACGTCCTGGCCGCCACCGAGGAGCTCTACGAGCGGGTCACCCGACCTGCCCGATCCACCCGAACCATCGATGCGAAGGAGGCAGTCCGATGACAACCCCGTGCGCTCACGAGCACCTCGCCGAGCTGAGCCAGACACTGCGCAGGTTCGACGGCTGCGTCGATGTCGCCGACGACTGGGGCGTACGCCTCGCGCCCGTGCTCGAGGGCGGCGCCCGGCTCCTCGCCGCGGGCAACGGCGGCAGCGCCGCCCAGGCCCAGCACCTCACCGCCGAGCTGGTCGGCCGATACCGCGAGGACCGCGCGCCGTTCTCGGCGATCTGTCTCTCCGCCGAGACCTCCAGCCTGACCGCCATCGGCAACGACTACCCGCCCGAGGAGCTCTTCGCCCGCCAGGTCGAGGCGCACGGCCGCCCGGGCGACATCCTGATGCTGATGTCCACCAGCGGCCGCAGCGGCAACCTCCTCGCCGCCGCCCGGCGCGGTCGCCGGGCTGGGCTGCAGGTCTGGTCGATGACCGGCCCGGCTCCCAACCCGCTGGCGGACCTCTCCGACGAGCACTGCTCCGTCGACGCCCGCTACACCGCCACCGTGCAGGAGATGCACCTGGTCGCACTGCACATCATGTGCGCCGCCTTCGACCGCGAGCTCGGCGTCGGCGAGCCGGCGCGGCTCTCGACGGAGGACCTGGAGGTGCTCCGATGAGCATTCGGATGGTCGTGGTCGGAGACATCCTGCTCGACGTGGACGTCACCGGGGACGTACGCCGCCGGCTGCCGGAGGCGGACGCGCCGGTCATCGACGACCCGCGGGAACGGCTCCGTCCCGGCGGGGCCGGGCTGGCCGCGGCCCTCGCCGCCGCCGACGGTCACGACGTCGTCCTGGTGACCGCGCTGGCAGCCGACGCGGCGGGCTCGCGGATCCACGACCTGTGCAGCGAGGCCGGGATCAAGATCCTCGCCGTCCCCCAGGACGGCACCACCCCGGTCAAGCGCCGGATCATCGCCGACCAGCGGCCGGTGGCCCGGCTGGACGAGGGCGGCTGCGGCCCGATCGAGCCCGTCCCACCCGCTGCACTCGACGCGATCGGCATGGCCGACGCGGTGCTCGTCTCCGACTACGGCCAGGGCATGACGAGCGTGGACAACCTCCGCCAGGCACTGAGCAGCGTGATCGCGACCACTTCGACCCCGGTCGTCTGGGACCCGCATCCGCGTGGGGCGGCCCCTGTCCCCGGCGTACGCCTCGCCACCCCCAACCGGGCCGAAGCTGCCGCCTTCGCCGGCCAGGCCGGCACCGGGGCGAGCGAGCACGCGGCCGCGCTGGTGGACGCCTGGCGAGCCCGAGCCGTCTGCGTCACGCTGGGCTCGGAGGGCGCCGTCCTGGCCGAGGGCTCGGCGGCACCGCTGCCGGTCCCCGCCCGCCGCGTCGGTCCCCACGACACCTGCGGGGCCGGCGACCGCTTCGCGGCCACGGTGACGGCGAGCCTCACCGGCACGGCGGGGACCGAGGCCGCGGTGAAGACCGCCGTCGAGGCGGCCGGCGACTTCGTGGCCTCGGGCGGCGCCGCCACGTTCGCCCCCGTCCCGCGGCGGACCAGGGAACGTACGCTCGTGGCCACCGGCGGCTGCTTCGACCTCCTCCACGCCGGCCACGTCGCCACCTTGCAGGCCGCGCGGAGGCTCGGCGACCGCCTGGTCGTCTGCCTCAACTCCGACGACTCCGTGCGCCGGCTCAAGGGTGAGGACCGCCCGCTCGTCCCCGAACGCGACCGCGCCCGGCTGCTGGCCGCGCTCGACTGCGTCGACGACGTGGTCGTCTTCGACGAGGACACCCCGACGCATGTGCTCGCCGAGCTCCGGCCCGACATCTGGGTCAAGGGCGGGGACTACTCCGAGGACGACCTCCCCGAGAGCGACCTGCTGGCGACCTGGGGTGGGCGTACGGTCGTGGTGCCCTTCCACGACGGCCACTCGACCACCTCGCTGATCGAGACCGCGAGGGCGATCCCGGTCTGATGGGGCCCGGTCTGATGAGGACGGCGCTCGTCTATCGCGCACTCGGCCTCGGTGACCTGCTCACCGGGGTGCCCGCACTGCGCATGCTCCGCCGGGCGCTGCCGCGGCACCGCATCGTGCTGGCCGCGCCCGCGGCGCAGACCCGGCTGATCACGCTCGCCGCGATCGCCGACCAGGTGATCGCCACCGAGGAGCTGGATCCGGTCGCCTGGACGGGTCCTCCCCCGGATGTCGCCATCGACCTGCACGGCAACGGCCCCGCCTCCCGCGACCTGCTCCGGGTCCTCGGCCCCCGGCGGCTGATCGGCTTCGACGAGCCCGGTGGCCCCGCCTGGGATCCAGCCGAGCACGAGCGCCATCGCTGGTGCCGGCTGCTCGCCGAGACCCTCGGTGGCGACCCGGAGCCGGACGACGTCCGCATCCCGCCGCCCGATCCGGAGCCCCCACCCGTCCCGGACGCGATCCTCGTCCATCCGGGCGCCGCCTCCGGCAGCCGCCGCTGGCCGGCGGACCGCTTCGCCGCCGTCGCCACCCGGATGACGCTGACCGGCGCCCCCGTCCTGGTCACCGGCTCCCCCGCCGAGCGCGACCTCGCCGAGGACGTACGCTCCCGCGCCGGCCTCCCGCCCGAGGCGAACCTGGCTGGCGAGACCGACCTGATGGCGCTGGCCTCCCTGGTCAGCGCCGCCCGGCTGATCGTCTGCGGCGACACCGGCATCGCCCATCTCGCGTCCGCGCTGGGTACGCCGTCGGTGGTCCTGCTCGGACCGACACCGCCCTCCACCTGGGGTCCGCCACCGGGACCGCACATCGCGCTCTGGCATGGCGACCGCCCCGGCGACCCGCACGCCTCCGTCCCGGACCCGGCGCTCCTGCGCCTGAGTGTCGACGAGGTCAGTGATGCGGCGCTTCGCCTGCTGTCGGCGCGGCATCGACCTCCTCGCGCCACCGCGCCGTCCGCTTGAGCCCCTCCTCCAGGGACATCTCCGGCTCCCAGCCGAGCAGCAGCCGGGCGCGGGTCAGGTCGGGGCGGCGTACGTGCGGGTCGTCGGCGGGCAGCGCGACATGATGGATGCTCGACTCGGAGCCGGTCAGCTCGATGACCAGGCGCGCCAGTTCGAGCATGGTGACCTCCTGGTCGTTGCCGATGTTGACCGGACCGGCCACGTCGGCGCAGGCGAGCCGTAGCAGGCCCTCGACCGTGTCCTCGACCCAGCACAGCGACCGAGTCTGCGAGCCGTCACCGGCGACCGTCAGCGGGGCCCCGCTCAGGGCCTGGCCCAGGAAGGTGGGCACGACCCGGCCGTCGTCCAGGCTCATCCGCGGGCCGTAGGTGTTGAACAGGCGTGCCACCCCGACGTCGACGCCTCGTTCGCGGGCGTAGGCCATCGTGGTCGCCTCGGCGAACCGCTTGCCCTCGTCGTAGACGCTGCGTACGCCGATCGGGTTGACGTGGCCCCAGTACTCCTCGCGCTGCGGGTGCACCTCGGGCTCCCCGTAGACCTCGGAGGTGGAGGTGAGCACGAACCGGGCGTTGTGGCGGTCAGCCAGCTCGAGCGCGTTGACCGTACCCTCGCTCGCCACCCGGAGCGTCTCCAGAGGCAACCGCTGATAGTGCACCGGAGAGGCCGGGCAGGCCAGGTGCATCACCAGGTCGACCCCGCCGGGATCGGGGATCGCGTGGCTGGCGTCGGCGATCGTGATCGCGAAGCCCGGGCGGCCGAAGAGGTGCTCGATCTTGTCGGCCGAGCCGGTGAGCAGGTTGTCGACGATCCAGACCTCGGCCCCGGCGTCGAGGAGGCGTTCGCTCAGCCAGGAGCCGACGAACCCGGCCCCGCCGGTGACCACCACCCGCGCACCACGCAATGACTCTTCCCAGTCGTTCATCGCGGATAGCCCTCGTTGCGCAGCATCACGACGGCGCTCTGCAGGCACGCCCCCTCGGGAAGCGTGACCGCGAACCGGATCAGCTCCGCCACGATCGTCGGGTCCATCATCCGCTCCGGCGGCAGCCCCCACTGGTCCATCATCGGCGTGGCCATCGCCGCGGGGTTGATCGCGCTGACCCGCACCGGCCACTCCCGCTCGCGCGCCTCGGTCTGCATCACCTCGGTGAGCTTGAGCAGCGCCGCCTTGGAGGAGTTGTACGCAGCGGCACCCGCCCCCACCGTCAAGGCGCTGATCGAAGCGATGCTGACGATGTCGGCCACGGGCTGGGTCGGGCCGTCCTCGAGCGCCAGCCGGTGACGTACGAAAGCACGGGAGAGCCGCATCGGGCCGTCGACGTTGACCCCGAAGACGTCGTGCCACTGGTCGTCCTCGATGTCGACGAGGTCCGAGCCGCGGTCGGTGCCGGCGTTGTTGACCAGGAGGTCGAACCGGGCCCCGAACCGCTCCGAGAGGTCCGCGACCGTCTCGTCGGCGGCAGTGGGTGAGGTGACGTCCAGGTCGACGGCCTCCGTCTCACCCCGCCGCGGCTCCCCACGGATCATCTCGACGGTCTCCTTCGCGGCTGCCGGATCCCTGTCGCTGACGACGACGTACGCTCCGGAGACGCTGAGCACCTTGCTCGTCGCTCTTCCCAGTCCGCTTCCGGCGCCGGTCACCAGCGCCACCCTGCCGTCGAGACCGTTCGTTCCGAACGATGCGTTCATGGTGCTCCTCTCAGAGGCGGTCTGTCCGTTCAACGGCATCGGTACCCGCCACCACCCGCCACAGTCCGGTCGGCCGACTTCCCACCCGTAGGGGTGGTTGTGCCGTCCGAGACCCACACCCACGAGGGTGAACTTCACGGCGAAGCCGTTGGGAACCGCTTCTCCCGGGCACTACCTACACATGACGACGACAACTTTCGAGACAGACCTTCCCCGAGCCGAGCGCCAGCGTCTGACCTCTGAGCTGTTGGCCGACGCACACAACGCCGAAGGTGAGGAGCAGGACCGGCTCATCGAAGAGGTGATCCTGCTCAACGCAGCGGTCGCCCGTTCGATCGCTCACCGCTACACCGGCCGAGGCATCCCCCGTGCCGACCTCGAGCAGGTGGCGTACATCGCCCTGGTCCGAGCCGCGAAGAGTTTCCACCCCGACCGTGCCGACGACTTCCTCACCTATGCGGTACCCACCATCCGGGGTGAGGTGAAGCGCTGGTTCCGTGACCACGGCTGGACCGTGCGTCCCCCGCGTCCCATCCAGGAGCTGCAGAGCACGCTGCTGCGGATCGGCTCCGAGCGAGGCAATCTCCCCACCTCGAAGCTGGCCGAGATCGCCGACGTCCCCGAGCAGAAGGTACGCGAGGCCCTCGATGCCCGCGGCTGCTTCACCCCCTCCTCGCTGGACGCCCCGCTGCGCCCCAACGACTCCCAGTCCTCCGGCGAGGCGACCATCGGCGACATGCTTCCCGGCATCGACGGCGGGCTCGCCGACTGCGAGACCCGTCTCGCGCTGGAGCAGGCCATCCACTCGCTGTGCCCGCGCGACCAGCTCGTGGTGAAGCTCCGCTTCCTCGAGGACCGCAGCCAGGCGGAGATCGGCGAGGCCATCGGGGTCACCCAGACCCAGGTCTCCCGCATTCTGACCAGGAT
This sequence comes from Nocardioides turkmenicus, assembly GCF_011045035.1. GTDB lineage: Bacteria > Actinomycetota > Actinomycetes > Propionibacteriales > Nocardioidaceae > Nocardioides > Nocardioides turkmenicus. The sequence goes on from NZ_JAALAA010000001.1 coordinate 261,038, forward strand.
CATCGACGAGCTCCGTGCTCAGCTCGACGACGTGGGAATCGCCGCATGACCCGCACCCGCCACGGGTACGGGACCCGAAAGCCGACCCCGACACAAGGAGATCTGGCATGACGTACTCAACGATCACCGGCGAGCGTGACGACACCGCCCAGCGTTCGCTGTGGAATGGCACCCCCAAGACCAAGTGGCAGGAGTCGTCGTGGGGCAAGCGGATCGCGGCCGTCGCCGCCTTCCTCCTCCCCGTCGCCATGACCGTCGCCACCACCGTCATCCGCAAGAAGGGCACCGACGCCCTGCTGCGGAAGTTCAAATCCGGTGGGAAGAAGGCGCGCTGGAAGAAGGTAGGTGGCAAGAAGTGAGGACGAAACGAAGCCTCTTCACCTTCGCGCTGGGCGGCCTGGCCGGCTACATCGTCGGCCGCTACCCCGCCGCAACCTACGAGACCCTCCGCGACAGCGCCAGCGTGACCGTCGGCATGGCGCGTGACCGGATGAGCACGATGACACTCCCGTTCGGCCATGCCGGGGACCACCGCGCTCGCACCACGCCGTCGATGGGTGAGGATCTCGAGCGCACCTCGACGGCTTACGTGTCGCGGCCGCATCCGTAGGCCTCGTCTCGTTGTTCGTCGTTCGGCGGCTGCCAGCTCTTGGGCTGGCGGCCGCCGACCCGTTACGGAGGGTGTTCTCGGCGGACGCAGTTTGGCGCGAGATTCGCGTTTGGCACGGGCTTGGGACCCGCCGGAATGGTTCTCGCCACCGCTGAGAACACTTCCCCACCCGCGGAGTAGTTCCCCACGCTCCGGAGCAGGGGAAACCGACCCCAATGTGGGGAACACTCCGCGCCAGTGGGGAAGGCAGTGCTCAGGTACGCCGGGTGAACCGGATCCGACCGTCCGACAGGCGCTCATAGCCATAGTTGGGGTCGTGGATCCGGCGATGGTCACGTGAGCAGAGCAGGACCATGTTGGCGAGGTCGGTTCGCCCGCCTTCGGACCACGGTTTCAGGTGATGGGCTTCGGTCCATGCGGCTGGTGCGTCGCAGTCCTCGGCTTGGCAGCACTTGTCGCGTAGCCGGAGTGCCCGGTGTTGGATCGGATGCGCCAACCGGGCCGTGCGACCGAAGTCGAGGATCTCCGAGTCGGTGCCCAGCACCACCGGAACGAGGTCGGCGTCGCACGCCATCCGACGGGCCTCGGCTGCGGTGATCTTCTCACCATCGAACCCCAGTGCGGCGGTGCCGAGGTCGGCACGCAGCTGGTCCAGGGTCATGGTGATGAACACCGTCGTGCCATGCCCGCCGTGACGGGGCAGGTTCTCCATGTCGTAGGTCTCGATCACCCGGCCGAACGCCTGCCCCAGGAGCCGGTCATACGGCGCCTTCGCGCCCTCGTCCTCGGCCGAGAGCTTCCGGGGCTGGGCCAGCGAGTCGAGGATGGTGCGGAGCCGGACCCCGATGGCGCGGGAGACCCTTGCGTGGATGTCGATGGTGCCGTCGCCGTTGTCCCGCGATTGGAAGAACGTGCGCCGCTGCGCCCGCTCTTCCTCCCGCAGCAACGCCTTCGCCTCGGCCTGCTCGAACCGCTCGGGGTCGATCTCAGCCAGGATCCGCTTCCCGACGATCCTCAACTCGTTCGCCGTCAACCGGGTGGCGTAGTCCACCAGCAGCTTCTCGGCCAGGACCAGGTCTTCGCGACTGGCGGCCGGGTCGGCCTCGATCGCATCGAGCGCCTTGATGATCACCCGCGCCTTGTCCTGCGAGACCTCGCCCTCGGCCATGCCAGCAGCGACGAGGTCGTACTTCTCGCCCCCGGCTGCCAGCCTGACCTGGGCACGCGCGACCGCCTTGTCGACCAGCAACTCGGTCCGCATCCACGCGGAGGCGTCCTTCGCGCCGGTCTCCTCGGCGATATCACCCGCAACAGCGAGCACCCGGAGCTTCAACGCCGCCTGCTGGGCCTGCAGCTTCTCGAGCCGCTCGAGGAGGTCCTTCTTCTGCCCGGTCCGCCAGTAGGCCGGATCACTCGACAGCAGGTCCTGGACCGAGGACTCGATAGCGGTCAGGGCAGCGTCGACGAGGTCGCCGGGGTTGGTGCCCCAGTGGTCGATCCCGCTCCCGAGACTCATCGCTTTTCCGCCTTCAAGGGGTGTGCTGTGATGAGTCCGATTCTACTCCGGAACCACCCCTTCGGGAACCTATTTTCCCAGGTCAACCCCCACTTTCGCGGCCAGCGAAACAACTTCATCTGCTGCGCCACACCCGGGCCGCCGCCCCGATAGGCAGCCAAGTTTTCCCTCAGAGAAAGGGTCGGCGGCGCCCACAGCCCCACGTACAAACCTACCGACCGACAGCCTTCTCCAGCTCAGCCTTGCTCATCTTCGAACGCCCCTTGACGTTCTTGTCCTTGGCCTCTTCGTACAACTGAGCCTTGGTCCGCCCACCAGCCCCCCGGTGACTACGCAAGCCTCCACGACGCCCCGAGGAGATGTCCTGGGTCGACGTACGGCTGCTCTCGCGGGACTCGCCCTCACGGGCACGCTCCTTGTTCACCGTGCGAGCCGCGATCTCCTCAGCGGTGTCCTCGCTCTCGCCGCGGTCGAGCAGACCCTTCTTGATGTGCTCGTACTGTCGTTCTCGCTTCTTGCTCCAGGCACGCTGCGGCATCTCAACTCCTCCTTCTCGGCCATCGCGACCTTCTGGGCTGATCGAAGCGCTCCGCGTCATCGGCGACGCGCTTGTTCCGGCGGGCGTCGTAGAGCCAGGCCGCGATGCCGACCAGGACGACGATCACCCCGATCACGGTGAAGATGACGGCTGGAGTACTCATGGTCGACCGGTACCCACGACGGTCGCCCGCTACGCGGCGACGGCGACTCGCATCCGACGGAGGATCCGCGCGAGCGTACGCGAGACCTGCGCCTGCGTGGCGCCGATCCTCTCGCCGATCTCGCTCTGGGTGAGACCTTCGGCGTAGCGCAGCCGCAGCACCAGGAGCTCGGTCTCGTCGAGCTCCTGCAGGGCTGCCCCCACCATCACCCGAGCCTCGGCATCATCGAAGCCGGGGTCGAGCTCACCGACCTGCTCCACGAGCGACCCGTCCTCGTCGTTCTCCACCAGCTGAGGACGTACGCAGCGGGAGAGGTCGCGGAAGCAGCGGCGCACCTCGCCCTTGGCCATCGGGACGGCATAGCTCAGGAACGCACCTTGCGTGGGGTCGTAGCGGCGCGCAGCCTTCACCAGACCCATCCGCGCGGCCTGGCGGAGATCATCGACCTCGATGCCACGACCCGAGTAGCGGGCAGCCAGGGAGCGCGCCACCGGGAGGTGGCGTACGACCAGATCCTCCCGCTGACGGGGAGCCAGAAGCGGTGCGTCCTGTGTGCTGTGCATGCCTCGAGTCTGTCGCGCAAACCGGCCCGAATGACAGGATCGAGGGGAGAAATGGCCCCCAGGGGTGAGCTCAACCCCCACAGCACACTCACCCCTGAGGGTTAGAACCGCGGTCCCGGTCCGTTACCGGGACCGCGGCACCGACAGCACAGTCGTGGTGTCACTCCCCGATCCCGAAGGTAGGGGGAAGTCACCCAGACTGCTCTGTCGATACGGTATCGGTAACCATCCGGGCACCCACGGATGCACCGGACTCCACGGAATTCTCGTCAGGCGGAGCGAATCCGTGGGTGATCGCCCAGCTGACCGCCTGGCTGCGGGTGTTGACCTCGATCTTGCGGTAGGCCTGCCGGATGTGGCTCTTCAGCGTGTTCACGCTCACGACGAGCTTCTCGGCGATGTCCTTGTTGGACAGTCCTTGGGTGATCAGGGCCAGCACTTCGACCTCGCGCGTGGTGAGTCCGGCGACCATGCCGAGCCGGTCATCGCGCTCCCCGAGCGTCTCGCCGGCGGCGGTCAGCTCGATGGCGCGTACGAGCTCACCGGCGTGCACACTCATCGACACCCACGCCGGCGCGCCCAGCGAGTAGGCCTTGGCCCGAAGGTCGGGGCGCATGTCGCGGCTGAAGATCAAGACCTTGGCGTCGGTCTCCTCCAGGATGTGCGTGAGCTCCGAGCCGTCGGTCAGGTGCAGACCGAGGGTGTCGTAGAGGATCACGTCGACTCCCGGCGCCTTGCTGCGGACCGACGGCAGCGCGGTCACGACCACGCGGTCGGGAAAGTCCGCGAGCATCGTCGTCAGCCCGCGCATCACAACTTCCTGCGGACTGACCACTGCAACCCGCACAACCCCCACCCTCATCACACCTGAACCCTCTCAGATCCGCGGTCACTTGGACAGGTGTATGCCCACAACACGCCGCGGGTACCAGGGCTGACGTCCACCCAGACCCCTGAGTGAGGAGCACATCCATGTCCCACGTGACCGAAGACCTCAAGAGGGCCTCCGAGCTCCCCGAGGGCGACGTGGTCAGGATCCTGCTGCACCAGCACGCCGGCATCCGGCAGCTCTGCGCGACCGTCGGCAACTCCGAGGGCGCGGCCAAGCGCCAGGCGTTCGACGACCTGCGCGTCCTGCTCGCCGTGCACGAGACCGCCGAGGAGCTCGTCGTCCACCCGGTCGCGGCCGTCCACGGCGGCGAGACGCTGACCAAGGCGCTCAACGCCGACGAGAAGGAGGCCAGCGAGATGCTGGCCCGCCTCGAGGAGGTCGGCGTCGACAGTCCGGAGTTCGACGAGAGCTTCCCGATCTTCCAGATCGCGGTCGATCAGCACGCCGAGGAGGAGGAGCGTGTCGAGTTCCCGCTGCTCCTGGCGACGCTCGACGAGGCCGCCCGCCACACGATGGGCAAGCGGCTCTCCGCGGCCGAGATGGTCGCACCGACCCATCCTCACCCCGGCTCCGCGGGATCGGTGCCCAAGCAGCTCGCCACGATGCCGTTCCACTCCATCGTCGACCGCGTCCGGGACGCGCTGAGCAGATCCTGACGTCACCTACGCGTGGCACAGTGGATGCCGAACGGCATCGAACGACAACCCTCGAAGTCCTCAGATGGGAGCAGAACCATGGTCGAGAAGGAAACGAAGGACCCCGAGACCGGCGCTGACGAGAGCACCGAGGCCCCGATCCCCTTCCCCACCCCGGAGCGGGTCGAGGAGGAAGGCGAAGAGCGCGACCGCCAGGACGAGACCGAGGAGGAGACCTTCCCCGCCAGCGACCCCCAGTCCAGCTGGGCAGGCCCGGCGGACCCGCGGGACCGCTGACCCTCAGGCCTCCCAGGCCTTGTGGCCAGGGTCGGCCGGGCCCTCGACGCGGTATCGCAGATGGGTCACCCGGTCGCCCTGGACCACCTCGGGATCGCTGAGCAGCACCGAGTCCGCGTACGTCCCGAAGAACGGCTTCCCCCTGCCGATGAGGAGAGGCGCGACATCGAGCTGGATCTCGTCGACCAGTCCCGCGGCGAGCGCCTGACCGCGACGTCGCCGGCGCACAGCCCGATCGGCGTGCCGCCCGCCAGCTCCTTCGCCTTGGCGATGCCCGCCTGGACCGAGGTCGCGAAGTGATAGCTGGCCTCCGGATGCCAGCCCTCCGGCTTGGGCCGGTGGCTGACGACCACCACGTGCTCGCCGGTCGGCGGCCGGCCCTCCCACCCGTTGGTGATGTCGAAGAGATGACGCCCGATCACCATCGTCGTCGAGGTCTCCCAGAAGTCGCGTACGTAGTCCCACGACGCCTTCGAGATCCGGCCGGCACCGCCGAGCACCTCGACGTCGCCGTTGTTGTACCAGTCGAAAAGGTGCCCCGGCATGTCGTCCTCGTAGCCGATGAACCCGTCGACCGACACCACCGCCTGCATGATCACCGTCATCTTCCCCACCACCCTCAGTAGTCAACCGATTGGTTGATTAAAAGGAAAGCGCAAGAAAGCCCCCTTGTCAACCGCATGGTTGACAAGGGGGCTTCTGATCGCCTCAGGCCAGGCCGCGGCGCTCCAGCAGCGGAGCGATCGGGGCCGGTCGGCCGCGCCACTCCGCGTAGGACTCCAGCGGGTCACGAGTGCCACCGATGCCGATCACGTAGCGGACGTACGCCTCGCCGTTCTCCCTGGTCAGGCCGCCGTTCTCCTTGAACCAGGCGACCGTGTCGGCGTCGAGGACCTCCGACCAGATGTAGGAGTAGTAGGCCGAGGCGTAACCGCCGAAGATGTGCTTGAAGTAGGCCGTGTAGTAGCGCGGTCGCACCGCCGGGTTGTCCAGACCGACCGCCGCGAGCGCGGCCGCCTCGAACTCTCCCACCGCTTCCCGCGAGGTGGGTACGTCGCCCGGCCCCAGCTCGTGCCAGGCCAGATCGATGAGCGCGGCCGCCAGGTATTCGGAGGTCGCGAACCCCTCGTTGAACGTCGACGACGCCTCGAGCTTGCCGAGCACGTCGGCGGGGATCGGCTCGCCGGTCTCGTAGTGCACCGCGTAGTTGGCGAGCACCTCGGGCCACAGCATCCACATCTCGTTGACCTGGGAGGGGTACTCCACGAAGTCGCGGTAGACCGCCGTCGCCGCGAACCGCGGGTAGGTCGCCCGCGCCAGCAGCCCGTGGAGCGCGTGCCCGAACTCGTGGAACAGGGTGTTGACCTCGTCGAACGTCAGCAGCGTCGGCTCCCCCGGTGCCGGCTTGGGCACGTTGAGGTTGTTGGTCACGATCGCCGACGGTTCGCCCAGCAGCGTGTTGGCGGTGACGTAGGAGTTCATCCAGGCACCGCCCTTCTTCGAGTCGCGGGTGTAGAGGTCGAGCAGGTAGAGCCCGATCGGCTCGCCGTCGCGGGAGACCTCGAAGACGCGTACGTCCGGGTGGTAGCCCTGCAGGTCGGGGCGCTCCTCGAAGGTCAGCCCGTAGAGCCGGCCGGCGGCGAAGAAGACGCCGTCGCGCAGCACCCGGTCGGCCTCGAACCACGGCCGCAGGACGGCCAGGTCGACGTCGTACTCGGAGGCCCGGACCTTCTCCGCGTAGTAGGGCCAGTCCCACGCCTCTATCGGCCCACCCGCCGAAGCCTCCAGCGCGGCCTGCTCGGCCCGCGCGTTGCGCGCCGCCGGCGCGGCCAGCCGCTCGAGCATGTCGCGGACGGCCTTGGGCGTGCCGGCCGTGTTGTCGGCCGTCACCAGGCCCGCGTAGCTGTCGAACCCGAGCAGCTGCGCCTTCTCGGCCCGCAGCCGAAGCGCGTCGAGCGCGATGGAGCGGGTGTCGTTGTCGTTGCCGCGCGACCCGCGCGCGAGCTGCGCCTCGAACAGCCGCTGCCGGAGCTCGCGGTTCTCCAGCACGGACAGGTAGGGGTGGGCGGTGAACAGGGTCAGCGTGATCAGGTATTTGCCCGGCAGGCCCCGACCCTCGGCAGCCGCCGCGGCCGCGGAGATCTCGCCCGGCGTCAGCCCGGCGAGCTCCTCGACGCTGTCGACGACGACCGCGAGGTCGTTGGAGTCGGCCTGCGAGGCCTGTGAGAAGGCCGCCTCCAGCGCCGAGATCTCCTGGTTGAGCTGGCGCAGCCGCGCCTTCTCCGATTCCCCAAGCGCAGCGCCGGCGAGCACGAAGTCGCGCTGGTAGCGCTCGACGAGGTAGCGGTCCTCGCCCTCCAGCTCGTCCCGCTTCTCGTAGACCGCGTTCACCCGCGCGAAGAGCGCGTCGTCGAGGAGCATCGCGTCGTGGTGGGCCGCCAGCCGCGGAGCGTACGCCGTGTGGAGCTCCTCCAGCGCGTCGGTGGAGTCCGCGGAGAGCTGTGCGAAGAAGACCCGCAGCACCCGGTCCAGCGTCTCCCCGGAGCGCTCCAGGGCGACGAGGGTGTTCTCGAACGTCGGCTCCTCGCCGGAGGAGGTGATCGTGGTCAGCGCCGCCAGCTGTTCGGCCATCCCGTGCTCGATCGCCGGGCCGTAGTCGTCGATCGAGATGTCCGCGAAGCGGGGCAGCCGGTGGGGCAGGTCGCTGGGCTCGAGTAGGGCGTCGATCACATCGCGCACGCTATCTGACACAGCCCGAAGTCGTCGCCGCGATATCGACTACCTTGACCCCATGGCCGATTTCGATGACCTGCTTGCCGCGAACCGTGAATATGCCGAGAAGTTCGACAACGGAGGCTTCGACGGCGTCGCCCACGCCGGCGTCGCCATCGTGACCTGCATGGACTCCCGCATCGAGCCGCTCGCCCTGCTGGGCCTGGGCCTCGGCGACGCCAAGATCTTCCGCAACCCCGGCGGCCGGGTGACCCCGCAGGCGATGGAGGCGCTCGTGCTCGGCGTGCACCTCCTCAACGTCAAGCGCATCCTGATCGTGCCTCACACCCGCTGTGCGGTCGCCTCCAACACCGAGGCCGAGCTGCGCACCAAGCTCGCCGAGTCCGCCGGCCAGGACGCCTCCTGGCTCGACCTGACCGTCGTCGTCGACGACCAGGTCCGCGCGCTCGCCGAGGATGTCGCCAAGGTCCGCTCGCACCCGTTCGTCCCCGAGGACGTCAAGGTCGGTGGGTTCATCTACGACGTCGACACGGGTCTGCTCAACCAGAAGATCTGAGCCTGCGAACCCGCGAAGCGGGTCGAGATCTACGACAATCGGTAGAAACCCCGATGCGCGCTCACCATGGGTGAGCCAGAGTTGGGGTCGTGACCGACGCAGACCGACTCGAGATCGCCGCCCAGGCGATCGACCTGCGCAAGACCTACGGCAAGGGCGCTGCGGAGGTCCGCGCGCTCGACGGTGTGAGCCTGGACCTCTATGCCGGGCAGTTCACCGCCATCATGGGCCCCAGCGGCTCGGGCAAGTCGACGCTGATGCACTGCCTGGCCGCGCTCGACAAGCCCACGACCGGTGAGGTGATCGTCGGCGGTCGCAAGCTCGGGAAGCTGCGCGACCGCCGCCTCACCGCGCTGCGACGCGACAAGATCGGGTTCGTGTTCCAGGCGTTCAACCTGGTGCCGACGCTGACCGCGCAGGAGAACATCCTGCTGCCGCTCTCCCTGGCCCGGAAGAAGCCGGACCCGGGATGGTTCGACCAGGTCATCGACACGGTCGACCTGCGGCCGCGGCTGAAGCACAAGCCGAGCGAGCTCTCCGGCGGACAGCAGCAGCGGGTCGCCTGCGCCCGCGCGCTGGTCTCCAAGCCCGACATCGTCTTCGCCGACGAGCCGACCGGCAACCTCGACTCCACCTCCGCCGCACAGGTCCTCGACTTCCTGCGCCGCAGCGTCGACGACCTCGGCCAGACCATCGTCATGGTCTCCCACGACCCGGTCGCGGCCTCCTACTGCGACCGCGTGGTCTTCCTCGCCGACGGCCGGATCGTCGACGAGCTCGCCAAGCCGAGCCGCGAGGAGATCCTCGGCCACATGTCCGACCTGCAGTCCCGGGCGATGGGCTTGGCTCCGATCGGTGAGGGCGTTTGAGGTGCTCCGGCTGACGCTGCGCAACCTCGCAGCACACAAGGTACGCCTGCTCATGTCGACGCTCGCGATCGTGCTGGGCGTCGCCTTCCTGGCCGGCGTACTCACCTTCTCGCACGGGCTCGACCGCACCTTCTCCGGCATCATCAACGGGTCCACGCCCGACGGCCAGGTGCGCCCGACCAACAGCGCCACCGCGACCGAGGCGGCCGCCCGGCCCGGCGGTGGCAGCGCGGCCATGCTGCGGCCGGAGGCCATCGAGAGGCTGCGTACGCTGCCTGAGGTCGCCCGCGCCGACGGCGTCGTCCAGGGTGCGGGGCTCTACGTCCTCGACACCGACGACAAGCTGGTCAGCAGCTCGGGTGCTCCGACGCTGGCCTTCAACCACACCGGCTCCCCCAACCTCCTCGGCGAGCCGATGCTCGAGCTCCACGAGGGGCGGTGGGCAGACACCCAGAAGGAGATCGTCCTCGACGAGGGCACCGCGGAGAAGGCCGGCTACCGGGTCGGCGACAGCGTCACCCTGATCGCGCCGCAGGGCGAGACCAAGCGCAGGGTCACCCTCACCGGCATCGCCGCCTTCAACGGCGGCGGCACCGCCGGCGCGCAGCTGCTCGTCTTCAGCACCGCCGGTGCCCAGAACCTGTTCACCGAGGGCAAGGACGTCTACTCCGCGGTCTCGCTGACCGCCGCCGACGGGGTGAGCCAGAAGGAGCTGGCCGCGGCCGCGAACACGGTGCTCCCGAAGGGCTTCGAGGCCGTCACCGGCGACAAGGTGGTCGCCGAGTCGGAGGACGCCATCGGCGACTTCCTCGACGTGATCTCGGTCTTCCTGATCGTCTTCGCGGTGATCGCCGTGATCGTCGGCGCCTTCATCATCGTCAACACCTTCTCGATCCTGATCGCGCAGCGCTCTCGCCAGCTGGCGCTGCTGCGCGCCCTGGGCGCCTCCCGCCGCCAGATCACCACCTCGGTGCTGTTCGAGGCGCTGGTGATGGCGCTGGTCGCGGCCACCATCGGCGTCCTCGCCGGCTGGGGGCTCGCCCACGGCCTGGCCGCCGCCTTCCGCCAGGCGGGGCTGGAGATCGCCTCCGACGTCCTCGTCCTCACCCCGCGCACGATCTGGATCTCCTACGCCGTCGGCGTCTGCGTCACGCTCGCCGCCGCCCTCCTTCCCTCCCGCCGGGCCGCCAAGGTGCCGCCGGTCGCCGCCATGCGCGAGGACACCCAGCCTCCGGTCAGATCCGCCGTCCTGCGTACGTCGGTCGGGCTCGTCCTGCTCGCGGTCGGCCTGGTGCTCGCGGCGATGCCGCGGATCGGGATCCCCGAGATCAGCCTGCCCGGCGGGTTCGACGTGCCGACCAGCCCGGCGCTGTGGGTGGGTGTCGGGGCCGGGGTCTCGATCCTCTCGGTCGCCTGGATCAGTGCGTTCCTGGGCCGCCCGGTGCTGGCGGCGCTGCGTACGGTCTCGGGGACGGTCTTCGGGATGACCGGCAAGCTGGCCGGGCAGAACGCGATGCGCGACCCGCGGCGCACCGGCGCGACCGCCTCGGCGCTGATGATCGGGCTGGCCCTGGTCTCCCTGATCGGGGTGCTCGCCGCCTCGATGAACGCCTCGATCACCGACGTCGTCGAGGAGCAGTTCAAGCCCGACCTGGTCGTGCAGAGCCCGACCTTCACCCCGTTCCCGACGTCGATCGGAGACGAGATGGAGACGGTCGAGGGCGTCGCGACCGTCTCCCGTTCGCAGATCGCCCAGGCCGTCGTCGGCAAGCTGGACCTGCAGAACCCCAAGAAGAACGAGGCGGCGTTCCTCTTCGGCGTCGACGAGCACCTGTCGAAGATCTACGACCTCGAGGTGCTCGAGGGCAGCGACGACGTGAAGCCCGGCCAGGTGCTGGTCACCGACGAGGTCGCCAAGGAGCACAAGTGGCGGCTCGGTGACCGCATCGACCTCACCGTGCGCAGCGGCCGCCAGCTCCACCCGCAGATCAGCGGGATCATCGCGGAGAGCCAGGTGACCGGAGAGATCACCGTACGCATCGAGGACCTCGTGGCGGCCAAGGTGCCGCGGGAGGACGCCTCGCTCAGCATCGTGCTCGCGCGCGGCGCCGATCCCGCCGTCGTCCACGATCGCCTCGACAAGCTCGTCGAGGACCGGCCGGTGGTCGCCGTACAGGACAAGGACGAGTTCGCGGAGTCGATCAAGGGTCAGGTCAACCAGCTGCTCTACATGATCTATGGCCTGCTCGCGCTGGCGATCGTGATCGCGGTGATCGGCATCGTCAACACCCTCGGCCTCAGCGTCATCGAGCGCACCCGTGAGATCGGCCTGCTGCGCGCCATCGGCCTCTCCCGCGGCCAGCTGCGCCGGATGATCACCCTGGAGTCGGTGACGATCGCGGTGCTCGGCGCCGTGCTCGGGCTCGCCCTCGGGGTGCTCTTCGGGGTCCTGCTGCGCGACGCGTTGCGCGACGACCTGACCAGCCTGTGGGTGCCGCTCGACCAGCTGGCCGTCTTCCTCGGGATCGCGGTGGTCGTCGGTGTCCTGGCCGCCCTCCTCCCGGCCATCCGCGCCGGGAGGGAAGACGTCCTCAAGGCGATCGCCACGGAGTAGCCTGCGGAGGGTGAGCACCGAACTCCCCGCAGACCTGCCCGAGCCCACCCTCCGCGTCAGCGAGCCGGAGACGGCCGCGGTCGGGATCCCCGGGGTGGCGCACTCGATGGAGTACGCGCTGCGCGAGATGGGTCCGCGGCGCAGCCTGCAGACCCTGCTCAAGGTCAACCAGGTCGGCGGCTTCGACTGCCCCTCCTGCGCCTGGCCCGACCCCGACCACCGCAAGGCGGCGGAGTTCTGCGAGAACGGCGCCAAGGCGGTGGCGTGGGAGGCGACCCGCAAGCGGGTCGACCGCGACTTCTTCGCGGCTCACTCGGTCGCCTCCCTCGACGAGCGCGACGACCACTGGCTGGAGTCGCAGGGCCGGCTGACCGAGCCGATGTACATCGGCCCCGGCGAGACCCACTACTCCCCCATCTCGTGGGCCGACGCGATCGGCCTGATCGCCGACCGGATGCGGTCCACCGCCCCCGACCGCTCGGTCTTCTACACCTCCGGGCGAGCGTCCAACGAGGCCGCGTTCGTCTACCAGCTGCTCGCCCGCCAGCTCGGCACCAACAACCTCCCCGACTGCTCCAACATGTGCCACGAGTCCAGCGGCACCGCCCTCGGCGAGGTGATCGGCATCGGCAAGGGCACCGTCACCTACGACGACCTGGCCGAGCACTCCGACCTGATCTTCGTGGTCGGCCAGAACCCGGGCACCAACCACCCGAGGATGCTCACCGCGCTCGAGTCCGCCAAGGAGCACGGCGCGAAGGTGGTGTCGGTCAACCCGCTCCGCGAGGCTGGGCTCGGCCGGTTCCGCAACCCCCAGACCGTACGCGGCGTCACCGGCGTCGGCACCAAGCTCGCCGACCTCCACGTGCCGGTCCAGGTCAACGGCGACCTTGCCCTGTTCGCCGGGATCAACAAGGTCCTCGTCGAGCGCGACGCCGTCGACCACGCGTTCCTGGAGGAGCACACCGACGGCTTCGAGGTCGCGGCGCAGGCGTGGGCGGCGATGGAGTGGGACGAGATCACCCGGTTGAGCGGCATCTCCCGTGAGGAGATCGAGTCGCTGGCCGACCTGGTCGAGAGCCGCGAGCGCATCATCGTGTGCTGGGCGATGGGCCTGACCCAGCACAAGAACTCGGTCGCCACCATCCGCGAGATCGCCTCGTTCCTCCTGCTGCGCGGCAACATCGGCAAGCCCGGCGCCGGCGCGTGCCCGGTCCGTGGCCACTCCAACGTGCAGGGCGACCGCACGATGGGCATCTGGGAGAAGCCGCCGGCGTGGTTCCTCGACGCCGTCCGTGACGAGTTCGGCATCACCCCGCCGCGCGAGGAGGGCTACGACGTGGTTGCCGCGATCGAGGCGATGCGCGACGGCGCCGTCGACGTCTTCCTCGCCCTCGGTGGCAACTTCGCTGCCGCGACGCCCGACACCGCCGTCACGACCGCGGCGCTCGCCGGCGTCGGCCTCACCGTCCAGATCTCCACGAAGCTCAACCGCAGCCACCTCCACCACGGCCGTGAGGCTTTGATCCTGCCCTGCCTTGGCCGCACCGAGCGCGACGAGACCGGCGGCCGGGAGCAGTACGTCACCGTCGAGGACTCGATGGGCATGGTCCACGCCTCCTACGGCCGCCTGCTCCCGGGATCGAAGGAGCTGCGCAGCGAGGTCGGCATCATCTGCGCGATCGGCGACGCCCTTTTCGGCTCGGACAAGGGCATCGACTGGGCCACGATGGGCATCGACTACTCCCGGATCCGCTGGCACATCTCCGCGGTGGTGCCCGGGTTCGAGGACTTCGAGGCCCGGCTGAAGACGCCCGGCGGCTTCGCCCTGCCCAACGGTCCCCGCGACTCCCGCACCTTCAACACTGCCACCGGCCGCGCCCGGGTCACCGCCAACCCGCTGACCGCGATCTCCGCTCCCCCGGGCCACCTGCTGCTGCAGACGCTCCGGTCCCACGATCAGTTCAACACCACCGTCTACGGCTACAACGACCGCTACCGCGGCATCAAGGGCGGCCGCCACGTCGTCTTCGTCAACCCCGACGACCTCCGTGAGCTCGGCATCGCCGACGGCGCCACCGTCGACATCGTCTCGGTGTGGGCCGACGGCGAGCGCCGCGCCGAGGGGTTCCGCGTCGTCGCCTACGGCACCCCTCGCGGGTCCGCCGCGGCGTACTTCCCGGAGACGAACGTCCTCATCCCGCTCGACTCCTACGCCGACGGCAGCCGCACCCCCACCTCGAAGTCCGTCGTCGTCCGGTTGGAGGCGCGCTAGCCGGGAATTACATTGCGGGTGTCTGTGTTGACACCTACCGTGATGCACATGTTCCGCGTGGTTTCCGAGCACCACCTGTCAGGCACCAGCCTGACGGGCGCTCTCGCGTGGGCTCCGTCAGTCGATTGCACCGGCGCTCGAAGCTGACCCTCCTCCTGTCTCGCAGGACCCGCGGAGGAGGGTCGCCCGCACCGGCCCCCTCACCGCGGTGACAGCGCTGTGAGGGCTTGCCGGAGGGTCCTGGCTCACCCCGAAATCTTCTGACACACAAGGAACTCTCATGGCCAAGAGCCAGTTCGTGCGGACCAAGCCGCACCTCAACATCGGGACGATGGGTCACGTCGACCACGGCAAGACGACGCTGACCGCCGCGATCACCAAGGTGCTCGCGGAGCGCGCCCCTGACGTGAACCGCTTCATCGCCTTCGACGGCATCGACCGTGCCCCGGAGGAGCTCCAGCGCGGGATCACGATCAACATCTCGCACGTCGAGTACGAGACCGCCACCCGGCATTACGCGCACGTGGACATGCCCGGGCACGCCGACTACGTGAAGAACATGATCACCGGCGCCGCCCAGGTCGACGCCGCCATCCTGGTCGTCTCCGCCCAGGACGGCGCCATGCCGCAGACGCGGGAGCACGTGCTGCTCGCGCGCCGGGTGGGTGTGCCGTACCTGGTGGTGGCGCTCAACAAGGCCGACACCGTCGACGACCCGGAGCTGCTCGACCTGGTCGAGCTGGAGGTCCGCGACCTCCTCTCCGAGTACGGGTTCCCCGGCGACGACGTGCCTGTCGTCCGGGTCTCCGGCCTGAAGGCGCTCGAGGGCGACCCGGAGTGGACCGCCGCGATCGGCGACCTGCTCGACGCGATCGACGACTACGTGCCGGTTCCGGAGCGTGAGCTCGGCGAGCCGTTCCTGATGCCGATCGAGAACGTCGTGACCATCACCGGCCGCGGCACGGTCGTCACCGGTGCCGTCGAGCGTGGCTCGCTGAAGGTCGGCGACGCCGTCGAGGTCGTGGGCCTCGGCACGACGATCACCAGCACGGCGATCGGCATGGAGACGTTCGGCAAGTCGCTGGAGTCCGCCGAGGCGGGCGACAACGCGGCGGTGCTGCTGCGTGGCGTCAAGCGCGACGAGGTACGTCGCGGCCAGGTGGTGGCACTGCCGGGCAGCGTACGTCCGCACCGGAGGTTCCGGGCGAACCTGCACGCGCTGACCACGGCCGAGGGCGGGCGGCACACGCCGTTCGCCGCGGACTACCGGCCGCAGTTCTACTTCCGGACCACGGACGTGCCCGGCGGGATCGACCTGGGTGACATCGCCCTGGTCATGCCCGGCGACACGATCGAGCTCGGGGTGGAGCTGGAGAAGCCGATCGCGATGGAGGTCGGCCTCGGTTTCGCGGTCCGCGAGGGCGGGCGCACGGTGGCCGCCGGCACCGTGACCGAGCTGCTCGACTGATGTGACGAGGAACGGCCCCCGACGTGGTTGGGGGCCGTTCCTGCTTCTGCCGATCTGCTAGCTGCGCGGGCGCCACCGCTTCCAGAGCGCCTCGCCCTCGGCGCGGACCTTCCCGTCCCACTCCAGCCGCACCAGCGAGGTGATCTGGTCCTCGCCGGCGTCCTTGGTGGACGCGACGAGGGTCACCGGCTCCCGCAGCGGAGCCGGCCGGCGGTAGCGTACGTCGATCCCGGCCGTCACATAGGCGAGCGACTCCCCCTCGGCCGGCATCCAGCCGTTGAGGAACGCCTCCTGGTGCACCGCGGCGGCGCTGTGGCAGTCGAGCAGGGTCGCGATGATCCCGCCGTTGAGGAACCCGCCGCCGTTGTCGTGCTGCGGCCACGGCTGGAAGGTCGCGGTCACGCTCCCGTCCAGCTGCGGGTAGCTCTTCAGCTGGAGACCCTCCGCGTTGGCCGGCCCACACCCGAAGCAGGTCATCTCCGGCCACCACTCGTCCTGCAACGCGATCATCTTCACCGCGCCACCATAACCACCTCAGCGCGCCGTCAGCCGATCCCGGTCCGGAAGCCCTCGCGCCAGGTGGCGTACGACGGCGTCCAGCCGAGCTCCCGCTTCGCCTTGGCGTTGGAGGAGCCGCGCACGGAGGTCATCATCGCGACCCCGAACTCGCCGATCAGCGGCCGGGCGATCCAGGCCGGGAGCCGCATCGGGTTCCGGCCACCGACCTGCTCGGCCAGGAACGGCATCCACTGGTTCACCGGCGCCGGCTCGTCGTCGACGATGTTGTAGACCCCGGGCTCACCACCCTCGACCGCCGCGGCGGTCGCGGAGCCGACGTCATCGATGTGCACGAACGACCACACCCCGGTGCCACCGCCGACCACCGGCAGCTTCCCGGCGCGCAGCAGCTCGCCGATGGTGCCCTCCCGCGACGCCGCGTTGCCCGGACCGTAGAAGTTGCCGTACCGCAGCACCAGGCCCTCGAGGCGGTGTCCTGAGCTTGTCGAAGGGTCGGTGGCAGCGGTGACCGCGTGTTCGAGGTGACGGATCGCCGCCAGGGATCGCCGGGCCTCCTTGCCGGGGTCGTCGATGAGCGGACTGCTCTCGTCCTTGACCCAGCCGCCGGTGCGCTCGTAGGTCCAGCCGCCGCCGTAGCTCTGCGCGACGAACCGGCGCGCGCCGACCTCCCGAGCGGCCGCGAGCAGGTGGTCGGTGCCCTCGGTACGCAGCCGGTTGGTCATCGCGAACTCCTGGTCCCACTTCTTCATGTTCCCGGTCATCCCGCTCAGCGCGGTGAGCTGGTGGACGACGACCTCGGGCTCGGCCTTGGCCACGGCGTCCCGGACGCTCTGCGCGTCCAGCGGGTCCATCACGATCCCGGTCGCGCCCATCCGGGCCAGGGCCTCGCACCCCGCGTCACGACGGGTCGAGCCGTACACCTCGTGTCCGGCGGCCACGAGCAGCGGCACCGTCCTGATGCCGACTGCGCCGGTTCCGCCTGCGATGAAGATGCGCATTTCCTGTTCCTTTCGTCGTTGTCGACCCCACCGACGAAACGGCATGCGCTGCTGTGACAGCTGGCGTAAGGTCCTGCGACCGTGGACCTCGCAAGCGCCCATGACGGGCTTCGCCCGCTGATGTTCTCGATCGCCTACCGGATGCTCGGCAGCGTCGCCGAGGCGGAGGACATCGTGCAGGAGGCGTTCCTGCGGATGCACCGCAGCACGCAGGAGTCGGGCGAGATCGACAACCTGGATGCGTACGCCACCACCGTCACCACCCGGATCGCCATCGACACCCTCCGCTCGGCACGCCACCGCCGCGAGCAGTACGTCGGGCCCTGGCTGCCCGAGCCGATCCTGATCTCCGACGAGGACCCGAGCCACCGCCTCGAGCTGGACGAGACCGTCAGCACCGCTTTCCTCGTCCTGCTGGAGTCGCTCACGCCGGTCGAGCGCGCGGTGTTCGTGCTGCGCGAGGTGATGGCCTACGACTACGAGGACATCGCCCCGGTCGTCGACAAGAGCGCGACCAACTGCCGCCAGATCTTCACCCGTGCCCGCAAGCGGATCGCCGACGGCACGCCCCGCTTCGAGCCCTCACCCGAGCGTCGCGACCAGCTGGCCTCCCAGTTCGTCGCCGCGCTGTCGACGAGCGACGTCAGCGGCCTGGAGCGGCTGCTGGCCGACGACGTCGTGTTCGTCGCCGACGGTGGCGGCCGGGCTCCGGCGATCCAGAAGCCGATGCTCGGCGCCGTCGCCGTCGCCCGCTTCCTGCTCGGGCTCATGCGTCAGGGCGAGCGCTTCGGCGTACGTCTGGAGCTCTCCCACGCCAACGGTCAGCCGGCGATGCTCACCCGCGGCGCCGACGGCGCCCTGCTCGGCGTCATCGCGCTCGACGTCGACGGCGACCGGATCGTCCGCATGCACAACGTCCTCAACCCCGACAAGCTCGGCCACCTCGGCGAGGTCGGCGATCTCTTCGCGCTGCTGGCGCAGCGCTGAGGCATGTCGAGGACGCTACCCGTCCAGGAACGTACGCAGCGACTGGTCGACCAACGGCCGCCCGAGCGCTCCGTCCGCCAGTGCCTCGCGCAGGGCCCCGACGGAGTCCAGGTCGCCAACCAGACCGACGAGCTCGTCGACCTCCTCACCCATCTCGGCGGGCGTGGTCGCCGCGACCGGCCGGTCCAGCAGCAGCGGGCAGTCGACCGGGCCGCCTTCGGGCTCCGGGTGGCCGAGGGCGGCGACCCAGCAGCCGATCTCGAAGCGCAGCGGCGCGGACGGTCCGGCGCCCTGGGCGCGCAGGTCGATGTACCAGACGATGTCGTCGCTCTTGGGGTCGCCGAGCCGGTGGTGGCCCTTGCGCAGCGGCATGCCGCCGGCCTTGAACGCCTTGGTCGCCGCCGTGCGTGCAGCCTTCTGATCCATCAGAAGTCCAGGTCGTCTTCGGAGAGCTGACCGCCCCCGGCGACGATGAACTCCTTGCGCGGAGCCACATCGGAGCCCATCAGCAGGTCGAAGACCGCCGCGGCCTCGTCGGCGTCGTCCAGCGTCAGCCGGCGCAGCGTCCGGTGACGGGGGTCCATCGTGGTCTCGGCCAGCTGGTCGGCGTCCATCTCACCCAGACCCTTGTAGCGCTGCACCGGGTCCTTCCAGGTGACGTTCTTCTTCTTCAGCTCGGCGAGCTTCCGCTGCAGCTCCGGGTCGGAGTAGGTGTAGATGTACTTCTCCATCCCCTTCTTCGGGTTGGAGATCTCGATCCGGTGCAGCGGCGGGACCGCGGTGTAGACCTTGCCGGCGGCGATCAGCTCGGGCATGTACTTGAAGAACAGGGTCGCCAGCAGCGTACGGATGTGAGCGCCGTCGGAGTCGGCGTCGGCCATGAAGATGATCTTGCCGTAGCGGGCCGCGTCGAGGTCGAAGCTGCGCCCGGTGCCGGTGCCGACCACCTGGATGATCGAGGAGCACTCGGCGTTCTTCAGCATGTCGCCGACCGAGGCCTTCTGGACGTTGAGGATCTTGCCGCGGATCGGCAGCAGCGCCTGGAACTCCGAGTTGCGGGCCACCTTGGCGGTGCCGAGCGCGGAGTCGCCCTCGACGATGAAGAGCTCGGCACGGTCGTCGGTGGTGCGGCAGTCGGCGAGCTTCGAGGGCAGCGCGGAGGACTCCAGCGCGTTCTTGCGCCGCTGGTTCTCCTTCTGCTGACGCAGCGAGAGACGGGTCTTGGAGGCGGCGTACACCTTCTCCATCACCAGTTTGGCCTGCTGCTTCTGGGCGCCGCGCGACTCGGTGAGGAACGTCTTCATCTCGGCGGCGACGACCTTGCGCACCACGCTGCGGGCTGCCGGGGTGCCGAGGATCTCCTTGGTCTGGCCCTCGAACTGGGGCTCGGCCAGGCGCACGGTCACGACCGCGGTCAGGCCCTCGAGGACGTCCTCCTTGACGATGTCCTTGTCGTTGACCTTGAGCACCTTGGCCGCGCGCATGGCGTCGTTGAACGTCTTGGTCAGCGCGTTCTCGAAGCCGCTGACGTGGGTGCCGCCCTTCGGGGTGGCGATCACGTTGACGAAGGAGCGGATCTCGGTGTCGTAGCCGCTCCCCCACCGCACCGCGATGTCGACACCGAGCTCGCGCTCGACGTCCTGCGGGGTCATGTGGCCGGCGTCGTCGAGCATCGGCACGGTCTCGGTGAAGGTGTCCGACCCCTGCAGCCGGAGTACGCCGCTGACCGGCTCGTCCTTGGCCAGGAAGTCCACGAACTCGGCGATGCCACCGTCGTGGCGGAACTTCTCCTCGATCTTCTCCGGACCCGACAGGTCGCGGATGACCAGCTCGAGCCCGGGCACGATGAAGCTCGTCTGCCGGGCGCGGCCGAGCAGCCCTTCGAGCTCGAAGCGCGCGTCCTTGGTGAAGATCTGCTTGTCGGGCCAGAACCGGATCCGGGTGCCGGTCTTGCCCTTGGCGACCCGCTTCCCCTTGCGACTCAGGCCGCTCTGCGGCGTGAACGCGGCCGTCGGGCCGTCGCCGTCGAACACCCCGGGCACGCCGCGGCGGAACGACATCCCCTGCTGGGCCGGCGAGCGGTCGACGTCGATGTCCATCCGGCTGGAGAGCGCGTTGACGACCGAGAGACCGACACCGTGCAGACCGCCGGTCGCGTTGTAGGAGCCACCGCCGAACTTGCCGCCCGCGTGCAGCTTGGTCGCGACCACCTCGACGCCCGGGAGCCCGGTGCGGGGCTCCTTGTCGGTCGGGATGCCGCGACCGTCGTCGTAGACCTCCACCGAGCCGTCGGCGTGCATCGTCACCTCGACGTGGCCGGCGACTCCCGCCAGCGCCTCGTCGACACCGTTGTCGATGATCTCCCACAGGCAGTGCATGAGGCCGCGGGTATCGGTCGAGCCGATGTACATACCGGGACGCTTGCGAACCGCCTCCAGGCCCTCGAGGACGAGGAGGTGCGCGGCGTTGTAGGTGTTGTCAGAGATGATCGGCTCCTGGCTGTACTGCGCTGCTGCGTTGTTGCTTGGGGCGCTGCGTGGGGGATTTCCTCAGATGAAATCTACCGTGCGACACGCCCGGGACTCACGCAGGCACGCGGCAAGCGGCCCCGGCGCAATCGGGCGGCACGCGTACGTCGTGATCGGTCCGTTACGCGGAACTTGCGGGTTTCGATGCACGAAATGGTCGGTCGACAGGTAAGAATGTCTGTCACGGACAGCGATGTCCCGTGGGGTAGGTCCAACCCGGATCCCCGACCCGGAGCGACAACTGCAAGGATTAGAGGTGCGACGGAGGTAAGAGTCCGCGAGGAAACGCTAGCGATCTAGGGAATCATCCAGGACTCACGTACGTTATCCCGGCGCAATCATGATCAGAAATGAGGCCGATGTGACCACTGCCGTTGCCACCAGCTCGCCGCTCACGTCCGAGGACCGTTGCGACCGGTGCGGAGCGCAGGCCTACGTACGCGCGGAGCTCCACTCCGGCGGCGAACTGCTGTTCTGCGCCCACCACGCCCGCGAGCACGGTGAGAAGCTCAAGGAGATCGCGAGCTCGATCACCGACGAGACCCACAAGCTCACCGAGAAGAACTGACCCCACCCACCTACTCCCCGGAGGCCCGGACCACGACGGTCCGGGCCTCCGGCGTCTTTTCGGCGCGACGAGGCTAGGGTTCGCTCCGTGAGTCTCGTCGAAGTCCTCGTCGCGCTGGTCATCGCCTTCGGCATCGCCGGCATCATCGTCCCGGTCCTACCCGGCGGCGCGCTCCTCGTCGCCGCCGCGATCCTCGGCTGGGCCATCTGGCTGGGAGAGCCCACCGGGTGGGTGATCTTCGGCATCTCCGCCGCGTTCATCGCGATCGGACTGATCACCAAGTACGCCATCCCCGGCAAGCGCCTCAAGGACTCCGGGATGCCGCTGTCCACCCAGATCGTCGGCGCGATCCTGGCCGTCGTCGGCTTCTTCGTCATCCCGGTCGTCGGCGTCTTCGTCGGCTTCCCCCTCGGCGTCTTCCTCGCCGAGCTGCGCCGCCACGGCGGCGACGCCGGCGAGGCCCGGGCCTCCACCTGGAACGCCATGAAGGCGATCGGCCTGTTCATCCTGATCGACGCCACCGCCGCCACCCTCGCCACCATCACCTGGGTGGTGGGCCTGTTCCTGACCTGAGCCCGGCCGTTCCCCCCGCCGGGCGCGCTCAGCCGTCCGTGACCGTCACGTCGTCGGCCATGACGTACGCGATCCGGTGGTTGAACCAGATCTGGTAGTAGGTCGTGCCGCCGCTGATCACGATGCAGTCGGGGACTCCGTCGACGGTGGCGCAGTTGAAGTTGTTGGCCTTGTAGTAGTCGGTCGGGATCTCGGCGTCAGCGAGGACGTACGTCTGACCTGCGGGGATCGTGTACTGCAGCGGCGCGATCTTCCGCGGTGTCACGCCGGCGGGATAGTCGCTGGGCTCCGTGGGATAGGCGGTGCCGTAGACCTTGGCGGTGGTGCCGGGCTTCGGCGTGACGACCTGGCCGTCGGACGGAAGGAGTACGCCGTCGGGGTTCTGGATCCAGCCCTGCTTGCCGCCGAACCAGACGCCCCACCAGTCGTCGCGGGTCCGGTCGTTGACGACGACCTTCTGCCCGGCCGCGAGGCGCGGGCCCCAGTTGGAGACCCGGGCCGAGCCGCCGACAACGGTGTCGGCGAGCAGCGGCGCGTCGGCGGAGGGTGCGGAGTAGACGTTGACGAAGTTGGTGCCGCGGTCGCTCGGGCACGGCACGCCCGCCCCGGTGCAGCCGGTCATCACGTTGCCGGTGTTGGCGTCGAAGTCAGGGGCGACCGTCCAGATCTCGCTGCGCGAGCGCCGGTCGGCCTTGATCGGGGCCCCGAGCAGGTCGAAGTAGTGGTTCCAGTCCCAGTAGGGGCCCGGGTCCCAGTGCATGCCGGCGACGTTGGCCGGCGCGACGCCCTGGACCTGGTCGTGGCCGATGATGTGGGCGCGGTCGAGCGGGACGCCGTACTTCATGGCCAGGTAGCCGACCAGGGTGGCCGAGGTCTGGTACATCGCTTCGGTGTACCAGGCGCCGTTCGCGGCGTAGCCCTCGTGCTCCAGCCCGATCGAGTGGCTGTTGACGTACCAGTTGCCGGCGTGCCAGCCGACGTCCTTGCCCGGGATGTGGTGAGCGATGTGACCGTCCACCGAGCGCAGCGTGTAGTGCCAGCCGAGGTAGTTCGGGTCCTGCACCAGCCGCACGGTGCCGTCGTAGGAGGTCTCGGTGTCGTGGATGACGATGTAGTCGATCGAGCCTTCCACGGGCCGGTTGCCGAGGTCGTGGTTGCCGTAGTCACCGATCGTGTCGCCGGTCTGCTCGTACGGCGCCGGCAGCGACTCGCAGCCGAGCACCGCCGGACACTCGACGGCCTCTTCGGTGCTGGGATCGGCGAGGCCGAGCCGTCCGACGGCCTCCTCGCTGGCGGCGACCGGCTTCGCGGCCAGCGTCACCCGGTGCCCGTCGTTGGTCGTACGCGACTCCCCCGAGCTCAACGTCGCGAACACCTGACGCGCGAACTTGAGTGCGGTCCCCTCGTCGGCGGCCCCGCTGTAGCGGCCGACGGCTGCGCTCCAGTCGGCCAGGGTCGCGGCGCCGCCCGCGGCCTCCTGGTAGTCGGCCAGCACGGCCGCACCGCCGCAGATGTTGGCGACCGCGTCCTCACGCAGGTCGGAGACCGGGATCCCGGTGATGTCGTTGGCCGTACGCAGCGTCTCGACCTCACCCAGCCGGATCGCCTCCTCGCGCTGGTGAGCGGTGCGGGACTGGTGGGAGCCGTCGCCCTTGCCGAGCGGGTCGGGATGGGCCTCGGTGTCTGTCGCCAGGGCCGGGAGGTCGGTGAGGTGCATCGGCCCGTAGCCGCCGGAGGTGCTCGGGGCCGCGCCGTGGGCGTCCCAGCGCGACTCCATGTGGGAGACCGCGAGCAGCACGTCGGCCGGCACACCGCTGGTCTCGGCCGCCCGCTCGAACACCGTCTGCCGGTCGGTGGAGCCCACCAGACAGGCCTTCCAGTCGGGCTCGGCCGCCGAGGCCACCGCGGTGATCGGGACCGCGACGAGCAGTCCGCCGAGCAGGGCTCCGGCCGCCATCAGGGCCGGCCGTTGTAGACGTGGGGGATGGAAAGGCACGAGAAGACCTCCTGGGGAGGAACACCTGACCCGTGCAACCTAGCCGAATCTGCGCCTGTGGCGGGCGAATCTGCAGAAATGGCGAACGCCCTCCCAGACATCCGGGAAGGCGTTCGGTGTGACTAACGGGGGTCAGTCGAGATAGTCACGCAGCACTTGCGAACGCGACGGGTGTCGCAGCTTCGACATCGTCTTGGACTCGATCTGGCGGATGCGCTCACGGGTGACCCCGTAGACCTTGCCGATCTCGTCTAAAGTCTTCGGCTGACCGTCGGTCAGGCCGAAGCGCATGCTCACGACGCCGGCCTCACGCTCGGAGAGCGTGTCGAGCACCGCGTGCAGCTGCTCCTGAAGGAGCGTGAACGAGACCGCGTCGGCCGGGACGATCGCCTCGGAGTCCTCGATCAGGTCGCCGAACTCGGAGTCGCCGTCCTCGCCCAGCGGGGTGTGCAGCGAGATCGGCTCGCGGCCGTACTTCTGGACCTCGATGACCTTCTCGGGGGTCATGTCGAGCTCCTTGGCCAGCTCCTCCGGGGTGGGCTCGCGGCCCAGGTCCTGGAGCATCTGGCGCTGCACACGGGCCAGCTTGTTGATGACCTCGACCATGTGCACCGGGATACGGATGGTGCGAGCCTGG
Source organism: Nocardioides turkmenicus (assembly GCF_011045035.1). GTDB lineage: Bacteria > Actinomycetota > Actinomycetes > Propionibacteriales > Nocardioidaceae > Nocardioides > Nocardioides turkmenicus. The sequence continues at coordinate 285,573 of NZ_JAALAA010000001.1, forward strand.
TCGGCCATCGCGCGGGTGATGGCCTGACGGATCCACCAGGTCGCGTAGGTCGAGAACTTGTAGCCCTTGGTGTAGTCGAACTTCTCGACCGCACGGATCAGACCGAGGTTGCCCTCCTGGATCAGGTCGAGGAAGAGCATGCCGCGGCCGGTGTAGCGCTTGGCCAGCGAGACCACCAGTCGGAGGTTGGCCTCGAGGAGGTGGTTCTTCGCGCGCTTGCCGTCCTCGGCGATCCACTCAAGCTCGTCGAGGATCTTCGGGGTGATCTTGCCGCCCTTGCCGAGCTTCTCCTCCGCGAAGAGACCGGCCTCGATCCGCTTGGCGAGCTCGACCTCCATCTCGGCGTTGAGCAGCGGGACCTTGCCGATCTGCTTGAGGTAGTCCTTGACCGGGTCTGCGGTCGCGCCGGCGACCATGACGGTCTGCTCGGGCTCGTCGGTGTCGTCGGAGGTGGAGACGACGAAGCTCTGCTTCTCGGCCTCCTTCTCGTCCTCCTTGATCGTGGGATCGGAGGCGACGTCCTTCTCGAACTGCTCGTCGGAGATGTCGGGCAGGACCTTCTTGCCGTCGGGACCGATCTGGACGAGGGTGGTCTCCTCGTCGTCGGTGTCGTCGTCGTCCGAGTCGTCGACGTCGATCTCGTCGACGTCATCGACGTCGACATCCACGTCCTCGAGGACGATCTCCTCGCCGTCCTCGTCGATCTCGGTCGTCTTCTTGGGCTCGGACTCGTCCGCCTTCTTCGCCGCGGCCTTCTTGGCAGGCTTCTCAGCCGGCTTCTCGGTCTCGGCAGCGACCTTCTTGGCCGCAGCCTTCTTCGCCGGCGCCTTGGCGGTGGTCGTCTTCCGGGTCGAGGTCGTCGCCGCAGCGGCGCGGCCGGTGACCGCAGTGCCGAGGTCCACCGAGATGCCGAGCGTGCTCAGGTGACCGAGCAGTGCCTTGAGGTGCCTGGGCTCGACCGCAGCATCCTCGCTGGCCTGGCGGACCTGGTCGGGGCTCACACGTCCGGTCGGCTTGGCCTGGTCGATCAGTGCCTTCACGGCAGGGTGGGCGAGTACCTCAGCGGGTATCTTGCGCGCGTTCGAGGACACGAACACCTCTCCGTCGAACTTGGTCGAGACTTATCAAAAACTCAGTTTGGGCGCGGCAGGGCCCGGGGTCGTCAAGAGCCGCAGATTCATTCTGCCACGGTGGTGGTGAACAGTCCCCATCCGGGGCTCGTGTCCACCTCAACTCATCCGGAACTCATCCGGCAGCTTTGGCTGCGGCCTTCTTCTGCTGTTTGTAGTCACGCACCTTCTGCAACGACGCAACGTCGACGACGTCAGCCACAGAACGGTAACCATCGAGCGCGTAGTCGCCGACGGCCTCCTCCCAGCCCTCGGGCCGGACGCCCAACTGCTTGGCGAGCAGCGAGACGAAGATCTGCGCCTTCTGCTTCCCGAAGCCCGGGAGCGCCTGGATCCGCTTGAGCAGGTCCTTGCCGCTGGTGGCCTCGGTCCACAGCCGGGTGACGTCGCCGCCGTATTCGGTGGTGACGATCGCAGCGATCCCCTGCACCTTCGCCGACATCGAGCCGGGGAACCGGTGGATCGCCGGCGGCGTCGAGGCGATCGCCTTGAACTCGTCGGGATCCATGTCGGCGATCTTGGCGGGATCCAGATGGCCGAGTCGGGTCACCAGCTTGTGACCTCCCTTGAACGCATCCTCCATCCGGTACTGCTGATCCAGGGCCATGCCCAGCAGCAGCGCGAACGGATCTTCGGAGAGCAGCTTGTCGGCGGCCTCGTCGCCGGTGATGTGGAGCGAAGGCATAAGGGACATCCTGCCTCATATCGCCGTGATCCACCTGGTCATGCCTGTGGATAGCGGGTCGCGCCGATCCAGCATCCGTTGCACGCTAGGCGCATGGCCTCCATGACTGCCCCGTCCGCCGTGTCCGAGACGTCCGTCGAAGGGCTGCACGAGCCGCTCTCGCCCGTCCTCGAGAAGCGGCTGAGACGCGCCGTGCTGGACCACACCGCCACCGAGCACCGGAGATCGTTCCTGGCGCTCGTCCACCTCGGCATCCCCGGCGGCAAGGAGGTCGTCCACGCCCATCGCGAGGACGAGCCCACCGACCAGTGGCTGCGCGCAGACATCATCCACAGCATGCGTCGCCGCGCCGGCGTGCCCGACCCGATCGTGTGGCTGACCCGCCCCGGCGGCCTGGAGATCGAGGACGTCGACCTCCGCTGGCTCGCCGCCGCGCGGCAGGCGTTCCGGGAGGTCGGGGCACCCCTGACGTACGTCGTGGTGACCCGCAACGCGTGGGTCGACCCGCGCTCGGAGCTGAGTCGCCGGTGGAAGCGGCTGCGCTACCGCAACGACTGAGCCGGCTGGCCGAGCGCCTCCTCCCAGGCCGTGGGAGGAACCGCGCCCTCGAGCATGTGGGCGACCAGCATCCCGAGGCCGTGGTGCTGGTCGCTCGCGAAGCATCTGTCGAGCGCACACCACGCGAGGGCGCCGTCACCACCCAGCCAGGCGGCGAAGGCCAGCACGGCGGCCGGGTGGGCGACGTGGTCGTCGGGGCTGCGGCGTACGACATCGGTCCACAGGCGCACGTGTGCCCTGGCCTCCTCCCGGGTCATCCCGCCCCAGGCGGCGTCGCGCCGCTGCGGGTCGCGCAGCGCGAGCAGCAGGGAGGCGACCTGGCCCGCCGACAGCACCGTCCCGGCGATCGCGTCGTCGACCAGCCGACCGACCTCGTAGACCTTCATCGCGGACGCCTGCTCCAGCGCCACCTCGGTCTCGGCGACGGCCGCAGGGACCGAGGCGATCGAGTCGGCCAGCTCGGTGCGGGAGCGGCGCACCATGTGCCCGTCGTAGACGGCCTGCGCGCGGAACGGGTGGGCGCCGACGTCGAACGGGACACCCTCGTCGGGCACGCCGTGGAAGCCGAGCGGGTCGAACCAGCGGCCGTCCTGCACCCGCAGGCAGCCGATCAGCTCGATGTCGCACTCGGCCAGCCTCTCGACGAGACGGCGGGCGATCTTCAGGCCGAAGCGCGGGCCGCTGTCATAGAGGACGAGCAGGACGCCGCGCACCTGGTGACGCACGGCGGGCAGGAGCAGGCTGTCGAGGCAGCCCTCGACCTCGCCCGGAGGCGGGAGGTCGATCCTGCCGTGGACCTGATGCTCACCGCCGAAGGTGAGCATCACGATCGACTTCTCGGGCTGGAACCCGAGCAGGATGGGAACGGCGGCGAGGACGTCCTCGGGACGGGCGATGGAGAGTTTCGTGGTCATGCGGACCACGCTCCCCGCGACGACCGACAGTCTCGCCGTCAATATCCGCACCTGTGCACAACCCGTGTTCGAATGCTTGTTGTGGATGGTCAACGGCCCGGAGCATCGGTCCAGGAGAGGCTGTCCCCGCTGCCCGATAGGTTGCCACCATGAGACCGCACGCGTCGGTGATGCACCTCGACCTCGACGCGTTCTACGCGTCGGTCGAGCAGCGCGACAAGCCGTCGCTGCGCGGTAAGCCGGTGGTCGTGGGCGGCATCAGCGGCCGCGGCGTGGTCAGCACCGCCTCCTACGAGGCCAGGACCTTCGGGGTCCGCTCCGCGATGTCGACCCGTGAAGCCCGGGCGCTGTGCGGTCACGCCGCCTTCCTCTACCCCCGCTTCCCTGCGTACAAGAAGGTCAGCGAGCAGGTCTTCGGGATCCTGCGTGACCTGTCCCCGCTGGTCGAGCCGCTCTCCCTCGACGAGGCCTTCGTCGATCTCGCCGCCGCGGACCTCCCCGACCTCGAGGTCGGCACGGTGACCGAGACCGCGGCCCGGATCCGTGCCGAGGTCGCCGAGATCACCGGCGGGCTGACCGCCAGCGTCGGCCTGGCGAGCTCGAAGTTCATCGCCAAGATCGCCAGCGACCTGGACAAGCCCGACGGACTGGTCGTGGTGGCCCCCGGCACCGAGCTCGACCTGCTCCGACCGATGAACGTGAAGGTGATCCCCGGCGTGGGCCCCGCCACCACCGAGCGCCTGCGCCGCGCCGGCATCCACACGGTCGCCGATCTGGAGCAGGTCAGCGTCGAGGAGCTCGTACGCCTCGTGGGCAAGTCCCACGGCACCAACCTCTACAAGCTGGCCAGGGCCCAGGACGACCGGCGCGTGGAACCCGAGCGCGAGGCCAAGTCGGTCAGCGTGGAGGGCACCTACGACACCGACCTGACCGACCGGCCGCTGATGGAGCAGATCCTCACCCGGCAGGCCAGCGAGGTGGCCGCCCGGCTGAAGAAGAACGGCCTCTCGGGCCGCACCATCACGATCAAGGTCCGGCTCTACGACTTCACCACCATCAACCGCTCCGCGACGCTCCCCGCCCCCACCGACCAGGCCAGCACCATCGCCCGCCTGGCCAGGACCCTGCTCGGCGAGCTGTTCACGGCGGGCGAGACGGCCGGCGGCGTACGCCTTCTCGGGGTCGGCGTCTCCGGTCTCGCCGACTGGATCCAGGAGGACCTCTTCGGGGAGGACGCCGACGAGGACACCGAGCCCGAGCTCCCGCTGCCCGAGCCGTCGCGGCGGCCGACCTGGGCGGCCGGGATGGACGTCGTCCACGCGGAGATGGGCCGCGGCTGGGTCTGGGGCTCGGGGCGCGGGGTGGTGACCGTGCGCTTCGAGACCGCCGAGACGCCTGCCGGCCCGGTGCGCTCCTACGCCGCCGACGACCCCGACCTGCAGCCCTACAGCGAGCCCTGAGCCGCTCCCCGCCGCTGGCTCGCCTGTCCTCGCCGTCCCGGCGCTTGAGTGCGGTATCGCGCCAAGCGACCCGGTTGTGCGATAGCGCCGTGCGATGACTCAGCCTGCCATCCTCGAGGCGCGCTCGGGTGTCCGAGGGGCGCGGGGATAGGGTCTCGTTCATGTCTGCAGAGTTCCCCGTCGCACCGAAGAAGCCCTCGTCCAAGCAGTTCCACGGCCTGACCCGGACCGATGACTACGAGTGGCTGCGCGACAAGGAGAACCCCGAGGTCATCGCCTATATCGAGGCCGAGAACGCCTACACCAAGGAGCAGACCGACCACCTCGCCGACCTGCGCTCGCAGATCTTCGAGGAGATCAAGGCACGCACCCTCGAGACCGACCTGAGCGTCCCGACGCGGTCGCGCGGCTACTGGTACTACGGCCGCAGCTTCGAGGGGAAGCAGTACGGCGCCAGCTGCCGGGTGAAGGCCACCGACCCCGACGACTGGACTCCCCCGACGCCGGCCGACGTCACCCACGACCAGCCCGCGCTCCCCGGCGAGGAGGTGCTGCTCGACCTCGACGCACTCGCCGAGGGCCACGACTTCTTCAGCCTGGGCGGGTCCACCGTCAGCCCGTCGACCACGCTGCTCGCCTACGCGACCGACGTCACCGGCGACGAGCGCTACACCGTACGCGTCAAGGACCTCACCACCGGCGAGCTGCTCGACGACGAGCTCACCAACGTCCACGGCGGCGCCACCTGGGACCGCGACTCGTCGGCGCTCTACTACACCACCGCCGACGAGTCCTGGCGCGCCGACAAGATCTGGTGCCACCGCCTCGGAACCCCGCAGAGCGAGGACGAGCTGGTCTTCCACGAGACCGACGACCGGTTCTGGGTCGGCGTGGGGCGCACCAAGTCCGACCGGTTCATGTTCATCGGCACCGCCGCGAAGATCACGGCCGAATACCGGTTCCTCGACTTCGACGACCCCGACGCCGGCTGGCAGGTCTTCGCGGCCCGCGAGGAGGGCGTCGAATACTCGGTGGAGCACGCCACCATCGCCGGCGAGGACGTCTTCCTGGTCACCCACAACGCCTCGGGTCCCGACTTCGAGATCGCCACGGCGCCGATCGCCCCGACCCCGCGCTCGGAGTGGCGTCCGCTGATCCCACACACCCCCGGCGTACGCCTGGAGGACGTCGACGCCTTCGCCGGCCACCTGGTGGTGCACCAGCGCAGCGAGGGCCTGACCCAGCTCCGCATCCTGGAGCTCGGCGAGGACGGCGTCTCCGACGACTACCTGGTGAAGTTCGACGACGAGCTCTACACGATCGGCTCCGGCTCCAACCCCACCTTCGAGACCCCGATCGTCCGCCTCGGCTACACCACGATGCGCACCCCGTCCTCCGTCTACGACTACGACGTACGCAGCCGCGAGCTGACCCTGCGCAAGCAGGCCCCGGTCCTCGGTGGCTACGACCGGGACGACTACGAGGAGCACCGGCTGTGGGCGACCGCGCCCGACGGCGTACGGGTGCCGATCTCGATCGTGGCGAAGAAGGGTCTCCACGAGCAGGGGCCGATGCCGGTGCTGCTCTACGCCTACGGCTCCTACGAAGCCAGCATGGACCCCTACTTCTCGATCCCGCGACTGAGCCTGCTCGACCGTGGGATCGGGTTCGCGATCGCGCACGTCCGCGGCGGCGGCGAGATGGGCCGGGCGTGGTACGACGACGGGAAGATGCTGAAGAAGCAGAACACCTTCTCCGACTACATCGCCTGCGCCCGCCACCTCGCCGAGTCGGGCTGGTCGACGCCGAGCAAGATCATCGCCGAGGGTGGCAGCGCCGGCGGGCTGCTGATGGGCGCGGTCGCCAACCAGGCACCCGACGCCGTGGGCGCCGTCGTCGCCGCCGTGCCCTTCGTGGACGCGCTGACCACGATGCTCGACGCCTCCTTGCCGCTGACCGTCACCGAGTACGACGAGTGGGGCAACCCGGAGGCCGACAAGGAGACCTACGACTACATGGCCTCCTACGACCCCTACACGAACGTCACCGCCCAGCACTACCCGCCGATCCTGGCCGAAACCAGCATCAACGACACCCGCGTGCTCTACGTCGAGCCCGCGAAATGGGTCGCCAAGCTGCGTGCCACGGCGGAGAATCCCGGTGACGTACTCCTGAAGACGGAGATGGCGGCCGGACATGGAGGAGTCTCGGGACGCTACAAGGCGTGGGAGGACCGGGCGTTCAGCCTTGCCTGGATGATCGACCAGGTGACCTCTTCCTAGGCGTTCTCAGGGCATATCGACGGGGATCTCGGGGTACTCCATGAGAAACCCCTGAGATTCACCTCGCGATGCAACTTATCGCCCGCGGCGTACGTCGAACCGGACAAGAGATCGAAGACGGATCGATGACAAGGCGCTCTACCAGGGAACACCTGGGAGGGGCGAAGCGTTGAAACACCGTGAGGCCACAAACCTCACCGTGAGGAGGTTCCCATGGCGACACGCACCGCAACCGCCACCCGAGAGATCGAGGGCCGTGACAGCGTCGGGCTGTATCTCGACGAGATCGCCCGTAACGAGCTCCTGGATGCTGCCAAAGAGGTTGAGCTGTCCAAGGCGATCGAGGCCGGCCTGATGGCCGAGCACCTCTTGGCCGAGGGCCGCGTCGGCCGCAAGAAGGCACCCGGTGGAGCCACCCGAGCCGAGCTGGAGTGGCTGGCCGAGGAGGGCCACCGCGCCACCCGCGAGTTCATCAACGCCAACCTGCGTCTGGTGGTGTCCATCGCGCGAAAGTACGGCCGCGCGCAGATGCCGATGCTCGACCTGATCCAGGAAGGAAATACCGGCCTGATCCGGGCCGTTGAGAAGTTCGACTACACCAAGGGCTACAAGTTCTCCACGTACGCGACGTGGTGGGTGCGCCAGGCGATCACCCGCGGCATCGCGCAGCAGGCGCGTGTGGTCCGGCTGCCGGTCCACGTCGTCGAGGAGCTCAACCAGGTCGGCGGCGCCCGCCGCACCCTGGAGCGCCAGCTCGGCCGTGACCCGGAGCCGGAGGAGATCGCCGCCGAGCTCGGCATGGACATCGACCGGGTCCTCGACCTGCTCTCCTGGGGGCGTGACCACGTCTCGCTCGACACCCCGATCGACGAGGACGGCGACACCTCGCTGGGTGACCTGATGGCCCAGGAGTCGGCGCCGAGCCCCGACACCGACATCATCGACGTCGAGTCGCGCGAGCGGCTCAACTCGCTGGTCGGCCAGCTCGACGAGCGTTCCGCCGACATCGTCCGCTCCCGCTACGGGCTCACCGACGGTCGTCAGCACAAGCTCGCCGACATCGGCGTCAAGCACGGCATCTCCGCCGAGCGCGTACGCCAGTTGGAGCGTGAGGCGCTGCAGAAGCTCCGCCGCTTCGCAGACCCTGACCTGGCGGCCTGATCCCAACTACCTGACTCGGCGTCCCTTCGGGGGCGCCGAGTCTTTCTGTGTCGAGACGTCTGTCCGGTCGCCCGAGGCGTCTCTCGCGTCGTCCGAGTCGGCTGCGCGGTGCCAACTCGGCCGACCGGGGTGACGCCTCGGCGGTCAGTAGCCTCCGGGCGGCGGGGCCATCTCGAGACGTACGCCGATCAGCCGGATCGGGCGGTCCTTCTCGACGCGATCGAGGAGCGCCACCGCCTCGTCGGCGAGGCGGTCGGCGTCGAGGGTGGGCTCGGAGAGCTTGTGGCCGCGGGTGACCGTGAAGAACGGCTTGAACCGCACCTTGATCTCGACCCGGGTCACCGGGCGTCCCTCCTTGACCACGTCGGCGAGGCACTCGCCGCACAGCCGGCGGGTGGCGGCGACGACGTCGGGCCACTCGATCAGGTCCTGCTGGAAGGTCTCCTCGTGGCCATGACCCCGGGCTACCCACGGCGCAGGGTCCACCGGGCTGCTTTCGGCGCCACGGCCCAGGCGACGCAGCCACGGGCCGGTCGTCGGGCCGATCTCCGCGGCCAGACGCTCCGCCGAGGCCGCGCCGAGGTCGGCGACGGTCTCGATCCCGAGCCCGGACAGCCGCTTCGCGGTCTTCGCCCCGATCCCCCACAGCGCGTCGGTCGGGCGATGACCCATCTCGGCGTCCCAGGTCTCGTGGGTGATCCGGTAGACGCCGGTCCCCCGCAGCTGTCCCCCGGGCCCGGGCTCGTGGCCGCCCGCGCCCGCCTCCCGCGCGACCGCACCGTCGACCCGTTGCTTGGCGAACCCGGTGGCGAGCTTCGCCTGGAGCTTGTTGTCGCCGACACCGACCCCGCTGCGCAGCTGGGTGCGTTCGAGCACCACGTCGCGTACGTCCTGGGCGAAGGCCGCGGGATCGCCGAGGTCACCGTGGCCGGGGCCGGGTCCGAGGAACGCCTCGTCCCAGCCGAGGACCTCGACCAGCACCGGCACCCCGCCCCACTCCAGCGACCGCAGGGTGTCCATGACGCCGGCGGAGGCCTTGTCGTAGGCGGCGTGGTCGACCGGCAGCAGCACGGCGTCGGGGCACTTCCGGACGGCCAGCCGCAGCGGCATCCCGGATCCGACCCCGTGCGCCCGAGCCTCGTAGGAGGCCGTCGAGACCACCGCCCGCTCGGTCGGGTCGCCGCGACCGCCCACGATCACCGGCTTCCCGGCGAGCTCGGGCCGCCGTAGGACCTCCACCGCCGCGATGAACTGGTCCAGGTCGACGTGCAGCACCACGCTCATGCCCCGATGGTGCCACGGAACCGTCCGGCGAGGCCGTCAGCCGTCGGAGGCCGCCTCGGAGAGCCCCCTGGAGGCCTGCTCCGCCCGCTCACGTACGTCACCGGGCACCGGCACCGCACCAGCAGTGCGCTGCTGCCACAGCTGCATGGCGACGACCTTCGCGGCCGCGTCCTCGACACGGTCGCGGTCGAGGCGACCGGAGCGCAGGGCCTTGACGACGCTGCGGTGGGCGGCCTTGGAGTTGGCCGGCATCAGCAGCAGGTCGGCACCGGCCTCGAGGGCCGCGACCGACGGCTTCTTGGTGGTGGTCGTGACCGCGCCCATCCCGAGCGAGTCGGTGACGGCGATGCCGTCGAAGTCGAGGTCGTCGCGGAGCAGGTCGTAGATCGGGGCCGCCATGCTGGCCGGCTTCCCGGGAGCCACGGCCTTGACGTCGACGTGGCTGATCATGACGGCCGGCGCTCCGGCGTCGACCGCGGCGTCGAACGGCACCAGGTCGCGCCGCTTGAGCTTCTTCATGCCGAAGTCGAGCTCCTGCAACCCGAGGTGGGTGTCGCCGGTAACGGCGCCGTGGCCCGGGAAGTGCTTGGTGGTGGAGACCAGACCGGCCTCGTTGTAGCCCTGCACCGCGGCGGAGACCGCCGTGGCCGCCACCCGCGGGTCCTCGCTCGGCGAGCGCGACCCGATCGTCGGGTCGGTCGCGCCGACGGTCACGTCGGCGACCGGCGCGAACGCCCAGGTGAAACCCAGGTCGCGCAGCTCGAGCGCCGTCGTCCGCGCCGCCTCTGTCGTCGCCGCGACGCCCTTGCGCGGCTTCGTCTCGATGGCGTCGCCGGCGCGCGCGAACTCCGGGAACTCGGTGGCCACGCCGCGCAGGTGGGAGACCACGCCGCCCTCCTGGTCGACGCCGATCACCGCGGGGAACGTCCGGCCGTCGGCCGCGACCGCGCGGGAGACCGCTGCGGTCGTCTCGCGCACCTGCGCCTCGTCGACGACGTTCTCGCCGGTCACGCTGACGCCGGCGAGGTGGAGCTTGCGGACCATCTTGGCCGCCTTGGCCGGGTCGGTGCCGTGGTAGCGGCCGACGATCACCTGCCCGGCGAGCTGCTTCTCGTCCCAGCCCGCGACGAGCTCGCGGGCGGTGGCCAGCTCACCGCGCGTGGGGCCCCACGGAAGCGGCGTGGTGTCCTTCGTCGGGTCGGCCTTCGTGGTGGCGGCGGCCGGCCGGTTCGGCTCGACCTCGGACCTCGTCGGCATCCCGACGGTCACGGCTGCCGCGCCTGCACCGGCCGCCAGCGCCAGGACGGCACCGGCGACCACCGGCCTCATCCAACGCCTCGAACGACGCGGAAGATCCTCTGAATCGGTGTGCTTGCCCCCAGTCACGCGGCCGAGTATGTCAGCAACCCCCACCCATCAACACGTTCAGGCGAGTGAGTCGTAGATCTCGCGCACCCGCTTCCGCAGGTCGTCGAGGGTGCCGGTGTTGTCGATCACGTACGTCGCGACCGCGAGCCGCTCCTCGCGACTCGCCTGCGCGGAGATGCGGGAGCGGGCGTCGGCCTCGGTCATCCCGCGCGCAACCGCGCGCTCGACCTGGGTCTCGACCGGCACGTCGACGACGATCACCTCGTCGAAGAACGGCGCGTAGCCCGCCTCGACCAGCAGCGGGATGTCGTTGACGACCAGCTTGCCCGCCGACCGCCCCGCCTCCTCGAGCTCCGCGGAGCGCGCCCCGACCAGCGGGTGCACGATCGCGTTGAGCCGGGCACGGGCGCCCTCGTCGGCGAAGACGATCTCCCCGACCTTGGCCCGGTCCAGCTCGCCGGTCTCGGTCAGCACCGACGGCCCGAACTCCTCGACGACCGCAGCGAGCCCGGGCGTGCCGGGCTCGACGACCTCCCGGGCGATCTTGTCCGAGTCGACGATCACCGCCCCGAACCCGGCCAGCAGATCCGACACCGTGCTCTTCCCCGAGGCGATCCCGCCGGTGAGTCCTACGCGCATGGGCGTCAACCTACTAGGCGCTGGCCGGCTCCCCGCAGGCGAACCGGCGCCGGTAGGCCTGGGGCGAGAGACCCCGCACCCGGGTGAAGTGGTGGCGCAGAGCCGCGGCGTTGCCGAACCCGACCTCGCCCGCGATCCACTCCACCGACCGCTCGGTGCGCTCCAGCAGCTCCTCGGCCCGGCGGACCCGCTGCGCGGTGATCCAGGCATAGGGCGTGGCCCCGGTCTCGGCGCGGAACCTGCGAGCGAACGTACGCGGCGACATCAGCACCTGCCGGGCGAGCGAGTCCACGTCGAGCTCCTCGTGGAGGTGGGACGAGATCCAGGCGAGCAGGGGTCCCAGCGTCTCCGCGTCGGGCTCGGGAACGGGGTGCGAGATGAACTGTGCCTGTCCCCCGTCGCGCTGCGGCGGGACGACCATCCGGCGGGCGACGGCGGAGGCGACCGCCGCGCCGTACTCCTGGCGCCAGATGTGCAGCGCGGCGTCGAGCACGGAGGCGGTGCCGGCGCTGGTGACGACCTGGCCGGTGTCGACGTAGAGCACCTCGGGGACGACCTTCGACGCCGGGAAGCGGCGCTGCAGCTCGGTGGCGTACTTCCAGTGGGTCGTGCACTCGATCCCGTCGAGCAGGCCCGCCTCCCCCAGCGCGAAGGCGCCGGAGCAGGCGGTGAGGAACCGGGCTCCGCGCGCGTGCGCGCGCAGCAGCGCGTCCTTCACCTCCACGGGCAGGGTGCCGCTGGGGCCGCCGAAGGCCGGGATGGCGATCAGGTCGGCCTCCTCGAGGCGCTCCAGGCCGTTGGGCGCCTCGACCTTGAACCCGAGGTTGGTGCGCACCATCCCGGCTGTCGGCGCACACACGGCGAAGTCGAGGTAGGGCACCCCGTCGTCGCGCCGGTCGATGGCGAAGGCCTCGCAGACCGCACCGAACTCGAAGGGGGCGACACCGTCCCAGATCACCGCAGCGACGTTCCTAAGCACCTCAGAAGGGTGCCAGTTGGCAGGAAATCGCGCAACTTAGGCATTTCTGCCAATGTGGCAGGAATGCCTGGTAGCGAAGAATTACTGCCATGACCACCGCACTGATCCTCATCGCACTGTTCGGCCTCGCCACCTACGCCACCTTCGCCGTCGTCCACGGCGACCGCCCCAAGGCCGCTCCTCGGTCCCACGCCATCGACCCGGACTTCTTGCCAGCGACCAGGTGGCCCTAGAGAAGCCGAATGCCCGGCCCCTGATGAGGGGCCGGGCATTCGTACGTTTTCAGAGCATCAGCTCACGAGTTCACTGACCGCCGGTCAGCTTCTCGCGAAGCGCCTGGAGCGCCTCGTCGGAGGCGAGGGAGCCGCCCTCGTCCTCGGAAACGGTCTCGTCGACCGAGCCACCCGAGGAGTAGGAGGTGGCCTCGCCGGCCTCGGCAGCCTTCTCGGCGGCCTCCTGCTGCTGCTTGATGTGGGCCTCCCAGCGAGCGTGGGCCTGAGCGTACTGCTCCTCCCACTTCGCGCGCTGCTCGTCGAAGCCCTCGAGCCACTCGCCGGTCTCCGGGTCGAAGCCCTCGGGGTAGATGTAGTTGCCCTGCTCGTCGTAGGTCGCCGGCATGCCGTAGAGCGTCGGGTCGAACTCCTCGACGTCGGTCGAGGTGACCGTCTCGTTGGCCTGCTTGAGCGAGAGCGAGATCCGGCGACGCTCGAGGTCGATGTCGATGATCTTGACCATGACGTCGTCGTTGACCTGGACGACCTGCTCCGGGATCTCCACGTGGCGCTCGGCCAGCTCGGAGATGTGGACGAGGCCCTCGATGCCCTCCTCGACGCGGACGAACGAACCGAACGGCACCAGCTTGGTGACCTTACCCGGGACGATCTGGCCGATCTGGTGGGTGCGGGCGAAGTGCTGCCACGGGTCCTCCTGGGTCGCCTTCAGCGACAGGGAGACGCGCTCGCGGTCCATGTCCACGTCGAGAACCTCGACGGTGACCTCGTCACCGACGGTGACGACCTCGGACGGGTGGTCGATGTGCTTCCAGGACAGCTCGGAGACGTGGACGAGACCGTCGACGCCGCCGAGGTCCACGAACGCACCGAAGTTGACGATCGAGGAGACGACACCCTTGCGGATCTGACCCTTCTGGAGCTGGGTCAGGAAGCCGTGGCGAACCTCGGACTGGGTCTGCTCGAGCCAGGCACGGCGCGACAGGACCACGTTGTTGCGGTTCTTGTCGAGCTCGATGATCTTGGCCTCGAGGGTCTGGCCGACGTACGGCTGCAGGTCGCGGACGCGACGCATCTCCACCAGCGAGGCGGGGAGGAAGCCACGCAGGCCGATGTCCAGGATGAGACCACCCTTGACGACCTCGATGACCGCGCCCTCGACGACGCCGTCCTCCTCCTTGACCTGCTCGATCGTGCCCCAGGCGCGCTCGTACTGCGCACGCTTCTTGGACAGGATCAGGCGGCCTTCCTTGTCCTCCTTCTGGAGCACCAGGGCCTCGACCTTGTCGCCGACCTCGACAACCTCGGACGGGTCGACGTCGTGCTTGATCGAGAGCTCGCGCGACGGGATGACACCTTCGGTCTTGTAACCGATGTCGAGCAGGACCTCGTCCCGGTCGACCTTGACGATGACACCGTCCACGATGTCGCCGTCGTTGAAGTACTTGATGGTCTCGTCGATCGCGGCGAGGAAGTCCTCTTCCGACCCGATGTCGTTGATCGCGACCTGAGGCGCGTCGTAGTCAGGAAGAGGAATGTTGAGCGTGCTCGTCATAAGGGAGGTGGTTTCCTTGGGTGGACAGATATCGTCGTCGTACGGCTGGAGTCGGGTCGGCCGCTCAGCCTTTGAGACGGCAAGCCACGGTCCGCTCGGTCCGGGACCTGGGCAGACTTCAGACGCAGTTTCTTAGCCTACGCTCCACGCACAGGCCCCGTCCAACTGTCGCGGTCGCCGCATTCCCACCTTCAGGCCGGGAGGCATACGCTGTAGAGGTGGACCAAGCCATCAGCCCGGTCGTTCGACCGGAGGCGCCCATCGATCCCTTCGGCGCGATCGAGACCCTCGACACCACCGGCCCCGTCGTCCGAGCGGAGCGACGCACGGTCAGCGAGGCCGAGTCACGCCGCGCGAACGGCCCCGACTGGGACCGGTACGCCGACGAGTACCAGGCCACCCACGGACCCTTCCTCGGCAACGCCGGGTTCGTCTGGGGCCCCGAGGGACTGACCGAGGCCGACCTCGGCGTCCTCGGCGACGTCGCCGGCAAGGACGTCCTCGAGCTCGGCTCCGGAGCGTGCCAGTGCTCGCGGTGGGTGAACACCCGGGGCGGGCGCGCGATCGGGCTGGACCTGTCCGGGCGCCAACTCCAGCACTCCCGTCGCCTCGACGAGCAGACCGGTGTCGTCGTACCCGCCGTCCAGGCCACCGCGACCGACCTGCCCTTCGCCGACCGCTCCTTCGACGTGGTGTTCTGCTCCTTCGGAGCGCTGCAGTTCGTCAGCGACATCGGCCACGCGATCGCCGAGACCGCCCGCGTCCTGCGGCCGGGCGGCCGCTTCGCGTTCTCGATCACCCACCCCACGCGGTGGATGTTCCCCGACGACCCCGGCCCCGAGGGCCTGATCGCCGCGCAGTCCTACTGGGACCGCACCCCTTACGTCGAGGTCGACGACGAGACCGGCGAGGTGTCGTACGTCGAGCACCACCGCACCCTCGGAGACTGGGTGTCGCTGCTGGCCGGTGCCGGGTTCCGGATCACCGACCTGGTCGAGCCCGAGTGGCCCGAGGACCACGAAAGGATCTGGGGTGGCTGGTCGCGGACCCGGGGGCTGTTGACCCCCGGGACCGCGATCTTCGGTGCCGATCTGGTTTAGGCGTCCACCAGCGTGCGGTCGTCGGTGGCGGCGTGCGAGCCACCGTTGGGCTTGCGGCCGCGCAGGGTCAGCCACAGGCCGATCAGCAGGAGGATCAGGCCGACGACGACGCCGCCGACGGGGATCCAGGTGCCGATCAGGTTGAGCTTGGAGATGTTGGCCTCGGCGTCCTCGGCGTTGTTGGAGACGGTCTCGTCGGTGTAGCTCATCTCCGCGTCGATCAGCACCATGCCGCTGCTGGTCACCATCTTCTGGGTCGCGCTCTGGTCGATGTAGGAACCGGTGGTCGGCTCGACGTAGATCGTCTGGGTGGCCTCGTAGGAGCCACGGACGTCGTCGTCGGTGTTCGGCTCGCCGTCCTCGCCCTTGGACAGGATCTCGTCGTCGGAGGAGGCGGAGACCTCGAACTGGTAGGTCTTCACGCCCTCGACGTCGACGTCGTCGATGTACTTGGCGATCACGGTCGTGCCGAGCGTGTCGTCCCAGTAGTTGTAGTCGTGGCGCTGGGTGTCGAACGGGAACTTGCCGGCCAGGCCGGTCATGCCCGCGACGGCGCGCTCCTCACCGACGTACTCGGCCTGGTCCTCGACGACCTCGGAGGTCTTGCGGTCCATGGCGTAGGCACGCTCGGTCGTGGTCACGACGCGGTCGTCGTCCTCGGCGCGGGCGCACGGGGGCGTCTCGCCCTCCTGGATCATGATGCAGCCGGCCTCGACGAAGACGACCACGTCGTCGGTCGAGTCCTTCGGGGCCGCCTCGGTCGTGCGGGTGTACTTCACCGGAACCGGGGTGTCCGACTTGGCCAGCGCGCCGCTGGCGGTGCCGTCCAGAACGGTCGTGGTGTTGACGTTGAGCGGCACGGTCGCCGCGGCGTCCCGGCCCCAGAAGCCGGCTACCGCAGCAGCAACCAGTGCAAACGCACCGACCAGCAAGAAGACGTAACCAATCACTCTTCGCATGTTTTTGCCCCTCCCAAGGCCTCAGGTCCCCCCTCGATCCGCGAACCGTAGCAGCAATACCCGGAGAGGTGTGCAACGGGTCACAAACCGCTGTGCGACACTTCCTCTTCGTGTCCTCCCCCCACCCCACCACCGCTGCCGGGCACACCGGCGGGCCCGCTGACGCGCCCGCTGCCGACGGCGTGCTGACGACGCCCCGAACTGTCGTCGTTGCCGCACTCGTCCTGATCGTGGTCCAGCTCGGCTTCCGCGCCTGGGCACTGAGCGGCTCGTGGTACCGCTTCGACGACGCCAACTTCATGTCGAAGCTGATGTCGGACGGGCTCTCCGCCGACCTGCTCTTCCACGGCTTCGCCGGCCACCTGATGCCGGGAGCGTTCGCGCTGACGGCCTGGAACTTCTCGCTCGACCCGTACGCCTGGATCTACCCCGCCGCCGAGCTGCTGGTGCTGCAGGCGATCGCCAGCCTCGGCGCCCTGGTGTTCCTCTGCTCCGCATTCGGGAGGCGGCGCGGGATCCTGCCGCCGCTGGCCCTGTTCCTGTTCTCCTCGATCAGCCTGCCGGCCTTCCTGTCCTGGGGCCCCGGGATCACCCAGCTGCCGTTCCTCGCCGCGATCTTCTGGGGGTCGTGGGCACACCTCAACTACCTGCGTACGCGGCGGTTCGGCTGGGCGCTGCTGACCATGCTCATCACGCTGGCCGCGATCGCCTTCGGCGAGAAGGCGATGCTGCTGTTCTGGCCGTACGCGGTGCTGGCGCTGGGCTGGTTCGCCACCGGCGACATCCTCACCCGGCTGCGGACGCTCCTGGGCCGCTACCTGCCCGGCGTGCTGCTCTACGGGGTCGTCTCGATCGGCTCCGTGGTCGCGTATCTCGTCCTCGGCGCCCGGTCGTCGGAGGCCTCGGGCAGCTCCGACGCCAACGGGTTCGCGCTGGTCACGCAGCGGTTCCTGTTCGAGTCGTGGGCACCCGGCGTGGTCGGCGGGCCGCTGCGCTGGACCTGGCTGGAGGGCAACTCGGCCGGTTGGGCCGAGCCCGGCGCAGTGGTCTCGGTGCTCGCGGTCGGCGTGCTGGTGCTGCTGACCTACGAGCTCGCCCGCACCCGCTCGATGGCGCTGCGGGCCTGGTGGCTCGTCGGCGGCATCCTCGTCCTCGACATCGCGCTGATCACCGCCATCCGGGCGGGCGCCGTCGGCGCCGACATCGCGCTCGCCTACCGCTATCTCACCGACACGATCGCGGTCACCGCGATGGCGCTCGCGCTGGCCACGCTGCCGCTGCGCGGGGCGGTGGAGACGCTCACCCCGACGCGTACGTCACCGTTCCTGGACGTGCCCAACCGGGTGGCGGTCGCGACCGCGGTGGTCGCGGCGCTGGGGCTCTTCTCGTCCTACTCCTACGCCCAGGGCTGGCGCGCGGACGACAACACCCGGCGCTACATCGACACGGTCCGTGCCGACCTGGCCGACGTCGACGAGCCGCTGCCGATGGCCGACGGGCCGGTGCCTCAGTGGATGGTCTGGGGCGCGTCGTACCCCTACAACCAGGTGAGCCGGGTGCTCCGGCCGCTCGCCGACAAGATGGAGTTTCCGCGGTCGAGCACCAATCATCTCTTCGTGGTCGACGACAAGGGCCACATCCGCCCGGCGGCCGTCGATCCGGAACGCCGATCCGTGGGCGCGGTCGATCCGACACCGAACCGGGATCAGTGCCCCATGCGAGTGCGCCAGACGTCCCTTGACGTGGCCCTGGACGGCGGCGTCCATGGCGAGGGGTGGTGGATCCGCGTCAGCTACGCCGCCGGTGCCGAGGACGCGGGCCGGATGCGGGTGACGGCCGGGGACCACTCGTACGACGTCGAGATCGAACCCGGATACCGGAGCCTCTACCTGCGCACGGGTGAGGGCCGCTTCGACACCGTCGGTTTCCAGAGCCTGACGCCTGGCTCGAAGCCATGTGTGAGCGGCATCGAGGTCGGCGAGGTGGTGCCGTACGGGGACCCGATCTCAGCGACGAACGAGGATGGCTCATGAGCCGCCGGTTCCTCACGCTCGACGCCCTGCGCGCAGTCGGGGCGCTGATGGTGGTGCTGACCCACGTCGGCTTCCACACCGGCCGCTACGAGCGCGGCTGGACCGGGGCGATGCTGGCCCACTTCGATCTGGGCGTCGCCCTGTTCTTCGTGATCTCCGGGTTCCTGCTGGCCAGGCCGTGGTTCGCGGCCGCCGCCGAAGGCACCCCGCCGCCCAGCACCGGACGCTACCTGTGGAAGCGGGCCCTGCGGATCCTGCCGTTGTACTGGGTGGTCGTCGCTGTCTGCCTCCTCGTCGTCCCCGAGAACTCCGACGCCGATCTCGGTGACTGGATCGCCAATCTCACGCTGACGCAGATCTACATCCAGAACTCCCACGCGTACGGCCTGGCACACATGTGGAGCCTGTGCACCGAGGTCGCCTTCTACCTCGCTCTACCGCTGGTCGTGCGGCTGCTGACACCGCGGAATCGCCTGGCCATTCGCCGAGTGCTCGTCGTCTCGCTGCTGCTCTCGATCGGCGGCGTGGTCTTCGCGGCCGGCGCCCGCACCTGGATCGCACAGCCGTTCGCGGCGGAGTGGCTACCTGCGTACCTCCCCTGGTTCCTCGCCGGGACGACGCTCGCCGCCTGCTCCGTCCACCCCGGCACGCGTCGGCGCCTCGACACCGCCGCGCGTGACCTGGCCGGCTGGTGGCTGCTGGCGCTGGGGCTCTTCGTCGCTGCATGCACGCCGATCACCGGCCCGATGGGCCTCTCCGGCCCACCGACACCGGCCGAGGCCGCACTCAAGTGCCTGCTCTACGGCGCGGTCGCAGTCTGTGTCGTCTTCCCGCTGGTCTTCGGACCCGAGCTCGAGGGTCCGGTCCGCCGCTGGCTGGCCAGGCCCGTGCCCAGCGCCCTGGGTGAGATCTCCTACGGGATCTTCTCGATCCACATGTTCGTCCTGGTGATGGGCATGGAGGAGGTCCTCGGCTTCGAGGTCTTCGCCGACCGCTTCTGGACGGTGCTGGGTATGACGGTCGCGGTCACGATCCCGCTGGCGGCGCTCTCCTACACCTTGTTCGAGCGCCGGGTGATGCGTCTGCGCGGCTGGCGCCCCTCGCTGAGGTCGTCACGCGCACCCGTGTCCTCGGAGCGCGGCCCCGCGGAGGCGGAGGCGGCCACGAGCACGACCGCTGCCAGCGAGAGCGCCTGAGCCGTCCAGGCGGGCGGGTCCCAGGGCAGCTCCCAGGCGGTCGGCAGGATCTCGACGGCCAACGCGCCGGCGAGCAGCGCGGCCCCGGAGCCGACGGCCACGAGACGGACGATCCCTCCCCGGCGGCCGGTCACGCGCGGCAGCAGCCAGGCGACCACGGCGGCCAGGGCACCCCACCAGCCGGCAAGCAGGCCGGCCACGAGGACCAGCACCCCGCCGTCGTACCACCGCCACGGCGCGGCCACCGGGAACAGCTCGAGGCTGGGCGGGGTGCCGCGGCGGCGCCACGAGGTCGCCAGCGCGAGCGCCAGCACCAGCGCCGCGCCGCCCGCGCCGGCGAGCAGCCCGGCACGGTAGGTGCCCTCGGGCGCGAAGCCGAAACGTACCTCTCCCCCGGCTCCGGCGGGCACGATCCAGCCCTGCTGCCAGCCGTCGACCCGCTGGGCGCGCAGCGGCTTGCCGTCGAGAGTGGCGGTGGCGCCGGTGTTGATGTTCTGCGGGAGCACGAGAACCCGGTCGTACGTCTCGGCGGAGACGGTCGCCGAGACCGCCGCGTCGCGCTCGTTCCGCTCGACCTCGACCGCCACCGGCGGCTCGGCGTCGGCGATCACGTCGGCGCTGAGCTCTAGGCTGTCGAACCGAAGGGCGCCACCTGCCGAAGCGGAGCCCGAGGCGATCGGAGCCGGGTCGGCGAGCAGCGTGTTCTCACCGGCCGCCAGGGCGAGCGGTGCGGTGCCGCAGACCCGCAGCGGCACCTCGCCGCCGCGCAGCAGGTCGGCGAGCGACCCATCGACCGACGTACGCAGCAGCCGGTCGCCCACGCGGATGTGCGGGCCGTCGGCGCAGCCCGCCCGGAGCCGGCCGTCGCCGAGCGAGCGGCCGTTGACCTGCAGCTCGGAGATACCGGCAGGCAGCTCGGTGGCGTCGGCCAGGCTCGAGGGCTGGTCGTAGGCGGCGTCGGTCTCGGTGATCCGGATGCGGAGCCGGTCGGTGCGCCAGCCGTCAGGGACAGCCACGTCGCCGTCCTCGTCGACCTTCCGGGTGACCGTGCGCTTGGGCCGGCGCAGGTCGGTGATCTCGACCTCGGTGGGGATGCTGACCGCGGCGGCCTCGTTCACGACGAGCCGCAGGGACCTGATCCGCTGCCGCTCGGGCAGACCGAGGGTCACCGTCGCCGGGTCGGTCGACGGAGCGCGCCAGGAGGTGCCGTCGTCGCCGTCGGCCATCGCGAGCGCCGACTGGGCGATGTCGCCGCGGCTCGGGGCGGTGATGTCGATGCCGGCGAGGTCGGCGGCCGCCTCGGCGTAGTCGTGGTCGCGGCGTAGTGACACGGTCCCGCTGACGTCGAAGGACTGCCCGCGGGCGAGGGTGACCAGCCGGTCGAGATGGTCGCCGTCGTCGCCGGTGCCGGCCAGGAACGGCTCGCAGTAGAGCACCCCGCCCTGATCGATGCAGCCGCTGCGGTCGGCGTCGCGGCCGAGCCGGATCTTGCGGATCGTGGCGTCCTCCGGCGGCTCCGGGAGCGCGACCAGGCGCTGCGCCTCGACACCCTCGATGTCGAGCTCGCTGATCCCCCAGGGCCCGTGGGCGGTGGCGCCGCGGGCGGTGATGGTGAGGTTGCGCGCGCTGAACCCGGTGAGGTCGTACGTCGCCTGCTCGCCCGGTTGCGGGGCGTAGACCTTGCGCATCTGGGCGCCGGCGACGAGCTCGAGCCGCTCGACCCCGACCACGTTGTCGGGCAGCGTGATGGTGACCTTGCCGAGGTCGACCTCGTCCTCGAACCGCACCCGGAGCCAGGCGCCCTCGGGCTCGAGGCCCCAGCCGGTCTCGGTGCGCCACGCGGTGTCGGGGTCGCTGTCCAGGGCGGCCGAGGGGGCCCGGCCGCGGTCGACCGGCACCTCGGTCGGCGTAGCCGCGGAGCTGGAGGCCTCGACGGCCTCGACGCCGCGCCAGACCACGGTGCTCTGCCACCGCTCCTGGTCCTCCAGGTAGCGGTGGAAGCTCTCGGGCTGGTCGGAGTCGACGCCCTCCTCGGCGGTGCGGGTCGCGGAGGAGTTGGCACGGACCCCGGAGAAGATCGTCGTTCGCCGCCGCTGACCGTCGGTCAGGATGACGTCGGCCTGGGTCTCGGCGTCCTCGGCCGACCGGGTGTCGTCGGCGGTCAGCACCGCCTGGGCCCCGCTGGCGGGCTCGCCGGGGTCGCCCATCACGGTCGTCCTCGCGGGGATGAGCGTCGCACCGGCCGACGCGCCGTCGACGCGATAGATCTCGATGGGGGGATACTCACCGGCCAGTCCCCCGTCGACGAGCACCCGGGTGCCCTTCTCGCGGTGGTAGGTGGTGTTGCCGAAGTCGGCGCCGAACCTCGCCTCCCGGGTCAGCCCGGGCGACTGGTCGAGGGTGGCGTGCACCAACGAGGGCGGCGGGGCTCCGGTCGTGCCCCAGTGGAGATCGTTGCGCACCAGCAGCCGGGTGACGCCGGCCTTGGCCAGCATCGGCGCGAGGTCCGCGCTCGGGGTGCCGCGCTCGAGCTCCTCGGTGACCCGGTCGAGCCAGACGACGTTGCCGGGCTCGGCCAGCGGCACCACGCCGCGTACGGCCCAGCGGGAGTCGGCGTACGGCTGCAGGACCTCGTCGTGGGTGCTGCCCCACAGGTAGTCGCCGAACCGCGCCGCGGGGACCACGAGCGTGACCCCGCCGTCGTCGTTCTCGGAGAGGTGGTCGGCCGCGTCGGTCCAGAAGCCGGGGACGTTCTCGATCGACCCCGGCGGCGGCACCTGGCCCCGCACCCAGGGCACCGCGAGCCCGGCCAGCGAGGCGGCCACCGCGATGACGAACACGGTCCGCAGCCACTGCGCGGCCTTCGTGCTCGTCCCCGAGGCGCGCGCCAGGCCGGCGCGGAAGAGGATGGTCTCGACGGTGAGCACGACGCCGGCGGCGAGCCCGAGGCGGAGGACGGCGTCGTACTTGTGGCTGTTGCGGACCGCGGCCAGCGCGCCGTCGACGAGGTCCTGGCGCGACTCGGCGCCCCAGCCGGCCAGCGCGCCGGTGTAGCCGATCCCGACGAGGACGGCGCCGGCCAGGACGCAGCCGATGAGGAACCTGCTCTCCGGGTGGCGGCGGGCGCGGCCCACCCCGGCGAGCCCGGCCAGCCCGATCGCGACGACGGCGGCGGCGTCGAGGACGAGGTAGGGGGTGGCGTGCAGGAGCTGCCCGGCCGGGTAGTAGATCGGGTCGGCGTAGGCGACCCAGTCGGAGGTGCCGAGCAGGGTCGGCAGCAGACCGGTGGTCGAGGCGGTCACCGCCGCGGTCTCGATGTAGTCGAGGAAGGGCGGGATGTAGCGGCCCTGGAGGACCAGCGGGATCGTCCACCACGGGGTGGCGAGGATGGTGAACACGCCCCACAGGACGAGCGCGGCGAACCGCCGCATCCCGGTGCGGGTCAGCAGGAAGACCACACCCGGGACCAGCACCGCCGAGACCGCGGTCGCGTTGACGCCGCCCGCGCAGGCGACCGCGAGGGCGGCCAGCGCGCACCAGCGCACCAGGTCCTTAGTCGTGGTGGTGCCGCTGGCCCGGATGACCGCGAGCAGCACCCACGGCGCCACCGCGGTCGGCCACAGCTCGACCGAGTTGGCGCCGAGGATGGTCATCACGCGCGGTGTCAGGACGTACGCCGCGGCGCCCGCCACCTGCGCCCACGGCCGCCCGAGCCGCAGCTCCCGGGCGACCATCAGGACGCCGAGGAAGGCCAGGTTGAGCAGCAGCGCCCACCACAGCCGCTGGATCACCCACTCGGGCAGGTGTGCCAGCTGGCCCAGGCCGTAGAAGGGCCCCATCGGCCACAGGTAGCCGATCGCCTGGTTCTGCACCTGGCCGAAGGCGCCCTGGGCGTCCCACATGTTCATCGCCCGGGACAGGAAGGCCCACGGATCGGCGCTCAGGTCGAACTTGGTGTCCGCGACGATCCGGCCCGGGGCCTGGGTGAACGTGATCGCGGTCAGGATCGCGACGTACGCGGTGATCCGCAGGGGTGAAGTGGCCGACGGCGGCTCCGGGGTCACCTCTTGCGCAGCACGAGCAGGAGGTTCCACGAGAGCACCTCCCTCACCACCGGGACCCGCATCAGCCACGCCGCCCACGCAGGGTGGTAGCGCGGAACCGCAGCCAGGATCTCGGCGTTGCCCGCCCTGCGCTGGGCGCGCGCCCAGCGGAGGCCGGCGGCGGCGGTCGCCGCGTACATCGACTCGCCGAACTTGTTCTTGGGCTCGTGGCCGTGCTTGCGCAGGTAGCGGCGGCGCGCGTAGCGGCCGCCGAGCAGGTGCCACGGGCTGGTCTCGTGGCCGCCCCAGGGACCCCACCACAGCGTGTAGGAGCAGAAGACGACGCCGCCGGGCTTGGTGACCCTGAGCATCTCGTCGAGCATGGCCGTCGGGGTCGGCACGTGCTCGAGGACGTTGGACGAGTAGCAGGCGTCGACGCTCCCGGTCCGGACGGGAAGCCGCATCCCGTCGCCGAGCATGCTGCCCTCGGCGACGATGCCGGCGCCCTGCATCTCGCCGGCGTCGGCATCCAGGGCCAGGTAGGTCGCGCCCGCGTTCATGAACGCGTCGCGGAAGTAGCCCGGGCCGCCGCCGACGTCGAGCAGCACCGTGCCGTCCAGGGTCTCACCGTCGGTGTAGTGCGCGAGCTGGCCGACGGAGTCCGCGGCCAGGGCGGTGTAGAAGCGTGCCGGGTCGGTCTGCTCGACGCGAAAGTCGCGGAACAGACGTACGGAGCGCCCCAGCGTCGCCTTCCAGCCATGGCCGGCCGCGGCGTCACGCTGGGAGTCGAGGAGGTTCGGCACGGCGGGAACCCTAACCGATTACCCCAGCGGGTGTGCATTTGATCACGAAATGTCCTACTCTCCAGTAACTGCGTGGCCCCTGGGGAGGGAGCACTCAGCAGCGGGGAACTGCGAGATTCAGGGGAGCAACCGTACTTTGCGCGCTAATGAGGGAGCGCGGCTGAACGGCGCCCATGTGGCCGTGTTCAGCTGGCGCGATTCTGAGAACCCTGAGGCCGGTGGGGCCGAGCACTACCTCCACCAGATCACCGCCGGGCTGGTCGACGCCGGAGCACGGGTGACGGTCTTCACCGCGGCCTACCCGGGCGCACGTGCCCACGAGGAGCGCGACGGCATCCGCTACGTACGCCGCGGCGGCAAGCTCAGCATCTACCTGTGGGGCGTGCTGCTGCTCGCCCTGGGAAGGCTGGGCCCGATCGGCCGCGTCGACGCGGTCATCGACGTGCAGAACGGGCTGCCGTTCTTCACGCCGCTCGGCACCCGGGCGCCGGTCACGGTGCTCGTCCACCACGTCCACCGCGAGCAGTGGCCGGTGGTCTACCCGGGCCTGCCCGGACGGATCGGCTGGTGGGTCGAATCGTGGCTGGCGCCACGGCTCTACCGCCGCAAGCAGTACGTCGCGGTCTCCCGCGCCACCCGGGCCGAGCTCGCCACGCTCGGCGTCGACCCTGCCCGGGTCGCGGTCGTGCACAACGGTGCCGCGCCGGCGCTGAGCGACCGGCCGGCCAAGACCGAGCACCCCTCGATCTGCGTCGTCGGACGGCTGGTGCCGCACAAGCGGGTCGAGCTCGCGGTCGACGCGGTGGTGGCGCTGCGGGCGTCCTACCCGGACCTGCGGCTGACCATCGTGGGCGGCGGCTGGTGGGCCGACGAGCTGGCTGCGTACGTCTCGCGGGTGGGGGCCGGCGACTTCGTCGAGATGCTGGGGCACGTCTCGGAGGAGCTGAAGGAGGCCGTCTACGAGCGCTCCTGGCTGATGGCGCTTCCCTCGCTGAAGGAGGGCTGGGGCCTGGTGGTCACCGAGGCCGCCCAGCACGGCACCCCGACCGTCGCCTTCCGCGACGCCGGCGGGACGACCGAGTCGATCGACGACGGCGAGTCCGGCGTGCTGGTCGACGACCAGCCCGGGTTCGTGGCCGCGCTCGACCACCTGCTCGGCGACGAGATCCGCCGCAAGGAGCTCGCCGAGGGTGCCCGCTGGCACGCCCGCAAGCACACCTGGGAGCAGAGCCAGCTCAACTTCAACGCCGTGCTCGCCTCGGCCCTGCAGGGCCACGTGGTCGGCGCGGACTGACTGCTTATATGGAGAAGGGGCCCGGCGGATCACCGCCGGGCCCCTTCGCTTGGGTCTGGGTTCAGTCGTTGGTGCCGTACTGAACCGTCGACTCGGAGACGCTCGGAGGATTCTCGACGGTGTTGTCCGTGCTGCTGGTGACGACTCCGACGATGGTCGCTGCGGCGACTCCGCCGCCCACAAGAATGCTGGCGACGATGGCAATGATGTTGCCCATGGATATGTGACCTCCCTCTCCTAGCCGCGAACCTTAGCAGTCTGCCGACGAACCATACTGATCAGTAGCAAAACTGTTGACGTTGTGGCTCCGATCCAGGCCAGGCCGTACGCCACCCAAGCCCCGATCACCGCCGGACCGGCCTTCGCCGCCGGTGTCCGGTGGTCGCGTTCGGGCAGTCGCTGCACGAGCAGGTCACCGCCCTCATAGACGATCTCGCCGGCGATCCGTGGGGCGTCGCCTGCGGAGCGGTCGGTGATGACGTACCCGATCCCGAGCTGTCGCAGGTTGGTGACCTGTCCCGTGACGTCGGTGTTGGAGAGCTCGTCGAAGACCGTCGCCGTCCGCAGGTCCTCCCCCGGGATCACCGTGCTGCCGATGACCAGGTCTCCGTTCACGATGCTCGCGCGGGTCAGCATCCGCGGCAGCGGGTCGAGCACGGGACGGCCGCCGTTCCACGAGGGTGCGCGGTAGGCGGACCACGGCAGGACGAGTACGTCCCCCGGTGCGGTCTCCTCGCCGAGCGCCCCGCGGGCGTGGTGCCACGCGGGCGGGTAGTCGGCGGTGCCGATCCCGCCCGCGAGGCCCCAGGCGGCGTCGGTGAGCACGGCGACCGGCGTGAGCGCGAGGACGATCGCGGCCGCCCAGCGGGGCGCCGTTGTGCGGAGTCGCTCGGTCAGGGTGTCGACTCCCGCCGCGACGGTCACGACCAGCAGCGGCAGGCAGAGCGGGAGCAGACGGCTGCTGTCGCGGAGCAGCGCCAAGCCGGGTACGTCCCGGGCGAGGGCGTCGAGGGCCTCCGGCACAGCCCAGCCGGCGAGCGCGACCGCCAGGCCGGCGACCCACAGCGCCAGGATCGCCACCCGCTGACCGTCCGACGCCCACCACCGGCGGAGCCCGGCCACAGCGAGCGCCATGACGAGCAGCAACGCCGCCCAGGCCGCCCAGCCCTCGCGGCTCGCCGGAACGACCGACGTGTTCCAGATCCCGGCGAGCGACAGCGCCGCCAGCGGGGCGGGCAGCGCGTCGCCGCGCAGCGCGAAGACGTCGAACCCGGTGGCCGACGCCGCCTCGGAGGCGTGGGTCAGGCCGCTGACGAGCCAGGGCGCGTTGACCGCCACCACCGCGGCGAGCAGCAGGACCGGCCGGCGGCCGCGGCGCAGACCGGTGGCGAGGAGCACGGCCCCCGCGACGATCCCCGCGCTCGCGCTCAGGCTCCCGGCGAGCAGCACCGGCAGCATCCACACCGGGCCCCGCTCCCCCGCCGCCCAGCGGCGGCCGGCCACCACCAGCCAGGGGACGGCGGCGTAGGCCAGCAGCATCGGCCAGTGGCCCATCCAGAGCCGCTCGGCGACGTACGGGCTCCAGACCGTCAGACTCACCACGGCCAGCCGGGCGGTGAGCGAGCGGTCGCGCACCACCTCCGCGGCCCCGGCCCCGGCGAGCACGAGCGCCCCCACGAGGACGATCTTCTGCAGCACCAGGCCCGGCACGATCTCGTCGAGCACCGCGACCACCGCGTCCGAGGGCACCGCCCGCGGCAGCCCCGACCCGAGCCCGAGCACGTCGCGGGTCAGCGCGAGGTCGGACACCCACACCATGTCGTAGGTGAGCACGAAGCCGGGCCCCAGCGCCGGCCCCAGCATCAGCACCGCGAGCACGCCCGCCCACAAGGTCGGCACCACCCGCTCGCTCACGCCGCCACCCTAAGCCGAGACGTCAGTTCTGCAGGCCGAGACGTCAGTTCTGGCGACCGAGACGTCACTTGTGGCGAACGAGTTCCGATCCTGGGCGGATGCCGGTGCCGGCATGTGACCTGCCGCACCATAGGCTTTCCAGGTGCCCACGATGACCGCCAGCCCGACCAGCGCCCGCCGGCGCAGGCTGTCGGCGCTCGTCCGCAGCAGCGGCTTCCTCGCGGTCTGCATCATGGTCACCAACGTCGCGACCTACGGGTTCCAGATCATCGCCGCCCGGATCCTCGGCCCCGGACAGTACGGCGGCGTCGCGTCGATGATGTCGCTGCTCCTCGTGGTCGGCGTGGTCCAGCTCGGGATGCAGGCGACGGCCTCGCGCCGGGTCACCGAGACGCCCGGCCAGGAGCGCGCCATCGAGCAGACGGTGCTGCGGGCGACCTACCGCGCAGCCATCGTGGTCGGCGTGGTCATGCTCGCCGCTTCGCCACTGGTGTGGCGGATGCTTCGGCTCGACTCGATCTATCCGGCCCTGCTGGTTGCGGTCTGTGCGGTGCCGCTGACGATCATGGGCGGCCAGGCCGGGGTGCTGCAGGGCGAGCGTCGCTGGCTCGACCTGGCGATGGTCTACCTGGCCCTCGGCATCCCCCGCGTGGTGGTCGCCACTGCCGCGATGTGGGTACGCCCGACCGAGGGCGCCGCGATGGCCGGCGTCGCGCTCGCCCAGTTCGCGCCGGCGGTCGTCGGGTGGTGGGTGCTGCGGCGGCGTACGGTTGCTGCTGCCTCTGCCGACGCGAGGCCCGGCCCCGTCAAGCCCGTCATCCTGGAGATGCTGCACGGCTCGATCGCGCTGCTGGGCTTCTTCGCGCTCTCCAACGTCGACATCCTGATCGCGCGCAACGTACTCTCCGACCACGTCTCCGGCCTGTACGCCGGTGGCCTGATCCTCACCAAGGCCGTGCTGTTCCTGCCGCAGTTCGTGGTGATCATCGCGTTCCCGTCGATGTCGGCAGAAGCGAGTCGCCGCTCGGCGCTGGTCAAGTCGCTGGCCCTCGTCGGCGGTCTGGGCGCGTGCGCGATCGCCGGCTCCTGGCTGCTTTCCTGGCTGGCGATGATCTTCATCGGCGGTCCCGACTACGCCGAGATCGAGGGCCTGCTCTGGGTCTTCGCGATCCTCGGCATGGTGCTGTCCGTGCTCCAGCTCCTCGTCTACTCGGTCCTGGCCCGGCGCAGCCGGCTCTCGGCGTACCTCCTCTGGATCGCCGTCGCCGCGGTCGTCGCCGTCGGCGCGACGCAGACCACCGTGGAGGGCCTCGTCTGGTCGGTCCTCAGCATCGACGCCGTCCTCGTGGCCGTCCTCCTGACCGTCACCTTCTGGCGTCTCCACCAGACGTCCAACCGCGACTGACCTGCGATTTCACCAAACTGTCGGCGCGGCAGGCTTAGATGTGCGCATCATGCCTCGCTGGTCAATCGACGCCGTGGAGAAGGCGGCCCCCGACGCCGGGTCGCTCAACGCCGCCCGCAAGCTCGCCGTCCCCGGTCCCTGGTCGGAGACCGGCGCCACCGACGTGCTCGTCTGGGGCAAGTGCCAGGGCTCGGGCAAGAACCCCTACCAGGTGAGCGTCGACCTCACCGGCCCCGCCTACAAGTGCTCGTGCCCGTCGCGGAAGTTCCCGTGCAAGCACGCGATCGCGCTGCTGTTGCTGTGGGCCGAGGCGCAGGTGGGCGAGGTCGACGAGCCGGAGGCGTACGCCTCGGAGTGGGCCGCCCAGCGTGCCGCTCGTGCCGAGGGTGCCGCCGAGCGCGCATCGGCCCCGGCCAAGCCGGTGGACAAGGCTGCTCAGGCGAGACGGGCCGCCGAGCGCCGGGCGCTGATGGACGGCGGCGTCGAGGACCTCGTGCTGTGGTTGGAGGACCTGGCGCGGGGCGGGCTCGCCACCGCGAAGACGCAGCCATGGGCCTGGTGGGACGCGGCCGCCTCCCGGCTGGTCGACGCACAGCTGCCCGGGCTCGGCGAGCGAGTCCGGGAGATGGCAGTCGCGGTCAACCGGCGTGAGGACTGGGCCGAGCATCTGCTGATCGAGATCGGCCGCTGGTGGACCGCGGCCCAGGCCTGGCGGTCCTGGGACTCCCTCGACGCCGACACCCAGGGCGACCTGCGCGTGGTCATCGGCTGGGCGGTGCCGAGCGCCCAGATCCTGGAGGCGGGGGTGCATGCCGACGTGTGGACCGTGCTGGGGGCGCACCGCGACGAACGCGGCAACCTGATCGAACAGCGGACGTGGCTGCGCTCCGACTCGGGCGAGACCGCGTTGCTCCTCGACTTCGCGGCAGGCGGCAATCCGCTGCCGATCGCCCGGCTGGCCGGAGCCCGGCTGGAGGCATCGGTCGGCTTCTATCCCGGCCATGCGCCGCGCAGGGTCGTGCTCGCCTCGGAGCCGGCAGCGCTTCCCGCCACCTCCGACCTCGGGAGCGCGACCGATCTCGCCGGCGCGCGAGCGGCGCTCGCGGCCATCCGCGCGAGCAACCCGTGGGCCGACCGGGCACCGGTCGTGGTCCGCGTTGCCGCGTCCGTGCCCGAGGGCGACGAGCAGCCGTTCGTCGTGGACGACGTCGGCCACCAGGTGCCGCTGCTCGGCGAGCCGGGGACCTGGTGGCGGCTGCTGGCGCTGACCGGGGGTCATCCGGTGACCGCGTTCGGGGAGATCGAGGACGCCGGGCTGCGGGTGCTCACCGTGGCAGGGGTCGAGGAAGGATCCGACGATGGGGAGCTGGTGGCGCTGTGAGCACGGTCGAGGAGTGGTGGGACGCCGTTGCCGCAGCCGCGCTGCTCGGCACGGCGCGGCGAGGCGTGCCCACGGCGCCCGAGACGGTGCCGATGCCGGATCGACGCGGGCCTTCGGCGCAGACCGCGCTGCTCGACGCGTCGGCGCTGGGTGGAGCGATGGTGCGCTCGGGGCGGCCGCTCCGCACCGGGTCCGCACCGGCGGCGGCCCCGGCCGACCGGCTGCCGGTGGCACCGGCTGGTGGCGTACAGCTGTTGGAGCTGGTGCTCAACCAGACGCCCGGTGGAGCGGACCTGAGGGGCGACCTCCTCGGCCACTGGCTGGCCTGTGCGAACGCGGCCGGCTACCGGGTGCCGTCGCGGCTGCTCCCCCGGCTGCTCGACCAGGCGCTGACCCGGCCCGAGCTGCACCGCGACGCGCTGGCGGCCGCCGACGCACGCGGCGCCTGGTTGGTGGCCAACCGGCGCCGGTGGCGTCCGATGATCGCCTCGGCGCAGGCCGCTGTCGCAGGTGAGAGGTCCCTCGACGACGCGGCCTGGGCCCGCGAGCCGACCGCGGCTCGCGCAGAGATGCTGACCCGGCTGCGGGCCGCCGACCCGGCCGCCGCACGCGAACGGCTCGAGTCGACATGGGCGAGCGAGAAGGCCGCCGACCGCGCCACCCTGATCAAGACGCTCCGGACCGGCCTGAGCCCCGAGGACGAGCCGTTCCTGGAGCGCGCCCTCGACGACCGGAGCGCGGACGTGCGGGGCTCCGCCCGGCTCCTGCTCGACGCCCTGCCCGGCTCGGCGCGCGGACAGCGGCTCGGCGCGCTGCTCCGTCCGCTCATCAGCGTGACCGGGATCGTCCGCCGGACGCTCCACGTCGCGCCGCCCGCCGAGGCCGACGCCGCGGCGACGCGCGACGGGCTCGACCAGGCGCCGAAGGGCCGCTCCCAGCGCGGCCACTGGCTCCAACAGCTGACCGCGGGTGCTCCGCTCGAGGTCTGGACCGACGCGACCGGACGCGACCCCGCTGCGACCTGGCCGATGATCACCGATCCCGACGCCCGCGCCGGCATCATCAGCGCCGTCATCGCCCGTCGCGACCCCGTCTGGGCCCGTGCGCTGGTCGACGACGTCCACCGCGGTGAGCTTCTCGAGATCGTGCCGAACGCCGACCGGGAGGCGATCGTGCTGCGTCAGCTCCTCACCGGCGCCGGCTCGGGAACCGGATCGGGCGCGACGACCATCTCGGCCCGGCTCCGCGCCGTCCCGGGGCCGTGGAGCCTCGACTTCAGCCGTACGATCCTGGATCTCCTTGCCGCCCGCGAACGCGAGCTGACCAGGTCGGTCGCCACCCTGGCCGCGCGGATGCCGCCCGAGATCGTGCCCGACCTGCACCGGCTGCCCGACGCCCTCGCCAAGCAGCGCAACCAGCTCATCCAGCACCTCTCCCTCGTCCACGCCATCACGGAGGCCTTCCAGTGACCGACATTCTTCGCGCCCATGCCGAGGACGCCTACGCCGCCGAGCTCTCCGCTCTGGCCGCCCACGACGCCGAGACCGGTCGGCCCCGCCCGCCGCAGTGGCGGCTCTCCCCGTGGGCCGTGACCACCTACCTCCTCGGGGGCGAGCTGCCGGACGGCACAGCGATCAGTGCGAAGTACGTCGGCGCCCGCCGTCTCATGGAGATCGCGGTCGCCTCGCTGGCCACCGACCGTGCGCTGCTGCTGCTCGGCGTGCCCGGCACGGCCAAGACCTGGGTGGGCGAGCACCTGGCCGCGGCGATCTCAGGCGACTCGACGCTCGTGGTCCAGGGCACCGCCGGCACGCCCGAGGAATCGCTGCGCTACGGCTGGAACTACGCTCGCCTCCTCGCCGAGGGCCCGTCACGGGCCGCGCTGGTGCCGAGCCCGGTGATGCGGGCGATGGAGACCGGGGCACTCGTACGCATCGAGGAGCTGACCCGCATCCCCGCCGACGTCCAGGACGGCCTCATCTCGATCCTCTCGGAGAAGACGCTGCCGCTGCCCGAGCTCGACGACGAGGTGCAGGCACGGCAGGGGTTCAACGTCATCGCGACCGCGAACAACCGTGACAAGGGCGTCAACGACCTCTCCTCCGCGCTCAAGCGGCGCTTCAACACGGTCGTGCTGCCGCTGCCGGACACCCTCGACGACGAGGTGTCGATCGTGCGGACCCGGGTCGAGCAGCTCGGTGCCTCGCTCGCGCTGCCCGCCGACCTGAGCCACCTGGCCGAGATCGAGCGAGTGGTCACCATCTTCCGTGAACTCCGCTCGGGCGTCACCGCCGACGGCCGTACGTCGGTGAAATCGCCCTCCGCCACTCTCTCGACCGCCGAGGCGATCTCGGTGATGACCAACGGGGTGGCGCTGGCGGCTCACTTCGGCGACGGCGTGGTGCGGGCCGACGACGTCGCGGCCGGGTTGGTCGGCGCGGTCGTGAAGGATCCGGTGCAGGACCGGATCGTGTGGCAGGAGTACCTCGACACCGTGGTCCGCGACCGCCCGAGCTGGGCCGACCTCTACCGCGCCTGCCGGGAGCTGGTGTGACCGAGCGCAGCTGCGCCTTCGAGGTCCTGGGCGTACGCCACCACGGGCCAGGCTCTGCCCGGTCGGTGGCGGCCGCGCTCGAGGAGCTCTCCCCCGATCTGGTCGTTATCGAGGGACCACCGGAGCTCGACACGCTGCTGGAGCTGGCCGGCGGCCCGGACCTGGTCCCGCCGGTCGCAGCACTGGTCTACGCGGTCGACGAGCCGCGTCGCTCGGCGTTCTACCCGTTCGCGTTCTTCTCCCCGGAGTGGGTCGCGATGCGATGGGCGCTGGAGCATCGCGTCGACGTCCGCTTCGCGGACCTTCCGGCGACGCACGTCCTGGCCCCGGGCGCAACATCTGAGGAAGTGACGGACGAGCGGTCCGAGCCGCGCCCGGCGGGCTCGGACCCGATCACCCGGCTCGCCCGGGCAGCGGGCTACGACGATCCCGAGCGTTTCTGGGAGGACGCCGTCGAGCACCGTGCCGAGTCGTCGCTGGGCCGGTTCACCGCGATCCGCGAGGCGATGGCGGAGATCCGCGCCGAGGATCCGGTCGATCGCGAGAACGAGCGGCGCGAGGCGTACATGCGCAAGGTGCTGCGCGCGGCCAGACGTGAGGGTCGTGAGCGGGTCGCGATGGTCTGCGGCGCCTACCATGCCCCGGTCCTGCACCCGTCGGCCTGGCCGAAGGTCGCCGACGACAACGCGCTGCTCAAGGGACTGCCGAGGATCAAGGTCACCGCCACCTGGGCGCCCTGGACCGCCGGCCGGCTCGCGGCTGACTCCGGCTACGGCGCCGGCGTCACGTCCCCCGGCTGGTACCAGCACCTCTACGCCCACTGGCACGCCGGCACCCCCGACGACGTCGTGCCCGGCTGGCTCACCCGGGTCGCCCGGGTGCTCCGTTCCGAGGGACTGGCCGCGGCTCCCGCGACGGTCGTGGAAGCCGTACGCCTCGCCGAGGCACTCGCCGCGGTCCGGGGCCGACCGTCGGCCGGTCTCGAGGAGCTCCAGGACGCCACGGTCGCGGTGCTGTGCGAGGGTTCGCGGCTACCGCTGGCGCTGGTGGAGCGCACGCTGGTGGTCGGCGAGGAGCTCGGCCAGGTGCCCGAGTCGGCGCCGCTGGTGCCGCTCGCCCAGGATCTCGCCCGCCAGCAGAAGCGGCTCCGCCTCAAGCCGTCCGCCAGTGAGACCACCGTGGTGCTCGACCTGCGCCGCGACGCCCAGCGCGAGCGGTCGCTGCTGCTCCACCGGCTGCGGCTGCTCGGCATCCACTGGGCCACCGAGGCCGACCGTGGCGGCACCAAGGGCACCTTCAAGGAGGCGTGGACGCTCGAGTGGCAGCCGGAGTTCGCCGTACGCCTGGTCGAGGCCGGTCTCTACGGCACCACCGTGGTCGCCGCGGCCGAGGGGCTCGTCGCCGAGCGGGCCGCGAAGGCCGACGACCTCGGCCCCCTGGCCGAGCTCATCGACCAGGCACTGGTCGCCGACCTCCCGGCCGGACTCGAGGCCGCGATTGCGGCCCTCGCCGAGCGCACCGCCCACCAGCACGACACCCTCTCCCTGCTCCGGGCGATCGAGCCGTTGGCGCGGACCCAGAGGTATGGGGACGTACGCGGCTCCGACACCGCCGTCGTCGCCGGCGTGCTCCACACCGTGGTGCTCCGCGCCGCCGCCGGGCTGCGGGCCGCCTGCACCTCGCTCGACGACGACGCGGCCGCCGCCATGAAGGGCGCGCTCGACGCCGCCCACCGCGGCGTGTCGCTGGTCGGCGAGGCGCCCGCCGGGTCCTCGGCTCCGGCGTGGGTGGCGACCTGGGAGCAGGCGCTCGTCGCGCTCGCCGCCGACGATCAGGTCCACGGGCTGGTCGCCGGGCGGGTCAACCGCATCCTCCTCGACTCCGAGCAGGTGAGCATCGGGACCGTCTCCGCGCGGCTCAGCCGTCAGCTCTCCCGCGGCACCTCCCCCGAGCATGCCGCTGCCTGGGTGGACGGGCTGCTCGAGGGCGAGGCGCTCCTCCTGCTCCACGAGATCGAGCTCCTCCGCCTCCTCGACGAGTGGGTCGCGAGCGTTGCGGAGACCACCTTCGAGGACCTGCTGCCGCTGCTGCGCCGCACCTTCTCCCGCTTCCAGTCGCCCGAGCGCCGCCAGATCGGGGGCCGCGTACGCAACCTCGACGCCGCCGCCGACCTCCACCACACCACCGCCACCCTCGACCTCGACCTCGACCTCGCGCTGCCCGCCGCCGCGCGGGTCGCCGACCTGCTGCAGCTGGAGCTCGCATGACCACCGAACGCGACCGCCTCACCCGCTGGCGCCTGGTGCTCGGCGGCGACGCCGAGGAGACTCTGGGGTCCGGCACCGGCGGCACGCCCATGTCGCTGACCGCCGAGGACCGCGCCCGCGATGAGGCGCTCGAGCAGCTCTACGGCGAGCAGCCGAAGGGCCGCAGCGCGGGGCTCGGCGGGTCCGCTCCCCGGGTCGCCCGGTGGCTCGGCGACATCCGCACCTACTTCCCGACCTCGGTCGTGAAGGTGATGCAGGGCGACGCGATGGACCGCCTCGGGCTCCACCAGCTCCTCACCGAGCCCGAGATGCTCGACTCGGTCCAGCCCGACATCCACCTGGTCTCCACCCTGATCGGCCTCGGCCGGGTGATCCCCGAGCACAGTCGTGAGTCGGCCCGGGCCGTCGTACGCACCGTCACCGACGAGCTCGAGTCCCGGCTCCGCTCCCAGACGGTGCAGGCGGTCACCGGCGCCCTCAACCGGGCCGCCCGCACCCGTCGTCCGCGACCCGCCGACATCGACTGGGGACGTACGATCGCCGCCAACCTCAAGCACTACCTGCCCGAGCACCACACGGTCGTACCCGAGCGCCTCGTCGGCCACGCCCGCAAGGCCCAGCAGACGCAACGACGCATCATCCTCTGCATCGACCAGTCCGGCTCGATGGCCGAGTCCGCCGTCTACTCCAGCGTCTTCGGCGCCGTCCTCGCCTCGCTCCGCTCGGTCGAGACCAAGCTCGTCGCCTTCGACACCGAGATCATCGACCTCACCGAGGACCTCGACGACCCCGTGGACGTCCTCTTCGGCGTACAGCTCGGCGGCGGCACCGACATCAACCGTGCCCTCGCCTATTGCCAGAGCCTCATCGAGCAGCCCGAGGAGACCGTGCTGGTCCTCATCAGCGACCTCTACGAGGGAGGGATCCGCGAGGAGATGCTGCGCCGTTCCCGCGAGATCACCGACTCGGGAGCCACCATGGTCGCGCTCCTCGCCCTCAGCGACTCCGGCGCTCCCAGCTACGACGCCGGCCACGCCGCCGCACTCGCAGACCTCGGCATCCCCGCCTTCGCCTGCACCCCCGACCTCTTCCCCGACCTCATGGCCGCCGCCATCGACAAGCGCGACCTCGGCGCCTGGGCCAGCGAGAACGACATCACCACCGCCGCCCCCACCGACTGACCCACACCGAGACGTCAGTTCCGTCGGCCGAGACCTCAGTTCTGTCGGCCGAGACGTCAGTTGTGGGCGACGAAAGTGGAGTTTCGTCGCCCACAACTGCCTATTCGGCCAACAGAACTACCGATTCGTACGCCACAACTGCCGTCTCGGTCGACGCGGGTGACGCCTCGGCGAGTCAGTGGGCGGCTTCGTGCCAGGACAGGCCGGTGCCGACGGAGACGTCGAGGGGGACGTTGAGGTCGGCGGCGGAGCCCATCTGTTCGCGTACGAGTGCCTCGAGCGCCTCGCGTTCGCCGGGGGCCACCTCGAAGACGAGCTCGTCGTGGACCTGGAGCAACATCCGGGAGTCGAGACCAGCCTCGTCGATGGCGGCCTGGACCCGCAGCATGGCGACCTTGATCAGGTCGGCGGCGGAGCCCTGGATGGGGGCGTTGAGCGCCATCCGCTCGGCGGTCTCGCGGCGCTGGCGGTTGTCGGAGAGCAGGTCGGGCAGGTAGCGGCGGCGGCCCATGATGGTCTCGGTATAGCCCGTGCGCCGGGCCTCCTCGACCAGGCTGCGCAGGTAGTCGCGGATGCCGCCGAAGGTCTCGAAGTACTCCTCCATCAGCCCGCGCGCCTCGCTCGGCTCGATCCCGAGCTGCTGGGAGAGACCGAAGGCGGACAGGCCGTAGGCGAGCCCGTAGTTCATCGCCTTGATCTTGGCCCGCTGCTCCACGGAGACCGCGTCGGGATCGACACCGAAGACCCGCGCGGCGGTGATCGAGTGGAAGTCGCGCCCGGAGCGGAACGCCTCGATGAGCAGCTCGTCCTCGGACAGATGCGCCATGATCCGCATCTCGATCTGGGAGTAGTCGGCCGTCATCAGGGACTCGTTGCCCTCACCCACCACGAAGCCCTTGCGGATCCCGCGGCCCTCCTCGGTGCGTACCGGGATGTTCTGCAGGTTGGGCTCGGTCGAGGAGAGCCGGCCGGTGGCCGCGATGGTCTGGTTGAAGGTGGTGTGGATCCGACCGTCGTCCTGCACGGTCTTCAGCAGGCCCTCGATGGTGACCCGCAGCCGGGTGACGTCACGGTGACGCAGCAGGGCGAGCAGGAACGGGTGCTCGGTCTTCACGTAGAGCTGCTGGAGCGCGTCGGCGTCGGTGGTCCAGCCGGTCTTGGTGCGCTTGGTCTTCGGCATGTCGAGCTCGTCGAAGAGCACGACCTGCAGCTGCTTGGGCGAGCCGAGGTTGATCTCCTTGCCGATCACGCCGTAGGCCTCGTCGGCGGCCTGCTTCATCTGGCCGGCGAAGTGGCGCTCCAGCGCGTCGAGGTGCTCGGTGTCTACCGCGATCCCGGTCTTCTCCATCCTGGCCAGCTGGTGCAGCAGCGGAAGCTCCACCTCGGACAGCAGCCGGTGTCCGCCGGCGGCCTCGACCGCGGAGTCGAGCTCGGCGGCCAGGTCGATCACCGCCCGCGCGTAGAGCATCGAGGTCGTCGCCACCCCGTCGCCGCCCATCTCGTCATCGCCGAAGAGCGACTCCTGGCCGGCGTCCTCCTCCTGCTTGAGCTCGCGCTTGAGGTAGCGCAGCGTCAGGTCGGCGAGGTCGTAGGAACGCTGGTCGGGCGCCACGATGTAGGCCGACAGGGCGGTGTCGGTCACCAGCCCGCGCAGCGACCACCCGTGGGCGTCGATCGCCAGCTCGGGGCCCTTGGCGTCGTGCATGATCTTGGGCTTCGACGCGTCCGCGAGCCAGCCGGCCAGCGCCGCCTCGTCCTCGGGCGTGAACCCCTCCACCCCCACGTACGCAGCCCGCTCCTGCGTCGCGAAGCCGAACCCGTCCACCCGGCCGGTGCCAGAACCCCAGGCTCCGCGCACGTGCAGACCGACGGGCGTGGTCCCGAGCTCCTCGAGGAATGCCGCCACGGCGCCGGGAGCCAGCGTCTCGCCCTCGAGGGCGAACCCGCTGTCGTCGACCGGGACGTCGTCCTCCGGCGCGAGGACGTCGGTGATCCGGGTGCGGATCTCGCCGCGGAACTCGAGCTCGTCGAGGAGCTCCAGCGCGGCCGCCCGGTCCCACTCGACCCGCCCGAGATCCTTCGGGCCGACCTCGAGGGGCAGGTCGCGCACCAGCGCGTTGAGCCGTCGGTTGCGCATCACGTCGCCGAGGTGGGCGCGCAGGTTGTCGCCGGCCTTGCCCTTGATCTGGTCGGCGTGGGTGATCACGTTGTCGAGGCCGTCGTAGGTGTTGATCCACTTCGCGGCGGTCTTCGGGCCCACGCCCGGGATGCCGGGCAGGTTGTCGGAGTCCTCCCCCACCAGAGCGGCCAGCTCGGGGTAACGGTGGGGCGGCACACCGTATTTCGCCTCGACGGCCTCCGGCGTCATCCGCGCCAGGTCGGAGACGCCGCGCATCGGGTAGAGCACGGTCGAGGACTCCGTGACCAGCTGGAGCGAGTCGCGGTCACCGGTGAGGATCAGCACCTCCATCCCGGCCTCGAGCCCCTGGGTCACCAGGGTCGCGATGATGTCGTCGGCCTCGTAGCCGGCCACCGACAGGTGGCGGATGTGGAGCACGTCGAGCAGCCGCTGGATCAGCGGCAGCTGGGACTTGAACTCGTCGGGCGTCTTGTTGCGCTTGGCCTTGTATTCGGCGTACTCCTCCAGCCGGAACGTCTGCCGCGACAGGTCGAAGGCGACCGCGACATGCGTCGGGGTCTCGTCGCGCAGCACGTTGACCAGCATCGAGGTGAAGCCGTAGATGGCATTGGTGTTCTGCCCCGTGACGGTCGAGAAGTTCTCCACCGGCAGGGCGAAGAAGGCCCGGTAGGCCAGCGAGTGCCCATCGAGAAGGAGCAGTCGGTCGCGCGTCACATCAGCCACGGTCCGACTCTATCCACGACCACCGACATTCGAGCCTGCGACCCGAGGCCAACTGGTGGACCACCGCGTGCGAACATGCATCCATGACCGATGCATTCCACACCACCGACCCCACGGAGATCGCGAAGTTCGTGGGATCGCTCCCCCACGGCGCGGGCGCACTCAACGAGAAGATGGGCGTCGAGATCCTCGAGATCTCTGCGGAGAAGGTCGTCGGCACCATGCCGGTCGACGGCAACACCCAGCCCTACGGCCTGCTCCACGGCGGCGCATCGGTCGTCCTGGCCGAGACCCTCGGCTCGATCGGCTCCGGGATCCACGGCCACTCCCTGGACAAGATCGCGGTCGGCGTCGACATCAACGCCACCCACCACCGCTCCGCGACCTCCGGCATCGTCACCGGCACCGCGACCGCGATCCACCTGGGACGGAGCTCCGCGGCGTACGAGATCGTGATCACCGACGAGCGCGGCAAGCGGGTCTGCACCTCGCGGATCACCTGCGCGCTGATCGCCAACGGGCAGGGCTAACCGAGGACGTACGCGACAGGGCCCCGGAGCGTGTTCACTCCAGGGCCCTTCTCGTGGTGATGTCACTCAGCGCGTGGATCTCGACCCGCTTCGCGGGTTCGCAAGCTCACCCGCTGCGCTCGCTCGATCCCCTCGCGTTGTGATGCCTGCGACTTCGTCGCAGGCATCACAGGCTCGGGCTCAGACCTCCCCAGCGATGTACTTGACAGGCGCGTAGGTGGCCTTCTCGTTGTACTGGTAGATACCGATCGACGCGGCCGTCGGGCTACCGGTCTCGCCGAGCTCGATCGGGCCGGACTTGCCGTCGTAGTCGATGTCCTTGCCGTCCTCGATGAGCTTGACGCAGTCGGCGTAGGTCTCGCACTTCTCACCGCCGGTGGTGATCTCGACGATCTCCTTGGCGATGGCCTCACCCGCGTCGCTCTCGGCCTTGACCGCCGCCAGCGCGGAGACGATGGTGGCGTCGTAGGACTCGGCGGCGTAGGAGTAGTCGGTCAGCTTCGGGTCGACCTTGAGCAGCTGCTCCTTGAAGTCACCGGTGGTCTCGGCGCCGGGCAGGGTGCCCTTGACGCCCTTGAGCTCACCCTTGGTGAAGTCCTTGGAGTAGTCCGACAGGTTGCCGTCGACGAAGTAGGTCGGCAGCTTGGCCGGGCCGACACCCGCGGCGATGAGCTGCGGGATGAGCTTCTTGGTCTCCTCGAACGCGATCACGACGACCGCGTCCGCGCCAGCGCCCGCGATCTCGTTGATCTGGGCGTCGAACGAGGTGGCGTCCTCGGAGTAGAACGCCGTGGTGGCGACCTTGGAGCCGGCACCCTCGAGGTTGGCCTTGACCTCCTCGGCGAGCGTCTCACCGTAAGCGTCCTGGCGGGCCAGGATCGCGACGTTCGTGCGCTTGTCCTCGAGCAGCAGGTTGGCCATGACGGCGCCCTGCAGGATGTCGGACGGAGCCGTGCGGAAGTAGAGGTCCGGCTTGGCGAAGTCACCCTCGTCGAACTCGGTAGA
The DNA here is from genome assembly GCF_011045035.1 of Nocardioides turkmenicus. Taxonomy (GTDB): domain Bacteria; phylum Actinomycetota; class Actinomycetes; order Propionibacteriales; family Nocardioidaceae; genus Nocardioides; species Nocardioides turkmenicus. The sequence goes on from NZ_JAALAA010000001.1 coordinate 326,346, forward strand.
GGTGTTGGCCGGGGAGAACATCACGGTGCCCGACGACATGATCTTGTCGATCACGGTCATCGACACGCCCGAGGAGGCGGTGCCGATGATGACATCGGACTTGGCGTCGATGAGCTTGTCGGCCTCGGTGGGGGCGATCGCGGAGGTGGTGTCACCGGAGTCGGCCACGACGGACACGACGTCCTTGCCGAGCACACCACCAGCGGCGTTGATGTCCTGGATCGCGAGGTCGGAACCGGCGAACTCGGGCGGGCCGAGGAACGCGAGGCTGCCGGTCTGCGGGAGGAGCTGCCCGATGGTGAGAGTGCCGTCGCCCTTAGCGGCAGCCTTCTTCTCCGGCTCCTCGGAAGCGGTCTCGCCGCCGCAGGCGGCGAGGGTGAAGCTGAGCGCCAAGGCGCCGGCGCCCGCGGTCAGCTTCATCCAGGTAGAGGATGATGAGTTCACTGCTTTAGTCCCTCTTTCGTATGGGCTGGCCCGGCTCGAGTCGGACCTTGCGGAGACACATTAGAGACGCTAGGTCTGTGAATCACCCGAGGGAACTGTCTTTTCACCATTCCGTTACATCTCCCCCATGGCATCATTGCCTGGGTTGCCGCCATGATCGGCTCCGTATTATCGGGGCCGAGGTGACCCATGATCACTCGGGAAACCCGATTCCCGCCAGGAACCGGCTCGATCGTGGAGGAATTGTGATGATCTGTACGCACGGCGCCCATGGAGGACGGACTCGATGACCAGGGTGCCGGTGACGTTGCGGGAGGCTCGGGCCGATGACGCGCTCTTCCTCCTCGGCATCTGGCAGGACTCGCTGCGGATGGCCGACGCGCAGGAGCAGCTGAGCGATCTCGAGACCATCATCCGCGGTGCCGAGGCCTCGCCCGACCAGCGTCTGCTGGTCGCGGAGTCCGGCAGCGAGCCGGTCGGCGCGGTCTACGTGCGTGCCACCACCTTCGGGCCGCTCAACCTGGAGCCGACGGTGCAGATCTTCGCTCCCCATGTCGTTCCCAGCTTCCGCCGCCGCGGCGTCGGCCGGATGCTGATGGAGTCCGCCGTCGCCTTCGCCGAGGAGCGCGGGATCAGGACGATCGCAGCCGCGGCCTCCGCCGGTGGCCGTGACGGCAACCGGTTCCTCGCCCGCCTCGGTCTCGGAGCCCAGGCGGTCATGCGGGTGGCGCCGACCGCTGTCGTACGTTCCCGACTCACCGTTCTCGGCCGGGCCCTGCCCCACCACGCCCGTCTGCAGCGCGGCCCGAAGCAGTCCAGCGCCGTCGGAGAGCTGCTCGCCGCCCGGCGCTCCCAGCGACGCTCGCACACCGTCGCCTGAGCACACAACGAGCAGGGCCCCGGAGCATTCGCTCCGGGGCCCTGCTCTTTCAGGACGTGGTCCGTCAGTCTTCCTTGGCGCCCAGGGTGCCGAGGTAGAGCTCGATCACCTTCGGGTCGTCGGCCAGCTCGCGGCCCGCGCCCGTGTAGGCGTTGCGGCCCTGGTCGAGCACGTAGCCGCGGTCGCAGATCTGCAGGCAGCGGCGGGCGTTCTGCTCGACCATCACGACCGACACGCCGGCCTTGTTGATCTTGCGGGTCTGGACGAAGACCTCGTCCTGCATGACCGGCGAGAGCCCCGCGGAGGGCTCGTCCAGCAGCAGGACCGACGGCTCCATCATCAGCGCCCGGCCCATCGCCACCATCTGCCGCTCACCACCGGAGAGCCCGCCGGCACGCTGCTTGCGCCGCTCGCCGAGGGCCGGGAAGATCCCGGTGACGAAGTCGAACCGCTCGGCGAACTTCTTCGGGGCCTGGTAGCAGCCCATCTCGAGGTTCTCCTCGATGGTCAGGCTCGGGAAGACGTTGTTGGTCTGCGGGACGAAACCGATCCCGCGGCTGACCAGCTCGTCGGCACGCTTGCCGGTGATGTCCTCGCCGTTGAGCTTGACCGATCCCTCGTGGATCTTCACCAGCCCGAAGAGCGCCTTGAGCAGCGTCGACTTGCCGGCGCCGTTGGGACCGATGATGCCGACCAGCTCGCCGGGCTGGCAGTAGAGGTCGGTGTCGTTGAGGATGTTGACCCCCGGCAGGTAGCCGGCGACGAGACCGTCGGCACGGAGCACCGCACCCTCGGCCTCGCTCAGGTGCTTCTCACGGAACTTCTCCGCATCGGTGGAAGTCACTTCGCGTCCTCCTCTTGGGCGATCTCTGCCTCGACCTCGGCCTCGAGCCGCTCCTCGTCGAGCTCGCTCAGGTCGGTGTCGTGGTGAGCCCCGAGATAGGCGTCGATGACACGCTGGTCGGCCATGACCGACTCCGGCGTGCCCTCCGCGACGATCTTGCCCTGGGCCATCACGACGACCCAGTCGGAGATGTCACGGACCATGTCCATGTCGTGCTCGACGAAGAGGACCGTACGGCCCTCGTCGCGCAGCGACTTCACGTGGCCCAGCAGCGACTGCTTGAGGGCCGGGTTCACACCGGCCATCGGCTCGTCGAGCATGACCAGCTCGGGGTCGACCATGAGGGCGCGGGCCATCTCCAGCAGCTTGCGCTGGCCGCCGGAGAGCGACCCGGCGAAGTCCTCGCGCTTCTTGTCGAGCAGGAAGCGGGCGAGCAGCTCGTCGGCCTTCTTGGTGACCTCGTCCTCCTGCTTGCCCCACAGGAACTTGAACGGCGCGGCCCAGAACCGCTCGCCCTTCTGTCCGGTGGCGCCCAGCCGCATGTTCTCGATCACGGTGAGCTTGGCCAGCACCTTGGTCAGCTGGAAGGTGCGCACCATCCCGAGGCGGGCGACCTTGTAGGGAGCGACGCCCTTGAGCGACTTGCCGTCCAGGGTCCAGGAGCCGCTGTTGGGCTGGTCGAAGCCGGTCAGCAGGTTGAAGAACGTCGTCTTGCCGGCGCCGTTGGGGCCGATCAGCGCGGTGATCGCGCCCCGCTGGATCTCGACGTGGTCGACGTCGACGGCGGTCAGTCCGCCGAACGTACGCGTGATGTTGTCGGCGACCACGATCGGGTCGGGCTTCTTGCTGCCCGGCTCCGTGCTCACCCCGACCAGGCCCGCGGGCCCGGTCGTGCTCGTCTGCTCAGTCATCTCAGCGTCCATCGATCGCGATCTCCCTACGGTCGCCGAAGATCCCCTGGGGTCGGAAGATCATCAGCAGCATGATGGCCAGACCCAGCACGATGTAACGGATCACGCTGGCCTGGGTGTCGGTCATGATCACCGACGGGATCCAGCCACCTTCACCAGCCGACTGGCTGAAGAACGAGCCTAGCCCTGCGATCAGGAACCAGAACAGGATCGAGCCGATGACGGGACCCATCACCCGGGCAGCACCACCGAGGAGCAGCGCGGCGAAGGCGTAGAAGGTCATCAGGGTCGAGTAGTCGCTCGGCACGACCGAGGCCTGCTTGAGCGCCAGGAACATGCCGCCCAGACCACCGATGACGCCACCGAGCGCGAGGGCCTGCATCTTGTAGGCGAAGACGTTCTTGCCCAGCGAGCGGACAGCGTCCTCGTCCTCGCGGATCGAGCGGAGCACGCGGCCCCACGGGCTGCGCATGAGCGCCCACACGAGCACGCAGCACAGGGCGACCAGGATCCAGCCCACGGTCAGGGACCACAGGTCGTTGCGGCCGAACGAGATGATGCCCAGGTCGATGCCGCTGCTGTAGGGGTTGGCCTGCTGGAAGGGCCGGGCGAAGCCGTTGAGCCCGTTGGAGCCGCCGAAGGTGTCCTTCATCTCCACCGAGCCGAAGACGAAGCGCAGCACCTCGGCCGCGGCGATCGTCACGATCGCCAGATAGTCGGCGCGCAGACGCAGGGTCGGCACACCCAGGATCACGGCGAGCACCAGCGGCGCCACCAGCGACATCACGATGCCGAGCCAGAACGGCGCACCGAAGGTGACCACGGAGACGGCGAGACCGTACGCACCCACCGCGACGAACCCGGCCTGGCCGAAGTTGAGCAGCCCGGTGTAGCCGAAGTGGATGTTGAGGCCGATGGCGGCCAGGGCGAAGACGATCGCCTGCGGGCCGAGCGCCTGCTGCAGCGCTGCCCGGAGAATGTCGAGAATATCCATTGTCTCTCCTACCCGAGCCGCTCTTTACGACCCAGGATGCCCTGGGGCCGCACCAGCAGGATCACGATCATGATCAGCAGCGGGCCGATCTCCTTGATCGACGTGGGTACGCCGAACAGCGGCCCGAGCTCGTAGACGAGCCCGATCACCATGGAGCCGACCAGGGCACCCCAGATCGTGCCGAGACCACCGAGGGTGACCGCGGCCAGGATGACCAGCAGGATCCGCATACCCATGAAGCTGTTGACCTGCAGCTGCATCGCGTAGAGCACACCGGACAGGGCGGTCAACGCTCCACCGATCACCCACGCGTTGGTGATGACGCTGTCGACCCGGAGGCCCGAGGACGCGGCCAGCGCCGGGTTGTCCGACACCGCGCGCATCGCCTTGCCCATCCGGCTCTTGGCCAGCCACAGGCAGACCCCGATGATCGTGACGATCGAGATCAGGACGATGATCGCCTCACGGTCGGCGAGCGAGAGACCGAGGTAGTACCAGTGCTGCTCGCGCTGCTGGCCGCTGTACTGCGACAGCGAGCGGGTCGAGGAGCCGTAGAAGTACTGGAACAGGTAGCGCAGGAAGATCGCCAGACCGATCGAGACGATCATCATCGCGATCAGGCCGGTACCGCGCCGGCGCAGCGGGCCCCACATCACCTTGTCCTGTACGTAGCCACCGAGGCCACCGAGGGCGACCGCGATGATCCCGGCGAGGAGCACGGAGACCGAGGCCAGCGCTCCGGTCTTGAAGATCTGATCGAAGGTCCAGGCCATCACCGCACCGAAGGTGAGCAGCTCACCGTGGGCGAAGTTGGACAGGCCGGTCGTGCCGAAGATCAGCGAGAAGCCGAGGCCGGCCAAGCACAGGACCAGGGCGAACACGATCCCTGCTCGCAGGTTCTTGACCAGATCCTTGCCGAAGTTCGACTTCTCACCGGCAGTGACGCCGATCGGGAAGATCGCGCGGTTGTTGGGGCCCTGGAAGCGTACGTGGACGGTGGCCTCGTTCTTCGTGCTCTCGTCGAGGACGGTCCCTTCAGGGAGCGTCTTCTCGTCGAGGGTCACGGTGTACTTGCCGAGCTCCTGGACGACGATGATCGCCACACCCTTGGCGTCGGTGACGCCCTCGCCGGCCTTCTCGCCGTCCTTGCTGACCTCGAGGGTCACTCCCGAGATCGGTTTCGGATTGCCTTGGGCATCCTTGTTGGCCTCGTCCTGAAGCGTCACCTGGATCGCGGTGGCATCCGGCGGTGGGGTGGCGGTCGCCTGTGCGGCTCCCGCGCTCCCCACCAACAGCACCATCAGCGCACCGATGAGCGCGACGAGGACTCTGTAGAGCCGCTTGCGCACGTGGGTACTCCTGCCTGTGTGTCCTGAAGACGGACCCTGACACGAGCCGAACACGCCGGTCAGCCGGATCCGCGCGGGCAGTCTAGGCCGACCTCACCCACGAACAAGCCACAGGTTGACTCTCATCTGAGACCGCAACCGATCTGTGACGTGCCGTTTACACGGATTCAGGTACGCGGTCCGCTGACGCCGTGCTCGATGACGCCCTCGGCGACCTGACGCATCGACAGCCGCAGGTCCATCGCGGTCTTCTGGATCCACCGGAACGCCTCGGGCTCGCTCAGCGTGAGCCCCTCCTGCAGGATCCCCTTGGCCCGGTCGACCGCCTTGCGGGTCTCCAGCCGGTCGGTCAGGCCAGCGACCTCCTTCTCGAGCTGGGCGAGCTCCTGGAAGCGGCTCACCGCGAGCTCGATCGCGGGCACCAGGTCGGTGATGTTGAACGGCTTGACGAGGTAGGCCATCGCCCCCGCGTCGCGGGCCCGCTCCACCAGATCACGCTGGGAGAACGCGGTCAGCATGACGACCGGGGCGATCCGGTCGCGGGCGATCGCCTCCGCGGCCGCGATCCCGTCGAGCACCGGCATCTTCACGTCGAGGATCACCAGATCCGGTCGGTGCTCGGTGGCGAGCTCGATCGCGGCCTTGCCGTCGCCGGCCTCACCGACGACCTCGTAGCCCTCCTCGGTGAGCATCTCCTTGAGGTCCATCCTGATCAGGACCTCGTCCTCCGCGATGACGACCGTACGCCGTGCCTGGGTCTCCGGGGTGCTGCTGGGGTTGCTCTCCGTCACGAGCACAGACTAGGCCATCACGGGCACGTCCCGGTGCAGTGATTCCGCCCACGGTCCGGTAAGTTGTGGTCTCGCGGTGGGTGCATTGCGCACCGCAAGAGCCCCGGTAGCCCAATCGGCAGAGGCCATGAGCTCAAACCTCATCCAGTGTCGGTTCGAATCCGACCCGGGGCACCAATTCGCTCACGTGTTCCGCCGAAATGTCGGCGTTTGAGCGCAGACTGAGTCCATGTACGCCGCTCGCGTTCGCGCCGAGGCCCTCGCACTCCTTCAGAAGGGCGAATCCCTTTCCGCAACCGCTCGGGCGACGGGAGCTTCTCGATCCACGATTCGGGCGTGGCGAGACAGCGAGCCCCGCAACAGGCCAGGCACCTGTCCGCGATGCGACGGACTGCCGATCGACGGGGAGGCGTACGCAGCTCTTCTCGGGTTCTATCTCGGCGATGGCAATATCGCGAAGGCCGCTCGCTACTACTTCCTCCGCATCACCTGCGACCTGGCCTATCCCCGGATCATCAACGACGTGGTCGACCTGCTCGGTCGGATCAGGCCAGGCAGCAACATATTCCTCGTCAAGAAGATCGGCTGTGTGGACGTGCAGCTCAACTGGCAGCACCTGCCCTGCCTCTTCCCCCAACACGGCCCCGGCCGGAAGCACGATCGCAAGATCACTCTCGAGCCGTGGCAGCAGGCGATCGTCTCAGCCCACCCCGGTCCGTTCCTCCGTGGCCTGTTCCATTCGGACGGGTGCCGCGTGTCGAACTGGGCGACCCGAGTGGTGGCCGGTGAGAAGAAGCGTTACGAGTACGGCCGCTGGCAGTTCACCAACCACTCCGACGACATCCGCGACCTGTGCACCGCGGCGCTCGATCTGGTCGGCATCCCATGGCGCCAGTCCTCCTGGCGGACGATCAGCGTCTCGCGCCGCGACGCGGTCGCGGCGCTCGACGCACTGATCGGGCCGAAGACCTAACCCTTCCGCTCGTAGGCGGGCGCGACTTCGTTGATCGCGTCGCCGATGCGGTGGATGCGCAGGGCGTTGGTGGAGCCGGGGATGCCGGGAGGCGAGCCGGCGATGATGACGACGAGCTCGCCCTCCTCGACGCGGCCCAGCTTGAGCAGGTTCTCGTCGACCTGGCGGACCATCTCGTCGGTGTGCTCGACCTCGTCGGTGCGGAAGGTCTCGGTGCCCCAGCTGAGCGCGAGCTGGCTGCGTACGGCATCGGAGGGAGTGAAGGCGAGCAGCGGGATCGGGTTGCGCAGCCGGGAGAGACGGCGGGCGGAGTCACCGGAGGTGGTGAAGGCGACGAGGTATTTCGCGTCGACCCGGTCGGCCACCTCGGCGGCGGCCTTGGCGATGACGCCGGAGCGGGTGTGCGGGTCCCACTCGATACGGCTGAGCTCGGCGGCGGCGGAGCCGTCGCGGGAGAAGGCGTGACGCTCGGTGGCGGCGATGATGCGCGCCATGGTCTCGACGGTGTGGATCGGATAGTCCCCGACGCTCGTCTCGGCGGAGAGCATCACCGCGTCGGCGCCGTCGAGGACGGCGTTGGCGACGTCGTTGGCCTCGGCGCGGGTGGGCGCCGGGTTGGAGATCATCGAGTCGAGCATCTGGGTGGCGACGATGACCGGCTTGGCGTTGAGGCGGGCGAGCTCGATGATCCGCTTCTGCAGGAACGGCACCTCCTCGAGCGGGCACTCCACGCCGAGGTCGCCGCGGGCGACCATGAACATGTCGAAGGCGGCGATGACCTCGTCGAGGTTGTCGATCGCCTGCGGCTTCTCGATCTTGGCGATGACCGGGACGACGCGCCCCTCCTCGTCCATGATCCGGCGGACGTCCTCGTAGTCCTTCGCGTTGCGTACGAAGCTGAGCGCGACCATGTCGACGCCGAGCCGGAGCGCGAACCGGAGGTCCTCCTCGTCCTTCTCGGACAGGGCCGGCACGGAGACGGCGACGCCGGGCAGGTTGATGCCCTTGTTGTTCGACACCGGGCCGCCGACCAGCACCTCGGTGTGGACGTCGGTGTCGTCGACCGCGGTGACCCGCAGGCGCAGCTTGCCGTCGTCGATGAGGATCGGGTCGCCGACCTTCACGTCGCCCGGCAGACCCTTGTAGGTCGTCCCGCAGATCTTGTCGGTGCCGGTCACGTCCCGGGTGGTGATCGTCCAGGCCTGGCCCCGGTGGAGGGTGGCCGACCCCTCCTCGAAGCGCTCGAGGCGGATCTTGGGCCCCTGCAGGTCGGCGAAGATGCCGACGCTGTGCCCGCTCGCCGCAGCCGCCTCCCGCACCAGCGCGTAGTTGCTGGAGTGGTCGTCGTGGGAACCGTGGCTCATGTTCATCCGGGCCACGTCCATGCCTGCGTAGACGAGCTCGCGGATGCGACGCTCCGTCGCGACGGCGGGGCCCAGGGTGCAGACGATCTTCGCTCTTCTCACGGGAGCCCAGACTACCCCTCTGGATCGTTCAAACCAGCACCCGGACCACGTCCTGATCAGGCCGTTCGTCCAATGTTTACGGCCCGATCGGAGTCAGCCGTCGGTGCGTCGCGCTGGGCCCGGCGTGAGGCCGCCGGCGGCTAGCGGCTCCCCACAGGCGCGGCAATGCACGTGTGCGACAAACTCCTCGCCACAACTGTGTACGAACGGGGCCGGATCGGCCCCTGGACGGGCGTGGTCGCTCCCCCAGCGCTTGAGCGTGAGCAGCACCGGGGAGAGCGCACGACCGGCCGCGGTGAGCCGGTACTCGTAGCGGACCGGACGGTCGCTGTACTGCTCCCGGGCGATCACCCCGTGCTCGACCAGCTTGCGCAGCCGCACGGTGAGCACGTCGCGCGGCGCGCCGGTGTTGCGCGCGATCTGGGAGAACCGGAGCTGGTCGTAGAAGAGCTCGCGTACGACGAGCAGGCTCCAGCGGTCCCCGACGATCTCCAGCGCGTCGGCGATCGTGCACTCGCGGGGGCTCGCGACGGCAGGTACGTCCGGCATGCCGCCAGTCTCCCGCTCGCCGGTCCTCGCCCCAAACCTGTGGCCGAAGACCCGACTGGCCCGGCACCCCCCGAAGGGATGCCGGGCCAGTGGTCGGCACGCCGTTGTGCCTGGGTGCTCAGCCTCGGTGCGTCGGCCTCAGGCCGTGAGCTGCCGGTCCGTCGGGCGGATCGGCGCGGGCAGGTTGGTCGAGCCGGTGAGGTAGGTGTCGACCGCGGCCGCGGCGGCGCGGCCCTCGGCGATCGCCCACACGATCAGCGACTGGCCGCGACCCGCGTCGCCGGCGACGTACACGCCGGGGACGGAGGTGGCGAAGGAGTCGTCGCGGGCGACGTTGCCGCGAGCGTCGTACTCGACACCCAGCTGGGTGAGGAGACCATCCTTCTCCGGGCCGGTGAAGCCCATCGCCAGCAGTACCAGGTCGGCGGGGATCTCCTTCTCGGTCCCCTCCTTCTCGACCAGCTTGCCGTCGACGAACTCGACCTCGACGAGCCGCAGCGCGCGTACGCGGCCGTCCCCGGTGCCGAGGAACTCCTTGGTGGACACGGAGTAGACCCGCTCGCCGCCCTCCTCGTGCGCGGACGCGACCCGGTAGGTCATCGGGTAGGTCGGCCACGGCTGGCCCTCGGGGCGGTCCTCCGGCGGACGCGGCATGATCTCGAGCTGGGTGATCGACTCCGCGCCCTGGCGGATCGCGGTGCCGAGGCAGTCGGCGCCGGTGTCACCGCCACCGATGATGACGACGTGCTTGCCCTCGGCCAGGATCTGGTCGGGGACCGCCTCGCCGAGCGAGGCCCGGTTGGCCTGCGGGAGGTACTCCATCGCCTGGTGGATCCCGTCGAGCTCGCGCCCGGGGACCGGCAGGTCGCGGCCGACGGTCGAGCCGTTGGCCAGCACGATGGCGTCGTAGCGGTCCTGGAGCTGCGCGCCGGTGATGTCGGTGCCGACGTCGACGCCCGCACGGAAGACCGTGCCCTCGCGACGCATCTGCGCCAGGCGCTGGTCGACCTGCGACTTCTCCATCTTGAACTCCGGGATGCCGTAGCGCAGCAGCCCGCCGATCTTGTCGGCCCGCTCGTAGACGGCCACGGTGTGGCCCGCCCGGGTGAGCTGCTGGGCGGCGGCCAGGCCCGCAGGGCCGGAGCCGATGACGGCGACCGCCTTGCCGGAGAGCCACTCGGGCGGCTGCGGCTTGACGTGGCCGGCGTCCCAGGCCTTGTCGATGATCGAGACCTCGATGTTCTTGATGGTCACCGCGGGCTGGTTGATCCCCAGCACGCAGGCGGCCTCGCACGGAGCCGGGCAGAGACGACCGGTGAACTCCGGGAAGTTGTTGGTCGCGTGCAGGCGCTCCGAGGCGCCCTCCCAGTCGTTGCGCCAGACCAGGTCGTTCCACTCGGGGATGATGTTGCCCAGCGGGCAGCCCTGGTGGCAGAACGGGATGCCGCAGTCCATGCAGCGCGAGGCCTGGGTGTTGATGATCGGCAGCAGGGTCTTGCCGACCTTGCCGGGGTAGACCTCGTGCCAGTCCTTGACCCGCTCCTCGACGGGACGACGCGTCGCGACCTCACGGCCGTTCTTCAGAAAGCCCTTTGGGTCAGCCACAGTTGGCCTCCTTCATCCACTTGGCAAGGTCAGCCATGCTGTGCTGAATTTTCATGGACTTCGCAAGCTCATCCATGAAGTACCTCCATAATCCGAGCAGCGGCCTCGTCCTCGTCGAGGCCCTCCTCGAGGGCCTCCTCCTGGGCTTCGAGCACGCGCTTGTAGTCACTGGGCATGACCTGCGTGAAGCGGGTCAGAGAGTTCGGCCAGTCGGCCAGGAGCGCCTCGGCGACGGCCGAGCCGGTCTCCTCGAGGTGGTCGCGGACGAGCTGCTCGAGCTCGCCGGCGTACTTCTCCTCGACACCGGTGGCGTCGACCAGCTCGCCGTTGAGCCGCTGCTCCGCGAAGTCGAGGACCCAGGCGATACCGCCGGACATACCGGCGGCGAAGTTGCGCCCGGTCGGGCCGAGCACGACGACACGACCACCGGTCATGTACTCGCAGCCGTGGTCGCCGACACCCTCGGTGACGATGCTGGCACCGGAGTTGCGGACCGCGGCCCGCTCCCCCACGCCACCGCGGATGTGGATCCGCCCGCTGGTGGCGCCGTAGGCCAGCGTGTTGCCGGCGATGATGTGCTCCTCGGCCTTGAACCCGGCCGTACGCTCCGGGCGGATCACCACGCGACCGCCGGAGAGACCCTTGCCGACGTAGTCGTTGGCGTCACCCTCGAGGCGGAGCGTGAGCCCGCGCGGGATGAAGGCCCCGAAGGACTGGCCCGCGGAGCCGGTGAAGGTGATGTCGATCGTGCCCTCGGGCAGGCCCTCACCGCGGTAGCGCTTGGTGATCTCGTGGCCGAGGATCGTGCCGACGGTGCGGTTGACGTTGCGGATCGGCAGCTGGGCGCGCACGGGCTCGCCGCGCTCGAGCGCCGGAGCCGCGAGCGGCACCAGCTCCTTGACGTCCAGAGACTTCTCCAGGCCGTGGTCCTGGCCCTTGGTGTTGTAGAGGTCCTGGTCGGCGAACTGCTCCGGCGACTCGACCCGGGCGAAGATCGGCGACAGGTCGAGCCCGGAGGCCTTCCAGTGGTCGATCGCGTCACGGGCGTCGAGCGCCTCGGCGTGGCCGACGGCCTCGTCGATGCTCCGGAAGCCGAGCTCGGCGAGGAGCTCGCGGACCTCCTCGGCGACGTAGCGCATGAAGTTGACGACGTACTCCGCCTTGCCGGTGAACCGCTCGCGCAGGACCGGGTTCTGGGTGGCGACGCCGACCGGGCAGGTGTCGAGGTGGCAGACCCGCATCATGACGCAGCCGGAGACGACCAGCGGCGCGGTGGCGAAGCCGAACTCCTCGGCGCCGAGCAGCGCGGCGATGACCACGTCGCGGCCGGTCTTGAGCTGGCCGTCGGTCTGCACCACGATCCGGTCGCGCAGGCCGTTGAGGAGCAGCGTCTGCTGCGCCTCGGCGAGGCCGAGCTCCCAGGGACCGCCCGCGTGCTTGAGCGAGGTCAGCGGGGAGGCGCCGGTGCCGCCGTCGTGACCGGAGATCAGGACCACGTCGGCGTGGGCCTTGGAGACGCCCGCGGCGACGGTGCCGACGCCGACCTCGGCCACGAGCTTCACGTGGACGCGAGCGCTCGGGTTGGCGTTCTTCAGGTCGTGGATCAGCTGGGCGAGATCCTCGATCGAGTAGATGTCGTGGTGCGGCGGCGGGGAGATGAGCCCCACGCCCGGCGTCGAGTGACGCGTCTTGGCCACCCACGGGTAGACCTTGTGGCCGGGCAGCTGACCGCCCTCACCGGGCTTGGCGCCCTGGGCCATCTTGATCTGGATGTCGTCGGCGTTGGTGAGGTATTCGCTCGTGACGCCGAAGCGACCCGACGCGACCTGCTTGATCGACGAGCGACGCTCGGGGTCGTAGAGACGCTCCGGGTCCTCGCCGCCCTCACCGGTGTTGGACTTGCCGCCCAGGATGTTCATCGCGACGGCGAGCGTCTCGTGAGCCTCCTTGGAGATCGAGCCGTACGACATCGCGCCGGTCGAGAAGCGCTTGACGATCGCCTCCACGGGCTCGACCTCGTCGATCGAGACCTTCTGGCGGCCCATTTCCTCGGCGCTCTTGAGCTTGAAGAGGCCACGCAGCGTCATCAGCCGCTCGGACTGCTCGTTGACGCGGTCTGTGTACTGCTTGAACACGTCGTAGCGGCCGGTGCGGGTCGCGTGCTGGAGCCGGAAGACGGTCTCCGGGTCGAACAGGTGCGGCTCGCCCTCGCGGCGCCACTGGTATTCGCCGCCGATGGGCAGCGCGCGGTGGGCGTTGGCGACGCCGTCGCGCGGGTAGGCGGTGGCGTGGCGCTTGGCGACCTCCTCGGCGATCACGTCGAGGCCGACGCCGCCGAGCTTGGAGGTGGTGCCGGTGAAGTAGCGGTCCACGACCTCCTTGGACAGGCCGACGGCCTCGAAGATCTGCGCGCCGGTGTAGGAGGCGACCGTGGAGACGCCGATCTTCGACATCACCTTGAGGACGCCCTTGCCGAGCGCCTTGATGGTGTTGGCCATCGCCTGCTCGGCGTCGGCCTTCACGTAGTAGCCCTCGTAGGCGAGGTCCTCGACGGACTCGACCGCCAGGTAGGGGTTGACCGCGGCCGCGCCGTAGCCGATCAGCAGGGCGACGTGGTGGACCTCGCGTACGTCGCCGGCCTCGACCAGCAGGCCGACCTGCGAGCGGGTGCGCTCGCGGACCAGGTGGTGGTGGACGGCGCCGGTGAGCAGCAGAGACGGGATCGGCGCCATCTCCTGGGTGGAGTGGCGGTCGGAGAGCACGATGATCCGGGCGCCGTCCTCGATCGCCTGGGAGACCTCGGCGGAGATCTCGTCCAGGCGGGTGCGGAGCGCCTCGGCACCGCCGTCGACCTCATAGAGGCCGCGGACGACGTGGACCGCGAATCCCGGCATGTCGCCGTCACGGTTGATGTGGCGGATCTTGGCCAGGTCGTCGTTGGAGATGACCGGGAAGGGCAGCACGATCTGGCGGCACGACGCCGGACCGGGGTTGAGCAGGTTGGACTCGGCGCCGATGGTGCCGGCGAGGCTGGTGACGAGCTCCTCGCGGATCGCGTCCAGCGGCGGGTTGGTGACCTGCGCGAAGAGCTGGGCGAAGTAGTCGAACAGCATCCGCGGCTTGTCGCTCAGCGCCGCGATCGGGCTGTCGGTGCCCATCGACCCGATCGGCTCGGCGCCGGTGTTGGCCATCGGCGCGAGCAGGATCCGGAGCTCCTCCTCGGTGTAGCCGAAGACCTGCTGGCGGCGAGTCACGCTCGCGTGGGTGTGGACGATGTGCTCGCGCTCGGGGATGTCCTCGAGGCGTACGAGACCGGCGTGGAGCCACTCGTCGTAGGGGTGCTCCGCGGCGAGCTCGGACTTGATCTCGTCGTCCTCGATGATGCGGTGCTCGGCGGTGTCGACCAGGAACATCTTGCCCGGCTGGACGCGGCCCTTGCGGACCACGGTCGCGGGGTCGATGTCGTCGAGCACGCCGGCCTCGGAGCCGAGCACGACCAGGCCGTCCTCGGTGACCCAGTAGCGAGAGGGACGCAGGCCGTTGCGGTCGAGGACCGCGCCGATCTGGGTGCCGTCGGTGAACACGACGCTCGCCGGACCGTCCCAGGGCTCCATCAGGCTCGAGTGGAACTCGTAGAACGCCTTGCGGGCGGGGTCCATCTCCTCGTGCTTCTCCCACGCCTCCGGGATCATCATCAGCATGGCGTGGGGCAGGCTGCGGCCGGCCAGGTGGAGCAGCTCGAGGACCTCATCGAAGGAGGCCGAGTCGGAGGCCCCCTCGGTGCAGATCGGGAAGAGCCGCTCGAGGTCGCCCGGGATCAGCTCGGACTCCAGCAGCGCCTCGCGCGCCTTCATCCAGTTGCGGTTGCCCATGACGGTGTTGATCTCGCCGTTGTGGGCGATGAACCGGAACGGGTGGCTCAGCGGCCAGCTCGGGAAGGTGTTGGTCGAGAACCGGCTGTGGACGACGGCGATCGCGGAGGCGACCCGCTCGTCGACCAGGTCGGGGAACACCTCGGCCAGCTGGGGCGTGGTGAGCATGCCCTTGTAGACGATGGTGCGGCTGGACAGCGACGGGAAGTAGACGTCGGTCTCCTTCTCCGCGCGCTTGCGCAGGCAGAAGGCGAGCCGCTCCAGGGCCAGGCCCGTCACACGCTGCTTGGCGCCGGCGACGAAGAGCTGGCGGAAGGTCGGCATGACCGCCTTCGCGGTGGCGCCGAGGGAGTCCGGGTTGACCGGTACGTCACGCCAGCCGAGGACCTCGAGGCCCTCCTCGGTCGCGATGTCCTCGACCAGCTTGACGGTGCGCTCGACCTGGTCGACGTCGCCCGGGATGAAGGCGGTGCCGACGGCGTACGCACGCTCGGCCGGGAGGTCGAAGTCGACGACCTCACGCAGGAACGCGTCGGGGACCTGGAGCAGGATCCCGGCGCCGTCGCCAGAGTTGGTCTCGGCGCCGGCGGCGCCGCGGTGGTCGAGATTCACCAGGGCGCGGATGCCCTGCTTCACGATGTCGTGGCTGGCCACACCGGTCAGCGTCGCAACCATGGCGACGCCGCAGGCGTCCTTCTCGAACCGAGGGTCGTAGAGGCCCTGGGGGGATGGATACGAGTGCTCGTACGGCACCGGGATCTCCCGTCTGTCCGGGCTCGGGAGCGCACTGTCCGACGCAGCCCAATAGCCCCGGATTTCCGGCTCTGCTTCGAGCCGGGTCCGGAGCGTGGGGATGTTCTGCGACAGGTGCGCGCGCCCTTGCGGGGATGAAACTGGCAATCTGCAGGGGACAGCGTTGGCCCGCGCGAGTGCGGCTAGGTTACCACTGTGTCACGCGTAGGTTGCGAACGAGGGTCAAGGGACGGACACCCTCCCGCGGGGCGCGGCTTTGCGCCCAACTTCTGCGTCTGATCAGGCCTTTGTCGAGGATTCCTCGGCGTCGGTCCCGTTGTCGGTTCCGGTGTCGGCCCCGGTGTCGGCATCGTCGCCGACGGAGTCCTTCTCGGTGTCGCCCTTGCTGTCGGGGTCGTTCCCGGGGGCCTTGGCAGGATCGCTGTAGACCTCCTCCTCGACCTTACCCCGACCGGTGAAGGTGGCGTACGCCCACCATGCCGCGGCCAGCACGAACAGGATGATCGACATCCACTCGCTCCAGCGCAGGCCGAGCACGTCGGCCAGCTGGACGTTGTCGATGCGCAGGGTCTCGATCATGCCCCGGCCGAGGCAGTAGGCCATCACGTAGAGCGCGACCACGCGGCCGCCGCCGAGGCGCAGCTTCTTCTGCAGGTAGACGATGACGAAGAAGGCGAGGACGTCCCAGCAGAACTCGTAGAGGAACGTCGGGTGGAAGAGGGTGCCTTCGGGGAACTGGCTCGGACCCTCGGGGTAGCGCGACGGGTCGATCTCCAGGCCCCAGGGAAGGTCGGTGGGCCGCCCGAAGAGCTCCTGGTTGAACCAGTTTCCCCAGCGGCCGATGCCCATGGCGAGCAGGCAGGTCGGGGCGATGGTGTCCAGCAGCGGGACGATCTTGATGCCCTTGGTGCGGGCGCCGATGATCGCGCCCACGGCACCGAGCGCGATCGCGCCCCACACGCCGAGGCCGCCGCGCCAGATATAGAGCGCCTCGACCGGGTTGGCGCCCTCGCCGAAGTAGAGCTGCCAGTCGGTCATGACATGGTAGATCCGCCCGCCGACCAGGCCGAACGGCACCGCCCACAGCGCGATGTCCTGGATGTCACCGGCGCGCCCGCCGCGTGCCTGCCAGCGCTTCTCCGAGACCCAGACGGCGACGATGATGCCGAGGATGATCGCGAACGCGTAGCCGCGCAGCGGGATCGGCCCGAGCCAGAGCACACCTTCGGCCGGGCTGGGGATGGACATCGGGAGCATCATGCGGCGGTTTCTTCCTCAAGAAGGTGGTGGATGTCGTCGGCGAACTGCTTGGGCGAGGTGTTCATCGACCACACGACCCGCGCCTCTCCCCCGATGACTGCGGAGACGTGGGTGTCGTGGACCCCGAGATCGTAGCCCCCGCTCGGTAGCCGGTCGGCCTCCCCGACGTAGAGCCGCATCGACTCGGCCAGGGTGACGATGTCCTTCAGGTCGCCGGTGAGGCCGATGAAGTCGTCGTCGTAGCGCTCGAGATACTTCTCGAGCACCTCGGTCGTGTCGCGCGCCGGGTCGGTGGTCACGAAGACCACGTCGACCTTCTGACGCTCGGCGTCGTCGAGCCGGGTCAGCGCGGCGGTCAGGCTCGACATGACCAGCGGGCACTCGTCGGGGCACTGGGTGTAGCCGTAGAACACCAGCGTCAGCGGCTTGTCCGCGTCGGTCGCCAGCGAGTACGGCTCGCCGTCGGTGTCGGTCAGGGCGGTGTCGGAGAGCTGGTACGGGGTGTGCTCCTGCCCGGTCATCGCCGAGGCCGGCGCCTGGCCGGTGCCGGCGGCGCCGCAGCCGCTGACGACCCCGACGAGGACGAGCAGGACGGTCGATACGAGGAACCTCAACGTGCGCGGACTCCCGCGGCCAGGTCCTCGGTCAGGTGCGCCAGCGCCTTGAGCGCCGCCTGCTCGTCGGAGCGGTTGTCCAGCAGCGTACGCACGAAGGCTGAGCCGACGATGACGCCGTCGGCGTACGCGGCCATCTCCGCCGCCTGGGCGCCGTTGCTGACCCCGAGGCCGACCCCGACCGGCAGGTCGGTGGTCTGCCGCGTGCGGGCGACGAGCGGGGCGGCCAGCTCGGAGGTCTTGGCGCGGGCGCCGGTGACGCCCATGACCGCGGTGGCGTAGACGAAGCCGCGGCACTGGGCCGTGGTCATCGCGATCCGCTCGTCGGTGCTGCTCGGCGCCACCAGGAAGACCTTGTCGAGGTCGCGGGCGTCGGCGGCCTCGATCCACTCCGGCGCGAAGTCGGGGGTGATGTCGGGCGTGATCAGGCCGGCGCCGCCGGCGTCCTGGAGCTGCTGGGCGAAGCGGTCGACGCCGCGGCGCTCGATCGGGTTCCAACTGGTCATCACCAGGGTCGGCACCCCGGTCGCAGCCACGGCCTCGACGACGCGGAACACGTCGTCGACGCGTACGCCGCCGTCGAGGGCCTGCTGCACGGCGTCCTGGATCGTGGGGCCGTCCATGACCGGGTCGGAGTAGGGCAGGCCGATCTCGATGATGTCGCAGCCCGCCTCGACCATCGTGGTCAGCGCCTCGATCGAGCCCTCCACCGACGGGAAGCCCGCTGGCAGGTAGCCGACCAGGGCGGCGCGGTCCTCGGCCTTCGCCTTCTCGAACGCTACCGACGTGCTCACTTGCTCTCTCCCAAACCGAAGTAGTCGATGGCCGTGCCCATGTCCTTGTCGCCGCGACCGGACAGGTTGATCAGGATCGTGGCGCCCTCACCGTGACGCTCCTTGATCTCCGGGGCGATCTTGATGGCACCGGCGATCGCGTGGGCCGACTCGATCGCCGGGATGATGCCCTCGGAGCGCGAGAGCAGCGCGAAGGCGTCCATCGCCTCCTTGTCGGTGATGCTCGTGTAGCTCGCCCGGCCGGACTTGGCGAGCCAGGCGTGCTGCGGCCCGACGCCCGGGTAGTCGAGGCCGGCGGAGATCGAGTGGGACTCGATGGTCTGGCCGTCCTCGTCCTGCAGCACGTAGGTGCGGGCGCCGTGGAGCACGCCCGGGTCGTTGGCCTGGATGGTCGCGGCGTGACGGCCGGTCTCGAAGCCGTCTCCGCCGGCCTCGAAGCCGTGGATCTCGACGTCCTTGTCGTCGAGGAACGCGGTGAAGAGGCCGATCGCGTTGGAGCCGCCGCCGACCGCGGCGACGACGGCGTTCGGGAGACCACCGAACTGCTCGAGCGACTGGGCCCGGGCCTCGTCGCCGATGCCGCGCACGATGTCGCGGACCAGCGTCGGGAACGGGTGGGGCCCGGCAGCGGTGCCGAACAGGTAGGCGGTGTGGTCGACGCTGGCGACCCAGTCGCGCAGCGCCTCGTTGATGGCGTCCTTGAGGGTGCCGCTGCCGGAGGGAACCGGGACGACCTCGGCGCCGAGAAGCCGCATCCGGGCCACGTTGAGCGCCTGGCGGTCGGTGTCGACCTTGCCCATGTAGACGGTGCAGTCGAGCCCGAAGTAGGCGGCCGCGGTCGCGGAGGCCACACCGTGCTGGCCGGCGCCGGTCTCGGCGATCACCCGCGTCTTGCCCATCCGCTTGGTGAGGAGCGCCTGACCCAGGACGTTGCGGATCTTGTGGGCGCCGGTGTGGTTGAGGTCCTCGCGCTTGAGGAGGATCCGCACACCGAGCTGCTCGGAGAGCCGGGTCGCGTGGTAGAGCGGGCTCGGCAGGTTGGCGTAGTCACGCAGGATCGCGTCGAACTCCTTCACGAACTCCGGGTCCGCCTTGGCCTGCTGCCAGGCCTCGTCGAGCTCGATGAGCGCCTTCATCAGCGCCTCGGGCATGAAGCGGCCGCCGAACCCCTCGGCCTCGCCGCCGAACCAGCCGAGCTCGTCGGCGTCGTAGGACGTGGTCTCGTGAATGTGAGTTGTCATGGCTGTATCTGCTCTCGGCCTAGCCTTGGATTCCGGTGAACTCGGCGACCGTGCCTTGCGGGTCGCCATGCTTGACCAGCGCCTCCCCGACGAGGACCGCGCGGGCCCCCTCGGAGACGTGGCGCTTCACGTCGGTGGCGGTGAAGATGCCCGACTCGGCGACCTTCACCCGGTCCTCGGGGATGAGCGGCGCGAGCCGTCCGAAGACGTCCTGGTCGATCTCCAGCGTCTTCAGGTTGCGCGCGTTGACGCCGATCAGCTCGGCGCCGAGGTCGACCGCCCGGGCGACCTCCTCCTCGTCGTGGGTCTCGACCAGCACGGTCAGCCCCAGCTCACGAGCCTGGTCGTAGAGGCGGCGCAGGGTGTCGTCGTCCAGCGCGGCCACGATCAGCAGCGCCAGGTCGGCGCCGGCGGCCCGGGCCTCCAGCAGCTGGTAGTGCTCGACGATGAAGTCCTTGCGCAGGATCGGCGTCTCGACCGCGGCGCGGACCGCGCGCAGGTCGTCGAGGGAGCCGCCGAAGCGGCGCTCCTCGGTGAGCACCGAGATCGCGGCGGCACCACCGGCGGCGTACTTCCGGGCCAGCTCGGCCGGGTCGGGGATGTCGGCCAGAGCGCCCTTGGAGGGGCTCTTCCGCTTCACCTCGGCGATCACGCTGCTGCCCGGCGCACGGAAGTGCGGCATCGGGTCGCGCGGCGCGTCGACGTCGGCCAGACGGGCCCGCAGGTCCGCCTCCGACACCGTCTCCTGGCGCTTCGCCAGGTCCAGACGTACGCCGTCGATGATCTTTTCGAGCACCGACATGTTTAAACCTCTCGTTTCTGGGTATGACCCACGTGCAAAGCCTCTCACCCGAACCGTGACACGCCCGATTTGGCGCCACAGTGCGGGCAGCAACGGCTACTTTGCTTCCAACTCATCAACACTCGGCTGACTTTGGAGGTCAGGACATGAGCTACGGAACACCGCCCCCGCCGCCGCCGCAGTACGGCGCGCCGACTCCACCTGGCGGCGCTCAACCACAGGGCACGTCCGTCTTGGCGATCATCTCCCTCGTCAGCGGAATCGTCAGCGTCCTCTGCTGCTCGATCTTCGTGTTCAACATCGTCGCCGTCGTCACGGGCCTCCTTGCGCTCAAGGAGATCAACCGCGGCGAGAAGACCGGAAAGGGCATGGCGATGACTGGCCTCATCCTGGGCGCCGTTTTCCTGCTCTTCGCTGTCATCTACTGGGTCCTCGTAGCCAGCGGAGTCATTCCGTCGCAGTTCGAGTACTCGAGCGGGAACATCAACTGAGCGAAGACGAGAACGAGGCCCCCGGCGGATCCGCCGGGGGCCTCGCTGTCTCACAGGCTCAGTGTGACTCGACGTTGAAGCCGAGCTTGGCGAGCACGATGAAGAGCAGACCACCGGCGATGGTGACGGCCACGCCGATCCAGAAGATCAGCCAGCTGATCGGCTCGAGCATCATGGCGACGCTGCCGATGAGGAAGCCGAGGAGGCCGACCGCGACTGCGATCCAGGCTGCCGGGGTGTTGCCGTGGCTGGCGGACATGCGATGCTCCTCTACGAGTTCTCTTTGCTTGGCTGCAGTGTATTCACTGATCACCGGATGTCGGGTCCCGACCCTCGTCCAACGACTTCCAGACGTCGATCGTGGACTGCTCCTCCAGCGGTTTCCGCTCCGGCCTGGCGTCGCCGGGGGCGTCGTAGCGGCGGCCCATCTCGGGCCACGAACGAGCCAGGAGCACGGCGGCGACGGCCGCCGCGATGGTCACGACGGCGCCGAGCAGGGCCAGGTAGGGCCACGGGGTCGTGGTGTGCTCGGTCTCGCCCCAGACGACCTCGGAGTCGATCGCCCGGCCGAGCGCGTCGATCCCGGCGTGGCCGAAGAAGGTGACGATCACACCGATCCCGGCCAGGCCGGCGAGGGCGGCCACGAGGCGGCGTACGAGACCTCGGGTGACCAGCACCACGCCCCAGGCCGCGAGCGCGACCAGGGCCAGGCCGGTGGTGGCCGGCGAGTCGTTGAGGTCGGCCGGCATCTGGGCCGGCGCGGTCACCTTCACCCACTCGTTGGAGCCCGCCCAGGCGGCCAGGGCCGCGCCGGCGAGACCGGCGCCGACGGTGGGGCCGAACGACGATCTCACGAGATCAGGCCGGCGTCGAAGCAGGTGTGGTCGCCGGTGTGACAGGCGGGACCCTCCTGGTCGACCTTGAGCAGGATCGTGTCGCCGTCGCAGTCCAGGCGGACCTCCTTGACGTGCTGCCGGTGGCCGGAGGTCTCCCCCTTGACCCAGTACTCCTGCCGGCTGCGGGACCAGTACGTCGCCCGACCGGTCGCGAGCGTGCGCGCAAGGGCCTCGTCGTCCATGTAGCCGAGCATCAGCACCTCACCGGTGTCGTGCTGCTGCACCACCGCGGGCACCAGCCCGTCGGGGTCGCGCTTGAGCCGGTCGGCGATGGTGGGGTCAAGAGAGCTCACACGTCCAGTATCCCCACGGCACCCGAGCCTCCGCACATCCGTCTCTGTAACGAGGTTGCACGGGCACGGCGATTCACCTGTCGCGGCATGCAGACCCATGCAAAGATGCGCACGCAAAACTCGGCCCACCACACACCGGGCCGGGTTCCACACTATGACCGTCGCGGTCAACACACACTAGAGGTATAGCGCATGTCTGGTTACACCCCGTCCGAGAAGCCCGGAACCGACACCACTGGTCTCGTTCTCGGGATCCTGGTCACCCTGTTCTGCTGCCTGCCGTTCGGCATCGTCGCGATCGTCAAGGCCGTTCAGGGCGATGGCGCGGGCGCGAAGAAGTGGGCCGGCATCGGTGCGGCCGTCGGTGTTGTGCTCATCGTTCTGTACATCATCCTGATCGCGGTCGGCGCGGTCAGCATGGGTGGTTCGACCACCACCTACTGAACTCTCGTTCGCAAACAATGACACGAGCGCGTGCGGGGCTCGTCCCACTGACCGTCGTGGCCGGTGGGGCGGGCCTCGCGGCCGTCTTCGTCACAGCTCCCGAGCTCATCGCCTACGTGCCGCCGTGCCCGATCCACGCACTCACCGGCATCGACTGCCCCGGGTGCGGGATGACACGCGGCACGATGTCGCTGCTCTCGGGTGACGTCGCCGGCGCGATCGACCACAACGCGTTGATGTTCCTGCTGGGGCTGCCGCTGCTCGCGCTGCTCTGGTTCTTCTGGCTCCGGGATCGAGTCGGCGGCCGTCCAGCACCCGCCTGGGCGCGCTCCCCTGCCGCGCTCTACGCCTGGCTGGCACTGACCGTGGTGTTCACGGTCGTCCGCAACCTCCCGTGGCCCCCGTTCGCAGCCCTGGCCGCCTAGCGGTGTTGCCGCGCGTTCGGCGGTTTCCCTGCAGTGGCCTGCGATTGGCGTTGACTCGCTGCTTCGGGCGTGCCAACTTTGCTTTGAAGCCAGAAGCTCTTGTTTCCTCGGGTAGAAATCTTCGTGCTGGATGTGGTTGAACTGCCGACTTTCTGAGGAAGAAGAGGAGTAGAGATCCACGACTGCACGGGGGGCCGATGAACGGGTACGAAGTAACGATCGAGGATCTACGACGCACGGCAGGAAAGTACGACGCCGTGCTCGAAGATCTCGGTTCGTCGAAGATGCCGGAGTCGGCTGTCGGGTCTGATCGGGTCGGCCACGTCCAGGTCGCCGCCTGGTTGAAAGATGTGCTGTCGCAGTCGAGAGACGCCCAACGCCAGTTGGGGAAGGGACTGGAGTCGCTGTCCGAGTATCTCCGCGACAAGGCGCGAGACTATGAGCAGGCTGACCTCGACAGTGCTCATCGGATGCAGCCGGGCATCTTCGCAGAAGGCGGTAGCAGCAAGTTGACGCCTTTGCCTGACACCCCGCGGCTGTCTGGGCAACAGCAGCCGTTGCCCCATATCTACGGCCGAGACGGCGCCCAGTTCTCCCCATTGACGCCTCCACCGTCCGACGCGTCGACGGCCAGCTGATGACGCTCCCCATGGGCGCCGAGCTCGGCGCGTCTGATGACCCGAAGGCGTTGATCGTCGGCGACAAGGCGGCGGTGGCTGAGCAAGCCACGGCGATCCTCGACGAGCAGAGGCGCATCGACAACCTGCTCGACACGATCGCTGGCCTTGCTGTTCCGACGTGGGAAGGTGGTGTCGGGAAACTCGGGTACGTCCTCAAGGCAGGGCAGGAGACGGCGAAGTTCGAGGCCTACCGCGACGCCCTCAAGGACGCAGGCACGAGCTTGAGCGGGTATGCGGACGCGTTGGCGACTGCGCAAGACCGCGCCCAGGAGGCCATCGACAAATGGAATGAGGGCGAAGCCGCGACCAAGGCGGCGTTGGCCGACCACAACGCGGCTGTCGATGGCTACAACCGCCAGGTCGAGGCGCACAATGCCGCGCTCAGAAGCGGCAGACCGGTTCCGCTGATCGGATACGTTCACCCTGGCCCGTTCGTCGACCCAGGTGAGTCTCTGCGCAAGGAAGCGGAAGAGATTCTGACCGATGCCCGCGAAAGGTTGAACGACGCCGGGAACGTAGTCGTCATGCCGGCAACTCGGGACAACGACCGCAAGGCAGGCGCGGACACCGAGGCCACTGGTCGCGGCGGTGCCTTGGGGGCGTTCGGCAGGATCTTGGGCGGATTCTTCGACATGGCTGCCGACGATCCCGCCGCCGACGGCGGGAAGTCCGGCGAACTCAAGGGTTTCGAGATAAGCCCAGACGGCAAGCAGATTCAGTTCATCGACGCCAGTGGCAAAGCGCATCAGTTTCAGATCGATGGCAAGGTTGGGGCTCAAGCAGGCGATGTGAAACTGGAGTCGGATGGAAGCCTCACCCTGAACAGCTATTCCGGCGAAGTGATCGGGAAGATCGACAAGGATGGACTCCATCTCGGCATCGGCGTCCATAAACACATCGTCGACGTCGAAGGAAATCTCAGCATCAAAGATGGGTTCCTGACGATGGGCGCCAGTGGGTACGCATACGTAGGCAGTGATGCGGAGGCAAAGCTCAGGGTCGGTCGAGACCGTGTCGAGGCGGGAGTTGACGTATCCAATGGCGCGAAAGCCGGACTCGGCGGCACGGTCAACTACGGCGGCATCGGGATCGGATTCAATGCAGAGGGCCAGACCGGGAACGGCGCCACTGGCGGCGTGAATTACGGCTGGAAGGACGGGAAGTTCAGCTTTGGCAGCGAGTTCGGCCTGACGCCCGGGATCGGAGGGACGATCAAGCCATCGGTAGAACTGGACTTCCCCGAGATGGGGCGCACGGCCCAGGAGATCATAGAGAACCCGGGCGTCGCTGCACGCGACTTGGCCGACACCGCGAATGATCTCAGCGGAGCTGTGGGCCGTGGAGCCGGATGGGCCGCGGAACATCCGGGCGAATCAGCCGAGGGTGCGATCAAGGGAGCCTTGGCGCTACCTAAGACCTATTACGACATCGGCAGGCTGGCGATGGCGAATCCCGCAGAAGCCGCCGAGATCGCTGATGGCATGACCACGAATCCCGTTGAGCAGATCAACAACATCAAGAAAGCCATTGGCCCCGACGCAGTTGACAAGATCACTATCGACGCCAGTGAAGCAAAGAACGCTGCCAAAGGCGTGGTCCATGCAGTTGGCGGCCTCTTCTGATGGCCTCCGCATTCCCGATTCCGATCGAGTTCGATCTACCCAACACGCATTGGCGCGGCGCTGATCCTGACAGTCTTGAACAAGCAGACGCGTTCGCAGTCGCACTTCGCTGGGGATCCGTGGCCGACGGGTTTGTTCCGATCCTGACCGTTCGAGGCACGTACGGAGTGGATCTGCCGAGTCTCGAGGACGCGGCCGACTCGTCGGTGGAGTCGTTGCGGTCCAACGGGGCGAGCGCCGACCTGATCAAGAGAACACGTGTCGAATCCGAACAGATGCCTGCGATCGTGCAACTCACCGAGGTCGACGCTCGCATCGATGGGTCCCGGTTCGATCTCTATCAAGCCCAAGTGATCGAAACCCTCATCGATTCGACGGACAGAAGGAAGCGCGTGATGCTTTCGTTCACCGTGACCTGTAAGTATGGGCAATTCGCGGTGGTCGGCCCGGAGTTCGAGTCGTTCATGGGGTCCGTCGTCCTCGGAGGTCGCATCTCCGGCCATGACGACATCCAGGTCTGAGCAACCGGAGCAGCGAGGGCCGATCTATGCACCCTGCTGGGCGACCCAGGACGCGTGCAGGCGTGCGTACGTCGAGCCTGCCTGCGCCACCAGCTCGCTGTGCGGGCCGCGCTGGGCGAGATGGCCGGCGTCGACGACGATCACCTCGTCGGCGGCCTCGGCGGTGGAGAGGCGGTGGGCGATGGTGACCGAGGTGCGGCCGCTCATCAGCCGGTCCAGAGCCCGGTTGATCCGCATCTCCAGACGCGGGTCGACGGCCGAGGTGGCCTCGTCGAGGACCAGCAGGTCGGGATCGGCGAGCTGGGCGCGCAGCAGCGCCACGAGCTGGCGCTCGCCGGCCGAGAGCGACTCGCCACGCTGTCCGACGTTGGTGCGGACGCCGTCGGGCAGACCGGCGAGCCAGTCCCCCAGGCCGAGCACACGGGCGGCCTCCTCGATCTCCTCGTCGGTCGCGTCCAAGCGCCCGTAGCGGACGTTCTCGGCGAGCGTGGAGTCGAAGAGGAAGCCCTCCTGCGGGACGAGCACGACGCTGGTGCGCAGCGAGGCGTTGCCGATGTCGCGTACGTCGACGCCGTCGAGGCTCACCTTCCCGGAGGTCACGTCCATGACCCGGGTGAGCAGCTTGGCGATCGTCGACTTCCCCGAGCCGGTCTCGCCGACCACCGCGACCCGGCTGCCGGGGGCGATCTCGAAGGAGATGTCGTGGAGGACCGGACGGCCGCCGGGGTAGGCGAAGGTGACGTCCTCGAACTCGATCGACAGTGGACCACGGGGCAGGACCGCGCCGGCAGGACCCGGGTCGACGAGGTCGGCGGGCGTGTCCAGGATCCCGATCGTGCGCCGCCAGGAGGCGATCGCGTTCTGGGCGTCGGTGAGGATCTGCGTACCCATCTGGACGGGGCCCACGAACAGCGTCACCAGGAACGCGAACGCCAGGATCTCGCCGACGCTCAGCGCGCCACCGCTGCCCCGATAGGCGAGCGCGAGCAGGACGCCGCCGACGATCACGCCGGCGTTGGCCAGGCCGCCGGAGAGGCCGCCGAGGCTGAAGAAGATCGAGGTGTAGGCCTGCGCCCGGGTCTGGGCCGCGCTGGTGGCGTCGATCTCGCGGTCGATGCGCTGCTGGGTGCGGTCCTCGACGGCGTACGCCTTCACCACGGCCGCCCCGACGACCGGCTCGGAGACCGCGGAGAGCATCTTCGCGACCTGGCGGCGGGAGAGCGTGTAGGCCGCGGAGAGCTTGCGCTGGAAGAACCGCAGGCTCAGGAAGAGCGGGCCGAAGCAGAGCCACACCAGGATCGCGAGCTGCCAGGAGTAGACCACCATCACGACGGTCGCGATCAGCATCTGCCCGACGCTGACGATGAAGAGCAGTCCGCCGAAGACGATGAACTGGCTGACCTGGTCGACGTCGCTGGTGACCCGGGAGACCAGGGCCCCGCGGTGCTCGGTCGACTGGGTGAGCATCGGCAGGTCGTGGACATGCCGGAAGGCCTTCGTACGCAGCGTCGCCAGGCCCCGCTCCGCGGCGGTGAAGAGCCGGCTGGTCATCAGGTAGGACGCCACGCCCGTGACGGCGATGGCGACGAGCGCGACCAGACCGGCGCGCAGGACGTAGCCGAGGTCGGGTCCGCCGGGGCCGCTCAGGCCGTTGTCGAGGGTCTGCTGGACGACGATGGGCACGACGACCTGGCCGACGCTCGCGATCACGGCCAGCGCGAAGGTGCCGCGGATGCCCTCGACCAGCTCCGGGGAGTGCTTGATGCCCCTGCGGATGGTCTCGATGGCGCCGAGGTCCTCGCCGCTGCCGACCCTGGTCTCGGGCTCGAGGGTGGCGGTCACTTGGCTGCCTCCGGGGTCTCGTAGGCGTTGACGAGGCGGGCGTAGGACTCGTCGCGGGCGAGCAGCTCGGTGTGGGTTCCGCGGTCGCGGATCCGGCCGTTCTCGAGGTGGACGACCTCGTCGGCGAGGGCGATCGTGGCCTTCCGGTAGGCCACCACGACCAGGCTGGTGTCACCGGCGCCGTCGCGCAGCGCGGCGAGGATGCGCTGCTCGACCTCGGGGTCGACCGCCGAGGTGGCGTCGTCGAGGATGAGCAGCCGCGGGCGGCGTACGAGGGCTCGCGCCAGCGCCAGGCGCTGACGCTGTCCGCCGGAGAGGCTCGCGCCGCGCTCGCCGAGGGTGGTGTCGAGGCCGTTCGGCAGCGCGGCGACGAAGCCGTCGGCCTGGGCCGCCTTGAGCGCCGACCACACCTCGTCGTCGGTCAGGTCGGCACCGAGGGTGACGTTGCCGCGCACGGAGTCGTCGAAGACGAAGGCGGTCTGCGGCACCAGCGCCGCCACCCGGGCCCACTCCCCCGCGGCGAGGTCGCGCAGGTCGGTGCCGTCGAGCGTGATCCGGCCCGTCGCCGGGTCTACCAGCCGGGCCAGCAGCATCGTCAGGGTGCTCTTGCCCGAGGCGGTCTCGCCGACGATCGCGACCGTACGTCCCGGCTCGACCTCGAAGTCGACGCCGTCGAGGAGCGTCGGGCCGTCGGCGTAGGCGTAGGAGATGCCGTCGACGCTCACGCGGGCACCGGTCGCCTCGCGGCTGGTCGTCGCGGTGCCGTAGGGAAGGCGGCCGGTCGCGTCCAGGACCCGCTGGACCCGGCGGTAGCCGACGACGCTGCGGGGGAACTCGCCCAGCAGCCACCCGAAGGAGCGGATCGGGAAGGCGACGATGGTGAGCAGGAAGCCGATCTGGACCACGTCACCTGGGGCGGCGCCTCCGCTGGAGACGCGTCCGACGCCGACGGCGAGCACGGCCAGGACGCCGACGCTGGGAAGCGCCGC
Source organism: Nocardioides turkmenicus (assembly GCF_011045035.1). Classification (GTDB taxonomy): domain Bacteria; phylum Actinomycetota; class Actinomycetes; order Propionibacteriales; family Nocardioidaceae; genus Nocardioides; species Nocardioides turkmenicus. Next base: position 354,691 of record NZ_JAALAA010000001.1, read on the forward strand.
CAGGATCGGGTCGAAGGCGGCACGGAGCCGGCCGGCGCGGATGTTGACGTCCCGCAGCTCCTGGGCCTTCTCCCGGAAGCGCGTGGTCTCCTCGGCCTCGCGTCCCAGGGTCTTGACGACGAGGGCGCCGTCGAAGGACTCGTGGGCGATCCCGGAGAGCTCTGCGCGCAGCTGCTGGGCGCGGGTCATCAGCGGCGAGGAGAAGCGCTGGAAGACGAGGTTGGCGACCACGACCGCCGGGAACACCAGGATCGCGACCGACGCGAGGACGACGTCGGTCCAGAACATCTGCCCGACCGCGATCACCATCATCGCGAGGGTGCCGACGGCCATCGGCAGCGGCGCGATCGGCGCCCAGGAAGCCTCGACGTCGGAGTTGGCGTTGGACAAGAGCTGACCGGTCGGGTGCCGGTGGTGCCAGGCGAGCGGGAGCGCCAGGTACTGCCGGGTCACCGCGCGTCGCGAGTGGGCCTGCATCCGGAACTGCATCACCCCGGCACCCAGCCGCCGCGCCACCACCCCGACCGCGCGCAGGATCGCGACGGCGACGAAGAGCCCCACCACCGCCCACAGCCAGCCGGCGCCGATCTCGCCGTCGCGCAGGGCCGGCACCAGGACGTGGTCGGTCGACCAGCCGAGCACCCAGGCGTCGGCGACCGTCAGCGCACCGAAGAGCGCGGACCCGAGCGTCGAGAGCGTGAAGACCGCCCACTCGCGCCGGATAGCGACTCCGAGAACCTTGAACCCGTCGGTCGTTGTGGCCCTCTGGGCGGTCGGCTCATCGTCACTCATCTCAGGTAAAGCCTAGGCCAGGGTGGTGGATGCGACGAATTTTTTTGGACCGTCCGCGCGCAATTCGGCGTCTCTGTGATCGTCGTCCCAGTCAGTGGAACGACCGTCCGTAACCTCGCCACGCCCGGAGAGGTTGGACCACAGATAACCGAATCCCCCAGGAGGTTCCGCGATGCGCCGTGCGGCAGCAGTCACCGTCGCCATGCTCTTCGTCTTCTCGCTCACCGCAGCCGCCCCAGCGATGAGCGCGAGCGCGACACCTGAGCTGCGGGACGTGATGGTGGTGGGCAACAACTGGGACGGGACGGCCTCCATCGTCGACGCCCGCAGCCTCGAGGTGCTGCGCAAGGGCATCGACCTGGTGCCGGACAAGGACGAGGAGATCGCCGAGATCCACCAGGATCCCAAGCGGCTGGCCTACTACTACCTGGTCCGCTACGGTCCCGGTGAGGGCAACGACCAGCTCGTGGACGACATGTTCACCACCCGGGACGGTCGGCTGCTGGCGGTCTCGCGCCCGAGCCTCGCCGACGTGGTCTGGATCGACATCGAGAAGGCGCTCGCGGGCTCGCCCGACTCCGTCGTGGTCGAGCAGCAGATGGACGGCCACCGCACCGACCACATGGGCCTCTCCCCCGACGGCACCCGCTTGCTGGTCTCGGACTCGACGTCGCGCTCGGTGCACGAGTACTGGATGGGCGGTGCCGGCGACCCGCGGACCGGTGAGCGGCTGCGTACGTTCGAGTCGGGCGAGACGCCCCACGAGAACAACTACTCCGAGGACGGCTCGCGCATCTTCCACGCCTCCATCGGCCGCGTCTACCTCCCCGGCGACCAGAAGGAGATCTCCCTCGACTCGCTGCCGCTGATCAACCTGGACCAGCTCGGGCTCGGGACCATCCCCGGCACCGACCTGCTCCCGCCGATCAAGATCGGCCCGGTCCACGACGCGATCAAGGGCGACCGCTGGTTCCAGATCGTCGACGAGTCCACCTTCGAGATCTCCCAGCGCTGGGAGATGGGCAAGGAGCTGGAGGAGGCCGGCTACCCCTCGATCTCCTCAGCCGTACGTCCCATGGCGGTCGCTCCGGGCGAGCGGTTCCTCTACTTCCAGATGTCGTTCCTGCACGGCCTGGTCGAGTTCGACACCCAGGCGGCCGACATCGACGGGAAGGTCGGCTACTCCACCGGCTCCGTCGCCGAGCCCCGCACCGGCGCCGTCACCCGCGTCATCCCGCTCCCCAAGCGCACCAAGCTGCCGCGCGAGCTCTACGTCAACGACTCCGCCCACCACGGTCTCTCGATCGACTCCAAGGGCGAGACGCTGTGTGCCGCCGGCACGATGGACGACTACGTCGCGATGGTCGACCGCGTCAGCGGCGAGCACACCATCCTCGACGAGGAGACCACCGGCCACTACTACGGCAAGCCCTACTGGACCACCGAGGGCCTCGGCCACACCTGCTGGGCGTCGCTCTCGGACGCCGACGCGGTCGCGGTGATCGACTTCCGCACCGGCAAGGAGCTCGCCTACCTCGACGTCGGCAACCACCCCCAGCGCGTACGCCACGGGCAGATCCCGAGCGCGCTGCTGGGCTAGTCGCCCGCCGTCAGCGAACCGGAGCGCCGGCGCCGGAGAGCGCCTGCTTGACCTCGCCGATCCGAACCTTGCCGAAGTGGAAGATCGTCGCCGCGAGCACCGCGTCGGCGCCGGCGTCGACCGCGGGCGGGAAGTGCTCTGCCTTGCCCGCGCCGCCGGAGGCGATGACCGGGACGGTCACCTCGCTGCGTACGGCCTTGATCAGCTCGATGTCGAAGCCGTCCTCGGTGCCGTCGGCGTCCATCGCGTTGAGCAGGATCTCGCCGGCACCGAGCTCGACGGCCTTCGCCGCCCACTCGACCGCGTCGGTACTCTGCCAATTGCCTCGGGCGTCGCTTCGGCCAGCCGACTTACGGCCGCCGTGGGTCGTCACCTCGAACCCGGAGTCGGTCCCCGGCGCACGGCGGGCGTCGACCGACAGCACCAGCACCTGGTTGCCGAACCGGTCGGCGATCTCCGCGATCAGCTCGGGACGCACGATGGCCGCGGTGTTGACCGCGATCTTGTCGGCGCCGGCACGGAGCATCCGGTCCACGTCGTCGACGCTGCGGATCCCGCCGCCGACGGTGAGCGGGATGAAGACCTGCTCGGCGGTGCGGGTGACGATCTCGAGCGTCGTCGCCCGGCCCTCGTGAGAGGCGGAGATGTCGAGGAAGGTGAGCTCGTCGGCGCCTTCCTTGTCGTAGGTCGCGGCCAGCTCCACCGGGTCACCGGCGTCGCGCAGCTCCTTGAAGTTGATCCCCTTGACGACGCGACCGGCATCGACGTCGAGACACGGGATGACGCGTACGGCGAGGCTCACGACAGATCCCCGCGCTGCCGGCCGAGGGTCAGGTCGAGCGCCTCGGCGAGGTCGAGAGAGCCGGTGTAGAGCGCCGTGCCGGCGATCGCACCCTCCACGCCGATCTCCACCAGACCCATCAGCGCCTCGATGTCGTCGATCGTGGTCACTCCCCCGCTCGCCACGACCGGCCGGTCGGTGGCCTCGCAGACCGCGCGGAGAAGGTCGAGGTTGGGGCCTTGGAGCATGCCGTCCTTGTTGACGTCGGTGACGACGTAGCGCGCGCAGCCCTCCTGGTCCAGACGGGCGAGGGTCTCGTAGAGGTCGCCGCCCTCCTTGGTCCAGCCGCGCGCGGCGAGGGTGCGGCCGCGTACGTCCAGGCCGACCGCGACCCGGTCGCCGTAGGTTGCGGTCGCCTGCCGGGTCCACTCCGGGTTCTCCAGCGCGGCGGTGCCGATGTTGACGCGGCGGCAGCCGGTCGCCATCGCGGCCTCGAGCGACTCGTCGTCGCGGATGCCACCGCTCATCTCGACCTTGATGTCGAGCTTGCCGACGATCCCGGCGAGGATCTCGCGGTTGTTGCCGTGACCGAACGCGGCGTCGAGGTCGACCAGATGGATCCACTCGGCACCCGTCTCCTGCCACCTCAGCGCGGCCTCGAAGGGATCGCCGAACCGCTTCTCCGACCCGTCCACGCCCTGGACCAGCTGCACCGCCTGCCCGCCCTTCACATCGACGGCCGGCAGGAGCTCGAGGTAGTCACCCATGGGGACGATCCTATGTTCTGTACGCCGCCACCCCTGCCCCGCCGTCCGGTTGCGAGACGGTTCCTCCGTCAGCGAGCCGCCAGCACCTCGAACTCGTACGCATCGGGGTCGGTCATCCTCGCCCAGCGCCCGTCCCCGCCGAGCTCGGCGACCAGCCTGGCGCCCACCTGTTCGAGCCGCCGGATCTCGTCCGCGGGCTCGGTGTCCTCGGGCACGATCAGGTCGAAACGGAACCGGTCCCGGGGCCCGCGCGGCACCGGCGGCGGCCCACCCCAGGCCACCTTCGCACTTCCCGACGGCGTCGCGACCGCGGTCTCTCCGTCCTGGTCCCAGACCAGCGGCCAGCCGAGCGCCGCGCTCCAGAAGACGCCGGTCTCCCGCGACCCGTCCGCGGCCACCTCTCCCAGGAACTCCGTCCCCGCCAGCCAGCCGTTGCCGGCCGGGATCACGCACAGCTCGTTGCCCTCCGGGTCGCCCAGCACGATGTGGTCCTCCTCTGGGCGCTGGCCCACGTCGAGGTGTCTCGCGCCGAGGCCGATCAGCCGGTCGACGGTCCGCTGCTGGTCGTCCGGCAGCCTGCTGGTCAGGTGGAGATGGTGCGGGTTCGGCAGCGTCTTCGGCACCTCCGTCGGCAGGAACCGGATCCGGAGATCGTCATCCGTACGCGGCAGCAGCCCGATCTCCTCACCCACGATCTCGATCTCGCGATCCAGCACCGCCGCCCAGAACGCCGCGACCCGTCCCGGGTCGTTGGCGTCGATGCAGATCCCGAACCGCCGAGGTGTCATGGCCGGCAACCTAGGCCGCACCGGGTCTCCTAGGCAATCGGATTCGGGCCCGCTGCCACGGCCGCCAGCTTGGCCAGCCCCTTCTCCATGTCGGGCGCGATCGCCTTCTCCATCGAGTAGAACCTGAGCATCAGCCCCATCACGCCGCCGACCGAGCCGGTGTGGCTCCAGGTGAGCCGCGTTCCGTCAGCGACCGTCGCCAGGTCGAAGCTGACCGTGCTCCGGCTCTTGAACGGCTTCAGGAACTCCAGTGCCACCTCGATGTGGTCAGGCGTCGACTCGGTGATCTCCATCGCGCCGGCGCCCGCACGCTTGTTGCCCGACCAGGCGTAGCGCGCGCCGACACCGGACTCCGCGCCCGAGTAGGTGCGCGACATGTCCGGGTCGAGCTCCTCCCAGGGCGACCAGGCCGGCCACTCGTGGAAGTCGTCGAGCAGCGCGTGCGCCCGCCCGATGTCACACGGCAGCACCGCGGACCTGGAGACCTCGTAGGTCGTCATGTGATGACAGTACGCCCGGCTGGACCGCGTCGCGACGATGTGCAGGACGACATGCGGACAGACCTATCCGGAGATGGGGCGGTTGACGCCGACCGAGCCGTCGATGGACTCCCGGAGGATGTCGGCGTGGCCGGCGTGACGGGTGGCGTCGCTGAGACGGGCGGCCATCACGTTGAAGAGCATGACCTTCTCGCCCCACCACGGGACGTAGCCGGGCGCATCGATCGAGAGCTCCTCGATGGTGGCGTCTACGTGTACCCCGACGCGCCGGTAGAGATCGAGGATGTCCGCCGAGCTCTCGTGCTCCGTCGCCCGGTGGGTGCCGTCCCACCACCCGGCGGTGTCCCACTGCGGGAGGTCGAGCGGCGGCGTACGGTCGAAGACCTCGCCGAAGTAGCGCGCGTCGGAGAGGGCGTTGTGCTTGACCAGCCCGAGCAGGTTCGTGCCGGTGGGGGTCATCGGTCGGCGGACGTCGTCATCCGAGAGCCCCTCGAGCTTCCACACGAGCGCGTCCCGGACGCCTCGGATCTTGTCGTGCAGGTGAGCCTTGGCGAAGTCGTCGATCACGATGCCCATCTTGCCGGGCCCGGAAGGGTCAGCGGCGGAACAGCAGCGTGTAGACCACCGGTGCGACCAGCACGGACGCGATGGCGGAGAAGATCACCGTGCCGATGTCCTCGGTGACGAGATAGACGAGCGCGTTGAGGAGCAGCAGGACGACGACCAGGACCCGTACGTTGCGCCGCCGGCGCTCCGCGAGCGCGCTCGCGGGACGGGGCCGGCGAGCCGGAACCCATCCCAGGAGCCGTTTCCGACGGGCGCGGCGCCCGGCCTCCTTGGCCTCGCGTGCCGCCCGCGCCTCGGCGGCAGCCGCGGCCTGCCGCTCGCGCTCGGCGCGGGCCCTCGCACGGGCCCCGGTCTGGGCCACGTCAGGCGACCTTCAGCGACTGCACCCAGTTGCGAAGGACCGCGGCGCCGGCGTCACCGGACTTCTCCGGGTGGAACTGGGTCGCGCTCAGCGGCCCGTTCTCGACGGCGGCCACGAACCGGTCCCCACCGTGCTCGGCCCAGGTGACCAGCGGAGCGACGGTGCGGTCGTTGGTGACCAGGGTCCAGTCGCGCACGCCGTAGGAGTGCACGAAGTAGAACCGCTCCTTCTCGACGCCCGCGAACAGCGAGGTCCCCGCAGGGACATCCACCGTGTTCCAGCCCATGTGAGGCACGATCGGCGCCTGGATACGCTCGACGACACCCGGCCACTCGCCACAGCCCTCGGTCTCGACGCCGTGCTCGATGCCGGTCTCGAAGAGGATCTGCATGCCGACGCAGATGCCCATGACGGGGCGCCCGCCGGCGAGCCGACGGGCGATGATCCGCTCGCCGCGGATCGCCCGCAGGCCCTTCATGCAGGCCGCGAATGCGCCCACGCCGGGCACGAGCAGCCCGTCGGCCGCCATCGCGGTGTCGAGGTCGCTGGTCAGCTCGACCGAGGCACCGGCACGCTCGACGGCACGGACTGCGGAGCGTAGGTTGCCCGACCCATAGTCGAGCACGACGACAGAAGGCGCACTCACAGGGCGCCCTTCGTCGACGGGATCCCCGTCTCGCGCGGGTCGTAGGCGATCGCGTCGCGGAACGCCCGCGCGAACGCCTTGAACTGCGTCTCCACGATGTGGTGCGGCTCGCGCCCGGCGAGGACGTTGACGTGCATCGTCAGGTGGGCGTGGTGGGCGATCGAGTCGAAGACGTGCTGGGTCAGCGAGCCGAGGTAGGGCACCCCGGAGCCGCCGAGCAGCACGTACTGCTGGCCCTCCGGCTCACCGGTGTGGACCGAGTAGGGACGGCCGGAGACGTCCACGACGCAGCGAACGAGCGCCTCGTCGAGCGGGACGGTGGCGTCGCCGTAGCGGCGGATGCCCTTCTTGTCGCCGAGCGCCTCGCGCAGCGCCTGGCCGAGCACGATCGCGGTGTCCTCGACGGTGTGGTGGGCGTCGATGTGGACGTCGCCCTCGGAGTGGACGGTCAGGTCGACCAGCGAGTGACGGCCGAACGCGGTCAGCATGTGGTCGTAGAACCCGACGCCCGTCGAGACATCCACCCGTCCGGTGCCGTCGAGGTCGACCTCGACGACGACCTTCGACTCCGAGGTCTCCCGCTCGATGCGGGCAGTCCTTGCCGAACTCATGCGCGTGCTCCGTTCACATCGGTCAAAGCTTGTCTGAATGCGTTCATCTCGCGGGGCGTGCCGACCGAGACCCGCAGCCAGCCCTCGGGCCCGGTCTCGCGGATCAGCACCCCGTGGTCGAGCAGCCCCTGCCACACGGCGTGCCGGTCGGCGTAGCGCCCGAAGAGGACGAAGTTGGCGTCCGAGTCGGCCACCTCCAGGCCCTCCCCGCGCAGCCACTCGACCAGCTCGTCCCGCTCCTGCCGGAGCGCAGCGACGTAGCCCAGCAGCTCCGGCGCGTGCCGCAGCGCAGCGCTCGCCGCCGCCTGGGTCACCGCGGAGAGGTGGTAGGGCAGGCGTACGACGCGGATCGCGTCACAGATCGCCGGGTCGGCCGCGAGGTATCCGAGCCGCAGCCCCGCTCCGGCGAACGCCTTCGACATCGTGCGGGTGACGACCAGGTTGCGGTGACGGTCGAGCAGCTCGAGCGCCGAGGGCACCCCGCTGCGCCGGAACTCGCCGTAGGCCTCGTCGACCACGACGATCCCGTTGTCACCGACCGCCTCGCACAGCGCGGTGACCGCCTCCGGCGGCAGCGCGGTGCCGGTCGGGTTGTTGGGGCTCGGCAGCAGGACGACGTGGGGCTGGGTCTCCTCGACCAGCGCCCGCGCCTTCTCCAGGTCGATCGCGAAGTCGGTCTCGCGGTGGCCGACGACCCACTCGGTGTTGGTGTCGCGGGCGTACTCCGGATACATCGAGTAGGTCGGCGCGAAGCTGATCGCGGTGCGCCCCGGGCCGCCGAAGGCCTGCAGCAGCTGCAGCATCACCTCGTTGGACCCGTTGGCGGCCCACACCTGCTCCGGCGTGATCTGTGCGTTCGGCACATCCGCGCGCAGGTACGCCGCCAGCCCCTCCCGCAGCGCGACGAACTCGCGGTCGGGATAGCGGTTGAGGTTGCGCGCCGCCGCGCCGACGCTCGCGGCGATGTCGGCGACCGTCTCGGCGGAGGGCTGGTAGGGGTTCTCGTTGACGTTGAGCTGCACCGGGACGTCCAGCTGCGGAGCGCCGTAGGGCGCGATCCCGGCGAGCTCTTCCCGGATCGGGGGCCAGGTGGTCATGAGAACCTCACCGACACGGCGGCGCCGTGTCCCGGCAGGTCCTCGGCCTCGGCGAGCGTGACCACGTGGTCCTTGACCGCCGCCAGCCCCTCGCGGGAGTAGTCGACGACGTGGACCGACTTGGTGAAGGCCCGCACCGAGAGGCCCGAGGAGTGGCAGGCGCAGCCGCCGGTGGGCAGCACGTGGTTGGACCCGGCGCAGTAGTCACCCAGCGACACCGGCGCGAACGGGCCAACGAAGATCGCCCCCGCGTTGCGGATCCGCCCGGCCACCGTCAGCGCGTCGGCGGTGTGGATCTCGAGGTGCTCGGCGGCGTAGGCGTTCACGACGTCGACACCCTGGTCGACGTCGTCGACGAGCACGATGCCGGACTGGGCGCCGCTCAGCGACGTACGGATCCGCTCGACGTGCTTGGTGGCCGCGACCTGCTTCTCGAGCTCGGCCTCGACGTCGGCGGCGAGCGTCTCGGAGTCGGTGACCAGCACGGAGGCGGCCAGCGGGTCGTGCTCGGCCTGGGAGATCAGGTCGGCGGCGACGTAGGCGGCCTCGGCGGTCTCGTCGGCGAGGATCGCGATCTCGGTCGGACCGGCCTCGGAGTCGATCCCGACCTGGCCCTTGAGCAGGCGCTTCGCGGTGACGACGTAGATGTTGCCGGGTCCGGTGACCATGTCGACGCGCTCGCACGGGTCGACCCCGTAGGCGAACATCGCGATCGCCTGGGCGCCACCGACGGCGTAGACCTCGTCCACCCCCAGCAGCGCGCACGCGGCCAGGATCGTCGGCTGCGGCAGTCCGCCGAACTCCTTCTGGGGCGGGGAGGCCAGCGCGATCGAGGGCACCCCGGCGACCTGGGCCGGGACGACGTTCATCAGCACCGAGGAGACCAGCGGAGCCAGGCCGCCGGGCACGTAGAGCCCCACGCGTCCCACCGGCACCTTGCGGTGGGTCACCCGGGCGCCGGGCGCCAGATCGGTGACCGCGTCCTGCTCGAGCTCGGCGGTGCAGGTCGCCCGGAGGCGGGCGATCGACTCCTCCAGCCCGGCACGGATGTCGGGGTCCAGCTCGTCGAGAGCCTGGGTCAGCGCGGCCGCCGGGACCCGGATGTCGTCGACGCGTATGCCGTCGAACTTCTCGGAGAACTCGGCGATCGCCTCCTGTCCGCGCTCGCGGACGGCGTCGATGATCGGCTGCACCGCATGAGTGGCCGCCTCGATGTCGAACTCGGCGCGCGGCACGGCGGCGCGGTAGTCGACGGTGCCTCGGTCGGCACCCCTCAGGTCGATGCGGCGGATCATGCCTCAAGTCTACGAGTCGGCAGGCCCCTGAGCCGATCTGCCGACGCCACGTGGACGCGGCCGAGAGACGCATACGGCACCCGGATCCGGGTACCCGGATCCACTGACCCACCTAAGGAGGATCGTCATGGCACGCCCTGGACTTTTCCACCGACAAGACAAGCATGCCGACGAGAACCACCCCGAGACCGACGTGAACCACGCCGAGACGCGTGATCCCTATCCCGGCGGTCCCGCTGTCGTCGGCCACGACGACAACGTCGAGCGCCCGCACCGGGCCACCAGCGAGGTGAGCAACCTGCACGAGGGGGACCGCGTCGAGCACTACCGTCACACGGAGGATGGCCGCCGCGCCGCTCTCCACGACACCTACGGAGGCATCAACTGGGGAGCCTGCTTCTTCGGCTGGCTCGTCGCGGTCGGTGTCACCTTCCTGCTCGGGGCGATCATCAGCGCCGTCGCCTCCGCGATCGGCTCCGACCAGAACTGGACGCGGGCAGACCTGCAGTCGATGGCTGACTCGGTCGGGATCGCGGCCGCGATCACGCTCGCCGTGGTGATGTTCATCGGCTACTTCGCCGGCGGGTACGTCGCCGCCCGGATGTCCCGATTCGACGCCCGCCGTCAGGGCCTCGGCGTCTGGATCGTGGCCATCGTGGTGATGATCATCGCCGCCGTGGCCGGCGCGCTGTTCGGCTCGAACTACAACATCATGCAGCAGGTCGACCTGCCCAACGTGGGGCTGAGCACCGATCAGCTCGGCTGGGGTGCGGTGATCACCGCTGTCGTACTCCTGGCCGTCATGCTCGTCGGGGCGCTCCTCGGCGCCGCCACGGGCCAGCGCTACCACACCAAGATCGACCGGGCCGCGTACGAGGACTGACCCAGATCCAGAGACACGGGCAGGGGTCCGCGGGCGGATACGCCTGCGGACCCCTAGGTTGGTCCCGTGAATGAGCGACTCCCGATGTTCCCGCTCAATGCGGTCCTGTTCCCCGGCGTGACGCTGCCGCTGCGGGTCTTCGAGGACCGCTACCGCGCCATGGTGCACCACCTGCTCCGCCAGGAAGAGGAGGAGCGCCACTTCGGCTCGGTGGCGATCCGCGAGGGCTACGAGGTCGGCGAGACCGGCGCCCAGTCGCTCTACCGCGTCGGCGTGAAGCTGCTGATCACGGAGGTGGAGCAGCACAAGGACGGCTCCTTCGACCTCGAGGTGCTGGCCGTCGACCGCATCCGGATGGACAGCCTGGTCAGCTCGGGCGACTTCCCCGTCGCCGACGTCGAGGAGCTCCCCGAGGTGCAGGTCACCGTCCCGCAGACGGTCGTGGACACCGCCCGGGCGACCTTCACCGCCTACCGGGCAGCGCTGCTGGAGTTCCGCGAGGACCCGTTCACCGGCTCGCTCCCGAAGGACCCCGAGTTCCTCTCCTGGACCATCTCGGCCACCACTCCCCTGCCCATGCCCGACCGGCAGGCGCTTCTGGAGGCACCCGACGCCGCCGTACGTCTCGGCATGGCGACCGACCTGCTCCGTGCCGAGCTCAGGGCGATGAACGTCATCCCCTCGCTGCCCGCGACCGAGGTCGCCCGCACGAAGTGGTCACCCAACTGATGGCGAAGAAGAAACGAGCCGGCGGCGGCACGCCGGCGACCGTCGCCCTCACCCGGGCCGGCATCGACTACACCCTCCATCCCTACGAGCACGACCCGCGTGCCGAGTCCTACGGCCTGGAGGCCGCCGAGGCACTCGGCGTCGAGCCCGCGCGGGTCTTCAAGACCCTGATGGCCTCCCTCGACGGGAAGCTGGTCGTCGGCATCGTCCCCGTAACCGGCCAGCTCGACCTCAAGGCGCTCGCCCGTGCGCTGGGCGGCTCGAAGGCGCAGATGGCCGAGGTCGCCGCGGCCGAGCGCGCGACCGGGTACGTCGCCGGCGGGATCTCACCGGTCGGCCAGAAGCGTCCGCACCCGACCGTCGTGGACGAGTCCGCGGCGGCATACGAGACGGTCTATGTCTCCGGCGGACGGCGGGGCCTCGACATCGAGCTCTCCCCCAGCGACCTGGTCGAGGTCACCGGCGCCACCACCGCTCCCATCGCCAGATAGGCGGAACGACTCCGAGTCGGCTCGTCATGACGAGCCGACTCGGCGTGGGGTCAGTCGACGGTGATGCGGGCCAGGGCTCGCGAGGTGTCGCCGTCGAGGTAGGCGCTGAAGCCGAGCTGGCCGAGCGCCTCGATGTCGTCGGCGACCTCGGGGGCCTCGGTGGTGACCACCTCGTCGAGACCGTCGAAGCCGACGTAGACCACCGCGGAGGCGTCATCGGCGTTCGGGACCGCATTCTTGAACTTCTCGGTGCCCGCCAGGCCACCGTCGGCGAGCAGGTCGGTGCCATAGTCGCCGACGCCGACCGTGGTCACATCACCCTCGCTGTCGACGCTGACCATGCCCTGGGCGCCGAAGCCCTTGGTCAGATCGCCCACGAGCTTCTCGACGCCCGCGGCGTCGGCTCCGTCGAGCTTGAGCCCGACCTGCAGCCCGTCCGGGGCACCCAGATCCAGCTCGCCGAGGGCGAGCGCGAAGCTGTCACCGAGAACCTTCTCCAGGTCCCCCGGCGCCATCCCGAGCATCTGGGTGAACTGGTCCTCGACGCCGCTCCCCGCCAGACCGGCAGAGAGCCAGCCATCGGCGGGGTTGGCGGCGATGACGGCGGTGGTGTCCTTCGGGAGGGTGCCGGCGACGGTGCCCGCCTCCGCTCCCTTGGCCTGCTCGGTCACCGTCGAGGCGCCCTCGAGCTCGAACGCACCCTCCACCGCGCGGACGGTGAGCGCCGCGCCGTCGAAGTCCTTCATCGCCGTGCCGAACGCCTCGGCCAGCTCCTCCGGGTCCGGCACCGGGGCCGCCCCGGCCATCGGGTTCTCCGCGAGGTCACCGCCCGCGTCGTCGAACGCACCGCTCGCGGCCGCGTCGGCCAGCACCTCGGGCAGCTTCTCGGAGACGTACGCCGTCACGAACCCGGTTCCGCCGACGTCACCGGTCCACTTCTCGAAGCCGGCGTCGTCGGCCAGGGTGCCCTTCTCGGCGGCCTTCTCGATCGCGGCGAGAGCCTGGTCGGTCTCCGCCACGAGCGCCCAGCCGTCGGAGACCGACCAGGCGGCTTCCGCACCGGCGCACTCGGCGACCTCGGGCAGGCCCTTCTCGGCCTCGGATTCGTCGGTGACCTGGAGTGCGAAGGCGAGCGCGGGCACATCCCCGTTCTCGACGGCTCCGAACGCTGCCTTGTAGCCGAGCCACGGCTCGAGGTCGCGGGCGAAGTCGAGCTCGTCACAGGCCTTCGCGAGCAGCGACTCCCGCGGGTCGTCGCCCTCCTTCAGGCCGAGCTCCCTCTCGAGAGAGGGCAGCTTGCGCAGGAGCGGCACGGCGTCCTTCGCCTCGGTGAGGTCGACCTCGGTGTAGACGACGGTCGAGACGGGGAACGCCTCCGCCGGCGAGCCACCGGCCTTGCTCAGCGCCACCGCCGCCACGGTGCCGGCACCGGCCAGGACGGCCACGCCGAGAAGGGCTCCGGCTCCGATGATCAGCGGCTTCTTGCTCTTTCCGGCAGGGGCTTCGCCGAGCTCGAGGATCTCTGCCGCCGGCTCAGACGGCGTCTGGCCGGGTGTTGTTTCGGACATCAGTCACTTCCAGGTTCTGTCGGCCGGCACCGATGCCGACCGTCCAACCTGGCGAATCTACGTCCGAAGGCGGAGCGCTGTCCGCCGAATTTCACCTGGCCAGCTCGTCCGGACGCTCATCGTGCTCGTGGGGCGCCCACATCAGGAAGATCACCATCAGGGCCAGCATCGCCGACCCCGGGACGAGCAGGACCAGCCATGGCGAGGCCAGCTGGAAGCTGTCCTGGAGCACGGTGCCGTCGGCGGCGCCCTTGGCGAGACCGTTGGGGTCCTCGGGTGAGAGCAGCGAGGTGACCAGCAGCATCAGACCACCGCCGGCCGTGCCCCCGACCGCCAGCGCGGCGAGGGTGACCAGCTCGGAGCGGTTGAGCCAGACCGCGGCCGCGATGCCGACCAGCAGCCCGAGCACGATCGCGCAGACCGAGAACCACCCGGTCGCCGCGAAGACGCCTTGGTCGATGTTCTGCGCGATGGTGGGCGGGTCGATCGAGACGAGCCCGCGATACCACTTGTCTTCGAGCACCATCCCGGTCGGCGGGGTCCACAGGGTCGCCGCCGCCAGGCCGGCCACGAGACCGCCGACGACGAAGGCCACGGCGATGACGGCCACCTGCACCAGCACCGGACGGGACAGGTCGGGGCGGGTGGAGCGGCGACCGGTCACATGAAGACTGGGCGGCGGCGGCACGATCAGATTGTCAGGCATCCTGGTCCGAGGAGGTGTTTGAGGTCGGCGAAAAGCTCGGGAGTCGGCGTCACCCGCAGCCGGTCATCGAGCTTCATGACCCGGGTCGCGTCCCGTGTCATCAACCGTAGCCTGACCTCGGCTACGCCGGGATATGTGGTCAGTACGTCACGTAGCGAGGCGATCACCGGCGGCGTGCACCGCGTCGACGGCAGCGTGATCACCACCGGCCCCCCGGCCGCGCCCGGCCCGCCGGTCAGGTCGGGGACGGTGACCTCCTGGCCGCGCAGCTCGGGCTGGTCCTTGTCGCGGGAGAGCTGGCCCTTGACCCGGATGATCGAGTCCTCGACCAGGTGGGGCGCCGCCAGCTGGTAGGAGGACGGGAAGAGCAGCACCTCGACGGAGCCCTCCAGGTCCTCCAGCGTCACCGTGGCCCAGGCGTCGCCCTTCTTGGTGATGCGCCGGTTGACGTTGGTGACCAGCCCGGAGACGGTGACGGTGGAGTTGTGGGGCCGGGTCTCGTCGGTCATCAGCTGGCCGATCGTGCAGTCGGTGCCGTTGGCGAGGACGTGCTCGAGGCCCATCAGCGGGTGGTCGGAGACGTAGAGGCCGAGCATCTCGCGCTCGTGGCCGAGCAGGGTCATCTTGTCCCACTCGTCCATCTCCGGGATCGTCACCGAGACCCCGAACTCGACCCCGTCACCGTCGTCGAGCCCACCGAAGAGCGAGTCCTGGCCGATCGCCTCGTTGCGCTTGATGTCGACGTACTGGTCCACGGCGGTCTCGTGGATCGCCACCAGCGCCCGGCGCCGGTGCTTCATGTCGTCGAAGGCGCCGGCCTTGATCAGCGACTCGATCACGCGCTTGTTGCACGCTCGGTCGGGCACCTTGGAGAGGAAGTCGTTGAAGTCGGTGAACCGCCCCTTCGACTCGCGCGCCTCGACGATCCCGTCGACCACCTGGGCGCCGACGTTGCGGACCGCGGTCATACCGAATCGGATGTCGTTGCCGACCGCGGTGAAGTCGTGGGAGGACTCGTTGACGTCGGGCGGCAGGACCGCGATCTTCATCCGGCGACACTCGTTGAGGTAGATCGCCATCTTGTCCTTGTCGTTCTTGACCGAGGTCAAGAGCGCGGCCATGTATTCGGTCGGGTAGTTGGCCTTGAGGTAGGCGGTCCAGTAGGTGACCACACCGTAGGCCGCCGAGTGCGACTTGTTGAACGCGTAGTCGGAGAACGGCAGCAGGATCTCCCAGATGGTGTCGATCGCATCCTGGGAGTAGCCGCGCTCGATCATGCCGGCCTGGAACCCGGCGTACTGCTTGTCGAGCTCGGCCTTCTTCTTCTTGCCCATCGCGCGGCGGAGGTTGTCCGCCTGTCCCAGCGAGAACCCCGCCAGGACCTGCGCGATCGACATCACCTGCTCCTGGTAGACGATCAGGCCGTACGTCTCCCCCAGCACCTCCGCGAGCGGCTCCTCGAGCTCGGGATGGATCGGCACGATCGGCTCGCGGCCGTTCTTGCGGTGGGCGTACTTGTTGTGGGAGTCGGCACCCATCGGGCCGGGCCGGTAGAGCGCGGAGACCGCAGTGATGTCGGCGAAGCGGTCGGGAAGCATCGACCGCAGCAGCGCGCGCATGCCACCACCATCGAGCTGGAAGACGCCGAGCGTGTCGCCGCGCTGCATCAGCTCGTAGGTCGGCTTGTCGTCGAACGGGACGTCCTCGAGCACCAGGTCGATGCCTCGGTTGGCGCGGATGTTGGCGAGCGCGTCCTCGAGGGTGTGGAGGTTGGAGAGGCCCAGGAAGTCCATCTTGACCAGGCCGAGCGACTCACAGGTCGGATACTCGAACTGGGTGACGACCTGGCCGTCCTGCTTGGGCTCCATCAGCGGGACGATGTCGATGATCGGCTCGGAGGCCATGATCACGCCGGCGGCGTGGATGCCGGTCTGCCGGATCTGTCCCTCGAGACCGAGCGCGGTCTCGTAGATCTTGCGGACGTCGGGGTCGGAGTCGTGCAGGGCGCGGAAGTCGCCACCCTCGCCGTAGCGCTTGTGCTCGGGGTTGAACAGCTCCTTGAGCGGCACGCCCTTGCCCATCACGTCGGGCGGCAGCGCCTTGGTGATCCGGTCGCCGATCGCGAAGCCGTGGTCGAGGATGCGGGCGGCGTCCTTGATCGCCTGCTTGGCCTTGATCCGCCCGAAGGTCGCGATCTGGGCGACCTTCTCCGCGCCGTACTTCTCCGTGACGTACTTGATCGTCTCGCCACGGCGATGGTCGTCGAAGTCGATGTCGAAGTCGGGCATCGAGGGACGCTCGGGGTTGAGGAACCGCTCGAAGAAGAGGCCGTGCTCGAGCGGGTCGAGATCGGTGATCCTCAACGCGTACGCCACGATCGACCCCGCACCCGAACCACGGCCCGGGCCGATCCGGATGCCGTTGTTCTTCGACCACTGGATGAAGTCGGCGACCACGAGGAAGTAGCCCGGGTAGCCCTTCTGCAGGATGACGTCGATCTCGAACTCGACGCGGTCCTTGACCTCCTGGGTCAGCTTGTCGCCCGGGTAGCGGAGCTCGATGCCGCGCCAGGTCTCCTTGCGCAGCCAGGACTCCTCGGTCTCGCCCTCGGGGATGTCGGCGCGCGCCATGTAGCCACCGGTCGACTCGGTGAACTCGACGTCGCAGCGCTCGGCGATCAGCAGGGTGTTGTCGCATGCCTCGATCAGGTCCTGCTGCCCCCACAGCTCACGCATCTCCGCGGCGGACTTGATGTAGTAGCCGCTGCCCTCGAACGCGAACCGCTTGCCGCCCTTGGAGTAGGGCGGCTCCGTCATCCGGCTGCCCGACTGGACGCACAGCAGCGCCTCGTGGGCCGCGGCGTCCTCGGGGTTGTTGTAGTGGGAGTCGTTGGTGGCGACCGGGCGGATGCCCATGGTCTTGCCGAGCTTGAGCAGATCGTCGCGGACCCGCTTCTCGATCGAGATGCCGTGGTCCATCAGCTCCAGGAAGACGTTGTCCTTCCCGAAGATGTCCTGCAGCTCGCCGGCCTCCTTGAGCGCCTCCTCCCACTGGCCCAGTCGCAGCCGGGTCTGGATCGCGCCACTCGGGCAACCCGTGGAGACGATGATCCCCTTGGAGTGCTCGGCGAGGATCTCCTTGTCCATCCGCGGCTTGAAGTAGTAGCCCTCCAGGCTGGACCGGCTCGAGAGCCGGAAGAGGTTGTGCATCCCCCCGGTGTTCTCCGCCCACATCGTCATGTGGGTGTAGGCGCCACCACCCGAGACGTCGTCGCCGCCCTCCTGCGCGGCGTCGCCCTTGCCCCACCGCACCCGCTTGCGCTCGGAACGCGGGGTGTTCGGGGTGATGTAGGCCTCGATGCCGATGATCGGCTTGACGTCGTGAGCCTTCGCCTTCTTCCAGAAGTCGTAGGCCCCGTGCATGTTGCCGTGGTCGGTCATCGCGATCGCCGGCATCTCCAGCTCGCTGGTCCGCTTGAAGAGACCGTCGAGGAGCGAGGCACCGTCCAGCATCGAGTATTCGGTGTGGACGTGCAGGTGGACGAATGAGTCCTTGGAGCCGGCCGCCATTGGCGTGGAGCCCTCCTCGAGGTCGAACGGATGGAGCGGGCGCAGGAGCCCGTGCTCAACGACGACGGACGACCTGGGGGAAGGACTACAGACTATCTGGCGCCACCGACAGTTTTCACAGCGGCAGGCCGTAGCATCGGGGTTGTGGTGACGATCCTCGACGGCGGCCTGTCCAACGCGCTCGAAGCACGCGGTCACGACGTCTCCGGCGCCCTGTGGACCGCCCGGCTGCTGGACGAGTCACCCGCGGAGATCGCCGCCGTCCACCGCGCCTACTACGCCGCCGGGGCCGACGTCGCGACCACCGCCAGCTACCAGGCCAGCGTGCCCGGTTTCGTGGAGGCGGGCATGACCGAGACGTACGCCACCGAGCTGCTGCGCCGCAGCGTCCGGGTCGCGCGCGAGGTCGCCGCCGAGGCTCCCGGGCGCCTGGTCGCCGCCTCGATCGGACCCTACGGCGCCTACCTGGCCGACGGCTCGGAGTACCGCGGACGCTACGGCGTCTCCGCGGCGACGCTGCGCGACTTCCACGCGCCCCGGCTGGCTCTGCTCGAGACCGAGGACCCCGACCTCATCGCGGTCGAGACCATCCCCGACATCGAGGAGGCCGAGGTGCTCGTCGACCTCCTCGACGACATCGGCCTCCCGGTCTGGTTCTCCTACTCCTGCGCCGGCACCCGGACCCGGGCCGGCCAGCCCCTGGCCGACGCCCTGGCGCTGGCCGCCGGGATCCGCTCCGTGGTCGCGGTCGGCGTCAACTGCTGCGACCCGGCCGACGTGCCCGCCGCCGTCCAGCTGGCCACCGCCACCGGCGAACCCGCCGTCGTCTACCCCAACACCGGCGAGACCTACGCCGACGGCGCCTGGTCCGGCACCCCTCACTTCCGCCCCGGCGAGGCCCTCTCCTGGGTGAGCTCCGGTGCTGCGTACGTCGGTGGCTGCTGCCACGTCGGCCCGCGCGAGATCGCCCTCATCGCAGCCGAGATGGCCCACCTGAAGGGCGAGTAGTCCCAGGTCAGGGCCAGGCCATCCGTACGTCGGGGGTCTTCTCCTGGTTGGCGGAGCCGTCGGTGCGCTCGACCTCACGCAGGCCGTGGCGGGCGTAGAACGCCCGCGCCGGGGTGTTCATCTCGAAGACCCAGAGACCGAAGCCGTCGGGGGCCAGGGACTTCACCAGGTCGAGCAGCATGGTGCCGAGGCCGGTGCCCTGGGCGCGGGGGTGGACGAAGAGGTCGTCGAGCCAGGTCGGGGTGAAGGCGGCGAAGGCCGAGACCTGGCCGGCGACCTCGGCGACCCAGACCTGCGACCCCTTCTGGGGTGCGAGCACCTTCACCGCGAGCCACTCCCGGATGTCGGAGACCGGGTAGATCGGCGGGGGCATCGGCGCCGCGGCCCGGGCCTCGACGTAGGTGGTGAGGATCTCGGCGATGTCCTCGGGCTCCGCCGGGCGGAGCACCGTCTCAGTGCGCGTCGCGGATGACATCGAGAGCGTGCTGGAGATCGTCGGGGTAGGTCGACTCGAACGTGACGTACTCGCCGGTCTCCGGGTGCTCGAAGCCGAGCTGCACCGCGTGCAGCCACTGCCGCTCGACACCGACGCGGCGGGCCAGGGCCGGATCGGCTCCGTAGGTCAGGTCGCCGACGCACGGGTGCTTCAGCGCGGACATGTGCACACGGATCTGGTGGGTGCGCCCGGTCTCGAGGTGGATCTTCAGCAACGAGGCGAACCGGTGCGCCTCGAGCGTCTCGTAGTGCGTCACCGAGTGGCGCCCGTCGGCCCGGACGGCGAACTTGTAGTCGTACTTCGGATTCCGTCCGATCGGGGCGTCGATCGTCCCCTCGAGCGGATCCGGATGGCCCTGGACCAGCGCGTGGTAGGTCTTGTCGACCGTACGCTGCCGGAACGCGTTCTTGAGAACGGAGTAGGCGTGCTCGGACTTGGCGATCACCATCACGCCCGAGGTGCCGACGTCGAGGCGCTGGACGATGCCCTCGCGCTCCTTGGCCCCCGAGGTGGAGATCCGGAAGCCGGCCGCGGCGAGGTGGCCGACGACGGTCTGCCCCTGCCAGCCCGGCGAGGGGTGCACGGCCACGCCGACGGGCTTGTCGATCACCACGAAGGCGTCGTCGTCGTAGATGATCTTGATGCCCTCGACGATCTCGGGCTTGATCTCGAGCGGGTCGGCCTGGGACGGGATCGTGGCGTCGAGCATCGACCCCGCGCTGACCCGGTCGCTCTTGGCCACGGCCGAGCCGTCCACGGTCACCAGACCCTCGGCGATCAGCTCCGCGGCCCGGGTGCGGGACAGTCCGAACAGTCGCGCCATGGCGGCGTCGACCCGCTCCCCCTCCAGACCGTCGGGGACGAGCAGCGTGCGCTGGTCGGCGTGGCCGAAGTTCACTTCGCCTCGCCCTCGGAGACGTCCGCGGCCCCGCCGTCGATGGTGCCGTCGAGCCCGATCCCCTTGAACGAGAGGATCACGATCAGCACCGCCGCGACGTTGATGCACATGTCGGCGACGTTGAAGATCGGCCAGTTGGGCAGCTGCAGGAAGTCGACGACGTGGCCGACGTAGAAACCGGGCTCGCGCAGCAGCCGGTCGATCAGGTTGCCGCTGACTCCCGCGATGAGGAGGCCGAGCGCGAACGCCCAGCCGCGGTGACGCACCCGGCGCGCGAACCAGAGCACGCCGATCGTGGCCGCGATCGACAGGGTCGTGAAGACCCAGGTGTAGCCGGTCCCCGTCGAGAACGCCGCTCCCGGGTTGCGGATGATGTTGAGCTGCAGCACCGAGCCGATCAGCTCCTGCGGCTGCCCGGGAACGAGCGTCGCGACCGCCCAGAGCTTCGTGAGCTGGTCGATGACCAGCAGAAGCACTGCGACGGTCGCGAACTCGGCCCATCGAACAGGGCGCACGTCGGACTCAGGACCGGTGTGTGCGTCGCTCAGCGACGCTCCTCGCGCTGCTTGCATGTCATGCACAGTGTGGCACGCGGGAACGCCATGAGCCGCATCTTGCCGATCGGCTGCCCGCAGGACTCACAGATGCCGTACGTCCCGTCCTCGAGGTAACCCAGGACCCGCTCGATCTGCGCCAGCTTGTCCTTCTCGCTGTTGACCACGGTCAGCTCGTGGTCACGCTCGAAGCTGGTCGCCCCCATGTCGGCCTGGTCCTGGCCGGCGCCGTCGCCGGAGTCCTTCATCAGGCCGGAGAGCTCGGTCTCGAGGGCGGTGAGCACCTCGAGGCTGTGGGCCCTCATCTCGTGGAGCTCGTCGACGACCTCGTTGAGCTCGTCCTTGGTCCACGGGTCCTCGCCGTCCTTGACCTTCAGCTGGTCAGGAGATACGACGGTCTTGGTTGCTTTCTTAGGCACGGCACTCGCTTTCTGGTGTGAGACACGGCCCCCCGGGCCGCACGGTGGTCAGGTTTGGCTAGGCGCTCGCCGTGGCCACCGACGTGGAAGCCATGACGTAGGAGCTGGTATTCCCAGAAAGCTCGGGCGACATCACCTGGACGCGCCCGACTGCCGCGCTGGCGCGACACCTCATCGGTACAGACATGGAGTCCCCTTTCTCCTGCCATCACTTCGCGCCGCCGAGTCGGTGCGGAGTGCGTGCCCGGAATGTAGCCCGGGATCGTGCTCCACTCAACTAACACACCGAAACTGCACTCATATTGGTCCGCAGCGTGGAAAAACCGCACAATCCACGTACAGGACCCATCTCACCTGCTACAACGCGTTTCCGTGCCGTACCCGTCAGAAGGCCGGGACATGCGCATCGGCCGGCCCCGCGACGCGGGACCGGCCGATGGAAGCCTGACTACGAGGACCTCAGCCCTCGTCTTCCCCCAGGATGGAACGCAAGCGCTTGGGCGCCGGGCCCGACTCGTTGACGGCGGCCGCCATGACGGGCGCCTGTGACTCAGCCGAGTTGTTCAGCGCGTCGAGCTGCTGCGTGAAGTAGCTCTTCAGACGCGAACGGTACTCACGCTCGAAGTTGCGCAGCGTGTCGACCTCGGTGGTCAGGTTGTCCTTCTCACGCTCCAGCTCGCCGAAGAGCTGCTGACGACGCTCGGCGGTCTCGCTGTCGAGCATCTGCGCACGGGTGCGCGCGTCGGCCTCCATGCGGTCCGCCTTCGCCTTCGCCTCCGACTCGAGGCGCTCGGCCTTGGTGCGGGCCTCGCCGACGATCTTGTCGGCGTCGTTCTTGGCGGTGTCGATGAGCGCGTCGTGGTTGCGCGTGGCCAGCTCGAGCAGTCGCGCCGCGGCGTTGGAGGCCTCCGGCACGGTCTCGACCCGGATCGTCTCGATGCCGCCGGTCTGCGGTGCCTCCTGGTACATCGGCATCTGGTGCGAGACCGGCTCGGGGGCCGGCATCGGCTCAGGAGCAGGCGGCTCGGGAGCCATCGGGAAGGACGGACCCCCACCCGACTGCGCAGATGCCAACTTCCCGCGAAGGTCGTCGTTCTCCCGGGTGAGACGTGCCAGTTCGGCCTCGACCTCGTCGAGGAACTGATCCACCTCGCCCATGTCGTAGCCCTCGCGGAGCCGGACGGGAGTAAAGCGCTTGTTGCTCACGTCCTCTGGCGTCAGCGGCATGACCTCACCCATTCATTACTCGGTTGACTCAGACGTACGGACTGCACCGCCGGGGGGGCGGCATCAGGTTAATGCTGTCGAAACTCTAGCGCCTGTCCGTAGACATGCCAGATGCGGACCGCATCCAGGCACCCACAGGCAGGTGTCGAAGGCTTCAGCTCTGGTTGAAGAAGCCGCCCTCAACGATCCTCTGCTTGGCCTCAGCCGTGACCGAAACGTTCGCAGGTGAGATAAGAAACACCTTGTTGGTGACCCTCTCGATGTTCCCATAGGTAGCAAAGATCAAGCCCGCGGCAAAGTCGACAAGCCGTTTCGCGTCCGCGTCGTTCATCTCGGTGAGGTTCATGATCACCGGCGTCCCGTCGCGGTAGTTCTCGCCGACCTGACGCGCTTCGTTGTAGGACGTCGGGGTCAGCGTGATGATCTTGGAAAGCTCTGCCACTGCTGGCACCACCGTTGCTCGTCGCCGCTCGGAAAGGTCAGCCACGGGGGCCGGACGGGACTGCTTCGACCGCACCGGCGCCTTGACGGCCTCGTGGGAGCGGGTCTCGTCGTCATCACCCTCGTAGACGTCGTCGTCGTACCCGGTGTCCTCGAGCAGGCCGAGGTATTCACCGAACCTGCGCATAGCGCCGCTCATGTTCCCACCTTCCCCAGAGTATTGCTTCCCGAGACATTACTTGACAGTTGGCCTCTCTCCGAGGACCGCAGACCCGACACGTACGTGTGTCGCGCCATGGGCAATCGCCTGTTCCAGGTCGCCACTCATCCCCGCCGACAGCACCGTCGCCTCGGGATACTCGACCAGGAAGTCCTCCCGGATCCGCGCCAGCCGGACGAAGGCCGGGTCCGGGTCCTCGCCGAGCGGAGCGACCGCCATCAGGCCCCGCAGACGGAGCCCGTCGGTCGCCTCGACCTCGGCAGCGAGGTCGCGTACGTCACCGGGGTCCGCCCCGGCACGCCCCTCGCGCCCGGGCGGGTCGAGGGAGACCTGCAGGAGCACGTCGAGGATCTGGCCGCGCTCCCCGGCGCCACGGCTCAGCCGGGGCAGCAGCGAGGAGCGGTCGACGGACTCGACCACGTCGGCGTAGCCGGCCACGGCCGCCGCCTTGTTGGACTGAAGCCCGCCGATGTAGTGCCAGCGCAGCCCCAGGTCGGCGCACTCGGCCGCCTTGGCCGCCGCCTCCTGGTGGCGGTTCTCGCCGACGTCGGTGACGCCGAGGCCGGCCAGGATGCGTACGTCGGAGGCCGGGAAGAACTTGGTGACGACGATCAGGTGGACGTCGTCGGCGGGGCGGCCGGCGGCCTTGGCCGCCGCGGCGATCCGCTCGCGGGTCTCGGCGAGCCCCTCGGCGATCTCCTCGGTGCGGTCGCCCATCAGGCACCCCGCAGCCGGATCAGGGCACCCAGCGACATGCCGGCGCCGTCACGGCGGTAGGAGTAGAGGTCCTCGGACTCGCGGGTGCAGCGGCTCGCGTCGACCGTCTCGACACCCTCGCGGGCCAGCTGGGAGAGCACTCCGGCCCCGACGTCGAGGCTGGGGGTGCCCCAGCTCGTGGTGGCGCGCGCAGCCGGCTCGACCGCGGCGATCTCCTCCTGCATCTCGGCAGGCACCTCGTAGCACTTGCCGCACACGTGCGGTCCCACCCAGGCGGTGATCCGGGTCGCGCCGAGGGCGCGCATCCGGGCGAGGGTCGCGGGCACGACGCCGGCCGCCATCCCCTTGCGTCCGGCGTGGGCCGCACCGATGACCCCGGCGGCCTCGTCCGCGAACAGCACGGGTACACAGTCGGCGGTCCGGACCAGCAGCACCAGGTCGCGCTCGGTGGTGACGATGCCGTCCGCCTCCGGGCGGACGCCGCACTCCGCGTCGACGACCGCGTCGCCGTGGACCTGGTAGAGGTCGGCGTAGGGAGCGCCGTCGGCGAAGTCGGCCAGCAGCAGCCGGTGGTTCTCGGCCTTGGCCTCCGGGGAGTCCGATCCGTTGATCGCCAGGTTGAGCTCGGCGTAGGGAGCACGGCTGACCCCGCCGTACCTGTCGGTGAACGCCAGGTCGACGAGGCCTGCGGAGGCTCGGAAGGAGTACAAGAAGGGGCCTTACTTCAAACTGTGCTTACTTCAGGAAATCGGGAACGTCGAGCTCATCATCGCTGAACTGCACGCTCGGGGCCGGCTTCTTGGCGACCGGAGCGGGCTCGGCCGGCGGAGCCGCGGGCGGAGGGGTCGCGGGAGCGGCCGGCTTGGCGGGCGCGGGCTTCTCCGGCGCCGCGGCCGGAGCCTCGGCGGCCTCCTCGGTGCGCCGGGTCGCGACCGCGGTGGCCACGGCGGCGGTCTCGCCGTTGTCGGCCGGCCGCGAGCCGGTGGACCGGCCCTGCACGCTACCGAGCGCCGAGGCGCCCTCGCGACGCTTCGGCATGCCGCCGTCGAAGCCGGCCGCGATCACCGTGACGCGGACCTCGTCGCCGAGCGCGTCGTCGATGGTCGCACCGAAGATGATGTTGGCCTCCTGGTGGACCGCGTCGGCGACCAGGGCGGCGGCCTCGTTGATCTCGAAGAGGCCGAGGTCGGAGCCGCCGGCGATCGAGAGCAGGACGCCGTGGGCGCCGTCGATGGACGCCTCCAGCAGCGGCGAGGAGACGGCCATCTCGGCGGCCTCGACGCTGCGGTTGTCGCCGCGGGCGGAGCCGATGCCCATCAGCGCCGATCCGGCGTTGGACATGACCGACTTCACGTCGGCGAAGTCGAGGTTGATCAGGCCGGGCGTGGTGATCAGGTCGGTGATGCCGGAGACACCCTGCAGCAGCACCTGGTCGGCCTGACGGAACGCGTCCATCACCGAAACGTTGCGGTCGGAGATCGACAGCAGCCGGTCGTTGGGGATGACGATGAGGGTGTCGACCTCCTCGCGGAGCTTCGTGATCCCCTCCTCGGCGGAGTTGGCGCGACGACGGCCCTCGAAGGCGAACGGGCGGGTCACCACACCGATGGTCAGGGCACCGAGGCTGCGGGCGATGCGGGCCACGACCGGAGCGCCGCCCGTGCCGGTGCCGCCGCCCTCGCCGGCGGTCACGAAGACCATGTCGGCGCCCTTGATGACCTCTTCGATCTCGTCGGCGTGGTCCTCGGCGGCGCTCTCCCCCACGCTCGGGTTGGCGCCGGCACCGAGACCGCGGGTGAGCTCACGGCCGATGTCGAGCTTGACGTCGGCGTCGCTCATCAGCAGCGCCTGGGCGTCGGTGTTGATGGCGATGAACTCGACCCCCTTGAGGCCGACCTCGATCATCCGGTTGACAGCGTTGACGCCGCCGCCACCGATGCCGACGACCTTGATGATCGCCAGATAGTTCTGTGCAGCTCCCACGGTGGTCGCCCCTTCGATCGCTGGTTGGTCCTTACGGCGGGTCTCTCAACCCTTACCCTCAGGCTGAGGGTTATAGTTATGTCAACCTCGCCGTTCTCAGAACAGTAGGCAGACGTACGTCCTCAAACTGGCGCGACACGCGGGCACAGATCAGTTGTGCCGATCCGTTGCCGTCCGGTAGGGAAGATCTCCGCTCCGGATCAGTCGACGCTCTTGCTGGTGACGGGCTGGCCGGGCACGGAGACGTCGTAGCGGGCCACGTCGGGCTCCGCCTTCATCAGCGCCACCAGCACGTCGGCCTTGGTGTCGGACTGGGCACTGCTCCCCCACACCACACGCTTGTCGCTGCGCAGCTCCAGCGAGATCGAGTCGACCGTGGTGACCTCGACGTAGTCGACCCGCTTGGCCAGGTCGGCCGGGAGCGCCGAGGCCACCGCGGCGGCCTCGCGGAGCGCATCGGAGTTGGTGCCGGTCACGGTGTTCACCTTCGGCAGGCCGGCCGGCGCCTTCTTGTAGTCCCAGAAGACGGTGCCGGTCTCGTCCAGTGCCCGGAGCCTGCCACCGATCGACACGACCGCGACCGGCGTACGTTCGGTGACGTCGATGCGGATCTTGTCGGGCCACTCGCGCGAGACGTTGACCGAGCGCACCATCGGCAGGCCGTTGAGCACCCGCACCTGCACGGCCTCGAGGTCGGCGGTGGCCAGCGGCTCGCCGACCGGAGCCGCCGCGAACTCGGCGACCGCCTTGGCGCTGGTCATCTTCATGGTGCCGTGCACCGAGGTGCCCTTGACCTGCAGCCAGGTGGAGAAGTAGACGGCCCAGATCCCGCCGAGCAGGAGGGCGATGACCAGCGTGCCGACGATGAGGTAGCGCCAGGCGAGCCAGCGCCGTCGCCACTGGCGGCGGGCGAAGGCCTTGCGGCTCTTCAGGGTCGCGGCGTCGACCGCCGGCCGCTCGGGCTCCTGCTCCCCGGTCGGCTCGTCGCCCGCCTCGTCGGTCGCCTCGGCTCCGGCTTCCGCCTCCACCGAGTCGAGGTCCAGCTCACGCTCCCCGGACGCCGACTGGGCGATCTCCAGGGCCTGGGCGATCTCGGTGTCCGACCCCTTCTCCCCCATGCTCGCCTCCCCCAGCGTTACTGCTCTGCCGTACGCAGCTTGGCAAGCACCATCGGACCCACCTCGGTCACGGTACCTGCCCCGAGCGTCAGAACCAGGTCACCCGGACGGGCGCGGCGGGCCAGCTCGTCCGCCGCCTGCTCGAGCCCTTCGACGGCGACGACACGGTCCGCCGGGAGCGGGACCGCGTCGGCGACCAGCTTGCCGGTGACCTCGGGGTCGTAGTCCTCGCGGGCGAGGTAGACGTCGAGGACGACGACCTCGTCGGCGGCACCGAGCACGCGGCCCATCTCCTCGCCGAAGATGCGGGTGCGCGAGACCATGTGGGGCTGGAAGGCGACGACCAGTCGCCCCTCCCCCGCCACGGACCGGCCGGAGACGAGGTCGCCGGCGATCTCGGAGGGGTGGTGGGCGTAGGAGTCGTAGACGCGTACGCCTGCGGCCTCGCCCTTGCGCTCCATCCGCCTCCGGGTGCCGGTGAACGACTCCAGACCCGCCTTGAGCAGGTCGAAGGAGTGGCCGAGGCGCAGACCGACGGTCAGCGCGGCAAGCGCGTCGGCGACGTAGTGGCGCCCCGGGATCTGCAGCGTGACCCGGCCCAGCTCGTCGAGCCCGTCGACGACCGTGAACGAGGAGGTGGTGCCCTCCAGGACGACATCGACGGCGCGTACGTCGGCCAACTCCGACTCACCGACGCCGATGAAGCGGCGGCCGAGCGAGTGGGCGACGTGGCGCAGGTCGGCGGCGCCCGGGTCGTCGATGACCGCGACCAGGAAGCCGTCGGGGGCGAGGCGCCCCACGAACTGGGCGAAGCCCTCGCGGTAGGCCTCCTCGGTGCCCCACTGGTCGAGGTGGTCGGCCTCGACGTTGGTGACGACCGCGGCGTAGGGCTTGTAGACCAGGAAGGCACCGTCGGACTCGTCGGCCTCGGCGACGAAGAGGTCGCCGGAGCCCTCCGCGGCGTTGGTGCCGGAGGCGGCCAGCTCGCCGCCGACCGTGTAGGTCGGCGCGGCGCCCGCGGCCTGCAGCGCGACGGTCAGCAGCGAGGTCGTGGTGGTCTTGCCGTGGGTGCCGGCGACGGCGAGGACACGGCGACCCTCCATGACCGAGGCCAGGCCGGCCGAGCGCGGGTAGATCCGCAGGCCCTTCTCGACGGCCGCGACGTACTCGGGGTTGTCCTCGCGGATCGCAGTGGAGACGATCAGCGTGTCGACGCCCTCGACCTGGGAGGCGTCGTGGCCGACGTAGACGGTCGCGCCCTCCTCGCGCAGCGCCGCGACCATCGAGGAGTCGGCACCGTCGCTGCCGGAGACCTGGATCCCGCGGGCCAGCATGACCCGGGCGATCGCCGACAGGCCGGCACCGCCGATGCCGATGAAGTGGACCTTGCCCAGCTGCTCGGCGGGAAGGATGTGCTCAGGAACCGGAACCCTCATGACCTACCTCCTCCTGCGACGACCTCGAAGATCATCCGCGCCAGCCGCTCGTCCGCGTCGCGCGGGACCAGGTCGCTGGCCGCCTTCGACATCGCCTCGAGCCGGGCGCGGTCGGTGACGATCGGGGGTACGTTGCCGGCGACCCAGCCGGCGTTCATCTCGGCGTCGGGGACCAGCACCGCGCCACCGGCCTCGACGACCGCCCGCGCGTTGAGCGACTGCTCGCCGTTGCCGATCGGGAGGGGTACGTAGACCGCCGGGACACCCACCGCGCTCGCCTCGATCACCGAGTTGGCGCCGGAGCGGCAGATCATCAGGTCGGCCGCGGCGAGCGCGAGGTCCATCCGGTCGACGTAGTTGAGCACGTGGTAGCCGGGGCCGGGCGAGGCGAGCTCGTTCTTCGGGCCGATCACGTGGAGCACCTGGATGCCGTTGCTGGCCAGCGTCCGGTAGGCGCCGGAGACCGCCTCGTTGATGGTGCGGGCGCCCTGCGAGCCGCCGGTGACCACGACGGTCGGGCGGTGCTGGTCGAGCCCGAAGAAGCTGCGGGCCTCGGCGCGCAGCGCCCAGCGGTCCAGCGTCGAGATCATCCGGCGGATCGGCAGGCCGATGTATTCGGCCTTCGGCAGCTTGGTGTCGGGGAAGCTGACCGCCACCCGGTCGGCGACCCGGGCACCCGCCTTGTTGGCGAGCCCGGGCATCGCGTTGCCCTCGTGCACGACGATCGGGATGCGACGCCGCTTCGCGGCGAGATAGGCCGGCATCGAGACGTACCCGCCGTAGCCGACGACCACGTCGGGACGGACCCGGTCGAGCACCTCGTACGTCGCGTCGACAGCGCCCTTGAGGTTGGCCGGCACCTTCAGCAGGTCGCTGCTGAGCTGACGCGGCATCGGCACCGGCGGGATCAGCTCGAGCGGGTATCCCGCGGCGGGGACCACCTGGTTCTCCAGGCCGCGAGGCGTGCCGAGGCAGGTCACCTCCACGCTGGGGTCGAGACGGCGCAGGGCGTCAGCCGTGGCGAGCAGAGGGGATGTGTGTCCAGCGGTGCCACCGCCGGCGAGGAGGGCCTTCATGATGCGTCAGAACTTATCGGTTGCGTTGAGCGGACCGGTAGGCGGCTGCCTGGCGTGCCCGATCCTTTGCCAAGGCTTTACGCTGCTTCAGCGCCGCGGCCGCCGCCGGTTCGCGGCGGGCGAAGCCGATCACGACACCGAGCGCGACCATCGACGGGATCAGCGCCGAGCCGCCGTAGGAGACCAGCGGCAGCGGGATGCCGATGACCGGCAGCAGGGCGAGCACCATGCCGACGTTGATGATCATCTGGCCGAGCAGCCAGACCAGGACACCGAAGCTGAAGTAGCGGACGAACGGCCGGTCGGTCTGGCGCGCGACCTTGACCAGCGCGAAGGCGAGGGTCAGGAAGAGACCGACGACCAGGAGCGTGCCGACCAGGCCCAGCTCCTCACCCAGCACCGCGAAGATGTAGTCGGTGTGGGCCTCGGGCAGGTCGCCCCACTTCTGCTGGGACGCGCCGATCCCCTGCCCCAGCACGCCGCCCGAGCTGAGCGCGTAGAGACCGTGGGAAGGCTGCCAGCCCTGTCCGTGGTAGTCCTTGAACGGGTCGGCGAAGCTGGTCAGCCGGGCGAGCCGCTCGGTGTCGGTGCTGATCAGGAAGAGCACCGAGACGCCGATGATCGAGATCGCCATCCCGAAGAGCTTGCCCGGTGCGCCGACGACCCACAGCATCCCGAGCACGATCGCGAAGAAGACCAGCGCGGTGCCGAGGTCCCGGCCGGCGAGGACGAGCCCGGTGGCCAGCGCGATGCCGGGCAGGACCGGCATCAGCACCTCGTGGAGACTGTCGAGCCGGCGCTCCTTGAGCGCATAGACGTGGGCCGCCCACAGCACGATCGCCAGCTTGGCGATCTCGGACGGCTGGATCTTGACCGGACCGGCGCCGATCCAGTTCTGCTGCCCGTTGACGTCGTGACCCAGGAAGATGGTGAGGAAGAGCAGCACGCAGGCGACGACGTATCCCGGCCAGGCCAGGCGTCGCAGGTGCTTCGGCTTGATCCTGGAGGCGATGAACGCGCACGGGATGCCGATGATCACCCAGAGCACCTGCCGCCCGACGATCGCGTAGGAGTTGCCCATCTGGGTGTAGGCCCACACGCTCGAGGCGCTCAGCACCATGATCAGCCCGATGGTCAGCAGCAGCGCCGTGCTGGTGAGCAGCAGGTAGTAGGCGGCCAGCGGCCGGTTCAGCGCGACCCGCAGCGCATGGAACCACGCCTTGAGGTAGCCGAGCACCGTCTTCGGGTACGCCTTGGCCTGCTCGGCCGAGCCGGAACCGGTCTGGTCGGGGCTGGTGGTCGTCACGGGCCTACCTCCCAGTTCCCGCTCCAGTACGTCCGTTACATTCTCGCCGCCGTCTCGGCGCTCGGGGCGCATCTGCCTCCGCGTGTCGGCTCCCCGCCCGCGGCGGGTCAGACGGTGCGGCGTACGGCGTCGGCGAAGGCGTCGCCGCGCGCCTTGTAGTCGCGGAACTGGTCCTGGCTGGCGCAGCCGGGGGCCAGGAGCACGGTGTCGCCGGGCTTGGCCAGGGCGGCGGCGATCTCGACGGCCTCGGCGAGAGCGGCCTCGCCGTCGGGCTCGTCGAGCTGGACGACCTCGATGCCACCGGCATGGGCGGCGAGGGCGGAGGCGATCACGTCCCTGTCCTGGCCGATCAGGATGACGGCGCGCAGCCGGTCGTGGATGGAGGCGACCAGGTCCTCGAACCGAGCGCCCTTGGCCAGGCCGCCGGCGATCCAGACCACCGGGTCGTAGGCCTGCAGCGAGGCCTGCGCGGCGTGCGGGTTGGTGGCCTTGGAGTCGTCGACCCAGGTGACGCCGCCGACCTCGGCGACGACCTCGATGCGGTGGCCGTCGGGGCGGAACGACTTCAGGCCGTCGCGTACGGCTGCCTGGGAGACGCCGTGGGCCCGAGCGAGCGCGGCGGCGGCGAGCGCGTTCTGGACGTAGTGGGGCGCGGAGGAGGCCAGGTCGGAGATCTGGCACAGCTCCGCGGCGGAGGTCTGGCGCTCCTCGATGAAGGCCCGGTCGACCAGGATGTCCTCGACGACGCCGACCTGGCCGACGGCCGGGGTGCCGAGCGTGAACCCGATGGCGCGGGCGCCCTCGACCACGTCGGCCTCCTCGACCAGGTGCATGGTGGCCTCGTCGGCGACGTTGTAGACGCAGGCCCGCTCGACGCCCTCGTAGACGCGGCCCTTGTCGGCGGCGTACTCCTTCATCGAGGGGTACCAGTCGAGGTGGTCCTCGGCGATGTTGAGGACGACGGCGGCCTCGGCGGCCATCGACGAGGTGTAGTGGAGCTGGAAGGAGGAGAGCTCGACGGCGAAGACGTCGTAGGGCTCGGGGTCCATCACGGCCTCGACGATCGGCAGGCCGACGTTGCCGACGGCGACGGACCGCAGCCCGGCCGTACGCAGGATGTTGTCGAGCATCTGCACGGTCGTGGTCTTGCCGTTGGTGCCGGTGACCGCCAGCCAGGGGGCGGCGTTGTCGGGGTCGCGCAGCCGCCAGGCGAGCTCGACCTCTCCCCAGATCGGGATGCCGCGCTCGCGCGCCTGGGCGAGCAGCGGCGCGGTCGGGCGCCAGCCGGGCGAGGTGACCACGACGTCGACGTCGTCGGGCAGCACGTGGGTGGCGCCCTCGCCGAGGCGTACGTCGGCACCCAGGATGCCGAGGAGCTTGGCCTTCTCCTGGCGCTCCTCGTCACCCGGGGACTCGTCCAGGGCGATCACGGAGGCACCCAGGTGGGTGAGGTTGTCGGCGGCCGCGAAGCCGGAGACGCCGAAGCCGGCGACGACCGCCCGCACGCCCTCCCAGGAGTCGTTGCGGCCGAGCTTGTCGAGGTTCTCGAGGTCCATCAGATGGTCGCCACCCATTCGGCGTAGAAGATTCCCAGACCGGCCGCGACGCAGAGGCCGGTGATGATCCAGAACCGGATCACCACGGTCACCTGTTCCCAGCCGAGCATCTCGAAGTGGTGATGGATCGGGGTCATCCGGAAGATGCGCTTCGGGGTGCCGGTCACCTTGCGGGTGATCTTGAACCAGCCCGTCTGCAGGATCACGGAAACCGTCTCGGTGACGAAGAGGCCGCCGAGGATGATCAGCAGGAACTCGGTGTGGGACAGGATCGCGAAGCCGGCCAGCACGGAGCCGAGCGCGAGCGAGCCGGTGTCGCCCATGAAGATCTTCGCGGGGCTCGCGTTCCACCACAGGAAACCGATGCACGCGCCGCTGATCGCGGCGCCGAGGATCGCCATGTCGAGCGGGTCGCGCACCTCGTAGCAGGTGCCGATCTCCACGCTCGGGCGGCCGCAGCGCTGGTTGTTCTGCCAGATCGAGATGATCGTGTAGGCCGCGAAGACGATCGCCGAGGACGCCGCCAGCAGGCCGTCGAGGCCGTCGGTGAGGTTGGTGGCGTTGGACGTGCCGGTGACCATGATCCAGAAGATGCCCAGCAGCAGGGCGCCGCCGAGCCAGTAGAGGACACCGTCGCCGCCGAGGAAGTGGGGCCCGAAGTCTCGGATGAAGGAGAGCTGGTCGGCCGCGGGCGTGATGCCGTCGTCGTTGGCCAGGCCGGGGTGGATCGCCACCGCGCCGAAACCGACCGCGACCAGCGTCTGCCCGACCATCTTGGACCACGCGCGCAGACCGAGGTTGCGCTGCATGAAGACCTTGATGAAGTCGTCGACGAAGCCGACCGCGGCCATGCCCACCAGCAGGAAGAGCAGCAGGTAGGCGGTCGCGCTCGGGGCGTCGCCGGTCAGCAGCTTGGCCGCGAAGTAGCCCACCACGACCGAGATCACGATGGCGACGCCACCCATGGTCGGCGTGCCGCGCTTGGTGCGGTGGGTGGTCGGCCCGTCCTCCCGGATCTCCTGGCCGTAGCCCAACTTCGTGAACTGTACGATCGCAAATCGGGTGCCGAGCAGCGAGAACAGAAGCGCAATCGCTCCGCTCAGCAAGATCGCTCTCATGTCAGCCGGGTGCCTTCCTTGCCATGCCGTTCCATGTCCTTGCCCCCGGGCCGGTGTGCATAGCGAAGACACCGGCCCCGGGCATTCTTCCCTACGGCTTCGCCGGCTCTGCGGCACCCCGCCGTATCGGCCCGTCGATCAGTGTGAGGACAGCGCCTCACGGACGACCTCGCGGTCGTCGAACGGGTGGGTCACACCGTTGATCTCCTGGCCCGTCTCATGCCCCTTACCTGCGACGACGACGATATCGCCCGGCTCGGCGAGACCGATCGCACGCTCGATCGCAGCCCGCCGGTCGCCGATCTCCTCGACGCTCGCGGACCCGCCGGTGGTGCCCTCCAGCACCTGCCGCCGGATGCTCGCCGGGTCCTCGGTGCGGGGGTTGTCGTCGGTGACGATCACGTGGTCGGCCAGACGGGCGCTGATCTCCCCCATGATCGGCCGCTTGCCGGTGTCACGGTCTCCCCCGGCCCCGATCACCACGATCAGCCGGGACTCGGTCAGCGGGCGGAGGGTGCCGAGCGCGGCCTCGACCGCGTCCGGCTTGTGCGCGTAGTCGACCACGACGGTGAACGGCTGGCCCTCGTCGATCCGCTCGAGGCGCCCCGGGACGCCGGACCCCTTGGCGAGGGCGGTGGCGACGCTGCGTACGACATCGTCGCTCTGGTACGCATGGTGGATGCTCGCCAGAGCCGCGAGGGTGTTGCTGACGTTGTAGTCCCCGGCCAGCGGGCTGGCGGCGGGGAACGACAGGCCGTCGGGGCCGTGGACGGTGAAGGTGGACCCGTCGGGGCGCAGGTCGACGTCGGTGGCGCGCCAGTCGGCGGTGTCGTCGTGGAGGGCGTAGGTGAGGATCGGGATGGTCGCCTCGGCGGCGAGCCGGCGGCCGTGCTCGTCGTCGATGTTGACGATGCCCAGCTTCGCCCGCTCCGGGGTGAACAGATCGGCCTTGGCGGCGTAGTAGTCCTCGACCGTCTCGTGGAAGTCGAGGTGGTCACGGCCCAGGTTGAGAAACACGGCGACGTCGAAGACGACCCCGTCGACGCGGCCCATCACCAGGGCGTGGGAGGAGACCTCCATCGCGCACGCCTCGGTGCCCTCCTCCACCATCCGGGCGAAGAGGCCGTGCAGGTCGGGCGCCTCCGGCGTGGTCAGCGGCGTCTTCACGTCGTGACCGCCGATTCGGGTGCCGACGGTGCCGATCACCCCGGCGCGGTGGCCGGCGTCGAGCAGCGCGCTCTCGGCGAGCCGCGTGGTCGTGGTCTTGCCCTGGGTGCCGGTCACCCCGATCAGCTTCAGCCTGCCCGACGGGTTGCCGTAGACGCGGGCCGAGAGGGCGCCGAGCACCGTGCGCGGCTGCTCCACGAGCAGCGTCGGCACCTCGCCGAGGCCCTGGGACTCCAGCACCCCGGCGCCAGCCGCGTCGGTCAGCACCGCCACCGCGCCGGCCTCGATCGCACCGGCCGCGTACGTGGCGCCGTGCGCGCGGCTGCCGGGGAGTGCGGCGTAGAGGTCACCGGGCAGCACTCGTTGGGAGCTCAGCGTGACCCCCGTGACGCGTGCCTCGCCACGGACGTCCAGGCCGAGCTCATCGGCCAGGTCGGCCAGCGTCACCGGCTCGGTCACTCGGGGGCGGGTCGGGCTCTTCGGGTCCGCCGTCTCGTACGCACTGCTCACCAGGCGAAGGTTATCCGCCCGGCGGGACGAGGTCCCGCCGGGCCGACCTCAGGCGTGGCGCAGCGAGCCTCAGCCGGCGGGCTGCAGCGACGGCGCGGCGGTCTCGGCGGTCTCGGCGGTCTCGGCAGGCTCAGGGCGCTCGGCGGCCGTGATCAGCCGGTGGCCGCTGGCCAGGACGGGGATCGCGACCAGGAACGCCGCGGCGCCGACGTAGAAGGCCACCGACTGCTCGGTCGCCTCCGCGATCTTCCCGGCGGCGAACGGGGCGAGGCCACCGCCGATGAAGCGTACGAACCCGTAGGCCGAGGACGCGATCGGCCGCTCCACCGGCGAGACCAGCATGACCGCCTGGGTGGTCAGGGTGTTGTTGAGCCCGACGAAGATGCCCGACAGGATCACGGCCACGATCACCACCGTCGGTGAGGAGACGCCCAGGCCGATGACGGCGAGCAGGATGCCGAGGCCGAGCAGGTTGACGTAGAGGGTCGCGGCGGTGCCGAAGCGGCGCTGCGCCCACGGCGCGCCCCACACGGCGAAGACGGCGACCAGGATGCCCCAGGCGAAGAAGACCCAGCCGAGCTGGAGCGGGTCGTGGAGACCCATCGGGTAGGGCGCGTAGCCGAGCAGGGTGAAGAAGCCCCAGTTGTAGAGCAGCGCCATGATGCCCATGGTCAGCAGCCCGCGGTGGCGCAGCGCGGCCAGCGGGGCCACCAGCGAGACCTTCTTCTCCGGCTTCGGCGTCGGCGGCAGGAAGACCAGCGTCGCGACAAGCGCGATCGCCATCAGCGCGGAGACACCGAAGAACGGGCCGCGCCAGGAGATGCCGCCGAGCACGCCACCGAGGAGCGGGCCGACCGCGATCCCGAGGCCCAGCGCGGTCTCGTACAGGATGATCGCACCCGCGAACCCACCCGTCGCCGAGCCGACGATCACCGCCAGGCTCGTGGAAATGAACAGCGCGTTGCCCAGTCCCCAGCCGGCCCGGAAGCCGACGATGCCGTCCACGCCGTCGACCGTGCCGGCCAGCCCGGCGAACACCACGATCAGCACCAGACCGAGGATCAGGGTCCACTTCGCGCCGATCCGGCTGGAGACCCAGCCGACCCCGAGCATCGCCACCGCGGTCACGACCAGGTAGCTGGTGAACAGCAGCGACACCTGCGCGGGCGTCGCCTCCAGCTCCTCGGCGAGCACCGGCAGGATCGGGTCGACGAGCCCGATGCCCATGAACGACACCACGCACGCGAACGCGACCGCCCACACGGCGCGAGGTTGCTTGAACGGACTTGCGACAGCTGCCCCAGAGTGGGAGCCCATACTTCTTGCCTCTTCTCAGACGTTTGTTTCTCGTACGCGTCACCGGCAGGCCGGCGTGTCAGGAATCGAGCACGGCGTCGACCAGCCGGCCCAGCGCGGGCAGCGCGGCCGCGATCGCGGCACGGTCCTCGGCGGAGACCCTGGCCAGCGCGGCGTCGAGCA
The DNA here is from genome assembly GCF_011045035.1 of Nocardioides turkmenicus. Lineage (GTDB taxonomy): Bacteria > Actinomycetota > Actinomycetes > Propionibacteriales > Nocardioidaceae > Nocardioides > Nocardioides turkmenicus. Next base: position 391,171 of record NZ_JAALAA010000001.1, read on the forward strand.
CCCGGGCCCGCTGGCCGCGCCTGGTCTCGAGGACCTCTCGCCCGGCAGCGGTGATCTCGAGCAGGACCGCTCTACGGTCTGCGTCGTCGGCGACGCGGGCGACCAGCGCTTGCTGGGTGAGCCGGTTGACCAGCTGCGTCATCGCAGGCTGGCTGACCCCGGCGATCCTGGCGAGGTCGGTGACCCGCTGCGCTCCCGTCCGGGCCAGTACGCCGAGCACCGTCGCCGCGGTCGGCGAGATGTCTCCCGCCGTCGACACCTCACGCACCAGTCGCACCACCTTCTCGAGGGCGAGCGACAGGTCACGGCCGGAGGCTGGCGACGTACTCACCACAGAAACATAACATATCTATGTTATGTTTCTGGTTGCGGAGCAGCTGTCTCATCCGTCACAGCGCACAGGCTACGAGCGCGCCTCACCAACCAGTAGGCATCTTCGACGGCTCGGTGCCCGTCGGGGGGACACCGTAGCGGCGCAGCGCGAAGGACATGATCTGCGAGAAGACAGGGCCGGTGACGGAACCACCGCCACCGCCGTTGCCGGGGTTGTGGATGGCCACGTAGACCGTGAAGCGGGGGTCGTCGGTGGGGGCGAAGCCGCCGAAGGAGACCGTGGTGGTGCCGTCGTAGCACTTGCACTCGGAGTTGACCCGCTGCGCGGTGCCGGTCTTGCCGGAGACCCGGTAGCCGGGGACGGCGGCCTGCTTGGCGGTGCCGTTGACCGGGTCGTTGATGACCCGCTCCATCATCTCCGCGGTCTGGGTGGCGGCCTCCTGGGACACCACCCGGTTGCGCTCGGCGGTGTCGGTGCCGACCTCGGCGCCGGAGTTGTTGGTGGCGCTCCCGACGATCAGGCTCGGGTCGATGCGTACGCCGCCGTTGGCGATCGTGTTGAGCGCGGCGGTCATCTGCACGGCGTTGACCGAGATGGACTGGCCGAAGTCGATGCGGTCCTCGTTGGCGTCGTTCCAGGTCTCCGGCGAGGCCAGCAGACCCGCCGACTCGGTGTCGAGGCCGAGACCGGTGCGCTGGCCCTGGCCGAAGGCCGACAGGTACTCGCGCAGCTGGCCGTCGGCGTACTTGTCGGCAGCCATCACGGTGCCGATGTTGGAGGACTTCGCGATCACGCCGGCGAGGGTGAGCTTCTCGACGCCGTGGGGATACCAGTCGCGGATCGGTGCGCCGCCGGACATGTAGGACTCCGGCACCCGGATCCGGGTCGACGGTGAGACGAGCCCCTGGTCGAGGAGGCCGGCGACGGTGAGCACCTTCTGCACCGAGCCCGGCTCGTAGACGTTGGAGAGGGCGTTGCTCCCCCGCAGCGCCTTCGGCGAGGCCGCAGGGTCCCGGGCGTCGAAGGTCGGGTAGTCGACGAGGCTGAGGATCTCGCCGGTCTGGGTGTCCATGACCACGGCCATCCCCGACTCCGCGCGCGACTTCTGCACCGCGTCCATCAGGGTCTGCTGCACGTAGTACTGCAGGTCGCGGTCGATGGTGAGGGTCAGGTCGTTGCCGTTGACGGGGTCGACGCGGTTGTTGGTGCCCAGCGGCATCCGGGTGCCGCTGACCGGGCTGGTCGCGTCGTACTCGGCGTGGCCGTCCTTGCCGGCCAGGTGCTTGTCGAAGGCGGCCTCGAGACCGGCGAGGGGGCCGTCGTTGCCCATGAAGCCGACCAGGTTGGCCGCGACGTCACCGTTGGGGTAGTTGCGCAGCGGGTCACGGCTGGTCCACAGCCCCTGGAAGCCCTCCTTGCCCGCCTTCTCCACCGCGGCGGTGGCCTGGGTCGCGGGCACCTGACGCTTGATGTACTGGAACCGGCTGCCGTCCTTGCGCAGCTTGGCCAGCGCCGAGGCGTAGTCGACACCGAGCTCCTTGGCCAGGAACGCGGCGATCGCCGGGGCGTCCTTCTTGGTCTGCTTCGGGTCGGCCAGGACCATCAGCCCGTCGGAGGAGTCGGCCAGCGCCTCGCCGTCCCGGTCGAGGATCTCGCCCCGCTCGGCCGGCAGCACGACGTCGACGACGTTCTCGGCGGCCGCCATCGCGGCGTACGAGTGGGGGTCGATGCCCTGCAGCTGCACTAGCCGGCCACCGAAGACCGAGAGGACCATCGCCACCAGGATGAAGCCGACGCGGAGCCGGATGTGCACCGGCCCGCGTCGCTGCGTGGCCTTGGGGCCCGGGCGTCGCGCCGGCCGGCGGACCTTCCGCTGGAGCTGTCGCCTGGCCATCGCTCTCCTCCCCTACCGGGCCTCGCCCGTGGACGTACGCTGCTCCTCGGCCGCCTGCTTCTCTGCCGCCTCCTGGCGCTTCTTCTCCGCCAGCTCGGCCGCCTTCTTCTTCGCCGCGGCCGCCTCGGCCGCCTTCTGCTCGGCGACCTGCACGCTGTAGGGCTTGGCCACCTTCGGGTGCAGCGGCGGTGTCGCGGAGCGGTCGGCCGGCACCGCCTCGCCCTCGACCTTGGCCTCGGGTACCCGCAGCATGGCCGCGTTCTGTGGGACGACCATGCCCAGCTTCTTCGCCGCGGCAGCGATCTTGTGCGGGTCCTCCATCTTCTTCAGCTCACCGTCGAGCGCCTGCTCCCGGGCGGCCAGGGTGGTCGCCTGCTCCTGGAGGCGCTGCTCCTGGAAGGCCGACTGCTGCATGGAGGTGTTGAAGACGAGCAGACCCACGACCCCGCCGACGAGCAGCATCGACACGAGCACGACGAACGGCAGCCGCGGGGCCAGCGGGGCCGGAAGCGGCTCCGGGACGGCGGCGAGCCGGGGCTGGGTGGTCTCGGCCGCCCGGTCCGGGCGGCGCGCGGGCGCCTGTGGCGCGGCGGCGATGCTCATCTGGTCGCTCCAGGGGTTGACTTGGCTGTGTTGTCTCGTGGGTTGGATCGGGGCTTGATGCGCTCCACCGCGCGCAGTCGCACCGAGGCGGCGCGCGGGTTCTCCTCGATCTCTTCCTCGGTGGCCTGCTCGGCACCACGGGTGAGCAGGCGGAAGGACGGCTCCGCGTCGGGCGGCACGAACGGCAGGTCGGGAGGTACGTCCAGCTTGGTCGCCTCGGCGAAGGCCCGCTTGGTGAGCCGGTCCTCCAGCGAGTGGTAGGACTCGACGACCACGCGTCCGCCGACGCCGACGGCCTCGAGCGAGGCCGGCAGTGCCGTACGCAGCGCCCCGAGCTCGTCGTTGACCTCCATCCGCAGCGCCTGGAAGGTGCGCTTGGCCGGGTGGCCGCCGGTGCGACGGGCCGGTGCCGGGATCTCCGCGTAGAGGAGCTCCACGAGCGGTCCCGAGGTCGTGAACGGCTGCTTCTCGCGACGCTTGACCACGGCGTGGGCGATCTTCTTGGCGAACTTCTCCTCGCCGTAGTCCCGCAGGATCCGGGTCAGGTCCGCCACCGAGTAGGTGTTGAGGACGTCCGCCGCGGTCTGGCCGCGGGTCGCGTCCATCCGCATGTCGAGCGGCGCGTCCTCGGCGTAGGCGAACCCACGCTCCCGCTGGTCGAGCTGCATCGAGGAGACGCCGAGGTCGAAGAGCACCGCCTGGACCTCGTCCAGACCCTGCCCGGCGACCACGTCGAGGATCTCGTCGTAGACCGCGTGGACGCCGGTCCAGCGGTCGCCGAAGCGCGCCAGCCGCTCCCCGGCGATGCCGAGGGCGTAGGTGTCGCGGTCGATGCCGATCACCCGTGAGCCGGGGACGCGCTCGAGGACCGCCTCGGTGTGGCCGCCGTGACCGGTCGTGCAGTCGACGAGGACACCGCCGTCGGCGAGCGCCGGCGCGAGCAGGTCGACGATGCGGTCGAGCATCACCGGCACGTGCTTCTGGTTCGTCACCGCCTCGACCCCCATCGCACGGCTTCGTCTGGTGTGTGTTCTCCCCCGCCTCTTGGCAGAGCCACGGGCTGACAACGCCACGGATCCGCAGAGCCAGGTCTCATGCCCGCTCCGTCACCACCTGTGCCGTCCGGAACCGGGGAAGGTGCCCCGGATGGCTGGATGAGTGGAGCGGGACTGAGACCTCGTCCTGCGGATCCGCTGTTGACTTGTCTTGTTTCTGTCGCTTTGTCGATCTGTCCCTTTATCAGTCCGTCGACTCGTCGAGGTCCGCGAACTTGGCCTGTGCACCCGCGGAGTACTCCGCCCACCTGGCCGGGTCCCAGATCTCGATCCGGTCCATCACACCGATCACGACCACGTCCTTGACGATCCCGGCGTAGTCACGCAGGAGCGGCGGGATGCCGATCCGGCCTTGCTTGTCCGGTGTCGTCTGCTCGGCCCCCGCAAAGAGGACACGGGCGTAGTCGCGTGCGTCCCGAGAGGTGAGCGGCGTCTGCTGGGCCCGCTGCGCCTCCTGCATGAAGACGTCCTCGGGCCACACCACGAGGCAGTTCTCCTGACCTTGCGTCACGACAACCCCCTCCGCCAGTCGTTCTCGGAACTTTGCGGGAAGGAAGATCCGGCCCTTCTCGTCGAGCTTCGGCGTGTACGTGCCCATGAAGAACATGTGCTCGCCCCCGCGGTCAGCTCAACGTGGATCGTTCCTCCACTTTGCCCCACCGTACCCCACAATCCCCCACATTCAAACCACCTTCCTCCCCCACGAGGTGTTTTCGCACCACATGCCGCTTCAGCGGCAGGCCCTAGCCGTCCCTCAGGCAGGTCACAGTCGGGACAATGGCGCAGACGCCCGTAGGCGCTACCCCGTACGGTGTTCCCATAAGCAGGTGTGAGTCGGAAGGACGCGACGTGACGACGCCGTTGGAGGCCGCAGGACCGGGCCCAGCCCATGGGGCAGAGATCGAGACATTGGTGCGGGTCGCGGGCCGCATTCGCGACAGCATCGAGAAGGTGATCGAAGGAAAGACCGACGTCGTCGACTCCACGCTCACCGTGCTCCTCGCCGAGGGGCATCTCCTGATCGAGGACGTCCCGGGGGTCGGCAAGACCCAGCTGGCGAAGGCGCTGGCGCGCTCGATCGACTGCTCGGTGCGGCGTATCCAGTTCACGCCCGACCTGCTCCCGAGCGACGTCACCGGAGTGTCGATCTTCAACCAGAACAGCCGGGAGTTCGAGTTCCGCCCGGGTGGCATCTTCGCCAACATCGTGGTGGGCGACGAGATCAACCGCGCCTCCCCCAAGACCCAGTCGGCGCTGCTGGAGTGCATGGAGGAGCATCAGGTCACCGTCGACAACGCGACCTACCAGCTGGAGTCGCCGTTCATGGTGATCGCGACCCAGAACCCGATCGAGATGGAGGGGACGTACGCCCTCCCCGAGGCGCAGCGCGACCGGTTCATGGCACGGGTCTCGATCGGCTACCCGCCGGTCGGCTCCGAGATCGCGATGCTGGCCAGCCACAGCGCGGCCAACCCGCTCGACGACCTCGACCCGGTGACCGACGCCGCGGAGATCCGCAAGCTCATCGGCGTCGTCAACCAGGTCTACGTCGCCGACGCCGTCCGCCGCTACACGGTCGCCCTGACCGCGGCGACCCGCGCCAACAACGAGCTGGCCCTGGGCGCCTCGCCCCGGGCCAGCCTGCACCTGCTGCGGGCCGCGAAGGCTCATGCCGCCCTGCACGGACGCGAGTTCGTCCTCCCCGATGACGTACGCAGGCTGACCGGCCCGGTCCTTGCCCACCGTCTCCTCCCCAGCGCCTCTGCGGCGATGCACGGACGTTCGGTCACCGACATCCTCGAGACCATCGTGTCCGCCGTGCCGGTGCCGCAGACCTGACCTGCCGGGCCGAGCACCAGGGAGAGAGCGATGCGCGAGGCGCTGTCCGGACTGACCGTCCGGGGCCGGGCGTTCCTGGCCGCCGGGATCACCGCGATCGTCTGCGGGATCCTGCTGGACCAGTCGACGCTGTCCAGGATCGGGATGCTGCTCGTCGCGCTGCCGCTGGTGACCGCGGTGGTCGCCGCGTGGGGCCGCTACCGGCTGGCTCTCGTACGCCACATCGAGCCCCACCTGACCGAGGCCGGCCAGCCCGCCAGGGTCGAGCTCACCATCGCCAACGAGGGCCGGATCCCCACCGGGACCCTGCTGCTGGAGGAGACGGTGCCCTACGCCCTGGGCGGTCGCCCGCGCTTCGTGGTCGACCGGATCGGCTTCGGCTGGCGCCACAGGCTCGGCTACCAGGTCCGCTCGGAGATCCGCGGCCGCTTCGACATCGGTCCGATGCGCGTGACGGTCGCCGACCCGTTCGGCCTGGTCGAGCTCAACCGCGCCTTCCAGTCCACGCAGCCGTTCACGGTCACCCCGCGGGTGCTCCCGCTGCCGTCGACACCGCTGACCGGCAACGCGACCGCGTCCGGCGACTCCCGGCCGCGCGCCTTCATCGGCGGGAGCGCGGAGGACGTCACGGTGCGTGAGTACCGGCGCGGCGACGAGCTGCGGCGGGTGCACTGGCGCAGCTCGGCCCGGCTCGGCGAGCTGATGGTGCGCCGCGAGGAGCAGCCCTGGCAGGCCCGGGCCACCGTCTTCCTCGACAACCGCCGCTCGGTCCACCGGGGTCAGGGCGCGGGCTCCTCCTTCGAGCAGGCCGTCGTGGTCGCCGCCTCGGTCGCGGTCCACCTGGTCGAAGCCGGCTACTCCGTACGCCTGGTGACCTCCGCCGGCACCTCGCCCGGCGCCAACCTCGCCGGTGAGCTCAACGCCGGCTGGCACGACCGTGAGGGTCAGGCCGACGCTGCCGCTCTGCTGGAGGCGCTCGCCGTCGTGGAGACGGTCCAGCACCACCGCATCGACGCCTCCTGGATCGGCGAGGCCGGCCAGGGCGGGGTCACCGTCGCGGTCCTCGGCTCCCTCGATGAGGAGGACGCCGCCGTGCTTCGCCGGGTGCGACACCACACCGGAGCCGCCCTCGCCTTCGCGCTCGACGTGGACGGCTGGAGCGCGGTGCACCTCGCACCCGAGCAGCAGCGGCCCAGCGGCGTACCTCTGCTCATCCAGAACGGGTGGAAGGCGGTCGAGCTCGGGATCGGCGACTCGGTGGCGACGCGCTGGCGCGAGCTCGGCACCCGAGGCGCGGCCGCCGGAGCGGGGATGGCGCGATGATGACCTCCGCTGACGTACGCGGCGTCGCGCCCGCGATGGCGGTGCCGGTGGCGTGCTTCCTGACCGTCCTGTTCGCGTTGTCCTCGTGGGGCTCGTTCACCTCGACCCCGTTCTCCTACCTCGGGCCGATCCTGGTCGCCGGCCTGCTCGTCATCGGCACCGGCATCTCCGCTCGGCTGCTGCGCGTGCACGGCTCGGTGGTGGTGCTGCTGCAGCTGCTGCTCGGCACGATCGCGACCAGCCTCCTGCTCGTCCGGCACCCCTTCCCGGTCACCGCCGCAGGCCGGGCTCGGGTCGAGGCCGCGATGGCCGAGGCCTACTCGGCCTTCAACCCCTTCGACCTGCCGATGTCCGCACCGGAGGTCGCTGCCTACCTCGTCCCGGGCGGCGTGGCGGCGGTGCTGCTGGCCGACATCCTGGCGGTCTCGCTGCGGCGGCCGCCGATGATGGGGCTCGTCGTACTGGGTGTCTTCACGGTGCCGTTCAGCATCATCGGCGCCGGCGGCTGGGGTGGCGTCTCCTGGGTCGTCTTCCTGCTCACTGCGACCGCGTTCCTGGTGATGCTGCGGATCGACCGCGCCCAGCAGCTGGGCCGCTGGGGGCGGCGCCTCGACGAGGACCTCCCCGTGGTGCCATCCGCCGGCCCGGCGGTCATCGGCGTCTCCGCGGTCGCGATCGCCCTGCTCACCCCGGCCTGGATGCCCAGCCCGAATGTCTCGCTTCCCGGCCTGGGCCCGGGCGACGGCAGCGGACAGCTGCGGGTGATCAACCCGACCGTCGGGCTCTACGGCGACCTGCGCCGGCAGTCCGACGAGGTGATGGTCACCGCGACCCCGCTCTACGACGAGCCCACGACCTCGCCCTCCTACCTCCGCATCCTCACCCTGACGAAGTTCACCGGCACCGAGTGGACTCCCGGCGACCGCGACGTCCCCGCCGACCAGACCGGCGTGGCCACCTTCGAGCCGCCGATGTCCGACGAGACCCTGCTCGGCGAGCCCACGACCTACCAGATGAAGGCCAGCGCGACGTTCCAGTCGGCATGGCTCCCGGTGTTCACCCATCCCCTCGAGATCACGGCCAGGGGGCCGTGGCGCTACGACGAGGACACGCTCGACTTCATGTCCACCGAGGGCCGGGACCAGACCGTTGCCGGGCAGCGGTGGCGGATGACCGCCGCTCCGGTCGAGCCGTCCCAGGAGCGCCTGCTTGCCGCGGGTGAGGCCGGCATCGCCGCGCCGCCCGGGATGACCGATCTGCCGCTGCTCCCCGACGAGATCGAGCAGATCGCGCTCGAGCGGACCGCCGGCCAGGAACGGCCGTTCGCCAAGGCGGTCGCCCTGCAGAACTGGTTCCGCCACAGCGGTGAGTTCACCTACAGCCTGGAGCGGGACGTCGGCGCCGACAGCACGGCCCTGCTGGAGTTCCTGACGACCAACAAGGTCGGCTACTGCCAGCAGTACGCCACGGCCATGGCGGTGCTCGCCCGCGAGCTCGGCATCCCGGCCCGGGTCGCCGTCGGGTTCCTGAACGGCGACCGGGACGAGGACGGCGGCTGGCAGTTCCGCGGCCGCGACCTCCACGCCTGGCCCGAGCTGTGGTTCGAGGACATCGGCTGGGTCCGCTTCGAGCCGACCCCGGCTGCTGCCGACACCAGGGAGCCGCGCTACACCGCGGGTGCGCTGGGCAACGCCCGCAACGAACCGGAGGCGCCCGTCCCCAGCGCCGGCACGGGTGCGGCCCCGGTGCCCAACCGGCCGCAGCAGGAGGCCCCGGACACCCCGGAGGTCGCCGACACCGGCACCGAGGAGTCGAACGCCGGCGCCATCTGGGCCGGCCTCGGCATCCTCGCCCTGGTCGGAGTCGTCGCGCTCGCCGCCCCCGCGGTGATCCGGCGCCGCCGGCGTACGGTTCGGCTCACCGGCGACGCGGAGGCCGGCTGGAACGAGCTCGGCGACACCGCGATCGACCTCGGGCTGCCCTGGTCCGGCACTCGCTCACCGCGGGAGGAGGCCGCCGGACTCGCCCCTCAGCTGCAGCACCGCGAGCCGATGCTCGCGCTGCAGCGGATCGTGGCCGCCGTCGAGCGCAACCGCTATGCCGAGCACCGCGACACCGCGGCGGTCGGAGACGACGTACGCCTGGTCTCGGCCGCGCTCAGGGAGCAGGCCGACCGGCGGGCGCGGCGCCGAGCACGCCTGTGGCCGGCGTCGGTCTTCCGCCGTCCGAGCACCTCGGCTGTGGACGGGCCGGCTGCCCGGTCCGAGCGGGAGCTGATCTCGTCCTGATCCGGCGGATCAGAGGTCGTTGTCGCGGCGGCGCTGCTTCCAGCGTTCGCTGGCCCGGTCGAGGAACGAGCTGCGTGGAGCGTGGTCCCCATCATCCTCCTCGACAGCTGCGGCACCGCGCAGAGCGGTGAGCAGCACGGAGGTCGAGGCGAGCATCACCAGGAAGCCGACCACGCCGACGATCCACATCCGTGAGATCACACCGGTCATCAACAGCGCGACGCCACCGGCGAGCACGAAGCCCGCAATGACCGCGTGTCGACGTTGGGCACGGCGCAGGGCCGTGCCTCGGAGGGCGGAGGCGAACTTCGGGTCCTCCGCCGAGAGCGCGCGCTCCATCTGCTCGAGCAGGCGAAGCTCCTCTTCCGAGAGTGGCACCGTACCTCCCATGTCCTGTTGGGGCACCTACAAGTCTAGGCACGCCATCCTGAAGGCGGTAGTGAGCCCAGAAAATTCTTGCCCCGTCACGTTCTGCCCCATGGCACAACCACGACCGATTGTGTCAACGGACCGGGCAGGTGCGTCAACCCCGGCCGTTGTGGAGCAGGCTCGCCCGGCGTACGAGCTGTGAGCCGAAGCGTTCGGCGACCTGGTCGACGGCGCGGTCGGCCTCGGACCAGCCGCGCTCCCGCTCGCCGAGCACCAGCTGCCGGTCGGTGCCCTCGCGGGCGACCAGGTGCTCCACCCTGACCCCGACCAGCCGCAGGGCCCGGCCACGGAGGTTCAGGTCGTCGTAGAGCCGGACGGCGATGGCATGCACCTCCTGGGTGACGTCGGTGGGGTCGGGCAGCGTGCGCGAGCGCGAGATGGTGGTGAAGTCGCTGAACCGCACGGTCAGCGCGATGGTGCGCCCGACGGTGCCCGCCCTCCGCATCCGCCGGGTGACACGGGCGGAGAGGCGGAGCAGCTCGCGCACGATGTCCTCACGGTCGCTCAGGTCGTGGCCGAAGGTCTCCTGGGCGCCGGTCGACCGGTCGGGCAGGTCGGGTCCCAGCCGGCCGGTCAGCTCGCGGCGGTCGGTGCCGGTGGCCAACCGGTGCAGGTGGCCGCCGAGGCGTGGTCCGAGGATCTGGTGGAGCGTCGGGACCGGGGTGCGGGCGATGTCGCCCACCGTCTCGAACCCGAGCCGCCGGAGCCGCTTCCTGGTGCTCGGGCCGACGCCGTAGAGCTCGCCGACGTCGAGCGGGTGGAGGAACCCGGGGACGTCCTCCGGCCGGACGACCACGACACCGTCGGGCTTCGCCTTGCGGCTGCCGACCTTGGCCACGCTCGGTGTCGGCGCGACCCCGACCGAGCAGGTGATGCTCAGCTCCTCGGCGATCTGGCGCCGGATCCGATGCGCGATCTGCTCAGGGCTGCCGAAGAGCCTGGTCGCGCCGCGTACGTCGAGGAACGCCTCGTCCACGCTCACCACCTCCACCAGCGGGGTCGCGCGGCGGAAGATCTCCCGGACCTGCTTGGAGACCTCGGCGACCTCACCGAAGTCGAGCCGAACCGAGACGAGCTGCGGGCACAGCCGTCTCGCCATCGAGCCGGGCATCGCTGCATGGATGCCGTAGGCCCGCGCGGGGTAGTTGGCGCAGGTCACCACACCTCGCGCGTGGCCCCCGACCACCACCGGCTGGTCCCAGAGCTCGGGTTGGTGGCGGATCGCCACCGAAACGAAGAAGGCGTCCATGTCGACATGGAGGATCGGGGTGACTTCCGGAGCGCCAGCGGAGGAAGTCACCCCGATCCTCCATGGACGCGGACAAGCGCTGACTCGGCGCAAATGTCACGCCGGAGCGCTAGCGGAGGTGGGACGTTTGCGCCGCGTCGGCGCCACCCGGCGAAGCGAAGCGAGCTAAGAGCGAAGCGAAGCGAGCAGATGCAGTTGCGAAGCCAACGGCAGGTAGTCAGCCCGAGTAGAAGCCCGCTGCTCCAGCTCGACGAGCGCGTTGGTGGCACCGGGATCGACGTCGAGCAACGACCCCGGAACGTGATCCACGAAAACGCGTACGCCCCGAACGTCCCCGACCGCGAACCCAGCCGTCTCGAGCAGCCCGCGAACCTCGTCGAGGGCGAACCGGCGCCCCGAACGACCTTGCGGAGCGGTGTCGTCGAGCAGCTCGGCGGCCTGCGCGAAGTGGCCCGCCAGAGCGCGGGATAGGACGGCGGCGGTGCGCTGCGCGACCAGCAGGCTGAGGGTGCCGCCGGGACGGAGCACCTCGCGGATCCCCGCCAGTGCCTCCGCCGGGTCGGGGACGACCTCGAGGACACCGTGGCAGAGCACCAGGTCGGCGCCACCGGGGTCGGCGACGTCGGAGAGGGCGGCCAGGTCACCCTGGCGCGCGTCGACCGAGACGCCGGCCTCGCGGGCGCGCCGGTCGAGCGCCGCCAGCGCGTCCGGGCTGGGGTCGACGACGATGACCCTGTGACCGAGCCCGGCGATGCGTACGGCCGAGGTGCCGGTGCCGCCACCGATGTCGAGGACGTCGAGCGGGCCCGCGGCCAGGACCGGGTCGAGCGCGTCCCAGACGGCGACGGTCCGGGCGCCTGCCCGACGACTGGTTGATGCGGAGCCAGCTGCCATGGGGCCAAGCGTAGGCCCTGATCCGACCACACCTGAATCAGCCCACGAGGCGGTCGTGCTGGAGGCGCGCGACGTGGGAGGTGTGGGCCATCAGCCCGAGGGACTCCTCGACGACGGCGAGGAAGCGGTCGGCGTCGCGAACCTGCTCGTCGGCCTCCTCGGCGGTGACCGCCCGGATCGACCCCGCCTCCGCGGCGGCCCGCTTCGCGGCGCCGGCGGCGAAGTATTCGGCCCACTCGGAGAGCTCGGGCGCGACCTTCTTCAGGCGGACCCAGGCATTCCACGGCCGGCGGCGACCGGCGCGGCTGGCGGCCTCGACCGGGTCGGTGCGGGCGGCGATCAGCGCCGCTGCGGCCTGGAGGGCGGCGACGTGAGCCATGGCGTACCTGCTCGGCACGTCGTCGGCCACGATGGCCTCCGAGAGCGACTCGGTGGCACGGAACAGGTAGCTGTGTGTCGTCGCCGGCAGCAGATGCATCGGGGTCGTCCTTCTCGCTCAAGGTCGACCCCGCAGTGGACGGCTCCGGCGGGCGCCGGGGGTCGAGGACGACGCCCGCCAGAGCCTGGTTGTTCGAACACTTGTTCGAACACGAGATCAAACTACACCCCGCCACCGACAGTCACAAGACGTTTCGGTGACGGGGCGTGTCGAAGAGCTGGGCGGGTCGCTCAGTCGTCGGCGACGGCGCCGCGGATCCGGTGCGGCGGGTGGATGTAGCGAGTGTTCGCCGGCAGCCACATGACCGCCAACAGCCCCGCCGCGATCACCAGCGCGATCGCGGTGAGCACGCTGATGATGACCGGCGGACCGGTCAGGATGCCGCCGACGCTGGCCACCCCGGAGATGAACACCAGGAACGTGATGGTGATGCGGGCCCACTCGAAGCCGTTGCGGAGAAACACCGCGAGCACGCCCATCATGATGGCCATGACCCCGAACAGCGTGATGGCGGGGGCGATGAACGCCGGCGCGCTGACCCGGTTGTCGGTGGGCGGGTTGATCAGGGCGTCGAGGCCCTCCGTCTCCAGGATGCGCTTGGCCGAGGGGTTGCCCTCCGCCCAGGCGCGCACCAGGTCGTCGGAGCGCAGCACCATCACCACGACCACGACCGCGCTGAACGCGATCAGCCCGACGATCAGTCGGATCGCCCACGTCATCTCGCGCGGCACGGGCTCGGCCGCGAGCGCTGCCACCTCGACAGCGGTCTCCGGGTCCTCGCTCACGACCACACCTTCGTTCTCGTCGGGTGTCGTCATGGTCATCCGGTCTCCTTGCGACGTGGGGGTTCAGTCTCTGATCAGCCCATTCTGCCGTACGGGGCGCAACGTAGGTAAATACGCGGACACGTGCGCCTGGTCTCGGGCAGGAGCCGGTTTGTCGGCGGCGTACGCCAAGATGTGCTCATGGAATCTCTAGCGCTGACCTTCTCCAGCGGGTGGGCCAGCGGCATCAACGCCTACCTGGTCGTGCTGGTGCTCGGCGTCGTGCAGCGTACGACGGGGGCCGAGGCGATCCCGGACGTGCTCGGCACGTGGCCGGTGCTGGCCGCCGCGGGGCTGATGTACGCGATCGAGTTCGTCGCCGACAAGGTGCCCTACGTCGACTCGACCTGGGACTCGATCTCCACGGTGATCCGTCCCACCATCGGCGCCGTGATCGGCGTCCTGCTCGCTGGTGAGGCCGACTCGCTCAACGAGGCCGTCGGCGGTGTCGTGGGCGGCACCTCGGCGCTGATGTCCCACCTGGTCAAGGCCAGCGAGCGGCTCGCCGTCAACTCCTCCCCCGAGCCGGTCTCCAACTCGGTGGTCAGCGTGGCCGAGGACGGCCTCGTCCTCGGCGTGGTCTGGTTCGCGACCGAGCACCCGATGGCCGCCGCCGGCGTCGCCGCCGTCCTGCTGATCGCCGGGCTGGTGCTGATGTATCTCGTCCTCCGCGCCATCCGCGGGGGCTGGCGCAGGCTGACCCGACGCGGAAGGCGAGGCTCCCTGCCGCCCGACGGGCCCTCCGACGGCGCCACCAAGCCTTATCCCGTTCCATGAGCGACGTCGTCGTCCTCGGAGGCGGGTACGCCGGGATGGCCAGCGCCGCCCGGCTGGCGAAGCTCGGTCACTCGGTGACCCTCCTCGAGGCCTCCGGAGAGCTCGGCGGCGCGCTGGTGCCCGTGCGCGAGGAGGGGTTCACCTGGGACGCCTCGGCGACCTCGACGCTGCTGCCTGCGGTGATGCGCGACCTGTTCCGCAAGTCCGGGCGGCCCGCGGAGCGTGAGCTCGAGCTGGTGCCCATGGACGTCGTCCGCGAGCACCGCTTCGCCGACAAGACCTCGGTCGCGGTGCCCGGCGGCACCCGTGGAGCCCAGCTGGCGGCCTTCGACGCGCTGAAGCCCGGGTTCGGCCGGCAGTGGACCGACTACGTCGCCCGGTTCAGCGAGGACTGGGAGGTGCTGCGGCAGCACTACTTCGAGGTGCCGTGGGAGCCCTCCGCGCTGCCTTCCGCCGTCGCGGAGCGGTTCCGGTCGCGCGAGACCCTCCACAAGCGGCTGCGGAAGACCTTCAAGGACGAGCGGCTCCGGCTGGTCGCGGCGCACCCGTTCGTCGCCGCGGGCCAGGAGCTGCGCGACGTACCTTCCTGGGCGGGGCTCACCGCCTACCTCGAGCAGCGCTTCGGCGCCTGGCGGGTCGAGGGCGGGATGGGCGTGGTCGCCGAGGTGCTCACCGCCCGGATGGCCACCCGCCGGGTGACGGTGCAGACCGCGACCCGGGTGGAGGACATCGTCGTGCGCGACGGGCGGGCGGTCGCGGTCGCCACCGCCGCCGGCGAGATCGACCTCGGCGCCGACGGGGCGGTCGTGGTCGCCTTCGACCCGCGCTCGCTGCCGGCCCTGCGGCCGCTGGTGGACCGCACCCTGCCGGCCATCCCGCCGATGACCTTCCACCTCGGGCTCTCCTCGCTGCCCGACCACCTCACCGACCTGCCCGACGAGCTCGTCCTGCACGGCGAGCCGACCCTGGTCGTACGCACCCGTGGGCTCGCACCCGTGGGCCAGCACGCCTGGACGGTCCACTCCCACGGCAAGCTGATGGAGGACGTCCTGCTGGCGCTCGCGCGCCACAAGATCGACGTCCGCGAGCACGTCGTGCACCGGGTCGACCTGGGCGCCGCCGAGCTCGTGCGCCGCTGGCGCGGGTCGCCGCTGGGCGTGAAGTGGGCGGGGCGCAACACGGTGTTCCAGCGCCTCGGGCCGCGCACCCCGATCCCCAACGTCTACGCCGCCGGCGCGCACGCCACGCCCGGCTCGGGGCTGCCGTTCGCCGGGCTCTCGGCCGCGCTGGTCGCGCAGTCGATCGGACCCGCCGAGCGGTGACCTAGACCGTGACGTTGAGCTTCGCGAAGATCTCCAGCGTCGCCTTGGAGCGGTTGAGCGTGTAGAAGTGCAGCCCCGGCGCGCCTCCGTCGAGGAGCTCCTGGCACAGCTCGGCGGCGACCGCGATGCCCTCGGCACGGATGTCGGCGGGGTCCGGGCCGGCGGCTGTGACGCGCTCGACGATCTCGTCGGGGACCTCGGCGCCGATGAGCTCGCTCTGCCGGCGGATGGCGGCGAGGTTCAGGATCGGCATGATCCCGGGCAGGATCGGGATGTCGACGCCGCGGGCGCGCACCCGGTCGACGAGGCCGAAGTAGTCGGCGGCCCGGAAGAACATCTGGGTGACCGCGAACTCCGCGCCGGCCTTCGCCTTGGCGACCAGCACGTCGGCGTCGGCCTCGATCGACTCGGCGCCCGGGTGGCCCTCCGGGAAGGCGGCGACTCCGATGCGGAAGTCGCCGCGCTCACGGGCGAGCCGCACGACGTCGATCGCGTAGTCGAGGCCTCCCGGGGTCGGGGTCCACTCGGCGCGCGGGCCCTCGGCGGGGTCGCCGCGCAACGCCATCACGTGGGCGACGCCCTGGGCGGCGTAGGCGTCCAGGATCCCGGCGACCTCGTCGCGGGTGTGGCCGACGCAGGTGAGGTGGGCGACGGGCAGGAGGTCGGTCTCCGCGGCGATCCGGCCGGTGATCGCGACGGTCTTGTCACGGGTCGAGCCGCCGGCGCCGTAGGTCACGCTGACGAAGGTCGGCCGGTAGGGCTCCAGCGCACGGATCGCGTTCCACAGCTGCTCCTCCCCGGCCTCGTCCTTCGGCGGGAAGAACTCGAATGAGAACGAGCGCTCGCCCTCGTTGATCAGCTCCGCGAGAGAGCGTCCACGTCCAGTCACCATCGGGCCATCGTAGGCAGTGCCCTAGGCTCGGAGAGTGAATGAAACGTGGGACGCCGATGAATTCCGCAGTCGCGTCCAGGGGGCACTGGACACCTTTCTCGAGACCCAGTCCGAGCGGCTGGTCCCGCTCGGCGACGAGGTCGAGCCGCTGCTTCGCCGGGCACGCGAGTCGATGTCCGGCGGCAAGCGCCTGCGCGCCGCCTTCTGCTGTTGGGGCTTCCACGCCGTGCGGCCCGCGCCCTCTCCCGCCGAGGAGGAGGCGCTCGTGCGGGCGGCCGCCGCGCTCGAGCTGCTCCAGGCCTCCGCGCTCGTCCACGACGACGTCATCGACGACTCCGACACCCGGCGCGGCGCGCCCGCCGCCCACCGCGCGTTCGAGGCAGACCACGCCGCCGCGGGCTGGCCGGGCCGGTCCCGCGCCTACGGTGATGCCGCTGCCGTGCTCCTCGGAGACCTGCTGCTGACCTGGTCGGACGAGCTGCTGCGTACCTCTGGGTTCGGGGCTGCCGAGACCGCGGCCGCGCTGTCGGTGTTCGACCACACCCGCAGCGAGGTGATCGCCGGGCAGTTCCTCGACATCACCGTCCAGGCGCGCGGCGCCGCGGACGTGGAGGCCGCGATGAAGGTGGTGCGCTACAAGGCGGCCAAGTACTCCGTCGAACGTCCCCTCCACGTCGGCGCCGCCCTGGCCGGTGCCTCACCGGCCCAGATCGAGGCGCTGTCGGCCTACGGGCTCCCCGTCGGCGAGGCCTTCCAGCTGCGCGACGACCTCCTCGGCGTCTTCGGCGACCCCTCGGTCACCGGCAAGCCCGCCGGCGACGATCTCGTCGAGGGCAAGCGCACCGTCCTGGTCGCCCTCGCCCTGACCGGCTCGACGCCCGCGGATGCCGACCGCCTCGACCGCGCGCTCGGCCAACCGCTCAGCGCCGAGCAGGTCGCCGAGCTGCGGACGATCATCACCACCTCGGGCGCCGAGCAGCAGGTGGAGAAGACGATCACCGAGCTCGCCGACCAGGGCCTCACCGCTCTCGACGACGCCAAGACTTCGGGAGTCCTCGACGCCAACGCCGCCGAGGTCCTCCGCGCCCTCGCCACCGCGGCCACCCAGCGCACCGTCTGAGGCCGCGGGCCCGGCGACGCCTCAGAGGCGTTCGGCGGACATCTGGAAGAGGACCTTCTCCGACGGCTCGTCGGAGCCGCCCATGGGCTCCATGGTGACCATGAGGTCACCGTCCTCGACGGGTACGGCCACGGCCATCTCCTCGTCGAGGACGCCGGCGGACTCCATGCCGGCGTCGGTGTGCCACCAGACCTGGTAGGTCATCCCGGCGGGGCGGGAGAGGTGGGCGGTGTCGACGGCGACCATGTGCATCTCGTGGGACATCGCGACCATCAGCTCGCCGTCGGAGGTCTTCTCCTTGTGCATCCTCGCGTCGGGGGCCGACATCACCTGGGCGGCGGTCATGCGTGGCGGGTCGTCGTCGCGTACGACCATCCCGACCGTCACGCCGACGCCGACGATCACCGCGGCAGCCGCCGCGATCGCCCCCAGGAGCCAGCGACGGCGAGGGCGCGAGCCCGCCGCGACCACAGGCGGCAGCTGCGGCATCTCCGAGGCCGTACGCAGCACCCGGCCGCGCAGCGAGGCCGGCGGCGTCTCGGCGACCTCTCCGGCGAGGGACGCCGTCGCGGACCGCAGCGAGTCGACCTCCTCGCGGCACTCGGGGCAGACCGCCAGGTGGGCCTCGAACTCAGCGCGTTCGGCCGGTTCCAGCGCGTCCAGGAGATAGGCCCCGACCAGGCCGTGCACGTCAGGCGCCATCGCCAGCCTCCAAGCAGTCGCGCAGACGGATCAGCCCGTCCCGCATCCGGGTCTTCACCGTCGGCAGCGGCCGGCCGAGCAGCTCGGCGACCTCGGGGTAGGTGAAGCCCTGGTAGTAGGCGAGCCGGACGGCCTGCGACTGCAGCGGCGTGAGCGAGTCCAGGCAGCGGCGTACGCCTTCGTGCTCCGATGCCGTCACGACGGCCTCCTCCGGCCCCACCACCGAGACCGGCTCCCGCCGCGCGACATGCTCCTCGCGGGCACGGGACGCCTGCGAGGAGCGCACCGTGTCGACCGCCCGCCGGTGGGCGATGGTCAGCACCCAGGTCCTCACCGACCCACGCGCCGGGTCGAACCGGGCTGCCTGGCGCCACACCTCGGTGAACACCTCCTGGGTCACCTCCTCCGCGCGTGACGGGTCACGCACCACACGCCGAGCGACGCCGAAGACGAGCGGAGCCAGGTCGTCGTAGAGGCGACCGAAGGCGTCCAGGTCTCCCCCGGCGACGGCGACGAGCACCGCTCCGGGATCCGGGTCCGTCGGGTCGGGCGACGACTCCTCGCCCACGACCCGCAACGCTCGGCGCACGCGCGCCCCCTTCCGACGTAATGACAGATCTCACCCGAGGGTTCGCAGCCGAGGGGTGGGAGGATTGGTCCCATCCGACCACCGATCGGCCACGAACCCTCAGCATGACATCCGGCACCGTCCTCGGACGCCTCCCCAGCGGTCCCGTCGCGGGCATCGCCGCGGGCGTGCTCGGCCTCGGCGTCGCCGAGCTCATCGCCGCCCTCGCGCGTGGCACCTCTCCCCTGCTCGCGCTCGGCGACCGGGTCATCGACCTCACCCCGCGCTGGCTCAAGGAGGCCGCGGTCGCCACCTTCGGCACCGCCGACAAGCCGATCCTGCTGGCCTGCGTCGCGCTGGTCACGCTGGCCCTGCTCGCAGTGGCCGGCGCCTTGGCCGTACGCCGCCCCGTGCTCGGCGCGGGCATGTTCCTGCTCCTCGGGGCCGTCGATGCCGCCGCCCTGCTGGCCGACCGAGCCGGCAACGGGGCGGCCGGCATCGTCGCGCTGGTCATCGGCCTCGTGATCGGCATCGTCGCCCTGGTCCTGCTCACCCGGCGCCTGCGCGGGCCGGGCGAGACACCCGCCGAGGCGGAGGCACCCGACGGCTTCGACCGGCGCAGCTTCCTGATCGCCGCGGCGGCCGTGACCGCCGTGGGCGCGGCCGGCGGGGTCGGCGCGAAGGTCGTCACCGCGCGCCGGCACCCGGCGACGCGACTGGCCATCCCGACGCCCGTCTCCCCCGCCGCGCCCCTCCCGGCCGGCGTGGAGCTGCCGATCAAGGGCCTGACGCCCCACCTGACCCCCGTCGACGACTTCTACCGCATCGACATCGCCCTGCTCACCCCACGTGTCGACCTCGCCGACTACCGCCTCACGATCCACGGCCTGGTCGACAACCCGATCGAGCTGACCTACGAGGACCTGCTCGCGATGCCGCTCTACGAGCGTCGCGTCACGATCTGCTGCGTCTCCAACGAGGTCGGCGGCGACCTGATCGGCAACGCGACCTGGACCGGCGTACGCATCCGCGACGTCCTCCGGCGCGCCGGCCTGACCCAAGGCGCCGACGCGGTGAAGTCCACCGGTGCCGACGGCATCACCATCGGCACCCCGCTCGAGGCGCTCACCGACGGCCGCGACTCCCTCCTCGCGATCGCCCAGGACGGGGAGCCGCTGACCCCGGACCACGGCTTCCCGGTCCGCATGGTCGTCCCCGGCCTCTACGGCTACGTCTCGGCGACCAAGTGGCTCACCGACCTCGAGGTCACCCGCTTCGCCGACTTCCGCGCCTACTGGACCGACCGGGGCTGGTCGGCCGAGGGCCCGATCAAGACCCAGTGCCGCATCGACCTGCCCCGGGAGAACCCCGATGCCGTAGGCGAGGTGACCGTCGCCGGCGTCGCCTGGGCGCAGCACCGCGGCGTCAGCAGGGTGGAGGTACGCATCGACGACGGCCCCTGGCAACCCGCCACGCTCGCGGCCGAGGACAGCATCGACACCTGGCGGCAGTGGAGCTACCGCTGGGAGGCCACCGCCGGCGAGCACCGGATCCAGGCGCGGGCCTACGACCGCACCGGCACCCCGCAGACCGGGAGCGAGGCGCCGCCCGCTCCCGACGGAGCAACCGGCTACCCGACCCGCACCGTCACGGTCGGGTGATGCTCAGCCCAGGTCGGGCAGGTCGGTCTCGGGCCCGTCGCCGCGCAGCAGCACGGTGAACGCGGGCCGGTCCTCGGAGATCTCCGCCGCACGGTCCTTCAGGACCCCGACGATCCGGTCGAAGCCGGCACGGTCGGCATAGGCCGCGCTCCCCCACGTCTCCCACAGCAGCACCGTGGGTGCGGAGAGGTCGCGCAGCGAGTCCCACAGCGCATCGAGGTTGCGCCCGAAGTGGGCCGGGAACCCGAGCGCGGCGCCGATGGCTCCCAGCACCTCGTCCTTGGTCTCGGCCACGTCCGCGATCTGCGCCAGCGACCAGCCGGCGCCGGTCACCGACTCCGAGAGGTCGGCGGCCGCCAGCTCGGTGTGCCAACGGTAGACGCCAGGCTCGACCCGCCCGGCGAGAAGACCTGCCAGTCCACTCATTCCATCACCCCCGGTCGATCCGTGAGAACGACTCGTAGTGGTCTTCGGTGTAGTAGAACTCCCCACCCTCGCCTGTGACGATACGCCGCGCACCCCGGTCATCGGAGCCAGGCGTCGGCACGGTGTACTCGGCGTAGTAGCCCGACGGCTCCTCCGGCAGGATGCCTTCGCGGTTGCCGAAGGTGCTGCCGTCCTTGCCCGGGTAGGGGAACGGGCCGCCGGCGTCGATCAGCTCGAGCGTCTCCACGCCCTCGGGCGGCAGGTCGGACTCCGCGATCCAGGCGAGCCCGCTCTCGGGATCGGTGCCGGTCTTCCCGCCGCCGGAGTCGTCCCCCGAACCTCCGGAGCCGCCGCATCCGGCGAACAGCGCCAGGAGCAGCGCGACCAACACAGCGACCAGGGCGGGCTTCGACCTCACGACGGTCCTCCGAGACGTACGGACGGGGTGGCCCCTAGAGTGCCATGGCCTGCGCCCGGCGCTTGACCTCCGACCCGCGGTTCTCCCGAAGCGCGTCGATCGGGCGGCCGGGGAGGTCGTCGTCGAGGAAGAGCCAGGCGATGATCTCGCGGTCGTCGTAGCCGCCGTCGTGGAGCACGTGGAGCAGGCCGCCGAGGCCCTTGACCGGCAGACCGTCCTGGATGAACAGGGCCGGGATGTGCTGCCCCTTGATGCCCGGAGGCACCGCGGCGGCGAGCTCGTGCTCACGGATCATCGTGCGCACCTTGCCCACCGTCACGCCGAGCTGCGACGCGGCGGTGGCCCAGTCGATCCAGTCCTCCACCAGGACGCCCAGATCCTGCTCTGCCAGCCGCAATTCGCTCATAACGATCACATTACCGGCCCGGGTAGCCGCGCCGGAAAGTCGTGAGTGGGACCCGCTGGTCCGTACCATTGCCCGGTCCGGAATACTTCTCCGACCGGAGACAGGAGGATCGCGTGGCTAGTGAGGCGGACCCCCGTGACGGCGCCATCGGGCGCCACGGCGGAGGCTCGGCTACCGCATCCGACCCCCTTCTGGGCAAGGTCCTGGGGATGCGTTACCGGATCGTCGAGAAGGTCGCGAAGGGCGGCATGGCGACGGTCTACGTCGCCCACGACATGCGTCTGGACCGCATCGTCGCCGTCAAGGTCATGCACCAGAACCTCGACGAGGAGGGCAACTTCGCCGAGAGGTTCGTACGCGAGGGCCGGTCGGCTGCGAAGCTCTCCCACCCCAACGTGGTGGCCGTCTAC
The DNA here is from genome assembly GCF_011045035.1 of Nocardioides turkmenicus. Classification (GTDB taxonomy): domain Bacteria; phylum Actinomycetota; class Actinomycetes; order Propionibacteriales; family Nocardioidaceae; genus Nocardioides; species Nocardioides turkmenicus. Next base: position 413,044 of record NZ_JAALAA010000001.1, read on the forward strand.
GACCAGGACGAGGACGACGGCGTCGCCTTTCTCGCGATGGAGTACATCGAGGGCCACACCCTCCGCGACACCATCCAGTCCCAGGCTCCGCTGGGCGCGGCGAAGGCGCTGGCCTACATCGAGCCGATCCTGAGCGCGATGACCGCGGCGCACGCGGTCGGGATCGTGCACCGCGACATCAAGCCGGAGAACGTCCTCATCACCACCGGCGCCGCCTCGATCTCGCAGCGGGTCAAGGTCGCCGACTTCGGCCTGGCCCGGGTGATGACCAACAACTCCCACGACGCCACCACCGGCAACCTGGTCGGCACCGTCTCCTACCTGGCGCCCGAGCTGGTCACCGAGTCCAAGTCGGGCCCGCGCAGCGACGTCTACGCCGCCGGCGTCGTGCTCTACGAGCTGCTCACCGGGCGCAAGCCCCACAGCGGACCCTCGCCGGTCGACATCGCCTACAAGCACGTGCACGAGGACGTACCGCCGCCGTCGAAGGCGGCGCCCGGCATCCCCCGCTACGTCGACGCCCTGGTCGCCCGCGCGACCGCCCGTGACCCCGAGCTGCGCCCGGCCGACGCCGGCGTGCTCCTGCGCATGGTCAACCGGGTGATGGCCACCTTGTCCGCGGGCATCTTCGACGACCCCGAGCTCACCGCCGACCTGGCGCTCCCCTCGGCCGGCGCTCCCGACAAGCCGGCGCAGGCCGCCAACGGCACCGAGGCCCCGACGCGCGCTCACGACGAGTCCGCCGCCGAGTCGACGGCGGTGCTGCCGGCGCTCGGCCTGCCGCCCTCCGGCCCGTCCGGTCCCCCGCCGGGCCGGCCCCCGGGTCCGGCGGCACCACCTCCCGGCATGGGCCTGCCCGCTGCCGGCCGGCTCCCGCTGAGCGAGCCCGAGGAGAACGTACGCATCGCCCCGACACCCACTCAGCCCAAGCAGCGCCGGAGCATGCCGGCGACCTGGAAGGGGCCGGTCGCGATCGGCGCCGCTGTGGTGGCCGTCGCGCTGGTGGCGACCGGCCTGTGGTGGTTCATCGACGGCCGCTACGAGCGGGTGCCCTCGGTGGCCGGCCTGTCCCGGGCCGAGGCGACCACGCAGCTGCAGAACGCCGGCTTCGAGGTCTCGGCCAACACCGAGTTCTCCGATACCGTCGCCAAGGGGATCGTGATCGACTCCGACCCGGGCCGCGACGACAAGGCGCTGCCCGGCTCCACGGTGGAGATCAGCGTGAGCAAGGGCGTCGAGGAATACTCGGTGCCCAAGGTCAAGGGCATGCTCGCCGACGACGCCCAGGACGAGATCCAGGATCTCGGCCTCACCGTCGGCGACCCGATCGAGAAGTTCAACGACAACGTGCCCGAGGGCCACGTCATCAACTCCCAGCCCCGCGCCGGCACCCTGGTGCGGCCCGGCAAGACCGTTGTGCTCGTGATCAGCAAGGGCCCGGCCCCCGTCGACATCGTCGACTGGACCGGCCGCAGCGCGGAGCGTGCCAAGAAGTCGCTCGAGGCCGACGGGCTCGTCGTCGAGATCCAGGAGGAGGAGAACCAGACCGCCCGGCCCGGCACCGTCCTGAGCCAGAGCCCCAACTCCGGCACCCTCCCCAAGGGCGAGACCGTGACCCTCGTGGTCGCCAAGGGTCCGGCCGCGGTCCCGGTCCCCAGCGTGGTCGGCCAGCACAAGGACACCGCGAAGCAGACCCTCGAGGCCGCCGGGTTCAAGGTCAAGGAGGAGGCGGAGGGTGGCATCAACCTCGGCCTCGGCTACGTGACCCGCCAGGAGCCCGCCGGCGGCGAGGCCCCCTACGGCTCCGAGATCACGATCTGGCTGAACTGACGTGACGGACTCGATCCTCCGCAACCCGATCGGCACCCACGTACAGGTCGGTAAGGGCCTCGTCGCGGGCGCCCTCGCCAACACCGACGCGGTCGGCGGCGAGACCCTGCAGATCTTCGTCGGCAACCCGCGCGGCTGGGCCCTCTCGGCGGGCAAGCCGGCCGACGACAAGGCCTTCCGGGCCGAGCTCCAACGACGTGGGATGCGCGCCTTCATCCACGCTCCCTACCTGGTCAACCTGGGATCGCCGACGCCGGCGACGTACGAGAGGTCGGCCGCGCTGGTCGCGCACAACCTGCGCCGGGCCGCCGACATCGGCGCCGAGGGCGTCGTGATCCACACCGGCTCGTTCGTCTCTCCCGCGGGCGATGCCCGGGAGAACTTCCTCGTGGCGATGAGGCAGGTACGCGAGGCGCTGCTGCCCGTGCTCGACCAGATCTCCGCCGACGACGCGCCCTGGCTGCTGCTGGAGCCGACCGCCGGGCAGGGTCGGTCGCTGTGCGCGGGCGTGGAGGACCTCCCCGCCTATCTCGAGGCCGTCGACTTCCACCCCAAGGCCGGGATCTGCCTCGACACCTGCCACGTCTTCGCCGCCGGCGCCCCGCTCGACGAGCCCGGTGGCGCCACCGCCTGCGTCGACCGGATCGTCGAGATCGGCGGCCCCGGGCGGCTCCGGCTGATCCACGCCAACGACTCCAAGGACGTACGCGGCAAGAACCTCGACCGCCACGAGCAGATCGGTCGCGGCCACATCGGCACGGCCGCGTTCGAGGAGCTCTTCGCCCATCCGGCGACCGCCGGGGTGCCCTTCATCCTGGAGACTCCGGGCTCGCGCGACGCGGACAACCCCGATATCCCGCTGCTCCGCGATCTACGGGCATCGGCGCACCGTCAAGGCATGTGACCTCCATGCATCCGCATGGTTACTCCCTCGCTCGGCGCGAGCGGACGAGCAAGCTCGCCGCTCGGCCTCACTCCGGTCGTCTAGGCTGGAGACGCACAGGAGTGATCTTCGACGCCATGGGGGTGGCATGACCAAGTGCGCACAGTGCGGATACCGGCTGTCCGGGGAGCCGACGTGTCCGGTGTGTGGTCTCGAGGTCGCCACGGAGCTCGACCCAGCTGCCGAGGCTGACTCCACCGATGTAGAGGAAAGGACGCCACCCGTGTCCAGTGCTGCGAACGACGACGTCACCGCCGAGCCCGAAGAGCTCGACGAACCGAACGAGACCACCGTGATCCGGAAGCCGGTCGAGGCGACCGCTCCGGAAGCGGTCGACGACGTGCCCGACGCGGAGCAGACCTCACTGAGCCTGCCCCGGATCAGCGCCTACGGCGACGAGGACCGGCCGGGACCGGCCTCGTCGATCGCTGCCGCCGGCCCCGACGACGAGCCCACCGAGCGCACCTCGCGGCGTCAGTCGCCCGAGGTCGAGGAGAAGCTCGACACCGACGACGAGCCCAACGGATCCACCGCGATCCGCGCGGCTTTCGCACCGCCGACCTCGCCGCCGCCGGCACCGCTGCCGCCGACCACTCCCCCGACCGCGCACGAGCCGGCCGCGGAGAGCGTCGCCGAGGAGGCGGTGATCCCTGAGCCGGAGCCGGAGCCGAGGCCGATCCCGGATCCCTCGCCCTTCCCCGAGCCGACCCCGGTCCCGGGGCCCGACCCCGTTCCCGACCCGGAGCCGACGCCCACTCCGGTCCCTGAGCCCGGACCCGTTCCGGAGCCGGAGCCCGTCCCCGGGCCCGACCCTGTCCCCGACCCCGAGCCCGAGCCGGTCTCCGAGACACCGGTCGAGGCGGCGTACAAGCCCTTCGTCCAGCCCTCCGGGATGCTCGTCCAGCAGCAGCAGAGCAACGGGAAGGCCCGTCACTGGGCGCCGCCGGAGGAGACCGTCGCCGACCAGGTCCACGAACCCGAGCCGGCCTATGCGACCGGCTACGCCGACGACGCCTACGCCACCGACGGCCCCGCCGACTGGCAGACCGGCTACGGCTATGCCGCCGAGGAGGAGCCCCTCGAGCAGGACTTCGGCGACTACGGCGTCCAGCAGGAGTACGTCTCCTCGCTGATGGCCGCCGAGTCCGAGGACAACCCCTCGACCTGGGTCGTGCTGCTGTGGGTGGGTGCGATCTTCATGATCGTGATGTTGGTGCTCGGCGTCTGGCTGATGACGCTGTAACGCCTGTATGCCGAGAATCATCGTCGCCGAGATCGACAGCGACGAGCAGCGCGCGCTGGCCGTCGACATCTGGCGAGCGGCCAACGCGGCTCGCCGCAAGACGGCCACCGAGGCCCGCGTCCGCAGGGTCCGCGAGAAGCTGGACGCGGCCGAGCTCGCGCTCCTCGCCCACTACGGCAGCCGCCCTGCCGGGATGCTGCTCGCCGAGACCTACCTGGTCGACGGCGTACCGCTCCCCGGCTACGGCCACATCTCGATGGTCTTCGTCGACCCCGCTGTCTGGGGGTCCCACGTCGGCACCGAGATGATCCGCGACCTCCAGTCCCGCGACTGGGCGGGCCTCAGCGTCTGGACCCGCACCGACAACCGCCGCGCCCAGCGCCTCTACGAGACCACCGGCTTCACCGACACCGGCAACCGCAGCACGCTCCACGACGGCGAGGAGATCATGCAGCTAGCCTGGGCGCGCGACGAGAACGTCGGCGACTAGCGGGACCTGAGCATCTCCGCGACCTGGAACGCCATCTCGAGCGACTGGACGCGGTTGAGACGCGGGTCGACGACGGACTCGTAGCGGTGCACCAGGCCGGCCTCGTCGAGCTCCTCACCGCCGCCGATGATCTCGGTGACGTCGTCGCCGGTGTTCTCGACGAGGATGCCGCCGGGCACCGTACCCAGCGCGTGGTGGACGTCGAAGAAGCCCTGGACCTCGTCGAGGACGTCCTCGAAGCGGCGGGTCTTGTAGCCGTTGGAGGTGGAGAAGGTGTTGCCGTGCATCGGGTCGGAGATCCAGGTGACGTTGACGCCCTCGGCGGTGATCTTCTCGACCAGACCGGGCAGCCCGTCGCGCACCTTGCCCGCGCCGAAGCGCGTGATGAAGGTGAGCCGGCCCTCCTCGTTCTTCGGGTTGAGCTTGGCGGCCAGGGCGAGCGCGTCGTCGGGGGTCGCGGTGGGGCCGAGCTTGCAGCCGATCGGGTTGTTGAGGTGGCGGAAGTACTCCACGTGGGCACCGTCGAGCTGGCGGGTGCGCTCGCCGATCCAGACGAAGTGGCCGGAGACGTTGTATGGCGTCTCGGTGCGCGAGTCGATGCGGGTCATCGCGTGCTCGTACTCGAGCAGCAGCGCCTCGTGCGAGGAGTAGAAGTCGACCCCGTGGAACTCGTCGAGGTCCGCGCCGATGGCCTCCATGAACGCGATCGCGCGCTCGATCTCGGAGCCCATCGCCTCGTACTTCGCGCCGACGGGCGAGTTGCGCACGAACTCGGAGTTCCAGGTGTGCACCTGACGCAGGTCGGCGTAGCCACCGGTGGTGAACGCGCGCACCAGGTTCAGCGTGGAGGCGGAGGCGTGGTAGACGTCCAGCAGCCGCTGCGGGTCGGGGATGCGGGCCTCGGGGGTGAACTCGTAGCCGTTGACCGCGTCGCCGCGGTAGGCCGGCAGGGTCACGTCGCCACGGGTCTCGGTGTCGGAGGAGCGCGGCTTGGCGTACTGCCCCGCGAGACGTCCGATCTTGACGACCGGGACGGAGGCCGCGTACGTCAGGACGACCGCCATCTGCAGCAGCACCCGAAGCTTGTTGCGGGTGTTGTCGGCGGTCGCCTCGGCGAACGTCTCGGCGCAGTCGCCGCCCTGCAGGATGAACGCCTCGCCGCGGCCGGCGGCGGCGATCGAGCTCTTGAGCTGGTCGCACTCCCCCGCAAAGACGAGCGGCGGCTGGTTCCTCAGCTTCTCGACCGCCGCGGCCAGCGCGACCGGGTCGGAATAGGTCGGCTGCTGGAGGGCTCCGATGGCGTGCAACTGCTCGAGAGAGGGGAAGGCGTCGTTCACGAGGCTCAGGGTACGCGGGTCACCCGGTTGTTACGAAGTCATCTCACGGCAGGGCCGGCGTACGGAAGGATCCCGTACGCCGGCCCTGACCGAGCTCACCCGGTTACTTGTCGTCCTCGGGGTTGACATCCATGTGCTCGATGTCCTGGAAGTGCGGCGGCTCGTCCTCCTTGTTGGCGAACTTGTTGATCAGCCAGGTGATCGCCCACAGGATCACGCCGATGACCATCAGGCCGCCGGCGATCTCGTAGACGATGCCGTCGCGGTCGACCCACGGGCCGGCCAGGTAGATGCACAGGATGGCGGCGACGGGCGGCAGCCACCTCGGCGCCGTGAAGAATGTCTTCTCGGTGTCGGGGCGCCGGTTGCGGAGCACCACGCAGGCGATGTTGACGATCGCGAACACGCACAGCAGGAGCAGTGCGGTCGTGGAGCCCAGGTTGGAGACGATGTTGCTGTCCGGGTCGCTGGAGACGTACCAGATCAGCGCCAGCGCCAGCAGCGTGGTGAAGATGATCGCGATGTAGGGCGTGCGGCGGCCGGGCAGGATCGCACCCAGCTGCTTGGGAAGCACCCGCTGCCTGGCCATGCCGTAGACCAGCCGGCTGGCCATCAGCATGTTGATCAGCGCCGTGTTTGCCACGGCGAAGACCGCGAGGAACGGGAACACCTTGTCGATCGGGAAGTCGGGAGCGCCCTTGCCGACGACCTCGAGCAGGGCCCGGCCCTCGGACTCGCGGATCGTCTCGAGCTCACCCGGCGTCAGTACGCTGACGACCGAGACCGCCACCAGGATGTAGAGCAGAGCGGCCGCACCCAGGCCCATCAGCATGGTGCGCGGGAAGATCCGCTCGGGATCCTTGGTCTCCTCGACCATGTTGACGGCGTCCTCGAACCCGACCATCGCGAAGAAGGCGACCGAGGTCGCGGCGGTGACCGCGAAGACGACGCCCATGTTGGAGTAGTCGTCGAAGGAGACCAGCTCCGACATGTCCGCCTTGCCCTGGGCGATCACGAAGAAGCCGACGCCGATGACGATGCACAGCGCGACCATCTCGACGACGGTGAGGATGATGTTGAACTTCACGCTCTCGCCCACGCCACGCAGGTTGATCAGCGCGAGCAGGACCATGAAGCCCAACGCCAGCAGGGTGACGGCGCCCTCGCTGGGCGCATCCATCCAGCCGTTGATCTCCAGGCCGCCGAAGAAGTTCTGCGCCAGCGTGTTCGCCGAGGTCGACGCGCTGGTGATGCCCGAGCAGGCGACCGCGAAGGTCACCATGAAGGTGAGGAAGTGGATGCCGAACGCCTTGTGGGTGTAGAGCGCGGCGCCGGCGGCGCTGGGATACTTGGTCACCAGCTCGAGGTAGGAGAACGCTGTCATCGCTGCCACCACGAAGGCGAGCAGGAACGGCAGCCACAGGATGCCGCCCACGTAGCCGGCCATGGTCCCGGTCACGGCGTAGACGCCCGCTCCCAGGATGTCGCCGACGATGAAGAGCAGCAGGAGCCAGGGCCCCATCACTCTCTTCAACTCGGGTGCTTCTTCTTTCGCCAGGGTTGTCATGATGTCCTTCCTGGTCACGTTCGAAACTCAGTTCCGAAATTGGGATGAAGGGATCCCTCAATCAAAGCCCAACCTCGCTGTCAGGTGTACGACAATTCGTAAACACGCCGTAAGCGGACGAAATTTCGTGGATAGGGTCGCTGTCATGACCTTCTCCATCGTCGCCAGAGCAGTTGATCCAGGCACCGGGGAGCCCACCTGGGGTGTGGCCGTCGCTTCGAAGTTCCTCGCCGTCGGATCGGCCGTCCCGGCCGCCGTCGCGGGGGTCGGAGCCATCGCCACCCAGGCCGAGGCCAACGTCGCCTACAAGGGTCTGGCTCTCGCCCACCTCGACGAGGGCGCGACCGCCGCGGTCGCCCTGGAGAGGCTCTTGGAGGAGGACGAGCGCCGCGACCACCGGCAGGTCGGCATCGTCGACGTCGACGGCAACGCCGTCTCCCACACCGGACCGTCCTGCCTCGACTGGGCCGGCGGCCGCACCGGCGACGGCTACGCGATCCAGGGCAACATCCTCACGGGCCCCGAGGTGGTCGAGGCGATGGAGGCCGCATGGCTCGCCTCCTCCCCCGAGGAGCCGCTGCAGCACCGGCTCCTCGCCGCGCTCGCCGCGGGCGACGAGGCCGGCGGCGACAGCCGTGGCCGACAGAGCGCCGCTCTCCTGGTCGTGCGCGAGGACGCCGGCTACGGAGGCAACGACGACATCGCGGCGGACCTCCGCGTCGACGACCACCCGGCGCCGATCACCGAGCTGAAGCGCCTCCTCGACCTCAGCGACCTCTACCTGACCGCCTCGACCGAGGCCGAGAAGGTGCCGGTCACCCCCGAGATCGAGGCCGAGCTGGAGACGTACGCCGCGGCGCAGGGCGCCTCCGGCTTTCTCGCCTGGGTGGGCACCGAGAACTACGAGATGCGGGTGGCCGAGGACCTGTCGTGGATCGACCGGCGCATCCTCGACATCGTCAGGACGCCCCAGTGACTTCGATCCTCGCCATCGACGCCGGCACCACCGGCGTCACCGCGCTGATCGTCACCGACAAGGGCGAGGTCGCGGCTCGGGGGTACGAGGAGTTCGACCAGCACTTCCCCAGCCCGGGCTGGGTCGAGCACGTGCCGGAGGGGATCTGGCAGGCCACCCTGGAGGCGTGCCGTACCGTCCTGGCCGCCCATGACAGGGACGATCTCGTCGGCATCGGGATCACCAACCAGCGCGAGACGGTCGTGCTGTGGGACCGGGAGACGCTGGGGTCGCCGCGGCGCGCGATCGTGTGGCAGGACCGGCGCACCACGGCGATGTGCTCCGCGATGTCGTCCCACGACGCCCGCGTCCGCGAGCTGACGGGTCTGCGGCTGGACCCCTACTTCACGGCCACCAAGCTGGCCTGGATCAAGGAGAACGAGCCGCACACGTGGACGCACGTGGAGTCGGGCCGCTACGCCATCGGCACCGTCGACTCCTATCTCATCGCCCGGATGACCCGGGGTCTGCACCACGTCTCCGACGTCTCCAACGCATCCCGGACGATGCTCTTCGACATCGGCGCCAACGACTGGTCCGACGAGCTGTGCGACCTGTTCGGGGTGCCGCGCGACGCGCTGCCGGAGATCGGCCCCAACTGGGGTGAGGGCGTGGTCACCGATCCGCGCTCGTTCCTCGACCTCTCGCTGCCGATCGCCGGCGTCGCCGGCGACCAGCAGGCCGCGCTGTTCGGACAGGCGGCGTTCGACATCGGCGACTCCAAGTGCACCTACGGCACCGGATCGTTCGTGCTGACCAACACCGGATCCAGCCCGCAGCGGTCCGACTCCGGCCTGCTCACCTCCCCCGGCTGGATGTCGCCCTCCGGCGAGGTCACCTACGTCCTCGAGGGCTCCATCTTCGTCACCGGTGCCGCCGTGCAGTGGCTGCGCGACGGCCTGCAGATCATCGGCTCGGCCGCGGAGACCGAGGCCCTGGCCCGCACCGTCAGCTCGTCCGAGGGTGTCGTGTTCGTGCCCGCCCTGACCGGTCTCGGTGCGCCCCACTGGGACCCCGACGCCCGCGGCACCATCATCGGCATCACCCGCGGCACCACCCGTGCCCACATCGTGCGGGCGACCCTGGAGGCGATCGCCTTCGAGGTACGCGACGTGATGGCCACCATGCCGACGCCGGTCGCCTCGCTCAACGTCGACGGCGGCGCGGCCGCCAACAACCTGCTGTGCGAGCTCCAGGCCGACCAGCTCGGCGTCGACGTCTCCCGTCCCCGCTACGTCGAGACCACCGGCCTGGGCGCGGCGTTCCTCGCCGGCCTCGGAGTCGGCGTGTGGTCGTCCTTCGACGAGATCCGGGAGACCTGGGCGCTGGACCGCACCTTCTCCCCCGACCCGTCGCGTCGCGGGGCGGCCGATGAGGCGTACGCCTCGTGGACCGAGGCCGTCAAACGCTCCCGACAGTGGGCCTGAGTCTTGACCCGGATCCTGCATCTCTCCGACACCCACGTCTCCGCGAGCGGTCCTGACATGGACTGGGTCGACGCCCTGGCCGCGCTCGACGCCATCCTGCGCGACGCCCGCCACGTGCCTGGCTTGGACGCGGTCGTGGTCAGCGGGGACGTCGCCGACGACGGGTCGGCCGAGGGTTGCCGCTCGGTCCGGGACCGGGTCGGCGCGTTCGCGGCCGAGCGCGGCATCCCGCACATCTACTCGACGGGCAACCACGACGCCCGCGGACCGTTCCGCGAGGCGCTCGGCAGCGGACACCTGGAGGCCGACGGCAGCGACCGCGGTCGGTTGCTGGATCCGGAGTCGGAGCTGTGCGCCGCGGTCAGCTTCCTGGGCGACCTCCGGGTGGTCACGATCGACAGCCTGGTCCCCGGCCGGACCCACGGCTTCCTGGACGAGCACCAGCTGGCCTGCCTCGCCTCCGAGCTGGCCACCCCGACGCGCGACGGGACGGTGCTCGTCCTTCACCATCCGCCGCTCCATCTCGCAACCCTGCCGTGGGTCGCCGACGTCGTCCTCCGCAACATCTCCGCGCTCGGTCGCGTGGTGCGCGGCAGCGACGTCCGCACGATCCTCACCGGCCACCTCCACTTCCAGGCCAGCGGCTTCCTCGCCGGGATCCCCGTCTGGGTGACCCCCGGCGTCGTCACCCGCATCGACACCACCGCACCCCCACATCTCGTCCGCGGCGTCCTCGGCGCCGGAGCCTCTGTCGTCGACCTCGCCGACCCGGCCTCCCCCACCTTCCACGCGCTCGCCGCCCGCGACCCCCGAGCCGGCGAGCAGGTCTATCTCTACGACCCCACCTCCGGAGAGGACGCGGTCGAGCCGCACTGAGAAGACCGTTTGTCACGCTCCCGTCGGCACAGCACCCTGTGCGCATGCAGATCGTGAACGGACCCGTCGACGAGGCCGTCCTGCGTCCGCTGGACGCCTACGTACGCGGTCACGCCACCGGCGACCCCCTCCACTTCCGAGACGCGCTCCTCCCCTCCGCCCACATCGAAGGCATCCGCGACGGCGCCTTCGTCTCCTGGCCGCTCGAGGACTACTGCGGCCTGTTCAGCGGCTCCCCGCTCCCGACGAGAAGGACCGCGTACGCCGCCTCGACTCCGTCGAGGTCCACGGCACCGTCGCCACCGCGACCATGACCCTCATCCACGGCCCCGACACCTTCACGGACGTGTTCCTGCTCGTGCTCGTCGACGGAGCGTGGAAGATCGCGAACAAGGTCTACCACCGGCACGCTCAGGCAGCGGCCGAGTAGTCGAGGAGTACGTCGCGCAGGGAGAACTCTGCTCGGGACAAGGGTGGTGGGTCTGGTCGCCAGGTGTCTGGCGATGGGCTCGTGTAGACGTGGCCGGTAGGTGTGATGGTCATGATGCTGCCGTCGGGTCCTGGTCTGGCCTGCCAGCCGAGCGCCTCTTTCGCCTGGTTGCAGCGTTCGCACAAGCCTTGAAGATTCGCGGCGTTGGTGGCGCCGCCGTCGGTGTGGCGTTCGACGTGGTCGATGTTGCGGATCGGGGCATCACAGCCGACGGTGCGGCAGATCCCACCGTCACGGGCGGTGATGAACTCGGCCAGCCCGTCGGGTGCCTTGCGGGAGCGTGACTCCATCGCCACCAACTGCCCGACCGGGTCGGTGAACAACCGGCGGACGAACACCTCGGCATCGTTGAGGGCGTCACGTGCCCAGGCGGCGGGGACGGGGCCGTAGCCCTCGACCATCGCGGGCTGGTCATTGTCGTTGGCGAGAGCCTCGGCGGTCATCACGATCTTGACCTCGATCCGCGGCTTCGCCTCAGCGGTGGTGCGGCCGGTGACCCGGTCGACGAGGGTGTCGGCCATGACCTGCCCCCGCGACCGCTCATCACCAGCGGCGGCAGCGGTCTTGGCGGCCTGGTCCAGGGCCGCGAACACCGCGACCCCGTCCTTGACCGGCAACAGGGCACCGAGCCACGTCATCGTGTCCGGTGCCGGCCGCACACTGACGCGCCGGTCCTTGGCCGCGTTGGCGGCCCGGTTGACGACCGATTCCTGGTCAAGGGTGATGGCCAGCTTCCTCGCGGCGTTCTCCAACTGCCGCAGCCCCATCGCCACCGCCCTCGCAGGCTCCCCCTCGGGTCCGGTGGCACAGAGCTCATAGTCGATCACCCGCCGGTCCTCCAACGACAGGCACGCGGTCTCGCGGGCAAGGATGGTCGCCTGCCACTGCGAGAACAACCCGGCCTTCATCAACCCAAAAGTGTGCGGCATCTCGGTGAGCAGGATCTTGGCCAGCCCGAGCAGCTTCGCGCCCTTCGCCGGGGAGACCCGCCGCGCCAACGCGACCTGCGAGGCCACGCCTTCACCCAGCTTGCGGGCCGGAACCCCAGCCCCGGCCTGCCGCATGCGGGCAGCTTCCTCGAGACGTACCGCTGCTTCTGCCTGAACCGCCTCCGCCCGACACTTCACCGCCTCAAGACGGGCGATCCAGTCGACCAGCTCACCCTCGGACGCACCGGGTGGTGGCCCGTCGAGGAGGCGGTCGATGGTCTCGTACATGCGTCTTATTATATGCGGGACAGCGACACCAAGCGACCTATTTATGCAGGTCAGTCCCAAGTTAAGCAGTCGGCGAACAAGGCACATGAGTGCTGCGCCACTCTGTCGCCGCCGCCCCGATACAGGCGAAATCTTTTCTCGATCAGGTGCCGGGTCAAGGACCGCGCAGCGGCCGGCGAAGCCGGCGCCCGAAGGGCGTCCTTGACGCGGCGGCTGATCGAGAAACAATCAAAGCAAGGGTCGGCGGCGAACCCTGAAACGAAAACACAGTCGCCAAACCGAGGTGGTCTCGACAAGCTCGACCACCGAAAAGCGAAACCCTGTTGGTCTCGACACGCCTCCGCCTAGCGGCTACGGCGGCTCGACCAACGAGAGAAGCGGGGCCAAGGTCGACGACCGAGACCCCGCCCCGCAACCTCAGACCGCCGTACAGCTAGCAGTAGGCGTCGACGTGTTCCCGCCCGTGTAGAGCGTGATCCCGAACTGGTTGCCGTTGCCGTTCGGCGTGGCAGTCAGGGTCCCAGACGTCCCGGAGACCGTGGCGTTCCAGGAGTTCTGCAGACTCTGGCCCGAGCCGGTGCGGATCAGGACCCTCCAATTGTTGGTGCCACTGACGGTGAAGACGGTGTTGAACCGGTCACCCCACGACTCGGTCTTGGCGACGGTCACCGTGCAGCTCCCGGCCGGCGGGGTGGTGGATCCACCGTCCGCGGTGTTCAGCTGGTCGAGGACGTAGCTGTAGGCGAGCTTCTTGTTGCCGGAGCCGTCGAAGAGCAGCGGCGTGTCGGAGGCTCGCCACGAGTCGGTGTCCCGTACGCCCCAGACCGTGATGCCGGTGCACCGAGTCACCGCCATGCAGGCCTGGGTGACGCCACGGAACTGCTCGGCCTGGGAGGTGCCGGAGCCGGCGATGTCGAGCTCGGTGATCTGCACGTCGACACCCAGGTCGGCGAAGTTCTGCAGGGTGACGTGGTAGTTGCTCGGCACCGGGTTGCCGGAGTTGAAGTGGGCCTGGAAGCCGACGCAGTCGATGGGTACGCCGCGTGCCTTGAAGTCGCGGACCATGTTGTAGACGGCCTGCGTCTTCGCGTGGTTCCAGTTGTCGGTGTTGTAGTCGTTGTAGCAGAGCTTCGCATTGGGGTCGGCGGAGCGGGCGGCCCGGAAGGCGGCCTCGATCCAGTCGTTGCCCGTACGCTGCAGGTTGGAGTTGCGGCGGGCGCCGGAGGAGCCGTCCTCGAAGGCCTCGTTGACCACGTCCCAGGCGTAGATCTTGCCCTTGTAGTGGCCCGCGACACCGGCGATGTGGTTGAGCATCGCGGTACGCAGCGCGCTGCCCTCCATGGACTGCATCCAGCTCGGCTGCTGGGAGTGCCAGGCCAGCGCGTGCCCGCGGACCCGCTTGTTGTTCTGGATCGCCCAGTTGGCGATCTGGTCACCGGCGGAGAAGTTGAACTGGCCGCGCGAGGGCTCGGTCGCGTCCATCTTCATCTCGTTCTCGGCGGTGATCATGTTGAACTCACGGTTCGCGATGGTCATGTACTGCGAGTCGGACATCCGGCCGGCCGCGATGGCGGTGCCGAAGTAGCGGCCGGACTCGGCAGCCGCGGCCTGCAGGGTGGAGCCGTCGGCCAGGGCCGGACCGGCGGCGGAGACGCCAGCGAAGCAGCCGGCGACCAGCATGGCTGCCGCAGCGGCGAAGCGGGCTGTGCTTCTGCCCAGTCGGGCACGCACGGGTCTTACTCGAACTCGGGTCATCATCGATCCTGTTCTCTCGATTGAACGGTGGTCGGTGGTACCTCAGAGCTCGCGCGAACTCGATCGAAAACGTTATCGACATCGTTTTATAGCGTCAAGAGATCAAGGCCATTTCGCGTGATATCCCTCACACAGGAATCCTGTATTCCCGATCCGCGGTCGCCGACGTGGACGGAGATGGCAGGCTCACTCCGTGCCCTTCACCCACCGCCTGGCCACTCCCGAAGACATCCCCGCCCTGACCGAGATCATGAACATCTCGATCGCCGAGCTCCAGAAGGGGTTCCTGACCGAGGCCCAGATCGCCTCGAGCAGAACCGTGATGGGCATCGACACCCAGCTGATCGAAGACCGCACCTACTTCATCGTCGAGGAGGGTCAGGAGATCGCCGGCTGCGGCGGCTGGAGCAGGCGTGCGACGCTCTACGGCGGCGACCACACCCCCGGCCGCGAGCCGACGCTGCTCGACCCGAGCACCGATCCGGCGAGGGTGCGAGCGATGTACACCAACCCGGCGTTCGCCCGGCGCGGCGTGGGCCGGCTGATCCTGGACCTCTGCGAGCGAGCCGCGGCGGCAGAGGGCTTCACCACGCTCGAGCTGATGGGCACCCTGTCGGGCGAACCGCTCTACAAGGCCTACGGCTTCGAGCCGATCGAGCGGATCGAGGACGACCGCGGCGGCGCACCGGTTCCGTTGGTCCGGATGCGCAAGGCCATCTGACCCCCGGCCCTACCCGCCCAGGCGCTCCACCTCGGCAGCCGCCGAGTCACGCGCAGCAGCAGCCTCGGAGACCGCGGTCTCGGCGGAGTCACGCGCCTCCTCCGCCTCGGAGAGCTCGTCCTCGACCTCCAGCGCGGTCGCCTCCAGGTCGGCGAGCCGGCGGCGTAGATCCTCGATCTCGGACTTCACCTGGAGCGACCGGGCCTCGATCTCCTTGAAGGCCGACGCGGCCTTGTCGCGCTCCGCCTCGGCCCCGGACAGCGCCGACTCGGCCTCCTCGAGCGCCTCGCGGGCCTCGTCGATGGCGGTGGTGTCGGGCAGGTCCGGCACCGCTCGCAGCGGCTCGGGAGACGGCGGTACGACCTCGGGGACCTCGAAGCCCAACGCGTCCGGCAGCGCGACTGCTGAGGCCGCGTCCACGCCGTCGACACCAGTGGCGGACAGCGCGGCGACGAGGAGGCCGCTGCGTACGGCCTGGGCGGCGGCCTCGTCGATCATCGCCGCCGTCAGAGTCGCCTCGACCTGGGTCGCCACGGCCTCGGTCACCCGGAGGCCGTGCTCACGCGCGAGGCCTCGGGCACGGGTCGTCACCGCCGCGGTGAGCTGCCGGCGTTGCTTGGTGAGCTCCCGCAGCTGGGCAGCGTCCATCCCGGTCTGCGCCTCCCGCAGCAGCGCGCCGACGGAGATCACCTGCTCCACCTGCTCGGTCTCGTAGCGCACCAGCAGGTTGACCACCCACGCCGCGGTCGACGGCTTCTTGAGCGCCTTGACCGGTCCGGCCAGTGGCGTGCCCTTCAGAGCCTTGGCCCGAGCGTCGCGCTCGGGCGTGAAGTCGGTCAGCGGCAGCCCGTAGAGCTCGGCCGCGATGTCGAGCAGCTCCTCGTCCGGCGCGTCATTCATGCGTCCATCTCAGCACGTACTCGACCTCCTCGCTGAACGGTGGGTATTGGCAGGTGGTCGTGCGTCCGGTCGGCACCCAGCCCAGGTGCTCGTACATCGCCCGGGCACCGGTGTTGCCGGCCAGGCACCACAGCACCGGCTCCCGGCCACCGGCTCCGATCGCGGCGACCGCTCGCGCGATCGCCTTCCTCGCCAGGCCACGGCCGCGCTCGGCGGGATGGACCGCCAGGTGCTCAAGCCGTTCGCCGCTCCAGCAGCAGAACGCCGACAGTCGCCCCGGGCCGTCGACGACCTCGACCACGCTGGCCGGGCCGCCGAGCCGTGCACGCCAGCCGGTGGCCACGTCCTCCCAGGGGAACGGATGGCCGACGAAGAGGTGAGCCAGCGTCGTCTCGTTGGCCGCCTGCTCCAGGTCCGCCAGCGCCTCCGCGTCGGCCGGTACGGCGACCCGCCACGTCACCGTGTCAGCAGCCACTCGTCGTACTCCGCGGCCTGTCGCTTGTGCAGTTCGCGCAGGGCGTCCTCCTCGACCCCGACGAAGGAGAGCCCGAGGCTCTCGAGAGCCGCGGTCCACTCCGCGAAGTCACGCAGCTCGCGGCTGGTCGCGCCCTCCCCGATCCGGGTGTAGCGGATCGAGCGCACGGTGTCGGCGCCGGTCGCGTCGCGCCGCTGCACGACCAGCTTGCTCGTATAGGGGCCGGGTGGCGTCGAGAGCGCCGGATGCCTCGCCGCGACGTCGTCCAGGTTCACCAGCCCGCGGATGAGGTTGCCGTGGAAGGAGCCCGCCGGGTCGTGGTGGAAGGTCCAGCCGTCGTCGCCCACCCGCACCAGCCGATAGACGAACCCGTTCTGCCGGAAGTGGCCGTCGACCAGCGGCAACGGATCCCGGAAGGCATCGCCGAAGCCCAGATCGGGCCACCAGCGGCCACCGGGGTTCTCGGCCGTCGGCAGCCCGCGGACCTCGAAGGCGAGATGGTCCAGCTCGCCGCTCGGACCGGTCGTCTCGATCAGCTGGCCGGGGCGGCGTACGACGTCGAAGCCCAGCTCCTCCAGCACCAGCGAGACCAGACCGTTGTGGTGGAAGCAATAGCCCGCGTTGCCCCCGGCCGCCACCCGCTCGAGGGTCTCCACCGGGTCGACGGCGTCGGGCGCCCCCGTGGCTCCGACAGCGGCGAGCATGATCGAGAGGTTGTCGTAGGGAAGCGTGTCGAGATGGCGGTGGTGGAGCTCGACGAGAGTCTCGTACGTCGCCTCCGGCCGCCCCTCGAAGCCGAGCCGTCGCAGATAGCCGTCGATCATCGGTCATACCTTCCGTGCCGGTGGACCAGCGGGTCGGTGTCGTCACCCACCTCGAGCGACACGATCTCGCACGTCGCCAGGACCGACCAACCGATTTCCGTCATCGACACCAGGCGTACGCCGGCCCAGGTCGGGGCGTCGGCGAGACGCGGCCCGAACTCGGTGGTCTCCCACGATCCGGTCCGGAACGCGCCACCCGGCGCGGGAGCGGTGCCACCGAACGCCTCGGCGAGATCGCGGTGGCGCCAGTGGAGCAGCGACACGACCCCGACGCCGGTCTCCTCGAGCTCGTCACGCAGGTCCGAGTCCGGGTCGAGCAGGCCGAGCACGGCGCCGGGCGACCCGTTGGCCATCATCAGCGAGGAGACGGTGAGCCCTGCCCGAGAACCGGCGGAGCCGGAGGTCCACAGCGAGACCCGCCCACCCAGACGACCGCGCCACCGGCGTACCGGGTCCTCCGGCGTCGGGAACGGGTGGGACGAGTGGATCGTCAGGCTACGTCCTTGCTCGGCGCGGACTTCTTCGCGGGCTTCTCACCGTTGGCGAGCTTCTTGGCCTCGGTGGCGTACATGTCGACGTACTCCTGGCCGGAGAGCTTCAGGATCTCGTAGACGATCTCGTCGGTGATCGCGCGCAGGATGTAGCGGTCGTTGGCCATGCCCTCGTAGCGCGAGAAGTCCAGCGGCTTGCCGAAGATGATGCGCGGCCGGACGATCTTGCCGAGCTTCTTGCCCGGGGGCGCGATCACGTCGGTGCCGATCACGGCGACCGGGATCACCGGAGCGCCGGTGTCCAGGGCCAGCCGGGCGATGCCGGTGCGGCCGCGGTAGAGCTTGCCGTCGTGGGAACGGGTGCCCTCGGGGTAGATCCCGAAGAGCTCGCCGTCGCCGAGCACCCGCTTCGCGGCGATCAGAGCGCCCTCGGCCGCGGTCGCGCCCGAGCGGTCGATCGGCACGTTGCCGGTGCCGCTGAAGAACGTACGCTGCAGGAAACCCTTCACGCCCGTGCCGGTGAAGTACTCCGCCTTGGCCACGAACCGCACCATCCGCGGAGAGCCGAGCGGCATGAAGAGCCAGTCGGCGTAGGAGAGGTGGTTGCCGGCCAGGATCGCCGGGCCCTTGCGCGGGATGTTCTCGACACCCTCCCAGGTCGGGCGGAAGACCGCCCGGAGCAGAGGACCGACAGCGACCCACTTCAAGAACGAGTAGAAGAGCTTCGTCGACACCCCATCGCCTTCCCAAATTGCCTTCGACCGGTGAGCCTATAACGAGACAGGTACTTCTACTCGGGCACCCTGTCATGAGTTCCGGCTAGGCTGGAAGAGTGAGCGAGCGAGACGACCGGCCCGAGGACGTGACCGGGGCCTCCGACGACGCCTCCGTGCCTCCCGAGGACCAGCCGTCGGACGAGGAAGCCTGGCGCGAGATCGTCGAGAACTACGGCGACCGCCCCACTCTCGAGGACGAGCCTGTCTCCACGGGCCTCTTCGAGAAGAGGATCGACATCGTCGAGACCGTCGACGAGCCGGACCCCTACGACGACATGTGGCGCGACGACGACGAGGGCTACGTCCCGCCGCCCCCGCCGCCGCTGCCGAAGCCGACCCCGGCTCGGTTGCTGGCCTGGATCGGCGTGCTCGGTGCGCCGGTCGCCGTGCTCGCCCTGATCGTGGTCACCCAGATCACCGGCGAGCACTTCAACAGCTGGGTCATCGGCGGCCTGGTCGCGGCCTTCATCGCCGGGTTCGTCTACCTGCTGGTGACGATGCCGTCCGAGCCGCGTGACCCCTGGGACGACGGCGCGCGCGTCTAGCCTTGGTCCGCGGTGGCGCGGCGGGCCAGGATGCTCGCCCCCACGACACCGGCCTCGGCGCCGAACGCGGCTTCGACGATCGGCGGCACCTCGCGATGGAGGCGACCGACGAGCGAGCTCTCCAGAGCCCTCCGGGCAGGCGCCAGCAGCAGGTCCCCCGCGGTCGAGACGCCTCCGCCGACGACCAGGAGCTCGGGGTCGAAGGCGGCCACCAGGCCGGCCATCCCGACCCCCAGCCACGACCCCACCGACTCGTACGCAGCCAGCGCGAGCGCATCGCCGTCGGCCGCCGCGGCGGTGACCGCCGGGCCGGTGATCTTGAGGGGGTCGCCCGCGGCCAGCTCGTCGAGCGTGCCGCCGGCGTACTCCTCGGTCTCCACGCGGGCGCGGACGAAGGCGACCAGCGCGTTGCCGGAGGAGTACTGCTCCCAGCAGCCGGTGAGGCCGCACTCGCACGGGAGCCCGCCGGGCACGACCTGCATGTGGCCGAACTCGCCGGCCATGCCGTTGCGGCCGCGCACGACGCGGCCGTCCAGGATCACGGCGCCGCCGATGCCGGTGCCGAGGGTGATGAGCAGGGCCGAGTCGACCCCGCGGGCAGCGCCGAGCTCGAGCTCGGCGAGCGCGGCGCAGTTGGCGTCGTTGTCGAGCGCCACCCGGGTGCCCCAGCGCGAGGACAGCCGGGTCAGCGTCGGCTCGCCGCGCCACGGAAGGTGGGGAGCGAACATGACCCGCTCCCCCGCCGCGTCGACGAACCCTGCGGCGGCCAGACCGACGCCGGCGACGGGACGGCCGGCGGCCACCTCGGTGACCGCCTCGGTGAGCGCGTCCTCGACCAGCTCCAGCTCGACCCGGCGCCCCGGCGTGCTGCGGTGAGCGGTGCGGAGCACCTCGCCGGCCGGCGAGACCTCCGCCGCGAGCACCTTGGTGCCGCCGATGTCGACACCGATGTGCAGGCTCACCGGTCCCGGCTCACTTGCGGGCCAGGTCGGCCGCGCCGATCAGCCCCGCGTCGTTGCCCAACGTGGCCTTGCGGATGTCGAGCATCGGCCGGTGTCCACGACCGGTCAGCTGCGCCTCGAAGGCACGCCGCGCCGGACCCAGCAGCAGGTCATCGGCGTCGGCCACGCCGCCACCGATGGCCACCACGGCCGGGTCGAGCACCGCGGCGATCGAGGCGATCCCCTCACCCAGCCAGATGCCGAGGTCGGTCAGCGCCTCGATCGCGAAGGCGTCGCCGTCGCGGGCCGCCTCGGTGATCAGCGGGCCCTTGATCTTGTCGAGGTCGCCCTCGGCGCGGTCCAGGACCTCACGGGCCAGCAGCGAACCGCCGCGTGCCGCGGCACGGACGTTGCGGACCAGGGCCGACCCGGAGGCGTACTGCTCCCAGCAGCCACGGTTGCCGCAGCCGCACAGGTGGCCGTTGGGCACCACGCGCATGTGGCCGATCTCGGCGCCGACGCCGAAGGCGCCGCGGTAGAGCTCGCCCTCGAGCACCAGCCCGCCGCCGACCCCGGTGCCGACGGTCACGAGCATCATGTTGTCGACCTCGGCACCCGCGCCGTACTCGAACTCGCCCCATGCGGCCGCGTTGGCGTCGTTCTCGATGACGACCGGCAGCTCGAGGACCTTCTCCAGGCGCTCCTTGAGCGGCACGTCGCGCCAGGCGATGTTGGGCGCGAACATGACCGTCGAGCGGCCCTTGTCGATGTAGCCGGCCGCGCCGATGCCGACGCACTCGATCGGGTGGCGGGTCTTCAGCTCCTGGACCACCTCGACGATGGCGGCCTCGATGGCCTCCGGGCTCTTCGCCGGGGACTCGACACGGTGGTCCTCGATGATGTTGCCGTCGTGGTCGACGACCCCACCGAGGATCTTGGTGCCACCGACGTCGACGCCGCAGGCGAGCTTCTTCGTCGTCGTCATGCCTCAGCTCCAGCCGTCGAGATCGATCCGTTCGACCTTCTCTGAGCGGTGCGCCCATTCCCGGGTCGCATCTTCCTCAGCCCGCACGCCATCACTGTGAGCATCCTCGCCTTCACTGGGTCCTTCACTGGGGCCTGCACCCGGACTCGTGGCCGCCGCGTTGAGCACCGTGGCCGCGGCCTGCATCAACGATGCGGCAGCGCTGGCCAGATGCATCTTGACCTCCGGGCTCGACTCCCGGAGGACATGAACGGTACGGCACAGCGGGCAGTAGGTGCACTCCGGTGCCCCCGTTCCGAGATGGTCCCCGAGCCCCTCGGCGAGGTGGCCGATCCGGGAGTCCTTGGCCCACTCGCCGATGGCCTCCATCAGCCGGCCGAGCTCCTCGGCCGTCGACCCCAAAGGCTCCTCGGCCCATTCGTGGCGCTGCTCGCTCACGATGTCTCACTCTCGGTGTTCGTCGTCTGCCGAGAAAACGTTACTCGCAGCTCCCCGCCCTCGACCCGCGCCCCGCTGACGCGCATCCGGGCGAGTGCCGCCGGGAGGGTCAGCAGCCGCCGGTAGGCGCCCACGGTGATGGCCAGCTCGTCGCCGTTGCGGCCCAGCTGCACCTGGTCGCGCTCGACCCACTGGGCCAGGCCGGGCAGCGCCAGCCGGACGGCAGTGGTCTCACCATCGGTCTCGGTGCGGAACGGGGCCGGCGTGTCGGGGACGGCGAGCGGGTCGACGCTGCCGGTCCATGCATAGGCGGCCTCGGCGACCTCGCGCAGATCCTCGACCCCCACGGGCTCGGTGGGCCGGTAGAACGAGCGCCAGACCGGCAGTCCCTCGAAGGAGGCCCCGACGTCGCTCAGCACGTCGTCCTGCGCCTTGACCCAGCCAGCCCGCCAGTCGTCGGAGCCGCCCGCCGGGAAGATCCGGTTGGCGACGACGCCGTCGACACGATAGCCGTAGAGGGAGAGCGTCGTCCACGACCGTCGCGCCTCGGCGAGCACGACCCGCTCGGGCGTCAGCACGATGCGTACGGATGCCTCGGGGCCTGACAGCAGCTCCCGGACCTCGGCGAGCTCGCCATGGAGCCGGACCAGGGCGTCAAAGACGGAGTCACCGGGCATCGGCACCCCGGCGGCCTTGGTGAGCACCGGCTTGAGCGCCTTCACCATCGTGCGCTGGACCGGGAGGATGCGCTCGAGATACCAGCCCAGGGCCTCGGGAAGCGCGAGCAGGCGCAGCGTCTCGGCCGTGGGAGCGCAGTCGACCACGATCGTGTCCCACTCCCCCGAGACGGCCATCCGGCGCAGCTCCAGGAGCGCGAAGACCTCCTCGGCGCCGGGGATGATCGTCAGCTCCTCGGCCGCGATCCGGTCCACCCCGATGGTGTCCAGGACGCTCAGCAGATAGCCCTGCACCTCGGCCCAGGACTCCTCGAAGCGGCGCTGGGCGTCGACGTGCTGGACGTAGAGGTTGTCGGCGACCTCGACGGGCTCGGAGCCCAGTGCGTGCCCCACCCCGAACGCGTCACCCAGCGAGTGGGCGGCGTCGGTCGAGAGGACCAGCGTGCGCAGCCCACGGGCCGCGGACATCGCCGCGGTGCCGGCCGAGACGGTCGACTTGCCGACGCCGCCCTTGCCGGTGAAGAGGAGGATCCTCAAGATTCGACTCGCTGTTTCAGGCCTCGCAGGGCGGTGTCGATCAGGACCTTCTCGCCCTTGCGCTTGAGCATGCCGATCAGCGGGATGCTCAGGTCGAGGGCGAGCCGGTAGGTGACCTCGGTGCGACCGCCGAGGTCACGCAGGATGTAGGCACCGTCCATCGAACGGAGCAGGTTGCCCTTGACCAGCGACCAGGTGACCTGGCGGTCGTCGTCCCAGTCGTACGCCAAGGTGTACTCGTCCTTGATCGGCGCGACGTCCAGCACGAACCGGACCTGCTCGGCCCTCCCGTCGACGCCGGTCTCGACGACGCTGACCTCCTGCATGCCCTTGGCCCAGGCGGGGTAGGACTTGAAGTCGGCGATCACCGCCATCACTGCCGAGGGCGCGGCCTCGATCACGATCGTCGAGGTGGTCTGATCGGCCATCGGTGGTGTCCTCACTCCCTGACTTGCTAGGTGCCATGGAGCGTACCGGATAGCATCCCGGTGAAATGGTCGGGCTGTGACGGGGGTAACCTCCGGTTCGTACCCACCTACCATCAGTATGCGGAGGCCCTTGTGCGCGAGTTCTCCACGCCCGCGACGTACGTTGTTCCCCCCACCGGCAACCTGACCGACGATGTCGTGCGCAACGCCGCCGAGGCACCCGACGTGGCAGTCCTCAGCCGCCCGGGTCACGATGGCTGGGTCGACGTCACCGCCGCGCAGTTCCTCGGTGAGGTCTCGGCGGTCGCCAAGGGCCTGATCGCGGCGGGCGTCGGCGCTGGAGACCGGGTCGCGCTGCTCTCGAAGACGCGCTACGAGTGGACGCTGATCGACTACGCGATCTGGTTCGCGGGCGCGACGACGGTGCCGATCTACGAGACCTCCTCCGCCGAGCAGATCGAGTGGATCCTGCAGGACTCCTCGACCGTCGCGGTGATCGCCGAGGACGCCGGCCACATGAGCCGGATCAACGAGGTCCGCGCGGGCTGCACCGCCCTCAACAACGTCTGGTCGATCAACGACAACGCCGTCGACCTGCTGGTCAAGCTCGGCACCGACATCACCGACGAGCAGCTCGAGGCCCGCCGCAGCGCGGTCACCCCCGACGACACCGCGACCCTGATCTACACCTCGGGCACCACCGGCCGCCCGAAGGGCTGCGTCCTCACCCACGGCAACTTCATGTTCGAGCTGGGTGTCGTCGTCGACTCCCTCGACGCGCTGTTCAGCATCGAGGGCCGCAGCACGCTGCTGTTCCTCCCGCTGGCGCACGTCTTCGCCCGGATCATCCAGATCGGCTGCATCAAGTCCCGCACCCGCCTGGGCCACACCCCGGACATCAAGAACCTCGTCGCCGACCTCGGCACCTTCCAGCCGACCTTCGTGCTGGCCGTGCCGCGGGTGTTCGAGAAGGTCTACAACACCGCCTCGCAGAAGGCCGTCGCCGACGGCAAGGGCCGCATCTTCGACATGGCGACCGAGGTCGCGATCGAGTACTCGCGCGCCACCGAGACCGGCAAGGCCCCGCTCCTGCTCGCCGCCAAGCACAAGCTGTTCTCCAAGCTGGTCTACGGCAAGCTCCTCGCCGCCCTCGGCGGCAACTGCTCCTACGCCGTCTCCGGCGGCGCGCCGCTCGGCGACCGCCTCGGCCACTTCTACCGCGGCATCGGCGTCACCGTCCTGGAGGGCTACGGCCTCACCGAGACGACCGCCGCGCTCACCGTCAACCTGCCCGAGGCGTTCAAGATCGGCACCGTCGGCCGGCCGCTGCCCGGCACCTCGGTGCGCGTCGCCGACGACGGCGAGCTGCTCTTCAAGGGCGGCCAGGTGCTCAAGGAGTACTGGCAGAACCCCGCCGCCACCGCCGAGGCCAAGACCGAGGACGGCTGGTTCCACTCCGGCGACCTCGGCGAGGTCGACGACGAGGGCTTCGTCAGGATCACCGGCCGCAAGAAGGAGATCCTGGTCACCGCCGGCGGCAAGAACGTCGCCCCGGCCGTCCTGGAGGACCGTCTCCGCGCCCACGTCCTCGTCGACCAGTGCATCGTCGTCGGCGACGGCCAGCCGTTCATCGGCGCGATCGTCACCATCGACCCCGAGGCGCTGCCCACCTGGGCCGAGGCCAACGGAAAGTCCGCCAACATCGACGACCTCGTCGACGACGAGGACCTGCGCGCGGTGATCCAGAGCGCCGTCGACGACGCCAACAAGGCGGTCTCGAAGGCCGAGTCGATCCGCAAGTTCGTGATCATCCCCGACTCCTGGACCGAGGAGGGTGGCCAGCTCACCCCCAGCCTCAAGCTCAAGCGCAACGTGGTCATGCGCGAGTTCAGCCACGAGGTGGACGCGCTCTACGCAAAGTAGTTCTGGTGGCGCCGAGTCGGCGCATCTGACCCCGTGCCTGGCGAAGCGAAGCGAGCCAGAGGGGTCGGATGCGCCGACTCGGCCTTTATCTCAGTCGAGAACGCGATGTGCGATCGCGATGCGCTGCAGCGTCGTCGGGTGGGACCCGAACCACCAGTGCGACCAGCTCGGCGGCGACGGGTCGGAGAGCGAGCGGACGCCGAGGGTGTGCTGCAGCCGCGTGAACGACTCCAGGTCGCCGGTCGCATGGAGCGCGTCGACATCGGCCCGGGTCTCGACCTGCCGGCTGAGCCCGTTCTGGACGGGCATCGCCAGCACGCTCGCCAGCGCGAAGACGGCCAGCAGCATCGGGACGCCTTCGGGGGTGGCGTACTCGTCCTGGCGGCGGGACGAGAGCAGCACGCCCAGCAGACCGACGCCGACGACGGCGCCGGCCGCGCCGATGACCGTGCCGACCAGGACGTCGTCGTGCTTGGCGTGGGCGAGCTCGTGGGCCACCACGGAGAGGACCGCCCCGCGCGCGGCCGCGGTGCGCTGGGAGTCGACGAGGTTGTCGTAGAGGACGACCCGGCGGGTGGAGCCGAAGCCGGTGACGTACGCATTGAGGGAGGTCGTACGCCGGGAGGCATCGACCACCAGCACATCGTCCAGGTCGACCCCCTCGCGCTCGGCGATCGCCATCACCTCGGTGCGGAGCTGGCCGCGCGGCAGCGGCTCGAAGTCGTTGAACAGCGGCTCGATGACCACCGGGTAGACGAACGATGCGAGCACCACCAGACCCGCGACCAGGACCGCTGCGACAGCCGGCCACCACCGGCGGCCGAGGCGGATACAGGCGAAGAGAGCGAGCAGCGCCAGGGACGTGGTCACGATGCCGACGACCTGGTTGAGGAGCGAGTCCGTCAGCCACGGCGTCCATGCCTGCCTGGAGAGCCCGTAGCGCACCTGCAGCCGGTGGATCGCCACCCCGAACGGCAGCGTCGCGACCCAGCCGAGCAGCGTCACCACCGCGACCGCCAGCACCACCCGGAGCAGCCACGGTCCGGGCACCCGCGCGATCAGACGCCGCCCGAGCGAGGTGAATCCGAGCACGCAGGCGACCAGCAGCGACACGACGAGCGAGGCCCGGCTGATCCAGCGGGCGGCGCCGGAGTAGGCCAGCATCCGCTCCAGCTGCTCGGTCGCGAACACGTCCCGCTCGTCAGGCAGGTCGAGGTGCCCGCCCGGGTAGGGATGCCACGGGATCAGCACCCACGCGAGCACCACGAAGACGACCGCCCCGAGGACGAGAACCACCCAGGACGTACGCCGCGCTCCACTCACGCCGCAGAGTCTGACAGATGGCTCCGCCAGCGGGCGGTCAGCTCGTCCTCCCCGAAGCCGAAGCTCGCCTGCAGGGCCTTCTCCAGACCGATGCCGCGGCCGGTCTCGTCGTAGAGGTCGACCAGGGCCTGCTCGCCGCCTGCCTCGGCGAGCACCTCGCAGGCCAGCCAGGCGGCTTCGTACTCGGCCCCGAAGTGCTCCGAGCGGGTGTTGAACTCTGCCTTGCCCGGCAGGTGGTCGGGAGGGCCGTTCTCGCGGACCTGGGCGAGGATCTGCCCGGCGGTCTTGCTCAACGGCAGCCTGGTCTCGCGGAGCGCGACGTAGTCGGCGAACCCCTCGGTCAGCCACATCGGCCGGCGGGTGTTGGTCGCCGCGTCGGTGGCCGCGTGGGTCGCCTCGTGGGTGATGACGACCTGGGCGCCGGGTGAGTCCAGATCGCCGATGACATCCTGGTTGACCCACACGTGCAGGGGCGTCCCCGCCTTGGTCGACCCGTCGACGGTCGCGGTCACCGCGGCGACGGCGGTGTAGGTGCCCGGCTGGGCGCCGAGCGCGGCGTCGAGGCCGGCGGCGGGCACCTCCAGGACCAGGCGCGGCTCGTTCCAGCCGATCACCTTGCGGACCTCGGCGACCGCGGTGGCGGCCAGCTCGGCGTAGCGGTCGGCGACCTCCGTCGAGGTCTGGGCGACGACGAGGGTGGAGCCGGTGCGGCGCACCTCCACCGGGCCGCTCAGCCACAGCGGCAGCCGAGTGCCCTGGGGGGCCGAGAACCCGGTGATCGCCCCCTCGGCGTCGAAGCCGACCCTCAGCTCCTCGGTCAGCGCCGGGTCGCCGGGAGTGCGCCAGGACATCTCGACGTCGGCCGCCCAGGAACCGTCCTGCTCCACGTTGCCCGCCTCGGCGACGTACCTCGCGGTGACGTCCTCGATGCCGATCGCGTGCGCGTTGCGCACCGCCACCGCGGAGGCGTCCTCGCCGTCGAGCTCCGCCCCCTCACGTACGCCGCTGACCAGCTGCTCCAGCGAGGCCCGGGCGCCCGCGGTGTCGGCGCGCACGGCCGGCGCGGTGGTCGGGGTGGGCGCGACGTACTCGCCTCCGCCGGTGAGCCGCCAGCCGACGAAGCCGGCGAGCAGCAGCACCAGCACCAGCGCGGCCCCGATCACGGAGGGGCGCGCCTGGATGCGGGAAAGAAGAGAGCCGACCGTTCGCACCTGCGAACGATCGGCCTCTTCGGGGTCCTGGGTCAATGGTTCCTGAGCCTGTCGAAGGGCTCAGCCCGGGCGGACGGCGCCCGTATAGGGCATCTCGTCGATCGGCGAGACCTTCACACCCGTGCTCGGGTTGGAGGCGTGCACGATCTGGCCGTTGCCGATGTACATACCGACGTGGCTGATCGGGCTGTAGTAGAAGACCAGGTCGCCGGGGGCGAGCTGGTCGCGGGAGACCTGGGGACCGCTGCTGTACTGCGCCGAGGAGGAGTGGGGCAGCGAGACACCGGCCTGGCCCCAGGCACCCATGGTGAGGCCGGAGCAGTCCCACGACTCGGTGCCGGTGGCGCCGTAGACGTAGGCGTCGCCGACCTGGGCCAGCGCGTAGTCGACGGCGACCTTGGCACGGCCCGAGGGGGACGGCAGGTTGCCCGGGATGCTGGTGTCGGTGGACTGGATCTTCGCCAGCTCGTCGGCCTCGAGCTCGTCGAGCTCGGCCTGGGCCGCCTCGAACTTCTTGTCGATCTCGCTCTTCTTCTGCTGCATGGTCGTCTTGACCTTGGCCATCTGGGCCTTCGCGTCCTCGGTGGCCTCGCGGCGCACCTGGAGGGCCTCGGCCTCGGTGTTGTAGCGGGCCAGCAGGTTGGCCTGGAGCGCGTTGTAGGACGAGACGGTGGCCAGACCAGCGAGGAACTCCTGGGGGTCCTCGGAGGTGATCACCTGGCCGACGGCCGAGACGTCGGAGCCCTCGAACTGCCGCAGCACGGAGTCGCGGAGCTCGGCGCGGATCTTATCCAGCTCCTTGCTCTGACGCTTCTCGTCGGCGTTGAGGTCCTTGAGCTGGTCCTTGAGGTCCTGCAGCCGCAGCTTGGCGTTGCTGTAGTCCTCGTTGGCCGCCTCAGCCTGGGTGTAGAGCTTGTCGACCTTCTTGCGAACGTCGTCGATGTCTGGGTCGGCCTGGGCGGGGGTCGCCACGGGAATGATCCCGGCGACACCGATGGCGGCGATGCCGGCTGCACCGGCAATGAGTCGCTTCCGGTCGCGTGTCACGAGCGGACGGTCTCCTTGTGTAGTCGTTGGACGCCTACCGGGTGAGCTGACGGGTTCAGGCACGACCTGCCCTACCGCCGCTCCTCGATCTGGTCTCCCAGTTCGCTCTTGCGGCGGATACACCCCAGATGATCGGTGTGGTTCCCCGGCTCCTGGCCCGCCCCGAAGCGGACCTGGACTAAGCGCGACACTCGCGTGAGCCGGTTGACCCACTTCCACGAGTGCCAAGTTCCTGCGCACACTAGCCGACGGGATCCCCCACCTGCCAACCACCCACGCCCAAAAGTTCGGCTACATACCCTCCACTAATGGCAGAGCCACCATCCGCAGCGGCGGGACCAGCCCACCATCGGCGAGCACGTCGAGCGCCCGGCGCTCCTCGTCCTCGATGGTCAGCTCCGGCGGCGGGCCGAGGAGCACGGTGACCACGCAGTCGTGGCACGCCAGTCCCCGCACGAGGCAGGTGTCACAGTCGATTCTCGTCGTCATGCTGCGACGGTCTCACCGACCACCGACAATTTTGCTTTCGTACGGTTGCGTGCGGCGTGTCACCACCATCGCAGCGCGGTATTCGAGGCGGCGATCGTCGGGCCGGGTCCCTACACTTGGGATATGGAGGTCTCTGCGTACGCGACGCTCCCCGACACGGTCCGGGGGCGCATCGTCGCGCTCACGGCCGGGGTGCTTCCCGACGTCGTGCGCCTCCCGCCCGCGCTCAAGCGGATCGCCGACTTCGCGCCCGCCCGGCGGGCCAAGGCAGGCGGCGCGATGATCGCCTCGGTGCTCGAGAGCGACGACGAGGTGCGGGAGAAGGTCGGGACCCAGCTGCGCCCGGCGTACGTCTCCGAGGGCGGCGACGACGTCGCCCTGCCCGACGACCCGGCCGAGGCGGCCGCCGTCGCCTGGCTCGTCCGTCCCGACGGCTGGGAGGTCTCCCTCAAGGAGGCCCTGGACCGGCTGGATGCCGCCTCCGTCCCGGCGGTCGACGCCGAGGTCGCCCGCCTGCGCAGCAAGCTCGCCGCGGCCGAGGACGAGATCCGCGAGGTGCGGGCCGACCGCAAGGCGCGCATCGACGAACTCAAGGCCGACAACACCACGCTGCGCCGCAAGCTCGGCGAGGCCCGGGCCGCCGCCCGCGAGGCCGGCACCGGGCTCGACGAGGCCCTCACCGAGGCTCGCGAGGCGCTCGCCCGCGCCGAGGACGAGCTCGCCTCCCGCGACCGGCAGCTGCGCCAGCTCCGCAGCCAGATCGACAAGCTGGAGCGCGAGGCGGCCGCCGAGCGGCGTACGTCGAAGACCGACCGCGAGGACGCCTCCCTGCGCGCCCGGTTCCTGCTCGACACCCTCCTCGACGCCGCCGGCGGGCTCCGCCGCGAGCTCGCCCTGCCGCCGGTCACCGGCACGCCGGGCGAGCGGGTCGAGGCCGAGCTGGCCTCCGCCGACGCCGCGGCCGGCGCCGGGGTGACCAGCAGCGCCCATCTCGAGCAGTTCCTGTCCATGCCACGAGTCCGGCTCATCGTCGACGGCTACAACGTCTCCAAGGCCCTGTGGCCCGACTCGGCGCTCGACGCCCAGCGGCTCCGGCTGCTGCGCGCGATCGCCCCGGTCGCGGCCCGCACCGGCGCCGAGACGACCGTGGTCTTCGACGCCCACTCCGCCTCCGTACGTCCCACCGCGGTGCCTCCGCGCGGCGTCAAGGTCCTCTTCTCCCCCGAGGGCGTCATCGCCGACGACGTGATCCGCGACCTCGTCGATGCCGAGCCGGCCGGCCGCGTCGTCCTCGTCGCCACCGACGACGCCGAGATCATCAAGGACGTACGCCGCGCCGGTGCCCGCACCGTCCCGCTCTCCTCGCTCTCGCCGCTGCTGGGCTGACACATCCTGTCGGCGCTGGCCGCTAGTGTGTTCGAACATGAGCAGTGCGGCGGTTCGTGAGGCGCGGAAGGAGATGCGCGCCCGGGCCATGGCACGCCGCCACCAGGAGGCGGCGGGCCGCTGGGAGGCGCAGCGTGGCTTCGACGAGCTCGGCCGGCCGCTGCGCGACCTCACCTTCTGCGTGGTCGACCTGGAGACGACCGGCCAGAGCCCAGACAACGGCGGCATGATCACCGAGATCGGCGCGGTGAAGGTGCGCGGCGGGGAGGTGCTGGGCGAGTTCCAGACGCTGGTCAACCCGCACACCGGCATCCCGCCGTCGATCGCCGTCCTGACCGGGATCACCAACTCCATGGTCGCCTCCTCCCCCACGATCGAGTCGGTGCTGCCGGCGTTCCTCGAGTTCGCCGAGGGCTGCGTGCTCGTCGCCCACAACGCCGGCTTCGACGTCGGCTTCCTCAAGCACTTCGCGGCGAAGCAGGAGCGACCGTGGCCGAGGTTCGAGGTGCTCGACACGGTCAAGATCGCCCGCCGGGTGGTCACCCGCGACGAGGCACCCAACCACAAGCTCGGCTCGCTGGCCCGGGTCTTCGGCTCGCCCACGACCCCCAACCACCGAGCGCTCCAGGACGCCCGCGCGACCGTCGACGTCCTCCACGGCCTGATGGAGCGCCTCGGCAACCTCGGCGTGCTGACGCTGGAGGACCTGGCCGCCTTCTCGGCCAAGGTCACCACCGCCCAGCGCAAGAAGCGCCACCTGGCCGAGGACCTGCCCCACGCTCCCGGGGTCTACCTGTTCAAGGACGAGAAGGGCCGGGTGCTCTACATCGGCACGTCGAAGGACCTGCGCACCCGCGTACGCACCTACTTCACGGCCTCCGAGACCCGCTCCCGGATGGGCGAGATGGTCGGGCTGGCCACGACCGTGCAGGGCATCGAGTGCGCGACCGCGCTGGAGGCGGGGGTGCGCGAGCTCCGGCTCATCGGCGAGCACAAGCCGCCCTACAACCGCCGCTCGCGGCGTCCCGAGAAGATGCACTTCATCAAGCTCACCCGAGAGCCGTGGCCCCGGCTCTCGCTGGTCAAGCAGGTCCTCGACGACGACGCGGACTACCTCGGCCCGTTCGGCTCCAAGAAGGTCGCCGAGAAGGCCCTCCAGGCGCTCCACGACACGTTCCCGATCCGGCAGTGCTCCGACCGGCTCCCGCTGCTCCCGCGCCGCACGCCGTGCGTCCTCGCCGAGCTCCACCGCTGCCTGAGCCCGTGCGACCAGAGCGTGCCCGCCGAGACGTACGCCGCGTTGGTGGCGCGGGTCCGGGAGTCGCTGCTCCACCGGCCCGACGAGGTGGTCGAGTCGATCACCGAGCGGCTCACCGGCCTCGCGGAGCAGGAGCGGTTCGAGGAGGCGGCCGTCCACCGCGACCGGATGACCTCCTACCTGCGCGCGGCCGCCCGCACCCAGCGGCTCAGCGGCCTGACCCGCCTGCCCGACCTCACCGCGATCCGGCGTGAGGACGACGGCCGCTGGGCGGTCCACGTCGTCCGCTACGGCCGGCTCGCCGCGGCCGGCGTGATCCCGCGCGACGCCAACGCGCACGCCTATGTCGCCGACCTCCAGCTCAGCGCCGAGACGGTCCTGGACGCGCCCGGCCCGGTGCCGGCCGCGAGTGCCGAGGAGACCGAGCTGGTGCTGCGCTGGCTGGAGTCACCGGGCGTACGCCTCGCCCACATCGAAGGCGATTGGACCTGCCCGATCGGTGGTGCGGGCCGGCGGGCAGCGGCGCTCTAGACGGATCCGCTAACGTGACCTGCGTGATCACAGCGATCGTCTTCATCAATGCCGAGGTCTCCCAGATCCCCGAGGTGGCCGAGGCCGTCGCCGCCATCGACGGCGTCAGCGAGGTCTACTCCGTCACCGGCCAGATCGACCTGATCGCCCTGGTGCGCGTCCACGCCCACGAGGACGTGGCCGCGGTCGTCGCCGACAAGGTCAACAAGGTCCCCGGCGTGCTCGAGACCGAGACCCACATCGCCTTCCGCACCTACTCCCAGGTCGACCTGGAAGCCGCGTTCTCCATCGGCCTGGACTAACTCGTGTGGGCCGACTCGGCGCGTGATCCCCTACCTCAACGCGAAGTAGCCGCGACCCACCGATCGAGCACACCCTGCGCCGCTCCGGAGTCGATCGACTCCGCAGCCCGCGCGATCCCCCCGGCGAGCCGCTCGTCGACGCTGCCGGAGCCGGCGTCGTGGACCGCGAGGGCGGCACCGGCGTTGAGCAGCACGGCGTCACGTACGGCGCCCTTCTCCCCGGCCAGCAGCCGGCGGACGACGGCGGCGTTGTAGGCGGCGTCCTCGCCGCGCAGGTCCTCCGCGGTGGCCCGGGCGATGCCGTGGTCGAGCGGCTCGACGGTCGCCTCGGTGACGACGCCCTGCGAGACCATCCACACGTGGGAGGTCGTCGTGGTGGTGAGCTCGTCGAGGCCGTCGTCGCCGCGGAAGACCCAGGCATCGACGCCGCGACGGGCGAAGACACCGGCCATGACCGGCGCGGCGGAGGCGTCGGCGCAGCCGATCGCGGAGGACGCCGGACGCGCCGGGTTGGTCAGCGGCCCGAGCAGGTTGAAGACGGTGGCGATGCCGATCTCACGCCGCGCGGCGGCCGCGTGGCGCATCGCGGGGTGGAAGGCGGCGGCGAACAGGAAGGTGATCCCGGCCTCCTCGGCCACCTCGCCGACCCGGGAGACGTCGAGGTCGAGCCGGATGCCGAGCGCTTCGAGCACGTCGGCCGACCCCGACTTGGAGGAGGCTGAGCGGTTGCCGTGCTTGACGATCTTGGCGCCGGCGCCGGCCGCGACGATCGCCGACATCGTCGAGATGTTGACCGAGAACGACCGGTCACCACCGGTGCCGACGATGTCGAGCACGCGCCCGGGCACGAAGATCGGGTTGGCCTTGGCCAGCATGCCGTCGGCGACCCCGGCGAGCTCGTCGACGGTCTCGCCCTTGGCACGCAGCGCCACCGCGAAGGCGGCGATCTGCGCGCTGGTCGCTTCACCGGAGAGGATCTCCCCCATCGCCCACGCCGCCTGGTGCGCGGACAGCGACTGCCCTGCGACCAGCGTGGTGAGGACCTCGGGCCAGGAGTTGGGGGCGGACGTCATGCGCCAACGTTAACGGGGCGCAGCAGTCCCACGACCGTCCGGGCCAGCTCGAACGGGTCCAGCGGGTGCGCGACGGTGGCTTCCGCACGCGACCAGGTGGCGAGCCAGGCGTCCTGAGGACGACCGATGAGGACCACGATCGGCGGCGCATCCCGCACCTCGTCCTTGACCGCCTTGGCGATCCCCAGCCCACCGGCCGGAGCCGTCTCGCCGTCGAGCACGGCCAGTGCCAGGCCACCGGCGTCGAGCTGCGCGCGCACGGCCGGTTCGGTCGCCACCTCGACGTACTCCACCTCCGGCAGAGAGGGGTGCGGACGGCGCCCGAGAGCGAGGATCACCTGCTTGCGTACGTCGACGTCGTCGCTGTAGACGAGGATCTTCAGTGGATTCGAGGTGGTGTCGGTCACACCCCGATGCTAGCGCCAACACCAGGGTCCGCGGCCATATGTCACACACCGAGCCTGAGCGGTGTCCAAGGGTTGTGAAGGCACCCTCGGGCACGACACACAGGGTCCCAAGAAGACTCTGGGAAAGGGGCAGGACATAATGGCGGGCGTGGCGACAGTATCGACTCTTCCAACAGCCCGCCTGCACGGGCATCACGACCGTCCGAGCATGGTCAGCGTGGGGACGATCATCTGGCTCGCAAGCGAGCTGATGTTCTTCGCGGCGCTGTTCGCGGCCTACTTCACGATCCGCGCGGTCAGCCCCGAGGTGTGGCAGGCCAACACCGACGGGCTCAACATCCCGTTCGCGGCCGTGAACACGACCATCCTCGTGCTGTCGTCGTTCACCTGCCAGTTCGGCGTCTTCGCCGCCGAGCGCGGCCAGGTCGGGCGCAAGGGCTCCCTGCTCGCGATCCACCTGTGGGGTCTGCGTGAGTGGTTCATCCTCACCTACCTCATGGGCGCGGTCTTCATCGCCGGTCAGGCGACCGAGTACGCCGCCCTGGTGCAGGAAGGCATCGCCCTCAACCGCGGCATCACCGGTCCCGACGACCCCTACGGCTCGGTCTTCTACCTGACGACGGGCTTCCACGGTCTGCACGTCACCGGCGGCCTGATCGCCTTCCTGTTCGTGCTCGGCCGGACCTACGTCGCCAAGCGCTTCACCCACGAGCAGGCCGTCTCCGCGATCGTCGTGTCCTACTACTGGCACTTCGTCGACGTGGTGTGGATCGGCCTGTTCGCGACCATCT
This sequence comes from Nocardioides turkmenicus, assembly GCF_011045035.1. GTDB lineage: Bacteria > Actinomycetota > Actinomycetes > Propionibacteriales > Nocardioidaceae > Nocardioides > Nocardioides turkmenicus. The sequence continues at coordinate 447,713 of NZ_JAALAA010000001.1, forward strand.
ACCTCCTCAAGTGACCAAGGACTGAATGTGCGTCTACTGAACCGCTCCGTCGGTCGACTGTCGCGGCACCGTCGCCGCCCGTTGGCCGGTGCCGCCGTGCTCCTGGTCGCCCTGTTGAGCACGGGTGGCGCGTACGCCGCTCTCGCTCCGGCCTCCCAGGCCGAGCAGGAGAAGGACAACGCTGCTCTCGTCGCCGAGGGCAAAGAGCTCTTCATGATCAACTGCTCCACCTGCCACGGCTCCAACGGTGAGGGCATCACCACCCAGAACGGCAAGCTCTACGGTCCGTCGCTGATCGGCGTCGGTGCCGCCTCCGTCGACTTCCAGGTCGGCACCGGCCGGATGCCGATGGCCCAGCCCGGCGCCCAGGTCGAGGTCAAGGACCCCAGCTTCAACCAGGACGAGATCGACGCCATGGCCGCGTACGTCGCCAGCCTCGGCCCCGGCCCGGCGATCCCGGACAAGGAGCAGTACGACCCGGAGACCTACGCCTCCGAGAAGGAGAAGGAGGAGGCCGTCACCCTCGGTGGCCAGATCTTCCTGACCAACTGCACCGCCTGCCACAACTTCACCGGTGCCGGCGGCGCGATGCCGCGCGGCGGCGAGGCTCCGAGCATCCTCAACACCGACCCGAAGCACATCTACGAGGCGATGCTGACCGGTCCGCAGTCCATGGACACCTTCTCCGACGGCAACATCAGCCCGGAGGAGAAGAAGGCGGTCATCTCCTACGTCGAGTCGATGAGGGAGCAGCCCAACTACGGCGGCTTCAACAATGGCTCGCTCGGTCCGGTGACCGAGGGCATCGTCGCCTGGATCGTCGGAATCGGCGTCCTGGTGGCCTTCGCCGTGTGGATCGCCTCGCACACCACGCGCACCAACCAGACCAAGAAGGGATCTGCCAAGTGAGCAGCGACCTCAGCGAGATCGAGAAGCACGACGACTCGCACCCCGAGCTCAACGCGCACACCGACGCGCTGCTGCCCGACCCGGGTATGCACGAGCATCACTGGCGTCCTACCGACGTCGACCCGAAGGCGGAGAAGCGCGCCGAGCGTCAGGTGAGCCTCTTCTTCGGTCTCTCCGCGCTGTGCTCGGTGCTGTTCGTGGTCGCCTACTTCACGGTCGAGCCGGGCTACGACGGTGACGTCCTGGCAGGCTACGGCGCCTCCAACCTGGCGCTGGGTGCGAGCCTCGGCTTCGCCCTGCTGTTCCTCGGCATCGGCGTGATCCAGTGGGCCCGCAAGCTGGTCGTCGACATCGAGATGAGCGAGGAGCGCCACCCGGCGTCTCCCGCGCCCGCCACGCGCGAGGTCGCTCTCGCCGAGCTCAAGGCGGCGCTCAACGAGTCCGGCATGGCTCGCCGTCCCTTCATCCGCAACGCGATGATCGGCTCGGCCGCTCTGCTGGGTCTGCCCGCGATCGTGATGCTCAAGGACCTGGGCCAGACCAACGCCCAGATCACCGAGGAGCAGCCCTACCCGGGCGCCGGCCTCGAGCACACCGTCTGGGACGCCGGCGTGAGGGTCGTACGCGACGTGGTCGGCACCCCGATCCGCCCGGGCGACCTGGAGGTCGGTGACCTGGTCAATGCCGAGCCGGCGACGATCTTCGACGGCAGCCTCCACGGCGCGCCGCTGCAGATCGCGAAGTCGAAGGCGGCCACCATCCTGCTTCGGATGGACCCCAACGACATCACCAACGACGTGACCCGCAACTGGTCGGTCAACGGCATCGTGGCCTACTCCAAGATCTGCACCCACGTCGGTTGCCCGATCTCGCTGAACGAGCGCACCACGCACCACCTGCTGTGCCCGTGCCACCAGTCGACCTTCGACCTCGCCGACCACGGCAAGGTCATCTTCGGTCCGGCCGGCCGCCACCTCCCGCAGCTGCCCCTGGGCGTCGACGCGGACGGTTTCCTCGTTGCCCTCTCGGACTACCCTGAGCCTGTGGGCGTCAGCTACTGGGAGCGCAACACCTACGACATCGACGAGATCTTCGACGAGTGGTCCGAGGACCACGCCGCCGATGCTGAGCAGTACGGCTACAAGGAGGGCGGACAGTGAGCACCGACACGTCCAAGGTTGCTGCCAGCAACGGCACCAACCCGGCGACGCCTGCGGGCAAGCCGACCAAGGCCGGCGCGGCGGCCAACTGGGCCGACGAGCGCCTGAACCTGAGCGGCTTCAGCAAGTTCCTCTCCCGCAAGATCTTCCCCGACCACTGGTCGTTCATGCTGGGTGAGATCGCGCTGTGGAGCTTCGTGGTCCTGCTCGTCACCGGTGTCTTCCTGACCCTGTGGTTCAAGCCCTCGATGGCCGAGATCACCTACCAGGGCTCCTACGCACCGCTGCGCGGCATCGACATGTCCGAGGCGATGGCCTCGACGCTGGAGATCTCCTTCGACGTACGCGGCGGTCTGCTGCTGCGTCAGGTCCACCACTGGGCGGCGATGATCTTCATCGCCGGCATGATGGTGCACATGATGCGCGTGTTCTTCACCGGCGCGCACCGCAAGCCGCGTGAGATCAACTGGGTCATCGGCGCGACGCTGCTGCTCCTCGGCACGCTCGAGGGCTTCACCGGCTACTCGCTCCCCGACGACCTGCTCTCCGGCACCGGCATCCGGGCCGCGGACGGGTTCATCATGGCTATCCCGATCGTGGGGACGTACATCTCGTTCTTCCTGTTCGGAGGCGAGTTCCCAGGCGACGACATCATCCCGCGCCTGTTCACGATCCACGTGCTGCTGATCCCGGCGCTGCTGCTGGCGCTGATCGGGGCCCATCTGATCCTGCTGATCTACCACAAGCACACCCACTGGCCTGGACCCGGGCGCAGCGAGAAGAACGTCGTCGGCTACCCGATGGTGCCGAACTACATCTCCAAGATGACCGGCTTCTTCTTCATCACCTTCGGTGTGACCGCCCTGCTCGGCGCCTTCTTCTCGCTCAACCCGGTGTGGAAGTTCGGTCCGTACGACCCGACCAAGGTCACCGCGGGCTCGCAGCCTGACTGGTACATGGGCTGGCCTGACGGCGCGCTGCGCATCATGCCGGGCTGGGAGTCGCACTTCTGGGGCTCGACCTGGTCGTGGAACATCTTCTTCCCGGTCATCGTGCTGCCGATGGTGGCCTGGATGGTCGTGCTGCTGCTCCCCTTCATCGAGGCCTGGATCACCGGCGACAAGCGCGAGCACCACCTGCTCCAGCGCCCGCGCAACGCTCCGACCCGCACCGCCACGTTCGTCGCCCTGATGACGTTCTACGCGGGCTTCTGGGCCGCGGGCGGCAACGACATCATCGCGATCAAGTTCGACCTCTCGATCAACCAGATCACCTACTTCCTGCGGGCGTTCGTGTTCCTGGGTCCGATCGCGGCGTTCATCATCACGCGTCGTTGGTGCATCGCGCTGCAGCGTCACGACAACGAGAAGCTGCTGCACGGCTACGAGACCGGCACGGTCATCCGTACGCCGGAGGGCGCCTACCACGAGAAGCACCTCCCGCTTCCCGAGGACGAGGCCTTCGCCATGACCGTCCGCGACCGCGGCCGGACCGGCGACGAGCCGGAGCTGAAGAAGAACGGCAAGCTGTCGCTGCGCGCCAAGCTCCGCGCCTTCTACTACGACCACGACGTCGACAAGCCGACCGCCGAAGAGCTCAGCGAGGCACACCACCACGCCGAGCACGAGGCTCACGCCCTGGCCGCCCACGAGGGTCACCAGGTCGACGGTCACGACTTCGACGATCACCGTCACTCGGCGATCGAGGAGCCCCTCAGCCGCTGAGGTCCGACGCATTGGTGGGCGAGCTTGCTCGCCCACCAATGACCGGAGGAGATCGAGCGAGCCCCGCCCGCGAGCTTGCGAGCGGGCGACGGGCGGGTCGAGATCCACATCAAGTACGCCACGTGGCGCCGTTCCCTCCGGGGACGGCGCCACGTGCGTTTTCCCGGCAGAAACCCGATTGCCCCGGGCCCGGCAGGAACCCTAGGGTCCAGCACATGACCGGCCTCCAGGCTCGCCTCCGAGCCGATCTCCTCACCGCCCGCAAGGCCCGCGACACCACGGCGACCGCCGTGCTGCGCTCGACCCTGGCCGCCGTCGCCAACGCAGAGGCGCTCCCGGTGGCCGAGTCGGCACTCACCGCCGACGGCCCGATCGCCGGCGCGGCGATCGGCCTCGGGGCGACCGAGGCTCCGAGGCGGGAGCTGACCGACGACGACGTCCGCGCCATCGTCTCCGCCGAGCAGAGCGAGCGGCTGGCCGCCGCGACGGACCTGGAGGCCCACGGCGCGGGTGAAAAAGCAGAGCAGCTCCGCGCCGAGGCGGAGCTGCTCGCTGTCTATCTCTAGGACTCAGCCCTGGGGGTCGAGCTCGCCGCCGACGACCTCCAGCACGCGGGCGCGTACGTTGGCCGCGGCCTCCGGGTCACGGGCCGCCACAGCGGCGACGAGCGCGTTACCGAGGATGAGCTGCGGGATCCGGATGATCGAGTCGAGCTCCTGACGGAACCCGGCACGGCCACCCTGCGGGGTGACCAGCTCGACCTCGGCGAGCTTGGTCAGCTGGGTGCCGGTGAACGAGGTCAGCGCGATCACGGCCGCTCCCCCGGCGACGGCGGCCTGGGCGACCTGGATCGTCGGCGCGGTGGCCCCGGTGCCGCTGACGACGACGCAGACGTCGCCTGGCTGGAGCAGACGGGCCCGGATGAGCTGATCGAGGTGATCGCCCGGGGCGACGGTGCTGAGCCCCTGGGAGGCCAGCCTCATCGCGATGTCCTTGGCGACCGGCGAGGAGACGCCCGTGCCGGCGACGAGGATCTGGCGCGCCTCGGCGAGCAGCTCCACGGCCCGGCTGACCTGCTCCTCGGAGAGGAGGCCGACCATGTCGGAGGCGGAGTCGGCGATGTCGGCGAAGAAGGAGCGCACCACCGTCAGCGGGCTGCCTCCCTCGGTCGTCTCGGTCTTGGCCGAGCCCAGATCGCGCGCCAGCAGCACCTTGAGGTGCGGGAAACCGCGGAACCCGAGTCTCTGCGCGGCTCTGACCACGGTCGCGGTCGAGACGGATGCCTCGGCGGCGATCTCGGCGGTGGTCGCCTCGATAGCCCACTCCGAGCGAGTCAGCACCACTTCTGCGACCGCGCGCTCGGACGGGTTGAGCCGCGGCATCGCGGCCCGGATGGCTGGAAGAACCGGCGCACTCGTCATGCCGCCACCACGGTGGCTTCGGCGCCGTGCAGGATCCGGTGACGCAGCGCTGCGGACAGCTGGTCTACCAGGATCGTCACGATGATGATCACAGCTAGCATGATTCCACCCCATTCCCACTCCCGGCCCCGAAGGACACGGTTTAGTAACGCACCAATTCCACCGGCGCTCACGACGCCGAGGATCGCGCTTGCCCTGATGTTCACCTCGAAGCGGTAGAGCCAGAACGCCACCGTCTCCGGAAGCATCTGCGGGATCACCGCCGTCCGGACCCGCTGCCACCACGACGCACCCGCGGCGGCGACCGCCTCGACCGGGCGCGGATCGACCGCCTCGATGTTCTCCAGCGTGAGCTTGCCGAGCGAACCGATCGAATGGATGCCGATCGCCATCGCCCCCGCCATCGGGTTGAGCCCGAACAGCGGCAGCATCACGATCACCGCGAGCAGGATCTCCGGGACCGCGCGGATGGCGTTGAAGAAGAGTCGCACCGGGACCCGTAGGACCAACGGCGACGTGTTGGAGGCGGCCAGGAAAGCCAGCGGGAAGGAGAACAGCGCTCCGACGCAGGTGCCGATCCAGGCGAGCGCCACCGACTCCCCCATCAGCCGCAGCGACTGCAGCCACCAGTCGCCGTAGGTGAGCGCGGGATCGGCCTGGCCCTCGGGATGCGCTCCCGGCCAGGTGAGCACGCCGTCGAGCATCCGGCCGGCGTACTGCACGATCTCCCGGGGGAACTGCGGCAGCCGCTCCCACCTGGCGTCGTCCAGCGACCATCCGGCGACCAGCACGATGCCGATCAGTGCCAGGCCCGCCAGGGTGTAGGGCCACTTCGGCGGCGGCTTCGGCCGCGTCGGAGTCTCCGCGCTCACACCAGCCTCCGCCGCAGGGCCTGCGAGAACAGGTCGATCGCGATGACGACCACGAAGATGACGATCACGACCGCCGCGAGCCGCGGATAGTCGGCCCGGTTGAAGTAGAGCATGATCAGCTGCCCGACGCCGCCCGCCCCGACCGCACCCAGCACCACGGAGGCGCGGATGTTGAGCTCGAGGACATAGAGGACGTACGAGGCGTAGTTGGGCAGGATCTGCGGCACGATCGCCGCTCGGGCACGCTGCCAGCGGGTCGCCCCGGCGGCGTCGAGCGCCTCCAGCGGCCCTGGGTCGACGGCGTCGATGCTCTCCGCGGTCAGCTTGGCGACGATGCCGACGTTGAACACGGTCAGCGCCAGGATCCCGGGTAGCGGGCCGGTGACGACGGCGACGAAGACCAGCGCGTAGGCCATGTCGGGCAGCGAGCGGATCACCGACATCACCGGCTTGGTGACCAGGTAGACCGCGGTCGGCGCGCTGACCTTGGAGCCCAGCAGCGCCACGCCGAGGGCGATCAGCGAGCCGACGAAGGTCGCGATCACCGCGATGGCGGCCGTCTCCATGAGGGCGGTCCACAGCCGCGAGGACGGGTCGGTGATCTCCGACCACTCCGGGTGCACGACCTCCCCGAGGATCATGGTCAGCATCGGCCACTGCTCGACGACCGGCGCGAGCGAGAAGTCGATCGCCCAGCCCGCCACCACCGTGGCCGCCACCGCCCCCAGCACGCCGCCGACGAGCAGTGGGCTCGGCGGCGTGCTGGG
>NZ_JAALAA010000020.1 GCF_011045035.1 Nocardioides turkmenicus
GTCGTGGGGTGGGGGTGAGGGGGATGGATCAGGTCTTCGGAGGATCGTTGGACTCGACGCTCAGCTCGGCCTCCATGGCCTCGATCTCCTCGGCCAGCTTGTCGGGCGGCGGAGCGCTGGGCTCGGCGGACTCGGCGCCGGCACCACCGGAGCCAGCGGTGCGGCGCTTGTTCCACACGTCGAAGGCGACGGCGAGCAGGAGCACGAGGCCCTTGATGGCCTGCTGCCAGTCGATGGAGACACCGAGCAGCGACATGCCGTTGTTGAGGACACCCATGACGAGACCACCGATGATGGCGCCGACGACGGTGCCGACACCACCGGTGACGGCGGCGCCACCGATGAAGGCGGCGGCGATCGCGTCGAGCTCGAAGTTCACGCCAGCCTTGGGGTTGGCCGCGGTCAGACGGGCGGTGGTGACGATGCCCGCCAGACCCGATAGCAGACCCATGTTCATCATGACCAGGAAGTCGACACGCTTCGTGTTGACGCCGGACATCGTGGCCGCGTCGACGTTGCCGCCGATCGCGTAGACGTGCCGGCCGAAGACGGTCCTGTTCATGATGAACGTGTAGACCACGATCAGCCCGCCGAGGATCAGGCCGACGATCGGCAGCCCGCGCGCGTCGGCGAGCAGGTAGGCGAAGTACATGATCACGATCGTCAGCAGCGCCAGCTTGACCACGAAGAGCGGGAAGGGCAGGACGTCGAAGTTGTACGCGGCCTGAGCCGCCCGGCGCCGCACCTCGAGCACGATGAGCACCGCGACGGCGACGACGGCGATGAGGATCGTCAGGTTGTGGAGCCCGGTGTCCGGCCCGACCTCCGGCAAGAACCCGTTGCCGATGTTCTTGAACTGCTCCGGGAGACCACCGACGGTCGCGCCCTTGAGCACGACCAGGGTCAGACCACGGAAGAGCAGCATCGAGGCCAGGGTGACGATGAACGCCGGGATCCCGACGTACGCGACCCAGAACCCGTGCCAGGCGCCGATCGCGGTGCCGATGAGCAGGCCGACGAAGACGGCCAGCCACCACGGGAAGTCGTACTGGGTCATCATGATCGCCGAGGCGGCGCCGACGAAGGCGGCCACGGAGCCGACCGAGAGGTCGATGTGGCGCGCCACGATCACGATCACCATGCCGATGGCCAGGATCAGGATCTGTGCGTTCTGGACGACCAGGTTGGAGACGTTGAGCGGCTTGAGCAGCACACCCTCGGTCGAGATCTGGAAGAGGATGACGATCGCCGCCAGAGCGATGATCATCCCGTACTGGCGGACGTTCCCGCGCAGCGTGTTGAGCAGGGCATTCATCGGGTGTTACTTCCTCGCGTCCGCGGTCATGTAGCGCATCAGGGACTCCTGGGTGGCCTCTGAGCGGTCGAACTCATGGGTGATCACGCCCTCGGCGAGCGTGTAGATGCGATCACACAGGCCGAGCAGCTCGGGCAGCTCGGAGGAGATCACCAGTACGCCGCGACCGCTGCGGGCGAGCTCCTGGATGATCCCGTAGATCTCGTACTTGGCGCCGACGTCGATGCCTCGGGTCGGCTCGTCGAGGATCAGCAGCTTCGGGTCGGTGTACATCCACTTGGACAGCACCACCTTCTGCTGGTTGCCGCCGGAGAGCTTGCCGACCCCGGCGGTGATCGACGGCGCCTTGATGTTGAGGTTCTTGCGGTAGCCCTCTGCGACCACGACCTCCTTGTGCTCGTCGACGACCAGCCCGCGCCGCAGCTTCTTCAGCGCCGCCGCGGTGACCGAGGTCTTGATGTCGTCGATGAGGTTGAGGCCCAGCCCCTTGCGGTCCTCCGAGACGTACGCGATGCCGGCCTCGATCGCCTGGGTGACCGTGTTGAGGTGCAGCTCCTCGCCGTCCAGCACCAGCGAGCCGGAGGTCCGGGAGCCGTAGGAGCGACCGAAGATCGATCGCGCCAGCTCCGTACGTCCCGCACCCATCATCCCGGCGATGCCGACGATCTCGCCGGCTCGCACGGACAGGTTGGCCCGGCGGATGACCTCGCGGTGGCTGTCCTGCGGGTGCATGACGGTCCAGTCGCGGATCTCGAAGAGGACGTCCCCGATGGAGGGGGTGTGGTCGGGGAAGCGGTTCTCCAGGTCACGGCCGACCATCCCGCGGATGATCCGGTCCTCGTCCACGCCGCCGGCGGCGACGGAGAGGGTCTCGATGCTCTGGCCGTCGCGGATGATGGTGATCTCGTCCGCGATCTGCTCGATCTCGTTCAGCTTGTGGCTGATCATGATCGAGGTGATCCCCTTCTCCTGGAGGCCCTTGAGCAGGGCGAGCAGGTGCTGGGAGTCGTCGTCGTTGAGGGCGGCCGTCGGCTCGTCGAGGATGAGCAGCTTGACCTCCTTCGAGAGCGCCTTGGCGATCTCGACCAGCTGCTGCTTGCCGATGCCGAGGTTCTTCACCGGGGTCAGCGGGTTCTCGCGCAGGCCGACCCGGGCGAGCAGATCGATCGCCTCGCGGTTGGCGCGGCCCCAGTCGATGATGCCGCGCTTGGCCGTCTCGTTGCCGAGGAAGATGTTCTCCGCGATCGAGAGCTCGGGGATGAGGGCGAGCTCCTGGTGGATGATCACGATGCCGGCGGCTTCGCTCTGCCGGATGTTGGCGAACTTCGCGGTCTCGCCCTCGAAGACGATGTCGCCGCTGTAGGTGCCGTGGGGGTAGACCCCGCTGAGCACCTTCATCAGGGTGCTCTTGCCGGCGCCGTTCTCACCGCAGATCGCGTGGATGTCACCGCGGTTGACGACGAGGTTGACGTCGGAGAGCGCCTTGACGCCGGGGAACTCCTTGGTGATGCCGCGCATCTCCAGGATCGGTGAGCTCATGTGGTTCCTGCTATCTGGCAAGGGGCCGGCGTGGGCCCGGTCCGGAGGGACCCGGGCCCACGCCGCGTACGGGGTGCTACTTGATCTCGTCGGCGGTGTAGTACTCGGAGTCGACGAGCACCTTGGTGACGTCGTCCTTGGTGACCACGACCGGGTCGAGGAGGTAGGACGGAACGACCTTCTTGCCGTTGTCGTAGGTCTCGGTGTCGTTGACCTCGGGCTCCTCGCCCGCACCGACGGCGACGATCATGTCGACGGTCACCTTCGCGAGCTCGCGGGTGTCCTTGAAGATCGTGGAGTACTGCTCACCGGCGTTGATCGACTTCACCGACTGCACCTCGGCGTCCTGACCGGTCACGACCGGAAGGTCGGCGGTGGTGTAGCCGTTGCCCTTGAGCGCGGCGATGATGCCGAGCGAGAGGCCGTCGTAGGGCGAGAGCACGCCCTGGACCTTCTTGGAGGCGTACGTCTTGGTGAGGATGTCCTCCATGCGCTTCTGCGCGGTGGCGGGGTCCCAGCGCAGGATCGCGGCCTGCTTGAAGTCGGTCTGGCCGGAGGGGATGACGATCTCGCCGGACTTGATCAGCGGCTCGAGCACCGACATGGCGCCGTTCCAGAAGAAGGTGGCGTTGTTGTCGTCGGGCGAACCACCGAAGAGCTCGACGTTGTAGGGGCCCTTGCCCTTGGCCTTCAGACCCTCGACCAGCGAGGTGGCCTGCTGCACGCCGACCTGGTAGTTGTCGAAGGTCGAGTAGTAGTCGACGGCCTCGGTGTCGCGGATGAGGCGGTCGTAGCTGATGATCGGGATGTCCTGCGACTCCGCGGTCTCGAGGACGTCGCCGAGCGCGGTGCCGTCGATGGCCGCGACCACCAGGACGTCGACGCCCTTGGTGACCATGTTCTCGACCTGGGAGACCTGGGTCGGGATGTCGTCCTCGGCGTACTGCAGGTCGACCTTGTAGCCCTCGGCCTCGAGCTGCTTCTTGATGTTGTTGCCGTCTGCGATCCAGCGCTCCGAGGACTTGGTCGGCATGGCCACACCGACGGTGCCCTTGTCGCCGCCCTCGCCGCCGTCGCCACCGCATGCCGCCAGGCCGAGCGCAAGCGCCGCCGCGGTGATCGTGGTGAGTACCTTGCGCACTAACCTGCTCCATTTCATCTACGGCCGCGTCGGTAGGCCCACGCGCCGCTGTCGGGGGTGCCGGAGACCGGCTGAGGGGCCGGTTCCCGGGTGAGCCGACTCACAGATGTGAACGCTCACATCGGGACAATCTGCCTCCTGACGTCCGAATGCGTCAAGTGCAGGACGAGGATGTTTCCGACTCGTGACTTACGGGAGGCCCCGTTGATCACCTCGCTCGCACAGGGGACTCACAGACAGGGCGCGAGGCCTGTTGAATCACGCCGAGTCGGCGCATCTGTCCCAGCCCGGATCGCCGAGTCGGCGCATCTGTCCCAGCCCAAGCCGACTCGACGAGCTACACCGAGACAGACACGCCGACTCGACGCCTACCAACGAGACAGACACGCCGACTCGGCGTCTGTGGGATCAGCGGTGACGTACGCCGACCAGCGAGCCGGAACCGCCCGGCCACGTCACCCGGATCGACTCCGTGCCGTCCGCGTCGGAGCCGTCGACGACGCGCTTCACGACGACCACGAAGCTGCCGACGTCGACGCGCGACTCGACACCGTGGGAGCGGATCGTGACACCGTCGAAGTGCGGCACCGCGTTGCGGGCCCACGAGCCGGTGCCGGCGGCGGTCACGACCGTCTCGCGGCGCTCGACCAGGCGGCCGCGGTCGTAGACGTCCATCGGCTCCTGGGTCGCGCCGGTGAGCGCGGCCGACAGCAGCGCCCGGACGGCCACCGGGTCGGCGCAGGCGTCGTAGACGTAGCGCGTCCCCAGCGTCGAGTGCTCGCTGGTCGCCATCAGGAAGTCCTCGGCGCCGTCGAGGGGCGCCTCCCGGTAGGAGACCGGGAGGTGGACGACCGATTCGCCGACCTCGAGGAGCACGCACTCGATCCCGACCTTCCCGGCCGGGTCGTCGAACCGGTAAGAGCCGATCGTGTCGGTCAGCTCACCCGGCGACCAGGCCTGAGTGGCGAGCCAGGCGCCGAAGATCTCTTTCTTCGTCGGGGTGAGGGTGGCCTTGTGAACGATCGACATGACCGTTGCTTACCAGGTCAGGACACCTTGTGGCTATCGCCTTCGCCGTTGGACGCGGTGTCGATCTCGGCGTCCTCCTTGGCACGGGCGGCCTCGACCGCCTTCGCAGCCCGGGCCTCGACCTTCTCGGCGAAGGCCCGCCGCTGCGGGTCGAGCACGAAGAAGGACAGCACGCCGCTGATCACGAACGCCAGGATCACGGCGAAGAACAGGTTGACCTCGCCCGCGACCAGCGACCAGATGCCCGCCACGATGCCGAAGGTGGCGAGCAGCGACAGCAGTCGCAGGCCGGTGTAGATCCAGAACTCTTTCATGGGGATTCCCTATCGGGTGGTCTCGACGAGCTCGGCCGTCGGAGCAGCCGGCGCAGCGTACGAATGCTGCGAGGTCGAGGAGAAGTAGTTGATGCCGATGAAGTTGAACCACAGCGTGGCCAGGCCGATCAGCGCCACGATCGCCGCCTTCTTGCCCTTCCAGCCGGCGGTCGCCCGCGCGTGCAGGTAGCCCGCGTAGACGACCCAGGTGATGAACGCCCAGACCTCCTTGGGGTCCCAGTTCCAGTAGGAGCCCCAGGCCTCGTGGGCCCAGATCGGACCGGAGATCAGCACCCCGAAGGTCCACACCGGGAACGCGAAGGCGTGGATCCGGTAGGAGACCCGGTCGAGCGCGTCCAGCTCCGGCACCCGCGCGAGCAGGGCGGAGTCGGGGAAGCGCGACTTGAGCAGGTACGCCACCGCGGCGATGCCGCCGAGCGTGAACCCGCCGGTGGCGATGATGGCGGCGATGACGTGGATGACGAGCCAGTAGGAGTTGAGCGCCTCGGTCAGCGGCGCGACCGGCTCGTAGAGGCCGACGACGGCCAGCATGAGCACCACGACGGTGAACCCGAGCACCCACGGCGCCATCCAGGCCAGCTTCAGGCGCCGGTGCAGGACGACGTAGGCAGCGGCCACCACGAACGAGCCCGAGATGGTGAACTCGTACATGTTGCCCCACGGCACCCGGTTGGGGTCGGCGGCCATCCCGCGGGCGACCAGCGCGACCAGGTGACAGACCACTGCGAGACCGGTCAGCAGCAGGCTGAGGCGTCCGAAGAGGGCGGCCCGCTGCTCGCGTACGGCATCGGCGGGGTTCGGCTCGGCCTCGGTCTCGTCCACCGGGGCGCCGGCACCGACGAGCTCCTTCGCAGCGACCGCGGAGCGGGCACGCGACTGCCAGGCCGACCACTCGACCAGCGCGCAGAGCAGCGCCAGGAAGTAGACGACCCCGGCGGCCGTGATGGCCTGGTTGCTGAGTACGCCCCAGGTGTGGTCAGACATCCTTATCCTCCTGTGTTCGCGCGCCTCGTAGGGCCTCGACGAGACCGGTGACTACAGCTGCGGTGTCTCCACCGCCGGAGCGGTCGAGGGCGGCGATCTCGACCAGTGTGCCCCCGTCGACCCGGCGGGCGCGAACCCACACCCGTCGCGGGCGGATGAAGAGCGAGCCGAGCAACCCCACCAGGGCCAGCGATACGCCGAGGAGCGCCCATTCCTTGCCGGGCGACTTGGAGATCTGGACCCGGTTCCACTGCTGGACGTCGTCGAAAGAGATCGAGCCCAGTCCGTCGGGCAGCTCGACCGTCTGCCCCAGCCGCAGGTTGAACGCCTTCCCGGACTCGTCCGGGGACATCATGTTGGCCTTCGAGGTGTCGAGCGCGTAGACCGACTGCGGCCCGGCGTCGAGATTGAGGTCGCCTCGGAAGCCCTGCAGCGAGAGCATCGCGTGGGAGCCGTCGCCGATGTCGCCCATCAGGTTGACCGGCTCGCCGTCGACCGTGCCCTCGAACGGGTAGAACAGCCCCTGGAAACCGAGCTCCTCGGGCGAGGCGTACGGCGCCTTGACAACGCCGAAGGAGAGCAGGTTCTGGCTCTGCGGGAGGAAGATCGTCGGGCCGGAGTAGGCCACGTTGCCCTCGCCGTCGCGCACCGTGATCACCGGTGCGTAGCCGTGGGCGAGCAGGAAGACGTCGGTGCCTCCGATGGTCAGCGGGTGGTTGACCTTGAGGTCATACCGCTTCTCCTCGCTCCCACCCTCCGTGTAGCGGATCTTGGACTCGAACCCGCGCGCCGTTCCCGCTCCAGCCCCGGTGGTCAGCCACTCGGCGGAGAAGTCGTCGATCTTGAAGGTGAAGTCGTCGAGGTCCTCGGGGGCGAAGAGCGAGCCGGGCTTGAAGTCGTCGTACTGCGAGAGCTCGTTGGCGAAGCCGTACTCCTCCCCCACCAGCACGATCACGCCGCCCTTGTAGCCGAACAGGCTGCCGAACGCGAACGCCACCAGCACGATGATCAGCGACATGTGGAAGACCAGGTTGCCGGCCTCGCGCAGGTAGCCCTTCTCGGCGCTCACCGACTCGCCGTCGCCCTCCTTCCGCAGCCGATAGCCACGAAGGGTCTTGCGCGCGGCGGCGAGCACCTCCTCCGGCTCCTCGTCGGTGACGTACGTCGCGGAGTCGGGCAGCCGGGTCAGGTTGGCTGGAGTCGCCGGCGGCTGCGCGCGCATGGCCTTCGCGTAGACCAGGCAGCGCGGGATGATGCAGCCGACCAGCGAGACCATCAGCAGCAGGTAGATCGCGGCGAACCAGGGCGTCGAGTAGACGTTGAAGAGGCCGAGCTTCTCGTAGATCGGCGTCAGCGTCGTGTGCGCCTCGCGCCACTGGTCGGCCTTCAGCGAGTCGACCCCGTCCTGCGGGATCAGCGACCCCGGGACGGCCGCGAGCGCGAGCAGCAGGAGCAGGATCAGCGCGGTGCGCATCGAGGTCAGCTGGCGCCAGCCCCAGCGCGCCAGCTCGCGGGCGTTCAGCTCGCCGGCGCGGCGCTCGTCGGACTGCTTCTTGCGGTCAGGGGCGGAGGTGGTGCTCACAGCGCGATGCCCTCCCAACGCTGGACGACCTGGACCTGCAGCCACTGCATGCCGTTGTCCCACCAACCGGTGAGCATGGCGACGCCGATCAGGATCATCACGACACCGCCGATGATCGTGATCGCGCGGCTGTGGCGGCGGAACCAGCTCAGCGCGACGGTGGCCTTGCGCCACATCACCGCGACGAGGACGAACGGGATGCCGAGGCCCAGCGCGTAGACCGCGAGCAGCAGGCCGCCGCGGGCGGCGGTGCCCTGGTCCCAGGCGAGCCCGGCGATGACACCGAGCGTCGGCCCGGTGCACGGGGTCCAGGCGAGCCCGAAGAGGAAGCCGAGCAGCGGGGCGGCGGCCAGGCCGACCGCTGGCACCTTGTGGAACTTCAGGTCGCGCTGCAGCAGCGGGATGAAGCCCATGAACGCGATCCCCATGACGATCGAGAGGACGCCGAGGACCTTGGTGCCGGTCTGCTGGAACTCGAGCAGCTTGTAGGCGATCCCGCCGACGGTGATGCCCATCAGGACGAAGACCACCGAGAACCCGGCAACGAACAGCAGGGCGCCCGCGAGCATGCGGCCGCGGCGTACGTCACCGGAGGCGAGGTCGGCGCCGGACAGGCCCGTGGCGTAGGAGAGGTAGCCGGGGAGCATCGGCAGCGTGCACGGCGAGATGAACGAGAGGAACCCGGCCAGCAGCGCGATCGGGACCGCCAGCAGCAGCGACCCGCCCCCGGCGGTGCTCGCGAACCAATCCGTCACGACGACGCCCCTGCCGAGGTGATGAGCTCGTCGAGCGTACGCGCCGAGGGGATCTCGCCGCGGATGAGCGCAGCCACGCGCCCCTCGGCGTCGAGGATCGCGGTGGCCGGGATGGCGCGAGGCGCCAGCGAGCCCTTCAGCGCGAGGACCGCGGCGCCGTCGGGCGAGTAGACCGACGGGTACTCGACGCCGTAGTGACGCTCGAACGCCAGCCCCTGGGCGGCCGAGGCGTCGCGGGTGTTGAGCCCCACGAAGGCGACCTCGTCGCCGAGCTCCTCGTAGGCCGCCTGGAGCATCGGCATCTCCTTGCGGCACGGCGCACAGCCGGTCCACCACACGTTGAGCACGGTGACCTTGCCACGGGTGTCGGCGAGGTCGAACGGCTTGCCGTCGAGGGTCTCGCCGGTCAGCTCGACCGGCTCGCCGCGATCGGCGACCGGGATCTCCTGGGTGCGGCCGTCACCGGAGATGTAGCCGGCCTCGTTGGTGCCGTTCTGCCCGCACGCGGCCAGCAGCCCCACCATCACCACCGTGAGGACGAGGCCACCTAACTTCTTACGCACGGGCAGGACTCTTCCTGACAAACCTGAGAGCCCGGTTAATCTTCGTCCATGTCGCCGGCCGAGAACGGCGCGTACTTGTCCTTCGCAGGCAGCATGTCGCCCGCGGGCTCACCGTAGGAGAGCGCGACGAACTCGTCGTCGACGAAGTGCAGCGAGGTCAGCGAGCACAGCGCGCACTGGCGGCGGCGCGGGTCGTGCAGGAAGCTGCGGCCCTCGATGTGCAGCCGGGTGGTCCAGATCGGCAGCTGGTGGGAGACGATGACCGCCTCGTGGCCGCGCGCGAGATCCCGGGCGTCGTGGATCGCAGACATCATCCTGGACACGATCTCCAGGTAGGGCTCGCCCCAGGACGGCTTGAACGGGTTGAGCAGCTTCGGCCAGACCTTGGGGTCCTTCAGCGGCCCCAAGCCGTCCTTGAAGCTCTTGCCGACGAAGAGGTTCTCCGACTCGAGCACTCGCTCGTCGAGCGAGATGTCGACGCCGAGCGCCTTGGCCAGGGGCCCCGCGGTCTGCCGCGCGCGCTCGAGCGGGCTCGAGATGACGTGGGTGATGTCCTGCCCACCGATGCGGTCGGCGACCCGCTCGGCCATCTGCAGCCCGAGCTCGGAGAGGTTGAACCCGGGACGGCGCCCGTAGAGGATGCCCTCCGGGTTGTGCACCTCGCCATGACGCAGCAGGTGAACCGTGGTCTCGATACTCATTCCTTCACCTTTCAAAGCACCTTTGCAGCAGCCTCGGCGGCGTATGGGAGCGCCTCCGTGATCCGAGAGAGCGCCCGCTCGTCGTGAGCGGAGGACAGGAACCAGGCCTCGTAGGCGCTCGGCGGCAGATAGACACCCTGATCGAGCATCGCATGGAAGAAGGCCTTGTACGCCGCCTCGTCGGTCGTCTTGGCCTCGTCGAAGTTGCGCACCGGCCTGTCGGTGAAGAAGACCGAGAACATCGTGCCGGTGGACTGGATGACGTGCGGGAGACCGACCTTGGTGAAGCTCTCCACGATCGCCTCCTTCACCGTCTCGGCGGCCTTGCCGATGTGGTCGTAGACCTCGTCGGTCGCCAGCCTGAGCGTCGTGAGGCCGGCCGTGGTCGCGACCGGGTTCCCGGAGAGCGTGCCGGCCTGGTAGACCGGCCCGTCGGGGCTGAGCGAGCCCATCACGTCGGCGCGGCCGCCGAAGGCCGCCGCCGGGAAGCCGCCGCCCATGACCTTGCCGAAGGTGACCAGGTCGGGCGTCCAGCCCTCGTGCTTGCCGTCGATCCCCCACTGACCCTGCTTGCTGGCCCGGAACCCGGTCATCACCTCGTCGGAGATGAACAGGGCGCCGTTGTCCTTGCAGGTCTCGCTCAGGAACTGGTTGAAGCCCGGCTCCGGCGGCACGACGCCCATGTTGCCCGGCGAGGCCTCGGTGATCAGGCAGGCCACCCGGCCCTGATAGGTCTCGAAGGCAGCGGTCACCGCGGCACGGTCGTTGTAGGGCAGCACGACGGTGAGCTCGGTGCTGCTCTCGGGGACGCCCGGGGTGCCGGGGATGGCGTGGGTGACCAGCCCGGAGCCCGCGCTCGCCAGGAGGGAGTCCACGTGGCCGTGGTAGTTGCCGGCGAACTTGAGGATCACGTCGCGGCCGGTGAACCCTCGCGCCAGCCGGATCGCGCTCATCGTCGCCTCGGTGCCGCTGCTGACGAACCGCACCTTCTCGACCGGCGCCCGCTCCACGATCGCCTCGGCGAGCTCGACCTCGGGCGTCGTCGGGGTGCCGTAGGAGGTGCCGCGCGTGACCGCCTCCAGGACCGCCGCCTGGACCTCGGGATGGGCATGGCCCAGCAGCATCGGGCCCCAGGAGCAGATCAGGTCGACGTACTCGTTCCCGTCGACGTCGGTCAACCACGCTCCCTTCGCCTCCCGGATGAAGCGGGGCGTGCCGCCGACCGCGTTGAAGGCGCGCACGGGCGAGTTCACGCCGCCCGGCGTCACGGCCTTCGCGCGGGCGAAGAGAGCTTCGGAGGCCGCTGCGGACAGGGGTGCGATGTCGTGAGGCACCGGCTCATTCTTCATCAACGCCACGCACAATCCCATTCCAGGCCGCATCCCACCGCACACGTTTCCACGGAATCGGGTTACCGATGCGTACGAATTTCGATGTTCTACGTCACGACCGGCCGTAACCTGCGTCTCATCGGCGTCTCGTTAACTGGAACGCAATGTGCCAGTAAAACGTGACGTGCGTAACTTTGACGTGAGACGGTTCGTTGAGAACCTTGCATTTGGGGAGCAAGACCCGGGACCTTCGACCCTGGGGATTGAGAGGGAGATTCGATGTCCGCATCGCGCTACAACCGCCTTCAGAAGGCGACCGCGCTCGTTCCGCTCGCGCTGCTGAGCGCGGCCTGGACGGTCAACGTCACCGGTCTGACGCAGTCGAGTGCCACCGCATCAGGGACCACCAGCTACGACGACGCCTTCAGCCTGCCCGACGGGACCTCGGTTCCGTCCGAGGCGATCCAGGCGCCGGCCAGCGTGTCGGCCTCGACCAACCAGGGCGACAAGTCGCTCCCCGGCACGGCCAGCGCGGCCGGCATCCCGTCCGCCGCGCTCGCTGCCTACCAGCGTGCGGCGACGGTCATCAACGCCGCCGACGCGGCCTGCAAGATCGACTGGCCGCTGATCGCCGCGATCGGCCGGGTCGAGTCCAACCACGGTCGCGCCAACGACAACCGTCTCACCGCCGAGGGCGTCTCCACCCCCGGCATCTTCGGGGTGCCCCTCAACGGCAAGGGCAACGTCTCCCAGATCAACGACACCGACGGCGGCCAGTACGACGGCGACACCACCTACGACCGCGCGATCGGGCCGATGCAGTTCATCCCGTCCACCTGGGCGATGGTCGGTGTCGATGCCGACGGTGACGGCAAGCGCAACCCTCAGGACATCAACGACGCCGCCCTCGCCTCCGCGGTCTACCTCTGCTCCGGCGACGACGACCTCTCCACCGACCAGGGCGCGCGGGCCGCGGTCTACCGCTACAACCACAGCCAGTCGTACGTCACGACGGTGCTCGGCATCGCCGAGGCCTACCGCTCCGGCGAGTTCACCTCGATCCCGAACAGCACGGTCCCGGTCGACTACGCGATCCCGCGGATGGAAGCTCCCAAGACGTCGAAGCAGAAGGACCGCGAGTTCCGGGCCGGCGGCCCGAAGGCCGGCCCGCGCGGCAGCGCTTCCCAGTCTCCGTCCTCGCCGTCCAGCGAGGCGCCCTCCGGGGAGACGCCCGGCGGGAGCACCGGTGGTGGCGGCACGGGCGGCGGTGGCACCGGCGGCGGCAGCACCGGCGGGTCTGCGGAGGCGGTGACCGAGCCGCTGAAGGAGACGGTCGAGACGGTCGTCGCTACGCCTTCCCAGATTCTTTCCGCCTGCCAGCGTGAGTTGGCGAAGTACCCGCTCCTCAACGCGAGCCAGTCGGGCCAGGCGTTGAACCAGTGCGTGAACGCGATGGCCGGAAAGACGCTCGAGCAGGTCAACGCAACCGTCAGCAACGTGCTCACGCTCATCCTCAAGGGCATCCTCGGCAGCCTGTTCGGTGCGCTCACCGGCAACTGATCCGACGCACGAAGGGCCCCGCCGACCGGCGGGGCCCTTCGCATGTCTGGGGCGCTCAGGCGGCGGGCTCGTCGTCCTCGTACTCGGTGACGAAGTCGCGGCCGGCCTCGCGGACGGCAGCCAGGGAGGACGCGTCGGTCAGCAGGGAGCTGAGGTGGTAGTCGGCGACCGACTGGGCCAGGGCGTCGGAGCTCTCCGAGGCCTTCTCCTCGTCGCGGCGGCCGTGCCACAGCCGGTGCTGGGCGCCCTCGTTGAGCGAGAGCAGCATCAGGGCGGTGGCGGCGGGGTCGGTCTGGCGCAGCTCACCGCTGTCGACGCCGAGCTCCAGGAGCCGGGCGGCCGCGTCGCGCAGCTTGTCGCCGTCCTCCTCGAAGCCTGCGAAGACCTGCGGCTGCGCCAGCGCGGCGACCTCGAGCTCGTAGAAGTCGAGCGGGGCGGTGCACAGCTGGCGGACGTCGGTGTAGAGGAAGGCGTAGAGCCGCGGAGCGACCGGTCCGTCCTCCTCGAGAAGCTTCTCGGCGAGCGTCAGCGACTCGCGGTTCTTCTCCATCAAGGCGGAGAGGATCTCCTCCTTGGACTTGTAGTAGTAGTACATCGAGGACTGGCGCAGTCCGACGCACTCGGCGATCTGACTGATCGTCGTCGCCGCGACCCCTTGAGCGGTGAAAAGCCTGGACGCCTCTTTGAGGATCTCTTCCCGCGGATTCGCCGAATCACGTCCACTGTTGCGTGGCCGGCCGGTGCGCTTCGGGCTGCCCAACTCTCGATTGGTCACGGTCGCGAGTCTACTCTCAGGATATGTTCCACGTCACAGAGCTGCTCGGCTGGTGAGGCGAGTACGTCAGCCTCGCAGCCAGCCGGCCGCTTCGGTGGCCCAGTAGGTCAGAATGACGTCCGCGCCCGCCCTCTTGAAGGCGGTGAGTGTCTCCAGGATCGCCGGTTCGCGGTCGATCCAGCCGTTCGCAGCGGCGGCTTCCAACATCGCGTACTCCCCCGAGATGTTGTAGGCAGCCACGGGAACATCGACAGACTCACGCACTCGCTGCAGGACGTCGAGATACGGGAGCCCGGGCTTGACCATCACGATATCGGCGCCCTCGGCCACGTCAAGGAGCGCCTCGCGGACACCCTCCAGCGCATTGGCCGGATCCTGCTGGTAGGTGCGCCGGTCGCCCTGGAGCGCGGAGTTGACCGCCTCGCGGAACGGCCCGAAGAAGGCGGAGGCGTACTTCGCGGAGTAGGCGAGGATCGAGACGTCGGTGTGGCCGGCGCTGTCGAGGGCGTCGCGGGTGACCGCGACCTGGCCGTCCATCATCCCGGACGGGCCGACCATGTCGACGCCGGCCTCGGCGTGCGCGATGGCCATCTGGGCGTAGATCTCGAGCGTGGCGTCGTTGTCGACGGAGCCGTCCTCGGTCAGGACGCCGCAGTGACCGTGGTCGGTGAACTCGTCGAGGCACAGGTCGCTCATCACGGTGAGGGAGTCGCCGACCTCGGAGACGACATCGGCGATGGCCACGTTGAGGATGCCCTCGGGGTCCAGCGCGCCCGAGCCGACCGCGTCCTTCTTCTCCGGTACGCCGAACAGCATGATCCCGCCGATGCCTGCAGCAGCCGCCTCGGCCGCCGCCTTGCGCAGCGACTCACGACTGTGCTGGACCACGCCCGGCATGCTCGAGATCGGGACGGGCTCGCTGATCCCCTCGCGCACGAACGCGGGCAGGACCAGGTTGGCGGGACGTACGGCCGTCTCGGCGACCATCCGGCGCAGGATCGGCGTGCGCCGCAGGCGCCGGGGACGGATCACGGGCTTCTCGATGTTCATCAGATCTCCAGAGTACGCCGCCGGTCGAGCCCGCGAGCGCCAGCGAGCGGTGTCGAGACCAACACGGTTCGTTGCGACTGTGTTGGTCTCGACACGCCTCCGCCTAGCGGCTCCGCGGCTCGACCAGCGTGGTGTCAGCTCGTGCGCGAACGGCGGCGCGAGGCCGGGCGCCGGTCGGACGGCTTGGTGACCGGCAGACCCTGCTCGACCAGCGAGGCGCGACGCGCGGCACCGAAGGCGGCGAGCGCCTCGGTGAGCGCCTCGATCGACGGCTCCGGCGACATCACGTCGACCCGCAGGCCGTGCTCCTCGGCAGTCTTGGCGGTGGCCGGACCGATCGCCGCGATCACCGTGGAGGTGTGCGGCTTGCCCGCGATGCCGACCAGGTTGCGGACCGTGGACGACGAGGTGAAGACCACCGCGTCGAACTTGCCCGTCTTGATCGCGTCGCGGGTCGGCGCGGGCGGCGGAGCCGCCCGGACGGTGCGGTAGGCGGTCACGTCGTCGCACTCCCAGCCGAGGTCGACCAGGCCGGCGATGAGGTTCTCGGTGGCGATGTCGGCGCGCGGGAGGAAGACCCGGTTGATCGGGTCGAGGTCCTCGTCGTACTCCGGCCAGACCTCCAGGAGCCCGGCAGCCGACTGGTTGTCGGTGTGCGGCACCAGGTCGGGACGCAGGCCCCAGGCCTCCAGCGCCTGCGCGGTCTTCTCGCCGACGGCGGCGATCTTCAGACCGGAGAAGGCACGGCAGTCCAGGCCGTACTCGTCGAACTTCTCGCGGACCGCGCGCACCGCGTTGATCGAGGTGAAGGCGATCCAGTTGTAGCGGCCCTCGACGAGGCCGCGGACGGCCTTGTCCATCTGCTGCGGGTTGCGCGGCGGCTCGACGGAGATCGTCGGGACCTCCTCGGGCACGGCGCCGAAGCCCTTCAGCTTCAGCGACAGCGCCGGCGCCTGCTCCTTGGTGCGCGGCACGAGCACGCGCCAGCCGAAGAGCGGCTTCGTCTCGAACCACGAGAGCGTCTCCCGCAAGTTGACCACCTTGCCGATCACCACGATCGCCGGCGGCGCCATCCGTGCGGCACGAGCGTCGACGGCGATGTTCTCCAGCGTCGACTCTACCGTCGCCTGCTCGGTCGTGGTGCCGACGCGGGTGATCGCGACCGGGGTCTTGGCCGGGCGGCCGGCCGCGACGAGCTCCTTGGCGATGTCGCCGATCATGCCGACACCGGAGAGGAGGACCAGCGTGCGGTTGTCCGCGTACTGGCTCCAGTCGATCTTCTCGTTGCAGGTCACGACCGCGACCTCGTGGTGGTCCTTGGTCGTCAGCGGGATGCCGGCGTAGGCCGGGACGGCCGACACGGACGAGACGCCGGGGACGATCTCGAAGCCGATGCCCGCCTTGGCGCAGGACTGCGCCTCCTCGGGGCCGGAGGCGTAGAGGAAGGGGTCGCCGGTCATCAGGCGCACGACGCGCTTGCCCAGCTTCGCCTGCTTGACGACGGCCTTGGCACGGGCGGCGTTGGCCAGGGGCTGGCCGTCCACGCCGAACCCGCCGTCGATGAACTCGGGTCCGACCGGTTCCGGGGTCTCTTCGCCCTCGGCCGGCTCGACCGGCTCGGGGATGCCGAGTACGCCGCGCACCATCGAAGCGTGCTCGGGGGCCTCGGTCACGACAACATCGGCCTGCTTCAGCAGGTCGATCGCCCGTACCGTCAGCAGCTCAGGGTCACCGGGACCGCTGCCGACGAAGGACACCCAGCCCAGTGGGGTGGCCGAGCCGGGCTCGGCCTTCTGCTCGGTGGTCTTTGCTCGGGTCATGCGTTGTGCACCTTGTCCTGCTCGGGAGCGGTCTGGGGGGAACCGCCCGTGTCCATGACAGCCTGGCCTGGGTCAGTGGTGGGATCGTCGGTCAGGTCTGCTGCACCCTCGGCGAGCATCTCCTCGGCGAGCCGGCGCCCGACGCCTACGGCGTCGTCGAGCGGCCCCGATGCGGAGAGTCGAACCGAGAGCGAGCCGTCGAGTGAGAGCGCGACTGCCCGCACCCACAGCTCTGGTCCTTCCTCACCCTCCACCACGTCGGCGAGGGTCCCGATGGGCGCGGCACAGCCACCTTCGAGGGTGGCGAGCACTGCGCGTTCCGCCTCGACGGCTGCTCGGGTGGGCGCGTCGTCGAGGGAGGTCAGGATCTTGCGTACGTCGGCATCGGCGTCGCCCTCACGGCACTCGACCGCCAGGGCCCCCTGACCGGGCGCGGGCAGCACCTGGATCGGGTCGAGGACCTCGGTGACCTCGTCGAGCCGGTCGATGCGGGCCAGGCCGGCCCGGGCGAGGACGACCGCGTCGAACTCACCGGAGCGGACCTTGCCGATGCGGGTGTCCACGTTGCCTCGGATGCCGGCGATCTCCAGGCCGAGGCCGAGGGCCTTGATCTGGGCCACACGGCGCGGCGAGCCGGTGCCGACCCGCGAGCCCGGCGGGAGCTCACCGAGGGTCAGCCCGTCGCGGGCGACGATCACGTCGCGTGGGTCCTCGCGCGGCAGGATCGCGACCAGCTCGATGCCCTCTTCGGGGTAGGTCGGCAGGTCCTTGAGCGAGTGGACCGCGAGGTCGATCTCCTTGGCGTGGAGCGCGTCGCGCAGCGCGCTGACGAAGACGCCGGTCGAGTTCGCGCCGGTCAGCGGGGTGTTGCTGGCCTGGGTGCGGTCGCCCTCGGAGACGATCTCGACCAGCTCGACGATGTGGCCCTGGGCGCGGAGCATCTCCGCGACGAGGGTCGACTGGGTGACGGCGAGCTGGGATCGGCGGGTGCCGAGGCGGAGGGTCCTCATGAAAGATCACCAAGATTCCGGTGGTCGAGCTTGTCGATCCCACCTGATGACGGCACGTCGGCCCGGGTGACGGCCGAGACGGCGTTCTGGTCGAGCGCGAAGAGCTCGGCGAGCGCCGCGGCGTACGACACCGCGCCGGTCTCGTTCGCGAGCTCCTTGACCCGGACGGTCGGCTCGTGGAGAAGCTTGTCAGCCACGCGGCGTACGGTCCGGAGGACCTCTGCCCTGGTGGCCTCGTCGAGGTCGGGGAGCTTGTTGTCGAGGCGCTCCATCTCGGCGTCGACGACGCCAGTGGCCATGCTCCGCAGCGCGACGACGGTCGGCGTGACCGCCGACTGGCGGCGGGCGCTCAGGAAGGCCGCGACCTCCTGGGTGACGATGTCGCGGACCGCGAGCACCTCCTTGCCGGCGGGCGAGGCGTGCAGCTCGTCGGCGAGGGCGGCCAGGTCGATCAGGGTCACGCCCGGGAGCGAGGCCGCGTCGGGGTCGATGTCGTGGGGCAGCGCCAGGTCGATCAGCGCGACCGGGTGGCCGCTGCGGTCGCCGACCATGTCGGCCGGAACGAGCAGCCCGCTCGCGCCCGCGCAGGTGATGACGATGTCGGCGGCCGCGACCTCCGCGGCGAGCGCGTCGAGGGAGGCCGCGCGCGCGGCGTACTCCTTGGCGAGGCGCTCGGCGTTGGCCGTGGTGCGGTTGACCACGACGACGTCGGCGGCCTCCATCCGGGAGACGGTCGCGGTGGCCAGTCCGGCCATCGCACCGGCGCCGACGACGGCGACCCGCTTGCCGCGTACGTCACCCACGGCTCGGGCGGAACGGCCCAGCGACGCGGTCACCAGCGAGGGCGCGGCCCGGTCGATGTCGGTCTCCGCGCGCGAGCGCTTGCCGACCCGGAGCGCCTGCTGGAACAGGCTGTTGAGCGCCGGTCCGACCGTGCCCATCTCCTGGCCGAGCTGCAGCGCCGCGCGGGCCTGCCCGAGGATCTGGCCCTCGCCCACGGCCATCGAGTCGAGCCCGGCGGCCACCTTGAACAGGTGGGAGACGGCGCCGTCGTCGTAGTGGACGTAGAGGTGCGGCAGCATCGTCTCGAGCGTCTGGCCGGCGCCCTCGATGATGCGACGGGAAAGCTCCTCGACCGAGCCGTGGAAGCGATCCACCTCGGTGTAGATCTCGAGGCGGTTGCAGGTCGAGATGACCGCTGCCTCGCTGACGTGCTCACAACCAGCCACGTCGGTGAGGAGCTTCTGCAGACCGTCCGCGTCCACCGATGCCGCCTCGAGCAGCGAGACCGGCGCAGAGTTGTGCGAGATTCCGACGACCAGAACGCTCATGCGGTAATCCCTTCCTCGGAACCATTGTCCACGGTCTCGTCTGCCTCTGCAGCCTTGCGCGACTCGTGATACGCGAGGATCTGCAGCTCGATCGAGAGGTCGACCTTGCGCACGTCGACACCCGGCGGCACGTTGAGCACCGCGGGCGCGAAGTTGAGGATGCTGCTGATGCCGGCCTCGACCATCGCGTCGGCGACGTCCTGGGCCGCGGTCGCCGGCACCGAGATGACGCCGATCGAGACCTGCTCGGCCGCGACGATCTCGGCCAGATCGGCGAACGGCCGCACCTCGAGCCCGGCGACCGTCCGACCCTGCATCTGCTCGGCGGCGTCCAGGAGCGCGACGGTGCGGAAGCCGCGGCTGCTGAAGCCGGAGAAGTTGGCCAGCGCCTGACCGAGGTTTCCGATACCGACGATGATGACCGGCCAGTCGTGGGTGACACCGATCTCGCGGGCGATCTGGTAGCTCAGGTAGTCGACGTCGTAGCCGACGCCGCGAGTGCCGTAGGAGCCCAGGTAGGAGAGGTCCTTGCGCAGCTTGGCGGAGTTGACCCCGGCGGCCGCGGCGAGCTCCTCGGAGGAGCAGGAGGCGATGTTGCGCTCGGCGAGCGAGGTCAGCACCCGGAGGTAGACCGGGAGCCGGGCGACTGTCGCCTCGGGGATGTCCCGGTGGGGGTCCTGGGCACCGCTGCCCTCGCCCGTATTCGTACTCCGTGCCGTCACGCTCTGCTCTTTCAATGCCGGCGCCACAGACGGGGGCTTTTTAGCCCGGGATCGCCCTGCGGCTCAGCCACCATACGGACTTTGTGACCGCGAGAACAAACTCGCAGAGCGTCGGCTAGCACACGTGTTTGTGGAGTTGTCAGAGGGGGGTTGTTCAGGGTATTGGGCCAATCGACAGTTATTCTGGGGAGCGCGCCAGCGCTGCCCTCAGCCGCTCCTCCGAGACCCGCCAGAAGTCGTGCTGCTTCCCGTCGACGTACGTCACCGGCACCTCGTCCGTGAAGCGCTCGCGCAGCTCGTCGTCGGCGTCGATGTCGACTTCGGTGTAGTCGTTGCCGACCACCTTCTCGACGACCAGCCTCGCCTCGTCGCAGAGGTGGCAGCCCTGACGGGAGTAGAAGGTCACACGCGGTTCCATCCGACCATCTTCGCACTTGCCACGGCACCTGGGTGCCGCAGAGACGTCCGGAGCACTACTGTTGGCGCAATGAGCAGCGCCAGCGACCGCCGCCGCGCCGAGCTGCGGCGCAAAGACCTCAAACGCCGCTCGGCACTCGCCGGCGAGGCATCGGCCGCGGCCGCGGAGATCGAGGCCTGGCTCTACCCGACGGGTGGAGACCCGACGGCGGCCGCGTTCTTCGACGTGGACAACACGATCATGCAGGGCGCGACGATCTTCCATCTGGCCCGCGGCCTGCATCGGCGCAAGTTCTTCCGTACGCGGGACATCGCCTCGGCGGCGTACAAGCAGGCGTACTTCCGGATCGCCGGGGTCGAGGACCCGGCCCACATGGAGTCGGCGCGCTCGTCGGCGCTGTCGTTCATCCGCGGCCATCGCGCCGAGGAGGTCGAGAGCCTGATGGAGGAGATCTTCGACGAGGGCATGGCCCACCGGATCTGGCCCGGCACCCGGGCGCTCGCGCAGACCCACATCGACCAGGGGCAGCGGGTGTGGCTGGTGACCGCCGCGCCGGTCGAGGCCGCCCGGGTCATCGCCCGGCGGCTCGGGCTCACCGGCGCCCTCGGGACGGTGGCGGCGACCGAGGACGGCGTCTACACCGGCGAGCTGGTCGGCGAGATGCTCCACGGGCCGGCCAAGGCGGAGGCGGTCAAGGCGATCGCGGCCCGGGAGAACCTCGACCTGTCCCGCTGTGCGGCCTACTCCGATTCCTACAACGACCTGCCGATGCTCTCGCTGGTCGGCCACCCGTGCGCCATCAACCCGGACGCGCGCCTGCGCGCCCACGCGCGCCAGAAGGGCTGGCCGATCCGCGACTACCGCACCGGGCGCAAGGCCGCCCGGGCCGGCCTGGTGACGGCAGCGCTGGGCGGAGCTGCCACGGGGGCGATCGCGGTGGCGATCGCGCTCCGCGGCCGCAAGCACTGATTT
Source organism: Nocardioides turkmenicus (assembly GCF_011045035.1). Lineage (GTDB taxonomy): Bacteria > Actinomycetota > Actinomycetes > Propionibacteriales > Nocardioidaceae > Nocardioides > Nocardioides turkmenicus. Next base: position 20,934 of record NZ_JAALAA010000020.1, read on the forward strand.
CGGCCGTTGGCGACCGGTATGCAGGCCGGGTATTCATCGCCATGTCATGAAAATGCCACCACACGCCGACACGACTTCGGCTCGGGACCTGACATCGGGATGCCCTAACCCGTAAGGTTGGGCTCGCTCAGGGGGAGTCTTCGGGAGGGACCCACATGTCGCGCCGCGCCAATGACGTCCATCGTCGCTTGGATGCCCTGCGCGCTGCGGTCGCGCTCCTGATGAACGAGGGCTACGAACCGGCCTACGCCGGTGTGGCTGGTGCCTCGGGCCCGTTCGCCGAGCCCGAGCGTCGTGGTTCGGGCGGCGGCCACGAGACCCATCCCCGCTCCGACAACGAGCCCGACGACGACACCGAGCTCGCCGCCTCCTCGGAGGAGACCGAGGCCGACCGCACCCGGCTGATCGCGCTGGTCGAGCTCGCGCGCAAGGGTGACAAGGAGGCGTTCGGCCTCCTCTACGACCACTACAACGGCGCCGTCTACCGGTTCCTCTTCTACCGCACCCGCTCCGCCCAGGTCGCCGAGGACCTCACCTCGGAGACCTTCTTCCGGGCGCTGCGGTCGATGACCGGCTTCCGCTGGCAGGGCAAGGACTTCGGCGCCTGGCTGATGACCATCGCCCGCAACCTGGCCACCGATCACTTCAAGGCGGGACGTACGCGCCTGGAGATGACGACCGAAGACATGGGTCTGCACGACTCCCCTGCCGACGGGCCGGAGAAGATCGTGATGGCCGGGATCACCAACGAGATGCTGCTCGGAGCACTCTCCAAGCTCCCCGACGAACAACGCGACTGCATCATCATGCGTTTCCTCCAGGGGCTGTCCATCGCCGAGACAGCGGCTATCCTCGGACGCAGCGACGGGGCCGTGAAACAGCTCCAGCTGCGCGGGATCCGCAATCTCGCCAAGCAGATGCCTGACGGGATCCGCTGATGATTGTGTTCCGCACCACCTTGAATGCTCGACCGGTTGCCGTAACCCGCGGCCGGGGCGACTCGTTGTCCGACATGGCTGGGCCTTGTGCGCAGCTGTTTCGACGAATCCCTCACTGCCGATACCGAGTAGGAACCATCCGATGAGCCCGGCGTTCCCGGCGCGAAAGCGTGCCGACGAGTTCGACCGAATGGTCGCGGCGTACTCCGCGACCGATCGGCGTTCCTCGCATTCTGCCGACGAGCTTCACGATCTGGCAGCCTTCGCTTCGTCGCTCTCCACGCTCAGCGACTCCGCCGTTCCCCGTCGCGAGTTCACCGCATCGCTCCGTGAGCGCCTCATGGAGGCCGCCGACACCGAGCTCGTGCCGGCGCCCCGCACCGAGAAGACCGTCGAGCGCAAGCTCACCGTCGGACCCGTGCGGAAGCCGCGCCGGCAGCGCAAGCTGGCCGTCGCCTTCGCTGCGATGGCGATCGTCGGCGGCACCGCGGGAGCCGCGGCCGCGTCCCAGACCGCTCTTCCGGGCGACTCCCTCTACCCGGTCAAGCGTGCCGTCGAGAACGTCTCCGCCGGCTTCACCGTCAGCACCCAGGCCCGCGGCATCCGGATCCTCGAGGACGCCGGCACCCGCCTGCGCGAGGCCAAGTCCCTGGTCGCCGACGCGCCGATGACCGACGCCGAGCAGGTCACCGCGACGCTCGAGACCTTCTCGCGTCAGGCTGCCCACGGCTCCGATCTGCTCATCAGCGACTTCGAGAAGTCCCAGGACAACGAGTCGCTCGCCCAGCTGCGTACGTTCGCGGCCGATGGCGTCGAGGAGCTGGCCGAGCTGAGCCCGAACGTGCCGGAGCGGGCCGAGCCAGCCGTCTCCGACGCCGCCCAGACGCTCGTGCTGATCGACCAGGCCGCCGCTCAGCTCTGCCCCACCTGCGAGGGCGGCATCACCGAGCTGCCCGCGACGCTGGTCTCCAGCCTCACCTCCGAGATCGACGGGCTGCTTCCCGCCGACACCGTCGTCGAGGCGGAGGCGCTGCCGCCGATCAGCCCCGACGAGAACGCGCTCGACCTGCCGTCCATCGATCCCGACAAGATCGGTCCCGGCTCGGTGACCGACCCCAAGGGCGAGAAGGGCGACAAGCCGGAGAAGCCCGCCACCGAGGAGCCTGCGGAGGACGGCAGCATCCTGCCCACTCCCACGCCCTCCGACGGTGGCCCGACCGAGGAGCCCGAGACCGACCCCGGCACCGTGACGGACCCCGTCACCGGCCTGGTCACCGGTGTCACCGGTCTGGTCGGCGACGTGCTCGCCGGCGCCACCGGTCTCCTCACCCCGTAATCGCCGAAGCGTCACGAGCGCTGGCCGAGTGGGCACGTCTGTGCCATCTCGGCCAGCGCTGCTGACGTCTCGGCCGACGCGGGTGACGCCTCGGCAGGCGTGTCAGCCGAAGACGGAGGCGCGCTCGCCGAGCAGGCGGTAGAGGGTCTGCTGGATGGTCTCGCGCACCTGGTCGGTGACGTTGAAGACCAGCATCGGGTCGTCGGCCTCCGAGGCGTCGTACGCATCGGTGCGGATCGGCTCGCCGAACTCGATGAGCCACTTCGACGGGAGCGGGATGAGACCCAGCGGCCCGAGGAGCGGGAAGAACGGCGTGATCGGCAGGTAGGGCACGCCGAGGACCTTGGCGAGGGCCGGGACGTTGCCGACCAACGGGTAGATCTCCTCGGCACCGACGACGGAGAGCGGGACGATCGGGACGCCGGTGCGCAGCGCCGACGACACGAAGCCGCCGCGGCCGAAGCGCTGCAGCTTGTAGCGCTCGCTGTAGGGCTTGCCGATGCCCTTGAACCCCTCGGGCCAGACCCCGACGAGCTCGCCGTTGCGGAGCATCCGCTCGGCGTCCTCGCTGCAGGCCAGCGTCGCGCCCGCCTTGCGGGCGATGTTGCCGACGATCGGCAACCGGAAGACCAGGTCGGCGCCGAGCGGGCGCAGGTCTCGCCCGAGCGCGTCGTGGATCGAGACCATGGTCATCAGGCCGTCCATCGGAATGGTGCCGGAGTGGTTGGAGACGATCAGGGCGCCACCGTCGGTCGGGATGTTCTCGATGCCGCGCACCTCCACCCGGAACCACTTCTCCTTGATGGGCCGCAACACGGCGAGCAGGAAGCGCTGGGTGAGCTCACGATCGAAGCCGTATTCGTCGACGGAGTATTCGCCCGAGATCCGGCGGCGCAGAAACACGATGAACCGAGCGAGCTGCTCCTCCCACTCGGCCCCGAAGACCTCCTTGGCGGCACTCTCCAGGGCCGCGGCCCAGTCGGTCGCCGGGATCGCCCGCAGCGGATGGCGCTCGCGGGTGGTGGTGCCGGGGAAACCGTGGGCGGCGGACTCAGTCACCGGACGCTCCTGTCAGTCGGCTCTCCAGGGCTGCCAGCGCGCGGTCGGCACGGTTGGCGGACGGCATCACGCTCTCCGCAAAGTCTACGACCGTCTCCTCGGTGGTGTAGCGAGGTTCGAAGCCCAGCAGGGAGCGCATCCGCGAGGTGTCGACACCTCGCCCGTAGGTCAGCAGCGCCCGCAGCTCGGCGGGGTATTCGCCGCCGCCGAACCTCGCCAGGCCGAACAGGGGCTCGGGGATCGGCACGGTCATCCGCTGCAGCCGTCGGGCCACCTGGGAATGGGTCAGCACGCCGTCGCCGGCGACGTTGAAGGTGCCGGGCACCCCGGTGCGTACGGCATGCTCGAGGACGCCGTAGAGGTCCTGCTCGTGGAGGAACTGCAGGCGCGGGTCGAAGCCGAGCACGTTCGGCACGACCGTGCGCCGGAAGTGGGACGCGATCGGGCTCACCACCCTCGGTCCGAGGACGTTGGCACAGCGCAGCACCGTGACCGCGACGTCCGGACGACGCCGGGCGAAGCCGCGTACGTAGGACTCGATGTCGGCCACGTCGCGGGCGTAACCGGAGGACGGGGTGCGCCGCGGCTCCATCGACTCGGTGAACATCGCCGGGTCGCGGCTGCTCGCCCCGTAGACCTGGGTCGTCGACTTCACCACGACCTGGCGCAGGGACGGCGCGGTCTGGCACGCCGCGAGGAGCTGCATCGTCCCGATGACGTTGAGCTCCTTCATCGTCGATCGACCCCCGGTGTTGCCGGGGGTCGCGATGACGCTGAGGTGGACGACGGTGTCGACCTCCTCCTTGGCGATCACCTTGGCGATCACCGGGTTGCGGATGTCGGCTCGGACGAATCCGACCTTGCCGATGTCGCCGCGAGGCGGTGCGACATCGACGCCGATCACCCGCTCGACGTTGGGGTGGCAGGCGGCAGCGCGCGCAAAACGGCGCCCGAGGTCACGCGAGACCCCGGTGACCAGGAGGACCCGACCGGGCCCGGTGCGTTCCGCCACCTACGCCACGTACGTCACTTGCCGAGCTTGCGGCGCTGGACGCGAGTCTTCTTGAGCAGCTTGCGGTGCTTCTTCTTCGCCATGCGCTTGCGACGCTTCTTGATGACAGAACCCACGGGGAACCCTTCACGATCGTTGCAGAGAATGCCGGCCCGGTGCCGACGCGGCCACTCACCGCAGCGCGCGGCAAACAGACCTAGGGGGTAAGACTAACCAAGCCAGCGGACGCAGAGAGAATCGGTGACCCGGTGAGACAGGTGTTGCCCCCGCGCCCGTCTTGCTCGGGCGCGGGGTCCGACAACTAGCCCGCGTTGTAGAACGAGCTCTTGAGGTATTCGTTCGCGTCGTCCTCCCGAACCCGGAAGGAACGACCGACTCGCACCGCAGGCAGCTCGCCCGAGTGAACCAACCGGTAGACCGTCATCTTGGACACGCGCATCATCGACGCAACCTCAGCAACGGTCAGGAACTTGCTGTCAGAGATGTCTCCAGAAGGAGTAACCATCTGCTTCCACCGTTCTCTCTCGAGTGATCGCGACGCCAGCGGCTTCCCCACCGCTGGTCCAAAAACGCGATCCCAAAGTGAGAATAGGGCCTGATGTGACTGATGGGGAAGGGGACACCCTTGAGAATCTCACATACCACCGGCGTGTCGAGTTGCTTTTGGGCACGGCGAAGCATGCTTCCTCGACCCCGTGTCGAGACGTGGCACCCGAGCTACGGCATCGGGTCGAGCCCGTGCAGCGGGAACACCGCTGTGCGAGTCGCATGGACCTGCCGGTCCAGCCACGTGCCGGGGTCGTATCCGCTTCCCCAGTCGCGGTAGGCCGGCTCACGTCCGTCCGTCATGCGCAACGGCGCGACCCTCCCGAGTCGCGTCTGCACGTGTTCGCGCCAGCCTCCTGGCACATCGAGCGTCGGCTCCAAGGGATTACCCGAGACTAGCGCAAGAAGATGGGTCCACGCGCGTGGCACGACGTCGACCACGGCATAACCGCCGCCGCCGAACGCGACCCACTTGCCCGCACACACCTCGTGGGCGAGCTCGTGGAGGGCGGCGTACGCCGCCCGCTGGCCGTCCACGCTCAGGGCCAGGTCGGCGAGCGGGTCGTCGGTGTGTGAGTCGCAGCCCTGCTGGGTCACCAGGATCTCCGGCTGGAACTCGCGGATCAGGTCGGGTACGACGGCGTGGAAGGCGCGCAGCCAGCCGTGGTCGGCGGTGCCAGGAGGCAGGGCCACGTTGACCGCGCTCCCCTCGGCGTCCGGTCCGCCGACCTCCTCGGCGAAGCCGGTGCCGGGGAAGAGCAGCTGACCGGTCTCGTGCAGCGAGATCGTCAGTACCCGCGGGTCGTTCCAGAAGGCCCGCTCGACCCCGTCGCCGTGGTGCACGTCCACGTCGACGTAGGCGACCTTCTTCACGCCCTGGTCGAGGAGCCACTGGATGCCGGCGGCTACGTCGTTGTAGATGCAGAAGCCGGCGGCGCGGCCACGCATCGCGTGGTGGAGGCCGCCCATGATGTTGGCGCTGTGGAGGCTCTCGCCGGAATAGACCTGGCGGCAGGCCTCGATGCTCGCGCCGACGATGTGGGCGCTGGCGTCGTGGATGTGCGGGAAGACCGGATCGTCCTCGGTGCCGAGCCCGTGGACGAGGTCCGGGTCGCCGCTCCGGCCGGCCCTGATGACCGCCTCGATGTAGCTCTCGTCGTGGACGGTGAGCAGCTGCTCCGGGGTGCCCATCGGCGCCTCGACGACCTTCAGGTGGTCGAGCACCCCGAGCTCGTCGGCCAGTCGCATCGTCAGGTCCACCCGGATCGGCGCCATCGGATGGGTCGGGCCGAAGTCGTAGTCGGCCAGGCTCTCGTCGAAGACGACCGTCGAGTGGCCCTGGCAGGTGTTCGGCCCTGTGGTCGTCGTCATGGGCCACACGGTAGCCGTGAGGTGTGAGACACTGGAGAGGTGTTCAGCATTCGTTCCACTCAGTGGTGGCCCGCCTCCTAGGCGGTCCATCCGATTGTTGAGCACTCACATCAGGCCGCCTGCGGGCGGCCTCCTTCGTTTGTGAACGTCGCTGACCCGTGGGCCTTCTTCACACGAAAGGTTCACCATGACCAAGCGACTCTCCCTCATCACACCCTCCGGCCGGCTCACCCTCGGCAACCTGCTCGGCGCGCTGCGGCCGATGGGGGCAACGGCCGGCTCCTCGGCCTTCTACGGGCTCTCCGACCTGCACGCGCTGACGCTGCCGCACGAACCGTCGGTGCTGCGTACGCGGACGGAGGAGATGGCTCTCCTCCTGATGGCCTCCGGGCTCGAACCGGCCACCTTGTTCATCCAGTCCCACGTCCCTGCGCACCGGTCGCTCAGCTATCTGCTCGAGTGCGTGGCGCACACCGGCGAGCTGGGGCGGATGATCCAGTTCAAGGAGAAGTCACGCCGCGTCGGGGCGTCGGTACGCGCCTCGCTGTTCACCTATCCGGTGCTCATGGCGGCCGACATCCTGCTCTACGGTGCGGCTGAAGTGCCGGTCGGCGACGACCAGCGGCAGCACGTCGAGCTCGCCCGCGACATCGCGATCCGGTTCAACACGACGTACGGCAAGGTCTTCACGGTTCCCCAGGCCGTGCATCCTGCTGCCGGAGCCCGGATCATGGATCTGGCCGAGCCGACGCGCAAGATGTCGAAGTCGGCCGGCGACACGCACCCCGGCTCGATCTTCCTGCTCGACGATGCCGACGTCGTACGTCGCAAGGTGGCTCGCGCGGTCACCGACTCGGCCGGGGACGTCTCCCGGGATCCGGAGCGGCCGGGGGTGACCAACCTGATCGACATCCTCGAGGCCTGCGGCGGGTCTGCGGCCGGGCTCTCGGGCTACGGCGCGCTGAAGTCGGCGGTCACCGACGCCGTCGTCAGCGAGCTCGAGCCGATCCAGAAGCGCTACCGCGAGCTCGCCGCCGACCGGGCGTACGTGACGGAGGTCTATGCCGCGGGAGCCGCACGGTGCCGGGAGGTGACCGCTCCAGTCCTGGCCGCGGCGGAGGCGGCGATCGGGCTGGCCTGAGGGCGGCTGGCCCCGCTGTAACACGTCGTTCGTAGGACTACCCGCCCTGTCTGAACGGGCGAGAAGTCCTACGAACGACGTGTTACAGCGGGCGCGGCGCTCAGATCCGTACGTCGGCGAGCTCGCGCACCCGCTCGCCCTGCGGACGCAGGTAGACGGTGAAGGTGACCAGGGCGCAGATGGCGTAGAAGACCGTGAACGCGATGAAGGCCGACTTGGTGGCATCGAGGGGGTTGTCGACCCATGGGCTGTTGAAGGCGATCGGGATGAGGAAGCCGCCGACCGCGCCGACGGCGCCGATGATGCCGACCGCGGCGGAGGACTTCTTGGTCGCACCGACCAGCGCGGCCTCCCGCTCGACCGTACCCGGCGTGGTGGCGAGCTCGGCCTCGCGGCGGAAGATCGCCGGGATCATCTTGTACGTCGACCCGTTGCCGATGCCGGTCGAGGCGAAGACGAGCATGAAGAAGCCCAGGAAGACCGGGAACCACGACTGGTTCTGGGTTGCGATGGTCGGGTCGGCGGACGGGTTCGGGGTGAGCTGCATCAGCGTCCACAGCACACCGAGGGTGAACACGACCATGCCGGTGAAGGCGCCGAGGGTGACCTTCGCGCCGCCCCAGCGGTCGGCGAGCCAGCCGCCGAACGGCCGGGTCGCGGAGCCGACGAGCGCGCCGAGGAACGCGAAGTAGGCGAAGTAGATGCCGGTGCCGAGCGGCGCCGGCTCGGGCACCCAGAAGTTGAGCTTGATCAGCAGCGGCATCGCGGCGGAGTAGCCGATGAAGGAGCCGAAGGTGCCGATGTAGAGGAACGACATGATCCAGGTCTGCTTGGACTTCACGATCGAGAGCTGCTCACGCGCGGACGACTTCGCGGAGGTGATGTTGTCCATGAAGAAGAAGGCGGCGAGGATCGCGATCACGGCCAGGGCGGCGTACACGAACGCGGCCCGCTCCAGATGGATGCCGCCCTCGGACGCCTTGACCAGGCCGAAGATGCCCGCACCGCCGACGATGACCGGCAGCAGGAACTGGATGAGCGCGACGCCGAGGTTTCCGCCGGCGGCGTTGAGACCGAGCGCAGCCCCCTTCTTCGAGGCGGGGTAGAAGAAGTTGATGTTGGCCATCGACGAGGCGAAGTTGCCGCCGCCGAGGCCGGCGGTGGCGGCGATCAGGCAGAAGGCCCAGTAGGGGGTGGACGGCTGGGTTACGGCGTACGCGAAGCCGAGTGTCGGCACGAGCAGCAGCGCGGCCGACATCATCGTCCAGTTGCGGCCGCCGAACTTCGGCACCGCGAGGGTGTAGGGCACCCGCAGCAGCGACCCGACGAGGTTCGGGATCGCGATCAGGAAGAAGAGCTGGCTGGGGGTGAAGTCGAAGCCCTGGGCGACCAGGAAGGCCGAGGAGACCGACCAGATCAGCCAGACCGAGAAGCCGAGGTGCTCGGCGAAGATCGACCAGATCAGGTTGCGGCGGGCGGTCTTCGCCCCGGTCTCCTCCCAGAAGGTGGCGTCCTCGGGACGCCAGTCGTCGATCCAGTGGCGGCGGCTCATGATGGGCTCCTCAGATGCGGCAGTCGGCGAGATATCACCCACCATCGCCAGCCCAGGTTTCAACAGCCGCCAACCCTCGCGTGCGAGCCCGTCAACTTCCTCTCACGGCCTCACAGGACTCACAACCTCACGTCAGACCTGGACAGCGAGGCCGGAACGGGCGGCCCGAGCCGCCCGCCCCGTGAGCCCTCAGCCGAGGTAGCGCTCCCACGGACCGGTGATGGCCAGGGTGTAGCCGGGGTCCTGCATGTTGACGAAGAGCACCCGGCCGTCGGGCGAGAAGCAGGGGCCGCAGAACTCGGAGTCGTTCAGGTCGTTGCGTGCGATGGCGTACGCCGGGCCACCAGGGAACGCACCGAGCACGTGCGAGGCGCCGCTGCCGTCCTCGGCGAGCACCAGCGAGCCCCAGGGGGTGACCGTGACGTTGTCGGGGCCGTCGAAGGTGAGGTCCCCGTACTTCGGTGCCGGGGCATCGTCCTCGGACTGCGTCTGGTGCGGGAAGTACGTCACCAGCTGGATGGTCTCCGCCTCGTAGTCGTAGAACCAGACCATGCCGTCGTGCGGCGACGCGTCGGCGGGCATGTCACCCTCCTCCCACGCGTAGGAGTTGACCACGTAGACGCCCTCGTCGGTGCCCCACACACCCTCGAACTTGCGGCCGCGGGTGACCTCGCCGTCGGCGAACTGCTCCCGGCAGGGAGTCTCCTGGGCGTCACGCTCGGGGACCGTCTTCCACCTCACCGGGAAGGGCTGACCCATCTGCGCGGACGTCAGGTAGGCGACGTCCGGCAGGACCGAACCGTCGGGAAGGATGATCTGCATCGCGGCGAGCGTGCCCGCATCATCGGCCAGCGAGGTGAGCACGCCCGGACCGAGCCGTACGCCGGCCGGAGCGGTCCAGCGGTAGAAGAGCCCGTTGGGCTCGTCGGCGTCCTCCGACAGGTACACGCGGGTGCGGCTCTTGTCGATCGCCAGGGCCTCGTGGTCGTAGCGGCCGAACGCCTTGATCGGACGCGGGTCGGCCGAGCCGTCGGCCCAGACCTCGAAGACGTAGCCGTGGTCCTTCTCGTAGACGCCGGTGCTGCCGTCCTCGCCCTCCCACTCCTCGCCGGCGTCGTTGACGGTCTCCTCGCAGGTCAGCCAGGTCCCCCACGGCGTCGGGCCGCCGGCACAGTTGGTCGAGGTGCCGGAGATGGCGACGAACTCGCCGAAGTTGGCGCCGCCGGCGTCGGTGGTGATCACGGTGCAGCCGCCCGAGGGCGCACCCGGGTCGTAGACGGTGCCCTCGACGAGCGGGACCGGGATGCCCTCACCGGGCTCGATCTCGTGGTTCTGGATCAGCGTGTAGCGCCCTCGCTTGCCGCCGAGCACCATCATCCCATCGTGGTTGGACGGCGTCTTCTCCCCCGACTCAAGGGTGGTCTCGCCGGCGGAGGTGACGATGGCGTACGTGAATCCCTCGGCGAGCGCCAGGATCCCCTTGGGGTCGTCGACGAGCGGCGGGAACGGCTCGCGGGCACGCTTGCGGCCAGGGGCGCCGGGTCGCCCGGGCTTCGCCTCGGCAAGAGCGGGAACGGCACCGGCGACGGCCAGGCCGACCCCGGCCGCGGCTCCTCCGGTGAGCAGGGAGCGTCGAGTTGCGGACATGGGTTGGAACTCCTCAGAGTTTCGTAGGGGAACCCGTGACAGGTCTCGACCCTCTACCCAAGCCATGCCGCGACACCGGCACGTCCGCCCGAGGTGAACCTCAGGCGACAGCACTGTGAAACGTACGCCAGTGGAGGCTCAGGCCGCTCCGAACAGGCCTGACAGCCCGACGTTGCGGACGCCGCCAGGACGACCGCTCTCCCACGCGTACCCACACCTGCAGCACATCAGCCGCCGGCGGCCCCCCGCCGAACGCGCGAGAACCCGGATCTCCTCGTCTTCGGTGCACTTGGCACACATAGCCGAAGTCATCGAGTGAACACCTCGCACTTCTTACATGAACAGAGTCTGTACAACTCTCCCCAGGGTGACACAGGGACGGGCCTGTCCCCCAGTTGAGAACGTCCTGTAGCCGAACTGTGAAGGCGCTATTGACCAGGTGGAACGTCCTCTGAGTTGGCCACCCCGTAGGGGATGTGGACGCCGGCGATCGACTCGAGCGCCTCGTCCAGATGGGTCGTCTGGTCGTCGAAGAAGATCAGCGGGCGGAGCACCCGGAGCACGCGTACCTTCTCCACGCCTCCCAGGAAGAAGGCCTCGTTGACGTAGACGTCCCAGGACTGCAGCGACCGGATCGCCCGCTCGTGGGCCGGGGCGCCGCGGGCGGTGACCAGCGCGATCCGCAGCCGCGGCTCGTAGCTCGGGTCCTCCAGGCGGCGCTGCTCCTCGATCTGCTGGATCCGGTTGAGGTCGCGCAGCAGCGGCTGCAGCGGGCCGGGCTCGAGCGGCTCCGCCTTCCGGCTCGCCTCGTAGTCCCGGTATCTCTCGATGCCCTCCTCGCGGAAGACACGTTCGGAACCGTCGTCGGCGAGCACGCCGTCGAAGTCGAAGGCGACGACGACGGAGCGGTCGGAGTCGTCGTACGTCGCCGCCGACGGCAGCACGTGACCGGCCGGGAAGCCCTCGCGGTTGGCCGCGATGACGTCGTCCCGATTGCCGCTGAGGAACAGCGACATGTCGAGCGCACCGATGTAGCGGTGGGGCGAGCGGCCCTGGGTGAAGACGGCGCGGGTCATCGGCAGGCCGTGGTGCTCGATCGAGCGCATCACTCGCAGCCCGGTGTTGGGGTCGTTCCGCGAGACCACGATGACCTCGACGAGACCGTCGTCGGCGTCGTCGGCCAGGTCGTTGAGGCTCAGCAGCCGCTTGATGAACGGGAACGCGACGCCGGGCCGAAGCGGGTCGTCGATGCGTTCGTCCTGGTAGCGGCGGTAGGCCTCCTCGCCGTGCTCGCGGAAGTAGGCATCCGACTCGGTCAGGTCGAAGAGCGCGCTCGACGCGATCCCCACGACCAGCCGCCCACTCAGCTCGTATCCCACGCTCCGCAACCTACCGGTCGGGACCGGCACAGGGTCGTTGCCAGATCAACTCAGGTCCGCCATAGTTCGCGCCAGCGTCCTCGTGGCACCGGCCACTTCTCTCGGGGAGGCCGCTTCTCCATTTCCAAGATCCCCCTTCCCCTGGAGGAGAAGTACGTCTCATGAGCATCACACGAAGCCTGAGTCTCGCCGCCGGAACCGCGGCCCTGGCAGCCTTGACCGCCACCACCGTCGCCGCCGTCCCCGCCACCGCGGCGACCGGTGCCGACGCGGGCCTGGGCGCGCCGAGCGTGGTCGCCGATGGTCTCAACAACCCCTACTCGCTCGCCTGGGGCGCCCACGGCAAGCTCTGGCTCACCGAGAAGAGCGGCCGGTCGGTCCTCAGCGTGGACCCCGCCACCGGCGCGAAGAGCACCTTGCTGGACCTCTCCACCCAGGCCGTCTCCAGCGGCCAGGACGGAGTGCTCGGTCTGGCCGTGGAGCCGTCGGTCACCAGCAACAGCCGCGGCTACGCGTACGTCTCCTACACCTACGACTCCGGCCAGGCCGAGGAGTCCACGGGTGAGACCCGGCGCACCAAGATCGTCCGCTACAGCTACGACGACGCGACGAAGAAGCTGGTCCGTCCGACCACGATCATCTCCGGGCTTCCGGGCAGCATCGACCACCAGGCCGGCCGGCTGCTGATCGGTCCCGACGGGAAGCTCTACTACTCGATCGGCGACCAGGGCACCAACCAGTACTCCCTCGCCTGCCGTCAGAACCAGGCCCAGACCCTGCCCACCGCGGCCGAGGTCGCCGCGAAGGACTGGTTCGCCTACCAGGGCAAGACCCTGCGCCTGAACCGCGACGGCTCCATCCCGGTCGACAACCCGACGATCGACGGCGTACGCAGCCACATCTGGACCTACGGGCACCGCAACCCGCAGGGCTTCGCCTTCACCGCCTCCGGCAAGCTCCTCGAGGCCGAGCACGGCCCGAAGACCGACGACGAGCTCAACGTGCTCCGGCCCGGCGGCAACTACGGCTGGCCCAACGTCGCCGGCTACCAGGACGACCAGTCGGCGTACGTCTACGGCGACTGGAGCGCCTCCTCGCCCACGCCCTGCGCCGAGCTGACGCACTCGGACTTCGAGATCCACGAGGACGTACCGACGTGGAAGGAGTCGGAGTTCACCGAGCGCTTCCACGAGCCGCTGGACACCTTCGGGACCTCGGTCACCTGGGACCACGACTTCACCGGCGCCCCGTGCGACGCGTCGGGTCTCTACTACATCTGCTACCCGACCATCGCGCCCTCGAGCCTGACCTACTACAAGCCGGCCGTCGGCCGGGCGATGCCGGGCTGGGAGAACTCGGTGATCATGACCAGCCTCAAGGACGGCACGATCTACCGCCTCGCCCTGAACACGATCGAGACCGACGTGGTCGCGGTCGAGCCGCTCTACACCGACCAGGACCGGTTCCGCGCCACCATCGTCAGTCCCGACGGGAAGACGGTCTACGCGATCACCGACACCGCCGGCCTCGTACGCGGCGAGGGCGACGCCCCGACCACCGACCTGACCCACCCGGGATCGCTGCTCGCCTTCCCGGTCACCAACTGAGGTAGGCCTCTCCCCGGGCCGGGTCGCCAGCAGGCTGCCCGGCCCGTTGTGGTCATGGGCATGACGAGACGTGAATCGGGGTACTGAACAGGTGGCCTAGGAGGTCGTTATGTCGACGAGTGAGCGAGAGCAGCACCGGCACGACGAGAAGACGATGCCATCGGAGGTCGGGAACCATCTCGGCGTCTTCGACCGGTTCGCCACCCAGGCGAGCAACTTCGTGTCGCGAGCGTGGTTCTTCGTGCTGTGCGTGCTGCTGGTGGTGATCTGGGCGCCGTCCGTGCTCGTGCTGCCCGACATCGACACCTGGCAGCTGATCATCAACACGGTCACCACGATCGTGACGTTCCTGCTGGTGGCTCTCCTGCAGAACACCCAGAAGCGTGCCGACGACGCCGTCCAGCACAAGCTCAACGCCATCGCCGAAGGGCTCTCCGCCATGATGGACCGGCTCGCCCGCGACCATCCCGAGCTGCGTGACGACCGCGACGAGCTGCGGCAAGCGGTGGGCCTGGAGGAACGGGAAAGCGCGGAATGACCCGCCCCGAGCCGGAGAAGCCCCACTACGTACGCGACCAGTTCTCAGCCGCTGCGCACGCGCTCGCCGGGATAGCCGGGTCGGCCTGGGCCAGCGGGATCAGCATGCTGGCCGTCGCGACGCTGCTCATCAGCGGCCTGGTCACCGGCTTCCCGACCGCGTGGCACAGCCTCGTCTATGCGACCGGCTCCATCGTCAGCCTGCTGGTGCTCTTCAGCATCCAGCACATGACCAACCGTCAGACCAAGGCCATCCTGCTCAAGCTCGATGAGCTGGTCGAGAGCGTCGACGGTGCGGACAACGACGTCATCGCCATGGAGGAGCGCGACCTGGCGGACCAGGAGCACATCCGCCGCCGGCACCAGCGGTAGCCGGTGAGGGTCAGTCGACCTTGGTGACGCGGAGGAACTCCTGGACGTCGAAGACGGCGCGGAAGACGCCGGCGGCCTTGGGAAGCAGGGGCGCGACCTCGGCGTAGGGGACGATGCGCGGGTCGGTGACGCGGTGCTCGATGCCGTCGTGGACGATCGTGGCCGAGTTGGCGGCCAGGACGTTCTGGGCCCAGTCGACCTTCGAGGTGTAGGGCAGGTTGATGACGAAGCCGTCGGGGGTCGGGAACGGCGTGATCGGGGTGGCGTACTGCCGTCCGCTCGCGCGGCCGACGTGGAGGACGACGCCGTTGGTGGCGCCTCGCGTGCCGGCGGTCTTCAGCGCTTCGGAGGAGAACCGCTTCGAGAAGGCCCGGACGCGGTCCTGCAGCCAGGGCGACTTGTTGCGCATGCCGATCACGAAGGCGGCGCCCGCGCCCACGGTGCCGGCGGCCAGGAGACCCGGGATCACTCGACTCAGTCGCATGCGCCAAACCTACCTCGCGGCCCCGCAGCGACCCTGGTGACAGATAACGTGGGCGCGGTCACACTGGACGTCATCTCGACAAGCTCGATACACCGCCCGGCACGGAGAGGAAGGAGCACGGATGCGGCGCTGGAAGCGTACCCATCTGGGCACAGAGGCCGATCGGGCGACCTTCCGCACCCTCCACAACGCATCGCTGGCGAGCCCCGCGCTGCGTGGCGGCCTGACCGTCGACAGCGCCGAGCGCGCGGCCCCGCACCTGCAGGCGCTCCTGGCCGCGCCCGCGCTGGCGATCACCGACACCGACGGCCTGCTCGCCTGGGAGGGCATCGGCACCCACCACCAGGAGCACGTGACCAAGCTGGCCGAGGGCACGCTCGAGCGCGGTGCCACCCGGTTCTACGACCGGGTCGACCTGGAGTGCGGCCAGGCGGGCTGCCCGCTCCACTCCGCCGTGGTCAGCCCGCTGGTGGTCGACGACCACCTGGTCGGCACGCTGCAGGCCTACGCCCCGGACACCTCGGCGATGATGGTCCGCGCCACCGACGAGGTGGCCACCTGGGTCTCCGGGCAGCTCGAGCTCGCCGAGCTCGACGCGTCACGGCGCCGCCTGATGGAGGCGGAGGTCCGCGCGCTGCGCGCTCAGATCAGCCCCCACTTCATCTACAACTCGCTGGGGGCGATCGCCAGCTTCGTACGCACGGACCCGGAGCGAGCGCGGGAGCTGCTCCTCGAGTTCGCGGACTTCACCCGCTACTCGTTCCGCACCCACGGTGAATACACGACGTTGTCCGAGGAGCTCCGTTCCGTGGAGCGCTACCTGCTGCTGGAGCAGGCGCGGTTCGGCGAGCGGCTCTCGGTCAGGCTCTCGGTGGCGCCCGAGGTGCTGCCGATCGCGGTCCCGTTCCTGTGCCTGCAGCCGCTGGTCGAGAACGCCGTACGCCACGGGCTGGCCGACGCGCAGACCGGCCACATCTCGATCCGGGCCGCCGACAGCGGCACCGAGTGCGTGATCGAGGTCGAGGACGACGGCGCCGGCGAGGACCCGGAGAAGGTGCGCAACGCGCTGGCCGGCGGCGCCGACTCCGTCGGGCTCGGCAACGTCGACGCCCGCCTCCGCAACGCCTACGGCGACGACTACGGCCTGGTGGTCGAGACCGCCCGCGGCGCCGGCACGAAGGTCATCCTCAGAATCCCGAAGTTCGCCCCAGGAGTGCACCCATGAACGGCCGTACGACGCAGGCCTTCGCCGCCAGACAGGGAGCGCCGGGGGGCCGGCTGCGGATCCTGGTCGTCGACGACGAGCCGCCCGCCGCCGACGAGCTCTCCTACCTGCTCACCCAGGACTCCCGGGTGGCGGAGGTGCGCACGTGTCTCAACGCGACCGACGGGCTGCAGCAGCTGCAGGGGTCGGGCGTCGACGCGGTGTTCCTGGACATCCAGATGCCGGGCCTGAACGGGCTCGAGCTGGCCCGGCTGCTGGCGCGCTTCAAGACGCCGCCGGCGGTCGTGTTCGTGACCGCTCACGAGGAGCACGCACTGGAGGCGTTCGACCTGCGCGCGGTCGACTACGTGCTCAAGCCGGTCCGCGCCGAGCGGCTGGCCGAGACCGTCACCCGGCTGATGGGCAACATGCCGGAGGAGGAACCGAGCGGCGACGTACAGATCCCGGTCGAGCTCGGCGGCGTCACCCGCTTCGTGTGGCGCTCCCAGATCACCCACGTCGAGGCGCAGGGCGACTACGCCCGGCTGCACACAGCCGACGCCTCCCACCTGGTGCGGGTCCCACTGACCCAGCTGGAGCAGGAGTGGGCCTCCGCCCGGTTCGTACGCATCCACCGCTCCCTCCTCGTCAACCTCGCCCACGTGACCGAGCTGCGGTCGGAGGCCGGGCGCTGCTCGGTCGTCGTCGGCGGTGCGTCCCGGGGGACCGAGCTGCAGGTCAGCCGCCGCCACACTCGTCGGCTCAAGGACCTGCTGGCCCGACGCTCATGACCCGATCTGATGACTGAACCCCAGCGCGTACGCGTCACCGGACCGCCCCGGCGTCGCCCGGCCGTCCGCCGGGTCGACGTCGGCGAAGACACCCGCCTCGGCGAGGTCTACCTCGGCTCGCTGATGCGCGCCCAGCTCTCGATCGCCGTACGCACCCTGGCCGTGCTCTTCCTCGGCGTCGGGTCACTCCCGCTGCTGTTCTGGCTGGCACCGGGACTGGTCCACACCGCGCCGTTCGGCGTCCCGCTCCCCTGGCTGCTCCTCGGGGTGCTGGTCTACCCGTTCCTGTTCCTCCTCGGCCGCTGGTACCTGCGCGGCGCGGAGCGCAACGAGGCCAGCTACGCCGACCTGCTCAGCACCGATCCTTCGGGCTCCGACGACGAGACGCCATGACCTTCGACTCCGCTCCGGCGATCGTCGCGGTCACCCTGGTCACCCTGGCGACGCTGACCATCGGCACCTGGGGGCTCCGCTTCAGCCGGACCACCAGCGACTTCTACGTCGCCTCGCGGTCGGTGCGGCCGGGCCTCAATGCGAGCGCGATCGGCGGGGAGTACCTCTCCGCCGCGTCCTTCCTCGGTGTCGCCGGGCTGGTGTTCACCTCCGGCGCGGAGATGCTCTGGTACCCGATCGGCTGGACCGCCGGCTACCTCGTGCTGCTGACCCTGGTCGCGGCGCCTCTGCGCAGGTCAGGGGCCTACACGCTGCCCGACTTCGCCGAGGAACGGCTGGCCTCACGTGGGGTGCGCAGGCTTTGCTCGTTGCTGGTCGTGACGATCGGCTGGCTCTATCTGCTGCCGCAGTTGCAGGGCGCCGGCCTGACGCTGGAGCTGGTGGCGGGCGCTCCCCGCTGGGTCGGACCGGTGCTGGTCGGGACAGTGGTGCTGGTCAGCGTCTTCTCCGGCGGGATGCGCTCGATCACCTTCGTCCAGGCCTTCCAGTACTGGCTCAAGCTGACCGCCCTGCTGGTGCCCGTCGGGGTGCTGGTCGCGGTCTGGGGCAGCGACGGCGCTCCCCGCGCCACCGACCTCAGCCAGACCTGGTCGATGCCGATGGGCACCGACGGCTCCGCCGGCCTCTACGCCACCTACTCGCTGATCGCGGCGACCTTCCTCGGCACCATGGGCCTGCCGCACGTCGGTGTCCGCTTCTACACCAACCCCGACGGCCGCGCCGCCCGCCGCACCACCCTGGTCGTACTGGCGCTCCTCGGCGTCTTCTACCTGCTGCCGCCGATCCTCGGGTTGCTGGGAAGGGTGTACGCAGCCACCCCGACCTCCGCCGACACCCTGGTGCTCGAGCTGCCGCGCCTGATGGTCCCCGGCTGGGCGGGCGACGCCCTCACCGGGCTGGTGTGCGCCGGCGCCTTCGCGGCCTTCCTGTCGACATCCTCGGGCCTGGCGATCGCCGTCTCCGGTGTGCTCTCCCAGGACGTCGTGGTGCCGCTGCTGCGCCGCCGGGGCAGCCGGTTCGGCGGCGTCGCCGCCTTCCGGATCGCCTCTCTGGTCGCCGTCCTGGTTCCCGTCGCGGGTGCCCTGCTGACCCCCAGCGTCGGCGTCGCCCGCGGCGTCGCCCTCGCCTTCGCCCTCGCCGCCGCCACCTTCTGCCCGCTCCTCCTGCTCGGCATCTGGTGGCGCCGCCTGACCGCCTACGGCGCCGCCGCCGGGCTGGTCACCGGCCTCGTCACCACCGGGACGGCCGTGGTGTTCACGATCAGCGGGTCGCGTACGGACACCTGGGCGGACGTGGCGCTCAGCCAGCCGGCGCTCTGGGCCGTCCCGCTCTCCTTCGCGGTGATGATCGTCGTCAGCCTCGCCACCGCGGCCCACGTACCGGCCCACACCACCCGGCTGCTCGTCCGCCTCCACACCCCCGAGCCGACGGTCGAGCCGGCCGGGCCGGTCGTCGCCCTGCAGCAGCGCTGACCAACCCGCGGCACCAGCCACTCGACGTACGAAATCGACCGCTCGTCGCGTGACCGCGCCGCCCACCGAGGGACGGCGCGTTACCCCGCGACGACCGGGGCGAGTGACCCCTAATGTGACTGCGATCACACGTCGTCCGTCCTTCACCCCCACGATGGACGGCCTCGTCAACGAAAGGGTTAGACCGTGAGCGCTGAAGCACACGACCAAGCCCACCGGCACGACCCGGTCTACGACAGCCTGCACGCCACGGCGGAGTTTCGCGCTCTGCGGTCGGCGTACCGGAAGTTCGTCTTCCCGGCAACGGTGGCATTCCTCGCTTGGTACCTCCTCTACGTCGTCTGCTCCAACTGGGCGGAGGGCTTCATGAACGCCAAGCTGGTCGGCAACATCAACGTCGCGCTGGTCTTCGGACTCCTGCAGTTCGCGACCACGTTCGGCATCGCGTACTTCTACGCCAACTACTCCAACAAGCACCTCGACCCGCTGGCTCGGAAGCTCGACGAGGAATACGAGACGCGGAAGCGGGAGGCCTGACATGGACGGTAGCCAGATCCTCACCACGGTCCTCTTCCTCGCGGTCGTAGCAGTCACGATCGGCATCACCTTCTGGGCGAGCCGGCAGACGAAGTCCGCGGCCGACTACTACGCGGGCGGCCGGGGCTTCTCCGGTTTCCAGAACGGTCTCGCGATCGGCGGCGACTACATGTCGGCGGCGTCGTTCCTCGGTATCTCCGGAGCCATCGCGCTCTCGGGCTACGACGGGTTCCTCTACTCGATCGGCTTCCTCGTCGCCTGGCTCGTGGCGCTGCTGCTGGTCGCCGAGGTGCTGCGCAACTCCGGCCGCTACACGATGGCCGACCAGCTGGCGTACCGGATGAAGCAGCGTCCGGTGCGGATGGCGGCCGCGACCTCCACCGTCGTCGTGTCGATCTTCTACCTGCTGGCCCAGATGGTCGGCGCGGGCGCCCTGGTGGCCCTGCTGCTCGGTGTCGAGGACCAGGCGGTCAAGAACATCGTGATCCTGCTGGTCGGCGCGCTGATGATCTTCTACGTCACCGTCGGCGGGATGAAGGGCACCACCTGGGTCCAGATCGTCAAGGCCGTCCTGCTGATGACCGGCTCCGCGCTGATCGTGATCCTGGTGCTCGCCCAGTTCGGCTTCAACCTCTCCGAGCTGCTCGGCTCCGCCGCCGACGCCTCTGGCAAGGGCGACGCCTTCCTGCAGCCGGGTCTGAAGTACGGCCTGAGCTTCACCAGCGAGCTGGACTTCGTCTCGCTCGGCCTCGCCCTGGTGCTCGGTACCGCCGGTCTGCCGCACATCCTGATCCGCTTCTACACCGTCCCGACCTCGGCGGACGCTCGCAAGTCGGTGCTCTGGGCGATCGGCCTGATCGGCGTCTTCTACCTGTTCACCCTGGTCCTGGGCTTCGGTGCGGCCGCGCTGGTCGACCCGACCACCCTGGACAAGGCCGGCAACCTGGCGGCGCCCCTGCTCGCTCAGGAGGTCGGTGGCGGTGAGGGCTCCGTCGGCGGTGCCGTACTGCTGGCGCTGATCGCCGCTGTCGCCTTCGCCACGATCCTCGCCGTGGTCGCGGGGCTGACGCTGACCTCCTCGGTCTCCGTCGCCCACGACATCTACAACTCGGTGATCAAGCGTGGCAAGGCCACCGAGAAGGAGGAGCTGAAGGTCTCGCGCTGGGCCGCGGCGGGCATCGGTCTGGTCGCGATCCTGCTGGCCATCCCGGCGCAGTCGCTGAACATCGCGTTCCTGGTGGCGCTGGCCTTCGCGGTCGCCGCCTCGGCGAACCTGCCCGCGATCATCTACAACATGTTCTGGGCGCGGTTCAACACCCGCGGCGCGACCTGGTCGATCTACGGCGGCCTGATCTCCTGCGTCGGTCTGGTCTTCTTCTCGCCGGTCGTCTCCGGCAAGACGGCCGTGGACGCGGTGACCGGCGAGACGATCTCCGCCTCGCTGTTCCCGCTCGGCGTGGACTTCTCCTGGTTCCCGCTGGAGAACCCCGGCATCGTCTCCATCCCGCTCGGCTTCTTCCTGGGCTGGCTGGGCACGGTGACCTCGAAGGAGCCGGCGACCGCTGAGCGGTACGTCGAGCTCGAGGTCCGCGCCCTCACCGGGGCCGGTTCGGAGAAGGCGATCACGCACTGATCCCCGACGGCGGGCCGTCGTACATCTGCTGTTGTACGACGGCCCGCCATCATTCTTTCCCCCGCACTACCCTGTGGCTTGAGCCACACATTTTTCGTACGTAGGAGTCACTGTGACCGACGAGACCCTGTCCAACCTGCTGCACGAGAAGCGCCGGTTCGAGCCCCCTGCCGAGCTCGCCGCCGCAGCCAACGTCAAGGCCGACGCCTACGCCGCCGCCGAGGAGGACCGGGACGCGTTCTGGGCCGCCGCCGCGGAACGGCTCACCTGGGCCAAGCCCTTCGACCGCGTCCTCAACTGGGACAACCCGCCGTTCGCGAAGTGGTTCGAGGGCGGCGAGATCAACGTGGCGTACAACGCCGTCGACCGCCACGTGGAGGCCGGGCTCGGCGACCGGGTCGCGATCCACTGGGTCGGCGAGCCGGCCGACGACAAGCGCACCATCACCTACGCCGAGCTCAAGGACGAGGTCTCCCGGGCCGCGAACGCCTTCGAGTCGCTGGGCGTGTCGAAGGGCGACCGGGTCGCGATCTACATGCCGATGATCCCCGAGGCCGTCTTCGCGATGCTGGCCTGCGCACGGATCGGGGCGATCCACACCGTCATCTTCGGCGGCTTCTCCGCGGAGGCCCTGGCCGCGCGGATCACCGACTGCAACGCCAAGCTCGTGGTCACCTCCGACGGCGGCTACCGCCGCGGCGCGCCCTCGGCGCTCAAGCCGGCCGTCGACGAGGCGCTGGGCAAGATCGACGCCGGGATCGTGGAGAACGTCGTCGTGGTCCGACGCACCGGGCAGGACGTCGCGTGGAACGACTCCGTCGACACGTGGTGGTCCGACGTCGTCGACGGCGCGTCGACCGAGCACACCCCGGTGGCGCACGACGCCGAGCACCCGCTCTTCGTGATGTACACCTCCGGCACCACCGGGAAGCCGAAGGGCATCCTGCACACCACCGGCGGCTACCTCACCCAGGCGGCGTTCACCCACTGGGAGGTCTTCGACCTCAAGCCCGAGACCGACGTCTACTGGTGCACCGCCGACATCGGCTGGATCACCGGCCACTCCTACATCGTCTACGGACCGCTGGCCAACGGCGCGACCCAGGTGCTCTACGAAGGCACCCCGGACTTCCCGGAGAAGGGCCGCTGGTGGCAGATCATCGAGGAGTACGGCGTCACCATCTTCTACACGGCGCCGACCGCGATCCGGACGTTCATGAAGCAGGGGCGCGCCATCCCGGACGCCCGCGACCTGTCCTCGGTCCGCCTGCTCGGGTCGGTCGGTGAGCCGATCAACCCCGAGGCCTACATCTGGTACCGCGACGTCATCGGCGGCTCGAAGGTGCCGGTCGTCGACACCTGGTGGCAGACCGAGACCGGCGCGATCATGATCTCGCCGCTCCCCGGGGTGACGGCCGGGAAGCCGGGGTCGGCGATGAAGGCCCTGCCGGGTGTCGGCGCCGACGTCGTCGACGACAACGGCGTCTCCGTGCCGGACGGCGCCGGGGGCTACCTCGTGCTCACCCAGCCGTGGCCGTCGATGCTGCGTACGATCTGGGGCGACGACCAGCGCTACGTCGACACCTACTGGTCGCGCTTCAAGGACCAGGGCTACTACTTCGCCGGCGACGGTGCGAAGAAGGACGAGGACGGCGACGTCTGGGTCCTCGGCCGCGTCGACGACGTGATGAACGTGTCCGGCCACCGGCTCTCCACGACCGAGATCGAGTCGGCGCTGGTGTCGCACGAGTACGTCGCCGAGGCGGCGGTCGTCGGCGCGACCGATCCCGACACGGGGCAGGCCGTGGTGGCGTACGTGATCCTGCGCGACGGCGCGCCGACGGACTGCGAGAAGGAGCTCTCCGACCACGTCCGCAAGGAGATCGGCCCGATCGCCAAGCCGCGGCAGATCATGATCGTGCCCGAGCTGCCCAAGACCCGCTCGGGCAAGATCATGCGCCGGCTGCTGCGCGACCTCGCCGAGGGCCGCGGCGTCGGTGACACCACCACGCTCGCCGACCAGACGATCATGGACCTGATCGCCGCCGGGCAGGCGAAGTCGACCGAGTAGGACGAGCACGCCGGCCCGGTCACCCTTCGTGGGTGGCCGGGCCGCTGCGTACTAGTGCTTCTTGTACTTCACCCGGCGGATGAAGTGGCTGTCGGTCCAGATCGGGTCCTTCTTGACGGTCTCGCCGGAGCGGGGCGAGTGCCAGACCCAGCGACGCCCGTCGTGCTTCCCGGCGTAGATGCCGACGTGGTAGACACCGCCGCTGCCGTAGAAGAAGACCAGGTCGCCCTTACGCGGCTTCTTGACCTTGAAGGTGTGGCTGACCTGGCCCGACGAGCTGTGCGGGAGGTGGTAGCCGAGCTTCTTGTAGACCCACTGGGTCAGACCCGAGCAGTCGTAGGCGTGGGGGCCGTTGGCGCCGTAGGAGTACGGGTCGCCGGCCTGGCTCTTGACGCGGCGGAGCGCTCGCAGCCCGCGCGACTTCTTCTTCTTTTTCTTCTTGGTGGTCTGGGTGCTCGTCTGGGCGCCGGTGTGGGCGCCGGCCTGGGCACTTGCTCCCGGCGGGGAAGCAGCCGTGGCGGACTGGGTGGGAGCGGCGACGAGCGCGAGACCGACCATCAGGACGGTCGCGAGGCCGAGGGTCATCGATCTGCGGACGCGCGAAAGCGCCCGGAAACACGATCCGGTCATTCGAGGTTCCCCTGTTGCAGCGACGCCTGCGAAGGTTCACCTGTCGGATTCGGGCTGCTGTTGCCCGGGCGCTGGATGTGTTCCGTCTACGCCTTCACCCCAAGCCGGTCTGCCTTGTCTCTGGCTCCCGGCGTACTGCTTGGCTCCCCCGTGCCCGTCACCGTGGTCGGATCGACTCTCCTCCGGTTGTGACGGGCCTCGGCGCGACCGGAGCGGCCCCACCGTTCGGTGAGGGCTGACCTCACTATGCAAGAAACCCGGTGCCAACCGGGGTATTTGTGCAGCAACTCACTCCAAGATTCCTATGTTTTCTTACGTTTGTCTCTGTTTACATAACAATGAGGCCTGGTTGCCTTCCCGGGTTGATCACCCTTCGGACTCGGACGACGGCACTTGCTAGGGTCGTCGTCAGGTGTGCCGGGAAGTCTGGTCGGCGTGATTTCGTCGACCCCCGAGCCTCTGGAGGCCCATCCGTGACCGACACCCGCAACCGCCTGTTCACCCGTGGCTCCTGGCTGGAGACGTCTCGTACGGCCGAGATCCTGCGCGCCGAGACGACCGGCGGCATCCTCCTCATCATCGGCGCGGTCATCGCGGTCATCCTCGCCAACAGCCCGCTGCAGGAGGCGTACGAGGCGGTCCGCGACTACCGCATCGGACCGCACGCCCTTCATCTCGACCTGACCATCGGCACTTGGGCGGCCGACGGACTGCTGGCGATCTTCTTCTTCGTCGCGGGCCTCGAGCTCAAGCGGGAGTTCGTCTCCGGAGACCTCCGCGACCCCCGGCGGGCGGCACTGCCGATCGCGGCGGCGGTCGGCGGCATGGTGGCGCCCGCCATGGTCTACGTGGTCGTCAACCTGATCGGCGGCGGCTCACTGGCCGGCTGGGCAACCCCGGTGGCCACCGACATCGCCTTCGCGGTCGCCATCCTGGCGGTGATCTCGACCCACCTGCCGGCAGGGCTGCGTACGTTCCTGCTGACCCTCGCCGTCGTCGACGACCTGCTCGGCATCATCGTCATCGCGGTCTTCTTCACCTCCGAGCTCCACATCGGCTACCTGCTCCTGGCGCTGGTCCCGATCGGCCTCTTCGCGCTGCTCGTCCAGCGCCGCATCCGTAGCCCCTGGCTGCTGATCCCGCTCGCCCTGATCGCCTGGGCGCTCGTGCACGCCAGCGGGGTCCACGCCACCGTCGCCGGCGTGCTGCTCGGGTTCACCGTTCCCGTGATCGCCCGCGACCCGGAGGCCGAGCGCGGCCTCGCCGAGCACTTCGAGCACCTGACCCGGCCGATCTCCGCAGGCATCGCGGTGCCGATCTTCGCGTTCTTCGCCGCAGGTGTGTCCTTGGGAGGCTGGTCGGGGATCACCTCGGCGCTGCGTGACCCCATCACGCTCGGCATCATCCTCGGACTGGTCGTCGGCAAGACCATCGGTATCTCCGGGTCCACCTGGCTGCTGGCCCGCTTCACCCGCGCCTCGCTCGACGACGATCTCGCCTGGACCGACGTGATCGGGATGGCGATGCTGGCGGGCATCGGGTTCACCGTGTCGCTGCTGATCGGCGAGCTCGCCTTCGGGTCGGATCCGTCGGCTCACGACCACATGAAGGTGGGCGTGCTGTTCGGTTCGGTGCTCGCTGCGCTGCTCGCGACGATCGTGCTGCGGGCGCGCAACCGGGTCTACCGCCGGATCGAGCAGCTGGAGACGATCGACCCCAACAAGGACGGCGTGCCGGACGTGTTCGAGGATGATCAGGGTCGAGACCGGTAAGGTCGTGGGCGCTCCACAACACACGTTCAGCGAAGGGTTCCCATGGCAGTCGACATCGTGAAGTCCCCGGGCGGCGAGGACCCGACGATCGGGAAGCTCGTCGTCGACGCCACCCGTGACATCTCCGAGCTCGTCAACAAGGAGATCACGCTCGCCAAGCAGGAGCTCAAGGTCTCGGTGACCAACGCCGGCGTCGGCATCGGCCTCTTCGCCGCCGCCGCCTTCCTGCTGGTCCTCGCCGTGATCATGCTGTCCGTCTCGGTGGCCTATTTCATCCACTGGGCCGGCCTGGGCCTCCACTGGTCCTTCCTCATCGTCTTCGGCTTCTACGTCCTGCTCGCCGCCCTGCTCGGCTTCATCGGCGTACTCAAGGTGAAGAAGGTCAAGGCCCCCGAGAAGGCCATCGCCCAGGGCAAGGAGATCCCCCGGGCGCTCAAGGGCCAACGCTGACCCACCCCGCCGAGGCGTCGGCCCGGTCGGCCGAGGCGTCACCGTGACGGGCCAGTTTCCGTCCACAGAGCAGGTTGAGCCCAGAGTTATCCACAGACGCAGCAAAGACGGATGACTTCGTACGCAACCTGACGGACGCTGCGGCCATGAACCTCTCACTCGTCAAGACCGACAGCACCCTGCCCGAACGTCCCTTCACCACGTCCGACATCGAGTCGGTCGCGACCAACCGCTACGCGCTCGCGCAGGCGATCAGCCATGGCGACGTACGCCGCCCGTTCCGGGGCGTCTATCTGCCCGCGCAGGCGGAGGACGACCCGGTGAAGCGCGCCGAGGCGCTGGTGCATGTCGTGTCCGAGCATCAGGTGATCAGTGACCGGACCGCCGCCTGGGTGCATGGCATCAACACGTTCACCCGGACGGAGATGGAACAGCTCCCGGCAGTGGAGACATGCGCCGTCCGCGGTCACACCCGCACCCGGCGCCCAGGCACTGACGGCCGCTCGCGCGACCTTCGTCCCGAGGACATCACGGTCATCGGTGGCGTACGTGTGACGACGCCGCTGCGGACCGCGCTCGACCTCGGCTGCAACCTGAACCGGCGCGAGGCGATGGCCGCGCTGAACGAGTTCGCCCGCCACCATGGGATCACCCGAAGCGCCCTCGACGAGCAGCTGCCACGCTTTCGGGGGCGGCGTGGCGTCGTTCAACTCCGCGGGCTCATCCCACTTCTGAACCGCCGCCTCGAATCCCAACGCGAGTCCTGGACCCTGCTCGCCATCAGCGACGCAGGGCTCCCTCTCCCCGAGGCCCAGGTCTGGGTGGACGTCGAAGGAATCCCGACCTACCGCCTCGACTTCGCCTATCGCCTCGCCAAGGTGGCGATCGAGTACGACGGCGAGGACCACGACGACCCGGACCAGCGAATCTACGACGAGGAACGCCGAGGCTGGCTGATCGATCACGGCTGGACGATCGTCATCGTCCGCAAGGGCGACTTCACCGGAGACCGCCTCGACGCCTGGCTCCGCGAGATCAAGGAAGCTCTGACCCCGACCTACTCCTCGCGCCGGTTCTGATCGACGGGTCACCCGCGCAGGCCGAGGCGTCACCCGCGTCGGCCGAGTTGGCATCACGCTGCCAACTCGGCCGACAGGAGTGACGTCTCGGCCGACCTAGCCGACGCCTCGGCGAGCTCAGCCGGCGCAGGCCCCGGTGTCGACAGCAGCCGTCTGAGAGCGAGCCTCGCGGGCGATGTCGATGACCTGGTCGGTGGTGAGGGCATAGCCGGTCTCGGAGTCGGTGACCGAGGCGGCGAAGACAACGCCGACGACGTCACCCTCGGAGTCGACGATGGGGCCGCCGGAGTTGCCGGGGCGGATGAGGCTGCGTACGGAGTAGACGTCTCGGATCACGGTGCCGACGCCGTAGATGTCGGGCGAGCGGAGGCGCTGCTCGGCCCGGATGCGGCCGGGCTGTACGTCGAACGGACCGTCCTGCGGGTAGCCCAGGACAGCGATCGGGTCCTCGGCAGCGGCGGTGCGGTCGAACTCGAGGCGCTTGAGGTTGCCGCCGCCCTTGAACTTGAGGACCGCGATGTCGATCTCGGGGTCGTAGTGGACGACCTTGGCGTCGTTGGCGCCGTCACCGACGATCACGTTGGGGTCGTCGACGCCGGCCACGACGTGCGCGTTGGTCATCAGGTAGCCGCGTCCGATGACGAACCCGGTGCCCTCGACGCCCTTGCCACACTCGTTGGCGCCACGGATCTTGAGGACGGACTCCCCGGCGCGTACGACATCGGGGTCGGTGAGCATGCGCCGCGGCCCCGGACCGACCTCGACGATCCGCTCGCGGGCGAACGGCTCCAGGTAGCGCGGGAAGAACGAGGTGCCGACGACGTCGTTGAACGCACTCAGCGCACGGTCGGCGGGCGACGGCATGATCGAGTCGACCTTGGCGAGGATCGCGGACCCACGTACGGCTGGGGTCAGGCCGTTGATCTGGGCCCCCGAGATCGCGACGCCGAGGGCCCAGGCGACCACCAGCACGGCAGCAGCGCTGAGCAGCGACCCACCGAGGGCGTCGACGATCCGTGCCGGCTGCCAGGTGATCTCGTCGCGCACTCTGACGCCGCCGTACTGCAGCACCGCCTGCCCGATCGACGCACAGGCGATCACGACGAACAGCGCCCCGAGCGAGACCCACAGCGACGGAGCCGCGCTGCCGAGCACCTTCGGCGCCAGCCAGATGCCGATGAAGCCGCCGAGCAGCAGTCCGCCGGTCGCGAAGGCGCCGGTGATGAAGCCCTGCCAGTAGCCCGAGAGCGCGTAGGCCCCGACGAGGATGATCAGGATCCAGTCAAGAAAATTCACGGCTGATTCCGTTCGCGTCCCTGCAGCATGTATTCGGGCAACTCCTTGATCGGGGCGTCCGGAATCTCCGTGATCCACCCGAGATAGGTGAAGAAGCGGTTGATGATTCCACCTGTGAAGCCCCAGAGGATGACATCCTTCTCCGGTCCGATCAAGAACGCGGGCATCAGCCACCCGCCGCGACCCGGCGAGCCCACCTGGATCCGGTGGGCCGGGTCCGTCAGGTCCGACAACGGCACCCGGTAGACCGCATGCAC
This sequence comes from Nocardioides turkmenicus, assembly GCF_011045035.1. GTDB lineage: Bacteria > Actinomycetota > Actinomycetes > Propionibacteriales > Nocardioidaceae > Nocardioides > Nocardioides turkmenicus. The sequence continues at coordinate 49,560 of NZ_JAALAA010000020.1, forward strand.
CTCCTCGACGGAGCGTGTCGTCACCGGCGACGGCTCCCGCCACCACGCGATGATCGGTACGACCGCGTGGTTGGAGAACGGGATCCAGAGCGCCGGGAGCCGGCCGACCACGTCGACACCCGTCGGATCGAGGCCGGTCTCCTCCCACGCTTCCCGGAGCGCCGCCTCCTCGGCCGTCTCCCCCGGGTCGAGCCGTCCGCCCGGGAACGACACCTGGCCAGGGTGAGAACGCATCGTGTGGGATCGCTCGGTCAGCAGCAGGTCGGGACCGTCAGGGCCCTCCCCGAAGAGCATCAGCACGGCCGACTCCCGCGCGCTGCCGTCCGCCGGCGGCAGGAACTGCGAGATGTCCTCGCCCCGGATCTGCTCGGCCGCGGCGACGATCTCGTCGAACCACTCCGGCCGCGTCCCGTTGGCACTCACGCGACCGCCTCCGTAGCGCAAGTGCCAGTCGGACGCGGTCGCGTGACGATTGGACGGTTCACTCGCTGACGCTCGCTCACAGCGTGATCCCCAGCTTCTTCTCCACGAGCTGCTTCACCTGGGCCGCACTCGTCATGCCACCCATCTGCAGCAGCTCGACCTCGCCGGAGGAGGACAAGACGTACGTCGCCGGCACCGCCCGCGCCGTGAGCGGCCCGCCCTGCAGCTCACCGCCGGGATCGGCGTACATCGGGAAGGTCACGCCGCGCGAGATCGCCTCCTCGAGCGCGACGCCGGGGACGGTGTCCATGACGTCGATGCCGATCACCGGCACCTCGTCTCCGTAGGTCTCGTAGAACGACTGGAGCGCGGGCATCTCCTCCTTGCAGGGCGCGCAGAAGCCCTGGAAGAGGTTGATGACCATGGGCCCCTCGAACGAGGCGAGGTCGGCCGGCTCACCACCGCCGAGGCATGGCAGCACGATCGACGGCAGCCCGCCGTCGCTGGCCGTCCCGGGCGCACACGCTTCCACCTTCGAGGCCTTCTTGGCCGCCACCATCTCCTCGGTGGCGACGTCGACCTTCGAGGAGGACGGCCCGTCGCCGAGCGGCGCGCCGGACTGCCCGCCACCGGCGGAGGGCTCGGTGCCGCAGCCGGCCAGGACGGCCAGCAGCACAGCGGCCACCGCCGCACCCACACCCCGACCCATCAGTTGCGGCCCTCCGTACGGACCAGTTTCGCCGCAGCGACCGGGTCCGTCGGCCCCTCCCCGTACGCCGGGCACAGCTGCGACACCGGGCAGGCGCCGCACGCCGGCTTCTGAGCGTGACAGATCCGTCGCCCGTGCCAGATCACGTGGTGGGACAGCATCGTCCAGTCCCGCTTCTCGAACAGGGCGCCGACCTCGTGCTCGACCTTGACCGGGTCCTTCTCGGTCGTCCAGCCGAAGCGGCGCGAGAGCCGTCCGAAGTGGGTGTCGACGGTGATCCCCGGCTTGCCGAAGGCGTTGCCGAGCACCACGTTGGCGGTCTTGCGCCCGACACCGGGCAGTTTCACCAGCTGCTCCAGACGGGACGGCACCTCCCCGTCGTACTCCTCCACCAGCACCGCGCTCAGCTTCAGCAGCGCTTCGGTCTTGGCCCGGAAGAAGCCGAGCGGCCCGACGAGCTGCTCGAGGTGTTCACGGGGCGCCGCGGCCATCTCCTTGGCGGTCGGATAGGCGGCGAACAGGGCGGGCGAGGCCAGATTGACCCGCTTGTCGGTCGTCTGTGCGCTCAGCACCGTGACGACCAGGCACTCGAAGGGGTTGGTGAAGTCGAGCTCGGCCTTCGCATCCGGGTAGGTCTCACCGAGGATGCGGTCGATCCGACGGGCGCGACGCACCAGACCCAGGCGCGTCTCAGTCGCAAACTTCTGGGCAGGCACGCAGCAAGGCTACGCGGCCGCACCGACAATCCCGATCCGGCCCAGCAGGCGACTAGCACAGATACCACCGCCAGCATGCACTTTCCGGCCATCTTTCTGGCCGTATCGGCGACCTATCAGCGGCTTATCGGTGGGGGATGTGCACCTGTGAGACGTTCCACAGATAGGATTCCCGGTGTAATACCCGCGGATGTGGGGATAATCCAGGAGGAATGGCCGCAATGGACAACGACGTACTCCGTCAGGCACCGCTCTTCAGCGCACTCGACGACGAGTCGATGACGGCCCTGCACGCCTCGATGGCAGAGTCGAAGCTCCGCCGCGGGGAGGTGCTCTTTCACGAGGGCGACTCCGGCGACAAGCTGTACGTCGTGATCGACGGCAAGGTGAAGCTCGGACGCACCTCGTCCGACGGCCGTGAGAACCTTCTCGCCATCATGGGCCCCGGCCAGATGTTCGGCGAGCTCTCGCTCTTCGACCCGGGCCCCCGCTCCGCCACCGTCACCGCGGTCACCGACTCCGCCTTCGCGAGCCTGTCTCACGAGGACCTCCTCAAGTGGCTCGAGGGTCGCCCGGTCGTCGCCCGCGGCCTGCTCTCCCAGCTCGCCGGCCGCCTCCGCAAGGCCAACGACGTCGTCGCCGACCTCGTCTTCTCCGACGTGCCCGGCCGTGTCGCCAAGGCCCTCCTCGACCTCGCCGACCGCTTCGGCCGCACCGCCGACGACGGCGTCCACGTCCACCACGACCTCACCCAGGAGGAGCTCGCCCAGCTCGTCGGCGCCTCCCGCGAGACGGTCAACAAGGCCCTGGCCGACTTCGCCTCCCGCGGCTGGCTCCGCCTCGAGCCGCGCAGCGTGGTCATCATGGACATCGAGCGCATGGCCCGCCGCGCCCGCTGAGTCTTTACCTTCCAACAGGCACCCGGCCTCCTTTCATCCGGCGTAGTAGCCGGTGAAAGGAGGCCGTGTCTTTGTTCTCCCCCACAGATCTCGATCGCGGGGCGTTCGAGCACTTCGTACGCACCCGGGTCCCGGCGCTGTCCCGAACCGCCTACCTGCTCACCGGTGACGCGCACCTCGCCGAAGACCTCGTCCAGCAGGCGCTCTTCTCGGCAGCGAAGTCATGGCACCGCATCCAGGGCGACCCCGAGCCGTACGTCCGTCGCATCCTCTACACCCAGAACATCTCCTGGTGGCGCCGGCGTCGGCTGCAGGAGACCCCGATGGAGTCATACGAAGCACCGACCGCCCCGACGAGCGACTCCGACCTCCGGCTGAGCCTCGAGCAGGCGCTCGCCGAGCTGACCCGGCGACAGCGCACGATCCTCGTGCTCAGATTCTTCGAAGATCTCACCGAGGTCCAGACCGCGCATGTCCTCGGGATCCACTCCGGCACGGTCAAGTCCACCACCCGCAAGGCACTCGCCCGCCTGCGCATCCTCGCGCCACATCTCGAGGAGCTCCTCCATGACTGACCAGCAGCTCCGCGAGGAGCTCCACCGCATCGCCGAGCGCGCCCCTGAGGCGTACGTCCCCACCGACACCTTCGCCCGCGGCCGCCGCGCCCATCGCCGCTCGGTCGTCATCGCCATCAGCGGGATCTCGGCTGCCATCGCCCTCATCGCCGGCACCGTCGCCCTGGCTCCCACCCGAAACTCGGCGGAGGTCGATCCCGCCCGCAGCCATGCCGGCCTGGCCGTCCCCGACACGCTCCACGCCGCCCCGAGCTGGCTCGCCGAGTCCGAGAACGGCCGTTACACCCACGCCGACGACCTGGAGCAGGACCTGGCCATCGGGGTCGGGGCGATCGCATACGTCCAGCCTGCCGAGGACTCGAACACCGCCGTCCCCGTCGTGGTCGATGCCGACGACGGTGACTACCACCCGCTCGATCTTCCCGACTTCATCGGGCTCGATCCCTACTGGGAGAACGGAAGCGGCGAGAACGACGGCCACCGACCGATCGCCCTGTCCCCGGACGGCAGGAACCTGGCGTGGGCGTGGGGAATGGCTCGAAAGGCGACGGAGGACGAGGTGGTGGCAGGTGGCGTCCGCGTCGCTGATCTCACCACCGGCGACGTCGCCGAATGGGACCTCGCCACGGCCTCCTGCCCCACCACGAGATGCGAAGACCGCGGCGTCTACGTCTCCGACCTGGAGTGGTCCGACGGCGGCACGAAGCTGCTGTGGGCCGGTTCTCGCATGGACCGATGGGACGATGAGTCGTACGTCCCCGGCGAGGCCGTCGCCGGGGTCATCGATCCCGGGACCGCGTCCGTCACCCCTTATGCCGGCACCATCGACGGGGTCGTCTCCCTGTCGACCTGGGCTGTGGCCGACGACGGCACGATTGCCTTCAACGGCCCGTTCGGCTCGGGCGCCGTCCAACTCCAGTCGACTGGAGGAGAAACCACCAAGGTGGCTCTCCCGGCCGATGCCACCGCAGGCGAAGCCATCCAGTTCCGCGGATCCGAGCTCTACGTCGTCACCGACGCAGGCATGGCTCCACTGGACGGCACCGGGGCGACATTCGGCCGGCCGAACGGCTTGCCGATCGGACCGATCGGTTGGGTGGGCGACGCGCCCCTCGTCAATGCGTTCGGCAATACCGGGGGCGCCTACATCGGTCAGCTGGGAACGTCGGAGAGTGACTCGCGAGTGCTGATCGAATGCGACGACGTCAGCAGCTTCGTCGCGGGCACCGTGAGCATCGCGTACGCCCTCATCGATCCCGACGCGGCCGACCCCACCGTCTTTCGCATCCCGCCCATCTTTCTTCCGCCCTGGCTGAAGACGACTGCGTTCTGCCTGGTCATAGGAGTGATCGCGGTCGCGCTCTGGCGTTGGCGACGCCGCACACGAGCCGTGCGACCTTTCCGTCGCACGGCGAACCCGGACACAGTCGTCATGTTCGTCGTCCTCGCCGGGCTGGTCGCGGCGTTGCTGTTCCAGTCGTCGGCCACTGTCACATTCGACCTCTCGCCGAGGGAACCAAGCGGCGTCGTCGCCATCCCGTCGGGCACCCCGACGAGCGCACCCAGCCCGACCCGGGCGGTGATCCCGCGGCACATCCGCTGGACAGACGACCCGGACAAGCACGTGCCCGTCTCCGACTCTCTGGCCGTCGGCCGCGCGACGCTCGCCTTCCCCGACGAGACCTTCGTCGATGACGGCGGAGCGGTCGTGGTGATCACCGTCGACGGCGACTACCATCGCCTGCCTCTGCCGGGCGTGCGTGAGACCTGGGGCATGACGGAGGAGCCCATCCGGCTCTCCGCCGACGGCACCCGCCTGGCGTACGTCGCCGAGGACCAGAGTCTGAACATCATCGACCTGGAGACCGGCAAGGTCACCGAGCACCCGCTCGAGATGGACGGCAGGATCACGAGTCTCTCTTGGTCACCGAATGCGGAGTGGTTGGTCTGGGACTCCGACTACGAGCATCGGGCCGCCGGCCGTATCTCCCCTGATGGCACCGCCGAGCCACTCCCCGAAGGAAGGTGGGAGAACGCGGGCATCGGTGACGACGGCACAGTCGTCGTACGCAACGAATCCGGCACCAAGATCTGGCCCGGCGGTGCCACCGACCTGCCTGGCACGGGCCAGGAAGGTCGGTCGATCTGGATGGGCGCGGGCGCCCCGGTCGCCGGCGTCGACGATCCCGGGGTCCGCTCGATAGGCCGGGACTCGGGCGGCAACGTCGATCTGGCGATCGGGCGCCATCCCTCGGTACGAGGAGTAGACCTCGACGGCCGTGACCTCAGGGAGGTCGCCGGCTGGACGGCTGACGGCACCCCGCTGATCGTGACGGCGAATGACGACGGACGCGACCTCCGTACGGTGTCTCCCGACGGTGAGACCGAGGTCGTCGCTCACCTCGACCACCGCGTCACTCGGCTGGCGATCGCCACGGCATTGCCCGCCGGCCTGGCGGTGACGGCTCCCGATCCGGACTGGACGTGGACGAGCCAGCCCTTGACGAGCCACCTTCCCACGGTGCTGTTGGCCGCGGCAGTGGTCGGACTCGCCGTCTTCGTCGTCTGGCTCTGGGTCAGGAGTGCTCGGCGAGCAAGGCGAGCTGAGCTCTGATCGATAGCTCAACGGCCCGACGAAGAAACGCGGCTACTGAGGCCGGCGCTTCTGTGGATGGATCGTCTCGTGACGGGCGAGCATGGCGACGTACTCCTCGATCTTGCGCGCCCGCGCGGCCTCGGTCTTCAGGGAGGTGATGCGGTGGTAGAGGGCGAAGCGGTTCTGGGAGGTGAGGACGTCGTACATCGCCTGGGCCTCCGGCACCGCGGCGATCGCGGCGAGGAGGTCGGGCGGGGTCTCAGCGGTGGCGGAACCCGCGTACGCAGCCTCCCACCGCCCGTCCGCCTTGGCCGCTTCCACGGCAGCGCGGCCGGCCGCGGTCATCCGGCCCTCGGCCTCCAGACGGCTGATGTGCTCGACGTTCCGCTGTGACCAGCGGCTCTTCGGCCCGCGCGGGGTGAACCGCTGGAACGACGACTGCTCGTCGCGCCGCCGGGCCTGGCCGTCGATCCAGCCGAAGCAGAGCGCCTCGTCGAGCGCGGTCTGCCAGGTCAACGTGGTCAGCGTGCCGCCCTTCTTGGTCAGCACCAGCCAGACCGCGGACGTGTCGGCATGGTGCTCCTCCAGCCAGGCCCGCCACGCGGGCGGATCGGGAAGCAGGAGCTCGACTCCGGGCAGGGTGGCCATGAGCCGAAGAGTAGGCCTCAGCGCTCAGCGAGGTAAGCCAATTGCGCTCTCACCGAGAGCTCGGCGGCACCCCACAGGACCTGGTCCACATCGGCGTACACGATCTCCACGATCGCCCGCGGGTCCGCCTCGGCCGGGGTAGCCCCGAGATCTACGAGAGCCTCCTCGACCTGACCGAGGCGCTCACGGCGGTGGGCGATGTAGTAGTCGAGCGCGCCGAGAGCGTTGCCGATGACCGGGCCATGACCAGGCCAGACGCTGCCGACGCCGTGCTCAGACGCCAACGCGTGCAACCGGTCCAACGAATCGAGGTAGGCGCCGAGCTCGCCGTCGGGATGGGCGACGACCGTGGTCCCGCGCCCGAGGACGGTGTCGCCGGTCAGCACGGCGCCATCGCCCGGCAGCCAGAACGACAGCGAGTCCGAGGTGTGGCCGGGCGTCCCGACGACGCGGATCTCGAGACCGTCGACCTCGATGACATCGCCGTCGCCGAGCCCCTCGGTGCCGAGCCGGTATTCCGGGTCAAGAGCGCGTACGCCGGCCCCGACCCGCTCCGCGAAGGCCCGTGCCGCCTCGGAGTGGTCGTAGTGGTGGTGGGTCAGCAGCACCGTCGCCACCTCGCCGGCCGCCTCCGCGACCGCATCGAGATGTCCCTCGTCGAGGGGCCCGGGGTCGATCACGACCGACCGGCGCGCGCCGGGCTCGCGCAGCACCCAGGTGTTGGTGCCGTCGAGCGACATGATGCCGGGGTTGGGCGCGAGGATGCACTGTCCGCGCTCGCCGAAGACCCCGCCCGACCAGGACTCGCTCATGAGCGTCCCCTTCCGGCGATGAGGGACTCGTGCAGGGGCAACATCGACAGGGCGTGGCCGCCGTCGACCTCGGTGACAGCCGGGGTGAACATGGTCAGCTCACGCTCCGCGGCGGCGGCGAGCACGTCGTCCTCCGAGCCGATCGAGGCGACCTCCAGGCAGTTGAGGTAGGTCGGCGGCATCATCGCGAGCTCGCCGGCCTCGACCTGCTCGACCGCCTCGGCGGCGCCGAGCCAGTGCACCGAGGAGGACTCGCTGGACACGTCGCGCGTGACCTGCCCCTCGGGCAGCCGTGCGACGAAGAACCAGGTCGCGAAGCGCTTCGGCTCGAAGACCGGCGTCGTCCAGGCGGCCCACGGCGCCAGCAGATCCGTACGCAGCACCAGCCCACGCCGGGTCAGCAGCTCGGTCAACGACACCGAGCGCGACTCCAGAGCGACCCGGTCCGCCTCCCACTCCGCGCCGGAGACGTCGTCGACGACGGCGTCTGCCGAGGTCCCGGCGAGCAGCACCCCGCACTCCTCGAACGTCTCCCGCACCGCCGCGGCGACCAGTGCCCGGGCCCGGGACTCGTCGACCCCGAGCCGGCGCGCCCACTCACCGGCGGACGGCCCGGCCCAGCAGGAGTCGGGCAGCTCGGCGTCGCGTACGTCCACACCACCGCCGGGGAAGACGGCCATCCCGGCGGCGAAGCCCATCGTCATCTGCCGACGGAGCAGATACACCTCGGGGCCGGCGCCAGAGCCCGGCCGCAGCAGGAGGACCGTCGCTGCGTCACGCGGCTCGACCGGGGTGCGTACGCCCTCGGCGTACTCCCCGGCCAACGCCACGATGTCGTCACCAAGCCGGACAGGAGGGATCGGGATGCGCACGCTCGTCACTGTAGCGACGCGCACCCCCGCGCCCTACCCTCATCCGAGACTCAGATCTCGACGACGATCTCCACCTCGACAGGCGCGTCGAGCGGCAGAACCGGAACACCAACAGCCGAACGAGCATGCCGGCCGGCGTCGCCGAAGACCTTCCCGAGCAGCTCGGAGGCACCGTTGGCGACACCCGGCTGGCCGGTGAAGTCAGGCGTGGAGGCGACGAAGCACAGCACCTTCACGACCCGCTTGACCTGCGAGAGGTCACCGATCTCGGCCTTGACCGCCGCCAGGGCGTTGAGCGCACACTGCTGCGCCGCGGCGTACCCGTCCTCGGCCGACACGTCCCCGCCGACCTTGCCGACGGAGAGGAGCGCGCCGTCCTTCATCGGGAGCTGGCCCGACGTGAAGACGTGGTTGCCCGAGCGTACGGCCGGGATGTAGGCCGCCACCGGCGGCACCACGTCCGGAACGCTCAGTCCGAGCTCGGCCAGGACCTCTTCGGGGGCGCTCACTCCGTGACCGCCCGCTTGAAGAATCCGACGTAGTTGCCCGTGCCGTTGTCGAGGATGGAGACGAGCTCCCACCCGTCGGCACCGAAGTTGTTGAGGATCTGCGCCGCCGCGTGGTTGAGGACGGGCGCCACCTGGTATTCCCACTTGGTCATATCCGCACCCTACTTCGCGAGGTTCCGGCGGTTCCTCCCGATGACATGGTTTGATCTTCCAACCGAGCCCCGGACCCACTACCGTCGGGGCCGTGACTTCCACTGAGCAGCTGAAGACGTACGTCGACACCTGGTGGTCCTCGGTCCAGGATCTCGTCGCGCTCCTGGAGGAGCTCCCCGAGAACGAGTGGGATCTGCCCACCGACCTCCCCGGCTGGGACGTGCGCGCCGTCGCCTCTCACGTCGCTCATCTGGAGGGCCTCACCGCCGGCGCCCCGCGGGAGGAGGCCGAGGTCCCCGAGTCGGATCACATCAGGTCACCGATGGGCCAGTTCACCGAGATCGGCGTGCTCACCCGCCGTGAAGCCGCTCCGGCGAGCATCATCGACGAGATCCGCCGCTACTCCGCCGTACGCCACGAGGCGCTGCTCGCCTCGCCGCCCGAGGACCCCGCGGCGCCGGCGCCGGGCGTCTTCGGCGCGATCGGGTGGACCACCGGCAAGCTGCTCCGCAACCGCCCGCTCGACGTCTGGCTCCACGAGCAGGACATCCGGCGCGCGACCGGCCGCCCCGGCAACCTGGACACCCCTGGCGCCCTCCACACCGCCGACTACCTCCTCGAAGGCGTCGGTTTCGTGCTCGCCAAGAAGGCCGGCGCCGACCCCGGCTCCACGGTCGTCGTCGAGGCCGAGGGGCACGCTCCGTACGCCTTCACGGTCACCCGCGAGGGCAAGGGAATCCCTGTCACCGACCCGGTGACCGACCCCACCGTCACCCTCTCCACCGACCGTGAGACGTACGTCCTCCTGGCCGGTGGCCGGGCCTCCGCCGATCCCACCAAGGTGAGGATCAGCGGCGACACCGCGCTCGGCACCAAGATCGTCGAGAACCTCAACATCACCCCTTGATCTAGCGCCCCGGACGGGACAGCGGGTCGTACGGGTCGGTCCCACGCGCCCGCTCCTTGGCGTTGGAGTGACCGTCGCCGTCGATGTCGACATCGCAGGCGTCACCGGCGCCGTCTCCGTCCATGTCCGCCTGGCCGGGGTTCGGGTGCCGGACGCAGTTGTCGCTGTCGTCGCTCACGCCGTCGTCGTCACGGTCCACACCTGGGGCGGTGTGCACGACGGTGCGGTCGGCCGACGCGATCACCGTGCCATCGTCCTCCCACTCGACCGTGATCTCATGGGTGCCTTCCGGGACCGCCACGTCGAGGGCGTAGGTATCGAGCTTCTCGCCGCCGGCGGTGTCGACGTCCTCGCTGGCGACCAGCGCGCCATCGACGTAGACGCGGACGTGCTCGGTGGCCGGGATCGGACACCCGTTGGCACCGTTGCCCGGCTCGTCCGGGCAGAGGTCGTAGACGTCGGGGACACCGTCGCCATCGCCGTCCGGACAACCGGTGGGCGCCGGTCCGGGGTTCTCCGGACAGCGGTCGTCGGCGTCCACGACTCCGTCTCCGTCGGTGTCGCCACCGGTGCCGACGACGGTCGCGGTGAGGGTGTACGTCGTCTCCGGCACCCCGACGACCAGGTAGGGGTCGATCCGGATGTCGAGGTCACCCTCGACGCCTTCGAGCACCACCCGCTCGGGCTGCCCCGCCGAAGCCGCCCGGCCGGTGGCCGCGCCGGTGACGTACATGTCGAGGTCGCTGGCGTCGTCCCAGCTCAGCGCCAGCTCCACAGTGCTGACCTCGGGGACCGAGAGTGTGAAGTGGTGGCCGGCCTCGGGCACCAGGCCGAGCGAGGAGTCGGCGACGGTGAACGTGTTGCCCTCGGAGCGCTCGAGCACGATCGGGTCCATCAGACTGCCGGCCGCGGACCCGGTGGCCCGGCCGCTGGAGGCGGACGTCGTGCCGGTCGCGCCGCTGTCCGGTGCCGCGACATCGATCGAGCCGGCGTCCGGAGCCCGGTCGTCCGTCACGATGGTCCACACCTTGTTGGGCGTGGTGTAGCCGGAGAGCGCGAAGACGTCGTACGGTGCAGTGACCTTGGCGTCTCGCTCCAGGTAGCTGCGCGGGATGCGGAACCTCACCGTGTCCGCCGATGCGTCCCATGCCGACCACTCGGCCGGCACCGCGCGCTCCATGGAGTGGTCGTAGGTCGCCACACCGCTCTGGGTGACCTTGGAATCGAACTGACGACCACCGATCGAGACGCTGTACTGGGGCAGGCCGACGACGTCGTCGGGCCACAGGTCGGCCACCTTGATGGTGGCGACCAGGTCCAGCGCGGTCGCCTCGACCTCGAGTCGCTCGATGTCGCCGTAGGTCGAGCTGGAGTCACCGGCCGGGTCGTCGTGGGATGCGTAGGGTTGGGTCGGCCCCGCGTCGATCGGGCGCCGCTCGACGGTGCCGCTGACGTGGACGTGACCGTCCGAGGTCTCCGCGCCGTGCTCGGGACTGTCGACGGTGAGCACCGGAGAGTGGGTATCGACCGGGACCGGCGTCCAGTCGGTCTCCTCGGCGGCCGGCGTGGTGCCGACGTCAGGCTGCGGGCAGTCCCATGCGGAACCGGTGGAGGACGCGTACCGGTGGTTGTCGGGGTGTTGCACCTGGAACGGGTCGCCGTCGCCGATCCGGTCGTTGGCGTGGAGGTGGTCGGCGTCGCTGACCGCGCCATCGCCGTCGACGTCGAGGTAACGGCTCATCCGGGTGGCGAAGGCCTCCACGTTGAGGGTCGAGACGCACTTGCTCTGACCCGGCGGGTCGTAGCTGTAGGCCATGATGTCGGTGGTCGGCACCGGTCCCCACTCGCCTTCGGCTCCGTCGCCGACATGGCCGAGCGTCAGGCAGTGGCCGGTCTCGTGGAGCACCAGGTCGAAGAGGCTGAACGCATCCGTCTTGCCCGGCACCGGGTCGACGGCACCGTTGACCGAGAAGCAGACGTTGCCACCCGCGCCGCCACAGTCCTCGACGTAGTAGCCGCCGCCGTCGCCGTGGTGACCGTCGTACCCGGGCATGCCCTCCCAGGTCTCCAGGCTGAACGGGTTCTCGATGTTGTGGCAGGGCACCGCGTTCTCGTCGAGGATGCCCAGCGCGGTGGTGAGGTACGTCGGGTCCACACCGATGCCGAGACCGCCGGCCGGGTTGCTCGCGAGGATCACGATCTCTGGGTCGTAGAGCGGGTAGGTGCTCGGCGCCTTCCCGTCGACGAGCTCGATGATGTGCGGCGAGATGGTGAACTCGACACCGTCGCGCAGCCAGTCCAGGCCCATCTCGTCAGAGAGGTAGTGGATGCCGCCGGCCCAGGCATCGGCCGCCTGCTTCATGATCCGCAGGTCGCGTTCGGCGGTCGGGCTGGCCGGTACGACCACGGCGACGTCGACCTTGGGGCTGTCGAGCGCGTTCAGCCCCGTCTTGCCGTGGTAGCAGATGTTGTCGGGATTGTCGCGGCTGTGGTCCCGGACGCATCCGGGCGGCAGATTCCCGTCACCGAAGTAGGGCCCGACGTAGTCGTCGGCCGGGCTGGCCGGGGCTGCGGGGGCTGTGAGTACGATGCCCGCCACCAGGAGCAGCGCACCGACCAGTGCGAAGAGCGGGCGTTGGATTCGATGGGGCACGTCGTATCCTTCCGAAGCACGAGCGGGACCACTGGTCCGGCGCCGCTGTCGGTAGAGCGGTCAGCGAACGCTAAGGCGCAGCGATGACCGGTTGCGGCCATTGCCCGGAAATGGCCATGACTGGCGTCAGAGCCAGCCCTTCTCGGCGGCGCGGACGCCGGCCTGGAACCGCGAGTCCACGTGCAGCACGCTCATCAGCTCCTTGATTCGCCGCCGGACCGTCCGTTCGCTGATCGCCAGGTGATGGGCGATGGCGACGTCGGTCATCCCGGTGGCCAGCAACTGCGCCAGGCGTCGCAACCCCGCCTCTGTGTCCCCCAGCGAGCTCGGGTCGTCGACGTGCGGCTTGACCTCGGCGGCGTGCTCCCAGATCGATTCGAACAGGGCGAGCAGCGAGTCCAACAGCACCGAGCTGCGTACGATCACGGCAGCGCCGGGCGTCACGCCGTCGGTGTGGACCAGAGGCAGCAGGCCCCACTCCCGGTCGACGATCACCAGCTTCAGGGGAACGCTCGCGATCCGGGACTGTTCCCCGGCGGCAGCGCCGGCCAGGATCCGTCGCACCTGGGACGGGTCGTCCAACAGGGACCGATCGAAGACGGTCCGCAGCACCAGTCCGTCGGTCTTCATCCGCTCTGCCTGCTTGCTGGTGATCTCGCGCGCTTCTGCTTCCTCGATCTTCATGGCGTACGGGGGCCGGTCGAAGACCGCCAGCTCTTGCCGCGCCGTCCGCACCACCTGCCGGAAGAGATGTTGCGAGGCGTCCTCACCGGTCACCACCTCGACCAGCTCGGTCGGATCGGCCCGCTGGGCGACCCGCCAGACTCGGGCGGCGACCTCGGCAGCCTGGACCCGGACTGACTGAAGAGCACGCATCTGCTCGGCGATGAGCACCTCCACCGCCTCCTCCGGAGGCGCGACGACGTACTCCTGCGCCGCGCCGGCGAGGCGTCGCACCAGGCCTTTCGCCTCCAGCGCCGCCACCGCCTGTCGCCGCTGTGCCGCCGGACCAGGCGCCAGCAGGTCCTCGAGCGCGAGCCGCCCGCGGCTCACCAGCAACTCGTAGACAGCCGCCTCGGTGGAGTTGAAGCCCAAGGTCTCGAGCATCGGCACCTCGCTGGGGCAGAAGAAGGGGTATCGATTCTAGATCGCGGCGCCGTCACCGGCCAGCGTCCTGATCCGGCCACGATGAGTGCACGGCCCCGAGATCGAAGCCGGTGGCGCTGCCGCCAATACCTGGGACAGGCCTCGCCGGAGGGTGGCCACAGATAAGGTCGGGTCCATGAGTTCCGACTGGCCCCATGTGCAGCTGCACGTGGTGACCGGCAAGGGCGGCACGGGCAAGTCGACGGTGGCTGCGGCGCTGGCGCTCGGGCTGGCTTCCCACGGCAAGAACGTCCTGCTCTGCGAGGTCGAGGGCCGGCAGGGCGTGGCGCGGATGTTCGACGTCGACCCGCTGCCCTACGCCGAGACCCGTATCGCGACCGGGCTCCGGATGCGGTCCCGGTCCGGCGCGGACGCCGAGCCGGGCAACGTCTACGCCCTCCACATCGCGCCGGAGGAAGCCCTCCTCGAATACCTCAAGATGTACTACAAGCTCGGCCCCGCAGGCCGCGCCCTTGACCGCTTCGGCGTCATCGAGTTCGCGACCACGATCGCCCCGGGCGTACGCGACGTCCTGCTCACCGGCAAGCTCTTCGAGGCCGTCCAGCGCAACAGCCGCAACAAGGGCGCGCGCACCTACGACGCCGTCGTGCTCGACGCTCCCCCGACGGGCCGCATCACGACCTTCCTGAACGTGTCCGAGTCGGTCGCGGGCCTGGCCAAGGTCGGCCCGATCAAGAACCAGGCCGACACGATGATGACCCTGTTCCGCTCCCGGCGCACCGCGGTCCACCTGGTCACGCTCCTCGAGGAGATGCCGGTCCAGGAGACCGCCGACGGCATCAGCGAGCTGCGCGCCGCCGGACTCCCGGTCGGCGGCGTCATCGTCAACCAGGTCCGTCCCCGCGACCTCCCCGACGAGTCCCTGGCCGCCGCCCTCGCCGGCTCCCTCGACGGGGAGACCATCGCCGAGGACCTCAAGCGCGCCGGCGTCGAGCCCGACCCCAGCCTGATCTCCGCGCTGGCCGCGGAGGCGAAGGAGTACGCCGAGCGCCGGTCCCTCGAGGACGCCCAACGTCGCCTCGTCGCCGGTCTCGGTGTCCCTACCTACGAGCTCGACCGGGTCGCCGGCGGGATCGACATCGGCGGGCTCTACGAGCTCGCTGCAGAACTGAAGGAACAGGGGCTCGCATGACGTCCCACCCACGCGTAGGCCCGCTGGCCGCCCAGGCCGAGCACACCCAGACCCTCGAGGTCGACCGGCTGCTCGACGACCGCGACACCCACATCATCGTCTGCTGCGGCAGCGGTGGAGTGGGCAAGACGACCACCTCGGCGGCGCTCGCGCTGCGCGCGGCCGAGCGCGGGCGCAAGGTCGTGGTGCTGACGATCGACCCCGCGCGACGGCTCGCCCAGTCGATGGGGATCGCCCAGCTCGACAACACGCCGCGTCCCGTTCCGGGGATCGGTCCGGGCCGGCTCGACGCGATGATGCTCGACATGAAGCGCACCTTCGACGAGGTGGTCGAGTCGCAGGCCAGCCCCGAGAAGGCGCAGCAGATCCTCAACAACCAGTTCTACATCGCGCTCAGCTCCAGCTTCGCGGGCACGCAGGAGTACATGGCGATGGAGAAGCTCGGCCAGCTCTACCGCGACTCCTTCGCCCACAACGGGGGCAACGGCGACTACGACCTGATCGTCGTCGACACGCCGCCGAGCCGGAGCGCCCTCGACTTCCTGGACGCCCCCGAGCGACTCTCCAGCTTCCTCGACGGTCGCTTCCTGCGCCTGATGCTGGCGCCCGCGAAGGGACCGGTCCGGCTCATGTCGGCGGGCATCAACATCGTGACCAACGCGCTCAAGAAGGTCCTCGGCGGGCAGATGCTGAGCGACCTGCAGACCTTCGTGACCGCGCTCGACACGGTCTTCGGTGGCTTCCGGCAGCGGGCTCAGGAGACCTACGCGCTGCTCCAGGCCGACGAGACCGCCTTCCTCGTCATCGCGGCTCCGGAGCCCGACGCGCTGCGCGAGGCCGCCTACTTCGTCGAGCGGCTCTCCGGCGACCGGATGCCGCTCCAGGGGCTGGTCGTCAACCGGGCCACCCTGCCCGACGACGCCGCGCTCACCGCCGCCGCGGCCAGCGCTGCGTCCGAGCGTCTCCCCGACGCGCCCCTCACCGCCGGGCTGCTGAGGCTCCACGCCGACCGCGCCCTGCTGGTCGAGCGCCAGCACCAGCTGCGCGAGCGCTTCGCCGTCGCCCACCCGCACGTCCCGACCGCCGTGGTGCCGGCTCTGCCCGGTGACGTACACGATCTCGACGGGCTCCGCGAGATCGGCCGGCTGCTGGCCCAGGGCTGAGCGCCTGGAAACAAGTCGAGCCAGGACGTACGTCGTGTACGTCCTGGCTCAGACCAAGATCTTCAGCGATCCACTCGAGTAGGGGACGAGTGATCACTCCACCGAGGCACGGGTGCGAGCGGCCTCGAGGACGGCACGCCACGAGGCGTTGGGGCTGCGGCGGAGCAGCGCGCGGCGCTCACGCTCGGTCATGCCGCCCCAGACACCCCACTCGATCTGGTTGTCGAGCGCCTCGGCCAGGCACTCGGTGCGGACCGCGCAGCCGGAGCAGACCAGCTTGGCCTTGTTCTGCTCGGCGCCACGTACGAAGAGCTCGTCGGGCTCGTTCTCACGACATGCGGCCTGCAGCGACCATTCATCTACCCACATTGTCTGCCATCCCTTCGTCGGAGCGCTTCGCCCTCCCCAGTTGACGGCGTGGACGCCCGTGCGGACTAAAGGTTAAGGACCGGAACCTGTCGAGTGACACACCCTTCTTACCCAAAGTACGTAGTCCGAAATGACTAGAAGGGGTATCGGGAGGCGTTCCGGGGTCCCTCTGCGGCGCCGATTGCGAATCGTGTGCTGTTAACTGCGATCACCTACGATGACCAGCATGTCCTCGCCGTCGCTGCGCCCGCAGACCGTGCTCAAGCATCTCGCCGTCATGTGTGGGGTCGCAGCCGTCCTCGGAGTCGTCGCCGCAGGTCTGGCCATCCCGTTCGCCGGTGTGGCCGGGATCGCGGCCAAGGAGACCGCCGAGAAGATGGACTCGCTGCCGAAGGCGTTCGAGGTCGACGACATGTCCCAGACGACCAAGATCGTCGACCGCAAGGGCAACGTGATCACGACGCTCTACGACCAGAACCGCGTCTACCGTCCGCTCGACCAGATCTCGTCCAACATGACGAAGGCCCTGCTGGCGATCGAGGACTACCGCTTCTACCAGCACGGCGCGATGGACCTCAAGGGCACGCTGCGCGCACTGATCACCAACCAGGCCAGCGACTCGGTGCAGGGTGGTTCCTCGATCACCCAGCAGCTGGTGAAGACCACGCTGGTCTACTCCGCGAAGACCGAGGCCGAGCGCAAGGCGGCCATCGAGAAGTCGACCGCGCGCAAGATCCGCGAGCTGCGCTACGCGATCGCGCTGGAGGAGCAGCACTCCAAGGACTGGATCCTCGAGCGCTACCTCAACGCCGCCTACTTTGGCGACGGTGCCTATGGCGTCCAGGCGGCCGCGAAGCACTACTTCAACGTCAACGCCTCCGAGCTCAACTGGCAGCAGTCGGCGATGCTCGCCGGGATGGTGAAGAACCCCACCGGCTACGACCCGACCAACTACCCCGACGCCACCATCGCCCGCCGCAACGTCGTGATCGACCGGATGGCAGCGCTCAAGGTCGTCTCCCGTCCCGAGGCGGAGAAGCTGAAGGACGCCGACCTCGGCCTGAACGTCCAGAAGCAGCGCAACGGCTGCCTCGGCTCGTCCGCGGAGTTCTTCTGCGACTACGTGATCAAGTGGCTCCTCAAGGACCCTGCCTTCGGCGAGAACGAGACCGACCGGCTCGCGCTGATCAAGTCCGGCGGTCTGACCATCAAGACCACGCTCGACCAGCGCTTCCAGGACGCTGCCCAGGAGTCGGTCGAGGACCACGTCGACGCCACCGACCAGGCCATCGGGGCGCTGGCGATGGTCGAGCCCGGCACCGGTCGGGTCCGGGCGCTGGCCCAGTCGCGGCCGATGGGCGACAACAAGAAGAAGGGCCAGTCCTACCTCAACTACCTGGTCCCCAAGGAGAAGGCCGGCGACTCCAACGGCTTCCAGGCCGGGTCGACGTTCAAGGCGTTCACCCTGGCCGCGGCGATCGAGCAGGGCTTCCCGCTCAAGCAGCAGATCAACTCGCCGGAGGAGCTGACCCTCAACGAGTCCACCTTCGCCGGCTGCCCCGGCGACGGCAACCGCGTCGGCACCCACACCTTCCACAACTCCACCACCTCCGGCATGAAGGACGCCTACACCGGCACCCGGGAGTCGGTGAACACCTTCTACGCCCAGCTCTTCCAGCTCACCGGCATGTGCACGCCCTACAAGATGGCTCAGAAGATGGGCGTGAAGCTGACCGCACCGTTCGGCGTCAGCTACGACGACGGCCACGTCTGCAAGCCGAGCGAGACCCGCTGCGGCGGCGCGGAGCGCGTTCCCACGTTCACCCTCGGCGTCGTCGACGTCAGCCCGCTCGAGATGGCGGAGGCGTACGCGACGTTCGGTGCCCGCGGCAAGCACTGCGACTCGGTGCCGGTCAACGAGATCCTCGACGCCAACGGCAAGGTGCTCAAGACCTACAAGCCCACCTGCCAACAGGCGATGGCCAAGGGCACCGCCGACGCGGTCAACGACATCCTCCGCGGCGTGATGGAGCCCGGCGGCTTCGGCCAGAACCTGGCCCTGTCGGTCCCCAGCGCAGGCAAGACCGGCACGACGCAGGACAACAAGGCGGTGTGGCTGATGGGCTACACGCCCAAGCTCGCGACCGCCTCGATGATCGCCGGCGCCAACTCCAAGGGCACGCCGCTCAGCCTCAACGGCCAGGTCGTCGGCGGCAACTACGTCTACGAGGCGGCGGGTTCGACGACCGCGGGCCCGATGTGGGGCGGCGCGATGCAGGTGATCGACAAGTACCTCAAGTGGGAGGACTTCCACGAGCCCGACCCGAACGTGATCGCGGGCAACACGGTCGACGTCCCGTGGGTCGGTGGCATGACGGTCGAGAAGGCGACGAAGGTGCTGAGGAAGGCCGGATTCCAGGTCCAGGTCGGCCCGGAGGCCTACTCCGAGTACGACCGCGGCCTGGTCGCCTTCACCACCCCGTCCGGCGACGCCGCCGAGGGGTCACCGATCACCATCTACACCTCGCTCGGCCCGGAGCCGAAGCCCGAGCCCAAGCCCGAGAAGAAGAAGCAGCCCGACAAGAAGAAGCCGGGCGGCGGCGGTCGCGACGAGAAGCCTGCCGCGGTCGAGGAAGAGCCCGACTTCGGCTGGGAATGGCCGACCGGCTGACGCCTTGACGACGCGTGTGGCCCCCACCGATCCGGTGGGGGCCACACGCGTTCTCCGGCGTCGTTCAGCCGAGCTGCTTGCGCACCTCTGCGGCCACCGCGCCACCGTCGGCGCGGCCCTTGGTCTGCGGGGTCAGGACGCCCATCACCTTGCCCATCCCCTTCATCCCGAGCTCGGCGGCCCCGGTCTGGGCGATGGCCTTGCTGACCAGGTCGGAGATCTCCTCGGCGCTCAGCTGAGCGGGCAGGTACTCGGTGATCACCGCGGCCTCCGCGGTCTCCTTCTCGGCCTGCTCGGTGCGACCGCCCTCGGCGAAGGCGGTGGCCGCCTCCCGGCGCTTCTTGGCCTCGCGAGTGAGGATCGTGATGATCTCGTCGTCGCTGAGCTCCTTGGCTTCCTTCCCGGCGACCTCGGCCTCGCTGATCGAGGCCATGACCATGCGCAGCGTGCCGGCGCGGTCCTTGTCCCGAGCCTTCATCGCGGAGGTCAGGTCGGTGCGAAGTCGGTCCTTCAAAGAGCTCATGGGACCCATTGTGGCAGGGTTGAGCCATGCGGCTCGCCTCAGTAATCGGCGCAACCCTCGGCACCGGTCTCGCCGCCGGCGCGGCGATGACGACGTACGCCCTGTGGGAGGCCCGTCAATACACCCTGCGCCACGTGGGGCTGCCGGTTCTTCCCGAGGGCGCGGACCCGCTGCGGGTGCTGCATCTCTCGGACATGCACGTGGTCCCCTCGCAGCACAAGAAGCTCGACTGGATCGCGTCGCTGGCCGCGCTCAAGCCGGACCTGGTCGTCGACACCGGCGACAACCTCGCCCACCAGCGGGCCGTGCCGGCGATCGTCAACGCCCTCGGCACATTGCTCGACGTGCCCGGTGTCTTCGTGCACGGATCCAACGACTACTACGAGCCGCGCCTGCGCAACCCGATCGGCTACCTGCTGCCCGACAACGGCAAGCGGCGTACGAACGTGCCGGAGCTCCCCTGGCGCGACCTGTCCGCGTCCTTCACGAAGTCGGGCTGGCTCGACCTCACCAACACGCGATCGTCGCTGACCGTCAAGGGCATCGAGTTCGCGTTCGCCGGCGTCGACGACCCCCACCTGCGCCTCGACGACCTCTCCGCGGTCGCCGGACCCGCGGACCCCGCCGCAGACGTACGTCTCGGCGTCGCGCACGCGCCCTACCTGCGGGTCCTGGACCAGTTCACCGCCGACGGCTACGACGCGATCCTGGCCGGCCACACCCACGGTGGTCAGGTCTGCCTGCCCGGCGGGCGGGCGCTGGCCACCAACTGCGACATCGACCCCGCCCGGGCGCGCGGCCTGCACACCCACACCCATGGCGGACGGCAGGCCTGGCTGCACGTCTCGGCCGGCCTCGGCACCTCGCCCTACACCCGGATCCGCATCGCCTGCCGCCCCGAGGCCACCCTCCTGACCCTCACGCCGCGTGGTGCGTCTCGCCGGTAGGGCCCGATTACGAGTCGAGGCGGTCTCTGGGCTATGCTCATTCCTCGTTGGACCGTTGATCGGTGCAGCGTTCGGGTTGTAGCGCAGCTTGGTAGCGCACCTCGTTCGGGACGAGGGGGCCGCAGGTTCAAATCCTGTCAACCCGACATCGAGTTCAGGCTCGGAGATCGCAAAGATCTCCGAGCCTGAGTTCATTGTGGGGCCCACCACATGCGAAACTGCCCCTCATGAGCAACGACCCCGCCGACAAGCTCGCCGCGCCGTCGTTCGGCTTCAAGAAGAAGCGCGGGGGCACCAAGCCTACGAACACCAAGGCCGAGAAGGCTCCCGCGGAGAAGGCCGCCCCGGAGAAGGCCGCGTCCGAGAAGGCCGCACCCGAGAAGACCCAGGTGCTGGAGAAGACGGCTCCGCCCGTCATCGCGCCGGAGCCTCCCGCCGAGAAGCCCGCCCGGAAGCCCGCTGAGAAGCCCAAGAAGCCGAAGGCGCAGAAGCCCCCGAAGCCCGCCAAGGAGCCGAAGCCTCCCAAGCCGCCCAAGGAGCCGAGCGAGCGGCGCATCAACCTCGGCACCCCGTCCGGCCTGTCGGCAGCGGTGATGATCGGCGCCATCGTCGGCGCGTTCATGGCCCTGGCCGTCTGGTTCAGCGGCACGGTGAGCCAGTGGACCCGCGGCACCTCGTCGCTCGGCGACACCGGCGCGATCGTCCTCATCGCCGTCTTCGTCCTCGCGGTCGCCCTCGGCGGTTACCTCCTCCGCCTCGCCGGCGCCCGCTCCCCGTTCACGATCAGTTTCCTCGGCTCAGCCCTCGTCGCCGTACTCTCGATGCTGTTCCTCACCGAGCTCTTCAACTACGCCTGGGGCGTGATCATCGCCGTGATCCTCACCGCCGCCGCGTACGCCCTCGCCTACTGGGTCACCACCACCTACATCGACTGACAAGCCCTGCCGAGGCGTCACGTACGTCGGCCGAGTTGGCACCGTGGTGCCAACTCGGCCGACGGGAGTGACGTCTCGACCGACGTACCTGACGTCTCGTCAGAGGGCGGCGGCAACCAGCTCGGCGAGCTGGACCGTGTTGAGCGCGGCGCCCTTGCGGAGGTTGTCGTTGGAGATGAACAGCGCGAGACCGCGGTTGTCCGGGACGCCCTCGTCCTGCCGGATCCGGCCGACGTAGGACGGGTCCTTGCCGGCGGCGTAGAGAGGCGTGGGTACGTCGCGGAGCTCGACGCCGGGGGCGTTCGACAGGATCTCGGTGGCGCGCTCGGGGGTCAGCGGCGAGGAGAACTCGGCGTTGACGGCGAGCGAGTGACCGGTGACGACCGGGACGCGGACGCAGATGCCGGAGACGCGCAGGTCGGGCAGGTCGAGGATCTTGCGGGACTCGTTGCGGAGCTTCTGCTCCTCGTCGGTCTCGTTGAGGCCGTCCTCGACCAGCGACCCGGCGTAGGGCAGGACGTTGAAGGCGATGGTCTCGACGTACTTGTCCGGCTCGGGGAACGCGATCGCGGACCCGTCGTAGGCCAGCTCACTGGCCTTGTCGCCGGCGGCCGCGACACCGCGGACGAGCTCCTCGACGCCGGCGACGCCGGAGCCGGAGACCGCCTGGTAGGTCGAGACGACGAGGCGCTCGAGGCCGGCCTCGTCGTGGAGGGCCTTGAGCACCGGCATCGCGGCCATCGTGGTGCAGTTGGGGTTGGCGATGATGCCCTTCCGGGCCTCGATGACCCCGGCCATCGCCGACGGGTTGACCTCGGAGACGACCAGCGGGATCGCCGGGTCCTTGCGCCAGGCCGAGGAGTTGTCGATGACGATCACGCCGGCCTCGGCGAACTTCGGGGCCAGCGCCTTCGAGGTGGCGCCGCCGGCCGAGAAGATCGCGATGTCGAGGCCCGACGGGTCGGCGGTGGCGGCGTCCTCGACGACGACCGAACGATCACCGAACTCGATGGTCTTGCCCGCCGAACGGGCCGAGGCGAAGAAACGCACCTCGCCGAGCGGGAAGTTCCGCTCGAGCAGGATCTGGCGTACGGCGACGCCCACCTGCCCGGTGGCTCCCACGATTCCCAGATTGATGCTCATCGGCCGGTCCCTCCGTAGACGATGGCCTCTCCGTCGCTGTCGAGGCCGAATGCTCTGTGTGTTGCGCGCACGGCGCGGTCGAGGTCGTCGGCGCTCACGAGCACCGAGACGCGGATCTCCGAGGTCGAGACCATCCTGATCAGGACTCCCTCGGCGGCGAGCGCGGCGAAGAACTTCGCGGTGATCCCCGGATGCGTACGCATCCCGGCACCCACGATCGAGAGCTTGCCGATCTGCTCGTCGGTGACCGGGTCGGCGAAGCCGACCTCGGCCTGGATGTCGGCGAGCGCGGCGCGCGCCTGCTTGACGTCCGCGCGGGGCAGCGTGAACGAGATGTCCGTACGCCGCGTCTCCTCGGCCGACACGTTCTGCACGATCATGTCGATGTTGATGCCGTTGTCGGCGAGGGTGTCGAAGATGCGGGCCGCCTCGCCGGGCTCGTCGGTGACGCCGGCAACGGTGATCTTGGCTTCACCGCGGTCGTGGGCCACACCGACGATCTCCGGGGTGTCGCCGTCGGCGTCGGCGCCGTAGGAGACCTTCTCGATCTCCACGTCGCTGAACCGCTCCGCGGCGGCCTGGACCGCACGGTCGACCTCGTCGTCGCCGACGACGACCGAGACCCGGACCTCCGAGGTGGAGATCATCTGGATGTTGACCCCGGCCTGCGCGATCGCGGAGAAGAAGTCGGCGATCTTCTTCGGCTGCGTACGCAGCCCCGCACCGATCAGGGAGACCTTGCCCATCCGCGGCTCGGTGCTCACGCGCTCGAAGCCGAGCTCGGCGCGCGCCAGGTCGAGCGCCTTCCCGGCACGCTCGGCGTCGTCGCGGGGCAGCGTGAACGTGATGTCGGTGCGCTCGGCAGCGGCCGACGAGGAGTCCTGGACCACCATGTCCACGTTGATGCCGACCCCGGCGATGATCTCGAACACCTTCGCCGCGGCGCCGACCTCGTCGGGGGCGTTGACCACGGTGATCTTCGCCTGGCTGCGGTCGTAGGCGATGGCGGCGACGATCGGCGCCTCCATGCCGGCGTCACCGGCCGGCTGGTGGTCGGCGCGCGGCGAGACCGCGTCGATGCTGCCCTTGACCACGGTGCCGGTGAGGGTGGAGAAGGAGGAACGTACGTGGATCGGGAGGCTGTGACGCCGGGCGAACTCCACCGAGCGCAGGTGGAGCACCTTGGCGCCGGAGGCGGCCAGCTCGAGCATCTCCTCGAAGGCGACCTCGCTGAGCTTGCGGGCGGTCGGGACGATCCGCGGGTCGGCGGTGAAGACGCCGTCGACGTCGGTGTAGATCTCGCAGACGTCGGCGTTCAGCGCCACCGCCAGCGCGACAGCGGTCGTGTCGGTGCCGCCGCGACCCAGCGTGGTGATGTCCTTGGTGTCCTTGGAGACACCCTGGAACCCGGCCACGATCGCGATCGCACCGTCGGCGATCGCCGCCTGGATCCGCTCCGGGGTGATGCTGAGGATCTTGGCCCGCCCGTGCTGCGCGTCGGTGATGAGCCCTGCCTGCGAGCCGGTGAACGACCGGGCCTCGTACGCCAGGCCGCGCTCGTTCGCGACGTCGTTGATCGCCATCGCGAGCAGCGCCATCGACTGACGCTCACCGGACGTGAGCAGCATGTCGAACTCGCGCGCGTGCGCGGTGGCGTCGGGCGAGACCTTGTTGGCCAGGTCGATCAGCTCATCCGTGGTGTCGCCCATGGCGGACACGGCCACGACGACGTCGTGGCCCTGCTCTTTGGTCGCGACCACTCGCTGAGCCACACGCTTGATGCCTGCAGCATCCGCGACCGAGCTGCCACCGTACTTCTGAACGACGATACCCACGTCGCAGAAGTCTACGTGGCGGTCGCGGCCGTCTTCTCCAGCATCTCATCAGCGGCAGCCAGGTCCTCGTCCTCGCCGGTGAACGGCTCGGTGTCGAGGCGGTCGTGCGCCACCACCGTGAGCAGCGCGTTGAGCACCGCACCGGCCAGGTTGCCCCAGTTGTTGACATAGCTGAACTGCCACCACCACAACGCCTCGTCGACGTCGCCGAGGCGGTAGTGGCGCAGGCCGTACTCCAGGTCGGTCACCAGGCTGGCGACGTCGTCGGAGATCTGGCTGTCGACCACGTCCGGGCTGTAGGGGTCGAACACGAAGCTGTAGGTGTCGATGTCGCCGAACATTTCGGCCAGCCCCATCCGGAGCTCGTCGACGTCGGCCTCCATGCCCACGTCGGGCTGGAACTCCTCACGCGGCTCGAAGTCCTGCTGGGCGCCCAGTCGCGCACCCGCCAGCAGGATCTGGCTCACTTCCAGCAGGAGCATCGGGACAGCGCTGCCGCCGTCACGCTCCGCCGCGATCGCACGTACGGCAAGCAGGAAGCTCTCCACCGAGTCCGCGATGCTCGTCGCGAAGTCCTTGCCGGTCCCATCGTCCGTCATGACAGCTCCCTTCCCGAGGTGCCTTGGATCGTCAGGCTACCCGCGAACACTCGGCCTGACGAGGGTAAAGAGTCTGGTCTCAGGGACTACTCAGCCGCGCGCCGACCGGCGAACGCGCGCCCGAGCGTCACCTCGTCGGCGTACTCGAGGTCGCCGCCGACCGGAAGACCGCTGGCCAGACGGGTGACCTTCAACCCGAGCGGGCTCAGCTGACGGGTCAGATAGGTCGCCGTCGCCTCGCCCTCGAGGTTGGGGTCCGTGGCGAGGATCACCTCGGTGATCCCGGGGTCGTTGAGCCGCTGGACGAGCTCGCGGATGCGCAGCTGGTCGGGACCGATCCCGTCGATCGGGCTGATCGCCCCGCCGAGCACGTGATAGCGCCCGCGGAACTCACGGGTGCGCTCGATCGCGACGACGTCCTTGTATTCCTCGACCACGCACAGCACCGACTGCTCGCGACGCGGGTCGCGACAGATCCGGCACGTCTCCTCCTCGGAGACGTTGAAGCACACCGAGCAGAACTTCACCTTCGCCTTGACCTCGTTGAGGATCGAGGCCAGCCGATGTACGTCGGCAGGATCCGCCTGCAGCAGATGGAACGCGATCCGCTGGGCGCTCTTCGGGCCCACGCCCGGCAGCCGTCCCAGCTCGTCGATGAGGTCTTGGACCACACCCTCGTACAACTTGGTTATCGCCTGTCTCTAGCTGTGCTCATCTCGCTGTGTCTATCTCAGAAGCCGAGCTTGAACGGCGGCTCGCCGCCGCCGGGGGCACCCATGCCGCCGCCGAGACCGCCCGCGAGCGGCCCCATCGCCTCGCCGGCGAGCTCGTCGGCCTTGCCCTTCGCGTCGCGATAGGCGGCAACGATCACCGCACCGAGGTCTTCGAGGTCGTCAGGGCTGCTGCCGTCGAACTCGCCCTGCTTGATCTCCACACCGACCAGCTCGCCGGTGCCGGTGAGCTTGACGGTCACCGCACCACCGGCGACGGTGCCGTCGACGATCGTCTCGGCGAGCTTCTCCTGGGCGTCGACGATCTGGCTCTGCAGCGCCTGCGCCTGCTGCATGATCGCGTTGAGGTCGAAGCCGCCTTCGCCGCCGAGGCCTTCGAGTGGGTTCGTCATCTGTGCCGTCCTAGTTGTGAGGAATCTCTTCGATCATCGTTGCACCCAGCTCCTGAGCGAGCAGCGCCTCGGCGCCCATCGCCGACGGCCCGTCGTAGGCCTGGTCGTCGGGGTTAACCGCGGCGTCGGCCTCCGCCAGACGGGCCGCGGTGTCGTCGACGGGGGGCTCGTAGTCGGCCGTACGCGTCGGGCGGATCGCCTCGCGCGCCAGCGCGATCGCGCCCGGGTCGGCCTGCTGCGTCGGGGGAGGCTCCGGTGCCGGTGGCTGGTCGGGTGGCGGCGGCTCGGCCGCCCAGTCGGGCGGTGGCGCCTGCTCGTTCCACGACGCCTCCGGCGGCTGCTGCGGCTGGGCGGGCTCCTGGGGCTGGCTCGGCTGCGGCTGAGGCGGCGCCTGCCGCGGCTGGGCGGGTTGGCCGCCGCCCGCGACGATCGCCTCGATCTTCGGCTGGATCCCGATCACGTTGACCAGCGCCTGCCCGAGGATCGGCTCGTGCCCGCCGGTCGCGAACCGGTCGCGCAGCCCCGGCGAGGCGAACCCAAGGGTCAGCACGCCGTCGCGGAAGTCGACCACCTGGGCGTTCTGACCCACCAGGGACCAGGTCGCCCGGCGCAAGCCCTTGGTCTGGGCGATCACGTCGTCCCACAGCCGGCGGATGTCGACATTGCCCATCCCACCGCTCTGCTGCGGCTGGGCCGGCGGCTGGGGCCGGCTCGGCTCGGGGGCCGGCGGCGCCTGCTGCGGAGGCGTCTCCGCTGCCGGGGCGGACTCACGGACGGGCTCGCGGACGGGCTCCTGGACCGGCTGAGGAGCGGGCTCGGGAGCCGGCGCAGACGTCTGGGCAGGCTCAGGATGCGACGGCGGCGGAGCGACCGTCTCATGGCCCGGCGAACCGACCGACGGCTTGAGCACCGGCCGGTCCTGGGCCGGGGCGGCTGCCGCCGGAGGGGCGGTCACCGTCGGCGTACCGCTGATCTCGATGCGCCTCTCCAGACGGTCCAACCGGGCGGCGAGACCCTCGGCACCATCGGCCGCGGGCAGCAGCACGCGGGCACAGATCAGCTCGAGCAGGAGTCGGGGCGCGGTGGCGCCGCGCATCTCGGTCAGCCCGGTCGCGACGGCGTCGGCGGCCCGGGAGAGGTCGTGCGGCCCGAAGCGTCCGGCCTGGGCGACCAGCCGCTCGCCACCGTCCTCGGAGACATCGATGAGGCCGGTCGCCGGCGCGTCCGGGACCGCCTTGACGATCACCAGGTCGCGCAGTCGTCGGAGCAGGTCCTCGGTGAACCGTCGCGGGTCCTGGCCGGTCTCGATGATCTTGTCGATGACCCCGAACACCGCGGCGCCGTCATGGGTCGCGAAGGCGTCGACGACCTCGTCGAGCAGCGCGTCGGGGGTGTAGCCGAGCAGCCCGGCCGCCAGCTCGTACGTCACGCCCTCGGGCCCGGCGCCACCGAGCAGCTGGTCCATGACCGAGAGGCTGTCGCGCATCGATCCGGCGCCGGCGCGCGCGACCAGCGGCAGCGCGGCGGGCTCGACGTTGATCCCCTCCTTCTCGCACAACGACGCGATGTAGTCGGAGACGAGCTTGGGCGGGAAGAGGCGGAACGGGTAGTGGTGGGTGCGCGACCGGATCGTCGGGATGACCTTCTCCGGCTCGGTCGTCGCGAAGATGAACCGCAGATGCTCCGGCGGCTCCTCGACGAGCTTGAGCAGCGCGTTGAAGCCCTGCGTCGAGACCATGTGGGCCTCGTCGATGATGTAGACCTTGTAGCGGCTCTTGACCGGCGCGAAGAACGCCTTCTCCCGCAGGTCACGGGCGTCGTCGACACCACCGTGCGAGGCCGCGTCGATCTCGATCACGTCGATGCTGCCCGGCCCGCCCCGCGCCAGGTCCCGGCACGACTCGCACTCCCCGCACGGGTCCGCGATCGGCGCCTTCTCGCAGTTCAGCGCCCGCGCCAGGATCCGCGCCGAGGTCGTCTTCCCGCAGCCGCGCGGGCCCGAGAAGAGGTACGCATGGTTGACCCGGTTGCCCGCCAGCGCATTGCGCAGCGGGCCGGTGACGTGATCCTGGCCGATGACCTCGGCAAACGTCTCCGGCCGGTAGCGGCGGTAGAGAGCTAGCGGTGCGTCCACCCCATGAACCCTAACGACACCCACCGACAGCCGGTAGCCGCCGGGCGGCCCGGTCGTGGACGAACCCCGCAAAGTGGGTCGTTCTGACCCATTCGCCTGCGCAGTCCTCCACCCGCGGACCAGCATTCACCCCGGGCGCATATGGCGTGGGACATTCCGGAAGGACGATCGATGAACAATCACGACGACGCGCTGTCGATGTTGTCGCGCCAGCCCGTCCCCCAGCACCTGCCGGCAGTCCCGCACGGTCTGGCGAAGGTCGCGATCGTCCTGGCGGTCGCCCTCACCGTGTTTCAGCTGGTCATCATCGCGATCCATTCGGTTCCGGCCCCTGCGGCATGGGCTTGGGACGTACTCACGCTGATCACGTTGGCTGCGATCGGGACCATCATCGCCGTCTACCTGGTGGGCACCCTGTGGCTCCTGCGAAGCTACGACTTCGCGAAGCTGGTCGATCCGGCGTTCCCCATGCGGCGCAGCCGATCATGGACGTGGCTCGGGTGGTGGGTCCCGATCGTGTCGCTCTGGTTCCCCTTCCAGATCGTCGACGACGTACGCCGCGCGACCGCGAAGGGCGAGGCCCGTCCGAGTCCGACCCTCTGGTGGGCAGCCTGGTTGATCGCCACCTGGGCGCCGAAGATCCCGATGAGAGACGACGGCGGTGTGCTGATCAACAGCCGCGACGCGGTCTCCGCTGTCGCGATGGTGGTCGCGTGCGTCACGTGGATCTCGATCATCCGCGGGATCACCCGCGACCAAGACGCCGCTCGCGGGTGACGTCAGGAAATAGAAAAGGCCCCCCACGTACCCAACAGAGCTCGCTTATCCTTGCTGCCTTCCGGCCCTGGGGAGGTTCGACAAGATGTCGCCACATGGGGGGTTGCCGAAGAGTCTAGACGAGTCGCCGCGCCGATCCCAAAGCGATGTGTCGAGCTTGTCGAGATGCGCGCCCGCTGGCCCCCGCCGATTTCCCCCACGCTCACGGATCCGCGTAGGATCCCTCACGGATCTGTCGCCTAGTGGCCTATGGCGCACGGCTGGAATCCGTGTTGGGTTAATAGCCCTCGGGGGTTCGAATCCCCCCAGATCCGCCAGCAGTCGACCACGGTTGACCTGCAAGAACGCCGATCCGGACAGCGCAAGCTCCGGATCGGCGTTCTTCATTCGGCAGGCGCCTCAGTCGGTGATGGCGTACGCCTCCACCTCGACGAGCACGTCCGGCTCGAACAGATAGTCCACACCGATCGCCGACACCGGCGGCAGCGGCTGCGGGATCCCGAGCTCGTCGACGACCTTCTCGAGACCTGCGACGAACTCCTCGTACTTCTCCGGGGCCCAGTCAGTGACGAAGAACCGGAGACGCACGACGTCGGCGAAGGTGGCGCCGGCACCAGCCAGTCCGCGGGCGGTGTTGCGGAGCGCATGGGCGAGCTGGCCGGCGAGGTCACCAGGGGCCACGCCTCGGCCGAGCTCGTCACGAGCGATCTGCCCGGCGACATGGATGTGACGACTGCCGGTGGCCACGGAGACGTGGTGGTAGGGCACGGGCTGGAACATGCCTTCAGGGCTGAACAGCTCAACGGACACGATGAGATTCCTTTCGATGAGTGAAGGTTTCTCTTTTGTACTTGGTATCTGAAGGACACTTCAACGAGACTAGGTTTCATGCCGGATACCCCGCTTGAGCCGCTGCGCCTGACCACGGAGCATCGCGAGCTCCTCGACCAGCTCCTCGACAAGTGGTCGCTCCAGGTGCTCGACACGCTGTGCGAGCGCCCGCGACGCTTCAACGAGCTGCGTCAGGCGATCCCCGCCGTGACCCAGAAGTCGCTCACCACGGCGCTACGCCGCCTGGAGCGCAACGGCATGGTCGCCCGCGTCGTACTGAGCACTCGACCGCTCGCGGTGGAATACCGCATCACCCCGCTGGGCAGCACCCTGCAGGACCTCATCGACCGGCTCTACCACTGGTCGGCGACGACACTGCCCGAGGTCGAAGCCGCACGCGAGGCGTTCGACAAAGCCTTGTGACGGGCTACATCGAGCCCTTGCGCCGCGAGAACAGCGGACGCAGGACCAGCCCGAGACCGAGCGCACCGCCGCCGCCTATGCCCCACCAGACCGCGTTGTCGCGGACGGCGTCGAGCGGGTCGACCTTCTCCCGGGCCATCGGGGCCTGCTCGACCTCCGGCGGCTCGGCAGCCTCTTTCACAGGTGGCCGCGTAAGCGCGTCGTACGCGTTCACCACACCGGCACCCCAGAACCGGCCGCCCTGTCCCTCTCGGCCCGATGTGGTGCTGTAGAGACGGTCGATGACCTGGTCGGCGCTCCAGCCCCGGTTGGTCGACCAGATCAGGGCGAGCACCGCGGTGACCTCGGCGGAGGCGAAGGAGGTCGAGATCGAGTCGACCCAGCACGGCTGGCCGAAGAGCGTCTTCGACGGGGCGCCGTACGTCGGAGCGGCGACGTCGGTGTTGGAGTTGGGCAGCACCGCGGACTCCGGGTCGGAGGCCCAGGTGCCGGAAGCGCTGACCGTCACCACGGACTCGTTGGCGTTCGGGAACACCTTGGGTGCCATGTCCCGGTCCGTGCCGCTGGCGATGCCCGACCAGTCGGCGGCCATCACCACGATGGCACCCTTCTTGATGAGGGTGTCGACGGCCGTGTCCAGGCCCGGCGCGCCCTCCATCGCGGGCAGCCCGATGTCGACGATCAGGCCCTTCGCGTTGCCCTTGGCCAATGAGTTGAGCTCGGCCACCATCCGCTTGGCGTCGACCGTCGACTTCTCCTGACCGACCTTGAGGACCGGGTGGTCGCTGAGCGTCGCCTTGGGCGCGATCTGGGAGATCAGCCCGGCCGCGACGGTGCCGTGATAGTCCTGCGCGCTGCGGCTGTAACCGGAGTCGACCACCGCGATGCGGATCCCCTGACCCTGCTTGCTCACCTGCTGCGCCTCCGCGATCCGCATGATCGCGAACGGAGCCACCGTCTCCGGCACGGGCGCCGTCTGGGCCTCCGCCTTCTGCGGTGTGCCGCCGGTGTTCTTCTCGTACGCCGCACAGAGAGGCCGCTCCTCCGCTGCGTACGCAGGACTCGGGCTGCTCAGCAGGGTGATCCCGCCGACGACGGCAGCGAGCGCGATACCACTACGCAGCAGCGTCACTCGGTCGCCACGCACTGGCTCTCCTGAACCTTTTCGGTGCTGGGCGGGCAGAGCGCGAGCTCGGTCGAGAGCGCAGCCCCGCCAGGAAGCAGTCGCAGCCAGGTGCCGGGCACGATCGGGCCGGAGTCGGTCGTCAGGCCGAGCCGCGCGACCGTGACCTTCCCGTCGAGGGTGTTGGCGGTGCCGCGGGCGTCGATCAGGTAGGGCGTCGCGCTCTCCTTCTGGAGCTCCTCGCCGTTGGCGGCGTAGACGAAGGCACCCTTGCCGGGGTCGACCCGGGCGGCCGTCAAGTCACTTGCGGCAGGAGGCTCCGACGCCGGCCATGCTTCATCGCCCGGCTCCATGCCGAGGCGTACTGTCGTCTTGTCCTCGGTCTCGAGCTTGGCGCAGACACTGCCGGTGCCGGGCTCGAGGGTCGACGTCGGCCACGCCGTCTCCAGATCCTTGCCATTGATGTTCGGCTGAGAACTCAAGGACTGCTGGTTGGCCTTGCTGCCGAAGGCGACGTCGTAGATCTCACTGGCGAAGCCGTCCAGGCGAATCCAGCCCGACTCGGTCATCAGGTAGTTCTTGGCCTGGTAGTTGGCCTTGGTGCCGATCGGGTACTCCTCGCCCTCGACCGTGCCACCGACCTTGGTGAAGGCGCTCCCGAACGAGTCACCCGAGAGCGGTGCACCCGCCGGGAAGAGGTTGACCCAGGCTTGAGGAACCGTGGGCGTCGACACCGGCCCGTTGAAGGTCCGGTCAGCGTACGTCTCCGAGTCGCCCTCGATCTTGTAGCTGTAGGCCTGCGTGTAGCCCTCAGGGCTCCGATATTCAGCGATGAGGTAGTTGCCTTCTTCGGTCTGCACCATGAACCCGGTGTCGGCGGCCGACTTCACGTCCGGCTTCTCCGAGATGTTCAGGTAGGTGCCCGCACCGTTGGCCGTGCACGCCGTCCAGCCGGTGTTGATGAAGTCGGACTTCAGCGGCAACTCTTCGGGAACCTTGGGGCCGGAGAGGCCGATCGTCTGCTTCGGGAACTCCTTGTCGATCTCCTCCTGGTCGATGACCTTGGACTTCTTCTCCAGGTCGAGACCGAGGATGAGCTGGGCGCTGGCCAGGTTGACGACCGGGTACAGGCCCCTCTCGTTCTCGGGGCCGGTGACGACGTACCGCGCCCCGCCCTTGGTCACGATCAGGCCGGGCTGGTCTGCCCAGCCCGTCGCGGGCCGGGGAGCGAGGAAGTGGGCGACGGCGCCGCCCGCGATGAGCAGCACCGCGAGCACGACGCCACCGAAGACCGAGCGGCCCGGCCGAGCCGGCTCCACCTCACGCCCACCCGGGGCGCCGGAGAGGAACGCGGAGACGAGGCGACGGCGGCTGAAGGCGTGCGCCTCTACGAGGTCCTTCTTGCTGGCCATCAGAAACCAGCCACCGCGGCGCCGAAGAGGCCTGAGGCGAGCACCATCAGCGGCAGCATCGCGAGCAGGCAGACCGTCTCGGCGACATCGGCCAGCCGGCCACGCCGGATCGACCCGACGTCGGGGACGAGCGTCAGCACAAGGAGTACGCCACCCGCGGCCGCCAGCACGACGGCGGTCGTCGGCCGCCACGACTCGTGGTAGACCAGCAGCGCGGCACCGATCGCGAGCAGACCGGCGATGCCGGAGACCAGCCCGACGAGAACCTCGGAACCCGTCCGGTACTGCCGGGTGCGCAGCATCAGCACGACACACGCGGCCAGCGCCAGCAGCGTGCCGAAGAGCCCGAGGCGCACCACGAACGGCGCGGTCAGCACGACCAGGACGCCGACGGAGAGCGAGATCGCGACCAGGATCTCGTGCGCGACCTTGGCGTCGACCCGGACCTGGTCCTGGCGGATCTCCTCCGGGTCGAGGTTGATGTCCTCGTCGGAGTAGAGCTGCGGGACGTCGGTCTTGGTCGTGCTCAGCGCGAGCCACGGGAAGAAGCTGCCCGCCAGCACCACGACGACCAGCACGATCCCGAGCACCACACCGGCCTTCCAGCCGGTCGCGCTCAGCAGCAGACCGGCCACGAGGAAGACCCCGCCCACCAGGGCGCCCGGCATCGCCAGCATCCGGGCCTCGCCCAGGCCGAGGAAACCGATCGCGGAGACCAGCATCGCGCCCGCACCGGCGAAGGCCAGCGGCATCCCGACGCCACCGTCGAGACCGAGGGCGGCCGCGCCGATCAGGAAGCCGGCGACCGCGCCGTAGACCTCACCGATCCAGACCGCGGCGATCGCGGCGTCGTTCTCCTCCTCGAGCCGGGAGAGCACGATCGCGCCTCCGGCGAGGACGACGCCGATCACGGCGGCGGCGACGCCCGCGAGCATCGACGGCGCCTGGGTCCACAGCGCACCGGCCCCGAGGAGCAGGAGCAGCGCGGCAGCCAGCAGCGACGTACGCCGTCCTGCTTCGGGCTTCCAGGGAGCCATCTCGCTCTCGACGACGTCGGTCATCGCCTCGACCACGTCGTCGTAGACCCGCGGCGGCTTGTCGTCGATACCGGCGCTCACGGTGAGCACGCCACCGTCCTCGACGCCCTGCGGGATCAGGCCCAGATCGCCAGCGAGCTTGCGCCCGTCGGCGAGCACGACGCGGTAGCCGGCGTACGCCGTCTGTGGGTCGAGCAGCCCGACGCTTCGCGCGAGCTCGGGGACGAGCTCGGCCACCGGCACAGAGCCCGGCAGCACCAGATCCATCCGACGGGTGCCGGAGGCGACAGTGACCCGGACCAGCCCCGTGGGCGCCACCTGCGCCTGCGTCATTTCACGAACTCCTCGCGTCGTGCCTGTGCCCGAGACGAACCGACCGAATGTCCCGGGAGTTGCGCCGAAATATCTGCCCGTGACTCAGCCGACGAGCGTCAGCGCTGACTTTGCCATAAAACAGCGGCCCCGTGTACGACAGAACGCCGTCGCGAGCGGCGCGAGACGCGTGCGATGGCAAAGGCCACTTCGTTCAGACCTCGCTTCGAACGCGGTCTGGTTGACCGTGGAGGAGCGGCAACGCCGCCAGCGTGCGTGTATCGCGCCGCGCAGCAGGCGTGCTGTCGTACGCGGGGCCGGCACGACGAAGGGACCGGTGCCCCGCACCGGTCCCTTCGTGTTGTCTGTGTGCTGAAGAACTCAGCCGCCGAAGCCGCCCGCGCCGCGCATGTCAGCGTCGTGCATCCGCGCCTGCGACTCGTTGACGAACCTGCTGCTGCGGTCGAGCGCGGCACCCAGCTCACGGATGGTCCCGTTCCACTTGGCCTGCGCCTGGTTGTAGGCGTTGGCCGCCTCACCGGTGAAGTTCTCCTGAAGGTTCAGGATGTACCGCTCGAGCTCGTCGAGGGCGCCGTCCATCTCCCTCACACCCTTGAGCAGCACGTCCACGATCGAGCCCATGGCTCCGTGGTTAACGACAATCTCTTCGCCCATGACAGTTTCCTTTCAGTCCGTTGCGTTCGTCAGAACGAGTACTTGGTGCCCTCGACCTGGCTGCTGATGGCGCTGGTCTGCCCGGCGACCTCCTGGTCGGCGTCGGACCCCAGCTGGCGAGCCTTGGTGAGCCCCGCGGTGAGCTGGTCGAGCGCCGTGGTGATCTCGCGGGCCTTCTCGTTGTAGGTGTTCATCAGCTGCTGGAACGCGTTGCCGCCAGCGCCCTTCCACCCAGAGGCCCCTGCGGACTGAGCCTCGGAGACCGTGCGGGAGTTGATGTTCTCCAGCTTGGCCTTCGTCTCCTCGATGAACTTGACGGCGGACTCGATCGCCTGCCCTTGCTTGATCTCACTGCTCATGGTGCTGTCCTTCCACCGGCGGAACCGGTTCCTAGGTTGATACCTGTTGGAGCCCGGCTCCCGATGGGCTCCCCCGAGGTCCGGACACAGTGTTCTTACCCCGTCTCCGGAGTTCTAAACACGAATCTCTGAACTTTTTTCGCAGCCTTGCTGCCTAGCCATTGAAACCCGATTCCCACAGGTGTCGGAAGAACCCTGAGGAAACCACGAACGAAGCGATGACGGCGGCACCGCACAGCGACTCCGACCAGTCGGCCCGAGACGCCCACTTCGCCGAGCGCCAGCCCCGGCCGGTCGCGATCGCCGCGATGATCACGGCGAACCCGATCAGCACGACGCCCAGACCGAACCAGGAGACCAGCTCCGGGTCAGCCCAGCCTACGAACGCACGGACGCCGACCGCCAGCGCAATAACCCCGGCGACCCGCAGTACGCCGCGAGGCAGCCAGTAGCGGTAGCTGCGCGCCGCGAGCAGGATCACGAAGGCACCGGCCAGCACGATCATCCAGGCACCGACCCGGTCCACGTCGGCGGTCGCGGTGGCGACCAGCGCCGGCGCACTCGCCGCGACCACACCGAGCACCGCCCAGGATGCGGCCGCCAGCGTACGGGCGCCGCGCTCGGCCACCTCGGTGACCTCGTCGAACGGGACGGTCGCCTTCCCTGTGGTGGTCTTGGCCCGCGCGGACCAGGCGGTCACCGAGAGCTTGGAGACGTCGAGAAGATAGGAGTCGGGGACGTCGACGGCGTACGACGGGACGATCCGCGCCGCGAGGGCGGCAGCGGCGAAGAGGATCGACCACGGCACCTGCGGCGCTGTGCCGAACAGGGCGCAGAGCGCGGTGACCACGAAGACCGTGACACCGGTCAGGGTCCAGACCTTGAGAGCGGCGTCGACGGTGTCGACCAGCGAGCGCGAGACGGTCGCGACGACCGCCCCGCACAGCCCCGCCACGCCGACCGCCAGCGGCAGCGTCTCCGGATCAGGCGTGACGGTGATGACGAACGCGGCGCCCGCGGCGAACGCCGGGGCCACGATCGCCCGGCGGGCTGCGTACGGTCCGGCGGGGAGGATCCCGATCAACGCGCCGACGCCGAGCAGGCCGGCGATCGCGAGGCGCTGCCAGCCGTCGGCCTGGGCACCGAACCCTGCGGCTCCGACCGCCAGCAGGGTGGCCAGGCCGACCCAGTAGAACGAGAAGCTGCCCGCGCGGATCGGCTCGGCCGTCTCGACGACCTCGCGTCGTGCATAGGCCTGCGTGGGCGGGGAGTCCGCGGCGAGCAGGGCACCCGAGGTGATGCCGCGGGAGGCGAGCGAGGCGTCCAGCGGGATCGCCTCACCCCGCCGGTCGCGGAGCACCGGGGCTGCGGGCAGGCCTACGGCCGTGGCGTACTCCCGTGACAGGTCCGAGACGCGCGCGTCGGAAGGAACCACGATGTCGACCACTCCGGCGGTGCCGTGGACCGTGATCGCCAGGCCGCCTGCTGCGAGCGCCGGCTCAACGGCATCGGCCGTCTGAGTGGGCATGACACCTCCCGGATGCGTGATGACCCTGTGACAGAGTTCCACATCGGAAGCTCTTCCGCCCGTTTTACCCGACCGGCACGGTTAAGGGTAGT
Source organism: Nocardioides turkmenicus (assembly GCF_011045035.1). Classification (GTDB taxonomy): domain Bacteria; phylum Actinomycetota; class Actinomycetes; order Propionibacteriales; family Nocardioidaceae; genus Nocardioides; species Nocardioides turkmenicus. The sequence continues at coordinate 86,342 of NZ_JAALAA010000020.1, forward strand.
AGCCGGGGTGGGGGCGCTCTAAGATCCTGACCACCTGCGGCATCCGGGTCCGCGGGCACTGAACCAGTCTCAGGGGGACACGTGACCATCGCTGCGACAGCCGGCGGCACCCGCACCGAGGAGCCGGAGGTCCCCGAGGGGGAGCTGGCGCTGAATCCTCCGCCGGCTATCGAAGAGGGCGAGGGTGTCGGCGGCGTTCTGATGAACGCCATCCCGATGCTCGGCAGTCTCGGTTCGATCGTCCTGGTCGCCACGATGCAGCCGGCGGGCGGCACCGGTGGTGGTGCTCCGATCCAGAAGTACCTCGCAGCGGGCATGTTCCTCTTCGCGACCCTGGGCTTCATCTTCGTGCAGATCGACCGCCAGCGGAAGCAGAAGCAGAAGCAGGTCGGCGGGCAGCGCACCGACTACCTCCGCTACCTGGCCGGCGTCCGGCAGTCCGCCCGCAAGGCCGGTGAGCAGCAGCGCAAGGCGCTGACCTGGCACTACCCCGCCCCGTCGTCGTTGCCCGCGATCGCCGAGGAGCGCAGCCGGCTGTGGGAGCGCTCGAACACCCACAAGCGCTATCTCGACGTCCGCTACGGCGTCGCCCACCAGCCCCTCGCGCTGACCCTCGTGCCGCCGCAGCAGACCCCGATCGACCAGGTCGACCCGGCCTCGGCGAGCGCGCTGCACCGGCTGCTCACGGTCCACCGGGTCCAGCCCGACCTGCCCGCGGCGACTAACCTGCGCGGGTTCGACAAGATGGAGATCTGCGGCAACGAGGACCAGGCCCGGGCCCTCGCCCGCGCCCTGATCTGCGGGATGACGGCCTTCCATTCGCCGGAGCAGCTGATCGTCGCCGTCCTCACCTCCGAGCGCAACCTGGCCGAGTGGGACTGGGTCAAGTGGCTCCCCCACGCGCAGAGCGGCCGTGAGGTCGACGCCGTCGGCCCGCGCCGGATGGTGGTCACCAACATCAACGACCTCGGTGCCCTCCTGCCGACCGAGGTCGGCGAGCGCGCCCGCTGGGGCACCGACGACCGGATCCCGTCACCCCAGGTCGTGGTCATCGTCGACGGCGGCTCGGTCCCGCACGGCAACCACGTGCTCCCGGACGACGGCATCCAGGGCGTCACCGTCATCGACCTGCCGACCCACTGGGACGAGCTCTTCGACTCCAGCCGGGTGCGGTTCCTCATCGACGACGAGGAGCCCGACGAGAACAACACCGTCGGCGGCTACCAGGTGCGCGTACGCATGGACCCGGTCCGGCTCCGCGTCGACCAGATGAGCATGGCGGACGCCGAGGCATACGCCCGCCGCCTGACCGCTCTCTACACCGTCGCTCCGGAGGGCTCCGACGCGGCCGCCGAGACCCCGCAGGACACCGAGATCGCGGCTCCGAAGGACTACATGGCGCTGCTCGGTCTGGGCGACGTACGCTCCTTCGACCCCGAGGTCGCCTGGCGTCCCCGCGCCAACCGCGACCGCCTGCGGGTGCCGGTCGGTGTCGGTGAAGCCGGCCAGCAGATCTACATGGACATCAAGGAGTCGGCCCAGCAGGGTATGGGTCCGCACGGCCTCGTCATCGGTGCGACCGGTTCCGGTAAGTCCGAGTTCCTCCGCACCCTCGTCCTCGGTCTGGTGCTCACCCACCCACCGGAGGTGCTCAACCTGGTGCTGGTCGACTTCAAGGGTGGTGCGACGTTCGCCGGGATGGCGGGCATGCCGCACGTCTCCGCGGTGATCACCAACCTCGAGGGCGAGCTCACCCTGGTCGACCGTATGCAGGACGCCCTCTCCGGTGAGATGACCCGCCGCCAGGAACTGCTGCGCGAGGCCGGCAACTTCTCCTCGTTGAAGGACTACGAGAAGGCCCGTACGCAGGACCCGTCGATGGCTCCGCTGCCGTCGCTGTTCATCGTGGTCGACGAGTTCTCCGAGATGCTCTCGGCCAAGCCCGAGTTCATCGACCTGTTCGTGGCGATCGGTCGTCTGGGCCGATCGCTCGGCATCCACCTGCTGCTCGCCTCCCAGCGCCTCGAGGAGGGCCGCCTGCGCGGCCTCGACTCCCACCTCTCCTACCGCGTCGGCCTGCGTACGTTCTCCGCGCAGGAGTCGCGGACCGTGCTCGGTGTCCCGGACGCCTACGAGCTCCCGGCGGTCCCGGGTCTCGGTTATCTCAAGCCAGACCCGACCACGTTGCAGCGGTTCCGGGCGGCGTACGTCTCCGGGCCGCCGGCAGCGGGATCGCGGATCCGCCGCGACGAGGGCGGCAAGCTGCAGGGCATCTTCCCGTTCTCGATCGCCGAGGTGAAGCAGCTGGCGATGCCGGTCGAGGAGGAGGAAGAGCGCCCGGCGGCCCCGGTCGTGGGTGCGGACGGCGTGGAGAAGTCGATGCTCGACATCGCGGTCGAGCGGATGACCGGCCACGGCACGCCGGCCCACCAGGTCTGGCTGCCGCCGCTCGACATCCCCGACACGCTCGACTCGCTGATGCCCGACCTGACCACCTCGCCGGAGCTCGGACTGCACTCGCCGGCTTGGAAGCGGCTCGGCGGTCTGGTCGTGCCGCTCGGCATCGTCGACAAGCCCCGCGAGCAGCTGCGGGACACGCTCACCGTCGACCTGCGCGGGGCCGCCGGCCACGTCGCGGTCATCGGCGCGCCGCGCACCGGTAAGTCGACCACGCTGCGCACCATCGTCACCTCGATGTCGCTGACCATGACGCCGCAAGAGGTCCAGTTCTTCGTGCTCGACTTCGGTGGCGGCACGTTCGCCCCGCTGGCCAAGCTCCCGCACGTCTCCGGTGTCGGCACGCGTTCCGAACCGGACGTCGTGCGCCGCGTCCTGGCCGAGGTCTCCGGCATCATCGACCGCCGCGAGGCCTACTTCCGGGCGCAGGGCATCGACTCGATCGAGACCTACCGCACCCGCCGTGCCCGCGGTCAGGCCGACGACGGCTGGGGCGATGTCTTCCTCGTCATCGACGGCTGGGGCACGCTCCGCGCCGACTTCGACGACCTCGAGTACGCCATCCAGGAGATCGCCCCGCGCGGCCTGACCTTCGGCGTACACATCGTGGCTGCCGCCGGCCGCTGGGCCGAGTTCCGCTCCTCGATGCGCGACGTCTTCGGCACCAAGCTGGAGCTCCGCCTGGGCGACCCGATGGACTCCGAGCTCGACCGCAAGCTGGCCGCGCTGGTGCCGACCGGGCGTCCGGGTCGAGGCATCGTCAAGGAGAAGCTCCACTTCCTCAGCGCCCTGCCTCGGATGGACGGAGACGGCTCCGCGGCGACACTCGGCGACGGCGTCGACGACCTGATCTCCCGCGTCTCCGCCGCCTGGCAGGGGCCTGCCGGGCCGAAGCTGCGGCTGCTGCCGGAGAAGATCACGATCGAGCGTGTGCGGGAGCAGGCCGGGGTCACCGAGGAGAACCCGGGGAAGCGGCTGCTTCTGGGCGTCAACGAGAAGGAGCTGGCTCCGGTCGGCCTCAACCCCGACACCGAGCCCCACCTGCTGGTCTTCGGCGACGGGCAATCCGGCAAGTCCACCCTCCTTCGCAACATCGCCCGCGAGATCATGCGGACGCATTCACCGAAGGAGGCCCAGATCGCAGTGGTCGACTACCGGCGCTCGATGCTGGGCGAGATCCCGGACGACTACCTGGTCAGCTACCTCACCTCGGCGACCCAGGCGACTCCGGCGCTGAGCGATCTGGCGGACTACCTGTCGAAGCGGATCCCGGGGCCGGACGTCACGCCCGAGCAGCTTCGCAACCGGTCCTGGTGGACGGGCGCGGACCTGTTCCTGCTGGTCGACGACTACGACCTGGTCGCCACCCAGCAGGGATCGCCGGTCGCACCCCTGCAGCCGCTGATGGCTCAGGCACGCGACGTCGGCCTGCACGTCATCATCGCCCGCCGGTCCGGCGGAGCATCGCGATCGCTCTACGAGTCGGTCATCCAGTCGATGCGCGACCTGGCGATGCCGGGCCTGCTGCTCTCCGGCAACCCGGACGAGGGCCCGCTCGTCGGCAACCTCAAGCCGGTCCCGACGCGCCCAGGTCGCGGGCGTCTGGTCACCCGCGACCGCGGTGTCGAGGTCGTCCAGCTGGCCTGGAGCGAGTCCTCCTTGTAACGCCTCGTCACGATCGCAGGAACGGCCCGCGACCTGGATCAGGTCGCGGGCCGTTCTCTTTCTGCAAACAGGTGATCTAGTAGGAACCGGTGCCGTTGTTGTTGGATGCCTTGCGCAACGGCGGGTGCGGCTCGAACTTGTCGGCGCCGGGCATCTCCCAGGTCTCGACGGTGAACTTGTCCTTGCCGGAGATCAGGACCAACGCCTTGTTGACGTATCCGTACTCCCCGTCGGGGGAGCGCAAGGGGTTGACCAGGTCGTCCCTGCCGTCCCCGTTGACGTCGGTCGCCGCGGGAATCCGCGATCCGCTGACGGTGTCGTCGTTCAGCACTGGATCGTCGAGGTCCCATGTCGGTTCATGGACGAACTTCGTCGCCTCGGGGTCATAGGAGTAGACGCGTAGGACCCACTTCTGGTCTTCAACCTCATGGGTGATCAGCTCGTCCTTCCCATCACCGGTGACATCAGCGATCACCGTCGACCCGGCGACCCGATCTCCATCCGGTCCGGGCACGTCGAGGACCGTTTTGGTGAACTTCGATTCCTGTCCCATCAGCAGGACAGCCGCCGCCGGCGAAGCCTCCTTGGCACCCATGACGATGTCGGCCCGCTTGTCGCCATCGAAGTCACCGACCTCGAAGTTGACGTCGAACGTGGTGCCGTTCCAGGGGCCGGTGTACCAGTCCGTGCTCTTTCCCCAAGTGTTGTCTGACTGGCTCGCCATGACCGTGATGTGGATCTTGAGATCCTTGAGCTTGCCGAGCTCGGCATCGTCTGCCGGCAGCTTGGTCCCGTTGCCGACGGAGATCATGCCGATGTCGTCGCGCCCGTCACCATCGAAGTCGGCGCAGAACATGGCCAGTCGTTTGCCCGAGGCAGGCACCTGGATGGAGCCATCCGGCATGTCCTTCGCGTTGGACTCGACACTGAATGTCGAGCCGACACCCGACACATGGACCACGTCGACGCGACCGTCGGCGTCCAGGTCACCGAGCAGGTTGCCGAACCGGAGGCCCTTTTCGGTGCCCGTCTCGAACCCCTTGCCCGTCGAGGCGAACAGAGTCGCGGCGTTGGTGTCCCAGTTGTAGTTGATGTCGCCGAACGGCGCACCGAGGACCAGGTCACCCAACCGGTCTCCGGTGATGTCGCCACGTACGGCCGGCTTTGGTTTCGCCGGGGTGTTCTCCGTGGTCGTGAGGGTGATCCCGAGCGCGGCACCACCGGCGACCAGGACCGCCGCGGCCGCTCCGGCAGCGACCCACCACTTGGTCTTGGCGCGCTTGAGGGTGACCGTCGCGCCGGAGGCGAACCCCATCTGGCGCCCCGACATCGCCGCGAACCGGTCCCGGACGCGAACCGCGTCGCCGGACCGCTCAGCCGGGTCCTTCATGAGCAGGCCGCCCTGGCCGGAGAGCAGGTCGTTGGCCTGCAGCGTGAAGTCGTCGCGTCCGGGGAGCGTCGGGATCGGCTGAGAGCTGTGGGCCATCGCGGTCTCGACGTCGTTCGCCCCGGTGAAGGGCACCTCGCCGGTGACCAGCTCGTAGAACAGGCAGCCCAGCGAGTAGAGATCGCTCGCCGGGCTGGCCGGCGCACCGATCGCGCGCTCGGGCGCCAGGTAGTCCCAGGCGCCGGAGTGGATGCCGGGCCGGGCGGTCGCGGAGTCGTCGTCGCGCGCGGCCGCGAAGTCCGAGAGGTAGGCGTACGGCGGGTTGTTGCCGTCACGCAGCAGGATGTTCGACGGCTTCACGTCGCCGTGCACGACCCCGACCTCGGGCGAGTGGATCGCTGCCAGACCATCGGCGATCTGAGCACAGATGTCGGCGGCCATCGGCCCCGGCAGGCGGCCGCGGGCTTTCAGCAGGGAGCGGAGGTCACCACCGTCCGCGAACTGCGAGACCAGGTACGGGGCGCCGTCGCTGGTCCGGCCGCTGGTGTAGACGCCCATGATGTGGGGAGAGTCGAGCTTGGCCATCAGGGTGGCCTGCTTGTCGAACCTCGACACGAACTCCGGGTCCCGGGCGCTCCGCCCGAGGAGCACCTTGATGGCGACGGCGCGGTTGAGCCGGGTGTCGGTCGCCTTGTAGACCACCGCGCTGTCGTTGGACGCAACCTGCTGCTCGAGCCGGTAGGGCCCGATCATCCCGGGGGTGTCCTGGGCCGTGGGCGGCGGGGGTGGCGCGGGCTGTCCCGGCG
>NZ_JAALAA010000021.1 GCF_011045035.1 Nocardioides turkmenicus
GCGCCACGGTCGACACCGAGCAGGGCACGATCTACATCACCGCCGGCGGTGGGGGCGGCTCCGACTTCGCCGGCCGCTTGCCGGTCACCAGGAGGACGACCGCGCCGCCGAGCAGCAGGGCACCGCCGCCGGCGATGCCGAGCGCCACCACGAAGATCCCGTCGATCCGGTAGCCGAAGGCGAGCTTGATCGGCGCCCCGTCCCGGCTCGCGGCGAGGAACGAGACCGGCTCACCCTCGAGCGTCACGTTCAGCTCCTGCGTCCCGGAGCCCGAGACCTTCTCGTGCCACCACGGCGCCTGGGAGGCATCGGGCACCTTCTCCCCCGACCCGACCGCACCGCTGACCCTGGTCAGCGGGGTCTCGGCGATCTCGACGGCGTTGGTGTCCTTGACGACGTCGAGGACGTCGACCGGGTTGCCCACGCCGACGTACGACTCCCCCCATCGCCTCCACCCGCACCGTGACCGGGAGCCGGTCGAAGGCGAACGCCTCCGGCGTGGAGTACGCCGCCCCCTGCTCGATCGGGGTCTCCTTGCCCATCACCACGTCGTCGGGCCCGGCCGCCATCGCCAGGCCCGCCCCGACGAGAAGGAGTGGCGCGCCCAGCAGGCCGAGGAGCACCGCCAGGAAGACCCTGCCGCCCTTCCTCGGCCGGCCGGAATCAGCGATCAAGGGTGCGTACGTTGCCGAGCTCATCGTGGCCTTCTAGGTGGGGGTCCCAAGAAGTGGACGCGGCAATCTAGCGTGCCGAGCTCGCGCCGGGAAGTGATTAACCCCGCCCGGCACCGTATTACCGGGCGGTATGCAACGTTTACGTTCACTTGGTAATCGCCATGCCGTGTCGCTCGAACAACCCGTCGTTGCGTTTCTTTAGCGTCGCGAGGCGCACGTGGGCGTATCGGCGCAACAGCTGCCGACTCGAAGACCGCGTTGCGATCGATTCGAATTGACGACGAAAGGTATGAAATGAGCAAGAAGACAGGGCTGCTCCGCCGCGCCGCGGCCGTCGCCGCCTTCTCGGGTGTCGCCTTCGCACTGTCCACCGGAGCCGCCACGGCTGCCCCGGCCGACGCCGCGACCGCCGCCGCCAGCACCTCGACGTCGGACCTCTCGCCCTCCACGCAGAAGGCGTGGGAGGACTTCATCCTCGGCGGCTCCTACGTGACCGAGGGCGCCGCCCAGATGGTCAGCGGAGCCTGGGTCGGCGCTCCGGGCCTGCTCCTCGCTGGCGCCACCGGCGCCCCGCTCACCCCCGAGCAGATGGCGGCCTGGGAGAACTGGGACGACGGCGGCCGCAAGATCGGCGAGGGTGCGGCCATGATGGTCGCCGGCGCCTACGTCGGGGCCCCGGGCTACATCATGGACCAGATCGCGGGCGGTGCGACCCCGGGCGACCTGTCCCCGGCCGAGCTCGAGCAGGTCAGCTTCCTCATCCCCGAGGGCAGTCCGGCGCTCGACGGTGTCGCCACCGACCAGGTCCCCAACCCGATGGCTCCTCTCGGCACCTTCTGAGCGGCGACATGACCGCTGCCGGCCGGACGTAGCTCCCACCACGATCCGATCGGTGCCGTCTACAGATGGCCCAGCCGTGCACTCGTGCACGACCGGGCCATCTGCGCATTTACGCGCGTTCAGTCAAGAACGTTGCAGGTTGACCGAAATTACGTCATTACATTTCTTTCGGTACGTAGTTGACACGAAAACAGCCGTGTCGCTTGCCATTGTGCGCGTTGATGCTCTTAGCATCATTTCCCGGATGCGGACGTATCGATGCCATATCGATCCGGGGGCCGCGTCCATGCGTGTTGCTTCAATTCGAATTGATCGACGAAAGGTACGAAATGAACAAGAAGACAGGGCTGCTCCGCCGCGCTGCGGCCGTCGCCGCCTTCTCGGGTGTCGCCATCGCACTGACCACCGGCACCGCCAACGCCGCTCCGGTCACCCACGACAAGGACCACAACCGCACCGCCACTCAGTGCGTCAAGGAGAACACCGGCGGCAACTCGGACTTCTCGCCCTCGACCCAGAAGGCCTGGGCCGACTTCATCTGTGGCGCCGGCCAGGCCACCGGCGGTGCCGCTCGCATGGTCAGCGGCGCCTGGGTCGGCGCTCCGGGCCTGCTCCTGATGGGTGCGACCGGCGACGAGCTGAGCCCGGCGCAGAAGAAGGCCTGGGTGAACTGGGACGGTGGCGCGCACCAGGTCGGCACCGGTGCCGCCATGGTCGTCTCCGGCGTCTGGGTCGGTGCGCCCGGCACCGTGATGGACAAGATCATGGGCGGCGCGATGCCGACCGAGCTGTCCGACCGTGAGATGGACCAGGTCTCCTTCCTCCTCCCGATGGACAACCCGGCCCTCGACGGCCTCCCGGTCCAGGACGTCCCGAACCCGCTGGGTCCGCTCGGCACCTTCTGAGCGAGTTGACCATGGCCGAGTGATCAACCCCTACCGACTGCTCGGCAACGTCACACAGGTGGCCCTGGGCGTGCACACGTGCACAGCCGGGGCCACCTGCACGTTTTTCCCAGGCCCATCCGAACCCCGTCAGGCTTCAGTCGTACGCCAGCGGCTCCTCGATCACGTCCATCACCGCCCTGGCGACCCAGTAGTGACGGCCGCCGCGGCCCGACCGGCCGGCGGCCTGGAGCCACCCCCTCCGCTCGGCGTCCTGGATGAGGTTGCGCGCTCCCTGGTTGGTCAGACCGGTCGCGTCCTGGACGCGCTTGACGGTCAGGTAGGGGTTGGCGAACAGCAGCGTGACCAGCCCGGACAGGTTGGCGCGCGAGGTGGCGGCCTCCTCGAGGTAGCCCTCGCGGAGCCCGACCAGGCGCTCGGACCTGGTCGTGGCGTCCTCAGCCGAGCGCCGCACCCCGGTGAGGAAGAACTGCAGCCACTCCTGCATCTCGCCGCGCTCCCGGACACTCTGCAGCCGCTGGTAGTAGGTCTGCCGGTGGGCCTCGATGTAGCCGGAGAGATAGAGCAGCGGTGTGGTCATCCGCCCCTCCTCCATCAGCATCAGGTTGATCAGCAGCCGGCCGATGCGGCCGTTGCCGTCGAGGAACGGGTGGATCGTCTCGAACTGGTAGTGCATCAGCGCGCAGCGCACCAGGGTCGGGCTGAGGTCGGGGACATTGACGTACGCCTCCCAGTCGGCGATCAGCTCCGGCAGATCGGACGGGAGGGGTGGGACGTACGCGACGGTGGTGGGGCTGTCGGTCGTCGAGCCGACCCAGACCGGCATCCGCCGGAACTCACCGGGGTGGCGCTCCTGCCCCCGGACACCGGTGAGGAGGGTCCTGTGGAGCTCGAGGACGAGGCGCTGGCTGAGCGGCCAGCTCTTGATGAGCTCGAAGCCCTGCCGGGTCGCGGCGAGGTAGGCCTTGACCTCGGCGACGTCCTCGCTCTTCGTCGCCTGGCCGCTGGCCTCGTCCTGGAGGACCTCCTCCAGCGATGTCCGGGTGCCTTCGATCCGGGAGGAGGCGACCGCCTCCTGGGTCAGGTAGGGCCCGATCAGCAGCTCGGGATCCTGGATCAGGGCGCTCACGCCCTGCAGGCGACCGAGGGCGGCGTCGGCGTCCGAGAGCGCCTTCACGGTGAGCGGCTCCAACGGCAGGTCACGCGGGATGTGGGCGGGTTTGTAATACCAGTAGGCCCACTTGTTCCCCGGCTCGCGGGCCGCCCGGCCGAACTGCGGAGCGTCGTACCTCTCCGGATCCATGACCGGTCAACTTACCAGTCAACAGCGTGATGAGTTGGAAGTTTGCGGGAACTTCCCAGTGCGACTTGGGAGTTCCCGGCCAACATCCAAGTCGGACCTACGCTGTGGATCGTGCAGTTCGGTCAGTATCCCGCGCCCCGTCATACGATCGCCCACCTCTCCGACCCCCACCTCTACGCCGGTGACCGGCGGATCTTCGGCAAGGTCGACCCGAACCCCGGCTTCGAGCGTGCCCTGGACCGGCTGCGCGGGATGACCGTCCCGCCGCAGGCGATCGTCTTCACCGGCGACCTCGCCGACCTGGGCGAGCGCGACGCCTACGTACGTCTGCGCAAGCAGGTCGAGCCGGTCGCCGCGGACCTCGGGGCCGAGATCATCTGGGTGATGGGCAACCACGACGAGCGCGAGGTCTACTCCGAGGTGCTCTTCGGGTCGCCCTCCGATGACCCCCAGGACCGGGTGTACGACATCGACGGGCTGCGGATCATCTCCCTGGACACCACCGTGCCCGGCTGGCACCACGGCGACATCAGCGAGGCCCAACTGGAGTGGCTGAGCGACGTGCTCGCCGAGCCGGCACCGCACGGCACCCTGCTCACGATGCACCACCCGCCGATCCCGCTCCCCCTCAACGAGGCCAGCGTGATCATCGAGCTCGACGGCCAGGACCGGCTCGCCCCGGTGCTGGCCGGGACGGACGTACGTGCCGTTCTCGCAGGTCATCTGCACTACTCGACCAGCACCACCTTCGCCGGGATCCCGGTCTCGGTCGCCTCAGCGAGCTGCTACACCGCCGCCCCGGCGACCCTCGGCCGCTACTCCGCCTCCGTCGACGGTCACCAGGCGATCTCGCTGGTCCACCTCTACGACGAGGGCGTCGGCGGCGTCCCGGGCGCCCCGGTCGTCCACACCACCGTCCCGATCGGCGAGGCACCCGAGGTCGCCGGCTTCCCCTCCTCGGTCCTCGAGAAGCTCGGCCCGATGACGCCGGCCGAGCGTCGCGATCTCTTCTCCCGCAAGGGCAAGGCCGCGCGGGCCCTGCGGCGTCAGCTTCGAGACCGACCAGGGCGGCCTCGATCTCCGACTCGAGGCTGATGTGGGCGTACGGCCGAGCCCGGAACGATTGCTGCGACACGTCCACGACGACAGGAGCAGCCATGTCTCGGACCATCGTCCGCACGGGCACCGCAGCGCTGGCCGCGGTGCTCCTTCCCCTGACGGCCGTCCCGGCCGCGTACGCCGATCCTGATCCTCGCCCTGCGGCTGCGGTCGCGCCCGACCCGACCGCGCTGACCCGGGAGGCGACCGCGATCGCCGAGCGGGCGGCCGCCGAGCGACGAGGGCTCCGCACCCGGTCGGCGACCCCCACCGCCGCCGACCTCGACCGTGCCGTCGACGCGCTCATCGCGGATGGTGCCGTCGGCGTCACCGCGCGCGTCGAGACGCCCGACCTGGTGTGGGCGGGGGCGGGTGGCGTACGCGAGGTCGGGAAGAAGCGGCCGGTCAGGCCCGGCGACCGGTTCCACATCGCCAGCAACACCAAGACGCTGATCGCGACCCTGGTGATGCAGGAGGTCGAGCGCGGCGGCTGGACCCTGGACACGCCCGCGAACCACGTGCTTCCGGAAACCTTCCCCGAGGGGGTCACGATCAAGCACCTGCTCAGCCACACCTCCGGCGCCCCGCGCGGACCCGAGGAGATCCTCTTCGACCGTGTCGGGGATCCGACCTCGTGGGACCAGCTGATCGACGCGCTCGGGCAGTACTACTCCGAGGCCGAGCACCTCGCCTTCATGCGCGGCGCCGGCTGGCTCTTCGAGCCCGGCACCGACTTCTCCTACTCCAACTACGGCTACGTCGCCCTCGGCGTCATGCTCGAGAAGGAGACCGGCGAGCGGATCGAGGATCTCGTACGCGACCGGGTGCTCGAGCCCGCAGGGATGCGCCAGAGCGCCTACCCGACCGAGGCCCGCAACCGCGGCCCGTTCCTCGAAGATGCCGGCCACTACGAGGGCCGCTGGCGGCCGATGACCGACCTGCACCCGAGCATCTTCCACGCCGCCGGGGCCGCGACGAGCACCACCGAGGACCTCGCCGACCTCAACGAGGCGCTCCTCACCGGGCAGCTGGTCCGTCCGGAGACTGTCGAGAAGATGCTGCCGCCGATCGCGGGCAGCGCCGACCCGGAGTACGGGTTCGGGATCTACCGGGTCGCTGACCCGTGCACCCCCGGCGAGTATCTCTACGGCCACGACGGCGCCCACATGGGTGCGCAGTCGATCAGCTGGGGCTCACCGGACGGCACCCGCCAGATCACGCTCGGCTGGACCGGTCGCAACTGGGACAGCACCGACCCGATCTACGACCTCGGCCTCCTGCTCGAGCCCATGCTGCTGGCGACCTGCTGAGACACTGGGTGCCGTCGCCGGCCTCAGGGTCGCAGGATGCGGCGCTCGATGGCCGTGGCGACGGCACCGGCACGGGTGTCGACGCCGAGCTTGGTGTAGATGTGGGAGAGGTGGGACTTGACGGTCGCCTCGCTGACCAGGAGCTCGCGGGCCATCTCCTTGTTGCCCAGGCCCTTGGCGAGCAGGCGCAGGATCTCGACCTCGCGCGGGCTCACCTTCGGCGCCGGTGACGCGGCGCGCTGCAGCAGCCGGGTGGCGACCGAGGGGGCCAGCACGGTCTCTCCCCGTGCCGTTCCCCGGATGGCCCGGAAGAGCTCGTCGGGCGGGGCGTCCTTCAGCAGGTAGCCGGCCGCGCCGGCGTCGACGGCCTCGAGCACGTCGGCCTCGGTGTCGTACGTGGTCAGCACGAGCACCTGCGGCGGCTCCGGCAGATCGCGGACCAGCCTGGTCGTCTCTGCGCCACCTGGCCCCTCGCCGAGGCTGAGGTCCATCAGCACCACATCGGGCTTCGTCTCGCCCACGACCGCGACGGCCTGGGCGGAGTCGGCGGCCTCGCCGACGACGTCCAGGTCGTCCTGGGCGTCGACGAGGGCACGGACGCCGGCCCGGACCACCGGATGGTCGTCGACCAGCACCACCCGGATGTGTTGCTCAACCACGACGTTCCTCCCCCTGGACGGATGCTGACTGACCGGCCTCGAACGAGACGGCGACAACGGTGCCCTCGCCCGGGGCGCTCTCGATGACCAAGTCTCCACCCAGCAGCCGGGCGCGGGCCCGCATCCCGGCCAGGCCGTGTCCGCGCAGGCCGTCCGACTCGTCCCGGAGGCTGAACGGATCGTCTCGGGCTCCGCTTCGACCGGCCGCGTCGAACCCGGCCCCGTCGTCGCGTACGTCCAGGGCGACCCCGCCCTCGTGGAAGGTGAGGGAGACGACGGCGGTGGTCGCGCCGGCGTGCTCGGCGACGTTGGCGAGGGCACCTCGGAGGGTGCGTACGACGGCCGTTGCGACCCGCCCGCCGACCTGGTGCGGGTCGCCGTGGACATGCACCGGGACGTCGAGCCCGGTGGTGGCGGAGACATCGTCGGCGACCTGGCGTACGGCGGTGACTAGGGCCGACCCGCCGGCCAGCTCCGCAGGGGCGAGGTCGCGTACGACCCGGCGGGCCTCGTCGAGCGAGGCGCGAGCCATGCCGGCCGCCTGGTCGACGTGGTCGCGGGCGTCGGCGGGACGCGAGTCCCACTCCTGGTCGGCCGCCTGGAGCAGCAGGTTGATGCTGGTCAGGCCCTGGGCGACGCTGTCGTGGATCTCCCGGCTCAGCCGGGCGCGCTCGGCAACGACCCCGGCGCGGCGCTCGGCGTCGGCGACCTCGTCCTGGGCCGCCTCGAGGTCGGCGAGGAGCGCACGCCGGGTCTCGGCATCGCGCTCGAGTGCGCGGTAGGCGGTCACCGCGAGCACGGCGACGCAGACCGGGCCGAGCAGCACGGTCGGGTCGGCCAGGCCGGTCATCCTGCTCCAGGCGAACGCGACGACGGCCACCAGGAACACCGTCGCAGCCACCGCCCAGCGGAAGGGCAGCACGCGCAGGGCCAGGAAGACCAGCGGCACCGCGGCCCACGAGAACGACGGCGCGATCAGCGCCAGCACGGTCCAGCAGGCGACCACCGCGGCCAGCCAGACGACCGCGGCCGTGCCGGTGAGGCGGCGGCCTGCTGCGTACGCGACCAGGAGGAGGGCGGCGCCGGGCAGGACCACCTCGGCCTGGTCACCGAAGCCGTGGCCCTGCAGATAGCGCACGACCGAGGCGACGACGAGTACCACCAGTGAGATGTGGAGCCAGCGGTCGAGCAACGACTGGCCGGCCAGGATCCCACCGGCGGCGGATGATGATGGTGCGGCGTCGGTCGACATGGTCGTTCCAGGCTAGGCCGCTCGGGGTGTCCCGGCATCATCCGATCGGCTATCCGGGGTGTCGCCGGACGGCTATCCAGACGTCGCCGGTCACCCGATGTCCGGACCGGTTCCCGGGAGCGATGGTTGATGCATCAGGTCGACCACACATATCGACCGCACCGCAATCGACACAGGAGAACCACCATGCGTACGTCCCGAATCGCCGCCCTCGCCGGGTTCGCCGGCATCGCCGCCTCCGCCCTGTCCTTCACCGGTCTCGGCCTGGGCACCGCAGCCAACGCCGCGGAGGGCACCGGCCGCCCCGGGACCTACCTGCTCGAGGGCGAGTCGTTCGCCCAGGGCGGCTCGAAGTTCGAGGGGATCGGCGTGGACCAGGAGTCCGGTAAGTTCTACGTCAGCGAGGTCACCGGCGGCGAGATCCAGCGTGGCTCCGCCGACCAGGCCCAGGCCGAGGAGTGGCTGGCCGGTGACGGCACCGACGGTCGCTACACCGCTCGCGGCATCACCGTCGACGACGAGGGCCGCATCTACATCGCCGGTGGCCCGAACGGCACCGGCAACGACCGCCCCGACCTGTGGGTCTACAGCCCCTCCGGCGAACTGCTCGCCGCCCTCCGGGTGCCCGACAACGACGCGTTCCTGAACGACGTCGCGATCGGGCCGGACGGGGCTGCGTACTTCACCAACTCCAACGACCCGACGATCATCCGCGTCGCCGAGGGTGCGAACGGCTGGGAGGCGACCGAGTGGGCCGACGGCAGCTCGCTGATCACCCGGCAGGAGGGCTTCAACCTCGGCGGCATCGTGACGAGCACGGACGAGTCCGCCTTCGTCGTCGCCCAGGGCAACACCGGCCAGCTGTGGCGCTTCGACATCGCCACCGGTGAGGTCAGCGAGATCGACACCGACGGCGCGAACCTGCGCAACGCGGACGGCCTGATCCGGCAGGGTCGCGACCTCGTCGTGATCCGCAACTTCGACAAGCAGATCGTGCACCTCGAGCTGAACCCGTCCGCGACCTCCGCCGAGCTCGTCTCGTCGACCGCGACCGACCCGAACCGCATCTTCACCACGGGCAAGCTGCTCGACGGCCGGATGCTGCTCGTCGACAGCCACTTCGACGAGCAGACCGCGCAGGGGCCGTACGAGATCGTCACCGCACGGATGCCCCGATGACCACCCACCTGCGGTGGTCGATGGCCGCCGCGGCGCTGACCGTGCTTCTGGCAGGCTGCGCCGCGGCACCGTCGGAGACCGCCGATCGGCCGCCATCGAGCGCCCCGTCGAACTCGCCGTCGAGCTCGGCGCCGGCCAAGTCCGAAGCGGCGAAGAGGACCCCCGACCCCGAGGAGCTACAGCGGATGAACGAGCAGCTGATCAAGGCCGCCTGGGACAACGACCTCGCTCGCGCCCGGCAGCTCATCACGGACGGCGCGGACGTCAACTATCAGGACGACACCCAGCAGAGCGCCTACCTCATCGCCGCGAGCGAGGGGTACGTCGACCTGCTCGACCTGACCCTCCGCAACGGCGCGGAGATCAACGCGAAGGACTCCTACAACGGCACCGCGCTGATCCGCGCCGCCGAGCGTGGGCACGCCGACATCGTCGGGCGGCTGGTGCAGGCCGGCATCGACCTGGACCACGTCAACAACCTGGGCTGGACCGCACTGCACGAAGCGGTCGTCCTGGGTGACGACGGCCCGGACGCGGCCGACACCGTACGCGTGCTCGTCGCGGCCGGCGTGGACATCTCGATCAAGGCGGGCCGGGACGGCAAGACCGCCCTCCAGCACGCCGAGGAACGCGGGTTCGACGCGATCGTGTCGACGCTGCGTACGGCCTCGGAGCGGGTGGCCGACGGCGATGCGCAGCTGCTGCGCGCCGCTTCGGCCGGGAACGCCGACGCTGCTGCGGCCGCTCTCCGCGGCGGCGCCGACCTGGAGGCGCGCGACGGCAACCGGCGTACGCCGCTGCTGCTCGCGGTCACCGACGACCACCTCGAGACGGCCCGTCTGCTCGTGTTCCTGGGTGCCGACCCGGATGCCCTCGACGGCCAGCACGACACCCCCTGGCTGGTCACCGGCGTCACCGGGAGCGTGCCGATGGCCGAGCTGCTGCTCAGCGTCGACCCGGACCTGACCGTACGCAACCGCTACGGCGGCGTCTCGATCATCCCGGCGAGCGAGCGTGGCCACGCGGACTACGTGGAGCGGGTCGCGCGCACCGAGATCGATGTCAACCACATCAACGACCTCGGTTGGACCGCTCTTCTCGAGGCCGTGATCCTGGGCGAGGGCTCCGACCGCTGGCAGCGGGTCGTCCGCAGCCTGCTCGAGAACGGTGCCGACCCGAGCATCGCCGACCGCGACGGGGTGACGCCGCTCGAGCACGCCCGCAGCCGCGGGTTCACCGAGATCGCTCGCATCATCGAACAGCACGGCGGCTGATCTGCGGCCGCCCCACAGCCCGAGGCCCTGACCGGTTCCCCCACCCGTCGGGGCCTCGACCTGCCTCAACGGCCGGCGCGGAGTGCGTGGTAGGCCTCCAAGGCCGCGGCGCGCTGCTCGGCGTGGTCGACGATCGGGGGCGGGTATCCGTCGGGCGGACCGCTCGGCGCGGTCCACGGCTCGTGGATCGCCTTGCCGGTGAGCGAACGGAGCTCCGGGACCCAGCGGCGGATGTAGGTGCCGTCCGGATCGAACGTGCGGGCCTGCGTGGTCGGGTTGAAGATCCGGAAGTAGGGGGCCGCGTCCGTGCCGCAGCCGACGGCCCACTGCCAACCGTGCTGGTTGCTGGCCAGGTCGCCGTCGATCAGGTGGCGCAGGAAGTGGCGCGCACCATGCGTCCACTCGACACCGAGATCCTTGACCAGGAACGACGCCACCAGCATCCGCACCCGGTTGTGCATCCACCCCTCCGCGAGCAGCTGCCGCATCCCGGCGTCGACGAGCGGGTAGCCGGTCCGCCCGGCCGCCCACGCGTCGAGGTGCTCGCGCAGGGCGGCTCCGGTGACGTACGGCAGCCCGCGGGGCTCCGGCCGGGCATAGTCCCGTGCGGTCTCGGGACGGTGGTGGAGCACGTCGGCGTAGAACTCGCGGAAGGCAAGCTCGCGGCGGAACGCCTCATCCGGGTGGTCGGCCAGGTCGGCCAGCAGCGTCCGCGGATGCAGGGCCCCGACCTTGAGGTAGGGCGAGATCCGGGAGGTGGCATCGAGGTCGGGGCGGTCCCGCGCGGTCGCATAGTCGGCGATCCGCCCCAGCGCCTCCGCCCAGTGCCGCCGGGCGGCGGACTCCCCAGGCTCGAGACGTACGCCGGGAGGAAGCTCCGCGCTCGGGATCTCGTCCGCCGGGGCGGACGCCCAGACCACCTGCGTGGGATCGCTCTCGGCCGGAGCACGCCATCCGTGCGCCAGCCAGGCCCGGTAGTAGGGCGTGAACACCTGGTAGCCGTTGCCCGAGCCGGTCAGCAGCCGCCCCGGCGAGACGACGTACGGCGACCCGGTCTCGACCAGCGGCACCTCGCCGAGCGCTTCCCGGACCCGGGCGTCGCGAGCCCGGCCGTAGGGGCCGTGATCGGCGCTGATGTGCACCTCCCGCGCCCCGGTGTCAGCCACCACCGCGGGCAGCACCTCCGCCGGGTCACCGTGGCGGACCACCAGCGTGGCTCCGTGCTCGGCCAGCTCGTCGGCCAGCGCCCGGACCGATGCCAGCACCCAGGCGACGCGGTTCGGTCCCGCCGGCGCCAGCAACCGCTCATCGAGCACGTAGAGCGGCAGCACCTCCGCCCCGCCCTCGGCCGCTGCGAGCAGGGCCGGATGGTCGAGCAGCCTCAAGTCCCGGCGGAACCAGAGCACTCGCCTGTCGCCGCTCATCGGCCCCACCTCTCGACATCGATCACGCCTACCTGGCGAGTCCACCACGTTGAGGCAGCGGCACGAGCATCGAGAACGCGGCGCTCGCCGCAGGCGCCACCCGGCTGTCACTGGTGACCGAGATCGACAACGACGCCGCGCTCAGTCTGTACCGCAGACTCGGATTCAGGCCGGTCGAAGGTCTGACATCGCTCAGCCTCGACCTCGCCTGAATGTTTCACGCACGAGTGACCGTCGTGCGGTGAACGAATATTCGTTCACCGCACCCTCCCCCGCGAACGAAAATTCATTCGCCCGGCGCACTGGGGTCAGCCGCGGCCGGCGTACGGCATCCCGGTCGCGAGGATGGTCATCGCCGGGACGCTGACGCCGAGCGGGAGCTGGGCCATGGCCACGACGGCGTCGGCGACGTGCTGGGGGTCGAAGGTGGGCTCGGGACGTACGGTGCCGTCGGCCTGGCGGGCGCCGACGGCGATGCCGGCGGTCATCTCGGTGGCGGCGTTGCCGATGTCGATCTGGCCGACGGCGATGTCGTGGGCGCGGCCGTCGAGGGCGAGCGAGCGGGTGAGGCCGGTGATCGCGTGCTTGGAGGTGGTGTAGGCGGCGCTGCCGGGGCGGGGTACGTGGGCGGAGATCGAACCGTTGTTGATGATCCGGCCGCCGCGCGGGTCCTGACGCTTCATCTGGGCGAAGGCCGCGCGCGCACACAGGAACGAGCCGGTGACGTTGACCGCCAGCGTCGCGGCGAACTCCTCGGGCGGGATCTCGTCGGGATCCCCGCTCGGTCCGAAGGTGCCGGCGTTGTTGACCAGCAGGTCGACGCGCCCCCACGTCCCGACGACGGCGGCGAACGCCGCCTCCACCTCGGCGGCGGAGGCGACGTCGGTGGGCAGGACGAGAGACCGCGCCATCAGCGACGCGGTCGCCTCGAGGGAGGACTCGGTGCGCCCGAGAAGCGCGACCTGGAAGCCGGCCCCGTCCAGGGCCTGGGCGATCACTCGACCCAGGCCCGAACCGGCACCGGTGACGACCGCGACTGGCATCAGCCGAACTGCCGCGACAGGACCGCGTGGCGGTTGACGTCCTTGTAGAGCAGGTAGCGGAACCGGCCAGGGCCACCGGCGTAGCAGGCCTGCGGGCAGAACGCCCGCAGCCACATGAAGTCGCCCTCCTGCACCTCCACCCAGTCCTTGTTGAGCAGGTAGACGGCCTTGCCCTCGAGGACGTAGAGCCCGTGCTCCATCACGTGCGTCTCCGGGAACGGGATCGCGCCGCCCGGCTCGAAGCTGACGATGTTGACGTGCATGTCGTGGCGTACGTCATCGGGGTCGACGAAGCGCTGGGTCTTCCAGGCGCCGTTGGTGCCCGGCATCTCGCCGCCGGGCACGTCGACCTCGTTGGTGACGAACGGCTCCGGCACGTCGATGCCCTCGACCCGCTGGTAGGCCTTGCGGATCCAGTGGAAGCGGGCGACCTGGTCGCTGGTGTTGTGCAGCGTCCAGGCGGAGCCGGGCGGGAGGAAGGCATACCCACCCGGCGCGAGCGAGTGCTTCTCGCCCTCGATCGAGAGCGTCAGCGCGCCCTCGACCACGAACAGGACGCCCTCGGCGCCCGGGTCGAGCTCCGGCTTGTCGCTGCCGCCGCCGGGCGAGACCTCGACGATGTACTGGGAGAACGTCTCGGCGAAGCCCGAGAGCGGCCGGGCGATGACCCACAGCCGGGTGCCCTCCCAGAACGGGAGCTTGCTGGTGACGATGTCGCGCATGGTGCCACGCGGGAGCACGGCGTACGCCTCGGTGAAGACGGCCCGGTCGGTGGTCAGCTCCCGCTGCGACGGGTGGCCGCCGGTCGGGGCGTAGTAGCGAGGTTCGCTCATGGTCGGGCTCCTTCGGTGGTGACTCTGCTGAGCAGCCGGCCCTGGGGCGCGGCCTCGATGTCGATCTTCTCGCCGCGCAGCCAGGTCGCGCGGACGACGCCTGCGAGCGACCGACCGTGGTAGGGCGTGACGGCATTCTTGTGATGGAGCCTCGCGGCATCGACGACGAAGGAGTCGTCGGGGGCGAGCACCGCGAAGTCGGCGTCGTACCCGACCGCGATGCGCCCCTTGCCGTCCAGCCCCGCATGACGGGCGGGAGCATCCGACATCCAGCGGGCGATGTCGGTGAGCCGGAAACCACGGGCCCGGGCCTCGGTCCAGACGGCCGACAGGCCGAGCTGGAGCGACGAGATGCCGCCCCAGGCGATCCCGAAGTCGCCGGTGTCGAGGGCCTTCAGGTCGGGGGTCGAGGGCGAGTGGTCGGTGACCACCATGTCGATGACGCCGTCGCGCAGGCCCTGCCAGAGCAGCTCGCGGTTGGCCGCCTCGCGGATCGGCGGACAGCACTTGTACTGCGTCGCGCCGTCGGGGATCTCCTCGGCGGCGAAGGTCAGGTAGTGGGGGCAGGTCTCGGCCGTGATCGGGACCTCGTCGCGGCGGGCCGCGTCGATCGTCGCGAGCACGTCGGAGCTGGAGACGTGCAGGATGTGGACCCGGCACCCGGTTTTCCGGGCGAGCTCGACCACCCCGGCGACCGCGAGGTTCTCGGCGTCCCGGGGGCGGCTGCTCAGGAAGCGTTGGTACGTCCCTCCGACCGCCGCGGGCGCGTGCTCGATCGCGTGGGCGTCCTCGGCGTGCACGATCAGCAGACCGTCGAAGGAAGCGATCTCGCGCATCGCGAGCTCGAGCTGTGCACGGTCGAGCGGCGGGAACTCGTCGACGCCCGAGTGCAGCAGGAAGCACTTGAACCCGGAGACCCCCGCCTCGTGGAGAGGGCGCAGCTCGGCGAGGTTGCCGGGGATCGCGCCGCCCCAGAAGCCGACGTCGACGAAGGCCTGGCTCGCCGCGGTCTTGCGCTTCAGGTCGAGCGCCGGGAGGTCGCAGGTTGGCGGGATGCTGTTGAGCGGCATGTCGACGATCGTGGTGACCCCGCCGGCGGCTGCTGCGCGGGTCGCGGAGGAGAAGCCCTCCCACTCGGTCCGGCCGGGGTCGTTGACGTGCACGTGGGCGTCGACGACGCCGGGCATCAGCACCTCGTCGGCGGCGAGCGCGACCTCACGGGCCGCCGTCAGATCGGCCGACTCGACGGCGACGATCTTCCCGTCGCGTACTCCGACCGAGCCTGACCTCTCGCCGTCCGGGGTCACCATCCGCGCCGCCCGGATGACGAGTTCGAGTTCTCGACTCACACCCTCACCTCCGCCTCATCGACTGCCTCTTCGACTGCCACGACCCGCGTACGCTGGCGGCCGAGGCCGGTCACCTCGGCCTCCACCACATGCCCCTCCCGCAGGAAGGGCCGGGGCTCGGGCCGCAACGCTGCGACCCCGCCAGGCGTCCCGGTCAGCACCAGGTCGCCGGGTTCGAGTGTCATCAGCGTACTGAGGAAGGCGAGGACCTCACCGACGCCGTAGGCCATCCGGGTGGTCGTCCCGTGCTGCCGCCGCTCGCCGTCGACCCACAGCTCCAGACCGAGGGCCTGCGGGTCGGCCACGGCGTCGGGCGTGACCAGCCAGGGACCGATGGGCGTGAAGGTGTCGGCACACTTCCCCTTCGCCCAGGTCGGCCCGGCCGCGATCCGCGACCGCTCGCTGACGTCGTCGGCCGTGAGGTAGCCGCCGACTGCGGCCAGAGCCTGCTGCGGGTCGGGGCACCGGGAGAGCTTTCGCCCGATGACCACCCCCAGCTCGACCTCGTAGTCGGTCGTCGTCGAACCCGGCGGCAGCTCGATCGCGTCGTAGGGACCGACGATCGAGGTCGAGGGCTTGAGGAAGACGACCGGCTCGTCCGGGATCGCGACGCCAGCCTCCTCGGCGTGGTCCTCGTAGTTGAGCCCGACGCCGACGACCTTGCCTGGTCTCGCCACCGGCGGTCCGATCCGGGTGCCGTCGGGGACTCTCGGAAGGCGGCCTGATGCGACTGCCGCTCTGACCGAGGCGAGCCGCTCGGGGTCGCCCAGCAGGTTCCCGTCGATCGCCGGCACGACGGCCGACAGGTCGCGCAGGATGTCTTGGTCGTCGAGAGCGGCGGGGCGTTCCTGCCCCGGCGGTCCCACGCTCAGCAATCTCATGCGTCCTCCTCGGATGCTGACCGAGTTACCTCGGTCTGGATGCACTCCCCTCGCGGAACTCCACGAAGGAGGTGGGCACTCACCGAGTTACCTCGGTGGACATTCCGCGGGCCGCTGTCGCGGGCCCTCCGGATGCTGGCCGAGGTACCTCGGCCAGCATGCACTCCCCTCGCGGAACTCCACGAAGGAGGTGACCGCTCACCGAGGTAACTCGGTGAGCATTCCGCCGCTCGCTCATGCGTCCTCCTTGATCAAATGGTCGGCGGCGATCCGCTCGGCGATCTGCGCAAGCAGGGCCGCACCGTCGGTCAGGCAGCGCTGGCGGTCGGGTTCGATGTCCGTCAACGCGTACGCAGCCTCGATCCCGGCCTTCCGCAGCCGGTCGTGATCGAGGTGGTTGACCCCGCATACCGCCACGACCGGGACACCGGCGCGGGCTGCCGCGGCGGCGACGCCGGCCGGGGCCTTGCCGTGCAGGGTCTGCTCGTCGAGCGCCCCTTCGCCGGTGACGACGAGGGCCGCGCCGTCCAGGCCGGAGGCGAAGTCGACCAGCTCGAGGACGAGGTCGATCCCCGAGCGGAGCTCGGCATCCAGCAGGGCGAGGGCCGCGAAGCCGACACCGCCGGCGGCCCCGGCTCCGGGGTGGTCGCAGAGATCGGTCCCGGTGAATGACGCCACCAGAGAGGCCCAGCGGCCGAGCGCGGCGTCCAGCCGCCGGACCTGGTTCGCATCGGCACCCTTCTGCGGGCCATAGACCACGGCCGCACCGGTGGAACCGGTGAGCGGATTGTCGACGTCGCACGCGACGGTGACCGAGACCCCTTCGAGACGCCGGCGCAGCTCGCCGACCTCGATCCGGGCGATCTCCTCGAGTCCGGCGCCACCCGGACCCACCGGGTCCCCGGCAGCGGTGAACAACCGGGCGCCCAGCCCGCAGAGCAGACCGGCTCCCCCATCGGTGCTGGCGCTGCCTCCGATCCCGAGCACGATCCGGCGGCAGCCCGCGTCGATCGCGGCCGCCATGACCTGCCCGGCCCCGAGGCTGGAGGCGCGCAGCGGATCCGGCACGCCCGGCAGCCGCGCCAACCCGGAAGCGTCGGCGAGCTCGACGACCGCGACGTCGTCCCGCCGGGCGTACGCCGTCTCGACCGGCTCTCCGGTCGGCCCGGCCACGCGAACCGGCACGAGGACGAACCCGGCGGACTCGGCCGCCGCCAGGGTGCCGTCGCCACCGTCGGCGACCGGGATCGAGTCCACGAGCACGCTCCGACGCCCTCGGCGGAGACCCGCGCTCACCGCCGCCGCGACCTCGGCAGCGGTGAGCGACCCCTTGAACTTGTCGGAGGCGACCAGCACGCGGACCATCAGTCAGTCCAGCGGGACGAGCGCGGTCGGGGCGTGCTCACCACGCTCGGCCAGCTCCTCGAACTCGACGACACCGTCGATCTCGACGCCCATCGAGACGTTGGTGACGCGCTCGAGGATGACCTCGACCAGGACCGGCACGCGGTATTCGGCCATCAGCGCCTTCGCCTTCTCGAAGGCCGCACCCAGATCGCTCGGGTCGGTCACCCGGATTGCCTTGCAGCCGAGGCCCTCGGCGACCTTGAGGTGGTCGACGCCGTAGCCGTCGACCTCCGGGCTGTTGACGTTGTCGAAGGAGAGCTGGACGCAGTAGTCCATCTCGAACCCGCGCTGGGCCTGGCGGATCAGGCCGAGGTAGGAGTTGTTCACGACGACGTGGATGTAGGGGATGTTGAACTGCGCACCGACGGCCAGCTCCTCGATCAGGAACTGGAAGTCGTAGTCGCCCGACAGCGCGACGACCTGACCGTCGGGGCAGGCGGTCGCGACCCCGAGCGCGGCCGGAAGGGTCCAGCCGAGCGGACCGGCCTGGCCGGCGTTGATCCAGTGCCGCGGCTTGTAGACGTGCAGCAGCTGTGCCGCCTGGATCTGGGACAGGCCGATCGTGGTGACGTACCGGGTGCCGGAGCCGAAGGCGCGGTTCATCTCCTCGTAGACCCGCTGCGGCTTGATCGGGACGTTGTCGAAGTGCGTCTTGCGGTGCAGGGTCCGCTTGCGCTCGGCGCACTCCTCGGCCCAGGACGTACGGTCCGCGAGACGACCGGACGCCGCCCACTCGCGCGCGACCTCGACGAGCACCTCCAGCGCCGCGCGGGCGTCGGAGACGATCGAGTAGTCCGGCGCGAAGACCCGGCCGATCTGGGTCGGCTCGATGTCGATGTGCACGAACGTACGTCCGGCGGTGTAGGTCTCGACCGAGCCGGTGTGGCGGTTGGCCCACCGGTTGCCGATGCCGAGGACGAAGTCGCTGGCCAGCATGGTCGCGTTGCCGTAGCGGTGGGAGGTCTGCAGGCCGACCATGCCCGCGTTGAGCCGGTGGTCGTCGGGGATCGTGCCCCAGCCCATCAGGGTCGGGACGACCGGGACCCCGGTGACCTCGGCGAGCTCGACCAGCAGGTCGGCGGCGTCGGCGTTGATCACGCCACCACCCGCGACGATCAGCGGGCGCTCGGAGGCCAGCATCATCGTCAGCGCCTTCTCCGCCTGGGCACGGCTGGCCGCCGGCCGGGCGATCGGCAACGGCTCGTACGTCTCGATGTCGAAGTCGATCTCGGCCTGCTGGACGTCGAGCGGCAGGTCGATCAGGACCGGGCCGGGACGTCCTCCCCGCATCAACCGGAAGGCCTTCTGGAAAGTGCCCGGGACCTGGGCGGGCTCCATCACGGTGACCGCCATCTTGGTGAGCGGGCCGGCGATGGCGGCGATGTCGACCGCCTGGAAGTCCTCCTTGTGGAGCTTCGCGACCGGCGCCTGCCCGGTGATGCACAGGATCGGGATCGAGTCGGCGGAGGCCGAGTAGAGACCGGTGATCATGTCGGTGCCGGCGGGACCCGAGGTGCCGACGCAGACGCCGATGTTGCCGGCCTTCGCCCGGGTGTAGCCCTCGGCCATGTGGGAGGCCGCCTCGACGTGACGGGCGAGCACGTGGTCGAGACCACCGTGGGCACGCATCGCGCTGTAGAAGGGGTTGATCGCGGCGCCGGGAAGGCCGAACAGCTGCGTCGCACCCTCCTTCTCCAGGATCAGGACGGCGGCGTCGACCGCGCGCATGCGTGCCATGTCAGTTCTCTCCCTTGGAGTCGGAGCCGCTCAGGCGCTCGACGCCCCGGAGCAGCGCGGAGTGGTCCAGGCCGCCGTCGCCGTTGGCCCGGGCGCTCGCCATCAGCTGAGCGACCAGCGAGCCGAGCGGGACCACCACGCCGGCCTCGCGGGCGGCGGCGGTGACGATCCCCATGTCCTTGTGGTGCAGGTCGATCCGGAAGCCCGGCTGGAAGGAGCGGGTCAGCATGTTCTCCTTCTTCTGGTTGAGCACCGCCGAGCCGGCGAGCCCGCCGCCGAGCACCTCGAGGGCGGCCTTGGTGTCCACGCCGTACGCCTCGAGGAAGACGACCGCCTCCGACAGCGCCTGGATGTTGGCGGCGACGATGAGCTGGTTGGCCGCCTTGACCGTCTGGCCGGCGCCGCTCGGCCCGACGTGGACGATGGTCTTGCCGACCGCGTCGAAGAGCGGCTTCGCGGTGGCGAAGTCGTCGGCCGAGCCGCCGACCATGATCGAGAGGGCCGCGTTCTTCGCCCCGGCCTCACCACCGGAGACCGGGGCGTCGAGGATGCGGAAACCACGGGCGGTGGCCTGCTCCGCGAGGGCGGAGGTCACGTCGGGCCGGATGCTGGAGAAGTCGATGATCAGCGCGCCGGCCGGGGCGGAGTCGAAGACCCCGCCCTCGGCAGCGAGGACCTCCTCGACGTGGGGCGAGTCCGGCACCATGACGCAGACGACCTCGGCGTCACGGCAGGCGTCGGCGGTCGAGTCGGCGGCGCGGCCGCCGGCCTCGACGAGGGCCTGGGCCCGCTCGGCGTTGTGGTCGTAACCGGCGACGGTGTGGCCGGCGTCGGCCAGGTGGACGGCCATCGGGTTGCCCATGATGCCCAGGCCGATGAATGCGATGTTGGTCATGATGATCTCTCCTGCGGGATGGTCAGGGCTGGTCAGCGGGTGGCGGTCGCGGCGCTGCGGCGCTCGCGCGGCAGCCAGTCGAAGCTCTCGACGGAGCCTCCGGTCGAGCTCGTGGCGGGCTTGTACTCCAGCCCGACCCAGCCGGTGTAGCCGGCCGCCTCGAGGGCGGCGAGCTGCCGCTCGAGCGGAAGGTCGCCGGTGCCGGGCTCGTTGCGGCCCGGGGCGTCGGCGATCTGGACGTGGGCGATGCGAGCGGCGTACGCAGCGATCACCGCGTCGACGTCGTCGCCGTTCACGGCGAGGTGGTAGAGGTCGGCGAGCAGGCCGATGTTGGGCTCACCGGCACGGTCGATCGCGGCCACCGCGTCGGCGGCGGTGAGCAGCGGGTAGCGGTCTGCGCCGCTGACCGGCTCGACCAGCACGGTCCCGCCGATGCGGGCCGCGGCGCGGGCAGCCAGGGCGAGGTTCTCGGCGCCGAGCTCGTCCTGCGCCTCGGGGGCGGCGTCCTCGACGCGGTTGCCGTAGAGCGCGTTGAACGCGGTGCAGCCGAGCCGCTCGCCGATGCCGATGGTGACGTCGATGTTGTCGCGGAACTCCGCCGACCGGGCCGGCCAGGAGACCAGGCCGCGGTCACCGGCAGGCATGTCGCCGGCGAAGAAGTTGAGGCCGACCAGCTGGACCCCGGCGTCCTGAACGGCGGCGACGAAGGCGTCCACGTCCTTGTCGGACGGCACCGCCTCGGCGAACGGCCACCAGAACTCCACCGCGTCGAAGCCGGCGGCCTTCACCGCCGCGGGGCGCTCGAGCAGCGGGAGCTCGGTGAACAGGATCGAGCAGTTCACCTCGTAGCGGAGCTGGTGGGACATCCTCACCATTCCTTCCGTACTGCGGAATTTGATTTCTGACATTCGAAATATAAGGATGTGAGCGGAGTCACGTCAACCCCGTCCGAACCTCGGGCCGCAAACTGATGACGAACCGACAACGGCCTCGCACGCACGTACGCGGGCGTTGTACGTTCCTCCAAGACGGACCGTGTGGAGGCACCCGTGCTGCTTGCCGAGCTGTTGGAGACGCCCAGCCTGGGCCTGCGACTCCTGCATGCACCCGAGGGATCGCTGGAGCGTCCGGTCGGACGCACGATCACGATCGACCTGCTCGAGCCGGGCCGCTACCTGAACGGCGGCGAGCTCGTACTCACCGGCCTCGTCTGGCGCCGCGGCCCCGAGGACAGCGAGACGTTCGTGTCCTCGATCGCCTCCGGCGGCGCGACCTGCCTGCTGGCCGGCGCGGCCCTCCTCGGCGCGGTGCCCGACGACCTCGTCGACGCCTGCCGCCGCCATCAGGTCGCCCTGGTCGAGGTGCCCGGCGACGTTGCGTTCGCCGACGTCACCGAGTACGTCGCGGCCGCCGGCGCCGCCGGCGAGAGCGCCCGGATGTCGGCGAGCCTCGCCCGCCAGCGTCAGCTCCTCTCCGCCATCGCCTCGGGCCGCAGCCTCGACGAGCTGGCCGCCCGGGTGGCCTCCGAGATCGGCCACGCGTGCCGGGTGCTCACGGCCAGCGGCCGCCACGTCGTACCCGGTCCCGGAGAGCTGGATCCGGAGACGGTCGATGCCCTGACCCGCCGCTTCCTGACCGCCGACATGCTGCCCGCGGTGGCCGAGGCCGGCGACCATCGCTTCTCCCTGTTCCCCGTCGGGTCGGGGCTCGCCGACCGGGTGACCGGCTGGACCGTGGTGGTCGAGGGCGACCACACCTCCTGGCCTCGGGAGGACCTCGACATGGTCCACGAGTTCGGGGCCATCACCGCCCTGGACCGTTCGCGGCGCGACGAGGGCTTCCGAGTGAGGCGGCCGCTCGCGGCCGCAACCCTCGCCCATCTGGAGGCCGGCGCCTCACCGGCCGAGATCGCCGCCGGGCTGCGTCAGTCCGGGCTCGATCCCGAGCGGCCGCTCGTCCTCGCCATGGCCGAGCTCGGCCCCGGCGGTCCGCCCGACGCGGTGGCCGCGGTGCTCGAGGACGTGGCCCTCGGCCTGGGACCGTCCGTCGTCGCCAGCGCCCGCGACGGCTGTGCGGTGGCGTTCCTCCCCGCTCGCCCGGACCTCACCGACCAGCTCCGCCGCTCACTCTCCCGGTTGGCGCCGGCCCTGGTCCGCGGCTCGCTGTCGGTCGGGCTGAGCGGGGAGAGCGGCCTCGACGCCCTGGCCGGCGCCCTCGAGGAGGCGCGATTCGCGCATCGGGTCGCCCGCTCCGGCGGCGGCGCGGTCGCGCTGTCCAGCTCGGAGGAGGTCACCTCCCACGTGCTGCTCCTCGCCACTGTCCCCGACGACATCCGCCGCACCTACGCCCAGCGCGTCCTCGGCCCCGTCCTCGAGCACGACCAGCGCACCGGGAGCGATCTGGTGCCGACGCTCGACCGGTTCCTGACGTACGCCGGGTCGTGGACGCGTACGGCCGAATCGCTCCACCTCCACGTCAACAGCGTGCGCTATCGGATCTCCCGCGTGGAGGAGCTGACCGGCCGTGACCTGACCACGATGGAGGACCGCGTCGACGTCTTCCTCGCCCTCCGATCGCTCTGAGCCGCTGCCGGTGTAACACGTCGTTCGTAGGACTACTCGCCCTATCGGAACGACCGGATAGTCCTACGAACAGCGTGTTACACCCGATCCGCCGCGACCTTCTTCACCTCGCCGAAACCGATCCGAAACCGCCAGAACGCCATCCTGGAGGTTCACACAAAGGCCGCATCCACGCAGACCCCATCTTCGGATGATCGGCGGGTGCCGCTCGGGGCCCGAAGAGACCAGGCTGTGGTGTTAGTCACAGCTCACCTGCCCGCCAGGGCGCCCCCGAGAAAGGTGTGAGGATGAACGCGAGAGCAGTCCTGAGGTCGATACGGCCGCAGAAGAAGGTCGGTGCCGGCCCCACCCACCCCGTGGACGAGGTGCTCCCGGCCGGCAAGCTCGCCGTCTACGGCCTCCAGCACGTGCTCGCGTTCTATGCCGGTGCGGTGATCGTGCCGATCCTGCTCGCCAACGCGATCGGGCTGAATCAGCAGGAGCTGATCCACCTGATCAACGCCGACCTCTTCACCTGCGGCATCGCCTCGATCATCCAGTCGGTCGGCTTCTGGAAGGTCGGCGTACGTCTCCCGCTCCTGCAGGGCGTCACCTTCACCGCCGTCTCGCCGATGATCGCGATCGGGATGGCGGCCGGCGGCGGCACCGACGGCCTGCTCGTCATCTACGGCGCGGTGATCGTGGCCGGTCTGGCGACCTTCTTCATCGCCCCCTACTTCAGCCGGCTGATCCGGTTCTTCCCGCCGGTCGTGACCGGCTCGGTGATCACCATCATCGGCATCGCGCTGCTGCCCGTCGCGGCCGCGGACGCGACCGGTGGCGCCGGTCCGACCTCGGACCCGACGAGCGGCCGCAACCTGGCGTACGCCCTGGGCACCCTGGCCCTGATCGTGGTCATCCAGCGGGTCTTCAAGGGCTTCATGGCCACCGTCGCCGTGCTCATCGGCCTGGTCGTCGGCACCCTGGTCGCGTGGGCTCTCGGGGATGCCCACTTCGACGCGGTCGCCGGCTCCGACTGGGTCGGCGTCACGACCCCGTTCCACTTCGGCTGGCCACAGTTCTCCGCGGCCGCGATCGTGTCGATGATCGTGGTCATGCTGATCACCGCGGTCGAGACCACCGGTGACGTCTTCGCCACCGGCGAGATCGTGGAGAAGCGGATCGGCCGCACCGACATCGCCCGCGCCCTGCGCGCCGACGGCCTGGCCACCACCATCGGCGGCGTCTTCAACTCCTTCCCCTACACCTGCTTCGCCGAGAACGTCGGGCTCGTCCGGCTGACCCGGGTCAAGAGCCGCTGGGTCGTCGCCGCCGCCGGCCTGATCATGGTGTTCATCGGACTGCTCCCGAAGGTCGGCGCGATCGTCGCCGGCATCCCCCACCCGGTCCTCGGCGGCGCCGCCCTGGCCATGTTCGCCACGGTCGCCGTCGTCGGCTTCCAGACGCTCAGCAAGGTCGACTTCCACGACCACCGCAACGTGGTGATCGTGGCGACGAGCGTCGGTCTGGCCATGTACGTCACCGCGCAGCCGGAGGTCGCCCAGGCCGTCCCGGGCTGGGCCGAGATCATCTTCGGCAGCGGCATCACCCTCGGCAGCCTGACGGCGATCCTGCTCAACATCCTGTTCCACCACGTCGGCCCCGACTTCGGGCCTGCCGTCGCCGGCCAGCCCGGCGAGGGCGTCCGGCTCGACCAGGTCAACCAGATGGGACGTACGGAGTTCGTGGAGACGTTCGACGGTCTCTTCCAGGGACCGCGGTGGATGGTGGAGCGGGCCTGGGAGCAGCGGCCCTTCGCCGACACCCACGCGCTGCGCCGTGCCTTCCAGGACGCCCTGTTCAGCGGTTCCGTCGAGGAGCAGCGCGAGCTGATCGAGGCCTACCCCGAGCTCGGTTCGAAGCTGGTCTCCGAGGGGCTGGTCGGCGAGGAGTCGCTGCGCGACCAGTCCTCGAAGGGCCTGACCCACCTGGCCGAGCCGGACCAGGAGGCGCTGACCTCGCTCACCGACGCCTATCACGAGCGGTTCGGCTTCCCGCTGGTCATCTCCGTACGCGACTCCGACTCGCTCGACCGGATCCTGGCCGAGGGCCGGGCCCGGCTCGGCAACTGCGAACGCCAGGAGCACGCCGCCGCGCTGATCGAGATCGCCAAGATCGCCGGCCACCGCTTCGACGACTTCCTGCGCGACGCCAACCCCATCCACAGCGCCCGCACCCGCAACCCGATCCGGAGCCAGCCATGACCGATCCCAGCACCCCCTGTGTCACGGTCAACGGGGACCAGGTGTCCCTGACCGGGGTCGCCACCCACACCACCACGCTCGACTGGCTACGCAACCGCGGCCTGACCGGCGCCAAGGAGGGCTGCGCCGAGGGCGAGTGCGGCGCCTGCTCGGTGCTCGTCGCCCGGCCCGGCACCACCTCACCGACCGAGTGGACCTCGGTCAACGCCTGCCTGGTGCCGGTCGCCGCGCTCGACGGTCAGGAGGTCGTCACCAGCGAGGGCCTCGGCACCAGCACCGACCTGCACCCGGTCCAGCAGGAGCTCGCCGTCCGCGGCGGGTCGCAGTGCGGCTACTGCACGCCCGGCTTCGTCTGCAGCCTCGCCGCGGAGTACTACCGCCCGAACCGGGAACCAGCACCCGCAGATGCGGACGGCGCCGTCTGCGACCACGAGCACGGCCCGAACGGCGTCGACCTGCACGCGCTGAGCGGCAACCTGTGCCGCTGCACCGGCTACCGCCCGATCCGCGACGCCGCCTATGCCCTCGGCACCCCCGAGGCCGACGACGCGTTCGCCGCGCGCCAGCAGAAGCCGCCGCCCGAGGCCCGCCCGACCCGGATCGCGGTCGACGGCGCCGAGTTCGTACGTCCGCAGACGCTGTCCGAGGCGCTGGGTCTGCTGGCCGAGCGGCCGGAGGCCCAGGTCGTCGCCGGCTCGACCGACTGGGGCGTCGAGGTCAACATCCGCGGCCGCCGCGCGCCGCTGGTCGTGGCGATCGACCGGCTGCCCGAGCTGCGCGAGCTCTCCTTCCGGACCGGCCACGTCGAGATCGGCGCGGCCCTCACCCTGACCGAGATCGAGCGCAAGCTCAACGGCCGGGTGCCGCTCCTGGCCGAGCTGTTCCCGCAGTTCGCCTCGCGCCTGATCCGCAACAGCGCGACGATCGGCGGCAACATCGGCACCGCCTCTCCCATCGGCGATGCCCCGCCGGCACTGCTCGCGCTCGACGCCGAGGTCGTGCTGGCCTCGCCGCGCGGCGAGCGGGTCGTCCCGCTGGCCGACTACTTCACCGGCTACCGGGAGACGGTCCGTGCCGCGGACGAGCTGATCCGCAGCGTACGACTGCCGTTGCCGCTGGCTCCTCTCGTCGGCTTCCACAAGATCGCCAAGCGCCGCTTCGACGACATCTCCAGCGTGGCCGTCGGCTACGCGCTCGAGATCGCCGACGGCACCGTCGTCCGCGCCCGGATCGGCCTCGGCGGTGTGGCGGCCACCCCGTTGCGTGCCGTCGCCACGGAGGACGCCTTGGTCGGCAGGCCATGGACCGAGGAGTCCGTACGCCGCGCCGCATCCGTCCTCACCACCGAGGGCACACCCATGGACGACCACCGCGCCAGCGCGTCCTACCGCTCGGCGATGCTGGGCCAGTCCCTGCTGCGCCTGTTCCACGCCCACACCCACCGCGAGGAGGTGCCCGCATGAGCGCCCTGTCCCAACGCCCCGACAACCCTGTCGTCGGGATCCCGCTCCCGCACGAGAGCGCCACACTGCACGTCACCGGCGAGGCGCTCTACACCGACGACCTCGTCGGTCGGCTCACCGGCGCGCTGCACGCCTGGCCGGTCCAGGCGCCGCACACCCACGCCCTGGTCACCTCGCTCCGCCCCGAGAAGGCCTACGAGGTGCCCGGCGTCGTACGTGTGCTGACCGCCGAGGACGTACCCGGCATCAACGACGCCGGCGTCAAGCACGACGAGCCGCTCTTCCCGACCGAGGTGATGTTCCACGGCCACGCGGTGTGCTGGGTGCTCGGCGAGACCCTGGAGGCCGCCCGGCTGGGCGCGGCCGCGGTCGAGGTCGACTACGAGCCGCTGCCCTCGCTCGTCACCGTGCAGGAGGCGATCGCGGCGGAGAGCTTCCAGGGCACCCCGCGCAGCCTCTCCCGCGGCGACGCCGGCGCCGCCCTGAAGGACGCCGCCCACGTCTTCGAGGGCGAGTTCGAGTTCGCAGGTCAGGAGCACTTCTACCTCGAGACCCACGTCTCGCTGGCGCTGGTCGACGAGGGCGGCCAGGTGCTCGTGCACAGCAGCACCCAGCACCCCTCCGAGACCCAGGAGATCGTCGGCCACGTGCTCGGGGTGCCGAGCCACGAGGTCACCGTCCAGTGCCTGCGGATGGGTGGCGCGTTCGGCGGCAAGGAGATGCAGCCGCACGGCTACGCCGCCATCGCCGCGCTGGGCGCTCGGTTGACGGGGCGGCCGGTGCGGCTGCGCCTCAACCGCACCCAGGACATCACCCTGTCCGGCAAGCGCCACGGCTTCCACAGCACCTGGCGAGCCGGGTTCGACGACGACGGCCACATCGTGGCTCTCGAGGCCACCCTCACCGCCGACGGCGGCTGGAGCCTCGATCTCTCCGAGCCGGTGCTGGCCCGCGCGCTGTGCCACATCGACAACGCCTACTGGGTGCCCAACATCCGCGTCGACGGCCGGGTCGCCCGCACCAACAAGACCTCGCAGACCGCCTTCCGCGGCTTCGGCGGCCCGCAGGGCATGCTCGTCATGGAGGACCTGCTCGGCCGGTGTGCGCCGTTGCTCGGGATCGACCCGATCGAGCTGCGCCGCCGCAACTTCTACCAGCAGGGCCAGACCACGCCCTACGGCCAGGAGGTGCGCCAGGCCGACCGGCTGGCGGCCTGCTGGGACCAGGTCGCTGCGTCGGGAGAGGTGGCTCGCCGGCGCGCGGAGATCGCCGACTTCAACCGTCGGCACCCGCACACCAAGCGGGGCCTGGCGATGACGCCGGTGAAGTTCGGCATCTCGTTCAACCTCACCGCCTTCAACCAGGCCGGTGCCCTCGTCCACGTCTACAAGGACGGCTCGGTGCTGATCAACCACGGCGGCACCGAGATGGGCCAGGGCCTGCACACCAAGATGCTCCAGGTCGCTGCCACCGCGCTCGGCCTGCCGCTGTCCCGGGTCCGGCTGGCGCCGACGCGCACCGACAAGGTGCCCAACACCTCGGCGACCGCGGCCAGCTCCGGCGCCGACCTCAACGGGGCCGCCATCAAGAACGCCTGCGAGCAGATCCGCGAGCGGCTCGTCCAGGTGGGCGGGGGCATGCTCGGGATCAGCCCGCACGACGTACGAATCGAGGACGGCGTCGTCCGCGGCCTCTCGCCCGCTTCGGGGGAGGTCGGCTGGAACGAGCTGGTCAACACGGCCTACCACCAGCGCGTACAGCTCTGGGCCGCTGGCTTCTACCGCACCGAGGGTCTGCACTGGGATCCCACCGTCATGCAGGGCGAGCCGTTCAAGTACTTCGCCAACGGGGTCGCCGCGTCCGAGGTCGAGGTCGACGGGTTCACCGGTGCCTACACGCTGCGGCGCGTCGACATCGTCCACGACGTCGGCGACAGCCTGAGCCCGCTGATCGACATCGGCCAGATCGAGGGCGGCTTCGTGCAGGGCGCCGGCTGGCTGACCCTGGAGGACCTGCGCTGGGACACCTCCGACGGGCCTCACCGGGGTCGGTTGGCGACCCAGGCAGCGAGCACCTACAAGCTCCCGAGCTTCTCCGAGATGCCCGAGGACTTCCGAGTGAAGCTGCTCGAGAAGGCCCACGAGGAGGGCGCCGTCTACGGCTCCAAGGCCGTGGGCGAGCCGCCGTTGATGCTCGCCTTCTCGGTGCGTGAGGCGCTGCGCGAGGCGGCCGCCGCGTTCGGTCCGAGCGGCACCAGCGTCGACCTGGCATCCCCGGCGACGCCCGAGGCCGTCTACTGGGCCCTCGACAAGGCGCGTACGCCGCAGGCCCCTGAGCCGAGCGACACCGGCGCCGAGCCGGTCATGGCCGGAGAGAGGTGATCACATGGAGTGGCTGAAGGCCGTCCAGCGGCTGCGCGAGCAGCGGGTCCCCGGCGTACTGGTGACCCTGACGTCCGTGCGCGGTCATTCGCCGCGCGAGGCCGGGGCCAAGATGGTCGTCTCGGCCGACCGCACCTGGGCCACAGTCGGCGGCGGCAACCTCGAGGCGGTCGCGATCGAGCGCGCCCGGGAGATGCTCGCCGAGGATCGTGGGGTGCCGGAGAGCCTGAAGGTGTCGCTCTCCGACAAGGCGCCCTACCAGCACGGCGTGCAGTGCTGCGGTGGCGAGGTCGAGCTGCTGCTCGAGCCGCTGCCCGTGGTCCCGTCCGTGGCCATCTTCGGGATGGGCCACGTGGGGGTCGAGCTCGCGCGCATCCTGGCCCGCCACGACATCGAGCTCCACCTCGTCGACTCCCGCGCCGCCCAGCTCGAACCGGAGCAGCTGCGCGGGCTCGACGACGCCGTCGCCGGCATCCACGTCCACCAGGTGCCGGTGCTGCCCGAGCTCGTCATCGGCGAGCTGCCCGAGGGCACCCACGTGCTGATCATGACCCACGACCACGCCGAGGACGCCGCGCTCTGCGACGCGGCTCTCCGCGCCGGGCAGCTGGCATCGATCGGGCTGATCGGCTCGAGCGCCAAGTGGAGCCGGTTCCGGGCCAAGCTCGCCGACGAGGGCCACGCCCCCGAGGCGATCGCCCGCATCACCACGCCCATCGGCCTCCCTGATCTCGGTGGCAAGGAGCCGGCCACGATCGCGGTCAGCGTCGCGGCCCGGCTGCTGCAGCTCTTCGCGGGCGAGCCCGCATCAACCGAACAACAACCAAGGTGAAACCCACGATGACGCTCTTCCGAGGAACCTTCCTCGACACTCCCTCCGACCCGTTCTCCGGCGGTGAGCTCCGCACGGAGCAGGACGGCGCCCTGCTCGTACGCGACGGCGTGATCCGCGCTCGCGGCTCCTTCGCAGGCCTTCGCGGCCAACACCCCGAGGAGGAGGTCGTCGACCTCTCCGGCGGCTTCGTGCTGCCCGGATTCGTCGACACCCACGTGCACTTCCCGCAGGTACGCGTCATCGGCGGCCTCGGCATGCCGCTGCTCGACTGGCTGGACCAGACCGCCCTCCCCGAGGAGGCCCGCCTGGCCGACCCGGCCTATGCCGCGGGCGTGGCCACCGATTTCGTACGCGGCCTGGTCGGCGCCGGCACCACCACGGCTCTGGTCTTCGGCAGCCACTTCGCGCCGGCGGTCGACACGGTCTTCGCCGAGGCCGCGCGGGTCGGGCTGCGGATCACCAGCGGCCTCGTGGTCAGCGACCGGCTCATCCGCGAGGACCTGTTCACCGACCCTGACCGGGCACGGGAGGAGTCGCTCGCGCTCGCTGCCCGCTGGCACGGCGTCGGCCGGGCCCGCTACGCGGTGACCCCGCGGTTCTCGCTGTCCTGCTCCGAGCCGCTGCTCGAGGCGTGCGCCGACGTGCTGCGTGCCGTACCGGGCGCCATGCTCACCTCCCACGTCAACGAGAACACTCGCGAGATCGCGACCGTCGAGGAGCTGTGCGGCTGCGACTACGTGACCTCCTACGACCGCCACGGCCTCGTCGGCCCCGGCACCGTCCTGGCCCACAACGTTCACCCCACCGACGCCGAGCTCGGTCTGCTGGCCGCCCGCGGAGCCGCCGTCGCACACTGCCCGTCCAGCAACGCCGCCCTCGGCAGCGGCCTGTTCCCGCTCGCCCGCCACCGCGCCCACGGCGTACGCGTCGCGATGGGCTCCGACGTCGGCGCCGGCACCGGGTTCTCCCTGCTCAAGGAGGGCCTGGGAGCGTACGTGGCCCAGCAGCTCCTCGGCGAGGCCGGCCACCCCCTGACCCCCACACACCTCCTCCACCTGGCCACGGTCGCCGGCGCCGAGGCACTCGGCCTGGGAGCCGCCGTCGGCGACTTCTCCCCCGGCCGCCGCTTCGACGCCCAGTGGATCAAGCCCGCCCCGAGCACCCCGCTCGCCGTCGGCCTCGCCCACGCCGCGGATGCCGGCGACGCCCTGGCCAAGATGTTCGCCCTCGGCACCCCCGCCGACGTACGCAGCGTCTGGATCGAAGGCGAGCTCGTCAACACGTCTGCCCCCCACCTCGTGGGCTAGCCCGCCGAGGCGTCACGTACGTCGGCCGAGGCGTCACCCCGGTCAGCCGAGACGTCGCTCCCGTCGGTCGAGCGGTCAATGCGAGGCCAACTCGGCCGACGCGAGTGACGCCTCGGCAATCGAACCGGGGGCAGCCTCGTCACGACCAGCGAAGCGTCACGTACGTCAGTCGAAACGTCACCTCGGTCGGCCGAGTGGTCACCGTCGTGCCGACTCGCCCGACCGGAGTGACCTCTCGCCCGACCCAAGTGACGTCTCGGCCGACCGGAGTGACGTCTCGGCTGTCTGACCAACCCGCCGTTCTCCCAAGGTCGAGTCGGCGCACCCTGACGCGAAATCACGCCGAGTCGGCTCGTCATGACGAGCCGACTCGGCGTGATTTCGGGTGAGGACGAGCCGACTCGGCCTCCGTACGGCACCCCTCAGCCGGTCACGACCTCTCGATGTCGTCGTCGAGCCGGTCCCCGAAGCCCTCGCGCGAGTCCTGGGAGGCGGCGAAGACCGAGGCGCCGGAGCGGTTGCCGACGGTGATCTCGTTGA
Source organism: Nocardioides turkmenicus (assembly GCF_011045035.1). GTDB lineage: Bacteria > Actinomycetota > Actinomycetes > Propionibacteriales > Nocardioidaceae > Nocardioides > Nocardioides turkmenicus. The sequence continues at coordinate 31,415 of NZ_JAALAA010000021.1, forward strand.
ACAGCAGGTTGAGGACGACCGCGACCAGGGCGGTGGCGCTGATGCCGGAGTGCATGACGACACCGAGCCACTCCGGGAAGGCGTCCCAGAAGGTCGGCGCGGCGATCGGAAGGATGCCGACCGCGATGGCGACGGAGACGATCACCATGTTGAGGTTGTCCTCGTAGTCGACCCGGGACAGCGTGCGGATCCCGGAGGCCGCGACGGAGCCGAAGAGCACGATGCCGGCACCGCCCAGGACGGGATAGGGGATCGCGGCGACGACCGCGCCGACCACCGGCAGCAGCCCGAGCAGCAGCAGGACGAGGCCACCGGTGGCGACGACGTACCGGCTCCGGATGCCGGTCAGGGCGACCAGCCCGACGTTCTGTGCGAACGCGCTGCACGGGAACGTTCCGAACAAGGGCGCAGCCGTCGTGGCAGCCATGTCGGCGCGGAGACCACGCGCGACACGTCGAGCGTCGACGTCGGTGTCCACGATCTCGCCGATCGCCAGGATGTCGGCGGTCGTCTCGGTCATGATCACCAGGATCACGATCGTCATCGAGACGATCGCGCCGACCTCGAAGGTCGGGCTGCCGAAGTGGAGCAGCGGCGGCAGCGCGACCAGGTCGCCGTCGCCCACGGAGGAGAAGTCCGCCTGCCCCGCGATCAGTGCGATCACGGTGCCGACGACGAGCCCGATGAGGATCGAGAGCCGCGAGATCGCACCCTGGAACACCCGGCTGATCACCAGGATGATGAGCAGCGTGAGCCCGGCGTACGCGATGTTGGCCATCGAGCCGTAGTCCGGCGCGGAGGCGTCGTTGCCCATCGCCCACCGGAACGCCACCGGCATCAGCGAGAGCCCGATGACCGTGATGATCGTGCCGGTGACGACGGCCGGGAAGAGCCGGACGAGCTGGGCGAAGAACGAGGACAGCACGAGCCCGATCAGTCCGGCGACGATGATCGCGCCGAAGACCGGGCGCAGCCCGTCCTCGCTGGCGATGGTGACCATCGTCGACACGCTGGCGAACGAGATGCCCTGCACGATCGGCAGCCGGCTGCCGAACGGCCCGAGACCGAGCGTCTGCAGCAGCGTGGCGAGTCCCGATACGAAGAGGCCTGCGGTCACCAGCAGCGCGAGGTCCGTGCCCGAGAGGCCCGCGGCACCCCCGACGATGAGCGGCGGCGCAATCACGCCGCCGTACATCGTCAGGATGTGCTGCGTGCCGTAGGCGAGGAGCTGGCCCGGCGGATGACGTTCATCCTCGGGACGGGTCGAGACCGATGCGGTTGCCTGTCTCCTACGACCTAACATGGCCGGTCCTCAGCAGAATCCGGGGATGGCGTGCCAGGCGTTGCCGGCGTCAGGGGCCTCGTCGCGTACGACGGAGGCTTCGATCAGGCCGTAGGGCCGGTCCGCGGCGTAGAAGACCTCGCCGGGGTTGTCCAGGCCGAACGGCGAGAGGTCGGAGAGGAAGTGGTGCTTGTTGGGCGCGGAGAACTTGATCTCGGCGACCTCACCGTGCTGCTCGAGCACCGAGGTGCCCATCCCGTTCAGGGTCTGCTGCAGGGCGAGGCTGTGGATCTCCGCGAACCGCTGCAGCAGCAGCGCCCGGATGGAGTCGTACGTCTTGTCCCAGTCGATCTCGGTGCCGGAATAGCGCCAGCGAGCGACCAGCGAGGTCGCCAGGATCCGGTCGGTGGTCTCCTGGAGGGTGGTGTACTCGTCCTTGAGGAAGCCGTGGAACTCCGAGCCGGTGGACTTGAGCACGACCAGGTCCTTGATGCCGGAGACGACGTGCGCCACCCGGTCCTCACCACGCCCGTCGACATTGACAACAGTCGTCCGTACGCCGCCACCCGACCGGACGAAGGAGTGGTCGTGACCGGTGCCGTCGACCACGATCCGGTCCCAGGCGTACTCGTCGACCTCGACCCGGGCGCCCTCGGCGGCAGGGCACGCCTCGAGGTAGCGGTCGGCGAGGGCGAGCGCGAACTCCTCGATCGAGGCGACGCCGATCTTCTTCGCGTAGGCGAAGACGGTGTTCTTCTGGGTGTCGGTGGGCAGCACGTCCTTCTGGTCGCCGCTGGTGTGCGCCTCGTCGAAGCGGCCGCGCAGCGCGGTGGAGACGTTGAGGTCCCGGATCTGGTGGCGAGGCGTGTCGCGGTAGATGCGTACGACGCGGTTCTCGGCCTTGCCGTACTGGTTGGATCCAAGGTGGATGGGCATGTCAGCTCCCTCGGTAGGTGGAGTAGGCGAACGGGCTCAGCAGAAGTGGCACGTGGTGGTGCCGCCGATCGGTGACCGCGAAGGTGACGAGGACCTCCGGGTAGAAGCACTCCTGACCGGTCGCCGCGTAGTAGGCGGCGGTGTCGAATCGGAGCTGGTAGGTGCCGGCAGGTGCCTGATCGGGCCCCAGGTCGGTCACCCGGCCGTCGTCGTCGGTGGTGGCGTCGGCGAGGTCGGAGATCTGGTGGGTGTCGGCGTCGATCCGGCTGAGCCGGACCGGGACGCCCGTGGCGGGACGACCGAGCGCGGTGTCGAGCACGTGGGTCGTGATGGCACTCAAACCGAGACCTCCTCGGCGTCCAGGACCCGCTCGAGGCGTAGCAGCGCGATCTTGCGCAGCTCGTCGGCGACGACGGCCGCCTCCTCGTCGTGCTCGTGGCCGAGCCGCTCGCGGAGCGAGGCCAGGACCTGGTCGGCCGAGAGGCCGGTGGCGCAGATCAGGAAGACCCGGCCGAGGCGCTGCTCGTAGGCCCGGTTGCCCTCGGCGAGGGCTTGTGCGGTGGCCGGGTCGGTGCCGACCGCGGCCTGCTCACGCCGCGACCAGGCGGCCTCGGCGTGCTCGCCCTCGGCGCGCTCCCCGATCCGCGGGTGAGCGGCCAGCGCCTGGTCGACGTCGGCGGCGGTGAACCGTCGCGCCGCCTCGTCGGCGGCGCGGACGACGTCGGCCTCGTCGGCGTAAGGGCGACCGGCGAGGACGGCGGCGACCCAGCTCGGCGCGTCGCAGCAGGCCTGCAGCGCGGGCCGGACGACATCCGCCGGTGAGGTGTTGAAGCTCTGGAGATCCATGAACCGTTCTCTCTCGCTATGCGGAAACTAATTTCCGTACAACAACAACGATCGCATGTGTCACTCGTCACAGTCAACAGTTTGTTGAAAAGTCCGGGGGCTACTCCCGCTCGCGGTTCAGGTAGTTGTAGACCGTGAACCGGGTGACGCCGAGCGCGGCGGCCACGATCTCGGCGCTCTTGCGGTAGTCGAAGGCACCGCGTTCCTCGAGCAGCCGCACGGCCCGCTGCTTCCCCCGCCGGTCCAGCGTCCGCAGGTCGCCACCGAGGCTCTCGGCGACCTCGGCGAGCAGCCCGTCCAACCCACCGGCCGTACGCCGCGGAGCACCGCGTCCCTCGACGCGCACCTGGAAGGTGATCTGGTCGGCGCCGTGGTCCAGTCCGGCGGCCACCACGTCAGCAAGGGTGGCCAGGACAGCGTCACGGTCGCCGCGAACCGACGTGCCCAGCGGGCCGAAGTCGCACTCCAGACCGGCCTCGCGGGCGGCCTCGAGGGCCGCCGTCGCGTGCTCGGGAGGCTCGCCCTCGCCTCGGAAGGGTTCGGTGGTGAACTCGGCTTCGACGCGCATGGCGGCAGGCTACCCAGCCTGCCGCCATGCGATCGGGATGCTCTGCCGCGTCAGCCGATCCGCCGACGGGCCAGCTCTGCCAGCTTGGCCTGGTCGATCCCGGCCAGCCGCTCGACCTCGTCGGCCGCAACAGCACCGCACTCGACCCCGCGCAGCACGAACGCGGCGAGCGCGGCAGCGGTGGCCGGCTCGTCCAGGTAGCTGGACGAGCCGCCGTGGACGTACGCCCGCAGCCGGGCGGAGGCGACCTCGAGCCCGTCCCGGAAGAACGCGTACGTCGCGATGTAGCGGCTGGGCAGCTGGGCCGGGTGCAGGTCCCAGCCCTGGTAGATCCCGCGCGCGAGCGAGCGACTCACCAGTCGCGCGTGGAGCTGCCAGGCCGAACGTACGGCCGACGCGTCTCCGACCGGGAGCACGTTCGTCGAGCCGTCCGAGACGAAGACGCCGGTGCCGGCCGCGGCCACCTGCATCACGTCCTTGGCGTGGTCGGCGACCGGGTGCTCCATGCTCTGGTGGGCAGCGGCCACCCCGAGCGACGCCGAGTAGTCGTACGTCCCGTAGTGCAGACCCATGACGCGACCGTCACCGGCGGCGATCATCCGGGCGACCAGCGCGGTCCCGTCGGACCCGAGGATCGCCTGCGGCGTCTCGACCTGGATCTCGAACCGCAGGCTTCCGGCCTCGATCCCGTGGACCGCCTCGAGCGCGGACAGCGCCGTGACCATGGCAGTGACCTGCTCGACCGAGGTCACCTTGGGCAGGGTGATGACGAAACCGCCACTCAGGCCGCCCGCCTGAGCGAGCGCGTCCAGGAAGAGATCGAGCGTACGCAGCCCCCGATGCCGCGTCGGAGCCTCGAACGACTTGATCCGGATGCCGTGGAACGGCGGCGCCGAACCGTCACGGACGGTGGCCGCGAGCGCCTCGGCAGCCGCCACGACCGCAGCGTCCTCGTCGGCGTCGGGCCGGGAACCGTAGCCGTCCTCGAAGTCGATCCGCAGGTCCTCGACAGGCTCGGCGGAGAGCTTGGCGCGCACCCGGTCGTGGATCGCATCGACCAGGTCGGGCGCCAGGTCGAACACGGACACGATCTCGGCCGCCGAGCCCCCGAACTCATCCAGCACGGCGACAGATTCGGCCGACCACTCCGCGACCGTCTTGTCGGTGTAGCGGTCGCCCGGGACGTAGACCGTGTGCACCGGCTGGCGTACGCCACGGTCCCCCGGATAGTCAGCCGCCAGCGCCGCGTCGGCGCCGGCGAGAACCGAGTCGAGCCTCGCGGCAAGCTCCTCCAGGTGGCTCATGAACGGACCACCTGCTCGTAGGCCGGCAGGGTCAGGAAGTCGATGTAGTCGTCGGCGAGGGCGACCTCCTCGAAGATGGTGCGGGCCTGCTCCAGGCGGTGCTCGATCCCTTCGGCGGCCGCGAGCAGCTTCGCCATCTCCTCGTCGAGCACCTGGCGTACGAGGTCGGCGGTCACCGGCGTCCCGTCGTCGAGCTTCGACTCGTTGTGGATCCACTGCCAGATCTGCGAGCGCGAGATCTCGACCGTGGCGGCGTCCTCCATCAGGTTGTGGATGGCGACCGCGCCGGCGCCGCCGAGCCAGGCGTCGAGATAGACCAGCGAGACCTCGACGTTGTCGCGCAGCCCGGCCAGAGTGATCGCGCCGTCCGCAGAGGCGACGTCGAGCAGGTCCTCAGCGGCGACCGAGACGTCGTCACGCTTCCGGTCGACCTGGTTCGGGCGATCGCCCAGGACCCCGTCGAAGATCTCCTGGCAGATCGGGACCAGGTCGGGGTGGGCGACCCAGGAGCCGTCGAACCCGTCACCGGCCTCGCGCTCCTTGTCCTCGCGCACCTTGGCGAAGGCGGTGGCGTTGATCTCCTGGTCTCGGCGGCTCGGGATGAAGGCCGCCATGCCGCCGATGGCGTGGGCGTTGCGGCGGTGGCAGGTCTTCACCAGCAACTGGGCGTACGCCCGCATGAACGGCGAGGTCATCCCGACCGTGGCGCGGTCGGGCAGCACGAAGGACGGCCCGGCGTCGCGGAAGTACTTGATCAGGCTGAACAGGTAGTCCCAGCGGCCGGCGTTGAGCCCGGAGGCATGGTCACGCAGCTCGTAGAGGATCTCGTCCATCTCGAAAGCGGCCGGGATGGTCTCGATGAGCACGGTCGCGCGCACGGTGCCGTGCGGGATCTCCAACGCGGCCTGGGCGAAGGTGAACACGTCGTTCCACAGCCGTGCCTCGAGGTGGCTCTCCATCTTGGGGAGATAGAAGTACGGCCCACTCCCCTGCGCCAGCAGCTCGCGGGCGTTGTGGAAGAAGTAGAGCCCGAAGTCGACCAGGGCGCCGACGACCGGCTTGCCGTCGACCAGCACGTGCTTGTCGTCGAAGTGCCAGCCACGCGGGCGCATCACGATCGTGGCGAGGCGCTGGTCCTGCTTGAGCTCGTAGAGCTTGCCCTGCGGCGACATCGCGGAGATGTCGCGCCGGACGGCGTCGCGCAGGTTCACCTGTCCGCCGACGACGTTGCCCCAGTGAGGGGTGCTGGCGTCCTCCATGTCGGCCAGCCAGACCCGCGCCCCGGAGTTGAGGGCGTTGATCGTCATCTTCCGGTCGGTCGGGCCGGTGATCTCGACCCGGCGGTCCCGGAGGTCCTCGGGCACGGGTGCCACGGTCCAGTCGCCGGCGCGTACGTCGGCCGTCTCCGGCAGGAAGTCGAGACGGCCGGTGCGGGCGACCTCCTCACGGCGAGCGCGACGCGCAGCCAGGAGCTCGTCGCGACGGGCCCCGAACCGTCGCTGCAGCTCGGCGACGAAGTCGAGGGCTTCGGGGGTGAGGATCTCTGCTCCTGGCTCGACCTCGCCACCGGTGATCTGAATGTTCACGAGCTCCACCCTCCCAGGGCACAGATTTCCTTTGAATGGATTCTTCTTTCCGCATTGCGGATATTAATCCGGGGCGACCAGGGGCGCAACCAGCCGGATTTCCTCTACACGACGCTAGACTTCCGTCATTCGGAAGTCACCACCATGAGATCGGGAGTCCAGGTGAGCGAGAACGAGAAGGCGCCGAAGGCACGCGCCGGTGCCGTGCAGTCGATCGAGCGTGCATTCGCGCTGTTGGAGACGATGGCCGACGCCGGCGGCACCATGGGGCTCTCCCAGCTCGCCGCCGCCTCCGGCCTGCCACTGCCGACGATCCACCGTCTGGTGCGCACCCTCGTCGACCTGGGCTATCTCCGCCAGGAGGCCAACCGTCAGTACGTCCTCGGCCCCAAGCTGATCCGGCTCGGCGAGAGCTCCTCCCGCATGCTCAGCACCTGGGCCCGCCCCCACCTCGCGCGGCTCGTCGACGAGGTCGGCGAGTCGGCCAACCTGGCGATGCTCGACGGCGACCAGATCGTCTACGTCGCCCACACCGAGTCGCGCCAGTCGATGCGGATGTTCACCGAGGTCGGCCGCCGGGTCTCCCCGCACTGCACGGCCGTCGGCAAGGCGATCCTCGCCGACATGGCTCCCGACCAGGTCCGCGACATCCTGCGCCGCACCGACATGGTCCCCTACACCTCGACCACGATCACCTCGCGCGAGGACTATCTGGACCAGCTCGAGCAGGTCCGCGACCGTCGCTACGCCATCGACGAGGGCGAGCAGGAGGCAGGCGTACGCTGCGTCGCCGTCGCCGTCCCCGACTATGCGCCACGCCTGGCGATGTCGATCAGCGGGCCGACCGGCCGGATGACCGACGAGCTCATCGAGCGCGCCGTCCCGCTGCTCACCGAGGCCGGCAAGCAGCTCGCCGCCGACCTCGCCTGAGACTCGCGGGTCAGCCACCGCCGTACGGGACCGTGATGATCTCGAGGTTGTGGCCGTCGGGGCTCTCCCAGTAGACGCCACGGCCACCGTCGTTGTGGTTGATCCGGCCCTCCTGACGGTGGAACGGGTCGGCCCAGTAGGTGATGCCGCGCTCGGTGATCCGCCCGAAGATCTCGTCGAACTCGGTCTCGGACACCTTGAACGCATAGTGCTGCGGCCGGAAGTCGCGGTCCTCCACCACATCGAGACTGACCTGGTTGGACAGCTCGACGATCCGGAACGGGCCGTAGACCTGAGCCTCCGGCAGCCCGAGGATCTCGGTCAGATGGGTCGCCATCGCTTCCCGGTCGGAGGCGTGGACGATCGTGTGGTTCAGCTCGACGCTCATCGGGATCTCCTGTCTCGCTTCCCTACGACTCTAGGTCGCCGACAGGGCGTTGCCGACCGCAATTCGTGGTACGTATTGCTGTCTACGGGTCACGTCGACCCGGGATCTCGGGAGATTCCATGTTGCGCACCAGCCACAGCCTGCACCGCCGCGCGCTGCTCCAGGGCGCCGCCGTCGTCGCGGGGCTCACCGCTCTGTCGTCGTCCGCGGGCGCCTCCGCCACCTCCACCACCTCCGCCGGCGGGCCGGGGTCGCGCCAGAGCCCGATCCGGATCCGCCCCAGCACCACCGAGCCGGCCCACCTCCCCACCCTGCACGTCCACTACCCCCACGACGCCACGGTCACCATGACGTACGTCCGTGAGGACGCCGACGAGCCCGACGGCTGCACGGTGCGCGGCGACGAGGAGACCGTACGCGCCGAGCTCCCGCCCGGGGTCGGGTCGCTCACGGTGGCTGGTGTGACGTACGGCTTGAGGCAGTTCCACTGGCACACCCCGAGCGAGCATCTCGTCGTCGCGCGGGAGTATCCGATCGAGATGCACTTCGTGCACCAGGACTCCTCCGGCCACACGCTGGTCGTCGGCGTCTGGGTCACCCCCGGCCCGACCAACCGGACCCTCGGCCACCTCTACGACCACCTGGTCTCGGAGTGCACCGCCGACGACCCGGTCGGCCACATCGACGTCGGTGCCCTCCTGCCCCGCCGGCACACGTCCTACCGCTACGACGGTTCCCTGACGACCGCGCCCTACACCGAAGGCGTCCAGTGGGTCATGCTCACCGACCCCATCACCGCCTCACCCCGCCAGATCGACCGCTTCCGCGCCATGTTCCCGACCGGCAACCGCCGTGACGTTCAGGACCTCAACGGCCGGGTGGTCCGCACCGACCGCGGGCCCTTCTAGAGCCTGGGTGAAGAACGCATCCATCCGCTCGACAGCCGCGCCGACGTACGGCTCCCTGTCGTACAGGTCCACGTGGCTCGCGCCCTCGACCCAGAAGACCTCCTTCGGCCCGACCGCTCGCTGGAAGGCGTCGATCGTCATCCAGGCCGTCTCGGCGCGGGTGCCGACGATCATGAGCAGCGGTCGCTGCCCGATCAGCGGAACCTGCACGAACGCGTCGAACGTCGCCATCTTGTCGACGCTCGTCCAGTCGAACGCCTTGGCGGCGCGCTCGTGGTCGGCACGCGGGGTGCAGTAGTAGTCGAAGCCCTCGACCGCATGCTCCCCGCCGAGCGCTCGCGCCTCGTCCGCGGTCGCCGGGAAGAGCGGAAGCATCCCGGGATCCTCGCCATGGGCACGGGCGGTACGGGCGGCCGCCGCGCCGTCGAGCATCGCCTGGAACACCGCCGGGTCCTGGGTGCCGTTGGCGCCGAGACGGAACTGGCGGGCGACATCAGCGGCGCTGACCGTCGCGAGCGCCTTGATCCGCTTGTCACTGGCCGTCGCCGGGAGCGAGTAGCCACCCGACGCGCAGATGCCGAGCAGTCCGATTCGTTCGCCGTCCACCTCGGGCCGGGTGGTCAGGAACGACACTGCCGCCTTCATGTCCTCGATGCGCTGAGCCGGGTCCTCGAGCCCGCGGGGAAGACCACCGCTGGCGCCCTGGTACGCGGCGTCATAGGCGACGGTCACGAAGCCCTGCTCGGCAAGGCGTGAGGCGTACAGGCCCGAAGCCTGTTCTTTGACCCCGGTCCCCGGGTGACCGACGACGATGGCGGGCGCCTTGGTGGCGCCTTCGGGGACGTAGAGGTGCGCAGCGATCTGGATCCCTGCGCTGTCGAACGTGACATCGAGCTTGGTGACCATGGGTCTCTCCTTCGTACAGGCGGCCGGTCCATCCGGTCCGCACCGGCGGGTTCGCCGCCGGCACACACCAAGTTCCACCGCTTCGAAGGAGCGCGAAAGCGGCCAGTATCTGCCTGGGAAGGTTTCTTCCCTCCCAGCGTTCCTGGGTTCCGTCCACAATGGGACCATGAGCAACCCAGCCGTACCCGACGAGCTCGGAGCGTTCCTCAAAGCCTGTCGGGCACGCCTGACCCCCGGCGACGTGGGCCTGCCTGACCTGGGAAAACACCGCAAGGTCCGGGGCCTGCGCCGGGAGGAGGTCGCTTCCCTCGCGGTGATCAGCGTGGACTACTACACCCGTCTCGAGCAGGGACGGGTGAAGGCATCGGCCGCCGTCCTGGAGACGCTGGCACGCGCACTTCGGCTCGACGAGGACCAGCAGGCGTACCTGTACGAGATCGCGGGCAAGGTCGATGCGCTCCCCAGGCGACGGCGGACCACGCAGACGGTTCGCCCCGCCGCGCGCCGGCTGCTCGACCAGCTGACCGACACCCCCGCACTGGTCCTGGGGAGGCGGCTCCATGTCCTCGACTGGAATCAGGCCGCCACCGCGTTGTTCATCGACTTCTCGACGATCCCCGAACCGGACCGCAACTACATCCGTTTGATGTTCACCCATCCGGACGTACGCGGACTGCATGCCCGCTGGGAACACGACGCCCGCGACGCCGTGGCCGCCCTGCGGATGGAGGCAGCGAAAGATCCGCATGATCCCGACCTCGCCAAGCTCGTCGGCGAGCTCTCCGTGAGAGACCCCGACTTCCGTACGTGGTGGGCGGAACGGCACGTGAACTCCGCAGGCTCCGGGACCAAGCACTACCACCACCCTGCGGTCGGTGAGCTGACCCTGGACTGCGACACCTGGCAGAGCCCTGACGGCTCCGGTCAGCGCCTGATGGTGCTCACCGCCCCCGCTGGCAGCCCGTCCGATGATCGCCTGCGCATCCTGACCTCGTGGCAGGCCGACGCCGACAATGCCAACGGATTTACAATCCGCTCCCAGTAGGAGTGCTCACCAGCCCAATGGACGCGTGTTGCCCAGCACCCGGGCCACGGTGATCTCGATGACCACACGCTCGGGGTTGGGTCGAGGCTGCTTGTAGCGCTCGGCGTACCGCCGCTCCGCCTCGGCCACCGACTCCTTGTCGTCCTTGACGACCGCGGTGCCCTCCAGCGTGCACCACCGCCGCCCGTCGACCTGACTGACCGCCACCTGCGCATCGGGCTCAGCCGCGCGTACGTTGCGCACCTTCTTGCTGGTGGCGCTGCTGATGACCCTGGCGATCCCGGTCTCCGGGTCGAACGTGACCCCCACCGGCACGAGATGCGGGCTGCCGTCCGGGCGGCTCGTGGTCAGGAAGCAGACCCGCCGCTCCCGCCAGAACTCGTCGTTCTCGGCGGTGGTGGGAGTTGCGTCGACTGTCATGGGTGCTCCTTCTCTGAGCCAAGGGGTCAGCGGTCATCACCGCTGCCACCGAGGGCGCCGCGCTGCTGACGATCGGCGAGCTTCTTGATGTTGAGCTCGGCGACGTCCGCGAGCGGAAGCCCGAAGTGGTCAGCGAGAACGGCCAGGTACCACAGTGTGTCGCCCAGCTCCTTGGCGAGATCATCGCGGTCCCACTGAGCGAAGTCGCTGTCGTGGTCCCGGATGATCTTCTTCGCCTTCTCGGCGATCTCGCCCGTCTCTCCGACCAGCCCCAACAGCAGGTGGAACACCTCGTTGGGCGTGTCCTTCGTCGCCGCAGTCCGCAGCGCTGCCTGCTGGTAGGCGTTCAGGTCCATGCCCGGAACCTATCGCGCGTCCGGCTGGCCTACGAGAACTCAGCCGCGGCGTCAGAGCGAAACGCCCCGGTGACCAGTGTTTGTGCTGGTCACCGGGGCGTTCTCCCTGGTGTGGCAGGTGAAGGATTCGAACCTTCGAAGGCAAAGCCGACGGATTTACAGTCCGCTCCCATTGGCCGCTCGGGCAACCTGCCTGGGTGCACCACGAATCATCGTGGTAGCGAAGAAACCATAGCGCAGGGGCTGGCGGCGTACGAAAACGGGACGAGGTCCTAGGGTGAGACACCACAGACTTGGTCAGAAACAGAGGAGAGAGTCATGGCCGACTCGTCGTTCGACATCGTGAGCAAGATCGACCGTCAGGAGGTCGACAACGCACTGAGCCAGACCGCGCGGGAGGTCGCGACGCGGTTCGACTTCAAGGGCACCAACGCGTCGATCGAGTGGAGCGGTGAGCACGGGATCGAGATCTCCGCCTCCGCCGACGACCGCGCCAGCGCCGTCCTCTCGGTCTTCCAGGACAAGCTGATCAAGCGGAAGCAGTCGCTGAAGATCCTCGACGCGAGCGAGCCGCGTCAGTCGGGCCAGCAGTCGAAGATCTCGATCACGCTCAAGGAGGGCATCTCCTCCGAGGACGCGAAGAAGATCTCCAAGCTGATCCGCGACGAGGGCCCCAAGGGCGTCAAGGCGCAGATCCAGGGCGACGAGCTCCGCGTCTCCTCCAAGAAGCGCGACGACCTGCAGACCGTGATCTCGCTGGTCAAGGCGCAGGACTACGACTTCGCGGTGCAGTTCATCAACTACCGCTGACCTCGTGGCCTACGAGGACCCGAGCGCCTCGGTCGAGATCGACGCCCCGATCGACGTGGTGTGGCGGGTGATGGTCGAGACCGACGAGTACGCCGCGTGGAACCCGTTCGTCGTCCGCGCCGAGACCGCGCAGCCGGCGGCGGTGGGCAACCCGATCATCCTGCACGTGACCTGGGCGAACGGTGGCCGCACGCGCTCACCGGAACGGATCTCGGCGGTCGACGCACCGGTGGTCGGCGAGGACGGGGTCGGGGTGGCGTACCTGGCCTATGTCTATGCGGGCTGGCCGGCGCGACTGGGCCTGGTCCGGGGCGTACGTCACCAGCGGCTGACGCAGCGGCCCGGCGGGCCGACGCGCTACGAGACGGTCGAGGAGTTCTCGGGTCCGCTGGTCCGGCTGGCCGGTCCGGAGCGGGTCGCGGAGGGGTTCCGGCGTCACGCTGCCGCTCTCAAGGTGCGTGCCGAGACGCTCGCAAACGAAAGTGGACTTGACCACTAGATTGAGCGAAATTCTGCATTCATCTGCAAGAATGTGTCCGTGCGAGTATCTGCCAAGTCCGACTACGCCCTCCGCGCCCTCATCGAGATGGCCGCGCGCGAGGACGGAAAAGCTGTCAGCGCCGAGGAGCTCGGCCGCGCCCAGGAGATCCCCCACGGGTTCCTGCAGGCGATCCTCGCCGACCTCCGCAAGGCCGGCGTCGTCATCTCACAGCGCGGGCAGTCGGGCGGCTGGCGCCTGGCCCGCAAGGCGTCGGACGTGTCCGTCGCCGACGTGATCCGCGCCGTCGACGGCCCGCTGGTCTCGGTCTACGGGCTGCGTCCCGAGGCGGTCACCTACAACGAGCGTGCCGACGTCCTCCAGCACGTGTGGATCGCCGCGCGCGACTCGCTGCGCGAGGTCTTCGAGAAGGTCTCGATCGCCGAGCTCGCTTCTCGTGAGCTGCCCGACGAGGTCACCACCCGCTCCTCGCGCGAAGAGGCCTGGCTGCCTCACTGATCATCCACGGAGTGAGACCCGGGCCGTGACTGGACGGGCACTTCGTGGACTGGACGGGCGTTTCAGTGCCCGTCCAGCCCAGGGATACCCGGTCGACCGGGTATCCCAACGGCCCCCTACGCCGCCGGCGAAGGCGCCGGCATCGTGTAAGCCCCCGGCGACGGCGTGACGAACACGTTGACGCCCTCCTCGAGCTGCAGCGCCCGGGCATGTGTACGCGTCAGCTCGGCGGTCACGACCTCACCGTCATCGGTGAGGACCGTGAGGCGCACCTCGAACCCGATCCGCAGGACGCGCGAGACGGTGCCCTCGAGCGAATGCTCGGAGATCGGTGACGGGGTGACCTCGACGTCGTGGGGCCGGATCAGGGCGCCACCGAGCGTGGTCACGTCGCCGAGGAACGACATCACGAAGTCGTTGGCCGGCTCGTCGTAGAGCTGCTCGGGGGTGCCGATCTGCTCGATCCCGCCCTGGTTGACAACCACGATCTCGTCGGCGACCTCGAGGGCCTCCTCCTGGTCGTGGGTCACGAAGACGGTGGTCACGTGCACCTCGTCGTGGAGCCGTCGGAGCCAGTCGCGCAGCTCCTTGCGTACCTTCGCGTCCAGCGCGCCGAACGGCTCGTCGAGCAGCAGCACCGACGGCTCGATCGCGAGCGCGCGCGCCAGCGCCATCCGCTGCCGCTGACCGCCGGAGAGCTGCGAGGGCAGCCGGTTGGCGAACTGCGACAGATGGACGAGCTCCAGCAGCTCCGCGACCTTCGCCTGGATCTCCGCACGCGGACGCTTGCGGATCTCCAGCCCGAAGGCGACGTTCTTGGCCACCGAGAGGTGCTTGAAGGCCGCGTAGTGCTGGAAGACGAAGCCGACGTTGCGCTTCTGGACGGGCAGGGAGGTCGCGTCGTTGCCCTCGATCACGACCGACCCGGAGTCGGGCGTCTCCAGCCCGGCGATGACCCGCAGCAGCGTGGTCTTGCCACCGCCGGAGGGCCCCAACAGGGCGGTCAGCTGCCCGGTCGGGATGGTCAGGTTGATGTCCTCCAGCGCGACGAAGTCGCCATAACGCTTGTTGACACCGGTTACTTCGATGCTCATGGGATGGGTCCTTTCACCGTACGCGCGCACCGCGGGCGCGCAGCACGAAGACGATGAGGATGCAGACGACCGAGACGCTGGCGAGGAGGAAGGCGACGGCGTACGCGCCCTGCTGGTCGAAGTTGAGGTACTTCTCCTCGACGGCGAGGGTCGCGGTGCGGGTCTGGCCGAGCACGTTGCCGGAGACGACCTTGACCGCACCGAACTCGCCGAGCGAGCGGGCCAGGGTGAGCACGACGCCGTAGACGACGGCCCACTTGATGCCCGGCAGCGTGATCCGCCAGAACGTCTGCCACGAGCTCGCGCCCAGCGAGGCCGCGGCCTGTTCCTGCTCGGTCCCGATCTCCTCCAGGACAGGGATGACCTCGCGGATCACCAGCGGCAGCGACACGAACGCGGTCGCCATGATGATCCCGGGCGTCGAGAAGATGACCTGGATCCCAGCGGACTCCAGGGCAGGCCCGAACCAGCCGTCGCGGCCGCCGTAGACGAGCACGAGCGCCAGGCCGACGACGATCGGCGAGACGGACAGCGGCAGGTCGATCAGCGCGCTCAGGATGCGCTTGCCCGGGAACTCGGTCCGGACGAGCAGTAGCGAGATCGAGACGCCGAAGACCAGGTTGATCAGCGTCGCGACGACGGCGGCGATGCAGGTCAGCCGGATCGCGTGCATCATCTGCGGGTCGCTGAAGATCCCGGCGAACGCCTCGGTCGTGAACCCGACGTCGGGGACGTGGAAGGCGTTCCAGCCGACCAGGACGACCGGCCAGGCCACGAGCAGACAGAGATAGGCGATGACGACCAGACGGAGGACGTACGTCAGTGGTGTGCGCGGAGCGCGACGGGTCTCAGCCACGGCGGACCATCCTCCGCTGGATCAGGTCGAGGACGACGATGACGAGCAGCGAGACCACGAGCAGCATCGCCGCGATCGCCGCTGCGCCCTCCGGGTTGTCGTTCTCGATCGCGGACAGGATCCGCACCGAGGCGACCTCGGACTTGAACGGCAGGTTGCCCGAGAGCAGGACCAGGGAGCCGTACTCCCCCATCCCGCGCGCGAACGAGAGCGCCGCACCCGCCGCGATGGCCGGGGCCAGCGACGGCAGGATGATCCGCCGGAACGTGGTGAACCGGGAGGCCCCCAGGGAGGCCGCGGCCTCCTCCACGTCGGCGTCCAGCTCCTCGAGGACCGGCTGCACCATGCGTACGACGAAGGGCAGGGTCACGAAGGCGAGCGCCAGGTAGACCGACATCGACGTGTTCGCCAAGTGCAGGCCGAGCGGTGACTCGGCGCCGTAGAGGGAGAGCAGCACGAGGCCGGCGACGATCGTCGGGAGCGCGAACGGGATGTCGATGATGACCTCGAGCAGGCCCTTGCCCCAGAACCTGTCGCGCACCAGGACCCACGCGATGACGGTGCCGATGACGACGTTGATCAGCGTGACCACGACGGCCGCGCGGATCGTGAGCCAGATGGCGGAGGCGGTCTGCTCGTTGCCGAGCTGGCTCGCGAAGGCGGACCAGCCCCCGCTGGACGCGGTGATGATCACCGCGACCAGCGGGATGAGGACGAGCAGGCTGAACCAGAGCATCGTGACGCCGAGCCCGATGCCGCTGGTCCTTGTCAGAGTGGAGGCCGGCCGACTGGACCGTGTCGAACGTGGGGCAGCCGGCCCGGCCGTAGGGATGGTTGTGGTCATGACCGGACTACTGGGAGGCCTTGCCGGACTTCGCGATGGAGTCGGTCACGATGCCGAGCGCCTCGCCGTCCTCACCGGTGCCGAAGAGCTTCTCCTTGACGCCGGACCAGTCGCGGCCGCCGAAGTCGTTCTCCAGGGTGAGCAGCTGCTTCGGCGCCGGGAACGGGTCGGCCGGGTCCTTGGCCCCCTTGATGTCCTCCGGCTTCAGACCGATCGCGTCCCAGTCGACGACGCCGGGCTCGGCGGTGTTGACCGGGCGGAAGCCGGTCAGCGCGAACTGCTTCTGACCGCCCTGGGGGTCGAGGACGAAGTCGAGCCAGTCCTGCGACGGCTTCGAGGAGTCCTTGAGGATGGCGCCCGGGTTCTCGATCAGCACGGTCGAGTCGGGGACGATGTACTCGAAGCCCTGCCCCTGCTGGGCGGCGAGGATCGCCTCGTTCTCGTAGGCGAGCAGTACGTCACCGGTGCCGCCGAGGAAGGCGGTCGTGGCGTCGCGACCCGAGTTGGTGAGCGTGACGACGTTCTTGAAGAGCTTGTCGAGGTACGCCTTGCCCTCTTCCTCGGAGCCGCCGTTCTTCACGACCGAGCCCCAGGCGGCCAGCGCGTTCCAGCGGGCGGCTCCGGAGGAGGCCGGGTTGGCGGTGACCACGCCGACGCCCGGCTTGATCAGGTCGTCCCAGCCCTGGATGTTCTTCGGGTTGCCCTCACGGACACCGAGCACGACGACCGAGCTGGACACGATGCCCTTGTTGTCGCCGTCGTCCCACGTCGGGTCGACCAGGCCGGCCTTCTCCAGGCGCTGTACGTCGGTGCCGACGGACAGGTGCACGTAGTCGGCCTTCAGACCCGACTCGACCGCGCGGCTCTGGTCACCGGAGGCGCCGTACGAGGTCTCGAAGGTGACGCCCTCGCCCTCGGGGGTCTTGTTGAACTCCTTGGCGATCGCCTTGTTGGCCGTCTCGGGGACGGCGAATCCGACGATGGAGATCGACTCCGCGTCAGTGCCACCGCCGGAGCCACCGCATGCGGTCAAGGTCAGGATGCTCGCAGCGGCCAGCGCCACTGCAACCTTGATCTTCTTCATCTGGTTCCTCACTTCTGCCCTGCCGAGTCAAGGTCGATCGGGTTACGAATGTCGAGGACAATACTGGACTTAGTCGAGTGAATGTGAAAACGAGCGATCGGTCCGCTTCGTGGACGCCGACCAGCCTGCGGGGCTGACCTCTCGGCTAGACGCCGGTGGTGCTCAGCGGGGCGAGCTGCTCGCGCAGGACCTTGCGCCGGTGGTGGACCGCCTCGGCGCTGAAGATGACCAGCGCGACCCAGACGATCGCGAAGCCGGCCCAGCGGCCGGGAGGCATCGCCTCGTGGGCGATGAAGACGCCGACGGCGAACTGCAGGATCGGCGCCAGGTACTGCAGCAGCCCGATCGTGACCATCGGCACCCGGATGGCGGCCGCGCCGAAGCAGGCCAGCGGCACCACGGTGATGATGCCGAGGCTGATCAGCATGAGCACGTGGAGGACGCCGTTCCCGAAGAGCGTGCCGTTCCCGGTGGCCTGGAGCGCGATGATGAGCGCCAGCGCGAACGGCGCGGTCACGGCGGTCTCGACGGCCAGCGACTCGAACGGGCCGACTCCCGCGCTCTTCTTGAGCAGCCCGTAGGTGCCGAACGAGAACGCCAGCACCAGCGCGACCCAGGGCAGCCGCCCGTAGTCGATGGTGAGCACGACGACGGCCACGAACGCGATCCCCAGGGCTACCCACTGGAGCTTCCGCATCCGCTCGCGCAGGATGATCACGCCCATCAGCATCGTGACCAGCGGGTTGGTGAAGTAGCCCAGGCTCGTCTCGACGATCCGCCCGTTGTTGACCCCCCAGATGTACGTCACCCAGTTGATCGAGATCACCGCGGCCGCCGCTGCCAGCAGCATGAGCTTGCGCCGGTCGCGCAGGATCGCCGCCACCTGCTTGCGGCGCCCCACGATCAGCACCAGTGCCGCGGCCACGATCAGCGACCACACGATCCGGTGGCCCAGGATCTCCCAGGCACCGGCAGGCTCCAGGAGCGGGAAGTAGAGCGGGAACGCACCCCACATGACGTACGCCGCAGCGCCGAACATCACTCCACGACGCTGCTCACTCACAGCCTTACGTTACCGCTCCGGGTAACGTCTTTTTACCTGAGGCCGAAAGTCGAGACCCTCCTCAGACGGAGCGGACGGCGACGATGTCGGCGAAGGCCTCGAGGGCCGTACGGACCGGGCCCTCGGGGAGCGGGGCGAGCGCGGTCTTGGCCTCCTCCGCGCGGGCCTGGACGTAGGCACGGGCCTCGGCCAGCGCCGGGTGGGCGCGGAGCAGGGAGACACACTCGGCCAGGGCCGCGTCGTCGGTGAGATCGCCGTCGAGCAGCTCGAGGAGACGGGCGTCGCCGGGGTCGTTCGCACGGCGGACGAACAGCACCGGGAGCGTCGGCACGCCTTCGCGCAGGTCGGTGCCCGGCGTCTTCCCGGACTCGTCCGAGGCGATGTCGAGGATGTCGTCGGAGAGCTGGAAGGCGACGCCGACGATCTCGGCGTACGCGACCAGGGCCTCCTGGATCTCCTGCGACGCACCGGAGAACAGGGCGCCGTAGCGCGCCGCTGTGGCGATGAGGGAGCCGGTCTTGCCGGCGAGCACCTCGAGATGGTGGTCGACCGGGTCGACGCCCTCCTCCGGCTCGACACCTTCCAGGATCTGGCCCTCGACGAGTCGCCGGAAGGCCTCGGCCTGGATGCGTACGGCCTCTGCCCCCAGGGTCGCGGTCAGCTCCGAGGACCTGGCGAAGAGGAAGTCGCCGGTCAGGATCGCCACGTTGTTGTCGTAGTGGGCGTTGGCGGAGTCGGCGCCGCGGCGTACGAGCGCCTCGTCCATCACGTCGTCGTGGTAGAGCGACGCCAGATGGGTCAGCTCGACGACCGAGGCGGCAGTGATCACCTCGGGCGCATCGGCATCCGGTCCGCATTCCGCCGTCAGGCACACCAGCAGCGGCCGGAACCGCTTGCCGCCGGCCTCCAGCAGGTGGGAGGCCGCCTCTGTGACGAAACGGGACCGGCTCTGGGTGTGACCCGCCAGGTCCTTCTCGATCACTGCGAGGCGCGCGCGCAGTCGCTGCTCGAGCTCGGGATCGGTGATCGGGAGGGCGAGTTCAGGGGCTCGGTCGGTGGGTGCGCTGGTGCTCACCCGATGAATCCTCCCGCATCCACCAACAGGCTGAGCACAGGGCCCGGAATTACACCCAACAAGACGGTGGCGACAGCGCTCAGAGCGATCACGACGGAGGTGGCGTAGGACGGGGTGGAAACCGTGGCCGCGTCCTCGCGCGCGTCGGTGAAGAACATCAGCATGATGACGCGTACGTAGAAGAAGATCGCGATGATGCTGGAGCCGATCGCCACCGCGACGACGGGCCACTGACCCGCGCCGAGGGCCGCGGCGAAGACGCCCCACTTGCCGATGAACCCGGCGGTCAGCGGCAGTCCGGCCATCGAGAGCAGGAAGACGGCGAAGGTCGCCGCGACCCATGGGTTGGTACGTCCCAGGCCGGCCCACCGGTCCAGCGAGCCGACCTCGCCGTTGGGCCCGCGGACCAGGGAGACGATCGCGAACGCGCCGAGCGTGGCGAACCCGTAGGCGGTCAGGTAGAAGAGCACCGCCTGGGTGGACCCGAAGGCGTCGGTCTGCACACCGAGGAGACCGGTGAGCAGGAAGCCGGTGTGGGCGACGGCGGAGTAGCCGAGCATCCGCTTCACGTCGCTCTGGACGATCGCGAACGACGCGCCCAGCAGCATGGTCAGCACCGCGACGACCCCGATCGCCGGACGCCAGATGTCGCCCTCGGCGCCGAAGGCGACGTAGAAGAGCCGGAGCATCGCGGCGAACGCGGCGATCTTGGTGGCGGCCGACATCCAGGCGGTCACCGGCGTCGGGGCGCCCTGGTAGACGTCCGGCGTCCAGGAGTGGAACGGCACCGCACCGGTCTTGAAGAGCATGCCGACCGCCATCAGACCGATGCCGAGGAGCAGCAGCGGACTGGAACCGTCGGCAGCCGCCGCCTCGCCGATCTCCGCCAGCGACATCGACCCGGCGAAGCCGTAGACCAGCGCGAGACCGTAGAGGAAGATGCCGGAGGAGAAGGCGCCGAGCAGGAAGTACTTCAGCGCCGCTTCCTGGGAGAGCAGCCGGCGACGCCGCGCCAGACCGGTCAGCAGGTAGAGCGGCAGCGAGAGCACCTCGAGCGCCACGAAGAGCATCAGCAGGTCGCCGGAGACGCAGAAGAGCATCATCCCGCCGACCGCGAACATCATGAGCGGGTAGACCTCGGTGTGCTCCAGGCCCCGCTGGGAGGCGGTGCGCTCGGCCGAGGTGCCCGGCAGTGCAGCCGCCTGACCTGCGAAGACGCTCACGCCGTTGTCGAGGCGACGCTCGGCGAAGAGCGCGACGCTGCCGAGCGAGACCAGCAGCACCAGCCCCTGGGAGAAGACCCCGGGACCGTCGATGACGAGGGCTCCCTCGCCCGTCGAGACACCCAGCCCCGACCCGGCGCCGACGGCGACCGTCCCGGCGAGCGCGGCGACCAGCCCGGCCAGCGCCAGCGACACCTGGGCGTTGAACCGGGCGGCGCGGGGCGCGAAGGCCTCCACGACGACACCGGCGCACGCGACGCCGAGCACCAGCAGGACGGGCCAGATGGTGGCGTACGAAATTCCGGGGGACTCGAACATCGCGTCACTCACCTGCCTGGATCACATTGACGAGAGGCTCCACGACCGGCGACGCCGCCGAGATCAGCGGTGCGGGGACGAAGCCGAAGAAGAAGAGCGCGACCAGCAGCGGCACGAGTACGCCGACCTCCCGCCGGTCGAGGTCGCGGACCGGCCCTCGGGAGAGCTGCGCGGGCCCGGTGAAGATCCGCTGGTAGGCCCACAGCACGTAGATCGCGGCGAGCACGATCGCGGTGACCGCGATGACACCGACCAGCCAGTGGTAGTCGAAGGCGCTGATCAGGACCATGATCTCGGAGACGAACTGGGAGAGCCCGGGAAGGCCCGCGGTGGCCAGGCCGGCGATCAGGAACGTGCCGGCCAGCACCGGGGTGGCCTTCTCCAGCCCCCGCATCGACGAGATCGAGGCGGTGCCCTTGCGGGTGATCAGGAACCCGGCGATCAGGAACATCGCCGCGGTCGCGACACCGTGGTTGACCATGTAGAGGATCGCGCCGACCAGGCCCTCGCGGGTCGCGGCGAAGATGCCGAGGGTGATCAACCCGAAGTGCGAGAGCGAGGTGAGGCCGATCAGGCGGAGCAGGTCGTCCTGCCCGATCGCGAGCACGGCGCCGTAGACGATCGAGATCAGCGCCAGCACGATGACGACCGGCGTCGCCCAGGCGGAGGCCTCCGGCACCAGACCCAGGCAGAGCCGGATCATGCCGAAGGTGCCGATCTTGTCGAGGACGCACACCAGGAGCACCGAGGTCGGCGTGGTCGCCTGCTCGGTCGTGTCGGCCAGCCAGGTGTGCACCGGGAACAGCGGCGCCTTCACCGCGAACGCGATGAACATCGCCACGAAGATCCAGCGCTCGGCGGTGGTGCCGATGTCGAGCTGGGCCAGGTCGCTGATCAGGTAGGACGGCGCACCGGCCTCCGAGGAGACCACGAAGAACCCGATCAGCGCACCGAGCAGCACCAGGCCGCCGCCGAGCTGGAACATCAGGAACTTGAGCGCGGCCTTGGCCCGGTTCGGCCCACCGTGCTGGCCGATCATGAAGTACGCCGGGATCAGCGTCGCCTCGAAGGCGATGTAGAAGACGAACAGGTCGGCAGCCAGGAAGGTGAGCAGCGCGAAGGCCTCCAGAGCCAGCGCCCAGGCGTACCACCGCTTGTCGTGGTCCTTGACCGCGGCCACCATCACCAGCGGCACCAGGACGACGGTCAGCAGCACCATCAGCTTGCCGAAGCCGTCCATCTCCAGCGCCCAGTGGACGCCGAGCGGCTCCATCCAGACGAGGTCGGTGTCGGGGGCGGTGAACATCGTCACCAGGCCGGCGATCAACGTGGCGATCGCGAAGCCGAAGGCCCACAGCTTGGGCCGGGCCGGCATCACCGCGGTGATCAGCGCACCCGCGAACGGGATGAGAACGAGGAGTGTCAGCAAGTCAGCTCACCACGATCAGGGCCAGGGCAACGAGGACGGTGCCGCCTAGGACGGAGAGGGCATAGGAGCGTACGTAGCCGGTCTGCGCCTTGCGGAGCTCACCGGCGATCGCCGCCAGCGCGATCGGGCCACCGCTCATCAGGCCGTCGACGGCGTACTTGTCGGTCGCGAGGGTGCCGCGGGTGATCGCCATCCCGGGCGGGACGACGACGTCCTCGATGTGCGGGACCGGCAGGTAGCGGGTCGGCGCGGTCGTGGTCGGGCGGCGTCCGAAGACGAACCCGGCGGCCGCGACGCCGATCGCGACGACGACCACCGCGAGGACCGAGGTCGCCCAGACCGGGAGCGGACCGTGGTGCTCGGCGTGGCCGATCGCCACGACCGGCTCGAGCCAGTGCTCGATCCAGCCGCCGAGCGCGAAGACACCACCGAGGACCGACAGCGCGGCGAGGACGACGAGCGGCCCGGTCATGATCCGCGGCGACTCGTGCGGGTGTACGCCCTCGGGCCACCGCTTGCGGCCGAAGAAGGCGAGCATCATCAGGCGGGTCATGTAGAACGCGGTCACACCGGCGGCCAGGAGGGCGATGATGCCGACCAGCCAGCTCTCCGCGAAGGCGACCTCGAGGATCTTGTCCTTCGACCAGAAGCCGGCGAAACCGGGGAAGCCGATGATCGCCAGGTAGCCCATCGCGAAGGTCAGGAACGTGACCGGGAGCGCCCGGCTGAGGGCGCCGTAGTGCTTGAGGTTCACGTCGTCGTTCATGCCGTGCATCAGCGAGCCGGCCCCGAGGAACATGTTGGCCTTGAAGAAACCGTGGGTGAGCAGGTGGAAGATCGCGAACGCGTAGCCCGGCCCGCCGAGCCCGGCGGCGAGCATCATGTAGCCGATCTGGCTCATCGTCGAACCGGCCAGGACCTTCTTGATGTCGTCCTTCACGCAGCTCACCGCGGCACCCCAGATGATCGTCACCAGGGCGACGACCACGACCGCGGTCGAGGCGGCCTCGGCGGCGTCGAAGACCGCGCTGCTGCGGACGATGAGGTAGACGCCCGCGGTCACCATCGTCGCCGCGTGGATCAGTGCCGAGACCGGGGTCGGGCCCTCCATCGCGTCGAGCAGCCAGCCCTGCAGCGGCACCTGCGCGGACTTTCCGCAGGCGCCGACGAGCAGCAGGATGCCGAGCCAGTTGAGGGTCGTCGTGGACGTCTCGCTGATGTCGATCGCGGAGAAGGAGGTCGACCCGAAGGTGACGAAGCAGAGCGCGATCGCCAGCGAGAGCCCCATGTCGCCGACCCGGTTCATCACGAACGCCTTCTTGGCGGCAGCGGCCGCGGACGGCTTGTGCTGCCAGAAGCCGATCAGCAGGTAGGACGCCAGACCGACGCCCTCCCAGCCGAGGAAGAGGCCGACGTAGTTCTCCGCCAGCACCAGCATCAGCATCGCGGCGAGGAACAGGTTGAGGTAGCCGAAGAACCGGGCGCGCCGCTCGTCGTGGGCCATGTAGCCGACCGAGTAGACGTGGATCAGCGTGCCGACACCGGTGATGAGCAGCAGGAACAGGCTGGAGAGCTGGTCGTAGAGCAGGTCGAACCCGACGCTCAGGTCCCCGGTGTCGAACCAGGTGTAGAGGTGCTGGACGACCTGTCGGCTCTCCTCGTCGCGGCCGAGGGCGGCGATGAAGAGAACCAGGCTGACCACGAAGGACGCGCCGGCGAGGCCGACCGCGAGCCAGTGCCCGATCCGGTCGAAGAGTGCCGGCGCCAGCGGCCGCCCGATCAGGATCAGGGCGGCGCCGGCCAGAGGCAGCGCGATGACCAGCCAGAGCAGCGCGAAGACGCCGCCGGCCTCGACAGGAGTTACCACTTGAGCATCCTTGGCTCGTCGACCGAAGCCGTGTTTCTGGTGCGGAAGATGGTCATGATGATCGCCAGCCCGACGACCACCTCAGCGGCCGCGACGACCATCACGAAGAACGCCGTCACCTGCCCGTCGAGGTTGCCGTGCATCCGGCTGAACGCCACCAGGGCCAGGTTGGCCGCGTTGAGCATGAGCTCGACGCACATGAAGACGACGATCGCGTTGCGCCTGGTCAGCACGCCGATCGTGCCGATCGTGAAGAGGATGGCGGACAAGATGACGTACGCCGTGGTGTTGTCTGTCATTCGCCCTGCCCCTCGTCACCCGTTCCGTTCGAGGCCCCTCCGGCGAGGATGGCCGGGACCGACTTCTTGCTCTGCGACCCGTCCGGCAGGAGCGCCGGGGTGTCGTTGCTGTTGTGGCGCGCGAAGGTGCCCGGTGGGGGCAGCGGGCCGAGGTGCTTGCCGCTCTTGGCGTAGTCGGCGACCCGCTTCCGGGCCAGGTCGGTCTGGCTCTGCTTCGGGTCGATCCGCTCGCGGTGGGCCAGCACCATCGCACCGATCGCCGCCGTGATCAGCAGCGCGCTGGTCGCCTCGAAGGCGATCACGTAGCGGGAGAAGAGCAGGTCGGCGAGACGGTGTACGTTGCCACCCTCGTTGGCGCTGGACAGCCCGCGCATCGTGGCGATGCTCGCCTGGCCGACGCCGGCGATGAGGGTCGCCCCGAGACCGATGCCGAGCAGAGCCGCGAGCACCTTCTGTCCGGCGATCGTCTCCTTCAGCGTGTCGGAGGTGTCGACACCGACCAGCATGATCACGAACAGGAACAGCATCAGGATCGCACCGGTGTAGACCACGATCTGCACCGCGAAGAGGAACGGCGCCTCCAGCGTCGCGTAGATCATCGCCAGGCCGATCATCACCACCGCCAGCGACAGCGCGGCGTGCACGGGCTTGCGCGCGAACAGCAGTCCCAGCGCCGCGATCACTGTGACCGAGGCGAGGATCACGAAGCTCATCGGATGGTCTCCTTGGGCTCCGGCGCGTAGTAGGAGGTGTCGTCGTTGCCGAGGAACATCGGGTGGGGAGGCGCCTCCATCCCGTCCTCGAGCGGCGCGAGCAGATCCTGCTTCTCGTAGATCAGGCTCTCGCGCGTGGTGTCGGCGAGCTCGTAGTCGTTGGTCATCGTCAGCGCCCGCGTCGGGCAGGCCTCGATGCACAGCCCGCACAGGATGCAGCGCAGGTAGTTGATCTGGTAGACGCGGCCGTAACGCTCCCCTGGCGAGTAGCGCTCCTCCTCGGTGTTCTCCGCGCCCTCGACGTAGATCGCGTCGGCCGGGCAGGCCCAGGCGCACAGCTCGCAGCCGACGCACTTCTCCAGGCCGTCAGGGTGCCGGTTGAGCTGGTGGCGGCCGTGGAACCGCTCCTCGGTCGGCTCCTTCTGCTGCGGGTACTGCTCGGTGACCGGCTTCTTGAACTGCGTCCCGAACGTCACCGCGAACCCGCTGACCGGGTCCCAGAAACGCTCCTTGAACGTGCGGTCGTCGTTGCTCACTTTGCCTCCTCAGGAGAGGGAAGAATGCGTACGCCGTTGGCGCTCGCCGGCGGCCCGAACACCAGTGGCTGGGCGGCACCTCGTACGGCCCCGCCCTGCGGCAGCGCGGGTGTGGGGAAGCCGCCGGCCGGGGTGGTGACCTGGGCCTCCTTCTCCGGGAGCCGGTTGAGGAAGCCGAGCACGACGACCGCCGTGACCGCCAGGCCGAAGCCGAAGAGGAACCAGTTGGGGCTGAAGCCGCCCTCGATCGCGGTCATCTTGATCACCGCGACGACGACGATCCAGGCGAGGCTCGCCGGCAGCAGCACCTTCCAGCCCAGCGACATGAACTGGTCGTAGCGCAGTCGCGGCAGGGTGCCGCGCAGCCAGATGAAGACCCAGATGAAGAAGAACATCTTCAGGAAGAACCACAGCACCGGCCAGTAGCCCTCGTTGGCGCCGGCCCAGATCGTGCCGAGGCCGAGCGGTGCCCGCCAGCCGCCGAGGAACAGCGTCGTGGCGAGCGCGCTGACCGTGGCCATGTTGATGTATTCGGCCAGGAAGAAGAGCGCGAACTTCAGGCTGGAGTATTCGGTGTGGAAACCACCGACCAGCTCACCCTCGGCCTCGGGGAGGTCGAACGGCGCACGGTTGGTCTCGCCGACCATCGAGATGCAGTAGATGAGGAAGGACGGCAGCAGCAGGGCGCCGAACCACCAGTCCTCCTGGGCCGCGACGATCTGGCTCGTGGACAGGCTGCCGGCCATCAGGAAGACGGTGACCAGCGCCAGGCCCATCGACACCTCGTAGGAGATCATCTGAGCGCTGGAACGGAGCCCGCCGAGCAGCGAGTACGTCGAGCCGGAGGCCCAGCCGCCGAGCACGATGCCGTAGATGCCGATGCTGGCGATCGCCATCACGAACAGCACCGCGACCGGCATGTCGGTCAGCTGCAGCGGCGTCTCGACGCCGAAGAAGTTGACCTCCGGACCGAACGGGATCACCGAGAACGTCACGAACGCCGGCACGCACGCCAGGATCGGCGCGGTGATGAAGACGATCTTGTCGGCCTTCTCCGGGGTCAGGTCCTCCTTGAGCGCCAGCTTCACGCCGTCGGCGAGGGACTGCAGCAGACCGAACGGTCCGTGCCGGTTCGGGCCGATGCGGTGCTGCATCCGGGCCACGACCTTGCGCTCCCACCAGATGTTGAACAGCGTCAGCACGACGCACACCACGAAGACCAGCAGGACCTTGATGGCGATGATCCACCACGGGTCCTGGCCGAACTGCTCCAGCCCGTTCACTGCTCTGCCCCCTCGATGGTCACCGTCGAGCCCGGCGAGGCGAGGTCCGCCCAGACGCCGCGCCCGAAGCTGTTCGTCGGCACCCACACGGTGTTGTCGGCCAGCTCCGCCGGGAGCGCCGGGAGCGTCCAGCTCCCGCGGTCACCGGCGATCGTCACGACGTCACCGACCTTCTCGTGGAGCGCTGCCGGGATGCGTACGAATGCCGGCCGTGCGGTCGCCGCCAGCGCCTTGTCGCCCCGCTGCAGCGTCCCGTTGTCGAGCATCAGGCGCCAGGTGGCCAGGCGGAGCCCCGCCGAGTCGGTCGTTGTGGCGGCCGAGTCGGTAGTTGTGGGTGACGATTCGACAGTTTCGTCCGCCACTTCTGCGGACTCGGCGTCCAGAGGTGAGAACTCGGCGGTGATGTGGGCGAGCACCTCGGCGTCGGAGTAGGCCGCGGGCTTGTCGAAGACCTTCTCGAACGGGCGGCGGCGCCCTTCCCAGGTCACGAAGGTGCCGGCCTTCTCGGAGGCGGTGGCGACGGGGAGTACGACGTCCGCGCGCTCGGTCACGGCGGTGACCCGCTGCTCGAGGCTGACCACGAAACCGGCCTGGTCGAGGGCGGCCAGGAACGCAGCCGGGTCGGCGGTGTCGTCGGGGTCGACGCCGGCCACGACGAGGGCGTCGAGGCCGCTGCGCACGATGCCGTCGGCGTCGAGACCACCTTCGCCCGGGAGCAGGTCGGCCTCGACCGCGCCCCGGTCGCCGGCGCGACGCGGAACCCAGGCGAGCCTGGCGCCGGTGCGGTCGGCGAGGTCGGCCGCGGCGGAGTAGGCGCCGGGGCTGGTCGCCAGCCGCTCGCCGACCAGGATCACCGAGGCCTCGGTGACCCCGTTGACCTGCGACAACGCGTCCTTCTCCGCACCAGGAGCGGTCAGCACGACCTCGGCCCCGAGCTTGCGGGAGCCCTCGGAGGCGTACGCGCTCAGGGCGGTGATCCGCAGACCCTTCCGGTTGGCCTTGCGCAGGCGCAGGAAGAGCGTGCCGGCCTCGTCCTCGGGCTCGAGGCCGACGAGGACGACGTGGTCGGCAGCGTCGAGGTCGGCGTAGGTGACGCTCGTCCCCGCCACCCGCGAGCGCAGGAAGTCTGTCTCCTCCGCCGACAGCGGGCGGGCGCGGAAGTCGATGTGCGGCGTACGCAGCGTGTCCCGCGCGAACGAAGCGTAGGCCTTCGCGTCCTCCAGCGTCAGCCGGCCACCGGGCAGCACGCCCACCGAGCCGGCAGCGGCCAGACCGGCGGCGGCGACGGCGACGGCCTCCAACCAGGACGCCGGCCGGAGCTCGCCGTCCTCACGGACCATCGGCGAGGTGAGCCGGTCGCGGACGGCGTAGCGGAAGGCGAAGCGGTCCTTGTCGGAGATCCACTCCTCGTTGACCTCCGGGTCGTTGCCGGCCAGGCGGCGCATGACCTTGCCACGGCGGTGGTCGATGCGGATCGCGGCGCCGCAGGCGTCGTGCTCGGCGACACCGGGCGTGGAGACCAGGTCGAACGGGCGAGCCCGGAAGCGGTAGTCGTCAGAAGTCAGCGCACCGACCGGGCAGATCTGGATGACGTTGCCGGAGAAGTAGGACGAGAACGGCTTGTCCTCGGCGATGCCGATCTGCTGCTGCGCGCCGCGTTGGATCAGCGCGATCCCCGGGTCGCCCGGGATCTCGGCGGCGAAGCGGGTGCAGCGCTGGCAGACGATGCAGCGCTCACGGTCGAGCAGCACGTTCGGCGAGAGGTTGATGGGCTTGGGGAACGTACGCTTCGTCCCCTCGAACCGGGTCTCCCCCTGCCCGTGGGACATGGCCTGGTTCTGCAGCGGGCACTCGCCGCCCTTGTCGCACACCGGGCAGTCCAGCGGGTGGTTGACCAGGAGAAACTCCATGATCCCGTGCTGCGCCTTCACGGCCGTGGAGTTCTGCGTCTCCACCACCATGCCCTCGGCGACCGGGATCGTGCAGGAGGCCTGCGGCTTCGGGAACCCGCGGCCGTTGCCGGCGTCGGGGATGTCGACCAGGCACTGCCGACAGGCGCCGACCGGGGCCAGCAGCGGGTGGTCGCAGAAGCGCGGGATCTCGATCCCGGCCTCCTCGGCGGCCCGGATCACGAGCGTCCCCTCGGGGACCGTGACGTCGGCGCCGTCGATCTTGAGAGTTACGTCGCTCATTTCGACTCCGCCCATGCAGTCGACGCGGCCGGATCGAACGGGCAGCCGCCCTGCTCGAGGTGGGCCAGGTATTCGTCTCGGAAGTACTTGATCGAAGAGGTGATCGGGCTCGTCGCACCATCACCCAGCGCGCAGAACGAGCGGCCGAGGATGTTGTCGCACTGGTCGAGCAGCAGATCGAGGTCCTCGGGCTTGCCGTCACCCTTCTCCAGCCGCTCCAGCACCTGCACCAGCCACCAGGTGCCCTCCCGGCACGGTGTGCACTTGCCGCACGACTCGTGCTTGTAGAACTCCGTCCATCGCAGCACCGCGCGCACCACGCACACCGAGTCGTCGAAGATCTGCAGCGCGCGGGTGCCGAGCATCGAACCGGCCGCAGCCACACCTTCGAAGTCCAGCGGCACGTCCAGGTGCTCCTGGGTGAACAACGGCGTCGAGGAGCCGCCCGGGGTCCAGAACTTCAGCTCGTGCCCCTCGCGTACGCCACCGGCCAGCTCGATCAGCTTGCGCAGGGTGATGCCGAGCGGGGCCTCGTACTGGCCAGGCTTCTTGACGTGTCCAGACAGCGAGAAGATGCCGACGCCGGCCGACTTCTCGGTGCCCATCCCGGCGAACCAGGAGGCGCCGTTCTTCACGATCGCCGGCACCGAGGCGATCGACTCGGCGTTGTTGATCACGGTCGGGCTCGCGTAGAGACCGGCGACGGCCGGGAACGGCGGACGCAGCCTCGGCTGCCCGCGGCGCCCCTCGAGCGAGTCGAGCAGCGCGGTCTCCTCGCCGCAGATGTAGGCCCCGGCGCCCGCGTGGACGACCAGTTCGAGGTCGTAGCCGGAGCCGTGGATGTTCGTGCCGAGGTGGCCGGCCTCGTACGCCTCACGGACCGCGGCCTGCAGCCGCCGGATCACGTGCAGCACCTCGCCGCGTACGTAGATGAAGGCACGCTCCGCACGGATGGCGTAGGAGGAGATGATCACGCCCTCGACCAGGGTGTGGGGCGAGGCCATCATCAGCGGGATGTCCTTGCAGGTGCCCGGCTCGGACTCGTCGGCGTTGACCACGAGGTAGCGCGGCTTGGGGTTCTCCGGGTCTGCCGGCGGCAGGAAGCCCCACTTCACGCCGGTCGGGAAGCCGGCGCCGCCGCGGCCGCGGAGACCGGAGTCCTTGACCGCGGTCTGTACGTCCTCGGGCGCCATCCCGAGCGCGATGTCGAGCGCCTCGTAGCCGCCGGTGGCGGCATAGGCGGACAGCGTCCAGGCCCGCTCGTCGGCCCAGTTGGCGGTCAGGACCGGGGTCAGGGTGTCGGTCATGCCTCCGGCGCCTTCCAGTCGTTGTCCTTGGCCAGTCGCAGACCGGCCTGGGAAGCCTCACCCGACGCGGGCCCCTCGTCGACGAGCCCGTCCTCGAAGCCGGCGAGCACCCGCTCGGCCTCGCGCCAGCTCGTGATCCGCGCCCCGCGCGAGGCCACGACCTCGCGGCCTTCCCGCAGGTCCTCCACCAGCTGGAGCGCCGACTCCGGCGTCTGGTTGTCGAAGAACTCCCAGTTGACCATCACCACGGGCGCGTAGTCGCAGGCCGCGTTGCACTCGATGTGCTCGAGCGTGATGCTGCCGTCCGCCGTCGTCTCGTCGTTGCCCACCTCGAGCTTCTCGCGCAGGCACGCGAAGATCTCGTCGCCGCCCATGACGGCGCAGAGCGTGTTGGTGCAGACACCGACATGGTGCTTCCCGACGGGATGACGCTTGTACATCGTGTAGAAGGTCGCCACCCCGCTCACCTCGGCGGGCGTGAGGCCGAGGACGTCGGCACAGGCCTGGATGCCTTCGGGGGTGACCCGGCCCTCCACCGACTGCACCAGGTGGAGCATCGGCAGCAGCCCGGAACGGGCCTGCGGATAGCGGGCCGCGATCTCCCGCAGCTCGTCGAATGTCTCCGGAGCCAAGCTCATCGGTCGACGCCTCCCATCACCGGATCGATGGACGCGATCGCCACAATCACGTCGGCCACCATGCCGCCCTCGGACATCACGCTCGTGGCCTGCAGGTTCGTGAACGACGGGTCCCGGAAGTGGACCCGGTAGGGCTTGGTGCCGCCGTCGCTGACCACGTGGGCGCCGAGCTCTCCGCGCGGCGACTCGATCGCGGCGTACGCCTGGCCGGCCGGGACCCGGAAGCCCTCGGTCACCAGCTTGAAGTGGTGGATCAGTGCCTCCATCGACTCGCCCATGATGTGGCGGATGTGGTCGAGGGAGTTGCCCTGGCCGTCGGGGCCGACGGAGAGCTGCGAGGGCCAGGCGATCTTCTTGTCGGCGACCATCACGGGGGCGCCGTCGAGGTCCTTGAGCCGCTTGAGCGCCTGCTCCATGATCCGCAGCGACTCCCACATCTCGGCCAGCCGCACCCGGAACCGCCCGTAGGAGTCGCAGGTGTCCCAGGTGATGACCTCGAAGTCGTAGTCCTGGTAGCCGCAGTAGGGCTGGGTCTTGCGCAGGTCCCACGGGTAGCCGGTCGACCGCAGGATCGGGCCGGTCAGGCCGAGCGCGAGGCAGCCCTCCAGATCGAGGTAGCCGACCTGCTCCAGGCGGCCCTTGAAGATCGGGTTGGCGTTGCAGAGCGCGGCGTACTCGGTCAGCCGGGTCTTCATCAGCTCGATGAACTCGCTCACCCGCGCGACGGTGCCCTCGGGCACGTCCTGGGCGACGCCGCCGGGGCGGATGTAGGCGTGGTTCATCCGGAGTCCGGTGATGAACTCGAACAGGTCCAGGCACAGCTCGCGCTCGCGGAACCCGATCGTCATCACGGTCAGCGCGCCGAGCTCCATGCCGCCGGTCGCGATCGCCACCAGGTGGGAGGAGATCCGGTTGAGCTCCATCAGCATGACCCGGATGACGTCGGCCTTCTCCGGCACCTCGGCCTGGATACCGAGGAGCTTCTCCACCCCGAGGACGTACGCCGTCTCGTTGAAGATCGGCGAGAGGTAGTCCATCCGGGTGACGAAGGTCGTGCCCTGGGTCCAGGAGCGGAACTCCATGTTCTTCTCGATGCCCGTGTGGAGGTAGCCGATCCCGGCACGCGCCTCGGTCACGGTCTCGCCCTCGAGCTCGAGGATCAGCCGGAGCACCCCGTGGGTCGAGGGGTGCTGCGGACCCATGTTGACGACGATCCGCTCGTCCTTGACGTCCTTGAGGGCGTCGGTCAGCTCGTCCCAGTCCTGGCCGGTGACGGTGAACGTACGTTCGTTCTCGGTGGTCGTCATGAGTAGCTCCTCCGGGTGTCCGGCGGCGGGATCGTCGCGCCCTTGTATTCCACGGGGATCCCGCCCAGCGGGTAGTCCTTGCGCTGCGGGTGACCCGGCCAGTCGTCGGGCATCAGGATCCGGGTCAGACCCGGGTGGCCGTCGAAGACGATGCCGAACATGTCGTAGGTCTCGCGCTCGTGCCAGTCGAGCGTCGGGTAGATCGCCACCCCGCTCGGCACGTGCGGGTCCGCGTCGGGGGCGGAGGTCTCGACCCGCACCCGGCGGTTGTACGTCATCGAGAGCAGGTGGTAGACCGCGTGCAGTTCTTTGCCCTGGTCAGAGGGGTAGTGCACCCCGGAGACCCCCGAGCAGAGCTCGAAGCGCAGCTCGTCGCGGAGCATCTGCAGGGCCTCGAGCAGCCGCTCGCGGCGTACGTGGAAGGTCAGCTCGCCGCGGTGGATCACCGCCTCGGCGTCGGTGAAGGCCAGTGCATCGGCGATCTCCTTGAACCAGCCGCCGTAGGGCTGCACCCCGACATCGCTGATGCGGCTCGGCATCGTGTGCCGGCGGGTCAGACCGCCGTAGCCGCTGGTGTCGCCGGTGTCGTTCACGCCGAACATGCCGCTGTTCTGACCGATGTTCTGGTCGCTCACCGCAGGAGTCCCGTCTGGTCGATCAGCGGCAGCAGCTTGAGCGCCTCGGCCTCGGCCTCGACCTCCTCGCGCTCGGCGTTCACGCCCAGCGAGCCGCCCTGGATCTTGTCGTGGAGCTTGAGGATCGCGTCGATCAGCATCTCCGGGCGTGGCGGGCAGCCGGGGAGATACATGTCGACGGGCACGATGTGGTCGACGCCCTGGACGATCGCGTAGTTGTTGAACATGCCGCCGCTGCTGGCGCAGACGCCCATGGCGAGCACCCACTTCGGCTCGGGCATCTGGTCGTAGATCTGCCGCAGCACCGGCGCCATCTTCTGGCTCACCCGGCCGGCCACGATCATCAGGTCGGCCTGCCGCGGGCTCGCCCGGAAGACCTCCATGCCGTAGCGGGCCAGGTCGTACTTCGGCCCGCCGCTCGTCATCATCTCGATGGCGCAGCAGGCCAGCCCGAACGTCGCCGGCCACAGGCTGGCCTTGCGGAAGTAACCCGCCAGGCCCTCGACGGTCGTGAGCAGAACCCCGCTCGGGAGCTTTTCTTCGAGACCCATGTCAGTCCCAGTCCAATCCACCGCGGCGCCAGACATAGGCGTACGCGACAAAGACGGTCAGCAGGAACAGGCCCATCTCCGCGAGGCCGAACCACCCCATCGCGTCGAACCTGACGGCCCACGGGTAGAGGAAGATGATCTCGATGTCGAAGATGATGAACAGCATCGCGGTGATGTAGTACTTCACCGGGAACCGACCGCCCAGCGCCTGAGGCGTGGCCTCGATCCCGCACTCGTAGGGATCCGCCTTGGCCTTGTTGGCGCGACTCGGCCCGACGACCGAGCTCATGATCACCGACCCGACCGCGAAGAGCGTCGCCAGTCCCGCCAACGCGAGCACCGGCACGTAGAGCTCCATCTCGCCTCCTACCCTGAGCGGCCCACCCCTTCTTGAGACTTTGTGAATAGAATCACAATGTGGGCCAACTCACATCCTGCCACTCCTGCGGCGGAATGCAAGTGGGTTGCTGAAATGGCGCGCGGCACTTTCTCGCCATGGTGGAAATGTGCCCGCGCATCCGGCGGCAAACGCTTGCAGAACCACGCCATGGCGGGGTTGTGGCGGGTCAGACTTCGGCGGCGGTCGGCGTCGGCGTGTCGAGGAAGGCTCGGGGTATCACGACGATCCGCTTCTCGACGTTGTCCGGAGACATCGGTGTCCCATCCGGGCCGGGCCGCAGCACTTCGTACGTCACGGTGTGCTCGGTCGTCCGGCGCATCTTCAACCACCCGTGATGCCAGGCGACGCTTCCCCAAGGTCCTTGGACCTCGATCCACTCACCCACCGATCCGACCACCCTGGTATTGGCCGGATACATCCCAGACATCCGCCCATGAGCAGCGAGGAGCCAGGCGGCCGGGTTGAGCAGCGTCATCACCGCCAAGAAGGTCGCCATCACGTATGAGCCGAAGGCAAACTGGGATGCAGCGTTGATGCTGAAGAGCACCGGGAGCGCCCAGGCCACGATGCCGACCTCGGCGCGCAACCACGACCTGATGAGCCTGAGCCGGAGGGCCTGGTCGATCACCACCGGCTCTCCGGCCATCGGGGGTTCCGCCGACGTCCGACCCGCCCTCGCCAGCAGTTCGCGTCGGATCTCCGGACCGATGAGCTGGACTGGGAAGTCGACCGAACGCGACAGCTCATCGGGCCCAGCCGGTAGGTACAACGGGGCGGCCACGGTCCTCGGACCCTCCTGCCGGCACCGCGCGAGCACCGGGCCCACCGTGACCTGCGTCAGTCGTGACCAAGGGTAGAAAGCGAGCCGACTGAGCGTACGCACACCCATGCCGCCGTCCGTCACCCACGCAGTGAGCGTGGCGCCGGCGGGATACTCGCGCTCGACCCGGCCGCAGACGGTCAGCAGCAACATCAGCGCCAGAAGAGCCATCCCGAGCAATCCGAGGGTCAACGCAGTCGCGATCACGAAAGCGTCGCCGATGGCTTCGGGAGCCAACTCCTGCGCACTGGCCCACACGAGGCCTGCCAGCAGCAGGGCCATGCCCAGAGTATCCAGCCAGAACGCCGGGCCCCGAAGCCGCAAGCCCACCATGGCCCGCTTGAGCCGACGCTGATCGTCGATCGTGACCGTCCAGTCCGTCACCGAGCCCGGCACCACATCCGCATCCACGGGCGGCCCTCCTCAGCGTCCCGGCCTGCAAGCCTGTCGCAGCGTACTGGATACCCCGGGTGGGAATGACCCGATCTCCCCATGCCGAGTCGGCCCGTCTTGACCGAAAATCTCGCCGAGTCGGCCCGTCATGACGGGCCGACTCGGCCCGATTCAGCGTCAAGATGGGCCGGCTCGGCGGGATCGGGGTCAGTCGGGGTCGGAGCGGATCCAGCCCTTGGCGAGCCCGGCGCGGACGATGGCGTCGGTGGCCGCACCGAGGGTGGTCGAAGCGGCGACGACGCCCGCCTCGCGGGCGCGGACCCGGGACTCGGTGGCGCCGGGCATGCTCCAGGTGCCGCCGCGGTTGAGCCAGTTGAGGAGCATCGGCTCGAGCCGGTCCATGGCCTTGCAGAACCGAGCTTCGGGGGTCTGAGCGGCCTCGAACTCGTCCCAGAGCGCCCGGATCTCCCCCGCCTGGTCGGGCGGCAGCATCGTGAAGAGCCGGTCGGCGGCGGCGAGCTCACGCTCGACCTGGTCGACGATCGCGGCGGGGTCGAAGACGGGACTGTCGCCGGCGTAGATCTCGACCATGTCGTGGATGATCACGAGCTTGATCGCGTGCCCGACGTCGATCGGCTCGTCGGCGTACTCCGCCAGCAGCAGCACCATCAGCGCCAGGTGCCAGGAGTGCTCGGCGTCGTTCTCCCGGCGGTCGGCCGCGGCCAGCGGAGAGGCCCGCAGGATCGTCTTGAGCCTGTCGGCCTCGGCGATGAACTCCAGCTGCGCCCGCAGCCTCCCGCCGATCTCGTCCGGGAGGGGGTTCAGGTCGATGATCAGGTCCTCGTGCGAGTCGTCCATGGAAGGACCTTCGCATGCGGCGTACGCGTCGAAAAACTTGGTTATCGAGTCGGGAGGGCGCGCTTGGAGCGGCTCACGTACGCCGATCCCTCCGGGCCGACGACGACGTAGGAATCGCCCAGGCGGGAGTTGTACTCCAGGTGGGCGCGGCCCCAGAACATGCCGATGCGGATGCCGCCGTACATCCCCGGGGCGGTGAACCAGGCCTCGTCGGGGCCGCCCTCCTCGGAGATGAGCCGCACGTCGAACGTACGCAGCTGGTGGTCGCCGCGGAACTCGGCGGTCAGCTCGGCGAGCGTCGTGTTGACGTGCTGGTTGACGGCCTCGAGGTTGTCACCGAGCGGGGTGCCGGGGCGGTAGTAGGGGTCGAGCATGTCAAGCAGGTGGTCGTGACCGCGGCGCTTGGCGAGCTGGTAGGGCGTCTCGCCGTGGGCGGTGGGCAGCGACCGGACGCCACCCAGCGAGAGCAGCTCCTGCACCGTCTCCCGCGGCGCGCCGAGGTAGGCGGCGTGGTGGAGCGGCGTGAACATCGACTCGCCGCCGATCTTCCAGGTGTTGACGCCGACGGTGTAGTCGTTGCGTACCTGCGAGAGCGCCCGGCGCCAGTCT
Organism: Nocardioides turkmenicus; assembly: GCF_011045035.1. Classification (GTDB taxonomy): domain Bacteria; phylum Actinomycetota; class Actinomycetes; order Propionibacteriales; family Nocardioidaceae; genus Nocardioides; species Nocardioides turkmenicus. The sequence goes on from NZ_JAALAA010000021.1 coordinate 68,091, forward strand.
CCCTGAGCGGCGGCGTCGGTGAGCGAGTCCCTGGCCTTGACCGCTGCGGGTCCGTAGGCCTCGCGAGGCATCAAGATGCCGTCCCATGGCAACGTCGTGGTCATAGTTGCACTTTCGCAGAGATCAAGCGGTTGCGTGATGAAGTGCGACGATTCCACCCGAGAGATTCGTCCAGGTCGGCGACTGCCAGCCCGCTGAGGTGAGCATCTCGGCGAGACCTGCCTGGTCTGGCCATGCCCGGATGGACTCAGCGAGATAGACGTACGCGTCGGGAGAGGACGATACCGCCCGGGCGACCGGCGGAAGCGCCCTCATCAGGTATTCGACGTAGACCGTCCGGAACGGCTTCCAGGTCGGGTGCGAGAACTCGCAGACCACGATCCGCCCGCCGGGGCGGGTGACCCGGCGCAGCTCACGGAGGCCGGCGGCAGGGTCGACGATGTTGCGCAGGCCGAAGGAGATCGTGACCGCGTCGAAGGTCGCATCCCGGTAGGGCAGCCGGGTGCCGTCGCCGGCGGTGAACGGCAGGTGGGGCTTGGCTGCCTTGCCGACCTGGAGCATCCCGATCGAGAAGTCCGTCGGCACCACGGAGGCACCGGCGTCCAGGAACGGCTGGGAGGAGGTGCCGGTGCCGGCCGCGAGGTCGAGCACGAGCTCGCCCGGCTTCGGGGCGACAGCCTTGATCACCTCACGTCGCCAGCGTCGGTCCTGACCCAGCGAGAGCACGTCGTTGGTGATGTCGTAGCGCTTGGCCACGGCATCGAACATCCGGCGGACGTCGCCGGGCTGCTTGTCCAGGTCTGCTCGGGTCACGTGCAGAGCTCAGGCGAGCTTCTCGAAGATCTCGTCGGCGTACTTCGCCGCGTCCTTCTTCGTGGCGGCGGTCGCCTGGACGGTCAGGTCGTTGGAGGCGTGCGAGCAGGTCGCCTGGGTCTGGCCGGTCTGCTGGTCGGCGCTGGAGTAGCAGACGTTGTCGCCCACCTTGGAGACCTCGCCACCGCCGTAGTAGGCGCTGCCGTCGCCGGCGAAGGCGCGGATCATCACGGACTTCTTCATGTCCTTGGTGATGTAGGTGCGCGAGGCCATCGAGAACCCGAGCGCGTCGGACACGTTGCGGTCCTCGGTCTTCGAGCTGGCGGCGTTCTGCTTGATGAACAGGTCCAGCTGCTCCTCGGACGCGCCCTGCTTCTTGATCACGTCGAGGTCGTAGGAGGACTTCTTGTCGGCCGGCTTGTAGCCGCCCGACAGGGTCTCGGGAAGCGTGATCTTCACGCCCGAGTGGGACTCGGAGTCGCCAACCCACCGTGGCAGGCCAACGCCCAGCACGACGAACAGGGCCAAGGCGATGATGCCGAGGGTGATGCCGTTCTCTGCGATGAACGACTGCTCTTTGTTGGTACTCACGCCAGCGCACGCTACAACCAGCATGGTGAGGGTTGGCAAACGGGGCGGTCATGCCGCATACATCACTTCGACTCGTCCCGGCCGACACCACGCCGATACTCTGGACCCGTGAGTGAGTCGGAGCAGCGGTCCCTGGTCGCCACCACGGTGGCACTCGACGCCGGGTCGGAGACGCTCGAAGACCTGCTCGCACTGCTGCCGGCTCGCCGGCGCGTGCTGTCCTGGGTCCGCCACGGCGAGGGCCTGGTCGGCTGGGGCACGGCCGCCGAGATCCGTACGTCCGGGCCGGAGCGGTTCGCGCACGCGGCCAAGTGGTTCGAGGAGCTGGCGGCCGTCTCGACGGTCTCCGATCCCGTGGGCGAGCCGGGCACCGGACTGGTCGGCTTCGGCTCCTTCGCCTTCGCGGACCTCCCGGGCTTCTCCGTCCTCAAGGTGCCCGCGGTCGTCGTCGGCAAGCGTGGCGACACCGCCTGGGTGACCACCGTCGGACCGGCGGCCACACCACCGCCCGATCTGGCTCCGGCACCGGAGCCTGAGGCGCCGCGCGACGTCGTCTTCGCCGATGCCTACGTCGACGGCGAGCACTGGATGCGGATCGTCGCCGACGCTGTCGCCCGGCTCCAGCACGGAGACCTCGACAAGGTCGTCCTCGCCCGCGATCTGCTGGCCGCGGCGAGCGCCCCGATCGACATCCGCTCCGTGCTGCGGCGGCTGGCGGCTGCGTACCCGACCTGCTGGACGTTCCACGTCGACGACCTCTTCGGCGCGACCCCCGAGCTCCTCGTCCGCCGCGAGCGCGGTCTGGTCACCTCCCGCGTGCTCGCGGGCACGATCTGGCCCACCGGCGAGGAGGATCTCGACCACGCCCTCGCCGCCTCGCTGGCGGAGTCGTCGAAGAACCTCGAGGAGCACGAGTACGCCGCCAGGTCCGTCGCCGACGCCCTGGAGCCGCACTGCTCGTCGATGAACGTGCCCGAGGCACCCTTCGTGCTCAAGCTCCCCAACGTGATGCACCTGGCCACCGACATCACCGGCGTGGCCAGCGACGGCGTGAGCTCGCTCGACCTCGCCGCGGCGCTGCACCCCTCGGCCGCGGTCGGCGGCACCCCGCGCGAGGACGCCGTCGCCCTCATCGCCGAGATCGAGTCGATGGAGCGCGCCCGCTACGCCGGCCCGGTCGGCTGGATGGACGCCTCCGGCGACGGCGAGTGGGGCATCGCGCTGCGCTCGGCCGAGATGATCGACGACCGCACCGCTCGCCTCTTCGCCGGCTGCGGCATCGTGGCGGGCTCCGACCCGGCGACCGAGCTCGCCGAGACCCAGGCCAAGTTCGTCCCGATCCGCGACGCCCTCTCCTGAAACCCAGCCCGGCGCGGGTGGGCCCGCGCGATAGATTCGGCGGCATGAGGATCACGAAGTTCGGCCATGCCTGTGTCCGGATCGAGCACGACGGGGCGGTGGTGGTCGTCGACCCGGGCGTGTTCACCCAGCCCGAGGCGCTGGACGGCGCGACGGCGGTGCTGATCACCCACGAGCACCCCGACCACTACAACCCCGCGCTCCTCGAGGGCAGCGAGGCACCGATCTACACCATCGGCGCGGTCGCGGCGCAGATCCTGAAGAGCGCCCCCGCTGTCCACGAGCGGACCACCGTGGTGAAGCCGGGCGAGTCGTTCGACGCCGGGCTTCCGGTCACCGCGGTCAACGAGAAGCACGCCGTCATCCACCCCGACCTGCCCCACTTCGACAACTCGGGCTACCTGATCCAGGCCGGGGACTCGAAGATCTTCCACCCGGGTGACGCGCTCGACGGTCCCGGCGAGGCCGTGGACGTGCTCTTCCTGCCCGTCTCGGCGCCGTGGGCCCGCTCCGCGGAGCTGATCGACTTCGCCCGCGAGGTCGGAGCGTCCAAGACCGTCGCGATCCACGACCGGGTCTATTCCGAGGCCGGCTCGGGCATCTTCGACACCCAGGCGGCCGCGCTGATCCCGGCCGAGCACGGCTACGTACGTCTCGCGGACGGGGCCGACCTCTGATGGCTCTCGTCGCAGTCCTGTACGCCTACAACGACCTCCCCGACGTACGCGCCGAGCACCTCGACGCCCATCGCGGGTTCCTGGCGAGCCAGGACAACCTGGTGCTCTCCGGTCCCACCTCCGACGGCTCCGGCCTGCTCGTCTTCGAGGGCGACATCGCCGCGGTCGAGGCGGCCGTGGACGAGGACCCGTTCCTCGCGGTCGGGCTGATCAAGGAGCGCCGCATCTTCGAGTGGACCCCGGTCCTCGGCTCCTGGAAGGCCCAGCTGGGCCTGTGAGGACCGGGGTCCGCCCCGGAGGAGATCACCCCAGCGCGAGCGCCTGCAGGCGGTCGTACGCGCCGTTGAACGTGTTCTGGTCGAGCGGTGACGAGGTGTACTGCCAGAACGTGTAGTAGCCCCAGCCGGCCGGCAGGGTGCCGGGCGTGCTGGCGTAGCGGGCGATCCACAGCGGGTGGGCACTGGCGAACTGCGAGGTGTTGCCGGTGCAGGTCGTCCACCAGTCGGTGGTCGTGTAGATCACCGCGTCGCGGCCGGTGCGGTAGCGGTAGCGGTTGAGGAAGGCCGCGATCCAGGAGCGCATCGACGACTGGGAGAGGCCGTAGCAGGTGCCGCCGCTGTAGGGGTTGTACTCGATGTCGAGCACGCCCGGCAGGGTCTTCCCGTCGGCCGACCAGCCGCCGCCGTTGTTGACGAAGTAGTCGGCCTGGGCGGCGCCGCCGGAGTCGGACGGGTTGGCGAAGTGGTAGGCCCCGCGGATGAAGCCCTGGTTGTAGGAGCCGTTGTACTGCTGCGGGAAGTAGGTGCTGTTGCGGTAGTAGGTGCCCTCGGTCGCCTTGATGTAGGCGAACCGCTTGCCCTGACCCCACCAGTAGGCCCAGTCGACGTTGCCCTGGTGGCCGGAGACGTCGATGCCGGCCACCGACGCCTGCGCGGTGATCGGCCGGTCGTTGGGGGTGCCGCCCTGGGCGTGCGAGCCGGGCGTCGACCAGCCGACGTACGCCCCGTGCTCCAGCGTGACGCCGTGGGACCTCGCCTTCTGGGTGAGTCGGCGGTCGTCCTTCTCGGCGGCGCCGGCGGACTGTGTCGGGGAGAGGGAGAGAGCGAGGAGGAGACCGGCGACGATCGCGGTCACTCTCATGGATCTGCGGCGCGAAGGACTCATGGGCTGGGGCCTTTCCCGAGGAGGAATCTGCACTGCACTGGCAAACATGGTGCCGCAACCGATGTCCCCCCGGGAATGTTTTCCGGTAAGCAAGTTACTCAACCAGACGGTTGACAACTCGAGAGGTAGCCGCCTAGCCTCGTTATCAACCAAACGGTTGAGGAGTAGCAGATGAGCGAGGACAGACTCTCCCGAGTCTTTGCGGCACTGGCGGACCCGACCCGACGCGACCTGGTCGCCCGGCTCTCGGCCGCCGACGCGACCGTCGGCGAGCTCGCGGCGCCGTACGACGTCAGCCTCCAGGCGGTCTCCAAGCACCTCAAGGTGCTCGAGGACGCCGGCCTGGTGAGCCGGGAGTCGCGCCGCGCGCCCGTCCGGCTCGAAGCGGAGGTGTTCGACCTCATGACCAAGTGGATCGAGAGATACCAGCAGCAGGCCGAGGAGCGCTACCAGCGCTTGGACGCACTGCTCGCCGAGATGCAGGAAGACCGACCAGCCCGAGAAACAGCCCGAGAAGAGGACGCATCATGACCACCACGAAGCACGAGACCACGATCGAGGCCTCCAAGGAGACCCCGACGATCACCATCGTCCGCGAGTTCGACGCTCCCCCGGAGCTCGTCTTCCGTGCCCACGCCGAGAAGGAGCTGTACGCCAAGTGGCTCGGCCCGCGCGACGTCGGCATGAACATCACCGAGTGGGACTTCCGCACCGGCGGCTCCTGGGCCTACTCCGGCGAGCGCGACGGCGACGAGTTCACCCAGTTCTTCGGCAGCTTCCACGAGGTGCGCGAGAACGAGCGGATCGTGCAGACCTTCACCTGGCGCGGCGCGCCCGACCAGGCCTCGTTGGAGTACCTCACCTTCGAGCCGCTCCCCGGCGACCGCACCCGGCTGACCGGCCTCAGCGTCGTCGAGTCCTTCGAGACCCAGGCCGCGATCATGGCCAGCGGCATGGACAAGGGCGTCACCCAGGGCTACGAGCAGCTCGACGAGCTCCTCGCGGAGCTCTCGTGAGCGCCGCCGGCCTGAGCATGCGCGAGCAGCACGCGTACGACGCGGCCCGGTTCGCCGAGATCGTCGGCTCCGCCGCCCCCGAGGACTGGGCCCGTCCCAGCCCGGTGGCGGCGTGGACCGCGCTGGACGTGGTCTCCCACCTGGTCGAGTGGTCGCGAGGGTTCCTGCAGGGATCGGCCGGCGTGGAGCTGGCGCCGCTCGACGTCGCCGCGGACCCGGCCGGCGCATGGAAGGCCCACACCGCTGATATCCAGGGCCTCTTCGACGCCCCTGCCGGCCGGACGGTCTCCAACCCGCACATGGGCGACAAGCCCGTCGACGTGGCGCTCTCGGAGATCTACACCCCCGACGTCTGGATGCACTCCTGGGACCTGGCCCGGGCCCTCGGGCAGGACTTCGACCTCGGCGCCGAGCGCGCCGCGGCGATGCTCGCCGGTGCTTCTGCGATGGAGGACGCCATGCGCGCCTCCGGTCAGTTCGGCCCGCGGGTGGAGGTCGGTCCCGACGCGTCACCGCAGGAACAGCTCCTCGGCTTCATCGGCCGGGACCCCTACTGGCAGGCCTGACTCAGGACAGCGTCAGGGATCCGACGCCCGAGGTGTAGTGGGTCGCGTACGTCACCTGCACCTGCTCCGCCCCGGGCGAGAGCAGGATGCTGGCGGCCTGCTGGATGTAGTTGCCCTCGACGTGGACGCTGACATGGCAGGCGCGCTCGGCGGGGATCTCGAAGGAGACCGTCCCCCAGTAGACGACGTACTGCCGGCCATCGGTGCTCGCGATCGGCGGGAGCTTGCCCGGGTTGTTGGCCAGCATCATGTTTCCGCTGGTCAGGTGGAGCACCAGGACGCGCTTCGCGCCGGTGTAGTACTCGACGTAGGGCACCACGCCCGGCCACTGCGGCTGATCGGTCACGGGCACACTGTGCCACGCCGGTCCGGGTCGGTGGCTCAGGAACGGGCGAGGGCGCGGATGGCCAGGTCGAACCGGCGGCGGTCGGCACGAGAGACCACGGCCTCGACGACCTCGATGCCGCCGTTCGGGGAGGCGAGGGCGGCCTCGAGCTCGGGCACCGAGGTGACCGCGAGGTGCGGGATGCGGTGGGCGGCGCAGAGCGCTTCGAGGGAGGTGCCGTGCGGGGTGCCGAAGAGGCGCTCGAAGCTGTCGGCGTAGTCGTCGGCGCCCTGCTCGAGGGAGGCGAAGATCGAGCCGCCGTCGTCGTTGGCGACGACGATGGTGAGGTCGGGGCGGACCTCCTCGGGGCCGAGCAGGAGCCCACCGGCGTCGTGGAGGAAGGTGACGTCGCCCATCAGCGCGAGCGCACGGGTCGACGAGGGACGGCCGACGGCGGCACCGATCGCGGTGGAGACGATGCCGTCGATGCCGGCCAGGCCGCGGTTGGCGATCACCTTCCGCCGCCCGCCGACGCGGTTGGGGCGCATCATCAGGTCCAGGTCGCGTACCGGGTTGGAGGGGCCGAGCACGAGCAGCCCGCCGTCGGGCAGCGCGCGGGCGACACAGGCGGAGACGTCGTACGCGGTCATCTCCGGCTGCTCGTGGAGCAGCCGGTCCACCTGGCGGCTGACCTCGCGATCGGCCGAGCGCCACTCCTCCAGCCACGCGGTGTCCGGGGTGCCGTCGACGTGGAGCCGGGTGCGGATCGTGCGGTCGACGCGGAACGGGCGGGCGGGCCAGACGCCCTCGACCGGGGCCGCGATGATCTCGATGTCGCTGCGGCTGAGCAGGTCGGTGACCGGCCGGGAGAGGGTGGGGTGACCGTAGACGACGACCCGCTGGATCCGCTCGGCGAGCGGCGACTCGAGCAGCAGCCGGTAGGAGCGCAGGGCGTTGTCGCCGGTGCGGGCGCCCGAGGAGGGCTCGGCGAGCAGCGGCCAGCCGCCGTCCTGGGCGAGGATGCGGGAGGGCGGTCCGGCGTCGTCGCCGGCGACGACGACCGTGAGCGGCGTCCCGGCGCCGGTCTCGATCGACTCGTGGATCATCAGCTCCGGGCGGACCGGCTCGGGGTGGACGTCGATCGGCGCCGGCTCCCACCGGTCGGGCGGGGTCAGCGGTACGTCGAGCTGGAGGTTCCAGTGGACCGGGCCGTGCGCGGTGTCGAGGGCTTCGAGGGCGCTCTCGCCGGGGGCCGCGTCCAGGTCGACGGTCTCCACCAGGTTCCCGAAGATGCCGACCTGGTCGGTGACCTGGTTGGCGCCGGTCTCCCGCAGCCGCGCGGGCCGGTCGGCGGTGACGACGGCCAGCGGTACGCCGGCGTGGGCTGCCTCGAGCACCGCGGGGTGCAGGTTGGCGACCGCGGTGCCGGAGGTGCACATCACCGCCGCACGGGAGCCGACCTTGGTCAGCCCGAGCGCGAAGAAGCCGGCGGAGCGCTCGTCGATCCGGGTGTGCAGGCGCACCAGCCCGGCGCGCGCAGCGTCGAGGACGGCGAACGAGAGCGGCGCGTTGCGTGATCCCGGCGCGATGACGACGTCGGTGACCCGCGCCTGGATCAGCGCGGTGACGACCGAGCGGGCGAGCTCGGTGGCGGTCATGCGTGCCCCTTTCATCGGAGCGTCTCCCGGTAGGCGAGGACCTCGGCCAGGCGCCGACGCCAGAAGTCCGTACGCCCCGGGTCGGCCTGCAGCGCCGGGTCGACGAGCAGGCGCTCGGGCGCGGGCGACGCCGGGAGCACCGGCAGCGCCCCGCCATCCGGGAGCAGCGGCGTCGCGGTGATGTCCGCGGTGAACATCGAGACCGTGCCCAGCCCGCAGGCGTAGGGCAGCTCCGGCAGCGCCGCCGCGAGCGCGATCCCGGCCGCCATCCCGACCGAGGTCTCCAGCGCCGAGGAGACCACGCACGGCAGCCCGATGTCCTCGGCGATCCGCAGGCAGGCGCGTACGCCGCCCAGCGGCTGCACCTTCAGCACGGCCACGTCGGCGGCCTCGAGGTCGCGCACGCGGTAGGGGTCCGCGGCTCGCCGGATCGACTCGTCCGCGGCGATCGGGACGTCGACCTTGCGGCGTACGTCGGCGAGCTCCTCGACCGTGAGGCAGGGCTGCTCGACGTACTCGAGCCCGCCTCCGGCGCGGTCCAGCACCTTGATCGAGGCGAGCGCCTCGTCGACCGACCAGAGCCCGTTGACGTCGATCCGGAGGTGGCCGGTGGGACCGAGGGCGTCCCGGACCGCCTCGACGCGGGCGATGTCGTCGGCGAGGCTCTGGCCCGGGTCGGCGACCTTCACCTTCGCGGTCGCGCACCCGGAGCGGGTGACGATCTCGTGGGCTCGCTCGGGCCCGACGGCGGGCACGGTGGCGTTGACGGGCACGGACTCGCGGACCGGGGCCGGCCAGTCCCCTGCCGCTGCTTCCTCGGCGCAGCGCAGCCAGGGCTCGATCTCGGGGGTGTCGTAGTCGAGGAACGGCGACCACTCGCCCCATCCGCCGGCGCCCTGGAGAACGAGTCCCTCGCGCTCGGTGATGCCGCGGAAGCGGGTGGTCATCGGGAGGGAGAAGACGTGCACCTGGTCGGTCATCGGGGCTCCGGGGTGGTCGTGGCCAGGGCGAGCAGGGCCTGCCGGTCCGGCTTCCCGTTGGCCAGGAGCGGGACCTCGTCGAGCACGACGACCTGTCGCGGTGCCCAGGAGCGCGGGTGTTCCGCGGCGACCCACTCACGAACGGTCCCGGCGTCGATGTCGCCGACGACGAAGGCCACCAGGCGCTGGCCCCACTCCTCGTCGGGGGCGCCGAGCGCCTCCGCGGCCGTCACCGCCGGGTGCTCGCGGAGCCTCCGGGCGACGAGCGCCGCCGGCACCTTCACGCCGCCGGTGATCACCATGTCGTCGACGCGACCGAGGATCCGGAGCCGCCCGTCCTCGTCCAGGGTGCCCGCGTCGGAGGTGAGGAACCAGCCGTCGACCAGCGCCTCCGCCGTCTGGGCGGGGTCGTCCTGGTAGCCGTCGAAGAGCGTCGGTCCGCTGATCCGGACCCGGCCGTCGGTGCCGATCGCGATCGCGACACCGTCCAGCGGCATCGCGTCGTAGACGCAGCCGCCGCAGGTCTCCGCCGAGCCATAGGTGGCGACGACGTCGACCCCGGCCTCCTCGGCCCGGGCCCGCAGGGACGGGTCGATCGGTCCACCGCCGAGCAGCAGCGTGTGGAAACCGGCCAGTGCGGCGAGGTCGTCACCGCCCGCCTCGAGGATCCGGTGGAGCTGGGTCGGCACCATCGACACGAACCGCGGCCCCGGCCTCATCGCGGCCGCGGCCTCGGCGAACGTCTCGTGGGCCGCGGCGATCACCGGCTCGAACCCCGCGAGCAGCGAACGGGCGATCACGTTGGCTCCGGCGACGTACGAATCGGGGAGGGTGAGCAGCCACTGCCCGCTCGCCCCGACGCGGCGCGCCGACGCCGCTGCCGACGCCTTCATCGCGTCGCGCGACAGCATCACCCGCTTGGGCTTGCCGGTCGATCCCGAGGTCTCCACGACCCAGTGCTCCGGCCCGCCTCCGGCGAGCCACTCGGCCATCGCGGCGACGGTGCGCTCAGCCCGTACCACCGCGTCGTCCACACCCCAACGCTATCTCCTGCGGCGGGAGGGCCTGCGGTGGGCTGCTAGGTCCGCGGGCTGTAACACGCTGTTCGTAGGTCTATCCGGTCGTTCCGATAGGGCGAGAAGTCCTACGAACGACGTGTTACACCTGCCGCAGCCGCTACTGGCCGCGGATGCTGAAGTCAGCCACTAGGCCGTGGTGGTCGGACTCGAGCTTGAACGTCGCGTGCCGGGTGGAGGTGGTGGTGGCGTTCGAGCCGAGGAGCCAGTCGATGGTGCCGCCACCGTCGTGGGTGGCCCAGCCCTGCGGGGGCGCGCCGAGGGTCTCGAAGGAGGAGGTCATCCCGGCCTTGGTCATCAGTGGCTTCGGGCCCCACGGGTCCCCGTCGCCGCCGTTGCGCGGGTAGGGCGAGTTGAGGTCGCCGGCGACGAGGACGGGGCCGTACTTCTGCAGGCCCTGCGCCAGCCCGGCGAGCTTCGCGAAGCCGCGCTGGGCCTCGTCCTTACGCGCCTGCGGGCTCTTGGCGGGCGACGTCATCGTGTGGGTCGAGATGACCGAGATCCGCCCGGAGCCGTCGCTGCTCGCGAGGACCACCCAGGTGGCGTACCTGTTGTCGTTCTTGACACCGGTGACCGGCTTGGTGAGCTGGACGGTGCCCTGGTCGACCGCCACCCAGCGGTCGGTGCGCCACATGACGACCGGGCTGAGCGCCTGGCTGCGGGCGCCGTACTCGTCCGCCGAGGCGCGATAGGTGCCGTAGCCTCGGACCGAGATGTCGGAGACCGTACGCGACTGGGCCTCGTTCAGGGAGACGAAGTCGGGTCCGTGCTTCATGACCGCGGCCAGGTCGGAGCGGTATCGCCCGCGGGACAGCGAGACCTTGATGTTGGCCTGCGCCAGGCGCACCTGGGGGCCGGAGACGGCCGCCGGGGAGGCGCCGATCTGTCCCGCTCCCGGCAGGCCCGCGGCCTGCTTGGTGGCCTGGAGGGTCTTGCCGATGTTCTTGGTCAGCCAGGCGGCCGGGTCGACCTGGTCCTGCAGGTAGCCGCCGCCGTGCGGGTGCACCTCGAAGTGGAGGTGGCAGCCGGTCGAGTTGCCCTCGCTGCCGACCTGCCCGATGACCTGCCCGGCCTTCACCATCTGGCCCTCACGGACCGAGAGCGACTGCATGTGGCCGTACCACGTGGTCAGGTTGCCGGGCGCCGTCTGCACCTTCACCAGCCAGCGCCCCGACCAGCCCCAGCCGCCGCCGGACTCGATCACGATCGTGCCACCGTGGGCCGCCTGCACCGGGGTGCCGCAGGGCGAGGAGTAGTCGTTGCCGGTGTGCATGTTGGCCCAGTTGGAGCCGGAGTTGCCGTAGTTGTTGTTGTCGATCGCGAGCCCGGCCTGGATCGGACGTACGACGGAGGTGCTGATCCCGGCCATGCCGATCGTGCACGCCACGTCGGTCGCGGTGGCGGTCAGGTCGGCGGCCGAGACCCCGTCGGCGAGCGCGGCGACGAGGGCCCGCGCCTCCTCCTCGTGCTGGGCGTACGCCAGCGGGAACGCCGATCGCTGCACTGCCTGGGCGGCGGCGGTGACCTGCATCTTGCGCCAGCCCGGGATGTCCAGGAGGCCGGTGTTGCCGGTGTGGGCGGCCACGCCGTAGAAGGCCTGGGCGGACTTGACCGGGTTCATGATGTCGGCGACGGTGCCCCACCCGGAGACCGGGCGCTGCTGGAAGAGGCCGACCGAGTCGCGGTCGCCGTAGTCGATGTTGCGCAGGGTGCTCTCCTGCATCGCGGTCGCGAGCGCGATCACCCACCCGTAGGCGGGCACGCCGGACTGCTTGCCGACCGCCACGATCGTCCGGGCGTTCTGGATCTGCTCGGTGTTGAACCCGGCGATGCTGCCCTCGGGGATCTCACCGTCCGGTCCCAGGTTCCCGGTCGGGATCGCGTTGGTGCCGCCGACACAGCCCGACTCTGCCTGGTCCTGGTTGCTCTGCTCGGTGCTCGCCAGACCGCCGATCAAGATCACCAAGGCACCGGTGACCACCAGGACGAGCGTGGCCGCCGCGGCCACGATTCCCCAGATCAGACGCGCTTTAGCGAGGATCATGTCAGCCCCCGGGGAGGATGTTGGCGACGTACCAGACGTTGTCGACCAGCGTCAGGTAGACGATGACCTTGGGACCGTCGGTCGTGACCTCAGCACGCGCCTCCGAGTCGTTCTGCTCGAGCACCTTCGCGGTGCCGACGACCTTGGTCGCGGGCACGGTGGCCGGGTCGGTGGTGCCCAGGGCCTGGGCCAGCGACTCGTCCGGACGGGCGGCGTTGATCCCGGCCCACCACTGCTCGGTGGTGAGGTCGGGGCGGGCCCAGGCGGCGACGAACTTGGTCGCCGCGGCTCCCGGGTCGGGGACGGGTGCGGGCGATCCGGTGGCGCTGGGGCTCTGCCCGGCCGACACCGAGCCCCGCTCCGGCCGCGAGGCCGGCTCGGCGTCGGGCGCGTCGCTCCACTGGGCGATGAGCCAGATGACGAAGACGATGCCGACGGTCACGGAGAAGAACCGGAACGGCGACCTCATGGGCCACCTCAGCACCGGCGCGATGACCTCCCACAGCACACCACGCGTCGTTGTCGACCGCACTACCGGGCTCCTCCTTCAGACCAGCCCTCGAACCGGCTCGGACCGTTGTCGACGGGCACCGAGCGGTTCCCGTTCGGTGAGTAGATGACGAAGACCGGGTTGCCGTCGGCGTCGTAGTCCACGTTGGCCTCGGCGACCGGGGTGTGTCGCGGCGGCTCCGGCTCGCGGTCGCCGTAGGCGGTGTGGTCGACAGGACTCGGCGTCTCGGCGCGGTCGTGGAAGACCTGCGCGGCGTGGCCGGCAGTCGGCTCGTCGCGGAAGGACGGCTCGTCGCGCTCCGCGGAGCGGGAGTCGAACCACTGCCCCGCCACGCGCTCGCCGTCGTTGCCGCTCATCGAGGACCCCAGGGCGTACGTCGGTGTGCTGGTCGTGCTCGACGCGGCACCGAGCGCTCCGGCGGCCGTCACCGGCACCGGGTTGGGCACCTGCTCGGCAGTCATCGTCGGCCGGCTGCCGGTCAGCTCGTGGCCGGGCATGTAGACACCTCCGGGGCTCGAGATCGCTCCGGGCCCGGCCGGTGCACCGCCGGTGGGAGCCGGCCGGTCGGCGGTCGCGTCGCGGACGCCGGCCTCGGTGCCCGTCCGGGCGCCGACGTACGAGGTGAGCATGGAGGTGAGCCGGCCCATGCCCGGCAGCGGGATGCCGTAGGCGGCGGGGCGGGTCAGTCGCCAGGCCAGCACGGTCAGCACCGCGATCAGGCCCAGCTTGAGCACGAACCACATCGTCGAGGTCAGGATCGCCGAGTCCAGCCGCAGCAGCAGCAACGCGACCAGGAAGTAGATCGGGCCCATCACCAGCGGCCCCACCACCCGCTTCAGCATCGCCACCGCGGCATCGCGGGTGTGGTCGAGCATGAACAACACGCCCGCCGCCGGCGCGAACGGCACGATCAACCGGATCAACGCGAACGAGAGCAGGATCGCCAGCCCCGCGACCAGCAGGAACCCGCACACGACCACGACCACCACGAGGTTCACCAGCGCCGTGGTCGCCCGCTGCGACCAGTGCTCGCCCTTGAAGTACTCGTACGCCACCGGGTCCGACTTCTTGACCGCCTCGGCGTGCTCCTTGAACGCGTCCTGCTTGGCCTCCAGGACCTTCTTGCCCTCGCCGTTGGGGTCCTTGCGATAGACGTCGTACTCCTGCCAGGAGAAGTGCGTCGACCGGAACACCCGCGGCCCGTAGGTCTTCGCCGTGGCCGAGTCGGGGTCACCGAACGCACCGGCCAGCCACGTGCGGTACTGCGTCGAGCGCACCACCTCGTCCATCTGGCCGTCCACCGCCTTGACGGCATCGGTCTCGCCGAACTCGTCGTCGCCGACGCCGGGGACCGCCCTGCCGTCGTTGAACCCGGTCGCGATCAGCCCGGTCGCCGACCGCACCCCGTCATCGACCAGCCGGGTCGACTCCACCGGGTACTGGATCAGCCACGAGGTCACCACCAGCACACCCAGCGCCCAGCCCGCCGCCGTCACCGCACGCGCGAACCGGCCGTCGCGCGCCCGGATCATCACCGTGGCCGCGACCAGCAGCAGCACCACGCTCACCCACGGCGCCCACACCCCGTCGGTGACCGCCTTGGACGCGGCCACGATCGGGTCGTCGAGCGCCTTCAGGAACGAGTTCTCTCCGATCACCGCGTTGAGCAGCGCGTGCGACCAGTTGGGCAGGATCCCCGAGATCTCCAGCATGATGTTGCCGATCGAGGTCCCCGCGCCCGCGACGAACTGCCCCGTGCACCCGTTGTCGTAGGTCCACCACTGCGGGCTCGTGCCATAGGCCGACTCCAGCGAGACCTCGTCCTTGTTGCGGAACGGGTCCAGCTCGTCGTTGATCTTCTCCGGGTCGTTCAGCTCCGTGCCGGCCTTCGACGCCGCCCCCAACGCCGTCATCCGCACGATGAACGAGCCGTCCCCGTACGGAGACGCCGGCATCGGCGCGTCCAGGTTGTTGCACGCATCGCTCACGCCCGAGAGCCCGCCCGTCGGGTCGAACGGGATCGGGATGTCGATCCCCTTCGGCCCCGCAGCCGTCGCCGGCCCGGCGACGGACAGAAGAGCAACCACGAGTACGACGAGGGCGGCAGCCCTACGGCGCAGGGCTGTCCTCTGGTGGGCAGGGCGCGGCGGCATCAGCCGATCCCGTCCCCGGAGAGCTCGCTGTCGGCGGGATCGACCGGCTCGCTGCCGATGGCGCGGCTGACCCGGCGGGTCGGGTCGGCGGTGGTGTTGAGCGCCTCCTGCAGACCCGGGTGGTGGTTGAGGGTGACCTTGATGATCTCCATGCCACCGTGACCGGTGTCACCACCGAGGCCGTCGCGGTAGATGAACTCCCGGTAGCCGAGCTGCTCGTCACCGCGCCGCGTGCGCGGGGAGAGCCGAGCCAGGATCGACTCGTAACCCAGGCCCTCGGGCTTGCCGAGGAGCTTGAGCGCGTCGCGCTGGGCGGTCTCGTCCTGCGTACGTCCCACGAAGGCCGCCCCGACGAAGTTGTTGATGTCGGAGCCCAGGATCGCGGAGGCGTTCTGGGTGGAGACCAGCGCGGCGCAGTTGTTCTTGCGGGAGTCGCTGGAGAGCTTGTGGACCAGCGCTCGTCCCGTGCCGCCAGAAGCCTGGGTGACCTCGTGGGCCTCGTCGAGCGCGAAGAGCTTCCGCTCGTTGGGGTCGCTGCGGTAGATCAGGTGGAGCGCGGACCAGGCCGCGAGCGTCATGATCGGACGCGCCATCTGCTCCTCGGCGCTCCACTCCTCCCGCGGCACGTGCTCGGGCGGGGTGTTGAGGCCCTTGAGGTTGTAGAAGGTGAACGGCGTCCCCTTCAGCTCCTCGTCGGACTGGAGGAAGTCGTTGCCGAAGAAGAGCCGGCCGAGCTCGCGCTCACGGGCGGCGGCGAGCTCGCGGGCGATCTCCTGGTCGCCGCCGTCGCCCTCGAAGAGCATCTTCACGATGGTCGAGGTGTCGGCACCACGGTCGGCCTGTGCCTCCATGACGCGGGCGCGGATGCGCTTGAGCACCTCTTCGTTGTTGGCCAGCCCGACCGGGAGGCAGGAGCGGAGCACCGAGACGGTGAGGTCGCGGCGCTGCTGCACGGCCGCCGACCGCTCGCGGTGGAGTCGCTCGGCGAACTCGTGGTCCGACATCGCCTCGGCCCGGATCAGCTCCGGGTTGGGGTCGGGCACGACGGCGTACGGCGACAGGCTTCCGGGACGACCACCGAGGACGTCCACGCTGCGCGCCCGAGCCGGCACCCGCTGGCCGTTGAACACACCACCACCGATCTCGGGCAGCGTCATCAGCCGCTGCAGCCGGCCCGCCGGGTCCATGGCGACGCCGTGGATGCCGGACAGGATCGACATGTAGATGATGACGCCCATCAGGGTCGACTTTCCGGAACCCGGGGTGCCGACCAGCGGGATCAGGCCGGCCTGTTCCATGACCTCCGTCAGGTACCACGGGTCCATCAGCACAGCCCGCGAGGCCATCGCGGAGGTCTCGCCGAGGTAGAAGCCGCGCTTGTCGCCGACCTCCGCGGTGACCGCCGGGAGCCCGGCGGCGACCTTGAGGACCGGGAACTTGCGCGCGTGGGCCGTCGAGGCGAGCGGCTCGCCCGGGACGAACTCCCGAGCCAGGTGGTACTGCCCGAGCTGGCGGGTGATCTTGATCTGCGGCCGGTAGAGGTCGACGACCTTCTGCGCCTTGTCGAGCGCCTCGGCCTCGGTGCGGCCGGTGACGGCGATCCGGTACCAGCCCCTGGTGCGGGTCGAGAGCCCGGTGAACTCAGAGCGCATCTCGTCCTCGACGTCGGCGGCGCGGCCGGCCTGACGGGCGAGCTGCTTGGGGGGACGCTTGCCGTGGTCCTCGGACCAGTGGCTGACCTGGCCGTCGATACGCCGGGTCAGGCTCGCCATCTCGCGGGAGACGTCCTCAGGCGAGCGCGGCTCGACGCGGAAGGACCACTCCACCGGGAAACCGAGCGCGTCGGTCTTCGCCATCCACGGCGCATGGGTCTCCGGAACCTCGATGTCGCCGATCCGGGAGACGGTCAGCACGCAGACGTGGCTGGTCTCCTGGCGGCCGCCGATGCTGCTGGTGACCTGGACGGTCGGCGCCAGCGGCTCGGCCGACCACGCCACCGACTCGAACCACTCGGCCATGTCGTCGGTGTCGAGGAAGTTCTGCTGGGCCTCGCCCGGCTCGGGAACGGGGATCTTGGCGCCCAGCGAGAGCGAGCGGGCGATCATCCACTCCATGTCGTGACCGACCGCGGGCCGCGCCGAGAAGCCCGGTCGCGACATCACCCGGTTGACCGTGTCGAGACGTTCGCTGATCGCGGCCATCTCGCGCTCGGCGGCACTGGCGGAGAACTTCGCCAGGGTCCGCACCGTCGCGTCCCGACGGCCGAGGTTGACGCCGTAGTAGACGAGCTTGTCGGCCTGGCTGTGGGCGGCCATGTGGGCCTGGTTGCGCGCCATCATCTCCTCGAACCCGGGCTGCGGGTCGGGGGCGTTGGCGAACGCGGCATGCGCCCAGTGACGTACGGGATAGGGGCGGGTGGTGACCCGGCCGTGGATCGTGTTGCCGACGAGGTCGGCCAGCTGGCTGGCCTGGTCGGTGATCAGCGCCTCGAGGTCGGAGTGGGCGCGGAACGACCAGGTCTGCGGCTCGGCGAGGTACCAGGCGATGATGCGGTCGCTGGTGAAGGTCAGGTGACCGCGCACCTCCTCCAGCGCCCACTTGTCACCTCTGGGCTCGTGGACGCCCTTCGAGTCGTCGCCGCCCCGGCCGAAGACGCTCCTGCGTCCCGGCTTGGGCTTCTCGAAGCCAGGCCCGTAGGCCCGCTCCGTTCGCGGCCGCCTCATGCGGTTCCTCCGTCGTTGGGTGCGTCGTCGCCGTCGAGGCGCTTGCGGTAGTCGTCCACGCTCTGCGGGCGCGCGTCAGGCAACGCCTGCTGGTCCTGATTGTCCCTGGGACGCGTACGTCCCGAGGGCGCATCGTCGAACTCGTCGAAGCCGTCCTCGTCGCCGAGGTCGTCGAGCCCCGGCTCCGGCGCGATCACCACGGCCGGCTTGACCGCGTGCGAAAGGGGCTGCCGGGCGGGCTTCGGCGCAGGCTCCGGGGCAGGCGTGGGGGCGGCCGGCTGGGCCGCAGGCGCCTGCGCAGGCGGAGGCGGAGGCGGAGGCGGCGGCGTCGCCGGCTGGCTCGCGGCCGGCGTGGTCGGCGGCGGAGGCGGCGCGGGCTGCTCACCCTGCTGGCGGGCCTGCCACGGCGCACCGCCCTTCCACGGGACGTCACGGGGCTCGCGCGGCGAGGAGGTCGGCCGACTCGACCAGCCACCCTTCGCCGGGCGTACGCCACCAGCCTGCTGTCCTCGCGCCGGCTGGACCGCGGGCTGGACGGTGAGCTGGGCCGGCAGCGGCTCCTCGACGACCTTGGCCTCGATCACCCGGCGTACGGGAGCCGCCTTGCCACGCACCGGTGGCGTCTGGGTCCGCGGTGTGGAGGCGACCACCGTCGCCTGCAGCATCTGGGGCGCCGGGGCGGCGGCGCCGGGCTGCTGCGAGAACCGACGACCCGGGCGGCGCATGGCCTTCGCCCAGCCGCCACGTGGGCTGGTGGCGTGCCGGAAGGCGACAGCCGCGCCGCCGGCGTACTGGGTGCCGGTCTCGACGCGTGGCGTGGTGAGCTCGTGCCAGAAGGTCATCAGCCAGGCGCCGGCCGAGCTCTCCGCGCTGATGTAGTCGGAGGCCTTCATCGAGAGGTAGGAGGCGCCGATCAGCCAGAGTCCCATGCTGAGCAGCGTCACCGGCATGCCGAGCTTGCGCAGCAGCACAAGCGTCACTGGTGCGATCACCAGGAACAGGAAGATGGTGCGGTAGCGCATCTCCCCGATGTAGCGACGAGGGGGACCGAGATAGGTCTGGTCGACCTCGTACAGCTCGTCGTCGTCAGGCAGCCTCATCCCCGAGATCCCTCCCTGGGTCAGCTAACGGGACCGGGCTCAGCCTTTGAAGAGACCGGCCATCCACGTGCCGAGGTCCGTAGCGTTGTTGCCGACGGCAAGGCCGAGCACGCCGAGGCCGATGATCAGGCCTCCGACGATCGTGACCGCCTTCGAGATGTTGCCGCTGCGCGCAGCCCAGAGGACTGTCACGCCCAGGATCAGGACGACAAGCGTGATGATGTTGTCGGTGATCCACTCGGCCAGGCCGCCGGTGCCGTACTCGGCGGCCTGCGTCGTACTTTGAATCAACTGGTGCGGTGCCATTGTTCTGCTCCCTTTCCCGAGGTGAGGTGTGGTTGCCGGACATCTCCGGAAGTATTCGATTGTCCCGTCCGGCGCAGCCCCATGCGGCACCGGTGGGTGGAGGCGCCTCGCCCCTCCCGCGCGCTGACGCAAACTCCCGGGCATCGGCATTTTGGACAAACGCCACCGCCATGTGAGACGAGCGTAGTCGCCAGACCGCCTGAGCGCACCTCGTTCCACCTGACGACACGTGCTCACCGCGCGCGTAGCAGTCCCGGCGCCGACCCCTCCAGCAGCGCCATGCCACCTACCGGACCGTTGGGCGCGACACTGTCCCGCCCAGTGGTCTCCTTCGACGAATTCTTGCGAGGGGAGGCTAACTTCGGGGAATCTATATCCCGGGGCATCCTCGCGAATTTCGCGCGCTTGCGTCCGGATTCGCGAATTTACCTTTCATTCAATCGGATTTCTCGGGAGGACGAGCTCACATGGACAAGAAGAAGATCTTCATCGTCATCGGCGTTCTGTTCGTCGGGTTCTGGCTGTTCACCGATCCGCAGGGACTGACCAGCACGATCTCGGCCATCGCCGGCGGCATCTGGGGCGTCACCACCGACGTCTTCGGCGGCGTGATCGGCACGATCGAGGGCTCCACCCGCTGACCTCGGCCGCGACCTACGCCGACGCGCGGCCGTCGGCGTGATGGGCTCCTTTTTCTCGCTGCCGGTGATGGGGACCGCGCAGCACAGATAACTGTTTGACGCCGGACGCCGGGATCACGAGACTTCGGTTGTCTCGATGTCAAGACAGTTTGGAGTCGACGTGTCCCCTCACTTCATCCGGTTGAGGGACAAGGTCCTCTCCGACGACCCGCTCATCCGGGCGATGTCGTACCAGTCGGTGCTGTCGGCCTTCGCCGAAGGCACCTTTCTCACCGGTTCGGCGGTCTTCTTCACCCAGATCGTCGGCCTCTCCGCCGCACAGGTCGGCCTCGGTCTCACGATCGCGGGCGTCGCCACCTTCTTGTTCGCCGTCCCCCTGGGCCGACTCGCGGATCGCCTCGGCACCCGGTTCAGCTGGATCGCCGGTGCCGTTCTCCAGGCGCTGCTGTTCGCCGCCTGGGTGCTCGTCGGCAACTTCGCCGCGTACGTCGCCGTCGAGGTGCTCCTCGCCCTCGCCTCCTCCTGGCAGCGGTCGGGTCGCGACGCCTACCGGATCTCGGTCTTCCCGGCGGCCACTCGCGTCCGCGGTTTCGCCTACATGCGCGCCGCCCGCAACGTCGGCTACACCCTCGGCGCCCTGGCCAGCGGTCTCGCCCTGGCGGCCGACTCCAACACCCTGATCAAGGCGGTCCCGCTGATGACCGCCGTGGTGCTGCTGGTCAACGCCTACTGGATCTCGCGCCTCCCCCGCCTCTCGACGCCCGCTCCCGCGGCGGAGACGAAGAAGGACGTACGCGACCGCCTCGGCGCCCTGCGCAACCGCGCGTTCCTCGCCACGACGTTCTTCGACGGCGTGCTCGGCACCCACCAGGTCCTGCTCAACGTCGTCATCCCGCTGTGGCTGGTCCAGGAGACCGACGCGCCCCGAGTGCTGCTGGCCTGGCTGTTCGGCACCAACACGGTCATGGCCGTCGGCCTGCAGGTGATCGCGGCCCGTGGCGTGACCGACGTGGCGACGTCGCTGCGCGCGGAGCGGCGCGGGGCCCTCTGCTTCCTGGCCTCCTGCGCCATCATCGCGGTCGCCCACGACACCGTCGGCCTGCTCACCATCGCGCTCGTCTGGATCGGCCACGTGACCGTCACCGGCGCCGAGCTCTTCCAGTCCGCCGGCGAGTGGGGCCTGGTCGCCGACCTCTCCGACCCGGAGCGCCGCGGCGACTACCAGGGCGCGGCCCAGGTCGGCTACACCCTCGGCACCGTCTGGGCGCCGGCTGCGTACACGTTCCTGGCGATGGAGCTCGGCCATCTCGGCTGGGCGATCATCGCGGGCATCATCGTCATCGCCACCGTCGCCGTCCACCCCTCCGCCCGCGCCGCCGAGCGCTGCCTCGCGCGGCAGCGCCGGCCGGTCCCAGCGCCGGCGTGATGCGGTGCAGGTGTTGCTGCTCGTGCGCGCGGATTCCGGTGTAACACGTCGTTCGTAGAACTACGCGCCCTATGAGAGCGACCGCATAGTCCTACGAACGGCGTGTTACACGTGCCGGGCTCCAGCCTCGGGCCAGCAACCATCCACAGACCTGGTTCGTGGCGGGCTTATCCACAGGACACCAGTGAACGGCGACGGGAGTCGGTGGCCGGCCGCAGGCTGAAGACCATGAACCCACGCATCCAAGCAGTGATGGCCGCCCACCATGGACTCATCACTCGTCGCCAAGCCCTGGAATCCGGCCTCGACGTCGAGACGATCCACCGCTACGTCCGGAGCGGAGCATGGACGGTCGTCAGGCGAGGCGTGTACGCCGAACGTGCCTACGTGGAGAGCATCACACTGCCCACCGACAGACAACGGCTCCTTGACCGGGCCGCTTGCGCCGCCATCACCGTCCCGTTCGTACGAAGTCACGACACCGCAGCGCTCGAGCTCGACATGGGCATCCTCCTCCCCCGAAACCCCCAGACTCACGTCACCCGCCACCCGGTCGTCGGCAGCCACAACAAGTGGGGCGTCAAGCACCACCTCGCGCCGTACCTCGATGAACAGGTGGTCCGGGTGAACGGGTTCGAAGTCCTTGGACTTGCGCGCACTGCGATCGACATCGCGCGCGAGCACGGCCGTCCGTACGGGGTCGTCGCCGTCGACTCCGCTCGACGGATGGGGGTGTCCGTCGACGACCTCTGGGAGGTCCTCGACCACATGCAGCACTGGCCCAACCGCCGGCTGGCGCGCGAGGCGATCGAGCTGTCGTACGCAGGCGTCGAGTCGATCGGCGAGTCGCTCACCCGCGACGTACTCGAGGAGCTCGGGCTGACGGGCATCGAGACGCAGTTCGATATCACGGACGGCATACGCACTGCGAGATTCGATCTTCGAGTGGGTCGCCATATCTTCGAGTTCGACGGCCGGAGCAAGTATGTGCCCGCAGCGGACGGAGGCCTGGCACTCCGCTCGGTCGATGACATCCTGGCCGAGGAGAAGACCAGGCAGGCATGGGCCCATGGGTTCCACCTCGGCATGTCCCGGGTCGAGTGGCCCGACCTCTTCGGCCGCAACCGCGACTACCTCAAGGACCGCCTGGCCCGCGAGTACCTAGCCACCTGCCGAGCCTTCGGCACCGACATCTCAGACCTGGAACGATTCCGCGTACACCGGTCGAAGGCCGCCTAGGCCTTTTCTGGCGGTGATGTAACACGTCGTTCGTAGGGCTACTCGCCCGATCAGGACGACCGGCTAGTGCCACGAACAGCGTGTTACACCCCTTGCCAGGGCGCTCAGGCGAACAGCAGAGGTACGCCGACGAGCAGCCCCCACACCAGCGTGGCGAGCCCCGTCTGCTGCAGGACGGGGATCAGCCGAGGGCCGAGGTTGGCGCGGTCGAGGACGGTGCGGACGCCCTGAGCGGCGACCACGACGAACCCAAGGCCGAGCAGCGCCCACCAGGAGGTGGTGAGCGCGACGAGCACGACCGAGGCCGCGGCGACGGCGACGAGTGCGACATAGAGCCAGCGGGTACGCGCGTCGCCGAGGCGTACGGCGAGGGTGATCTTCCCGGACTCGGTGTCACCGGGGATGTCGCGGAGGTTGTTGGCGACGAGCAGGGCGGAGGTGATGGCGCCGATGCCGACGCCGGCCCACAGCGCGCCCCACTCCCAGGTCTGCGTCTGGACGAAGGTGGTGCCGATGACGGCGACGAGGCCGAAGAACACGAACACCATGACCTCACCGAGGCCGGCGTAGCCGTAGGGGTGCGAGCCGCCGGTGTAGTACCAGGCGGCGATCATGCAGACCAGGCCCACGACCACGAGCCACCACGCGGAGGTCGCCGCCAGCACCAGCCCCGCCACAGCGGCGACCCCGAACGCGATGAAAGCGGCCCGCTTCACCGCGGACGGCGCGGCGAGACCCGAGCCGGTCAGCCGCAGCGGCCCCACGCGCTCGTCGTCAGTGCCGCGAATCCCGTCGGAGTAGTCGTTGGCGTAGTTGACCGCGACCTGCAGTGCCAGCGCCACGACGAGCGCGAGCAGCGCCTTCCACCAGACCAGGCCACCGGCGTACGCAGCCACTCCGGTGCCGGCGATGACCGGCGCGAGCGCCGCGGGGAGTGTGCGAGGACGGGCTCCCTGGAGCCACTGAGCGGTGTTTGCCACCCCGCTATTCAACACCTGCGCTCGAAAGCGGGTGCCGCGGGGATGTAACACGTCGTTCGTAGCACTATCCGGTCGTTCCCATAGGGCGGGTAGTCCCACGAACAGCGTGTTACAGCGGCCCGACCCGACACGAAAACCCAACGACCCCCGCCCGGGAGGAGGCAGGGGTCGTGGGGT
>NZ_JAALAA010000022.1 GCF_011045035.1 Nocardioides turkmenicus
GTCCCCAAGGACCTCGTCCCGGAGCACGTGGCGATCATCATGGACGGCAACGGCCGATGGGCCAAGGAGCGTGGCCTCCCCCGGACCAAGGGCCACGAAGAGGGTGAGTCCTCGCTCTTCGACGTCGTCGAGGGAGCCATCGAGATCGGCGTGAAGGCCGTCTCGGCCTACGCGTTCTCCACCGAGAACTGGTCGCGATCGCCCGACGAGGTGAAGTTCCTGATGGGCTTCAACCGCGACGTCATCCGTCGCCGCCGCGACGAGATGAACGAGCTCGGCGTCCGGGTGCGATGGGCCGGCCGTGCCCCACGGCTGTGGAAGTCGGTGATCAACGAGCTCAAGATCGCCGAGGAGATGACGAAGCACAACACCGTCTGCACGCTGACGATGTGCGTCAACTACGGCGGCCGCGCCGAGCTCACCGACGCGATGCGGGCGATGGGTGAGGACGTACGTGCTGGTCGCCTCAACCCGGCCAAGATCACCGAGAAGACGATCGAGAAGTACCTCTACGTCCCCGAGCTCGCCAACGCCGACCTGATCTGGCGCACGTCGGGAGAGCAGCGGCTGTCGAACTACATGTTGTGGCAGGCCGCCTACTCCGAGTTCGTCTTCACCGACGTGCTCTGGCCCGACGTCGACCGCCGTCACCTGTGGCACGCCATCGAGACGTACGCCTCCCGGGACCGCCGCTACGGCGGTGCCCTCCCCAACCCCGTCTGACCAGCCCCGCTGGTCGAGCCGCCGGAGCCGCTAGGCGGAGGCGTGTCGAGACCAACACAGTCCCCTCGGCGCTCGATGAGACTGTGTTGGTCTCGACACGGATTCGTTCGTTCCTCACGAATCCGGCTCGACCGACGGAGCGGAACTAGCGGCAGTCGGTGCAGGTGCCGAAGATCTCCAGGGTGTGGGAGACGTCGGTGAAGCCGTTCTCCTCGGCCATGGTCTTGGTCCAGCGCTCGACGGCGGGCCCCTCGACCTCCACCGTGCGGCCGCAGCCACGGCAGACCAGATGATGGTGGTGGGTGTCGGAGCAGCGGCGGTAGATGGTCTCGCCGTCCTCGGAGCGCATCGCGTCGACCGCGCCGGCCTCGGCCAGCGCGGTCAGGGTGCGGTAGACGGTGGCGAGGCCGACGGCGCCGTCGAGGCGGGAGTGGATCTCCTGGGCCGAGTGGAAGCCGTCGTAGGTCTCCAGCGCCTCGGCGACCGCGAGCCGCTGCTTGGTGGGGCGCAGGGTGTGCGGCTGATCGGTCGCCAGCGGATCAGTGTTCGTCATAGTGCTCTCCCTCCGCGCCGACGTGCGCCGCGTGCCGGTGCCCGTCATGGATGTAGTCGACGTGGTCGCCGTGCTCGACCGCGACATGGCCGCACTTCTCGCCGTGGTGGTGCGGGTGGGCCTCGTCGACCGGCTTCTCCTCGGGAGAGGTCTCCGGGAACGGCGCCCTCAGCGCCCGCCGGCGGCGCAGCCAGGCGCCGATCGGCCAGACCAGGAAGAACCCGGCCAGCGCGACCAGCACGATGCTGGGACCGGGCTGGACGTTGGCCCCCGTACGCGACAGCACGGCCGCCAGCACCAGGCCGCCGACCGAGGCGGCCAGTCCGGCGCCCATCGCGCCCAGCAGCGTCATCCGGAAGGACCGGGTCAGCTGCTGCACGATCGCGACCGGGACGACCATCAGCGCGGAGACGAGCAGCAGCCCGACGGTGCGCATCGCGATCACGACGCTCAGCGCGGCCAGCACGGCCACCAGGATCGAGTAGAACCGCACCGGCAGCCCGGCGACCTTGGCGTAGTCGGCGTCCTGGGAGACCGCGAACAGCTGCGGCGAGAGCCCGACGCAGATCACGATCAGCACGACCGAGAGCGCCATGGTCACGAGCAGGTCGTCGACCGAGATGGTCAGGATCGAGCCGAAGAGGAACTCCTGGAGCCGGGAGGCGCCGGTGCCGGCCAGGCCGGTGACGAAGACACCGCCGGCGAGCCCGCCGTAGAACAGCATCGCCAGCGCGACGTCGCCCTCGGCGTGGCCGCGCTCGCGCACCACCTCGATGACCACGGCGCCGGCGATCGCGACGACCACGGCGGTCCAGGTCGGCGAGGTCTGGGTCCACAGGCCGATCGCAACACCGGTGACGGCGACGTGGCCGATCCCGTCGCCCATCAGCGCCAGCCGTCGCTGCACGATGTAGGTGCCGACCGCCGGCGCCGCGATCCCGACGAGGAACGCCGCGATCAGGGCGCGCTGCATGAACGGGACAGAGAAGAGCTCGAGAAGTGTCATCACAGCTCCTTGAGCGGGGTCGGGACCGCGGCGTTGGCGGCGCGGGCCGAGGCGTCGTCGCAGTGGACGTGGGCGGCGTCGAAGCCCTGGGCGTGGACGTCGGCGTCGGACAGCGGCGGGCCGTCGTAGGCCTTGCGGCCGTCGCGCATGACGACGGCACGGTCGACCAGCGGGGCCAGCGGCCCGAGCTCGTGGGCGACCAGCACGATCGTGGCGCCGTCGGCCTTGAGCCGGCCGAGCGCCTCGGCCAGAGCCTGCTGGTTGGGCAGGTCGACGCCGGCGGTGGGCTCGTCGAGCAGGAGCAGCTCGGGGCGGCCGGCGAGGGCCCGCGCGATCAGCACCCGCTGGTGCTGGCCGCCGGAGAGCTGGGCGACCCCGCGGTGGGCGTACGCATCCATCCCGACCACCTCGAGCGCGGCCCGGATCGCGGCCCGGTCGGCGCTGCGCAGCGGCCGCAGCAGCTTGCGGTGGGTGAGGCGACCGGAGGCGACGACCTCCCAGACCGAGGCCGGGACGCCACCGGTGGCCGTCGAGCGCTGCGGGACATAGCCGACCCGCGACCAGTCGTGGAAGCCGGCCAGGGCGCGGCCGAAGAGCTCCAGGCGACCCGCCGAGAGCGGGTTGAGGCCGACCAGGGTGCGTACGAGCGTCGACTTGCCGGACCCGTTGGCACCCATCAGCGCGACGAACTCGCCGCGCTTGACCGTCAGGTCGACGTCGCGCAGGACGGGGCGCCCGGACAGCGCGACATCCCCGTGCAGCAGCTGCACGGGGACATCAGCAGGGACAGGATTCACTGACAACCGTTGGCCGCCTTCAGGGCGTCGAGGTTCTGGCGCATGAGGGAAAGGTAGTCCTCTCCCTCGGTGTCTGCCGAGAGTCCCTCGATCGGATCGAGCACGGCGGTCTTCAGGCCGAGGTCGCCGGCGAGGGTGTCGGCGAGCGCGGAGCTCACCAGGCGCTCGGAGAAGATCGTGTTCACGCCGTGCTCCTTGGCGTGCTCACCGATCTCGGCGAGCTGGGCCGGGTTGGGCTCGGCGTCGGGGGTCAGACCGGCGATCGACTCGAACTCGAGGCCGTACTTGTCCAGGTAGGCGAAGGCGTCGTGGGAGACCACGACCTCCTTGATCTTGCACTGCGCCAGACCGGTCCTGAACTCCTCGTCGACCGCGGTCAGGTCCTCGGTCAGCTTCTCGGCGTTGGCCGTGTAGGTCTCGGCGTTGTCCGGGTCGGCCTTCGCGAGCGCGGCGCTGACGGCCTCGGCGTAGTCGGCCATGAGAGCCGGGTCGTGCCAGAAGTGGGGGTCGATCTCACCGTGGTCGTGAGCTTCCTCGCCCTCCTCCTCGTGAGCGGCCTCGCCCTCGTGGCCGGCCTCTTCCTCGTGGCCGTGCTCGTCCGCGCCCTCCTCGGCGGCGCGGAGCTCGACGGTCTTCTCGGCGTCGACCACGTCGCCTTTGACGTCCTGCTCGATCGCGTCGTCGACGGCGGGCTGGAAGCCGTGCTCGGTGAGGATGACGTCGGCGCTCTGCAGCGCGGCGGTCTGGTTGATGCTGAGCTCGAGGTCGTGGGGCTCGACGCCTGGCTTGGTGAGGCCGGTGACGTCGGCGAGGTCACCGGCGACCCGCTCCGCGACGAACTCCAGCGGGTAGAACGCGGCCGCGACCTGGACCTTCCCCGCGTCGGAACCGGCGGAGCCGGAGTCGTCGGAGAGGGCGGCGCAGCCGGAGGTGAGCAGGAGGGCGCCGGCAGCAAGCAGGCCGGCGGAGCGGAGAGTGGGGGCCATGAGAACCATTCTCAGGTCTGTTGAGAATGGTTGTCAATTCCTTCCGGGATGCCGAAGAGCAGGGGTACGCCGGTCACCCGGGGAAGGTCGACGCGGTTGCACCGCTCGGCCAGTCCCGGGTCGCCCGGCCAGGAGCCGATGATCAGCCCATCCGGCTCGTACCCGCGGGCGCGGAGCGCGGCCACGGTCAGCTCGGTGTGGTTGAGCGTGCCCAGGCCGGCCGCGGTGACGACGACGAACGACGTCGGAGTGCCACCCACGAGGAGCGCGTCGGCCAGCTCCAGGAGGGTGCCGCCGTCGGTGTCGAGGCGCACCAGCAGGCCACCTGCGCCTTCGACCAGGACGAGATCGTGGTCTCGCGCCAGGCCCGAGATCGTCGGAGCGTACGCAGCGACCGGGGGGATCTCCACCCCGGCCCGCCGGGCCGCGGTGTCCGGCGCGAGCGGCTCCCCGAGCCGGGTCAGCTCGTGGACCTCGATCCCGGTCAGCCGCTGGATCTCGGCGGCGTCGCAGTCGCCGTCGTCGGTGCCGGTCTGGACCGGCTTGACGACGGTGACCTTCTCACCGTTCGTCCGCGCTCGGGAGGCCAGCGTCGCGGTGGCGACCGTCTTGCCCACTCCGGTGTGGGTGCCGGTGACGATGACGACCCGCCCGGTCACCGGACCTCACCCACGACCGAGTCGATGGCCTTGGTCGCCCGCTCCCACTCCTCTTCGGTGACACCTGCTCCGGCGGTGATCCGAAGCCTGGAAACCCCGTCGGGGACCGACGGCGGACGGAAGCAGCCGACGCGTACGCCTTCGGTGAGCAGGTCGGCCTGGGCACCGACCGCCGCCTCCGGCGAGGGCATCGGCACCGACAGCACCGCTCCGGCAGGAGCTGGGACGTCGAGAGTGTGGGCCAGTCCGGTGACGCGGGCCCGGATGGTGTCGGCCAGGTCCGGGCGTGCTCGCGCGACCCGAGCCGCGGCCAGCGCCGCGGCGGCGGAGGCGGGAGCCAGGCCGGTGTCGAAGATGAACGGCCGGGCGGTGTTGACCAGATGGTCGAGCACTGCTCGCGGTCCCAGCACCGCTCCGCCCTGGCTGCCCAGGCTCTTCGAGAGCGTCGCGGTGACCAGCACGTGCGGTCGCCCGGCGAGACCGTGGCGGTGGACGAGCCCGGGACCGTGCACGCCGACGCCGTGAGCCTCGTCGACGACCAGCAGCGCGCCGTACGCCCGGCACACCTCGGCCAGCTCGGCCAGCGGCGCCTCGTCGCCGAGGACCGAGTAGACCGACTCGGCGAGCACGAGGCTGCGTA
Source organism: Nocardioides turkmenicus (assembly GCF_011045035.1). Taxonomy (GTDB): domain Bacteria; phylum Actinomycetota; class Actinomycetes; order Propionibacteriales; family Nocardioidaceae; genus Nocardioides; species Nocardioides turkmenicus. Next base: position 5,365 of record NZ_JAALAA010000022.1, read on the forward strand.
CGCCCGGCCGGGCGGCCAGCGCCGCGTGCACCGCGGCCACGTTGTTGTGCGGGACGACCGTGAGCTGCGCCCGAGAGAGTCGTACGGCGTCGATCAGCGAGGCGTGGATGTGGGCGTCGGAGATGACGTGGGCGGTGCGGTCGGCCAGTGCGCCGACGATCGAGAGGTTGGCGTGGTAGCCGGTCGAGAACGTCAGCGCCCCCGGCTGGCCGAGCCAGTCGGCGAGCTCGGCCTCGAGCTCGCCGTGCAGCGTCAAGGTGCCTGTGACCAGGCGGGATGCGCCGGTGCCAGCACCCCAGAGCAGGGCCGCGTCCGCGGCCGCGCGGCGCACCTCGGGGTGGCGGGAGAGGCCCAGGTAGTCGTTGCCGGCCAGGTCGACGACATCGTCGTCCGGGCCGCGCGGCCGCAGTCGCCGGGTCAGCCCGGCCTCCTCCCGAGCCGCGGCCGCCCCGTCGAGCCAGCTCTGCCAGCCCATCTCAGGCCACCTCCGCCGCGGCGGTGACGGCCCGGCAGATCCGGGCGAGGTCGTCCTCGCCGGTGACGTAGGGTGGCATCGTGTAGATCAGGTCGCGGAACGGCCGGATCCAGACACCTTGCCGCAGCGCCGCGTCGGTCGCCTTCGCGACATCGACGGGATGGTCCAGCTGGACCACGCCGATGGCGCCGAGGACGCGGACGTCGCTGACGCCCGGAACCGCGGACGCCGGGGAGAGGCCAGCCGACAGTGCGGCGGAGACCCGGGACACGTCCTCGTGCCACCCGCGAGCAGCCAGCCGGTCGAGCGAGGCGAGCGCCACGGAGCAGGCCAGCGGGTTGCCCATGAAGGTCGGCCCGTGCATCAGCACGCCGGACTCGCTCCGCGAGATCGCGTGCGCGACCTCGGCGGTGGTCAGCACGGCGGCCAGCGTCATGTAGCCACCGGTGAGCGCCTTGCCGAGGCAGAGGATGTCGGGCGTGACCTGCGAGGACACGAACAGGTCGCCGGTACGGCCGAACCCGGTCGCGATCTCGTCGAAGATCAGCACCAGGCCGTGCTCGTCGGCGATCTCGCGGAGCACGACCAGACAGCGGTCGTCGAAGACCCACATCCCACCCGCGCCCTGGAGCCGTGGCTCCAGGATGATCCCGGCCAGCTCGTCGGCGTGTTCGGCCGCCAGGCGACGTACGCCTTCGGCCCACGCCTCCACGTCACCGCCCGGCGCAGGCGGACGCTCGGCGAAGACCTGGGGCACCAGCATCTCGGTGAACATCGAGTGCATCCCGCCGACCGGGTCGCAGGTGCTCATGCAGCCGAAGGTGTCGCCGTGGTAGCCGCCGCGCACGGTCAGCAGCCGGGTACGCTCCGGCCGCCCGCGGCCGCGCTGGGACTGCAGCGCCATCTTGATCGCGACCTCGACGCTCACCGACCCGGAGTCGGCGAGGAAGACGTGCTGCAGCGGCTCGGGGGTGATCTCCACGAGCCGGCGCGCGAGATCGATCGCAGGAGCGTGGGTCAGGCCGCCGAACATCACGTGGGCCATCCGGCCGGCCTGCTCGGCGAGCGCGGCGTCGAGCTCGCGCACCCGGTAGCCGTGGATCGCCGACCACCACGACGACATCGCATCGACGACCTCGAGGCGATCACCGTCGACGTCGGCGAGGTGGAGACGTACGCCCTCGGCGCCGGTGACGAGCCGCACCGGCGCCGGGTCGGTCATCGAGGTGTAGGGGTGCCAGAGGTGCTCGCGGTCGAACGCGAGCAGATCGGTGCCCCGATCAAGCGTTGGCAGCGACATCGGTCCCCGCTCCACGGCGCCGGATCACCGGGCGCTCCTGCTCGTCGTGACCACCACAGGCGGACCCGCAGCCGTCGCCGCAGCTGCTGCCGCAACCACCGGTGGCCCGGGCGGCGGCCTTGGCGCGGTGCTCCTCGATCAGCTCGGCGAACCCGCTCTCGTCCATGCCGAGGATGACGAAGCCGTTGTCGCGCAGCATCTCCAGGTCGGCCAGCGCGTCCTGCCCCTCGGAGGTCAGGTAGTCACCGAGGAAGATCGAGTTGGCGACCTGGAGCGCGGTGGCCTGCAGCGAGCGCAGGTGCATCTCGCGCCCGCCCGCGATCCGGATCTCCTTGTCCGGGCAGACGAACCGCGCCATCGCCAGGATCTTCACGCAGCGGGTGGGGGAGAGCTCCCAGGTGTTCTCGTACGGCGTCCCGTCGAACGGCATCAGGAAGTTCACCGGGATCGAGTCGGCATCCAGCGCCTTCAGCGCGAAGAGCGCCTCGACGAGCTGCTCGTCGGTCTCGCCCAGGCCCGCGATCAGGCCCGAGCACGGCGACAGGCCGGCGTCCTTGGCCTTGCCGATGGTGTCGACGCGGTCCTCGTAGGTGTGGGTCTGGACGATGTTCTCGTGGTGGGACTCGGCGGTGTTGATGTTGTGGTTGTACGCATCCACCCCCGCCGCTTTGAGCCGCTCCGCCTGCCCGCCCTTGAGCAGCCCGAGACAGGCGCAGACCTCGACGCCCTCGTGAGCGTCCTTGAGCGCGGAGGTCATCTCGACGACCTTGTCGATGTCGCGGTCCGAGGGTCCGCGGCCCGAGGAGACCATGCAGACGCGGGTCGCGCCACCGCGCAGCCCGGCGCCGGCCTGCTCGAGGGTCTCGTCCTTCGACAGCCAGGAGTACTTCAGCACCGGCGCCTGCGACCCGAGCGCCTGGCTGCAGTAGTTGCAGTTCTCCGGGCACAGTCCCGACTTCAGGTTGACCAGGTAGTTCACCTTCACGGTGTTGCCGAAGTGCTCGCGGCGCAGCCGCCCCGCGGCGGCGACGACGCTCATCAGCTCCGTGTCGGGGGCACGCAGCACCGCCACGGCGTCCTCAGCGGTCGCGGCCCCGCCGGACAGGATCCGGTCGGCTAGCTGGTCGAAGGCTGTCGTCATGTGGGGCGTCTCCTCGGGAAGGCTACCTGAACGTCGTTCAGTTGAACGGTGTTCAGGTTAGGTGAGGCGGGCTTGCTCCGCAACGGCGGCGTCCGGCCGGCGGGGCTACGATCAGCGAGTGCGCATCGAGACGATCCCCGGACTGGTCCTGATCGAGCACGAGATCGAGGTGCCCCTGGACCATCTCGGCGGCGGGCCGGAGACGCTGACCGTCTTCGCCCGCGAGGTGCTCCGCCCGGGCGATCCCGACGACCGTGACGCGCTGCTCTTCCTCCAGGGCGGTCCGGGCGGGGAGAGCCCGCGCCCGATCGACCTCCCGATGGTGCCCGGCTGGCTGGAACGGGCGCTCGAGGACTACCGACTGATCCTCCTCGACCAGCGGGGGACCGGGCGGTCGACACCGCTCACCGCGATGACCGGGATGAGCCCGCAGGCGCAGGCCGACCATCTGGCCCACTTCCGCGCCGACTCGATCGTCGAGGACGCCGAGCTCCTCCGCTCTCACCTGGGCATCTCGCGGTGGTCCCTGCTCGGTCAGTCCTTCGGCGGCTTCTGCTCGCTGCGCTACCTCTCGACCCACCCCGAGTCGCTGCGCGAGGTGCTGTTCACCGGGGGAGTGCCGCCGGTCGGCCTGCCCGTCGACGAGATCTACGCCGCCACGTTCGCCCGCACGATCGAGCTCACCGAGCGCCACTACGCCCGCTTCCCCGGCGACCGCGACCGGATGCGCGCGCTGGTCGAACGCTGCGACGCCGGCGAGATCCGGCTCCCGCACGGCGGCCTGCTGTCTTCCCGCCAGGCGCGCTCCATCGGCAACCGGCTCGGCATGGCCGGCGGCTCCGAGCAGATCCACTACCTCCTCGAGCGTGACCCGGCCGGCCTGGGATTCGGGCACGAGGTCGCCTCGCTGCTGCCGTTCAGCGGACACGCGCCGCTCTACGTACTCATCCACGAGGCCTGCTACGCCGACGCCCAGGCCACCCGCTGGGCCTCCGCGCGCGTGCAGCCCGCGGCGTACGAGGAGGACCCGACCCTGCTCACCGCTGAGCACCTGTTCCCGTGGCACCTCACCGAGGACCCGCTGCTGGCGCCCTTCGCCGAGGCGGCCGACCTGCTCGCCGAGCGCGAGTGGCCGAGCCTCTACGACCCGAGCGCGCTCGCCGCCGTCGACGTCCCGTGCGCCGCGGCCGTGTACTACGACGACCCCTACGTCCTGCGCGAGCACTCCCTCGCCACCGCCGACCTGGTCCCCACCCTGCGCCCGTGGATCACCAACGCCCATCTCCACAACGGCGTCCAGGTCGCTCCCGAGGAGGTCCTGGGCCGCCTCATCGACATGGTCCGCGGGCGGGTCTGACGCGGTGAAGGTCTTCCGCGCTGCATCCTTCCTGCTCACCATGGTGGCCGCCCGCGCTCTCCGACATCGTCGCCGGCCTGGTGGCGCGTCTGCCCTCCCGCGCGAGGGCGTACGCCGGCCGAGTCTGAGCCGAATCTGTCAGACTCTCGCCCGTGGGCATCGAGGTGAGGGCGTACGACCCGAGTTGGCCGATCCGGTTCGAGGAGGTCGCCGAGATCCTGCGGAAGGCCCTCGCGGACGGCCCGGAGGCGAGCATCGAGCACGTCGGCTCGACCTCGGTCCCGGGCCTGGCGGCCAAGCCGATTCTCGACGTCGACGTCATCGTGGCCCCGGAGGACGTCCCGGCCGCCGTCGCCGCCCTCGAACGGATCGGCTACGTCCACCGCGGCGACCTCGGCGTCGCCGGCCGCGAGGCGTTCCACGCCCCTGACACCGACCCGCGGCGCCACGTCTACGTCTGCGCCGCCGGCACGCTCAACGTACGTAACCACCTCGCCGTCCGCGACGTCCTGCGCAGCCGCGACGACCTCCGCGACGACTACGCCGCCGTGAAGCTGGCCCTGGCCGCCGACCCGGCCATGGACATCGACACCTACATCGCCCGCAAGTCCGACGTCCTCCAGAACGTCCTCGCCGTCTCGGACCTGACCGACGCCGAGCGCCGCCAGATCCTCTCCCTCAACGACCCGAGCCGCTGAACACGAGGGGAAGCTGCACACAGTCGTTACGCAGGTGACAGTTGAGGTGCCTCATTCGTCACACTGGTAACGACCGTGTGCACGTCACGCGGTGGCGTCATCGAGATCGAGCCCCATGGGGGACTGCTGGGGGATCTCGCCGGAGGCGACGACGGCCTTGGTCAGCGGCCGCAGCAGGGTGATGAGGTCCTCGACCTCGACCTCCTCCAACGACGCGTACGCAGTGGCAGCGAGCGCATCGGTCGTCGACTCGATCCCGGCCTTGGTCTCCCGTCCGGCGTCGGTGAGCGAGCCGCCGTCGGAGGTGACGAGCCCGCGGGAGCGCAGCCCCGTGACGAGGGTGTCCCACTCGGTCTCGTGGATGTTGCGGGAGGTGGCGTAGACCGAGGGGGAGAGGCCGGTGGCGAGCGCATGGAAGACGTGGGACTCCCGGCCGCCGATCCCGGCGGCGAGCAGGGCGGAGATGTGGCCGTCGCCGCGGTGCTCACGGAGCAGCGTGGCGGCGTCCCAGAGAAGGGTGAGCGGGTCGTCGGAGACGGGGAGCGAGCGCAGCGCGGCGTACAGGGGCCGGCCCTCCAGCGGCGCGGAGAGGGCGGCCCGCGACGCGAGCGCGGCGGCCCGGGCGACGTCGTCGGAGTCGGCCAGCGCGCCGAGGTGGCGGCGGAGCGCTGCGACGGCACCGGAGCGCCGGGCCTCGTGCGCGGCCTCAGGCGGAGCGTAGGTCCAGGCGTCGGGAAGCGCGCGGGAGACGTGGGAGAGAGCGAAGTTGTAGAAGACCGCATGGACCACCTCGGCCGGGACGGCCCCCAGCGGGGCGGACCGGGCGGCGAAGTAGCCCATCCAGTAGCCGCGGTAGCCAGCCCCCTTCAGGAGGGCGATCGGTTCCGGCGAGAAGTAACCCACCGCATGGATCGGCTCGAGCAGCTTCCACAGGCGACGCGCGTTCGGCTCCATGGCCACCGACGGTATCGGCACTCACCTCACCAGCCGAGCGAATTGGCCCGGCGGGCGGCGTACATAACAAAATGACACCACGGATACGATTTCCGCAGATCCCCCAAGCACCGTGGCCCGGCAGCCGGCCGGGCTCACCTCGAGCAGAGAGCATTCATCGTGGCAAAGCCGCCAGCATCGACCCTTGACCTCGTCGTCTCCCTCGCCAAGCGGCGCGGATTCGTCTACCCCTGCGGCGAGATCTACGGCGGCACCCGGAGTGCCTGGGACTACGGCCCCCTCGGCGTCGAGCTCAAGGAGAACATCAAGCGCCAGTGGTGGAAGGCGATGGTGCAGCAGCGCGACGACGTCGTCGGCCTCGACTCGTCGGTGATCCTGCCCCGCCAGACCTGGGTGGCGAGCGGCCACGTCGAGACCTTCAACGACCCGCTGGTCGAGTGCCAGAGCTGCCACAAGCGGTTCCGCTTCGACCACCTCCAGGAGGAGTACGCGGAGAAGAAGGGCATCGCCAACCCGGACGACGTCGACATCAACGAGAGCGTGGCCTGCCCCAACTGCGGCACCCGCGGCGCCTGGACCCCGCCGCGCGAGTTCTCCGGCATGCTCAAGACCCACCTCGGCGTCATCGAGGACGAGAGCGGCCTCCACTACCTGCGCCCGGAGACCGCGCAGGGCATCTTCATCAACTTCGCCAACGTGGTCACCAGCACCCGCCAGAAGCCCCCGTTCGGCATCGCCCAGACCGGCAAGAGCTTCCGCAACGAGATCACGCCGGGCAACTTCATCTTCCGCACCCGCGAGTTCGAGCAGATGGAGATGGAGTTCTTCGTCAAGCCGGGTGAGGACGAGGAGTGGCACCAGTACTGGATCGACGAGCGCACCCGGTGGTACACCGACCTCGGCATCAACCCCGACAACCTGCGCCACTACGAGCACGCCAAGGAGAAGCTGAGCCACTATTCCAAGCGCACCGTCGACATCGAGTATCGCTTCAACTTCCCCGGCAGCGAGTGGGGAGAGCTCGAGGGCATCGCCAACCGCACCGACTTCGACCTCGGCACCCACATGAAGCACTCCGGCGCCGACCTGCAGTACTTCGACCAGGCCAACAACGAGCGCTACACGCCCTACGTCATCGAGCCCGCGGCCGGTCTGACCCGTGCCCTGATGACCTTCCTCGTCGACGCGTACGCCGAGGAGGAGGCCCCCAACGCGAAGGGCGGCGTCGACAAGCGCGTCGTGCTCCGGCTCGACCACCGGGTCGCGCCGGTCAAGATCGCCGTGCTCCCGCTCTCCCGCAACGAGGCGCTCTCCCCGAAGGCGAAGGCGCTCTCCGCCGAGTTGCGCGCCAACTGGGCCGTCGACTTCGACGACTCCCAGTCGATCGGGAAGCGCTACCGCCGCCAGGACGAGATCGGCACGCCCTACTGCGTCACGGTCGACTTCGACACCCTCGAGGACAACGCGGTCACCATCCGCGAGCGCGACACCATGAAGCAGGAGCGGATCCCGCTCGAGGGCGTGAGCCGCTACTTCGCCGAGCGCCTGATCGGCGCCTGACCCGAGCCTGAGCGACACCGTTACCGGGTCGTAAACGTTGCATGGGGCGTCCTGCCGCACGATTTCCCGGATGAGTGGGGCAGGATGTCCCCATGCAACGAGCGGGGTCCGTACTCGCCGCATCCGTCACGGGTGCGGTCATGGCCATGTCAGTGATGGGGTGCAGCGGCACTGCGCCCAGGTCGAACGCGCCCAGGGAATCGGAGAGCGCGTCGGCCTCCGCCTCACCGTCGGCTTCGGCGTCGACCTCACCTTCTCCCGGTGCGCTCACCGAGCCCGGCGCCGATCGCAGGCTGGGTGAGACCGCGACGGTCGAGTGGTCACCCAAGGACGGCGTCGACGGCAAGATCTCGATCACCGTCGCCAGGCTCGAGTCGACCTCCTACAAGCAGACCTTCTCCGGCTGGAAGCTCGACGAGGCGACGCTCGCGCGCGCTCCGTACTTCGTACGCGCCACCATCAAGAACGACGGCGACACCGACCTCGGCGGCTACGACGCGCCGCTGTGGGGCCTCGACGGCGAGGGCAACCTGGTCGAGGCGGCCGCGTTCAAGGAGCCGTTCAAGCCCTGCGACGGCAAGGCGCTCCCCAAGCCGTTCGCTCCCGGCGCCACCGCCAACGTCTGCCTGGTCATGCTCGTCCCCGACCAGGGCAAGCTCGTCGGCGTCAGCTTCCGCCCCTACGAGGAGTTCGACCCGATCACCTGGGAGGGCGACCTGACGCCCTACGCGGCTCCCAAGGCTTCGGCGAAGCCGAGCCCGTCCGCGTCGCCGTCTTCCTGATTTTCCGTACGTCGCGCCCTGGCCGGACAATAGAAGGCATGTCTCTCCCCGGCCCTCTCCAGTTCGGCAGCCTGACCGTCGACACCCCTGTGGTGCTCGCGCCGATGGCCGGTGTCACCAACGCAGCCTTCCGGCGGCTCTGCGCCGAGCAGGGCGCGGGCCTCTACGTCTGCGAGATGATCACCTCCCGCGGCCTGGTGGAGGGTGACCAGCACACCAAGGACATGCTCGTCTTCGATGAGGCCGAGACCGTGCGCAGCGTGCAGCTCTACGGCACCGACCCGGTCTACGTCGGCAAGGCGACCGAGATCCTCTGCGCCGACTACGGCGTGGCCCACGTCGACCTCAACTTCGGCTGCCCGGTGCCCAAGGTGACCCGCAAGGGCGGCGGGGGAGCGCTGCCCTACAAGCGCGGTCTGCTCGGTGAGATCCTCGAGCACGCCGTGCGTGCGGCCGAGCCCTACGGCGTACCGGTGACGATGAAGACCCGCAAGGGCATCGACGACGACCATCTGACCTACATGGACGCCGGCCGGATCGCCCAGGAGAGCGGCGCCGCGGCGATCGCGCTGCACGGACGTACGGTCGCTCAGGCCTACTCCGGCACCGCCGACTGGGACGCGATCGCGGAGCTGAAGGCGTCCGTCGACATCCCGGTGCTCGGCAACGGCGACATCTGGGAGGCCGCCGACGCGATCCGGATGGTCGAGGAGACCGGCGTGGACGGTGTCGTCATCGGCCGCGGCTGCCTCGGCCGCCCCTGGCTCTTCCGCGACCTGGCGGCCGCGTTCGCCGGCGACACGGTGAACGTTCTTCCGAATCTGGGTGAGGTGACGGACATCATGCGCCGCCACGCCGAGCTGCTCTGCGAGCACATGGGCGAGGAGCGCGGCTGCAAGGAGATCCGCAAGCACATCGCGTGGTACCTCAAGGGCTTCGGAGCCGGTGGCGAGCTGCGCCGCACCCTGGGTCTGGTGAACAGCCTCGCCGACCTCGACGAGATGCTCGACAAGCTCGACCGTAACGAGCCTTTTCCCACGTCACAGCTGGGTGCGCCGCGTGGACGGCAGGGTGCGCCGCGGGACAAGGTCGTCCTCCCCGAGGGGTGGCTGGACGACGCCGACGGGCGCGGCTGCGGGTTCGCGGAGAACGTCTCGGAGACCTCCGGCGGCTGACCTCCTGGGCTCGTCCAAACGGGTCTGGAGGGGTGTCTCAGGGCTTCGGAATCAGTCGCTCGACAGGTACAAAACAACGCAAAAACTCGGCAACGGAATTGGAATACCCCGTGTCGTGTGTGCTGTACTCAATGCCGTGCCCGACCTTCCCCGACGGGTTTCACTCGATGAAACCTTGGGAAATGCTCGGGCACTGACCATGTAATCGAGCAAAGGAATTGCGTGTGGCCGGCAGCCACAGAGGCGACACTCGGGCCGTCCGTAAGACCAAATCAATAGTTGCCAGCGCAGGGGTCGCAGTCCTCGCCACGGGCGTCGCAGTCGGCGCCGGAGCCGCATTCGTGGAGCCGACCTCCCTGATCACCGAGAACGCAGGCGCTTCGCTCTCCTCGGCCAAGGCCAACGTGCCGAGCACCCGTGATGACGCGCGCGTCGCCGGGGACCGGCGGGAGACCGTCGTCAGCCGTAACGGAGGCGACCGCGAGTCGGTCTCCTCGGTGGAGACGCTGACCAAGGGGCCGGAGCAGGTCGAGACCGGCACCGCCAAGGCGGTCAAGCGCTGGACCGACGAGACGCTCAACCTGTGGTCCGCCTACGGCAAGCACGCCGCCCAGAGCGGCGAGATCGAGGCCGGCGAGGTGGTCTACGCCACCGGGCGCACCGAGGCCGGCCGCGACGAGATCATCTACGACGGCGAGGTCGCCTGGGTGACCACCGGCCACCTCGTCGACGAGAAGCCCGAGGCCACCGGCGTCGCAGCCGGCGTGAACACCGCCGCGTGCGGCGACTCCTCGGTCGAGAGCGGCCTGGTCGCCGATGCCGTCACCGTCTATCGTGCGGTCTGCAACGCCTTCCCGGAGGTCGCCTCGATGACCGTCGGTGGCTGGGACGCCCACGGTGAGCACACCTCGGGCAAGGCGCTCGACTTCATGACCTCCGACAAGGCGCTCGGTGACGCGATCGCCGCCTACCTGCAGCAGCATGCAGCGGAGCTCAACCTCTACGACATCATCTGGTATCAGCGGATCTGGACGCCGGTGCGTGCCTCGGAGGGCTGGCGCTACATGGAGGACCGCGGGTCCACCACCGCCAACCACTACGACCACGTCCACGTGTCAACGAACTGATCTGGTCGCGCACACAGGTCGGCCCGGGCTTTCCAAGCCCGGGCTGACCTGCGTTTTCGGGGCGTTCGACCGGTTAGCAACTTCGCAAAAGTCTGGGGACGATGGCGGGATACCCCTCCAGGTGTGCTTGACTCAGGCGCTGTGCCCGGGTTCGCGACCCAGCTCCAACGGGGAGTGGCGACGGGCGTTCTCGGGCGAGACCCCCACATTGTCGAGCGAAGGATTGCACAGTGGCCACCAGCCACAGAGGCGATTATCGAGCTGTCCGTAGAACCAAGAAGGCCGTAGCGACCGCAGGGATCGTGACGTTCGCGACCGGCGGTGCGATCGGCGCCGGAGTGGCCGCGGCGAACCCCGGCATCGTGATCTCCGAGGTGGAGGAGAGGTCGGGTCTCCGGCTTCCGTCGCCGGCTGACCGTCGGATCGAGGCGAGGGCCGACGCCGAGGCGAAGATCCCGGCGCTGCCGACGACCCGGGAGGACACCCGGATGTCGAGCGACCGTCGCGAGCTCACCGGCCGGGAGACCACGGTCAGCCGTAGCGGTGAGCGTGGGGCGGGTACGTCGACCGACGCGCTGAGCCAGGTCGCGACGATCGAGTCGCTGATCGAGCGCCCGACGTCGGTCAGTGGTGGTGCCCAGAAGGCGGTGCTGCGCTACGTCCAGGAGGACGTGACGGTCTACGCCTCGTACGGAAAGCGGGCCAAGGAGCTCGGCGGGCTGGAGCTCGGTCGGGCGGTCTACTACACCGGCCGCGACGAGGGCGGTCGCCAGGAGATCGTCCTGGAGGGCAACCCGGTGTGGATCCCCGAGGGCAACCTGGGCAAGACCAAGCCCGAGCCGCCGCCCGAGCCGACTCCCGCAGCGACCCCGACGCCCACGCCCTCGGAGGACGCCCCGGCAGGGCTGGACCTGTCCCCGTGCGGCGACTCCTCGGTGGAGGACGGCCTCGTCCCCGACGCGGTCGACCTCTATCGCGCGGTCTGCAACGCGTTCCCCGCGGTCGCCTCGGGCACGACGTACGGCTACGACCCGCACGGCGAGCACATCTCCGGCAAGGCGCTCGACTTCATGACCGACGACAAGGAGCTCGGCGACGCGATCGCCGCCTTCGTCCAGGAGCACGCCGGCGAGCTGAACGTCTACGACATCATCTGGTACCAGCGCATCTGGACGCCGGTCCGTGCCGACGAGGGCTGGCGTCTGATGGAGGACCGCGGCGACCCCACCGCCAACCACTACGACCACGTGCACGTGGCGGTCAACTGACCGCGAGTCGGCTCGTCCTGACACAGAACCCGCCGAGTCGGCTCGTCAGGACGAGCCGACTCGGCGGGTGGAATCAGAGAATCGCGCCTCGTGGCGCCACTTCGACAGCGGAGACCCCTCGGGCGCACAGCAGCAGCAAACGATCGCCGTGCCTGCAGCGGAGGACGCCGGAGTCGCTCGACAGCACCGCGGCGACGTGGTCGATGGCCTCGGCCTCGGTCGCCGTCTCGACCTCGCTGTAGGTGACGTCCATGCTGTCGCCGCCGACGAGCCGGACACGCAGGACGATGTCTGACATGGTCACGTGCCGATCTCTTGCGACATGGACTCGAACAGGAGAATGGGACCGTTTGGCGTCGGCATGACGTCCGCCTCTCGACCGGCACGAGCGGTGTCCGGGCGGAGAGCTCGTCGTCGGTCAGTCACCCCAAATCTACGCCGGCCACCAAGTCGAGCTCGGCATCACGGTGTCAGATCAGCGCGCTGAGCGGCGTGGGCTTGCGGCCGCCGATCTTCTCGACGACGTCGGTGACGGTGGCGAGCTTGCCGAGGCGGGTGGCGGTGCCGAACGAGGTGAGCAGCGGGGCGATGAAGTCCGGGAGGCCGGCGGAGACGAGGCCGGCGGTGTAGGCCTCGTCGTCGACCTGGACGACCTCGACCGGCTTGCCGGACTGCTCGGTGGCGAGTGCGGCCAGGTCGGCCGCGGTGTAGGCCTGCGGGCCGGTGACGTCGTACGCCTTGCCCTCGTGTCCCTCGCCGGTCAGCACGCCGACGGCGACGGCCGCGCAGTCTGCGCGGGTGACGTAGGCCGCGCCGCCGTCGCCGGTGTTGGTGACGAGCTGTCCGCTCGCGGCGGCCTGGGCGACGGAGTCGACCTGCATGTCGGCGTAGAGGTTGTTGCGCAGCATGGTCCAGGCCAGGCCGCTCTCGCGCAGCGCGTCCTCGGTGGCGGCGTGGTCGGGGACGACGCCGGCCGGGTTGTCCGGGGTCGGCTCGGACACCGAGGTGTAGACGATGTGGCGTACGCCGGCCTTGACCGCGGCGTCGATCGCGGCGCGGTGGCCCTCGACGCGGGCGCCGACGGCGTCGGTCGAGATCAGCAGGACGCGCTCGACGCCGGCGAAGGCGTCGACCAGCTCGGCCGGCTTGTCGAAGTCGGCGGCGCGGACGTCGGCACCGCGCTCGGCGTAGTCGGCGAGCTTGGCGGGGTCGCGAGTGAGGAGCACGACCTCGGCGGGGTCGACGGTGTCGAGGAGCTGGTCGGCGACGAGGCGGCCGAGCTGGCCGGAGGCGCCGGTGATGGCGATGGTCATGGTGGAGTCCTATCTGTAGTCACGGTGATGACGGTTCCGTAAATGTAGTCATAGTGATGGCAATAAGGCAAGATGGGGGTATGGCCACTCCGACGAACACGCGTTTCGCGGTGGCTGTCCATGTCCTGACCTACCTCGCGTCCTGCGCAGCCGTCGGGCGTGCGACGCCGGTCAGCTCCGACGAGTTGGCCGGGAGCACCGCGGTCAACCCGGTCCATGTCCGCAAGGTCCTCGGCCCGCTCCGTGCGGCCGGCCTGGTCTGCTCGCGCTCCGGTGCCCACGGGGGATGGGAGCTCGCCGCGGATCCCGGCGTCGTCAATCTCGCCCAGGTGTGGCAGGTGCTGCAGGGCGACGACCCGGTCTTGGGCATCCACGGCCCCAACCCCGCCTGTCCGGTCGGCGCCAGCATCCAGGGGGTGCTGACCGACCTCGACCGCCGGGTCGCCAAAGCCGTCCTGGTCGAGCTCGAGGGCATCACCCTCAACGACGTCCTCGACGACTCCGGCTTCGACCCGACCGACGTCGCCGGGCTCCTGCCGTGAGTCAGCGATAGCCTCTCCGACGTGGAGCTATACGGGGCCGCCGACCGCGAGCGGATCGTTGCCGAGCCGCCCAAGCGGGTGGCCGCGCCGGAGCGCACCCAGTTCGAGCGCGACCGCGCCCGGGTCGTGCACGCCGCCTCGACCCGGCGGCTGGCTGCGAAGACCCAGGTCGTGGGGCCGCAGGCCGACGACTTCGTACGCAACCGGCTGACCCACTCGCTCGAGGTCGCCCAGGTCGCGCGGGACCTGTCGCGCGCCCTGAACGGTCCGGACTCGCCGCAGCCTGACATCGCCGAGACCGCCGCGCTCGCGCACGACCTCGGACATCCGCCGTTCGGCCACAACGGCGAGAACGTGCTCGCCGAGCACGCCAAGGCGATCGGCGGGTTCGAGGGCAACGCGCAGACGCTGCGGATCCTGACCCGCCTGGAGGCGAAGACGTTCGACGCCGACGGGCGCTCGGTCGGGCTCAACCTGACCCGGGCGACCCTGGATGCCTGCACCAAGTACCCGTGGGGCTTCGGTGAGCGGAAAGGTGCGAAGTTCGGGGTCTACGAGGACGACCTGCCGGTCTTCACCTGGCTGCGCGTCGCCGATGCCGGGCAGCGGCAGTGCGTCGAGGCGCAGATCATGGATCTGTCCGACGACGTCGCCTACTCGGTCCACGACGTCGAGGACGGCATCGTCGCCGGGAAGATCGACCTGGCCCGGCTCGACCTCGACGGCGTCGCCGAGACGGTCGCCGACTGGTACGTCCCCGGCTTCGACCGCGCCCTGGCGGTCGCGACGATCGCCGACCTCCGTGGCGCCGGCTGCTGGATCGCCGACGGTGCCGCGTACGACGCCTCCCGTCGGTCCCAGGCCATGCTCAAGAACCTGACCTCCGACGTGATCGGGCGGTTCTGCGGCGCCGTGAAGGAGGCGACGTACGCAGCCGGCGGCGGCCCCTATGCCCGCTACGGTGCCGACCTGGTGGTGCCGGAGCAGACCCGCCTGGAGATCGCGCTGCTGAAGGGGATCGCGGCGCACTACGTGATGCGCACCGACGAGCGGGCCGCGAAGATGGACCGCCAGCGCAGTGTCCTCGCCGAGCTGGTCGAGCACCTCGTCTCCACTGCGCCGGTCGACCTCGACCGCCAGTTCGCCGACGACTGGCGCGCTGCGGACGACGACGCCGCCCGGCTCCGGGTGGTGATCGACCAGGTCGCCTCGCTCACCGACATCACGGCGCTGGGCTGGCACGAGCGGCTCTGTCGGCGCTCTTAGCCTATTGCGGTCACGACATTTTAGCGTTACCTTAAATTTCGTGACCGATGTCTGGTACGCCGTCTCCGACTCCACCCGCCGCCAGGTCCTGGCGCGGGTGGCTGCCGGGCCGTGCTCGGTGGGGGAGATCGCCGACGCGCTCCCGGTGAGCATGGCCGCGGTGTCCCAGCACCTCAAGGTCCTGCGCGAGGCCGGCCTGGTGTCGATGACCCCGGCCGGCCGGCGTCGGATCTACCAGGCCCGGCTCGAAGGCCTGGCCGAGCTGCGCGCCGAGCTGGACACGTACTGGACCCAGGCGTTGCAGTCGTTCAAGGAGGTGGCTGAGGCCAGCTACCGGGCAGAGACGACCGAGCAGAAGGAGCAGCAATGAGCATCATCCGCGAACCCACCTCTGTGGACCTGGAGATCACCGTCGACGTACCGGTCGAGCACGCGTTCAAGGTGTTCACCGAGGACTTCGACCGCATCAAGCCGCGCGAGCACAACATGCTTCCCGTCGAGATCGCCGAGACCGTGCTGGAACCGAAGGTCGGCGGCCGCGTCTACGACCGCGGCGTCGACGGCTCCACCTGCCAGTGGGCCCGCGTCCTCGTCGTCGAGCCGCCCCACCGCCTCGTCATCTCCTGGGACATCACCCCCGACTTCCGGCTCGAGCCAGACCCGGCCCGCTGCAGCGAGGTCGAGTTCAGCTTCACCTCGGTGGGACCGGAGCAGACCCGCGTACGTCTCGAGCACCGCCACCTCGACCGGCACGGCGCCGGATGGCAGGGCTGGCGCGACCGGGCCGCCGGCGACAGCGCCTGGGGGATCTACCTGGAGCGCTTCCGGGCCCTCGCGGAGGCGTGATGAGGGTGGACCGCACCTCGCTCGCGACGGCCGAGCGTCGAGACCTCGCCGACTTCCTCGAGACGCTGACGCCGGAGCAGTGGGACCAGCCCTCGCTGTGTCGCGGGTGGTCGGTGCGCGACGTGGTCGCGCACATGATCAGCTACGAGGAGGTCGGGCTGCTCGGCTTCTTCGGCCGGTTCGCGCGCCAGGGCTTCCGGTTCGGGCGGATGAACCAGAGCCGGCTCGAGGAGTTCGGGACCAGGAGTCCCGAGGAGCTGGTCGCCTACGTGCGAGCGCATGCGAAGCCATCCGGGCCGACCGCCGTCGCGGACGCCCGGATCGGCCTGACCGACGGCCTCATCCACCACCAGGACATCCGGCGCGCGCTCGGGAAGCCGCGTCAGGTGCCCGCCGAGCGGCTGCTCCCGGTCCTCGGCTTTGCGATGTTCGCCCCGCCGCTGCCGGCGAAGCAGAACGCCCAGGCGCTCCGGCTCGTCGCCACCGATCTCGACTGGTCCCGCGGAAGCGGTGAGGAGGTCACCGGCCCGGGCGAGGCGCTGCTGATGGCCGTCTGTGGGCGCGCCGACGCGCTCCCGGAGCTCAGCGGTCCGGGCCTGGCGACGCTCGAGAGCAGGGTGCGTCGTTAGGGGACGACCACCCAGAGCACCGAGGCGATCACGAAGACCGAGAGGCCGAGGGTGGTCTCCAGGACCGTCCAGGTCTTGAGGGTCGTGATGACGTCCATCCCGAAGAACCGGCTGACCAGCCAGAACCCGGAGTCGTTGACGTGGGAGAGGACGGTTGCGCCGGCAGCGATCGCGAAGACGAGCAGGGCGATGTCGAAGCCGCCGAGCCCGGCGGCGGCGACCTGAGCAGAGATCAGACCGGCGGTGGTGGTCAGCGCGACGGTCGCGGAGCCCTGGGCCACCCGCAGCAGCGTCGCGATCAGGAAGGCCTGCACGATGAGCGACATGCCGAGGTCGGAGAGGGAGGTGGAGAGCGCCTCCCCGATGCCGCTGGTGCGCAGCACGCCGCCGAACATCCCGCCGGCGCCGGTGATCAGGATGATCGCGCAGATCGGGCCGAGCGCCTGGTCGAGGATCTCGCTGGCGCGGCCGACCGGGAAGCGTCCGGGGGAGAGCACCAGGATCGCCACCAGGACCGTGATGAGCAGCGCGACCGGAGTCTGTCCGATGAGCACCAGCGCGCTGGCCCAGGTGGCGTCCTCGCTGACCGCCCCTGCCGCCTGCAGGGTGGTGACCACGGTGTTGAGGCCGATCAGGACCAAGGGCAGGGCAAGAAGAAGGACGACGGTGGCGAAGGACGGCGCCGCGGCTTCGTTCGCCGAGGTCTCCTCGTCGTTCTCGTCGATCGCGAAGACGTTGGTCGGCTCGGGGGTGAACCGGGCGCCCAGCCATCGGCCGACGAGGTAGGCGCCGGGGATCCAGGCCAGGATGGCGACCGGGACACCGATGAGCAGGGTCAGGCCGATGTCGCCGCCGAGCTCGGTGGCCGCGGCGACCGGGCCGGGGTGGGGTGGGACGACCGCGTGCATCGCCGCGAAGCTGCCCGCCGTGGGCAGGGCGTAGATGAGGATCGAGCCACCGAAGCGTCGAGCGACCGCGAAGATGATCGGCAGGAAGACGACCAGGCCGGCGTCGAAGAAGATCGGGAACCCGAAGATGAGCGCGGCGACGCCGAGGGCGAGGGGTGCTCGCTTCTCGCCGAACGCCCCGATGAGGGTGTCGGCGAGCACCTGCGCGCCGCCGGTGACCTCCAGCAGCCGCCCCAGCATCACGCCGAACGCCACCAGCAGCGCCACCGACCCGAGCGTCGAGCTGAACCCGGTCAGCATCGCGGTCGGGACGTCGGCGACCGGGATCCCGGCGGCGATCGCGGTCACCGCGCTGACCAGCACGAGGGAGATGAAGGCGTGGAGCTTCACCTTGGCGATCAGGACGAGGAGTACGGCGACTGCGACTGCGGCGATCAGGAGCATGACCCACGTGGGGTGTGCCGGTGCCAGCGGATCCATGGCGGTCACCCTAGCGGCGCGATGTGATTCAGGTCACCCCTACCGGGGTATGAGAGTCTCGCTGCGTGAGTGATCCCCTCGTCTGGCTGCCCTTCGACCCCTCCGAGCTGGGCGAGGTGCCCCCAGGCCTCCGGTTCGAGCTCTTCGACCACACCCGCTTCGCCGGCGCCCACGTGGAGGTGCCGGACTCGGTCGGCGAGGTGGCCTTCTACCTGCCGCCCTACATGCTCGGGTCGCGGATCTTCGAGGTCGTCAGCCAGATGAAGTCGCTCCAGGTGGTGCAGCTGCTGACGGCGGGGGTCGACGCCGCCCGCGGCCACATCCCCGAGGGGGTGACCCTGTGCAACGGCCGGGGCATCCACGACACCTCGACCGCCGAGCTCGCCGTCACCTTGATCCTCTCGTCACTGCGGGGCATCCCCGGTCACGTACGTCATCAGGACGAGCACGCGTGGCGGCCGGGCTGGTTCCCGTCGCTGGCCGACAAGCGGGTCCTGATCGTGGGCTACGGGGCGATCGGCCGCGCCATCGAGGCCCGGCTGCTGCCGTTCGAGACCGAGGTCGTCAAGGTCGCCCGGACCGCCCGCGACGGTGTCCACGGCTTCGGCGAGCTCGCCTCGCTCGTCCCGGGGGCCGACGTGATCGTGCTGGTCACGCCGCTGACCGACGAGACCCGCGGCCTGGTCGACCGGGAGTTCCTGGGACGGATGAAGGACGGCGCGCTGCTGGTCAACGTCGCCCGTGGCGGAGTCGTCGTCACCGACGACCTGGTCGCCGAGCTCGCGACCGAGCGCATCCACGCGGCCATCGACGTCGCCGAGACCGAGCCGCTCCCGGCCGAGAGCCCACTGTGGAGCTCGCCCAACCTGCTCATCACCCCGCACGTCGGCGGTGCGTCGAGCGCGATGTGGCCGCGTGCCTACCGGGTCGTCCGCGAGCAGCTCGAGCGGTTCGCCGCCGGCGAGCCGCTCGCCAACGTGATGTCGGGCGCCTACTGACCTGAGCTAAGGCGTGACCGTGATAGTCGACTCCGCCTTCACGCCGTTCACCACGAGCGTCACGGTGGCGGTCCCCGGACGCAGCGCGGTCAGTCGCCGGGTGGCCGGGTCGATGCGTACGACGCCGTGGCCCTGCTCGCCCACGGCGACCCCGTCGCCACCCCAGTCGGCGGTGACCGGCCAGGCGACCGGGACGGTCGCCGCGCCCTGGGTGAAAGTGGACTCGAGCGTCACCGACGACCCCATCGCGAGCGTCTCTGGGGCACCGGTCGAGACGGTGTCGACCGCAGGACGGGTCTCGGCGCGCAGCCAGCGCAGCCGCGCTCCGGGACGCGGGTCGCTGCCGACGACCCCGGCGCGCGGGTCGATCCCGACCATGGTCCAGCCCCGGAACCCACCGCCGGCCACGTTGCCGGCCGGGGTCTTGCCGGAGTTGCCGTTGACCAGCATCGAGATGCCCTGCGCCGAGGAGCCGTGGAAGACGCCGACGTGACCGTTGACGACGGCGACCGACTTGCCCGAGGACGTACGGAACCGGCCCAGCCGGTCCTCGAGCTGCCTGGCCTCGATCCGGTCGGTCAGCTGGCTGGCCTTGTCGGGGAGCGGGTCGTCGATGGGGTGGTGCATGGCGAGGACGACACCGGTGATCGTCGGGTCGGCGGCCGCGGCGCTCAGCTGTGACTCCAGCTCGGTCAGCTGCGCCTTGCCGTCGTCGTTGCCGTGCAGCGTGCCCGAGGAGCTGTTGAGGGTGATGAGCTGCGTCGCCCCGATCCGGAACGCGGTGTGGGTCGCCCCGAAGACCGCCTTGAAGTTCGTGATCGGGCCGCCCATGACCTCGTGGTTGCCGGGGACGTAGGTGTAGGGGATCCGGTCGCCGACCTCCTCGTCCAGGATCTGCTTCGCCAGCGCGATGTCGGCCGGGGAGGCCTCGTCGACGAGGTCGCCGTCGATGATCAGGTGGTCGGGCCGGGCGGCGACGATCTCGCGGAGCGTCTCGCGTACGTGGCGCACCAGGTCGCTGTCGGGGTTGCGTGCCACGAACTGGCCGTCGGACATCACCGCGATCCGCTGCGGCCGGTCGTCGACGGTGCCCTCGGTGAGGATCACCGGGTCGTGGACCGGCTCGGTGTGCGTCGGCGGGGCGTCCGGCGCG
Source organism: Nocardioides turkmenicus (assembly GCF_011045035.1). Classification (GTDB taxonomy): domain Bacteria; phylum Actinomycetota; class Actinomycetes; order Propionibacteriales; family Nocardioidaceae; genus Nocardioides; species Nocardioides turkmenicus. Next base: position 25,337 of record NZ_JAALAA010000022.1, read on the forward strand.
ACGTTGGCGACCAGGTCGCTGATCGTCAGGTCGCCGCGGTAGGAGGCGGCCGGACGGGTCTCCAGGAACCGGATCTTGTCGACCCGGATCGGCATCGCGGTGCCCGGCGGGATCGGGTAGGTCACGTGCTGCCACCCGTCCCAGGTGACCAGGTCGCCGTCGAGGTTGCTGACGGTGCCGTCGCCGGAGCGGATCTGGATCCGCGGCCAGATCCCGCTGGCGTCGCCGTCGACCCACAGCGACAGGCTCAACGGCCGGCCCGGCACGGCCAGGCCGGCGGGCGGCACCGCGTAGACGCCACGGGTGCCGGTGCTGGTGGTGAAGTCGTGGCGTAGCCGCAGCGCGTCGCCGCCGTCGTGTCCGCCGCCGGCGACGGGCTGGATGGTCGCCGTCGCCCGGGCGGTCTCGACCTTCCAGGAGGCGCCGTCGGCGAAGTCGGCCAGGGTGTGCTGCTCGCTGCCGACCAGCACCGTGGAGGTCACGTGGTGGCCGCCGACCGCGAGGTCGATCACCGCCGCGCCGCTCTCCATGGTGGCTCGGACGGCGAACCCGTTGGCGCCGTCGGGGGTCACCTCGACGCCTGGATCGGCGTCCACGGTGATCTCCGAGGGCTCGATCGGGGCCGGTCGCCCGTCCGCGTCGTACCCGGTGACCTGGATCGTCGCCGTCTCGCCGGACCGCTCGATCGCCAGCTGGGACTTGTCGACCGCGAGCCGGGCGAGCGGGCCGAGGACGGTCAGCGGCATCGAGGCGCGGTGGTGGCCGGTGGTGTAGACGACGTCGGCCGATCCGGTGCGCCGCCCGACGGCCGCTGCGCGGTCACCGCTGCTGTCGGGGATCCCGACGTCGGGGTCCTGGGTGCGGAACCGGCCCGGCTGCTCGACGGCCGCGTAGGTGGCGTCCAGCCCCGAGCCGAACACCGTACGCCGCTGCCCCTGCAGCACCCGGTAGGCACCCGCGCGGTTGGTGACCGGGCGGACCTGCGCCTCGGTCGCGACCCCGGTCGGCTTCGCCGAGGAGAAGAACAGCAGGGTGTTGGAGACCTCGCGCTCGGTCCCGTCAGAGGGGGTGTCGACGATCCTCGGCCGCACGTCGCCGGCGACCCGGGCGGCCATCGTGGTCGAGCCGCCGCCGTCCAGGTTCAGCGCCTGGTAGGCGCCGAGGCTGAGCATGAACCTGGCCAGCTCCGCGCGGGTCATCCCGCGGCTCGCGCCGGTCTGGCCGTCGAGGGCGAGCACGATCAGCTTGGTGCCGTCGCGGTTGAGCCCGACCGCCGTGCGCGAGTGGACGCCGTCGTCGCCGATGCCCGGGCCGACCTCGCCGTCGACCACGAGCTGGACGTTGCCGCTGACCGCCCAGTCGGCGTCCTCGGCCAGCCCGACGGCCACATCCACCCGGTCGCCGACCTCCAGGTCGCCCACGACCCGGGCACCGGCCTCGCGACCGAGCAGCACCTGGCCGTCGTCGGGCACCGCCGGCGCACCGGCCTCGTCGTCGACCGCCGTGACGACGCCGTCGACGACGGTGGCACGGGCGACCTCCGGGGAGACGTTCGCCGGACCGCCGACCGGCCGGTCGAGGGTGTAGTCGCCCCACAGCTCGGTGTAGACGCCGATGCCACCGGTGGGCAGCGACGGGGTGTTGAAGCCGGCCAGGTCGTGCTCGGTGCCCTCGATCGTGACGGTCCCGCCCGAGGTCAGCTCGCCGATCGCGGCTTTCGCGCCGGCCATCGACAACGTGGGATCGGAGCCGAACCGCGCGTTCTGCAGGCCGTCGCGGCTCTTGGCCAGCCCGACCGGCGCCCCGGAGGCGTTGATGTCGTAGAAGCCGGCGTTGATGCCGGCCACCGCGCCGGTCCCGGCCATCTGGCGGGAGAGGGTGCCGATCCCGGCGACCTTGCCGGTGTTGCGTACGTCCATCGACAGCGTCGGCTCGGACAGGTCCGCGGTGAGGACGTTGCCGCGGTTCCAGCCGGTGGTCTCGAGCCGCTGGAAGTTGGTCAGCTTCAGGCCCGGTGCGACGTCCTGGGTCGCGACCGTCGAGAGCGCCTCCCCGCCGGCGGCGAAGTCGTAGCCGTTGGACTCCTGCTGGTTCGGCGGGATCCCGCCCGGGGCGAGCGTCACCGCGGTCGGCGGCGGAGGAGGTACGTCGGCGGCGGCCGGTCCGGCGGCGACGAGAACAGCCAGGGCGAGAGCGAGCGTGGGGGCGAGGGGGCGCACGCTCCCACTGTCGCGATCTCGGTGCTCGGCGGGAAGCGAATTAGGGGAAGCGTGCGTGGCGGATCCGTGAACGGACGATACGGTCAGGGGTGTGCTGACGGTAGCGGTGGTGCAGGAGACGGCGGTCCCCGGTGAGGTGGCGGCCAACGTCGCGACGACGGCCGACCGGGTCCGCGAGGCGGCCGCGAGAGGCGCGCGGCTGGTGGCGCTGCCGGAGACGTTCACGACCTCGTGGGACCTCGACGTGTTCGGCGGGCCGCTGCCCACGCTCGACGATCCGTCCTGGCTCGCGCCGGCACAGGCCGCCGTGGACGAGACCGGCGCGGTGCTGGTGCTCAACTCGCCCCTCGCCCGAGACGGGCGACAGGCGATCACCAGCCTCGTGCTCGCGCCGGGGGAGGAGCCGGTCGCGGCGTACGACAAGCAGCATCTCTTCCCGCCCGAGCGCGAGCCCTTCGAGCCCGGCGGACACGGCACCACGATCGAGATCGACGGCGTCCGGGTGGCGCTGTCGGTCTGCTACGACGCCAACTTCCCCGAGCACGCCGCAGCGGCGGCCGCCGACGGCGCGATCCTCTACCTCAACACCGGCGCCTACTTCCCCGGTGGCGGCCACCGGCGCGACCTGCACTACGCCGCCCGAGCGCTGGACAACTCGATGTACGTCGCCTTCGCCGGACTCGTCGGCGGGCCGCTCGGCTTCATCGGCGGCTCGGCCCTCTACGACCCGCTCGGCCGGCCGGTCGAGCGCCTCGACGACGCCACCCCGGGCATGGTCGTCGCCACGATCGACCCGGCGGAGGTGGCGCGCGTCCGCGACGACCAGCGGATGTGGGCGGACCACCGGGCGGACCTCGGCCCACGGCGTACGGTCTCCGTCGCGGCTGCCCCGTAGGATTCACCTCGTGGCGGGCCGCATCAAGGAGACGAGCATCCAGGAGGTGCGCGAGAAGGCGCGCTTGGACGACATCGTCTCCCAGTACGTCACGCTGCGCCGCGCCGGGCCCGGCACCTTCAAAGGGCTGTGCCCGTTCCACGACGAGAAGTCGCCGTCGTTCAACGTGAACCCCTCGCGCGGGTTCTACAAGTGCTTCGGCTGCGGCGAGGGCGGCGACGTCATCGACTTCGTGATGAAGCTCGACGGGCTCAGCTTCTTCGAGGCGGTCGAACGGCTCGGCGACAAGGTCGGCGTACAGGTCCAGCGCGAGGAGGGCGACGATGCGCCGGTCCGACGGGGTCCGGGCCGCGGCAAGCTGGTCGAGGCCCACAAGGTCGCCGCCGAGTTCTACGCCGAGCAGCTGCTGACCCCGGACGCGGTGGTCGCGCGCCAGTTCCTCGCTGAGAAGGGCTTCGACCGCGACGCCGCGCTCCACTTCGGCGTCGGCTTCTCGCCGCGCGGGGGAGAGGACCTCTATCGCCACCTGCGTGCGCGCGGGTTCTCCGACGAGGAGGTCGTCACCGCTGGTCTGGTGGCGCAGGGGCGGTCGCACTACGACCGGTTCCGCGGCCGGCTGATGTGGCCCATCCGGGAGTCGGGCGGCGATGTGATCGGCTTCGGCGCGCGTCGGCTCTTCGACGATGACCGCATCGAGGCGAAGTACCTCAACACCTCCGAGACGCCGATCTACAAGAAGTCCCACGTCCTCTACGGCATCGACCTGGCCCGCAAGGAGATGGCCCGCACCCGCGAGGCGGTGATCGTGGAGGGCTACACCGACGTGATGGCCTGTCATCTCGCCGGGGTCACCACCGCGGTCGCCACGTGCGGCACCGCCTTCGGTGACGATCACGCCAAGGTGCTGCGCCGGTTCATCTCCGACGACCAGCAGCTGCGCGGCGCGGTGGTGTTCACCTTCGACGGCGACGCCGCCGGCCAGGCCGCGGCCCTGAAGGCGTTCAAGGGCGACGGCAACTTCACCTCGCAGACCTACGTCGCCGTCGAGCCCGACGGCCTCGACCCCAACGACCTGCGGATCAAGAAGGGCGACGAGGCGGTCCGCGAGTTGCTCGCCAACCGGGTCCCGCTCTACGAGTTCGTGCTGCGCAACGTCGCCTCGAAGTACGACCTCGACCGTGCCGACGGCCGGGTCGACGCGCTCCGTGAAGCCGCGCCCTTGGTGGCTTCCGTGCGTGACGAGTCCAAGAAGATGGGCTTCACCCGGGACCTGGCGCGCTTCCTCGGCGTCGATCCGGACGAGGCCGCCCGAGAGGTACGCCGCGCCGCCGGCCGCCCGGCGCCGTCGGCCGCTCCGCCCCGGCGTGAGGCGGTCGCTCCTCAGCAGGCGCCCGCAGCGCCCCGCCGCCCACCCATGCCGCACCCGCGCGAGCCCCGCTTCGCGGTCGAGCGGGAGACGCTGAAGCTCTTCGTGCAGCACCCCGTCGCCCTCGGCCGCACCACCGGCGAGATCACCCCCGAGGCGTTCACCCACCCGCTCTACCGGGCGCTGTGGGAGATCATCGCCGGCCTCGGCGGTCCCGGCGCCGGCACCGGCGACGCCGGCTGGGCCCAGAAGCTCGCCGCCGCCTCCTCGGACCCGCTCGTCAGCCGCATCCTCGCCGAGCTGGCCGTGGAGCCGATCCCGTCCGCGAAGGAGCCCGACTCGGCGTACGTCCTGCAGTACGTCGTACGCCTCCTCGAGCTCCTCGACCAGCGCCGCATCGCCGACGTGAAGAGCCGTCTGCAGCGCTCCGACGCGGCCGCCGACCCCGACGCGTACAACCGTCTTTTCGCCCAGCTCGCCGCCCTCGAGCAGCACCGTCGCGGCCTCCGCGATCTCGTCGCCGAATGAGGGCCTCCCGATTTCCGATCGCCGCCGCCGGGTTGCTAAGGTTTCACCGCGCCGCAAGGAGCATTCCCCGATAGCTCAATTGGCAGAGCATTCGGCTGTTAACCGGAGGGTTGTTGGTTCGAGTCCAACTCGGGGAGCCAGAACAGAGCCGCTGACCAGGCAAAACGCCAAGGTCAGCGGCTCTTGTCATATCGTTCGTTGATCGTTTCTCTTGCAATGCACACGCTCAGGCCCGAGCCGCCTTCTCGAGGCACGAACCACATGGTGGTTCCACGGCCTCGTTGACGGGGCCGGGACAGGCGAGCCATGATCGGTGGACTCGAGGCTCGGCTCGAAGTCCGTCTGTTCAGATCGTCGGGAGGTGCCATGGGAGTTCCCGCATTGGCGCGTCTGACGGCGGATCGCGGTCGCGCTGTCTTGTCCGACACCGGCGATGCCGACGAGATCATCGAGGCGTGCACTGGCGCGCTGCGCCCCCATTCCCTCGCCGTGCGCCAGGCGAGGCCTCGGCTCGCCACGACCCTGACCCACGTCCCTCTTCTCGACGCGTCGGTCAACCTGTTGCGCTACGGCGCCGAGGTCACGGTGAGTTCCGGCGACGGGGTCCTCGACGACTACCTCCTCACCCTCCCCCTCGGCGGTGCTGGAGTGTTCCGCTACGGGCAGTCGGAGGTGGTGGCCACCCCGGGACACGGCGTCATCATCGGTCCGCACCGTGAGTTCGAGTTCGCCTTCGACGCCGCCTGGGACCAGGTGATCGTGCGCCTTGACCGCACGCGGGTCGAGTCGGTGGCGGCCGCGTTGACGGGGGAGGTCGGGCCGGTTCACTTCGATGTCGCGCTCGCAGAGGGTGTCGTGAGCCTCGACGGTCTGCTGGAGTCCGCCGTCAGCCTGGTCGATTCTGCCGCGGCGGAGCATCGGCCGCAGCTGATCTGGCAGCTCGAGCAGCTGATCATCGAGACTCTGCTGCTGGCGCAGCCGAACAACCGGACCACTGCTGCCGACCCCCAGCGTTCCCGGCCGGTGTCGCCGCGGTTGCGGGTGGCGATGGACTTCATGCTCGACCGGTTCGACGAACCGATGACCGTCACCGCGGTGGCGGAGGCGTGCGGTACGAGCGTACGTAGCCTGCAGGCCTGTTTCCGGAGCGAGCTCGGGACCACACCGCTGAAGTGGCTGCGCTCTCAGCGGCTCGAGCGAGCCCACGCCCTGCTGGCCAGTGGCGCGCCCGGCTTGTCGGTGACCGACGTCGCCTACCGTTGCGGGTTCTTCCACCTCGGCGAGTTCGGTGCTGCCTTCCGTGCCAGATACGGCGTCACCCCTTCAGCTGTTCTCGCCGAGCGTCGCTGATCCACGTCCTCGCGTATATCCGAGTGCCGCTCGGCGTCTTTCCGATATCGGGTGTGTCTGCGGTCACACGATCGTTGAGGCATGCAGATATCGCTTCTCCAGATCGCCAGCCCAGACCAGGAATCGGTCGAAGACCGACTTGCTCGCGTCGACCGAACGGTTCGCGCCGAGCGCGCCCTGCGAGATGTCGACCTGCTGGTGCTGCCGGAGATGTGGACGGCCGGCTACTTCTCCTTCGAGCACTACGTCGAGCGTGCCGAGCCCTTCGAGGGGCCGACCGTCGCTGCTGCTCGCAGCTGGGCCACCGCGCTGAAGCTGTTCGTCCACCTCGGCAGCTTCGTCGAGGCCGACCCCGAGGGCCGGTTGCACAACAACTCGGTGGTCGTCGCCCCTGACGGCGAGGTCGTCACCCGATACCGCAAGGTCCACCTGTTCGGCTACGGCTCTCGCGAGTCGGAGCTGCTGACGCCGGGGGAGGGCCTCGGCGTCGCTCCGGTCGCGGGCCCTACCACCGGGATCACGACGTGCTACGACCTCCGCTTTCCCGAGCTGTTCCGCAGCCTGGTCGACGAGGGTGCGGAACAGCTGGTCGTCTGCGCGGCCTGGCCCGCTGCCCGCCTCGAGCACTGGCGGCTGTTCACCTCCGTGCGCGCCGTCGAGCAGCAGGTCAACCTGATCGCCTGCAACGCCGTCGGCGAGCAGCAGGGCGTCGCCCTCGGCGGGCACAGCCGCGTGGTTGCGCCGACCGGCGAGGTGCTCGTCGAGGCCGGCGCCGACGAGGGCTTCACCTACGCCGACCTTGACCCCAGCCTTCCGCGCCGCTTCCGTGCGGAGTTCCCGGCGCTGGCCGACCGCCGGTGGCCGGCCGCGCCCGTACCGACACAGCCCACCCACATGAAGGAGTACGCATGAGCACCACCGCGACGCGCCTCCGGCTCCGCACCACCCACGGTGCCGACGTCGAGATCGCGCCGACCCATCTCGTCGTGGCGGGTTACACCGGCCGCGACCAGGAGGCGGTCCGCCATCACATCGACGAGCTCGCCGCGATCGGCGTGCCGGAGCCGGACACCATCCCGGCTTTCTACCCGCTCGACGTCGACCGGCTGACCACCGCAGGCAACATCGAGGTCGGCGGCGCCGAGACGTCCGGCGAGGTCGAGCCGGTGCTCGTCCGAGCGAACGGGACTTACTACCTCACCATCGGTTCGGACCACACCGACCGGAAGATGGAGACCGTCGGCATCCAGCTCTCGAAGGCCGCCTGCCCCAAGCCGATCGCCTCCACCCTCATCGAGCTGGGCGACCCACCGGCCCTCCTCGACTGGGACGCCATCGTCGTCCGCAGTTGGGTCGACGGCGACCTCTACCAAGAGGGCACCCTCGCCTCGATGCTCCCGATCACCCAGGTCCTGGCGGAGTGGGACCAGATCGGTGGCAGCGCCGACGTCGCCCTCGTCCTCTTCGGCGGCACCCGACCGCTGATCGACGGCACCTTCCGCTACGGCCGCGACTGGCGCATGCAGCTCGAGGTCCCCGGCCACGCACCCATCGAGCTCACCTACACCGTCTCTGTCAGGAGCAACTGATGCGCACCAGCACCGACTACCTCGCCTCCCTCGACGACGGCCGCCGCGTCATCGTCGACGGCAAGCCCGTCGAGCACGTCGCCAGCGACCCGGCCTTCGCGCCGATCGCCAGCACCATCGGCAACCTGCTCGATCTCGCCGCCGACCCCGCCAACGGGATGCAGGTCCACGACGAGGTGGCCGGCCGCCCGGTCAACCGCCTCTTCCTTGCGCCCCGCAGCGCCGAGGACCTGCAGTCCTGGCGCGACGCCGCCCAGGTCTGGGCCGACCACACCCACGGCTGGGTGGGGCGTTCGCCCGACCACGTGGGTGCCTTCGTGGCCGCGTTCTCGGCGCATCCCGAGGCGTTCGAGTCCGAGCGTGGTCTGGCCGACAACGTGCTCGCGTTCCACCGCCGCATCGTCGAGAGCGACCTGTACGTGTCGTACGCGATCATCCCGCCGCAGGTCTCGCGCGCCACGACCGCGCACGCCTGGGAGGGCGACTTCATCCAGGTCGGGGTCAAGGAGGAGCGCGAGGACGGGATCGTCGTCCGCGGTGCCCAGATGCTGGCCACCGGTGGAGCGGTCGCCGACGAGATCCTGGTGTCCTGCATCAAGCCGCTCCAGGCCGAGGACTCCGACTTCGCGGTCAGCTTCACCGTCCCGGTCAACGCCGCCGGCCTCAGCCTCTACTGCCGCCGCCCCTACGCACCCGGCGTGACGAGCGAGTACGACTACCCGCTCAGCTCCCGCTTCGACGAGACCGACGCACTACTCGTCTTCGACGACGTCTTCATCCCGTGGAAGGACGTCTTCGTCTACAAGGATGTCGCCGGCCTGCGCAAGCAGTTCTTCGAGACCGCCGCCCACGTTCTCGGAAACTTCCAGGCCCAGATCCGATTCGCCACCAAGCTGAAGTTCCTCGCCGGCATCGCCCGCAAGGTCGCCGCCGTCAACGGCGTGGACAAGTTCCCCGGTGTCGTCGAGAAGCTCGGCGAGCTGGCCAGCCTGGTCTCGGTCGTGGAGTCCGGTGTGAACTCCGCGCAGTTCACCGCGACGACCGACGCCCAGGGCCTGACCCGCCCAGGCGCCCAGGCTCTCTACGGCGCCATGGGCCTCCAGGCCGAGATCCACCCGCGCGTCATCGGGATCCTGCGAGACCTCGTCGGCGGGGGAGTCCTGCAGGTCCCCTCGAGCGTGAACGAGCTCGTCGACGAGGCCACCCGCGACGACATGGAGCGCTACGTCAGCAGCCCCGGCATCTCCTCGATCGACCGGGTGAAGCTGTTCAAGCTCGCCTGGGATGCGATCGGCAGCGAGTTCGCCGGCCGCCATCAGCAGTACGAGCTCTTCTACTCCGGAGCCCCCTTCGTCGTGAAGGGCTACGCGTTCCGCAACTTCGACTACGACGGGCCGCTCGCGTCCGTCGAGGAGTTCCTGGCGTCGTACGGCGTCACCGAGCTCGCCGCCATCACCGAGGAGGTCACCGCATGAGCAAGCCCGAGATCGAGTTCACCCCGATCACCGACATCGATTACACCCTGTGCCCGGGCGACAACCCGCTGATCAAGGAGCGGATCCTCGCGGCGGACCCCGCCGGTGGCGTGGCCACCCGGATTCTGCGCTACGAGCCCGGCGCCGACTCCACCGACCTGGGCGTGCAGAAGCACGAGTTCTGGGAGGAGGTCTACATCATCGAGGGCTCGTTCCATGATCTCACGCTGGACCGGACCTTCGTGGCCGGCGAGTTTGCCTGCCGCCCGCCGGGCATGCCGCACGGCCCGTGGCGCACCGACGAAGGCGTGACCACTTACGAGGTCCGCTACCACGCTCGGACCGAGGACTGAGGGAGATGGGGACGATGGCCGCAGCCCTGGTCGACTCGATGGCGATGCGGCAGACCATGGGTCGCTTCGCCACCGGTGTCGCCGTCATCACCACGGAGCACGACGGCGTCCCGCACGGCATGACCGTCAACTCGCTGACCTCGGTCTCGCTCGATCCGCCGCTGCTGCTGGTCTGCTTCAACCACGGGGCCCGTAGCGCGGAGGCGGTCACTGCCGCGGGGCGGTTCGTGGTCAACATCCTCTCGTCGCGCCAGCGGCCGATCGCCCTGCGCTTCGCCCAGCGCGGCGAGGACCACTTCGCGGGCCTCGGCCTGGAGTACGACGGCCACCGCGTGCCCGTCGTGCCCGGCGCGCTGGCGCACCTCGACTGCGACGTCGAGCGGGTGGTCGAGGCAGGCGATCACACGGTCGTCTTCGGAGCGGTCAAGGACGTCTGCTCCCGCGAGGGAGACGCTCTCGGGTTTCACGGCGGACGCTTCGCGGACGTCATCCCGCACGGGCAGGAGCCCGAGCACTGGTTCTTCTAGGCCTCCGGCCTGAACGACACGCACCCTTCAGGAGAGACCCATGTCCAGAACAACGCTCGATCAACCCAGCAAGCAGTCACAGCGAACAACACACACCAGCCTGCCGGTCGTCGCCGGCTCGAGCCTCGCCGGCACGGCCGTCGAGTGGTACGACTTCTTTCTCTACGGGACCGCCTCGGCGCTGGTCTTCAACACCCTGTTCTTCCCGGCATCCGACCCGCTCGTCGGCACGATCCTCGCTTTCGCGACGTACGCGGTGGGCTTCTTGGCACGACCGATCGGCGCCGTCGTCCTCGGTCACTTCGGCGACCGGCACGGACGTCGCGCAACGCTTATCGCGAGCCTCCTGCTGATGGGCGGTTCCACCTTCCTGATCGCCTTCCTGCCGAGCTACGCGACGATCGGGGTTGCCGCACCGATCCTGCTGGTGGCCCTGCGTTTGGTCCAGGGTTTCGCCCTCGGCGGCGAGTGGGGCGGTGCCGTGCTGCTCGTCTCCGAGCACGGTGACGGGAAGCGCCGAGCGTTCTATGCCTCCTGGCCGAACATCGGCCCGCCGCTCGGAAATCTCGCGGCAGCGGGTGTGCTTCTCGCCCTCAACAACATGCTCTCCGATGAAGCCTTCATGTCGTGGGGTTGGCGGATCGCCTTCGGGCTCTCGGCCTTGCTCGTCCTCATCGGCCTGTGGTTGCGACTCTACGTAGCCGAGACACCGCTCTTCGAGCAGGCACAGAAGCAAGCCGCCGCCCAGCCCAAGGGTCTGCCGTTGGGCATCGTCGTCCGCAAGCACTGGCGGATGGTGATGCTGGCAGCAGCTACCCGATTCGGGGAGAACGCAGGCTTCTACATCTACTCCCTGTTCGTGATCACGTACGTCACCAAGATGATCCACCTCGACCAGTCGGTGGCCCTGACAGCCGTTCTGATCGGCCAAGGCGTCGCGGTCGTCGCGATCCCGTCGATCGCCGTGCTCGCCGACCGCATCGGACGGCGCCCGATCTACCTCGCTGCATCGGTTGCGACGATCGTGTGGTCCTTCGTCTTCTTCGGCCTCCTCGACACGAAGAGCACGGCGCTCATCATCCTGGCCGTCACCGGAGGTCTGTTGGTCTTCGCCGCCTTCAGCGCGGTCATCGGCGCGTTCTTCTCCGAGCTGTTCCCGACCGAGGTGCGCTACTCGGGCGTCTCGCTGGCCTACAACCTGGCTTCGGTCCTCGCCGGCTCGCTCGCTCCGATCATCGCGATCGCGCTCTACCAGAAGTTCGGCACGGGTTACGCGATCGCGGCCTACCTCGCGGCGATGGGCGCGGTCTCCCTCGTCGCCTCCCTGATCGCCAAGGAGACGCGGGAGACCGACCTGACCGCCGTCGGGCGGGACTGAACAGAAGGCTCGGGGCTCAGGCCGTCGGTGGCGGGATCTCGGCCGCCACCCCAGCCAGCATCATCCGGAGCCCGAGCTCGAAGGCGGCCTCCGCCCGGTGGGCGGCATCATGCTGAGAAGCCAGCGCATCGGCAAGACGAGGGACCTCGACCCCTTCAGGGATCTCCCACATCACGTCGGGCGCAGCGAGGTCGAGTGCGGAACCTATGACGAAGCTCTCCACGGCAGTCAGCACCTCCATGGCATGGTCGACGGGGAAACCGATCTTTTCCAGGAGGACGACCATCCGGTCGTACGCAGCAAGCACCTGCGGCGACCGGATGGTCGTCGTCGTGAGGAGCGGCACGACGCGCGGGTGGGCCGCGAAGACCGCACGGTAGGAGCGGAAGAACGCCGAGACGGCAACATCCCACGGCCCCAGGTCGAGCGCGGAGGTGTCCATCTCGGCGCTCACCTGCTCACGCAGCAGCTCGATGACCCCGGCGCGACCCTGGACATGGTGGTACAGCGAGGCGGTCTGCACCCCGAGCCGTCGGGCCAGCTCGGGCAACGTGAAGTCGCCGGTCTCGTCGACCAGCTCGAGCGCCGTGGCGCCGATGCGGCCACGGTCCAGCAGGGCCTTGCGGGGGCGTCCGGCGCGGCGCTGGGTGATCTGGGTCACGAGAAGCTCTTCCCTTCTGGGCTCTGGAGTCGTACGCTACCGCACAACCTAAATCTAATCGGTTTCGATTAATGAGGAATCCGTCATGTCAACTGTCCCGAACCCCACGGTGACGGCCGAGCCCACGGCAACCGGCCTCAAGCGCGACGCGCTCGGCACCAGCGACCTGGTGTTCATCGTCGTCTCGGCCGCCGCGCCGCTGATGGTGATGGTCGGCGTCGCCCCGCTCGCGCTGATGATCGGAGGCATCGGGGCGCCGGCGGCGTACGTCTTCGCGGGAGCTGCGCTCGCCGTCTTCGCCGTCGGCTTCACGACCATGTCGCGCCACATCGACAACGCCGGCGCGTTCTACTCCTACATCGCGGTCGGGCTCGGCCGCACGGCCGGCGTCGTCTCCGCACTCGTCGCCCTGGTCTCCTACAACGCGCTCCAGATCGGCGTCTACGGGCTCGCCGGCGTCGCCATCCAGAGCACCTTCGCCGAGGTGCTCGGGATCGACCAGCCCTGGTGGGTCTACGCCCTCGCCTGCATCGCCATCGTCTGGTACGTCGGCTTCCGCAGCGTCGACTTCGGCGCGAAGTTCCTCGCGGTGCTGCTCAGTGCGGAGACGGGCCTACTGCTGGTCCTCGCGATCGCGATCCTCGTCCAGGGCGGCAGCGCCGAGGGCGTCGGTCTGGACTCGTTCGCGCCGGCCAACGTGTTCGTGCCGTCGATGACGGTGATCCTGCCGACGGCCTTCGCCGCCTTCATGGGCTTCGAGGCCACGGTGATCTATCGCCGAGAGACCCGCGACCCGCGCCGCACCATCCCGCGTGCGACCTACCTGGCCGTCGCGATCCTCGCCGGGACGTACGCCTTCATCGTATGGAGCATCGTCCAGGCCTTCGGCGCCGCGGGAGCGGTCGAGGCGGCCACCACGAACGGGGTCGGCATGTTCTTCGTCGCCGGCGAGACCTACCTCGGCACCTGGTTCACCACGGCCATGCACCTGCTCATCGCCACCAGCGTGGTCGCGAGCCTGGTCGCCTTCCACAACGCCGTGACCCGCTACTCGCTCGCCATCGCCGCCGAGGGCCTGCTGCCCGCCGTCCTGACGAAGGTGCATCCGAGAACCCGGGCACCCTACGTCGCAGGACTCCTGCAGACCGCGCTGGCGCTGGCCGTCGTCGGAGGCTTCGCGATCGCGAAGGCCGACCCCTACACCCAGCTGTTGATCTGGGTGAACACCCCCGGGATCTTCGGCATCCTCCTGCTCCAGGTCGCTGCTGCGATCTCGGTCGTCGCCTACTTCCGCAAGCGGGCCGCCGGGGAAGGCGTCTGGCGCACCGTCGTCGCGCCGGTCGTCTCCGCCGGGCTCATGGTGCTGGCGATGGTGCTGTCCGCGAAGAACATCTCGTTCCTAACCGGAACCACAGGTCTCGTCAACCAGATCCTGCTGCTGACCATCCCCGTCACCTGCGTCCTGGGCGTGGGGTGGGCGCTCTGGCTGCGCCGCAACCGCCGCGACGTCTTCGATGCCGTCGCCGCGACGTGCGACAGCACCCCGGAGGTGGCGGCGTCGTGAGTGCCGATCTGCTCATGGTCGGGGCGACCGTCCGCACGCTCGACCCAGACCGCCCCATCGCTCGTGCCGTCGCGGTCCGTGGCGACCGGATCGTCGCTCTCGACGACGATGCCGTGGCCATGCGGAGCTCCACCACCGAGGTCGTCGACCTCGCCGGTGCCACGGTGACACCCGGCCTGGTCGACGGGCACCTGCACGCTCTGTTCGGGGTGACCGCCTTCGCCGGCGCGGACCTCTCCGGATGCCGAGACCTCGACGACCTGCGTACCGCGCTCGCTGGTGCCCTGCCGGGCAAGGACGGCTGGGTGACGGGATTCGGCCTCGACCACAACGTCTTCGGTGGCGCCCCGATCACCAACCAGGTGCTCGAGGAGGCCCTCCCCGGAGCCCCGCTCGTCATCGTCCTGTACGACGGCCATTCGTCGCTGGCCAGCGACGAGGCACTGCGCCGCGCCGGCGTCACCGGACCGCGCCGGTTCGAGCAGCGCGCCGAGATCGTGTGCGACACAGCGGGCCGGCCGACCGGGCTTCTGCTGGAGCACGCTGCGATGGAGACCGTGCGCGGCGTCGTCCCGCCGATGGAGCATGCCGAGCTCCACAAGCGGCTCCTCGAGGTGATGGACGGCATGGCGACCACGGGCCTCACGGGTGGCGTGATGATGGACGCCGAGGGCGACGCACTCGACGTCCTGGCCGCGGTCGAGGACGCCGCCGACCTGCCGATCCGGCTGCGAGTGATGCCGTGGTGCATGCCGGAGGACGACCTCGCGGCCATCGATGCGCTCCAGGGGCGTCACGGTCGGAGCTGGGCCGTGGGCGGCGTGAAGTTCTTCATCGACGGGACCGTCGAAGGTGGGACCGCCTGGCTGGGTCACGCCGACTGCCACGGGCAGGGAGCCGACGCGTTCTGGCGCGACCCGGCGGCCTACACCCGGGCGGTCCGGCACTTCGCCGCCGATCGGGTCCAGACGGCGACCCATGCGATCGGGGACGCCGGCGTGCGCCACGTCGTCGAGTCCCTGGCCGGCGTGGACACCGGGGGTGTGCGGCACCGCGTGGAGCACCTCGAGACACTGCCGCTGGCGGACGTACGACGGGTGGTCGGCGCGGGACTCGTCGCCTCGATGCAGCCTTCGCACACCGGCTACGCGCGGGCCGACGGCACCGATGAGTGGTCGACGCGGCTGGGCCGCGAGCGGGCCGCTCGCGCCTGGCCCTGTCGGGACGTACGTGACGCCGGCGGCACCCTGGTGCTGGGCTCCGACTGGCCGATCGCGTCGTATGACGCCCGCGAGGTGCTCGCCTTCGCACAGCTGCGCCGCCGCCCGGGAACGGTTGACGCGCCGATCACCCCCGACCAGGCCCTCACCGGGCTGATGGCGCTGGAGGGGATGACCACCCACGCTGCGCTGGCGGACGGCACCGAACGCACCAGCGGAAGGGTCGCCGTCGGGCACCGAGCCGATCTCACCGCGTTCGCGGTGGACCCGGTCGTGGCGCCGGCCGACGAGCTCGCCGCCGCGCCGGTCAGACTCACCGTCTCCAGTGGACGGATCACACACCGCACGGACAGCCGATGAGCGAGGCGACCGTCGCCGGCTGGCAGACCTGTACCCGGCTGCGCTGGGCCGTCCGACACATGGGTGAGGTACGCGCGCTCAGCCCTGGCTGATCAGGGTCTGGGCGACGGTGCGGACGCGGTCGATGGGGACGGCGAAGCCGATGCCGATGTTGCCGCTGGGGCCGCCGAGGGTGGCGATGGAGGTGTTGATCCCGACGACGCGGCCGTCGAGGTCGACGAGCGGGCCGCCGGAGTTGCCAGGGTTGATGGCGGCGTCGGTCTGGATCATCTCCGGCGACGAGCCGGCGGAGCGGTGCGGTGAGCTGACGATGCCGGAGGTGACGGTGCCGTTGAGGCCGAGGGGTGAGCCGACGGCGATCACGGGCTGACCGATGCGGAGGTTGCCGCTCTGGCCGATGGTGGCGGGGCGTACGGCGTTCGGATCGGTGGCGATGACGGCGATGTCGTTGCGTTCGTCGCTGCCGATGACGCGGCCGGGGGTGGAGCTTCCGTCGGCCAGGACGAGGCTCACCGAGTCGGAGCCGTCGACGACGTGGGCGTTGGTGACGATGTGGCCGACGCCGTCGATGGCCACGCCGGAGCCGGTGCCGCGGCCGGCGCGTACCTGGACCACGCTGGGCAGGATGCGCTGGGCCGCGGCCTCGGTGGCGTTCGTCGCCGCCGCTCCCTGTGAGCCCTGCGGCGCGGGTGCGGGGGCGGTGAGGGCGTCGACGGGACCGCGGTCGGCGAGGCCGATCGCGACGCCGCCACCGGCGACCGCGCCTGCCAGGACCGCGGCGGCGAGGGCGAGCGTGAGGGTACGTCGGGGGCGCCTCATCAGAGCCGGAGGCGGCTGCGTCGCCGGAGCGTCGGCTGACCGAGGTACCTCGGTGGGCGGGCCCGGCGGCCTGGCCGGGGCGACCAGCCGCACCCTGCCGTAGCGGTCACGCACCACGCGTCGTGCCGGAGGGGGTGCCGACAAGGGGGTCGGGCTCGGCGCGGCCGGTGGTGTCGGCGAGGGTGCGACTGGTCGGATCGGGGGTGGTGGTGCGGGCTGGAGCGGCCGGCGGGGACGTATGGGTGGGGCCGTGACGGTCCACTGCTGCGGTCCGGCCGGGCGGCCGAGGCCGAGGCCGAGGTCGTGGTCGTGGTCGGTGGTCGGGTTGTCGTTCACGGGAGTCCTTCCTGGGGCCTAGATGAGGCGTGCGAACCAGCGCAGCGAGAGCGCGGCCGCGGCGAAGGCGAGGACCATCGCGCCGAGCACGACCCAGACGGTGATCTCGCGGTACTCGATGTGATGGCCGACCAGCGTGCCGATGTCGTCGTAGACCTCACGCAGCTCGTCGGCGCTGGAGGCGCGGTAGAACTGGCCGCCGGTGGTGTCGGCGAGGTCCCGCAGGGTGTCCTCGCGGACCTCGACCGACTGCCCGCCGGGCAGCGTGGCGCTGGAACCCTCGGTGCCGTAGGCGATGGTCGAGGTGGGCAGCCCCGCCTCCCGGGCGGCTGCGGCGGCCGTGACCGGGCTCCGGCCGGCGGAGTTGCCGCCGTCGGAGAGCAGGACGAGATGTGCCGGCGCCCGCTCCTCCTCGGACTCCTCGGACTCCTCCGATTCTTCGGACGAGCCGGCCGCGGCCTCCTCGAGGATCTGCTGCAGGTCGCTGATCGAGGAGTAGACCGCCTCGCCGATCGCGGTGCCGCCGTCGGGCGGGCCGAGACCGTCGATGCTGCGTACGACCAGGGCGTGGTCGGTGGTCGGGCTGGTGACGACGCGGGCGTTGCTGGAGAAGCTCACGAGGCCGACGTTGTAGCGGGCCGGGAGCTGCTCGATGAAACTGATGGCGGCCGACTTGGCGGCCTCCAGGCGGTTGGGCGGCATGTCCTCGGCCGACATCGAGGCGGAGGTGTCGATGGCGACCAGGATCGTGGCGCGCTCGTAGGGCACCTGCGCCCGGACCTGGGGCTGGGTCGTCGCCACGGCGAGCAGGGCCAGGGCCCCGACCACCAGCCCGGCGGCCAGGTGGCGCCGCCAGCGGGGACGGTTCGGGACGAGGCGCTCGAGCATGGGAGCGGTGGCGAACCGGACGGCGTACTTGATCCGGCGACGCTGCATGACCAGGTAGCCGACGGCGAGCAGGGCGATCGGTATCAGGGCGAGCAGGAACAGCGGCTGGGTGAGTCTCATCGAGTGCTCCTTCCGGTCAGTGGGTGGCCGTGGCCGTCCGGGAGCGGGCAGGCCGGGGGTGTCGGGCCCGGCGTCGCAGCAGCCGGACCAGCATTCGCGCCCAGTCGTCGTCGGTGGACATCCGCAGGTGGTCGGCGCCGGCGGCGCGTACGGCCTGGGCGTTGTGCCCGCGCAGCGTGGTCATCGCCTCGGCGTAGGCGGCGCGCAGCCACGGGTCGGAGGTGTCGGCCTCGTGCTGCCGGTCCGTCTCGGGGTCGACGATCGTGACCTGCCCGACGGCGGGTAGCTCGAGCTCGCGCGGGTCGACGATCTCGACGAGGATCACGTCGTGGCGCGCGGTGAGCCGACGCAGCGCCGACTCCCAGCCGAAGGGCCGCTCCCAGGTCCCGTCCGCGGGCAGGAGGTCGGTCACGACCACCCGCAGACCCGGGGTCCGGGCGCGCCGTCCGAGCTCGACCAGCGCGCTGTCGAGGGTGGCGCCGCCTGCCGCCGCCCGGGCCGTACGCGGCGAGGGCGGCTCCGCGGTCAGCAGTCGACGCGCGGCCCGGCGTCCGGTGGCCGGCGGCCGCCAACGTACGCCGTCGGCTTCGAGGATCCCGAGGCCGACCCGGTTGCCCGGACCGTCTGCCGCGATCCCGATCGCGGCCGCCGTCGCCTCGGCGACCTCCACCTTCTCGGCGAGCGCGGTCCCGAAGGCCATGCTGGGTGTGCGGTCGACCAGCAGCCAGGTGTCGAGCTCGTGCTCGGCCCGGGTGAGCCACACGTGCGGATCGCCGAGGCGCGCGGTCGCGTTCCAGTCGATGCGGCGTACGTCATGGCCCGGCGTGTAGGGCACGAGCTCCTCCGCGTCGCTGCCGGGACCGAGCCGCAGTCCGTCGGCCTCGCCCTGGAGCATTCCGCTCACCCGGCGTTGGACGGTCAGGTCCAGCTCGCGGAAGGCCCCGTAGGGGGAGCGCCCCGTGGACCTCACGACGCCAGCTCCTCGCCGGACGCCGGCTCGACGGTCTCCGCGTCGTCGTCGCTCGGCGTCGCCCGCGGCTGCGGGACCGCGGCGAGGACGGCGTCCACGACGGCCCGCGGGTCGACCCCGTCGGCCTCCGCGTCGAAGGTGAGCACGAGCCGGTGGGCGAGGATGTCGCCGGCCAGGTCGGCGATGTCGGCCGGCAGCACGTAGTCGCGCCCGCGCAGCAGGGCCAGCGCCCGGCCGGCGGTGATCAGACCGAGGCTGCCGCGGGCGCTGACGCCGTAGGCGAGCAGGCCGTCGAGGTTGTGCAGACCGTACGCATGCGGCGTACGCGTCGCCATCACGAGCTTGACGGCGTACTGCGCGACCTCGTGGTGCACGAACACCTCCTCGGCACGGGCCTGGAGTCGGCGCAGCGCAGCGATGTCGAGGATCTGCTCCACGGCTGGCGGCCGGGTGCCCATCCGCTGGATGATCGTCATCTCCTCCAGCTCGTCGACGTGGCCGACGTCGACCTTCAGCAGGAACCGGTCGCGCTGGGCCTCGGGGAGCCGGTAGACGCCGTCGTTCTCGATCGGGTTCTGGGTGGCGAGGACGAGGAACGGGTCGGGCAGACGGTGGCTCGTGCCGCCGATGCTGACCTGGCGCTCGGCCATCGCCTCCAGCAGCGCGGACTGCACCTTGGCCGGGGCGCGGTTGATCTCGTCGGCGAGGACGAGGTTGGCGAAGACCGGCCCCAGCTCGGTGTCGAACTGCTCCGCCGACGGCCGCCACACCCGGGTCCCGACGATGTCGGAGGGCATCAGGTCCGGGGTGAACTGGAGACGGGTGAACGAGCCGCCGACGACGCCGGCGAGGGTGCGTACGGCCAGGGTCTTCGCGACCCCGGGCACGCCCTCGAGCAGCACGTGGCCGCGGGCCAGCAGGCCGACCAGCATCCGCTCGATCATCAGGTCTTGGCCGACGACGACGCGCTTGACCTCGAAGAGGACGCGCTCGAGGACCGCGTTGGCGCCGAGGTCGGACCGGGCCGGCTGGGTTGGCTGGTGCTCTGACTTCCACATGGGGGACCTCCTGGAGCTCGATGGCGTGCTTCTGCTGGACACCGATCTCATCGAAGGAGGCCGAAAACCAGCGGAAACAGCACCGAAAGCGATCCGAAAGCGCGCGCCGGAACCGATACACAGCAGTCATCCCGAAGGCGTTGCGCGGACAAGGGTGCGCGCTACCGTTCTTGAGCGTGAGGGTCTTGATCGTCGAGGACCAGGCCGGCCTGGTCAGCGCGCTGAAGGTCGCGCTGCAGCGCGAGGGCTATGCCGTCGACGGTGCCGGCTCGGTCGCCGGTGCGCTCGAGAAGCTCGGCCTGAACGCCTACGACCTGGTCGTCCTCGACATCAACCTGCCCGACGGCAGCGGCTTCGAGGTCGCCTCGGCGCTGCGTACCGGGGGAGTGGAGGTCGCCGGCGACGAGCCCCCGCGGATCCTCATGCTGACCGCTCGCAACCGGCTCGACGACCGGGTCCGCGGCCTTGACGTGGGGGCCGACGATTACCTGACCAAGCCGTTCGAGCTGGCCGAGCTGACCGCCCGGCTGCGGGCGCTGCTGCGGCGGCCGAGCAGCGACGGCACCTCGGTGCTGACCCACGGGCCGATCCGGCTCGACACCGCCCGGCAGCTGGCCCGGCGCGGCGACCGGGAGCTCGGGCTGACCCTAAAGGAGTTCTCCGTCCTGCGCTACCTGATGACCAGGCCGGCCTTCATCGTCTCGGCCGAGGAGCTCCTCGAGCACGTGTGGGACGAGAACGCCGACCCGTTCACCCAGACGGTCCGGGTCACGGTCGGTACGCTGCGGCGCAAGCTGACCGTCGGCGACGAGCCTCCGGCCCTCGAGACCGTCGTCGGCCGCGGCTACCGCCTCCGCGACCTGCCCGAGCTCGACCAGGGCGCCACCGCATGAGCGGCGGCGTGGGCACCGGCGTACGTCGCCTGGCCCTGCGGCTTCCGAGATGGCTCCGCACCGTGAGGGTGCGGCTCGCGCTGACGTACTCCTCGCTGCTGTTCGGCGTGACCGCCCTCCTCCTTGCCGGGGTCTACCTCGCGCTCTCCAGCAGCATCAGCGCCGCGCCGCTGGACCCCGTGACGGTCAAGAAGTTCGAGACGCAGGACGGCCACATCGTCTACAAGCCCGGGCAGGAGTTCCAGGCAGCGGACTTCGCCGACGTCCAAGAGGCGGTCAACTACGCCTCGCTGCAGACGCTGCGCAACTACTCGATCATCGCGCTGGTCGTGATGTTCGTCCTCAGCCTGGCCATCGGCTGGTGGGTCGCCGGTCGCGCGCTGCGGCCGGTCGGCGCGATCACGCGCACCGCCCAGGAGATCAACGCCTCCGACCTCACCCGGCGCATCGGCGCGACCGGGCCCCACGACGAGCTGCGTACGCTCGCCGACACCATCGACTCGATGCTGGCCCGCCTCGACAAGGCGTTCACCGACCAGCGGCGCTTCGTCGAGGACGTCTCCCACGAGCTGCGCAACCCGGTCTCCCTCATCCACACCAACGTCGAGGCCGTCCTCGCCAACGACCGGTCCACCCCGACCGAGCGGCGCGAGGCGAGCGTCGTCGTGCTCCAGGCCACCCGCCGGATGCGCCGCCTCCTCGAGGATCTGCTCGCGATCGCCCGCAGCCGCTCCGAGGCGTTCACCGACCGCCAGGTCGACCTGTCCGACGCCGTCACCGCGGCGGTGCGGGAGCATCGTCTCGCGGCCGAGGCCCGTGGCCTCCGGATGGTCGAGCGCTCCCACCGGGGACCGGTCGTCGTCGGCGACCCGGACGCGCTGCAGCGTGCCCTGGCCAACCTGCTGTCGAACGCGGTCAGGCTCGCCCCGACGGGCTCGACCATCACCATCGGGATGGGTGGCCAGCACGGCTGGGCCTGGGCCGCGGTGGCCGACGAAGGGCCGGGGATCGCCGAGGCCGACCGGGAACGCATCTTCGACCGCTTCTACCGAGGGAACGGAGCAGCCGGTCAGGAGCCGGCCACGGACGGCTCGGGGCTCGGCCTCGCCATCGCCCGGCAGATCGCCGAGAGCCACGAGGGCCGGCTGGTGCTGGTCAGTCGTGGCACCGCCGGCAGCACCTTCGTGCTCTGGCTCCCCGACCACGCGATGAACCGTTCGGCCAACCGCACCGACGCGCCACCCGAAGGGGACCCGCTGCTCGGGTGAACCGCCGACCACACGTACGAGGAGTGAGCATGAGAACAGCATCGACATGGCGCGGAGTCAGAACGTTCGCGCCGGTGGTCCTGCTCGGTGTCGTCACCGGGCTGGCCCTGCAGGGGTGCATGAACGTGGAGGTGCGCGTCGACCCTGCCCGGAATGCGCCCGCGGAGCCAGCGGCCTATTACGGCGTGGTCGAGCACACCGCGGAGGACTGCTGGGAAGCCGAGACGCCGGCTGCCTAGCGGGTGCCGCCCCTGGCGACGAGCACCTCGAGGCCGGTGACCGCCTGGATCGCGTCGAGCGCCGGCCCGCTCTGGTCGCCGTCGGTGACGAGGGCGTCGACCTGGCCGAGGTCGGCGACCCGGCCGAGGTGTACGCGACCGAGCTTGCTGCTGTCCGCGGCGACGACGACGCGGGAGGCGGCATCGATCATCGCTCGCTTCAGCTCCGCCTCGGGGAGGTTGATGTTGGTGATGCCGGCCTCGACGTCGACGCCGTTGCAGCCGATGAAGGCGACGTCGGCACGGATGCGGCTCAGGACGGTGTCGGCCAGGGGCGGGACGAGGGAGTGCTGCAGTGGGCGGAGGGTCCCGCCGGTGACGATGACCTGCAGGCGGGGCAGCGCGGGCTCCAGCGTGAGCGCGATCGAGAGCCCGTTGGTGATCACCGTGAGGTCGACCAGCTCGGTCCGCCGGACCAGCTCGGCGGCGATGGCCGCGGTGGTGGTGCCGACATCGAGCAGCACGCTCATGCCCGAGCTGAGCTCGTCGACGGCGAGACGGGCGATGGCCTCCTTCTGCGGAGCCGCGTCGACCTGGACCTCCTCGAAGGGACGCTCCCGCAGGCCCTCGGCCGGCATCGCCCCGCCACGGATGCGCCGGACGGCGCCGCCGTGCTCGAGAGCCTCCAGGTCCGTACGCACCGTCACGGTGGAGACGCCGAACGCCTCGCTGAGGTCGACGACCCGCACGAAGCTGCGCTCCTCGACGAGCTCGCGGATCCGGTCGCGGCGCTCCTCGGTCGGCAGGTGCGGGGCGGGCTCGGGCATGCGGACATGCTGCTCAGGCCAGCCGGAATTTGTCAATGCGAAAGAGTTGATTTCGATATCGAAAGAGCTCTAGCCTTCGAGGCGTGACAGGCATCCCCAAACAGGTCCACACGCTGGCGGACGGACGCGAGCTCATCTACTTCGACGACCCCGACTCGGCCCTGCCGGCCGAACGACGGGCCGACGAGCGGGAGCTGCCTCCGCGACCCTCGACCGCGCAGATGCGTCAGGACGTGCTGACCGGCGAGTGGGTCACCGTGGCGGCCGCCCGCCAGACCAGGGTCATGCTGCCGCCGGCCCATCTGGACCCGCTGTCACCGCAGACGCCGGGCAACCCGTCCGAGATCCCGTCGGCGTACGACGTCGCGGTCTTCGAGAACCGGTCGCCGTCCTTCGGGCCGGACCCGGGGGAGGGGCCGGCGGACCTGTCCGGCCTCGCGCTCGGCCGCAGCGCCACGGCGGTCGGGCGCTGCGAGGTGGTGTGCTTCAGCCCGGAGCACGAGGGTTCCTTCGGCTCGCTGTCGCGCGAGCGCGCCCGCACGGTGATCGAGGCCTGGGCAGACCGCACCGCCGAGCTCTCCGCCCTCCCGGGCGTCGCCCAGGTCTTCCCGTTCGAGAACCGGGGCGAGGCCATCGGCGTCACCCTCCGGCACCCTCACGGCCAGATCTACGCCTACCCCTACATCACCCCGCGGACGCAGCGCCTCCTCGCCGCGATCGAGGAGTACGGCCCGAGCCTGCAGGCCGACCTCCTCGCGTTCGAGCAGAAGGGGGAGCGGATCGTCCTCTCCGGCGAGCACTGGACCGCCTTCGTGCCGTACGCCGCCCGCTGGCCGGTCGAGGTCCACCTGATGCCGCACGCCCAGGTGCCGGACTTCGCCGCCACCACCCACGCGCAGCGCGAGGAGCTGAGCACGCTCTATCTGCGGCTGCTGCGCGGCGTCGATGCGCTCTACGACGACCCGACCCCCTACATCGCGGCCTGGCACCAGGCCCCGGTGCGCTCCCACCGCGACAGCGTCCGGCTCACCCTCCAGCTCACCAGCCCGCGGCGCGGGGCCGACAAGCTGAAGTACCTGGCCGGCAGCGAGGCGGCGATGGGCGCCTGGGTGGCCGACATCCCGCCGGAGCACCAGGCCGAGCGGCTGCGCGAGGCGATCGCCCACGCCGACGAGACGAACCCGGTCTGAGCCGCCCGTCCGCATGTCCCCCACCGGGCCGGGTACCGCGTGCAGATGACTGAGATGAACCAGGACGAAGCTCGCGTACAGGCACTCCAGGGTGTGGTCGAACGGGTCACCGCCTGGCAGGAGACCGCGCCCGAGGGAACCATCCGGGACGAGCTCACCAAGGCGCTGCACGAGGCCGGGGTGACGCTGACCGAGGAGCAGCAGGAGCTCGTCGTCGAGCAGATCTCGCATCAGGAGGAGGTCGACGTCGAGCTGCTCGCCGACCACAGCGGCGAGGGCGGGCCTGCCTGAAGCGGGCGCGGCCTCGAAGCATCGTCGAGCCGGTGGCGGGATACCGGTCGAAGCATGAGTGGAGAGCAGCTTCAGCCAGAGGACACCCTCGACGACCGCGGCGTGGACGACGTCCTGGACGAGGGCTATTCGCCGCCCGAGCGGCCCCGCGGTGTCACCGTCAAGGGCGTCACGCCTCGGGAGGAGCGCGAGGGCGAGACCATCGACGAGCGCCGTGCCCAGGAGGAGCCCGAGGTCTGGGAGGAGGCGAAGGCCGAGGCCGACGCCGACATCCTGGACGGGCCGGTGACCGGCGAGGTGGGTGAGGCGCGTGCCGGTCGGCTCACCAGTCCCGACGAGGGAGTGCGCGAGGACGACGAGGGGAAGCTCGTCGGGCAGGACGAGGGGATCGACGGTGCCGGCGCCTCGGCCGAGGAAGCGGCCGTGCACGTCGTCGACGAGGTGCCTGACTGACTCTGCGCGTTCAGGGGTACCGGTGGACGGCCGGATCCCTACCAGCACAGAGGAGAAGTGACGTGTCCGAAGACGTGACCGACCTGATCATGCAGGACCACCGTGAGGTGGAGAGTCTGTTCGAGAAATTGGAGCGCGAGCCGGAGGTACGCGCCGGACTGACCCCGGTCCTGGTCACCCTCCTGGCCGCGCACAGCCGTGCCGAGGAGGCCGAGGTCTACCCGGTCGCCCGTGACGAGGCCGGTGAGGCGGACGACGTCGCGCACAGCCAGGAGGAGCACGTCCTCGCCGACCGCCTCCTTGCCGAGCTCGCCGAGTGCGACCCCTACTCCACGGCGTACGACAACAAGCTGGCCGAGGTGGTCGACGCCGTCTCGCACCACGTCGAGGAGGAGGAGTCGACCGTGCTGCCGGGCATGCGCAGCCGTCTCGATGACGCGCGTCGCGCCGAGCTGGGCAAGGCCTTCCTGAAGAGCCGCCAGGAGCACCTCGGGCAGATGCCCGAGGACATCACCCGCGACGAGCTGCGCCGTCAGGCGTCCAACGCGGGCATCCCCGCGGGTGACAAGGACAAGGAAGAGCTACGGCAGGAGCTGGACCAGCACGCCGACAAGTGATGCCGGTCAGGTGAGGCCGGTCAGCCGACCGGCGGCCCGGCGACCAGCGCGACCGCGGTGAGCGCGGCGACGCTTGCGAAGCCGGCGGCCAGTCCCCGCACCGGGTTGCGGAGGAGCCAGGCGAGCGGCTGCTCGAGGGAGCGCGTGGGGGCGTCCTCGAGCAGCCGCCACGTCTGTGCGAGCAGCCCGCGGCGCTCCGCGTAGCGCTCGAACCACAGGGTCAGGAACGGCGGGATCGAGGACGCGAGGCCGGCGACGAGCCGGCCGAACGACCAGCGCTGGTCGATGGCGACCACGGTCGTGGTCACGCAGTAGCTGATGAACACGATCCCGTGCAGCATCCCGAAGATGCTGACGCCGAGGTCGGTGGTCTCGGTGACGTACTTCAGGAACATGCCGCTGAGCAGCCCCGCCCAGGTCACCGCCTCGGCGGTGGCGACGATCCGGTAGAGACGGGAGGGGGAGCGAAGGATGGCGGACACGCGGCAAAGTTTATTCGCACCCGTGTACTGGTATGAATCGAGCGGCTATGGGTACTGGTCGCGCCATGACGACCGACACGCTGCACTACACGATCCCGGGCATGGACGAGAGCGCTGCTCGGACCACCATCGACCTCCTGCAGTCGCGACTCCACGCCGCGAACGACCTCCAGCTCACCCTCAAGCACGTGCACTGGAACGTCGTCGGGCCGCATTTCATCGCGGTCCACGAGATGATCGACCCCCAGGTCGACGCCGTACGTGCCATGGCCGATGCGCTCGCCGAGCGCATCGCGACCCTGGGCGGTGCCCCGCGCGGCACCCCGGGCGCACTCGTCGCGGAGCGTGAGTGGGACGACTACAGCATCGGCCGGGCCACCACCCAGGAGCACCTCGCCGCCCTCGACGTCACCTACCGGGGCGTGATCGAGTCCTACCGCACGGCGATCAAGGAGCTCGAGGAGCTCGACCTGGTCACCCAGGACATCCTGATCGGCCAGACCGAGCAGCTGGAGCTCTTCCACTGGTTCGTACGCGCCCACCTGGAGGACCAGGGCGGCCAGCTGAAGACCAGCGGCGAAGCCACGGAGGCAGGCGCGGCGCGAGCCGTGCGCGGCTGAGGGGATCCCATGCGGTGGTGGTTCGCGGCGCTGGCACTGCTTCTCCCAATGATCCTCAGCGGGTGCGGCTCGGGCCAGGACGCCGCGGTACGTGACCGCGCCGCCGCCTTCCAGGACGCGGTCGCCACTCAGGACTGGGCAGGCGCCTGCGCGCTGCTCGCCCCGGAGACGCGGACCGAGCTGGAGGCGGCGGCCAAGCTGCCCTGCGCCGAGGCGATCGCCGAGGAGAAGCTGCCCGCCCCGGGCCGGCCTGACCGTGTCGACGTCTTCGGCACCATGGCCGAGGTCCGCTACCAGGGCGAGACGCTGTTCCTGACCCGGTTCGCCGACGAGTGGCTGCTGCACGCGGCGGGCTGCACGCCGCAGCGGCCGAAGCCCTATGACTGCGCCCTGCACGGAGGCTGAGATGCGGATCATGTACGTCGCCTACCTGGCGGTCATCGGGATCGGACTCGTCTACACGTTCGTCCTCGCGCTGAGGCACGGGTGAGGGGAAGCGATGCGACGATTCTTCCGAGAGAACTCGCTCAGCCTCGCCTTCGGGGTGCTCTTCCTGGGCAGCCTCGCCGGCCAGGCGATCGCCGGCTGGCACCAGCTCAACGACGAGCTCTTCGCCGACGGCCTCGACCGGATCACCCTCGGCAGCTACCTCACCTCGTCGAGCTTCGCGGTGGACGTGACCGAGAACTGGCAGAGCGAGTACCTCCAGTTCTTGCTCTACGTCATGCTGACGGTCTGGCTCGTGCAACGGGGCTCCCCGGAGTCCAAGCCGCTCAAGGACGCCGGCCAGGAGTCCGACGAGAAGCAGAAGGTCGGTGCGTACGCCCGTCCGGACTCGCCCAAGCTGGCCCGGGCCGGAGGCCTCCGGACCGCGCTCTACTCCCGGTCGCTCGGCTTCACCATGGGCGCCATCTTCGTGCTGTCCTGGCTGGTCCAGTCGGTGGCCGGGTGGGCCGCGTACAACGAGACCCGGATGCAGCAGCTCCGTGACCCGATCGCCTGGGGCTCCTACCTGCTGCACTCCGACTTCTGGGCGCGGACCCTGCAGAACTGGCAGTCGGAGTTCCTGGCCGTCGGCTCCATGGCGGTGCTCTCGATCTACCTCCGACAGCGCGGATCACCCGAGAGCAAGCCGGTCGGCTCGTCCCACGAGGCCACCGGCGTCGAGGGCTGACGCGCCGCTCAGTCCTCCTCCGGCGCCAGCAGCCGCAGCACCGCACGCTCCGCCGCGGCCTGGCGGGCCTGCGGGTCGGTGCTCGAACCCTTGCGTACGCGGATCGTGCGTCCCTGCTCGTGCAGCTCGAGCACCCGCGGGTCGACGTAGGAGGCGCGGGCGATCGCCGGGGTGTTCCCGAGGTACTCCGCGACCTCCTTGATCGCCGCGGCCTGCTGCTTGCGCCGGGACCTGGCGGTCGGGGTCGCCCGCTCCGCGGCCTCGGGGTCCTCGGCCAGGGCGAGCGCCGCGAGCACGGTGGCGTGCCAGGTCCGGAAGTCCTTCGCGGACACCTCCAGGCCGCTCAGCTCGCGCACGTAGTCGTTGACCATCGCCGGTGTCAGCCGTTGCCACCTGCTGCCCTGCTTGTAGGCGAGGAGCTCCTCGAAGCCGGCGCGCCGGCGACGCAGGGTGGCGATCGCCTCCACCGACAGCGGGTCGTCGATGCTGATGGTGTGGTGGACGCCGGACTTCCCGGTGAAGTCGAAGACGTAGGCGCCGTCGCGCTTGTGGACGTGGCGACGCTCCAGCGTGGTCAGACCGAAGCCGCCGTTGTCGTCGGCGTAGGCGTCGCTGCCGATCCGGAAGCAGCCCAGGTCCAGCAGCCGCACCGCGAGCGCCGAGGCCCGGGCGTCGCTCATCCCGGTGGTGGTGAGGTCCCGCTCCGCCCGCTCGCGTACGCGGGGCAGCACGCTGCCGAGCTCCAGCACCCGGTCGAACTTCTCCTGGTCGCGCTTGGCCCGCCAGTCGGGGTGGTAGAGGTACTGGCGGCGACCGGCGGCGTCGGTCCCGACGGCCTGGAGGTGGCCGTTCTCGTGAGGACAGATCCAGACGTCCTCCCAGGCGGGTGGGATGGCCAGCGCGCGGATCCGTGCCGCGGCATCCTCGGGCAGCCGGTCACCGGCATCGTCGAGGTACACGAAGCCGCGACCCGCCCCGCGGCGGGTCCATCCCGGCTCCTCCGCCGAGACCCGGCGAAGTCGAACCACGAGGGGCTCCTCTCAACCGGTGGGCTCGTCGTCGCGCGCGCCCGCGGACAGCAGCCGGTGCGTACCGTCGCACCAGGGCTTGATCGCGGACCGACCGCACATGCACACGGCACTCACCGGGCGCACCGTGCGGTGGACCTTCCCGTCGGCGTCCAGGATCTCGTGCTTGCCGCGCAGGAGCATCGGTCCCGCCGGGCACAGCACGACCGAGGCGTGCTCGAAGTCGCTCATGAGACACCCCACTGGGTGAGCATCGCGTGGGCATACCGCGCCTCCAGGTCGAGACAGGTGAAGGCGCCGAGGTGCACGGTGTCGCGCTCGCTCGGGTTCTCCTCCAGGAAGGCTCCGCACACGTCGCGCAGCGCGACCTGCTCGTGCACGGAGTCGGCCTCCACGTGCTCGTCGTAGTAGGCCGCCATCTCGTCGGGGAACTCCAGGCGGCGCAGGCCCTGGGCGAGCTGTCGCGACGGTATCGAGCTCGTCGCCTCGAAGGCCGCGAAGTGACCGAGCGCCGCGCCCCGGAGCCGACGGTGCAGGCCGAACAACGACAGCGCGTTGTTCAGCGCGAGGACCTCGACCGGTGCCTCGTCGACGTAGCAGGCGTGATCGGTGCGCAGCCCGGCCGCCTCCAGGCCGCGGCGGAACAGGTGATGATGAAGCCGGTTCGGGTCGCCGTCGCCGTACTCGTCGAACAGGATCTCCATCAGCGGTGCCTTGACGCGGGTGTCGAGCCGGGGGACGACCCAGCTGGTGGGGTCGGCCTCCTTGAGGTGGTAGAGCGAGCGGTGCCGCAGGATCTCGAGCACCTGCTCCCGGTCGGCCTTACGCTGCACGAACCGCGCCAGCGACGGGCCGTCGTGCCCGTCGATCAGGTCGGTCAGCTCGCCGGCCTCGCGGAGCGGGCTGGCGTCCCAGCGCCGGCGCAGCTCGGTCTCGAACGACCTCTCCAGGCCGCGGCGCAGGCGCAGCAGGTCCGGGTCCCACTCGAGGTCCGGGTCGACCTCGTCGAAGCCTCGGTAGTGGAGCTCGTAGAGCGCCCACAGGGTGACCTGGGCGTCCTCCTCGGACTCCGGCGCCGGCACCAGGTCGGCGGTGGCGCCGCTCTGCAGCGCGGTGAACACAGCAGCACTCAGGGTGCCACGCGACTTCGGCAGCATCTCAGCCCACCTTTCCATCGGGCTCCCGGTACCCGGCGGCCGGAACCGCCATGCTCGGCGCCGCGGCCCGCGCGAGGTGCACGAGCACCCCTTCGCCCGGCCAGCCACGGACCTCCTGGACGGACAGGTCGCTGCCCTCGACCAGCTGCCGTACGCGGTCGGCCTGGTCGGTCGTGCCGAGCTGGAGCACGGCCGCACCGCCGGGGGAGAGGTGGCGGGCGGTCGTGTCCAGGCACGTCGTGGCGACCAGCATCCCGTCGGCTCCGCCGTCGATGGCCGTCCGCGGATCCTCGGGGTAGCGCCGGACCTGGGCCGTGGGCACCCACGGCGGGTCGGCGATCACCAGCACGAAGCGCTCGTGCGGGTCGAGAGCGTGGTCCATGCTGCCCTCGCGTACGTCCACCAGGTGGGCCAGCCCGGCGCGCTCGGCGTTGGCGCGGGTGAACGCGCACGCGGCCGGGTCGGCGTCGACGCACACCAGCCGGCGGCCGACCATCGCCGCCGCGAGCAGACCGATCTGGCCGGCCCCCGAGCACAGCTCGAGCATCGGCCCGTCCGGCAGATCGGCCGAGAGGTCGGCCGCCCACTCGGACTGTCGCACGGTCCACGTACGCGGGGTGAGCACGCGGTCGTCGAAGTCGATGTCGAGATGACCGAATCGGATCGTCACTGCAGATACCTCTTTCGGGTTGGAGGGAACGGAGCGTCGAAGCTCAGGTGAGCTCGGCCAGCCGGACCACGGCGCGGTCCAGGCGGCCCTCCTCGGAGTGGATCCTGCGCTGGGTCGAGGAGCCGGTGCCGCGGGTGAAGACCCGCTCGATGCCCTGCTGGACGCGCGCCAGGTCGCCGGAGTCCTGCAACGCCGGGCCGACGTGCTCGAGCAGGCGCTCCACCACGTCCCGGGCGGGCCGCGGCCGATGCGTCTCCGGGTCGAGCAGGTCGCCGCTGATCCCGTGGCGGCCGGCCTGCCACATCGCGAGCCGGAGCACGGCGACCGAGACCGGATCGGCCGGACGGCCCTGCGCCCACTCCCGTGCACCGGTCTCGACCAGCGCCCGCGCGAGCCCGGCGACCAGCACGGCGTCGCGTGGATCGAGGCAGACGTCGGCCACCCGGACCTCCAGGGTCGGGTAGTTGCGTGAGGGCCGGGCGTCGAAGTAGGCCATGCCCTCGTCCAGCGGGACCCCGGTGTCGACGAGGCGACGCAGGTGGTCGGCGTACGCCTCGCCGCTGCCGAAGACCTCGGTCGGACCGTTGGTGGGCCAGCGGGTCATCGCCTGGGAGCGGTAGCTGGCGTAGCCGGAGTCGCCGCCCTGCCAGAACGGCGAGTTGGCGCTCACCGCGAGCAGCACGGGCAGCCAGGCGCGGATCCGGTCGAGCGCGCCCACGGCCTCGTCGTCCGACTCGACCGAGACGTGCACGTGGCAGCCGCAGGTGAGCTGCTCGCTGGCGGTCAGCCCGAACTTCTCGGTGATCGCTGCGTAGCGCTCGTCGTCGAAGGTCTGCGGCACCACCGGCAGCGGTGTCGTGCCGCTGGCCAGGATCAGCGCACCCGCCTCCTTCGCGGCGCCGCGCGCCTTGTCGCGCCACCGGTGCAGGTCCAGCTCGAGGAGGCCGAGGTACTCCTCCGGAGGGGTGTCGGTCTCGACCTGCTGCTCCTGCATCTCGGGTCCCACCGAGCCTCCGGCGTCGGACTCGGTGTCACCGCGCCGCCGCGCCACCCGCAGCACCTCGCTGGCGACGGACCGCGGAGCGCCGTTCTCGGCGTCGACGAGGAGGAGCTCCTCCTCGACACCGACTGTCCTGACCCGGTCGTGGGTACTGCTCGAAGAGTCTCTGTTCAACGCTCGCACCTGCCTCTGGAAGGAGCCACTCGACGATGTGTCGTCTGTTCGGATATGTGACCGAGTCCCCGTGTGCCGTAGCCGACCTGCTGGGAGAGGAGGGCCTGGCGGCGTTCACCTCGCTGACCACCGTGCACTCCGACGGCTGGGGCATGGCCTGGCACACGCCCGACGGCACCTGCACGACGAGCTCGCCGCGCTCGGCCGACGTCGACGAGACCTATCGCAGGCATGTCGAGATCCCGCTCTCGCACGCCGGGTTCGTGCACCTGCGCTGGGCGACGGGCGGTCTGGACGTACGTCCGGAGAACACGCATCCGTTCCTGACCGACGGCGCCGCGTTCGCACACAACGGCCACATCTCGCCGATCGCGGAGCTCGAGGCGCTGTTGACCCCGGAGTCCCGGGAGCGCCTCCGCGGCGACACCGACAGCGAGCGCTACTTCCACTTCGTGCACCAGAACGTCGAGCAGTACGGCGACGAGGCCGAGGGGGTCACCCAGGCGCTGGCGACGCTCGTCCGGAAGTTCCCCAGATGCGGCCTCAACGCGTTGATGCTCACCCGGACGCACATGTTCGCGATCCACATCAACTCGCGTGCCGACTCGCCCCTGCGGGCGCTGCGCGAGCTCTTCGACGACGAGGGGGACATCCCGCCTCGGCACACCACGGAGTACTTCGCGATGGACTATCGCACGAGCGACCACGGTCTCGAGATCGTCTCCAGCGGTCTCGACCAGCCCGGGTGGACTCCGGTGCCCGCCGACACGGCGGTGATGGTCGACCTGGCCACCCGTGAGGTCACCAGGCTGGATCCGATCGCGCGGCTCGGTGCCGACGCGCTGCGAGCCAGCGGCTGAGCGGGCTGGAGAGACGGACGATGGGGCGTTGCCCATCGGCTGTGAGAGGGGGTCGGTGGGTTCGGCCATGCCCAGAGGTACCCCATCCGAGCTCTTTTCATTCGGAGCCGTCTCCGGCGCCCGGGCTACTTCGTCGGCTCCTCGGAGACCAGCTTCCCGAAGGCGATCATCCGGTTGTCGGTGTGGAAGAGCTCCGAGCACGTGGTGAGCGTGATCAGGCGCTGTCCCTTCTTCTGCTCGGGCTCGACCCCGCCCCGCTCGGGGTTGTCGGGAAGCGGGTCGGTGACCCAGATCGAGGTGAAGGGCACGATCAGGTCGTCGCCACCGCTGGTGAGGGCATAGACGTACGTCTTCTCCCTGGTCAGGACGCGGATCTTGTCTCCTGGCCGGAGGTCGGGGAGGTTGCGTAGGGGCTCGCCGTGGGTGACCCGGTGCCCGGCCAGCGCGAAGTTGCCGACCTCTCCGGGACCGGCCGTGCCGTCGAAGTGGCCGAAGCCGGCGCCGAGGGCCCGGTCGGAGGTGCCCTCGAGCACCGGGATCCGGTAGTCCTTGCCGAAGCGCGGGATCTCGATGAGAGCCCCGGCCGACCCGAACTCGGTCGTCACCTCGGTCTGACCCGAGCCCCATGCCCTCTCGATCTTCGAGGTCGCCTCACGCTGGCGCTCCTTGCTGACGATCGTGGTGCCGTAGAACTCCCAGGCGACGTAGCCGAGGACGCTCAACCCGGCGATGACCAGGACGATCCCGGTCCAGAAGACGGCTCGGCGGCCTCGGGACCTGGTCTGCGTTGTCGTGGACATCGGGTCAAGCATCTCAACCTGATCAGCCGATGGCGCTACGAACTAGCAGAAGTTGTGGCCCCATGTTGGTTCGAATCGGCACCGTCCTCACCGGAGGTGGAAGAAGGCAGACCGTCGATGAACGCGCGGAGCCGCTCGGCCTGCTCGTTGAATCTGTTCGCAAGCACTTCGTACAGGGCGGTGAGCGCTGCAACTAGGTATTCGAGGAGCGTCGATATCGCCTCGCGTAAGATGTCCGCGGGTGACTGCGTATCCGGATCGGGTAGGTCGAATGTGATCGCATGGACATTCTTCTCGGACTGGATGTCTGCGGCGACGGCGCGCGCAAGCTCCATGCTGGCAGTGAGGTCAGGCTCGAAGGTGGGTGAATGTGCCAGTCGGTTTCGAAGCCGGTTGAGCACAACAAAAGATGTGAAGTCGGGCGCATTGCCCTGAGCCATAGCCAGGCCGAGCTTCGAGGACCACGAGAGTCGGTCGAGCTCACGCCAGGCTTCTGGTATCGGCAACTCAGCACGAATCAGCTCCACGATCATGCTTTCGATCCAGAGGTGGCCACGCAGGAGTACGGATACTGGGTCTTCGGCGTTCATCTGCCGCTGCAACAATGCGAAATCGAACATCGGTGTTCAGATCCTCATCAATAGAACCGACATGGGGATTGCTCATGTCGTCCCGGATTCAGGGCCAATCCGAGCACGTCACGCTTCACGCACTCGTCCTCGATCGTGCTGACCACCTTGGGTCATGGTGTCGGCATCGGGCCGACAGCCGACCAGAAGCGATGGGATTGTCTCACCGCGACGGTCACCCCGATGGCAGGAATGGCACTGATGTCCCTCCCATCCGCCACCGGATCCGAGATGAGTGGCGCCATCGAGCACCTCGATGCCTCCATCGACGGGTGTGGACAGGCGACAGCTCGTAGCCTGACTTGGAACAGACCACCCTGGCCGTCGCGTGCCTTCGCGTCGGCGAGCGTAACCGCGCCACCGAGGTGGGACGTGCCGCGCTCCGCAACTTGACGGATATCAGGTCTCTTGCCCGATGGCGCCACCGCTCGACACCCTCCGAGCCGGAGATCTCGACGCTCAGTGGGCGCTCTACCGCTGACCCGCCCGCACTCGTTTTGCCGCCTGGCGGACCGATGCGAGCTGGTTTCCGCAGGAAGCCTGAACTCACGCCTGCGACCGTGCCTACGCTCGATGAGCAACGGTTCACTCTCGGGAGGAAGCGTGATGGCCAGGCGTACGTATCCATGCTCGCGGCCGGGGTGCCGCGGTAAGAGTCACTTCTACTCGTCCGCGATAGGCCGAGACCACCTCCGGCCGGTCAGACAGCGGACAGCGTCGTTCAGCTCATCTCCGCCCGCTATGGCGCTTGGCGTCGTGAAACCTCGGCCTGCACGCCCGAAGAAGTCACCCCGCGTGCCTTCGCCCAAGGACCGCGGGGCGGATCGGCGGGCGGACCGGCGTGCCAGGAACCGAGACGCCTTGACGCGGCGCTTGGCGGACCCCAGCGCGTCCTTTGCGGTGGCGATCATCTTCAAGCCGGACTCGGTGTATGGCGTTGCCGCGGACGAACTGCTCAAACGCGTGCCGTGGCATCGACGACCGAGCCGTGGCCACTGGCTGTGCAAGGTTCTCGAGGACGCGAGCAAGGCGATCGATCCAGGGACGTACACAGCGGCGGTGGGAGACGGAGTCACGCGGACGCTTCGTGATGCGGGCATGCCCGAGTTTGCTGCGACCGTCCTCGGCAAGTCGGCGGCCTTCGGCGCTGGTCGAGCGATCGGGACGGTCGGCACCGATCAGATCATCCTTGGGCTACGAGTCGTCGTTCCGTTGGTCTGCCCGGCCTTCGAACGCTGCCCGGCGCAAGCCGTGGTGTGCACCACCTTGCTGAAGCCCGAAGTCGAAGGCCTTCTGCGCGATGCCCGAAGGTAGCTCAAGGCGCTCCTCGGCGTCGTCCTTCATGGAATGATGACGATGTGACGCCAGAGTTGTTCGGTCTGCCCGTGGCCGTGTGGGCGCTGGTCGTGTCGCTGCTCAGCTTCGGTGCCGCGCTGTTCGCGCTCGGTTGGCAGATCATCAAGCACTTTCTCGACGGTGGGCGGGTAAGGGTGTACCTGAACGCGGCGATCTGGGAGCCAGGGGTAGTGCTGGCGACGAATCACTCGGGCCGCATGGTGCTCAAGAACAACCACTCGGCGTGGAGCGTCACGCGCGGGCGGGCGCTCGAGCTCGCGCAGCTCGTGGTCGAGAACCTGGGAGGTCGCCCGTGACGATCTACTCGCCGGGGCTCAACTTCAGCCGCCACGGCATCAAAAAGCACTCCGTGGTCCCGCGAATGTTTGGAACGGGTGACTCGTTCGGTCCGGACAAGGCAGTCGAGGACACGGTCGTCCGGCTGGAGCCGTACGCGCGGGTGACGTTTCTCCTCGACTACTGGAGCGTGATGTCCGACGTGCTGAAAGACGCGCGGGGTGGGAGCGTCGTCGTGCGAGGTCATGTCGGCGTCGCCGGGAGGACCAAACGCCCGCAGAGGTCGAGCTGGAGGTGACGCTGGCGTATCGATCGCGCAATGTACACAGCGATCGAGCAGTCACCCGCGTTCACGCCGCTTGCCGTGCTGTGGCGCGAGATGTACGTCCGGCTTCCGGAGAAGCCGGAGGCGAACCATGTCGCTACCCGACCGCCGGCAAGCAGCTCACCCGTGCGCACGCCCACTACATTCTCGACAGCGCCATGTCGCGTTTTGACGAGCGGCCGGAGCGTGACGAGCTGGAGGGAGCCCTGGAAGAGATCGCGAAGGAACAGGGAGACCGGTTTCCAGCGCTCGGGTTCAGCGTCCTGGCGGGCTACGAGGCGCTCGACCGGATGGAAGGGCACTCACCGAGTGGACAACGGGCCTCTTCTACCGCGCGGATGAGGAACGACACGTACGGTCAAAGGTCGAGGAGGAGAAGGACTCGACCGACGGCGACTCGTCGAGGGTCTGACATTCCCGGCCAGTCCGTGACTGGTTCACAGGAAGCCCGCAGCGGACGGGCGGAATCTCGAGGCATCAACCGCCTCGAGGAGGACCCGATGTCTCGCTCCCGCCGTATCCGCCAGTCCGTCGTCGCCGCCCTGGCGATCCCGCTCGTCACGATCCGGGTCGCGACCCCGGCCCTCGCCGCGGCCGCGGTCGGCACCACCAGGACGTACGCCGCCGAGTCGGGCCCGAGCTCCGGGTACGGCCCGGGATACGGCTGGACCGAGGGCTACGGAGGCGGGCTCGGCGGAGGCTACGGCAGCTACGGCGGCGTGCCCCTGGACCCGTACCAGCAGGGTGCCAGCGGCTCGACGGCGACGGTCGACTCCGAGCCCGCGACCGACGCCGAGTCGACCGGCGTGGTGCTGCTCGACACCATCGTCGGCCACGGCACCGCCCAGGGCGCGGGCACGGGGCTCACGATCACCGCCGACGGGATCGTGGTGACCAACCACCACGTCGTCGAGGGCGCCACCTCGATCACCGTGACCGACCCGAGCACGGGCACGACGTACGACGCGACCGTGCTCGGCTACGACGCCACCCACGACGTCGCGGTGCTGCAGCTCGAGGGGGCCTCAGGACTCGCCACCGTCGCGACCGACCGCGACGCTGCCACCCAGGGGGAGCAGGTCACGTCGGTCGGCAACGCCGGAGGTCAGGGCGAGCTCTCGGCCGCGGACGGCACGGTCACCGACCCGAGCACCGCGATCACCGTCAGCAACGAGGACGGGACCAGCACCCGCCTGACCGACCTGATCGAGACGGACGCCGACGTCGTCTCCGGCGACTCCGGCGGCGCGCTGCTCGACGAGGACGGCGAGGTCATCGGCATGAACGTCGCCGCGACCTCGGGCTCGGCCGAGATCTCCGGCTACGCGATCCCGATCGACACCGTGCTCGACATCGCCGCGCAGATCCTGGCCGCCTGATCAGCTGCTCGGGTCCTCGTCGTCGCGGGGGCCGCCTGTCGCCTCGTCGGAGATCGGCCGCTCGGCCCGGATCGGGATCGCGCCGGTGTAACCCTCGCGCTCGAGCGCGATCTGCCGGACGCGGTCGCGGACAAGCCGCCAGCCGATCGCCAGGGCCGGGACGATGACGACGAGGGTCGCGACCGTCCAGGTGCCGATCGGGTAGTCGAAGCCCATCAGCACGAGCACGGCGGCGAGGAACACCAGCGTCGCGTAGCCGGTCCACGGCGAGCCCCACAGCCGGAAGTCGGGGCGGAACATCAGGCCCTTCTTCCACCGCCGGTAGAGCTGGATCTGGCAGATCACGATGGTCGCCCAGGAGGCGATGATGCCGAGGGCCGACATGTTCAGCACGATCTCGAACGCCTGGCCCGGGACGATCGCGTTCAGACCGACACCGAGGAGCGTGATGCTGCCGGTGAGCAGGATCCCGCCGTACGGCACCCCGTTCCGCGACATCTTCGCGGTGAAGGTCGGCGCGCTCCCGCTCATCGCCATCGACCGCAGGATCCGGCCGGTCGAGTAGAGGCCGGCGTTGAGCGAGGAGAGGGCGGCGGTCAGCACCACGAGGTTCATGATCGTGCCGGAGTTCGCGATCCCGAGCTGGTCGAAGAACGTCACGAACGGGCTCTCGTCGGCCCGGTAGGTGGTGTAGGGCAGCAGCAGCGCGAGCAGCACGAGCGAGCCGACGTAGAAGACCGCGATCCGGGCGATCACGGAGTTGATCGCCCGCGGCATCACCTTCGCCGGCTCCGCGGTCTCGCCGGCCGCGGTGCCGACGAGCTCGACCGCTGCGTACGCGAAGACGACGCCGGACATGACGACGACCAGCGGCAGCGCGCCGACCGGGAACAGGCCGCCGTTGTCGATGATCATGCCGATGCCGGTCTCCTGGCCGTTGAGCTCCTCCCGCCCGGCCAGGACGATGGTCCCGAGCACGAGGAAGCCCACCAGGGCGACCACCTTGATGAGCGCCGCCCAGAACTCGAGCTCGCCGAAGAGCTTGACGGAGATCAGGTTCATCGAGAGCACGACCGCGAGCGCGACGAGCGCGATCACCCACTGCGGGACGACCTCGAAGGTGCCCCAGAAGTGCATGTACGTCGCGATCGCCGTGACGTCGACGATCGAGGTCATCGCCCAGTTGAGGAAGTACATCCAGCCCGCGGCGAACGCGGCCGGCTCGCCCAGGAACTCCCGCGCGTACGAGACGAAGGATCCCGACGAAGGCCGGTGCAGCACCAGCTCGCCGAGCGCCCGCAGGATCAGGAAGACGAAGACGCCGCAGAAGGCGTAGACGAGGAAGAGCCCGGGCCCGGCCTCGTGCAGGCGGCCACCCGCGCCCAGGAACAGACCGGTGCCGATGGCGCCGCCGATCGCGATCATCTGCAGCTGCCGCGGGCTGAGGCTCTTGTGGTAGCCCTCGTCCTCGTCCGTCAGCCCGACGGCGGGAGGGTCGGCCGGGTTGCTGGTCTGGTCGGTGTCGGTCATCGGCTCGCTCCCGGTCCGGAGTGAGGCGGCTCGGGCACGTCCTTGAACAGGAGCCATCCGCCGACCACGGCGATGACCGCCGCGGCCGCGTAGCCGATCAGGGACCACCAGCCGAGGTGCAGATAGGCCGTCACCCCGACGATCGCCAGCGCGAGGAACACCATCACCATGCCGATGATCGGCGTCCGTGGCTTGTACGGATCCCGTGCCATGCGATCACCCCATCTGCGGGGACCCCCGATGGCCCCCTGTCCGGTCACCCATTAGAGCGCATCGATCGGCTACTGGCGGTGACCGGACGTCGCGCGTCGTTTCCGTTCCCGCGAGCCACCAGTAACTGTAAGGTCGCCTTACAGTTCACCCCACGAAGGAGCGTACGATGCGTAGCTCGAGGATCCGCACCATCCGCACCACACTGACCGCGACCGCCGCCCTTGCACTTGTCCTGGTGGCCCCGATGGCCGCCCCGGCGGCGGTACCCGGCCCGGAGGCCGGTGCCGCCCGCGCCGGCGAGGTCGAGGCGGCCGCCCTGACCTGGTCCGACGAGTTCGACGGGCCCGCCGGCAGCGCCCCCGACCCCGCGAACTGGAACCATGAGACCGGGGGAGGCGGCTGGGGCAACAACGAGCTGCAGACCTACACCGACTCCCGCGACAACTCCGCGCTCGACGGCAACGGCAACCTGGTCATCACCGCCCGGCAGAGCGGCAGCGGCTACACCTCGGCCCGGCTCACCACCAAGGGCAAGGTCCAGCCCAAGTTCGGGCGGCTGGAGGCGCGGATCCAGATCCCGCGCGGGCAGGGCATCTGGCCGGCCTTCTGGATGCTGGGCGGCCAGTTCCCGGGCACGCCGTGGCCCGACGCCGGAGAGATCGACATCATGGAGAACGTCGGCTACGAGCCCCACCTGGTGCACGGCACCCTGCACGGGCCGGGCTACTCCGGCGGCAACGGGATCACCGGGCAGTACATGCATCCCCAGGGCTGGTCCTTCGCCGACACCTTCCACACCTTCGCCATCGACTGGCGGCCCGGCTCGATCACCTGGTCCGTCGACGGGGTGGCCTACCAGACCTTCACCACGGCCAACACCGGCGCCAACCCCTGGGTCTTCGACCAGCCGTTCTTCTTCATCCTCAACGTCGCCGTCGGCGGCAACTGGCCCGGCAACCCCGACGGCACGACCCAGTTCCCGCAGCGCATGGTCGTCGACTACGTACGCGTCTACGACTCCCAGCTCTAGGAGACAGGGCCGAGGAAGCGGATGACGACCCCGTCGTCGTGGTGCACCCGGGCCCTGACGCCGTAGACCTCGGCGATCAGGGACTCGGTGAGCACCTCGGCGGGTGCGCCGCCCGCCACCACCCGGCCGTGGGAGAGCACGAAGACCTGGTCGCAGTAGGCGGCGGCGAGGTTGAGGTCGTGCAGCGCGACCAGGCAGGTCATCGGCATCCGACGGACCAGCGCGAGCAGGGCGAGCTGGTGACGTACGTCGAGATGGTTCGTCGGCTCGTCCAGGAGCAGGATCTCCGGCTCCTGGGCGAGCGCCCTCGCGATCTGCGTACGCTGCCGCTCACCGCCCGACAGGGTCGAGAAGCGCTGGTCGAGGCGGTCGGCGATGCCGGCGTGGGCGGCGGCCTCCTCGACGACGGCACGGTCCTGGGCGCTGTCGGGCGCCCAGGCCGGGCGGTGCGGGACCCGGCCGAGCGCGACGACGTCGCGTACGCGGAGGTCCTGGCTGGTCGCCGGCTCCTGCTCGACGACTGCGAGCCGGCGGGCGAGGCGGCGCCGGGACATCCCGGCGAGCGGGCTGCCGTCGAGCAGGACGTCGCCCGAGGACGGCGGCCGCAGGCCGGCCAGGATCCGGATCAGCGAGGACTTCCCCGAGCCGTTGGGTCCAAGCAGCCCGACGGTGGCGCCGTCCTCGACCTGGAGGGAGACGTCGTCGACGACCAGCCGGCCCCGAGGCGCCCAGCACACCCGCTCGGTCTCGAGCGTCGTCATCGCCGGGCCCTCATCAGCACCAGCGCGAAGGCGGGCACGCCGACCAGTGCGGTCGCGACCCCGACGGGCAGCTCCTCGGGGTCGATCATGGTCCGGGCCGCGGTGTCGACCCAGATCAGGAAGATCGCGCCGAGCAGGGCGGTGGCCGGGAGCAGCAGCCGGTGTCCGACACCGACCAGCGCGCGGGCGAGGTGGGGGAGGACCAGGCCGACGAAGCCGATCGCACCGGACGTCGCGACGATCACGGCCGTCATCAGTGCCGTGAGGACCAGGAGCACCGCACGGATGCGCACGACGTCGACGCCGAGCGAGGCCGCCGCGTCGTTGCCGAACGCGAACGCGTCCAGCCACCCGGCGCCCGCGATGCAGCAGACCAGCCCGCCGAGCACGACCACCGCACACACGAGCACGTCGGTCCAGCTCGCCGAGGAG
Source organism: Nocardioides turkmenicus (assembly GCF_011045035.1). Lineage (GTDB taxonomy): Bacteria > Actinomycetota > Actinomycetes > Propionibacteriales > Nocardioidaceae > Nocardioides > Nocardioides turkmenicus. Next base: position 66,666 of record NZ_JAALAA010000022.1, read on the forward strand.
AGCGACCCGAGCAGCCAGAACAGCACCCCGCGCGTCTGCTCGGCGTCGGCCGCGGTGAACACGATGAACGAGGTCAGCGCCGAGAACAGCTGGGTGGCGGCGATGCCCGCCAGGACGAGCCGGTCGGTGGTGCCGCCGGCCAGCGAGGCGAGCAGGAGCACCAGCCCGAACGACGCGAGCGCGCCCGCGAACGCTCCGGTGGAGAGCCCGATCGCGCCCGACCCGATGCCGAGCACCACGATCGAGACCGCGCCGGTCGAGGCACCCGAGGAGATGCCGAGCACGAACGGGTCGGCGAGCGGGTTGCGCAGCAGCGACTGCAGGATCACCCCGCAGATGGCCAGGCCCGCTCCGCAGATCCCCGCGAGCAGCGTACGCGGCAGCCGCAGGTCCCACACGATGCTCTGCTGCAGCAGGGTGAGGTCGGTGGAGCCGAGTCCGGCGCGGTCGGCCACGACGCCGTAGACGTCGGCGATGCTGAGGTCGGAGGGGCCGACGGTGATGGCACCGGCCACCGAGACCAGCACCAGCAGGGGCGCCCCGGCCAGCATGAGGGCCGGACGGGGGAGGCGTACCGGCATCAGCGGAAGCCCAGGTCGGCGAGCTGGTCGGCGACGTTCTCGACCGCGTAGACGGTGCGGATCGAGGGGTTGAGCTCGGCGCCGGAGACCGTCACGAAGCGGTCGTTCTTCACCGCCTCCATCTGCGCGGTGACCGGGTTGCTCTTCAGGTAGTCGATCTTGGCGCGGGCGGTCTCGGCGGTCTGGTTCTTGCGGGTCAGGTCGCCGAGGACGATGACGTCGGGGTTGCGCTCGGCGACGGTCTCCCAGTTGATCTGCGGCCACTCGTCGGTGGTGTCGTCGAAGACGTTCTCGATGCCGAGCGTGCGGCCGATGATGCCGGGGCCGCCGCAGCAGCCGGCCAGGTAGGGCGACTCGGAGTTGGCGAACCAGTACATCGCGCTCACCCCGCCTTCCGGTGCCTTGCGCTCGGCCGCCTCGAGGCGCCGGGACAGGTCGGCGACCAGCTTCTCGCCGCGCTCGGGGACGCCGAAGATCCGCGCCAGGTCGGTGATCTCCTGGTAGATCGTCTCGATCTCGAGAGGGTCGAGACGGGTGCCGTCGTCGTCGCCCTCGTTGTCCTTGAGGCACTCGGCGGGGGAGAGGTAGGAGCCGACACCCAGCTTCTCCAGGTCCTCGGGTGTGGTCACGCCGCCCTCGCCGAGGGTGCTGATGAAGGAGGCGGTGACGAAGTCCGGCTCGGCCTCCAGCACGCGCTCGTAGGAGGGCCAGTCGTCGGCCAGCCGGGGGACGCGCTCGTTGTCCCCGGCGAGCGAGTCGAGCACCGGGTCGGTCCAGACGGCGGTACCGGCCATCCGGTCGGCGAGGCCGAGCGAGAGCAGGATCTCGGTCGAGCCCTGGTTGAGCGAGACCGCACGCTCGGGTGGCGCCTCGAGCGTGATCTCGCGCCCACAGTTGGTGAGCGTGAGCGGGAAGCCGTCGGCGCCGGTGCCGACGGCGGCTCGATGCGCGCCGGACGGCTGGTCGGCGGCGCAGCCGACCAGGGCGGCGCCGAGCGCCAGCATGGTGCTCGCGGCGATCGTTCGGGCCCAGATCGTTCGGGACAGGATGATTTGGGACAGGTGCACGTCGGTCCTCGGGCGGGTCGCGGGCTGGTGCGCGTCGCCCGTGCTGACCGGCAGCGGTCTGCTGCAGGGCCAGCAGGTCTTCGGACTCGGGATCGACCGGCGCGGGACGCCTTCCCAGACCCGAGGGCCCAGTGGCACAGTGTCCCGTCCGTCACCCACACCGCTGCGCGTCAGTCCCGGACTCTCACCGGGTTCCCGTGCCGGGACTACGTCCCGAGCGGCTGGCCCGAAGACCGTAGCAGGCGCGACCGCCCGTCGTGGTCACGCCCTCAGCCCTCGAGGTGGGCGCTGAGCCCGTCCTTCCCGGGCGCGACCGAGTCGTGGAGCTTGATGGTGTGGTCGTAGTGCTCCTCGATCATCGGCCGGTAGGCGATCCGCGGCTCCGTCATCACGCCCTCCAGACGTACGCTCAGATCGCCCTCGATCCGCGCCATGACCTGCGGGTCGACGGTGTCGGCGTCGGTGATCAGGTGGGGGCGCAGCGGGTCCATCCCGGTGTACCAGAACGTGCCGTGCAGCAGCGGCCACAGGACGTCCTCGATGTGGCCGCTGATCCCGCGTGGGCCCAGGGTCGCGGCCCGGTCGCCGGCGGTCACCACTGTCAGCGCCCGCTTGCCGACCAGGCCGCCCTTGCCGTACTTGAGCGGCTTGCCGGTCTCCGGGTCCGGTACGTCGAAGGCGAACCCCGACTCGAAGACCCGGTCGATCCAACCCTTGAGGATCGCCGGCACCGAGTACCACCACAGCGGGAACTGCACGACCAGCAGATCGGCGGCCCGCAGCCGCTCCTGGTGGCGGCGTACGTCGGCCTCTCCCCGCTCCACCAGGAGCGGATTGAAACCTTCTCGATAGAGGTCGATCTCGTCGACGGTCCAGCCGGCCGCCTCGAGGGCGTTCCGGCCCACTTCCTGGAGCCTGCCGTTGAGTGATGACGCGTGCGGATGTGCCCATACCCAGAGTGCGTGCATGGGGCTCTGAACGCGCACTGACGCGGCCAGATTCCCGGCTGGATGTGGGCTCTCGCGGGGTGTAACACGCTGTTCGTCGGACTACTCGCCCTATCGGAACGACCGGAAAGACGTACGAACGACGTGTTACACGAGTCCGCCGCCGAGCTGTGAGAGCAGTTCGGCGGCGTTCGTCATGCAGCGCTTGGGGTCGGGCTCGAGATCGGTGAGGGCGTGGACGGCCGCGGCGCCGGCGTGCTCGGCCTCGGCGGGGGAGAGGGTGGTGCGGCCGCAGACGACGACGGCAGGGACGCCTTGCCGGCGCGCGGCCTCGAGTACGCCGAGCGGGGCCTTGCCGGACAAGGTCTGATGATCGAACGAGCCCTCGCCGGTGACGACCAGGTCCGCCCCGTCGAGGGCCTCGCGGAAGCCGACCAGGTCGACGAGGAGGTCGACGCCCCGCTCGACGCGGCCGCCCAGCACCGCCAGGGCGGCGAACCCGACGCCCCCGGCCGCGCCTGCACCAGGGGTGTCAGCCGGCGCGGCGCGGTCGAGGACGGCGGAGACGAGGGAGGCGTACGTCGTCAGAGACGCCTCGAGGATGGCCTGCTCCTCCGGGCCGGCGCCCTTCTGCGCGGAGAAGGTGGCGACCGCGCCGCGGGGGCCGAGGAGCGGGTTGTCGACGTCGCAGGCGACCACGATCTCGGTCTCCCGCAGGCGCGGATCGAGACCGTCGAGGTCGACGCGCGCCAGGTGCTGGAGGGCGCCCCCGCCCTCCGCGAGCTCGGCCCCGGACGCGTCCAGAAGACGTACGCCGAGGGCGCGGAGCATCCCCGCACCGCCGTCGGTGCTGGCGCTGCCGCCGAGGCCGAGCACGACCGTGCGGGCGCCGCCGTCGACGGCGGCGAGCACGGCCTCGCCCAGCCCGCGGGAGGAGGCGGTGAGCGGCGCGAGCCGGCCCTCGGGCAGCCGCAGCAGCCCGCAGGTGTCGGCCAGCTCGACGACCGCCAGGTCGCCGCGCACGGCGTAGTGCGCCGCCACCGGCTCGAGCGTCGGGCCGGCGACGGTCACCGGCACCAGGTCGAAGCCGGCGCCCGCCAGCGCCGCAACGGTGCCGTCGCCGCCGTCGGCGATCGGCACGATGCGTACCTCGGTCTCGGGGGACGCCGTGCGGATGCCTGCGGCCACCGCTTCGTCGACCTCGCGCGCGGTCAGGGAGCCCTTGAACTTGTCGCAGGCGACCACGACGACCCGACCGCCCCGCCGATGCTCGGCCATCACAGGTGGGGGAGGACGAGGTCGCGGTAGCGCTGCGCCATGGTCGCGAGCACCTCGTCGGGGTCGCTGGCCCAGACCGCCTCGTTGAAGATCTCGACCTCGACGTCGCCGGCGTAGCCGGTACCGGCGACCATCCGCGTGATCGAGGCGAAGTCGATGACTCCGTCGCCCATCATCCCGCGCGCCAGCAGCGCGTCGGCGGGGATCGGCAGGTTGAAGTCGCAGACCTGGTACGACGCGATCCGCCCCTCCGCGCCGGCCCGCGAGACCTGAGCGGCGAGGTCGGGGTCCCAGAAGACGTGGAAGGTGTCCACCACGACCGCGACCGCGTCGACCGGGTGCGGTGCGGCCAGGTCGAGCGCCTGGCCGAGGGTGGAGATGACCGCCCGGTCGGCAACGTACATCGGGTGGAGCGCCTCCAGGACCAGCTTCACGCCCGCGGCCTGGGCGTACGGGGCGAGCTCGGCGAGCCGCTCGGCGACCCGCTCCCGCGCCCCGGCCAGGTCGACATCTCCCTCGGGGAGGCCGCCGACGACCATCACCAGCGCGTCGGTGCCCAGCGTCGCGGCCTCCTCGACCGCCCGCTTGTTGTCCTCGAGCGCGGCAGCGATTCCGGCAGGGTCGGACGCGGTCAGGAACCCACCGCGGCAGAGCGAGGAGACGCGCAGGCCTGCGTCGCGTACGAGCTTGGTGGCCTTCTCCACCCCGACCTCCTGGACACGATCCCGCCACAGACCGAGAGCCGGGATGCCGGCGCGGGCCGCTCCGTCGACCGCGTCGGCGAGGGTCCAGGAGTTGGTGGTCTTGGTGTTGAGCGAGAGCCGCTCGAGCCCGATGGCGTGGTCGGTCACTGTTCGACTCCTTGCACGGTGAGGAAGGCACGCATGCGCGTGGCCGCGAGATCCGGGTCGGTCAGCAGACCAGCCTCGTCGGCCAGTCGGAAGACGTCGGCCAGGTGGGGCACCGAACGGCCGGCGTGCAGGCCGCCGGCCATCGAGAAGCCCGGCTGGTGACCGTTGAGCCAGGAGAGGAACGCGATCCCGGTCTTGTAGTAGTAGGTCGGCGCCTCGAAGATCTTGCGGCCGAGTGCCTGGGTGCTGTCGAGCAGCTGCCGGGCGGTGTCGGCGTCGTCGTTGTCGAGTGCCTGCAGCGCGGCCGAGGCGGCCGGGTAGATCGCCGCGAAGATGCCGAGCAGCGCGTGCGAGAAGTCATCCCGCTCACCGACGATCAGCTCCGGGTAGTTGAAGTCGTCGCCCGTGTAGAGACGTACGCCTTCGGGCAGCGCCCGCCGAAGGCCGACCTCGTGCTCGGCGTCGAGGAGCGAGACCTTGACGCCGTCGACCTTGCCGGGGCGGGCCCGGATGACCTCGAGGAAGGTCTGGGTCGCCTCCTCGACGGACGAGGAGCCCCAGTAGCCGGCCAGCGCCGGGTCGAACATGTCGCCCAGCCAGTGCAGGATCACCGGGCTGTCGGCCTCGTCGAGGAGGGTCGCGTAGACCTCGGCGTAGTCCTCGGCGTCACGGGCGACCTTGGCCAGGGCACGCGAGGCCATCACGATCGTGGTCGCGCCGGTGTCGGCGACGACCTTCATCTGCTCGCGGTAGGCGTCGACGACGGTGGCCAGGCCCTGTCGGCCGTCGGGAACGGCGGACAGGACGAGCTGGTCGGTGCCGGCGCCGCAGGCGATCGAGGCGCCCAAGGTCGCCGCTTCGGCCGCCGAGCGGCGGATCAGCTCGGCCGCGGCGGTCCAGTCGACGCCCATGCCGCGCTGGGCGGTGTCCATCGCCTCGGCGACGCCGAGGCCGTAGGACCACAGCTCGTGGCGATAGGCGAGCGTCGAGTCCCAGTCGATGTCCGCCGGGGCTCCGGGCACGTTCTCGGCCAGGGCGCGGGGAACGACGTGGGCGGCGGCGTACGCGGTGCGGGAGGTGAACGGAGCGGTCGGCTTCGTCCACTCCTTGGGGTCGGCGAGCGGGTAGAGCTCGGTGCCGCCGTCGGACAGGGGGAGACGTACGGAGGTCACAGCTCGATCTCTCCGAGCTCGATGCGGCGGCCCTCGGCCGAGGAGGTGAGGCCGGCCTCGGCGAGCCGGACGCCGCGTACGCCTGCCATGAAGTCGTAGGGGTGGTCGCCGTCGCCCTCGACGTAGCGGATGAACTGCTCCCACTGCGCCTTGAAACCGTTGTCGAAGGGCTGGTTGTCGGGCACCTCGTTCCACAGCTCACGGAACCGGATCGACTCGACGAGGTCGGGGTTCCAGACCGGCTTCGGGGTGAGGTTGCGGTCCTGGGTGACGCAGTGGTGCAGGCCGGCGACGGCGGAGCCGTGGGTGCCGTCGACGTGGAACTCGACGAGCTCGCCGCGGTTGACGCGGGTGGCCCAGGAAGAGTTGATCTGGGCGATGATCCCGCCCTCGAGCTCGAAGATGCCGTAGGCGGAGTCGTCGGCGGTCGCGTCGTAGCGCGCGCCCTTCTCGTCCCAGCGCTCGGGGATGTGGGTGACGACCTTCGCGGTGACGGCCTCGACCTTCCCGAAGAGGTTCTCCAGGACGTAGTTCCAGTGCGGGAACATGTCGGTGGTCATGCCACCGCCGTCCTCCTTGCGGTAGTTCCAGCTCGGCCGCTGGGCCGGCTGCAGGTCACCCTCGAAGACCCAGTAGCCGAACTCGCCGCGGACGCTGAGGATGCGGCCGAAGAAGCCCGACTCGACCAGGCGGCGCAGCTTCAGCAGACCCGGCAGGTAGAGCTTGTCGTGGACGACGCCGGTCTTGACGCCTGCGTCCTTGGCCAGGCGGGCCAGGCGCAGCGAGCCCTCGACGTTGTCGGCGATCGGCTTCTCGGTGTAGACGTGCTTGCCGGCCGCGATCGCCTTGGTGATGGCGGCCTCGCGGACGTTGGTCAGCTGGGAGTCGAAGTAGATCGTGTCCTCGGCGTTGTCCAGCGCCTCGTCGAGGTCGGTCGTCCAACGGTCCAGACCATGCTCCTTGGCGATGTCCTGGAGCTTCTCGGCGTTGCGGCCGACGAGGATCGGGTCGGGCTGGATCCGGGTGCCGTCGGAGAGCTCGACACCGCCCTGCTCCTGGATCGCCAGGATGCTGCGCACCAGGTGCTGGCGGTAGCCCATGCGTCCGGTGACGCCGTTCATGATGATGCCGAGCCGTCGTGTGGCCATGTGAGGGTTCCTCGTCTGCTGAGAGTTGCTGGAAGGCGATTGGGAAAGCGCTTTCCAATACGGTATGACAAATGTGATTCCGGTCGCAAGAGGGTGTTGCGTCCACCCGACGCCGCGGGACGGCTCAGGAGCGCGGGGGAGTGCTCTCCCGCAGCACGACCTCGCCGTGCACCGACTGCTTGCGAAGCTCCGCCGACGGCTCGCCGAGCACGAGCTCGAGCGCCAGCCGGCCGATGTCGGCCAGCGGGAGACGCACGGTGGTCAGCCCGGGGGTCACGTCGCGCAGCGTCGCGATGTCGTCGAAGCCGGCGACCGCCAGATCCTTCCCGACCTCGACGCCGGCCTGCCGGCAGGCGGCCAGGGCGCCGACGGCCATCAGGTCGTTGACCGCGAAGACGCAGTCGGCCTCCGGGCCGTCCTCGAGCAGCCGCGACATCGCGCGGTGGCCGCCGTCGCGGCTGAACTCGTCGGCGACGTACGCCGGTTTCGAGCCCGTCGCCTCCAGCCACCCCTCCGCGAAGCCCGCGTGACGCTCGGTCGAGACCAGGAGATCCTCCGGACCGGTGAGCACCGCGGCGCGGCGGTAGCCGAGGCCGACCAGCCGCTCCGCCAGCGCCTTCGCCCCGCCATGGTTGTCGATGACGACGGTGTCGACCGGCAGGCGCGGCTGGCTGATCGCGGCCGCCCGGCCCCCACCGTCCAGGTAGGAGGTCAGCAGGTCGGCGACCTCGCGGGTGTGGCCCATGTCGGTCGTGTCGCTACCCGCCAGCACGATCGCCCGGCTCCGCTGCCGCCGCAGCGCGGCCAGGAACTTCTGCTCGCGCTCGGCCTGACCGCCGGTGTTGCACAGCATCACCAGCAGGCCGTGCTTCTCGGCCTCGTCGGCCAGGCCGCCGGCGATGGTCGAGAAGTAGGGGTCGGCGATGTCCTTGACCAGCAGCCCGACCGTCTCGGTCGAGCCGCGCGCCATCGCCTGGGCGTTGGCGTTGGGCGTGTAGCCGAGCTTGGTCGCCGCCGCCAGGACGCGCTCCTGCAGCTCGGGGCGCACCACCCGGTCGCTCCCGTTCAGCGCGCGCGACGCGGTGGCCAGCGAGACCCCTGCCTCGCGGGCGACATCGCTCAGCGTCGCTGCACGTTCTCCGGCCAACTGACTCTCCTTCGGCTTCCGTCCTGGAGCCTAGGGCATCCACGGCTCCTCACCCTGCCGGTGCGCGGTCAGGGGCGTCCGAGGGTGGAGGCTCGGGCGACGAGCTCGGGGGTGAAGACGACCTGCTCGTGCTCGTGCGCGGGGTCGTCGACCTCGTCGAGGAGCAGCTCGGCGGCGCGGCGGCCGAGATCCTGGCGGGGCTGCCGCACGGAGGTGAGCGGCACGGCTGCTGCGGCGGCGAACTCGATGTCGTCGTAGCCGACGATCGCGAGGTCGCCGGGGACCGTCCTGCCGCTTGAGATCGTCTGCTGGAGCAGCCCGAGCGCGAGCAGGTCGTTGGCGCAGAACGCGGCGGTGGGGCGGCGCCGGGCGGGTAGCCCGACGAGCCGCTCGCCGGCGGTACGGCCACAGGCGACGGTCGGGGCCTCGCACGAGAGGGTGATCAGGTCCTCGGGCGGGAGCCCGGCCTCGGCCCAGGCCTGCCGGGCGCCCTCGCCGCGGTCGCGGACCTGTCCGATCGACTCCGGCCCGCCGACGTACGCCACCCGCCGGTGACCCGCGTCGATGAGGTGCTCGACGGCCAGCCGCCCGCCGAGGACATCGTCGACGGCGACGGAGCAGAACGACGAGCCCGCCCGGGTGCGGTCGACCATGACGATCGGGGTGCCGCGCTCGATGAGCTGGTCGATCTGCGGGTCGTCCGGGTCGACCGGGGTGATCACGATGCCCTGAACCCGCTGCTGCTGAAGGTGGGCCAGGTGGGCTCCCTCGCGGGCCGAGCGGCTGTCGCTGTTGCACAGGAACAGCGAGAGCCCGGCCGACTCGGCGGCCAGCTCGATGCCGCGGGCGACATCGGTGAAGAACGGGTTGCCGGCGTCGAGCATGACGTAGGCCAGCGACTGGGTGCTGCCGGTGCGCAGCGACCTCGCTGACTCGTTGCGTACGAAGCCCAGCTCGGCCATGGCGCGTTCGACACGCTCGCGTGTGGCCGGGCTGACCCGCTCGGGACGGTTGAGCACGTTGGACACGGTGCCGAGGGAGACGCCGGCGGTGGCCGCGACGTCCTTGACCGAGGCACTGCGCGACGAACCGGCAGCCGGAGTGATCGCCACCTGGGCTCCTTCCTGAAACGTTCAATTGCAGCATAGGGATGGCTCCCGAGCACTGGTCGGCTCACCGAGGTTGTCGTGGAATGCGCCTGCTTTCGGTCCGCCCCGAGACCGTGATCTGATCTGATGGCACCACACACGAAGGAGGCTGCCGGGTGCGAGGAGCGCTGATGGTCACCTGCATCAACGACGCCCTCTATCCAGGCACCGGGCAGGCCGTCCTACGCCTCCTGCGCCGGCTCGGCGTCGAGGTCGACTTCCCGCAGGCGCAGACCTGCTGTGGGCAGCCGATGGTCAACACCGGTTATCTGGACGAGGCGGTCCCGGTCGTGCGTACGTTCGTGGACGCGTTCGCCGGCTACGACGCCGTCGTGACGCCCTCGGGCTCGTGCGCCGGATCGGCACGCCACCAGCACTCGATCGTGGCCCGGCGCTCCGGCGACGAGGCGCTGGAGAAGGCCGTTGCTGAGGTCGGGCCCAAGGTCTACGAACTGTCCGAGTTCCTGATCGATGTCTTGAACGTGACCGACGTCGGCGCCTACTACCCGCACCGGGTGACCTACCACCCGACCTGCCACTCGCTGCGGATGCTCGGGGTGGGGGACCGGCCGCGGCGGCTGCTCGAGGCTGTCCGGGGCATCCGGCTCGTGGACCTGCCCGGAGCCGACCAGTGCTGCGGCTTCGGCGGCACCTTCGCGGTCAAGAACGCCGACATCTCGGTCGCGATGGGCGCCGACAAGGCACGTCACATCCGCGAGACCGGCGCCGAGGTCGTGGTCGCCGGCGACAACTCCTGCCTGACCCACATCGGCGGCGTGCTCTCCCGGCAGCGCTCCGGCGTACGCACCGTCCACCTCGCCGAGATCCTCGCCTCCACCGAGGCGGGCTCGATCGAGAGGACGCTTCGATGAGCGGCACCTTCGTCGGCATGCCGGCCTTCCCGACCGCCGCGCGCGAGGCCCTCGCCGACTCCCAGCTGCGCCACAACCTCGCCCACGCGACCGGCACCATCCGCGCCAAGCGCGCCAGGGTCGTCGCCGAGGTCGAGGACTGGGAGGAGCTGCGCCTGGCCGGTGCCGCGGTCAAGGAGCGCGCGCTGCTCGATCTCGACACCCAGCTCGTACGCCTCGAGGAGACCCTCACCGCCAACGGCGCCACCGTCCACTGGGCCCGTGACGCTGCCGAGGCCAACGCGATCGTCGCCTCGATCGCCAAGGCGCACGATGCGCAGGAGGTCGTGAAGGTCAAGTCGATGGTGACCCAGGAGATCGGGCTCAACGAGGCGCTCGCCGCCGACGGCATCGCGGCCTGGGAGACCGACCTGGCCGAGCTGATCGTCCAGCTCGGCGACGACCTGCCGTCGCACATCCTGGTGCCGGCGATCCACCGCAACCGCGCCGAGATCCGGGAGATCTTCCGCTCCAGGATGGCGGCCGCGGGCCGTCCGGCGCCGATCGACCTGACCGACGAACCTGCTGTGCTCGCCGCCGCGGCCCGGGAGCACCTGCGCGAGAAGTTCCTGCGCGCCAAGGTCGGCGTCTCCGGCGCCAACTTCGCGGTCGCCGAGACCGGCACCCTCGTCGTGGTCGAGTCGGAGGGCAACGGGCGGATGTGCCTCACCCTGCCCGAGGTGCTGGTCTCGGTCGTCGGCATCGAGAAGGTCGTCTCCCGCTGGGAGGACCTCGACCCGCTGCTGAGACTGCTGCCGAGGTCCTCGACCGGCGAGCGGATGAACCCTTACACCTCGACGTGGAGCGGGATCACCCCAGGCGACGGCCCGCAGGAGGTGCACGTGGTGCTCCTCGACAACGGCCGCACCCGCGCGCTCGCCGACGAGGTCGGCCGGCAGGCCCTACGGTGCATCCGCTGCTCGGCCTGCCTCAACGTGTGCCCGGTCTACGAGCGCACCGGCGGTCATGCGTACGGCTCGGTCTACCCCGGCCCGATCGGCGCCATCCTCAACCCGCTGCTGAAGGGCGTGGGACACGACGACCAGATCGACTCGCTGCCATACGCCTCCTCGCTGTGCGGCGCCTGCTTCGAGGTCTGCCCGGTACGCATCGACATCCCGTCCGTGCTGGTGGACCAGCGCGCCCAGGTGGTCGACGCCCACCGCGGCGGCGTGCCGAAGCCGGAGGGCGCGGCGATGAAGGGCGCGGCGTACGTCCTGGGGCGCTCGCGCCGCCTCTCCGCCCTCGAGCGCCTCACGGGTCTCGGGATGCGTTTTGCGCGGCGCTTCGGGCCCTCCGCCTGGACCGGCGCGCGCGACCTGCCCGAGGCGCCGGAGGAGAGCTTCCGGGCCTGGTGGCAACGGACCGACGGTGGCCGGAAGGACGACGCATGACCGACGCACGCACCGAGATCCTCGCCCGGGTCCGGGAGGCCCTGGCCGGCTCGGCGATCGACATCCCCGAGCCGGCGACGCCGAGGGACCTCGCGCCCGTCGTGACCCCCGACGTCATCGACCTCTTCGCCGAGCGCGTGGCCGACTACCGCGCGGTGGTCGAGCGCTGCGGCGTCGACGAGGTGGCGGAGAGGGTCGCGGCGGCCCTCCCGCCCGGCCAGGTGGTCGTCCCACCCGGCCTCTCGATCCGGGTCGCCGACGCCGTCGTCGACGACGGCAGCCTCACCGCGGCCGAGCTCGACCGGATCGCGGCGGTCGTCACCGAGGCCCGGGTCGGCATCGCCGAGACCGGCACGATCGTCCTCGACCACACCGCCGACCAGGGCCGCCGAGCCATCTCGCTCGTCCCCGACACCCACGTCTGCGTGGTCCGCGAGGACCAGGTGGTCGCCGACGTACCCGACGCGATCGCCGTCCTGGACCCCGCCCGGCCGCAGACCTGGATCAGCGGCCCCTCGGCCACCAGCGACATCGAGCTGGACCGCGTCGAGGGCGTGCACGGTCCGCGCACCCTCCACGTCCTGGTGGTCGCCGGCAAACGGTGAGCGGATCGGGCTGCCGTGCCGCTAACCTGCCGCAATGCGCCGAATCGCCGCGCTGGTCGCGGTTCTCCTGATCGGGTCGATGGCTGCCTGCGGCACGAGCGGGCCGAGCGAGCCGCGGGAGACGGCCTGGCCCGACGGGCTGACCGCCTACCTCGACCAGACCCGGCTGCAGCGCAACACCGGTGAGGCGTTCGTACGCCTCGTCAACGACACCGGCTCCTCGATCGAGGTCTCGCGCGTCGAGGTGAGCAGCGACCGGTTCCGGGCCCGCTGGAAGGGCTCGGAACCGGTCGATCCCGAGATGGACTTCGACTTCGACATGCCCCGCGGCCGATGTGGTGAAAGCGGCGACGCCGACGTGACCATCACCTGGCGCCGGACAGGAGAGGCGGAAGAGTGGCGCACCAGCACCGGCACCGCCGAGGACAGGTACGCCAACATCGACCGCCTCCTCGACCGCGACTGCGCCGAGCGCACCCTGACCGAGGCCGCCGAGGTCACCGTCGGCGAGCCGAGGGTCGATGGGGAGGGCAAGCAGAGCGTCTTCGTCCTCCCGGTGACCTTCGCCCCGACGGAGGACGCCCCGGACGTCACCTTCGACGGTTGGGAGGGCACCGTCCTCTTCCAGCTCGCCGACGAGACGCCGACCTGGCCGCGATCGACGCCGCACCCGATGACCGGCGAGCCGGTCACGCTGGAGCTGCGGGTCCTACCCGCCCGCTGCGATACGCACGCCCTGGCCGACGACAAGGTCGGCAGCCTCTTCCGCGTCCACGTCGGCGGCCCCGGCCTGCCCGAGGAGGCGGCCTACTTCCTGCCGCTCAGCAAGCCGCAGAAGGCCGCGCTCTACGACTTCCTGCCCGGCCACTGCGGCTGGGAGTGAGACGCTCAGCCGAAGGGCTCAGCCGAAGAGCGGCCCGAGCGCGGCCCGGGCGAGCAGGAAGCCGACGATCCCCACCGCCCACGCCGTGGCGCCCGCGGCGTGCTTGACCAGCCAGCCGTCGAGCAGCGCCAGCGGCTTGGCGACCAGCGGCGCCGCCAGCACCCGCAGCGCGGTCAGGACCAGTGCCGGAACGATCATCACCGCGCAGTAGGCCACGACCCACAGGCCCGAGACCGGCCAGTCCGGCCCCTCGGTCCCGATGATCCCGATCGCGGCGAGGTACGGGAGCATCGAGGCGGCCTCGAGCAGCCCGGCAAGCACCGCCATCGCCGCGAGCGCGGAGGCCGATCCGGACTCGGAGGCGACCGCTCGTTCGCGCCAGCGAAGCAGGCGCCGGGGCATCTCCGGCGCGTCGGCCCGCTCGGTCCCTGATCTGGGTGGGTCCAGCTTGAAGCTCCATGCGAACAGGCCGACGCCGAGGAGGAGCTGTCCCCACAGGAACGGGCGCGAGTCGCTCACCCCGGCGACCGTCTCCGCAACCGCCGACCCGCCCAGCAGGATCCCGATGCCGAGCAGCGCGTAGAAGCCGGCGATGGCGCCGAGGTAGACCAGGATCCGGCCGGCCCGCACCCGGCCCGGCGCCATCAGTAGCCAGACCGGGATGAGCAGGGTGCCGAAGCTGGTCGAGTCGATCAGCGCGAGCACGGCCAGCGCGACGTACGTCGCCGTGCCGCCCAGGTCGCCGGTCAGCGGGCCGAGGTCGATGTCCATGGTCCGAGGCTCCCGTGCCGCGGGTCTGACGGCGTCGGCCGAACCGATGATCCATCCCGGCGCGGATACATCCTTCGGATGACCCCCGCGGGGCGGCGTACGTGCTGAGATGGTGTCGTGGACCGCCCGACCCTGCTGCAGCAGCTGCCCGCGGCGCTTCTCGGCGGTGGCTCCAGCCTGCGTGCCCGGGACCGGCGCCTGGCCTGGCTCGACGCCGGCGTCGTCCTCGTCGCCGGCCTCGTGCTCTTCCTCCTCGGCCAGGTCGGCAGCGTACGCGGCCTGCACCCCTTCGGGCTCGGCTCCGACAGCGCCCCGGCCTGGTGGCATCTGGTCCCGCTGGCGCTCGCGGCCGGTGCGCTCGTGCTCAAGCGTCGTCGTCCTCTCATCGTGGTGGCCGTCGTCGCCCTCTGCTTCGTCGGGGACCTGCTGATCGGTGGGAGCGTGGCGATGGTGGTGGCGCTCTGGGACGCCCTCTTCGCCCTCCACCTGCACGGCTCGTCCCTGGCGCGCCGCATCACGACCGGGTCCGTCGTCGCGGCGATCGCGGCCGCCGTCGTCGCCTCCGCGGCGGCCACGCCCGACCCGCGCACCCCTGCCGTCCTCGCGCTCACCCTCGTCGCGCTCGTCGTCACCCCGATGTGGTGGGGCAACAACGTACGTCAGGGCAGCGAGCTCGCCGACGCCGCCGACGAACGGGCACGGCTCGAGCGGGAGCGGAGCACCGCGATGCTGCGCCTGGCTGACGCCGAGCGACACGACGCGGTCAGGGCCGAGCGCGCCGCGGTCGCCCGCGACCTCCACGACGTGGTCGCCTCGCACCTGTCCGCGATCGCGCTCACCTCGGGCGCGGCGCTGGCCGGCGACCAGGATCCCGAGCGGGACCGGGCGGCGTTGCGGGCGGTGCGTGCCGAGAGCCTGGCCTCGCTGGACGACATGCAGGCGATGATCCGCGTCCTGCGCGCCGACCCTGCGCCCGGGGAGCCCGAGGACCTGACCGCCGCCTCCCGGACGGCCAACCTCGGCCCGGTCCTGGAGCAGGCCAGGCTGGCCGGGCTGCCACTGCAGGTCGAGGATCCGCGTGGCCTGCTCGACGGCGCGGACCTCGCGCTACCGGTCGCGGTCGACCATGCGGTCTACCGGATCGTGCGAGAGTCCCTCACGAATGTGCTCAAGCACGGCGGCGGAGCCACCCACCTGCGCCTGGTTCCCGGCGACGTCCTCGAGGTCGAGGTGAGCGACGAGGGCGCCGCGGGCGCGGCGGCGGAGCCGGAGACCGCCGGCAGCGGCACCGGGCTGGTCTCGATGCGCGAACGCGCCGAAGCGCTCGGCGGGACGTTCGAGGCAGGCCCCGACGGCGCCGGCTGGCGGGTCCGAGCGGTCCTGCCGCTGAGGAAGGAATGACTCCATGATCCGAGTCCTGCTCGCCGACGACCACGCCGCCATCCGTGCCGGCCTGCGCATGCTGCTGGCCACCGCCGGCGACATCGAGGTCGTGGGGGAGGCCGCCGACGGCTCGACTGCGGTCGCCAACGCCCGCGCGCTGCGTCCCGACGTCGTGCTGATGGACGTACGCATGCCGGGCACCGACGGCGTGACCGCGACCCGTCAGGTCGTGGACGAGGGGCTCGCCGACGTACTCGTGCTCACCACCTTCGACCTGGACGAGTACGTCTTCGGTGCCCTGCGCGCCGGCGCGGCCGGGTTCCTGCTCAAGTCGGCGGAGGCCACCGCGCTGGTCGACGCGGTCCGGCACGTCGCCGCCGGAGACGGCGTGGTCGCCCCGGAGGTGACCCGCCGGGTGCTCGCCGAGCTGGCCGGCCCGTCCCGTCCGCCGGCCGATGCCACCGACCGGTTGCCCGCCGACCTCACCCCGCGGGAGCGGGACGTGCTGGCGGCCCTGGGACAGGGCCTGTCCAACGCCGACATCGCCGAGCGGCTGGTGATCTCGGAGGCGACCGCGAAGACCCATGTCTCCCGAGTCCTGGCGAAGCTCGAGGTCACTTCGCGGGTCCAGGCGGCGATCGTCGCGCGCGAGGCCGGCGTCGTCTGAGCGGCCCCGTCCGGCGTGGACGGCGCCGAGAGTTCACCGGTTCGTGACCTCGCGAGCCCCCATCCGGCCCGGCCAGGTAGCAGAATTACGCGCGTCCGTAACGCACACACTGGAGGATTCATGTCCGGGAAGAACCGCTCCGTGCTCACCATCGTCAAGCTGCTGCTCGCAGCCCTCGTCGCCACCACCGGCCTCGTCGGTGCCGGCCTCGCCACCGCTCCGTCCGCGAGTGCCTACTACAACCCGAGCTGCACCCACAGCGGCTGCGCCGAGGCGCGCAGCTCCAACAGCACCTGGAAGTCGATGGGCTACCCGTCGACCCGTGGCTGGTACGACTGGGCCCCCACCGGCACCTGCAACTTCGCCGGCGGCACCTACAACAACTACGAGGGCGAGCTGCCGACCGGCCGCTCCTACCTCGAGTTCGACGTCACCCCGCGCGAATGTGGCGCCCCGCGTCAGTCCTACCGGATCGTCGTCGACCGCAGCTCCGGTGCGGTGTACTTCACCCCGGACCACTACAGCACCTTCTACAAGCTGGTCTGACCCTGTTGAAATGGGCCTCTGGCCTGGGACGACACCGACTCGCTCGCCCAGGACAGAGGCCCATTCGTACGCTCCAGGCAACCTGAGACCCCGCTGAAACGTCCTTGACACGGGGTCGAGGATCGCGGCGGTCCGGGGGCCCCACCGTAGTCTTGTTGACGTTTGTGACCGCGGGAGGGGACATCTTGAGCTGGCAGGGCAATCCGCCTTATACACCCACGACACCGACGCCGAAGCCGAAGAAGAAGCGGGCGAAGAAGGTCCTGAAGGGCTTCCTCGTGCTGATTCTGGTGGGCGCACTCATCGGCACCCTGGGTGTGATCGTGGCCTACAACGCCATCCCGATCCCCAACGCGAACGCCGCCTACGAGAAGGAGACGTCCTTCGTCTACTACCGCGGCGGCAAGGACGAGCTGGGCCGTTACATCGCCGACTCGCAGGACCGCGACTCGCTGCCCTACGACGAGATCCCGCAGCTGATGAAGGACGCCGCGGTCGCCGCTGAGGACCGTACGTTCTGGACCAACAGCGGCATCGACATCAAGGGCATCCTGCGCGCGGTGGTCAACAACAACACCGGTGG
The DNA here is from genome assembly GCF_011045035.1 of Nocardioides turkmenicus. Taxonomy (GTDB): domain Bacteria; phylum Actinomycetota; class Actinomycetes; order Propionibacteriales; family Nocardioidaceae; genus Nocardioides; species Nocardioides turkmenicus. Next base: position 83,748 of record NZ_JAALAA010000022.1, read on the forward strand.
CACCCAGTCCGGCGCCTCGACGATCACCCAGCAGTACGTCAAGAACCTCTACCTCACCCAGGAGCGCACCTACACCCGCAAGGTGAAGGAAGCGGTCATCTCGCTGAAGATCAGCCGGCAGAAGTCCAAGGAGGACATCCTCGCCGGCTACCTCAACACCATCTACTTCGGCCGCGGCGCCTACGGCGTCGAGGCCGCGTCGAACGCCTACTTCCACAAGTCGGCAGCGAAGATCAGCCTCCAGGAGGCCGCCGCGCTGGCGGCGATCCTCAACGACCCCAACGACCTCGACCCCAACAACGGCGAGGAGGCGATCGCCGAGCTGGAGGGCCGCTACCGCTACGTCATCAACTCGATGGTCAAGATGGAGATGATCGACGCGGCCGAGGGCGAGAAGGCCAAGTCCTCGCTGCCGAAGTTCAAGAAGCCGCGCTCCGACAGCCGCTACGGCGGCCAGAAGGGTCACGCGCTCAAGCTGGTCCGCGACGAGCTCCTGCGGCTGAAGGACGAGCAGGGCAACCCGCTGGTCAGCGAGGACGAGATCAACGGTGGCGGCCTCCGCATCACCACCACGCTGACGAAGAAGACGATGAAGACCGTCGAGCAGGCGGTCAACGACGTACGTCCGGAGGACAAGAAGGCGTTCATCGAGGACGAGAACAAGAAGGGCGACGAGCTCCACGTCGGCGCGGCGACCGTCGACGTGAAGACCGGTGCGCTGCGGGGCTTCTACGGCGGCCAGGACTACCTGGAGTCGCAGACCAACTGGGCGGCGACGGGCACGATGGCGGGCTCGACGATGAAGGCGTTCACGATGGCCGCGGCTCTGAAGGCCGGCTACTCCCTCAAGGACAGCTGGGACGGCAACTCGCCCAAGGAGTTCGACGTCCTGCCGGGCCACCCGATCCGCAACTCGGGGCAGGACGCCGCGAATCCGTACGGCCACAGCTACGGGTCCAGCATCAGCAGCCTCCAGGCGATGGAGGACTCGGTCAACACCGCCTTCGTCGAGATGTCCGACTCGCTGCCCAACGGCAGCGAGGAGGTCTACGACATGGCGCTTGCCGCCGGGATCCCGCCGGAGAAGGCGGACGCCACCCACCCCGGCATCCCGATGACCACCGGTGACTTCAGCCCCGAGGACTTCCTGCTCACCCTCGGGAAGAACCGGACCAGCCCGATCAACATGGCGAACGCCTTCGCCACGATCGCCAACGGCGGCGTACGCAACGACGTCCACGTCGTCTCCAAGGTGGTCGACGCCGACGGCACCGTCATCTACGAGCGCGACGACTCCCCGAGGGGCAAGCGGGCGATGAGCGAGGACGTCGCCGCCGACACCTCCTACGCACTCCAGCAGGTCGTCGCCAGCGGCACCGGACAAGCCGCCAGCGCAGTCGTCCAGCCCGCCGCGGGCAAGACCGGCACCGCGACGAACGACAAGGACGAGGTCTCCTCGGCCTGGTTCGTCGGCTACACGCCGCAGCTCTCGACCGCCGTCGCCTACAGCCGCGGAAAGGGCAGCGGAGCCCTCGACGGCTGGCTCGACACCTTCTTCGGTGCCGACTACCCCGCCGACACCTGGGTAGAGATCATGGGCCCGCTGACCGACGAGCTCGACTACGAGGAGTTCCCCGAGCCGGCCTGGCTCGACGGCGACGCCCCCGAGGACGGTCACGCGCCCTACGTCCCGCCGGCTCCCGACCCGGAGCCGACCCAGGAGCCGGAGCCGACGAAGAAGCCGTCGCCGACCAAGGAGCCGACGCCGACGCCCACGCCGACTCCCACGCCGACTCCCACCCCCACCCCGACTCCGACGCCGACGAAGTCGCCCGGGCCGCCGGACCCCGAGCCGGACGACCCGGAGACTGAGCCCGGGCCGTTCTGAGGCGGCTCCGGCCCGAACAGATGATGTGTCAACGCATGGTGGGGGGCCTCATTTCCCGCCAACTTGGGGGACACGGTTAGATAGTGCCGTGTCTGTGATCGCCCCCGTTGACGTCCACGATGACACCGCTCTGAAGGCTTGGTACGCCGTGGAGGCGGCATCGATGGCCTTCGACCGACCCTACGCGTCGCATCGCACGTTCGAGGCGCTGGCCAACTCCGTGCGGACGCCGCACGACCACGGCCGCCGCGTGCTGCTCGCCGCGAAGGAGCAGGGAGAGACGATCGGCATCGCCGAGCTCGATCTCCCCGAGGAGGAGCGCAGCCATGTCGTCGAGCTCGGCATCCACGTCCTTCCCGTGCACCGCTGGCGCGGGGTCGGCACCGAGCTGTGGCGAGCCGCCGATGACGTACGCCGCACCAACGGCCGCACCCTGACGACCGCCGAGGTGACGATCCCGCCGAAGTCCTCCCTGGCCTTCGCACGGGCGCTCGGCTTCAAGTCCGTACGCCGCGAGGACCACCTCGCCGCCGACCTCCCGCTGCCCCACAAGCCCTTCAACGTGCTCGGCTACGAGATCCTGATGTGGGAGGACCGCACCCCCGAAGACCTCCTGGCGCAGTTCGTCGGACTGCGCAACCAGATGGGCAAGGAGATGCCGGGCAAGTCCCAGGAGGACATGGTCGCCCACACCGCCGACCGCATTCGCTCGGCGGAGAAGAGCACCGCCCGCTCCTACGACCGCATCACCGCCGCCGCCCGCGAGATCCTCACCGGCGAGCTGGTCGGCTACTCCGTCATCTTCCTCGCCCACGGCAGCGACGAGGCCATCCAGGACGACACCTTCGTCAAGGCCGCCCACCGCGGCCACAAGCTCGGCCTCGCCCTCAAGGTCGCCACCCTCGCCGCCGTCCAGCGCGACCACCCCGAGCGCACCAGCATCCACACCTGGACCGACCCGTCCAACGACGTGATGCAGCGCATCAACCGGCAGTTCGGCTTCCGCAAGATCGAGCTCATGCACGAGGTCCAGCGCACCGATCGTTGGTAGGCCGTGCGGGGCTCGAACCCGCGACCCAAGGATTATGAGTCCTCTGCTCTAACCGACTGAGCTAACGGCCCGCACGGGAGCCTATCGGGATCCGATGTGCTCCGGCGCACAGACCTCGCCGTTGACGGCGCTCGCTCCTCGCCACGTCGCCCAATCTGTGGGCCGAAGGTATGTCCCGCTGCCCAAGGGGTACCTCCGGGGGTACGTGGGTGGTTGGAGGACCACCGACCCCGAGTCCGTCGAGAAGGGCCTCGTTCAGCTCGTGCTCACCCTCGTGGAGCTGCTCCGGCAGCTGATGGAGCGCCAGGCGATCCGGCGCATGGATGCCGGGGGCCTGAGCGACGACGACATCGAGCGCCTGGGCCAGACCCTGATGCTGCTCGACGAGAAGATGACCGAGCTGCGCGACCACTTCGGGCTCACCCCGGAGGACCTCAACATCGATCTGGGCCCGTTGGGGAAGCTGCTCTGACGCGCTCAGCCCTCGGTGTCGATGAGGTAGCGACCGTCGTCGTAGACGAGCCCGAGCGTGACCGTGCCGCCGTCGTTGCGGCCGTCCTTCATCGTGTACTTGTAGGTGTAGGTCACCTGGAGCGGGTCGACGCTGGGGGAGACGGAGACGACACTGGTGCTCGCGACGGAGCCCCACCAGTCGCGATAGCCCTCGATCCCGCCGCTGCTGGCCTGGAACGCCGGGGTCAGCATCGAGCTGAACGCGCTGTCGGGGTTGGCGGGAGCGGTCTTGAGATAGTTGCGGATGAACGCGTCGATGCCCTCGGCGGTCGCGCCGGCGGTCTCGCTTGCCGAAGGGCTCTCGCTCGGGGTCTCGCTGGTGGTCTCCGTGGGTGTCGGCTCCTCCGAAGGCTCCTCCGACTCCTCGGCCTCGGCAGCGTCCTCGGACTTCTCGGCCGTGGCTTCCGACAGCGGTGAGGCAGAGGCGACCTGCTTCGGCTTCGCGGCCGGCTCGTCGCCGCGGTTGGCCCAGAGCGCCCCGCCGACCAGCAGCACCAGCGCCACGACGGCGACGAGCACCAGCGGCCACCACCTGCGTCGTCCGGCCGCAGCCGGCTTCGACGCGATGGCGTGCACCGGCTCCTCAGCCGGAGCCGGAGCCGGCGCCCCGACGGCGGCGAGCGTCTGCGTACGCAGCGCCACCGGCTCCAGTTTCTCGGCCGCGAGCCGCCCGGCCAGGAAGTCGAGGACGTCCTGAGCCGACCACCGGTCGGCCGGGTCGTAGGCCATGGTGTGCTCGAGCAGGGGCGCGAGCCGGCCGGCCAGCGGCGTACGCGGCGGGTCCTCGTGCACGACCCGATACAACGTCGCCAGCGCGTTGTCGCCGATCCCGTAGGGAGGCTCGCCGGTCAGCGCCTGGAAGAGCGTGGCCCCCAGCGACCACATGTCGCTGGCCGGGGTGGCCCGTCCGCCGGTGGCGATCTCCGGAGCCAGGTACGCCGGCGAGCCGGTGACCTGCCCGGTCTGCGTGGTCTGGGAGTCGACGCCGCGAGCGATCCCGAAGTCGGTCAGCTTCGCCCGCTCGGCGCGGCCGACCACGATGTTGGCGGGCTTCACGTCCCGGTGGACGATCCCGGCGGCATGGGCGGCGCGCAGGGCGGAGGCGATCTGACCGATCAGCCGGGCAGCGTCCTCGACGGACAGGGCGCCGTCATCACGCACCATGTGGGCGAGGGTCTTCCCCTCGACGTACTCCATCACCAGCCACGGCTTGTCGTCGTCCCGTACGAGATCGAAGACGGCGACCACGTTCGGGTGCACCAGGCGTGCGGCGAGCCGGGCCTCGCGTTCGACCGCGGCGTCGGAGACGCCGTCGAGCGCGACCAGCTGTTTGAGCGCGACAGAACGTCCCAGCACGTCGTCGGTGGCGAGCCAGACGGCCCCCATCGCTCCCCGCCCGAGCTCCCTCTCGAGCCGGTACCTCCCTGCGATCACCCAGGTCCCCTCAAATCTCAAACGCGTTCGCCAGTGGTCAACTCTAGGGGGTATCGCCCACTACCCTTGCTTTCGGGACAACCCGTTCCGGGCCCCGGAAACACCATCTGAGAACGATCTGAGAAAGGCACCACGTGTCCATCGATCCCACACTCCTCGACGACCTCGAGTGGCGAGGCCTCATCGCCGACTCGACGGACCGCGACGCGCTCCGAGAAGCGCTGGCCGGCGGGAGTGTGAAGTTCTATATCGGGTTCGACCCCACCGCGCCGAGCCTGCACATGGGCAACCTCCTCCAGATCACCATGGCGATGCGCCTGCAGCAGGCCGGCCACACGCCCTACGTGCTGGTCGGCGGTGCCACCGGCATGATCGGCGACCCGCGTGACTCCGGCGAGCGCACGCTCAACTCGCCCGAGACCGTCAAGGAATGGGTCGGCAAGGTGCGCAGCCAGATCGAGCGCTTCGTCTCGTTCGAGGGCGACACCGCCGCGACGATGGTCAACAACGCCGACTGGACCGCGTCGCTGTCGGTGATCGACTTCCTCCGCGACATCGGCAAGCACTTCCCGGTCAACCGGATGCTCGCCCGCGACACGGTGAAGAAGCGTCTCGAGGACGGCATCTCCTACACCGAGTTCTCCTACATCCTGCTGCAGTCCATGGATTACCTGAACCTCTTCCGTACGCACGGGGTCAGCCTCCAGTTCGGTGGCTCGGACCAGTGGGGGAACATCACCGGCGGTGTCGAGCTGGTCCGCCGGGTCACCGGCGAGACCGTGCACGCCTTCACCACTCCGCTGATCACGAAGGCCGACGGCACCAAGTACGGCAAGACCGAGGGCGGCGCCCTCTGGCTCGACCCCACGATGATGTCGCCCTACGCCTTCCATCAGTTCTGGCTCAACGTCGAGGACGCCAAGGTGGGGGAGATGCTGCGCGTCTTCACCTTCCTCTCCCACGAGGAGATCGAGAGCCTCGAGGCGCAGCACGCGGAGAAGCCGTTCCTGCGGGTGGCGCAGAAGGCGCTCGCCGATCACATGACGACCCTCGTCCACGGGGCAGGGGAGACCGAGCAGGCCAAGCAGGCCGCAGCCGCACTCTTCGGCGGCGGCGACCTGGCAACCCTGAGCAGCACGACGCTGGCCGCCGCGATCACGGAGGCCGGTGCCGTCGAGCTGGAGCGTGGGGAGGAGCTGCCGACGTACGTCGACCTCTTCGTCGCCGCCGGTCTCGTCTCCTCCAAGGGGGAGGCCCGGCGCACCATCTCCGAGGGCGGTGCGTACGTCAACAACGTCCGCGTCGAGGACGCCGAAGGGTCGCTCGACGAGAAAGAGTTGCTCGGTGACGGCTGGATCGTCCTGCGCAGGGGCAAGAAGAAGTTCGCCGGCGTACGCCTCAAGTAGCCGCTGACCTGCGAGAACGCCCCGACGAAGGCGACTGCCTTCGCCGGGGCGTTCCTCGATTTGGCAAGCGCGTCATGGAGGCGTAATGTTCATCTGGTCGCCGGGGTGCGGCGGGAAGCAAGCGCGAGTCTTCGGGCGGGCTTCCGGCCCCTGAGTCGGCCACCCAACACTCTCGAGCATCAGCTCGGTTCAGAGTCTCTGTCAGGTCCTCGGACCAGACGATCGAGGCAGCACGAACCGTCGATTGATTGTCTCGTGCTGTGCGGGTGTGGATATTGCTTTATCCGATAAGCGCGAGAATTCGCCGAATTGGAGATGAAAGCAGAATCCGATAAAGTCCTCCAGGACGAAGCAGAGAAACAGCTGCTAATCCGGCAGAAAGCGTGAAAGCGCCGAGTTGGAGAAGCGAGAGTGGCTCTGATAAAGTCTGCGAGGCAGGACCGGCCAGAGGGTCTGGAGCTGGTAAGGAAGCGCGGTTAGCGCCGAATTGCTGAAGCGAAAGAGAGCCTGGTAGG
>NZ_JAALAA010000023.1 GCF_011045035.1 Nocardioides turkmenicus
CCCGGCAGCCCCGCCGCCCTCATCGAGAGGCACGACTGCTGGAGCGCCGAGGCCCCGCGCGACATGACCGGCAGGCTCCCGGGCCACGCCATCGTCGCCACCGGCCCCGCCCCGCGCTACGTCGACGCCCATCTCACCGGCAAAGCCCTCGACCAGGTCTTCTCCGGCGAGGACCACGGCCTCGTCGTCTACGCCTTCTGCCGCTGAGCGCGGAGCCGGTCAGGCCCAGAGCTGCCCCTCGAGACCTTCCTCGGCCTCGTCGATGGTGCCCTCGTACGCCCCGGTGGAGAGGTACTTCCAGCCACCGTCGGCGACGACGAAGGCGATGTCGGCCTTCTCGCCGGCCTTGAGGGACTTGGCGGCCTGGGCGAGGGCGGCGTGCAGGATGGCACCGGTGGAGATGCCGGCGAAGATGCCCTCCAGCTCCAGGAGCTCACGCACGCGCCGGACGGCGTCACGAGGGCCGACCGAGAAGCGGGCGTCGATGAGGGAGGCGTCGTAGAGCTCGGGGACGAAGCCCTCGTCGAGATTCCTGAGCCCGTAGACCAGCTCGCCGTAGCGCGGCTCGGCTGCGACGATGCGTACCTCCGGTTTGGCTGTCCGGAAGTAGCGGCCGACGCCCATCAGGGTCCCGGTCGTCCCCAGACCCGCGACGAAGTGGGTGATCGAGGGGAGGTCGGCGAGCAGCTCGGGGCCGGTGCCCTCCTCGTGCGCGAGCGCGTTGGCGGAGTTGCCGTACTGGTAGAGCATCTCCCAGTCGGGGTGCTCGGCGGCGAGGCGCTTGGCGACCCGGACGGCCTCGTTGGAGCCACCGGCCGCGGGCGAGGAGACGATCTCGGCGCCCCACATCCGCAGCAGCTGCCGCCGCTCCTCACTCGTGTTCTCGGGCATCACGCAGACGATCCGGTAGCCCTTGAGCTTGGCCGCCATGGCCAGCGAGATCCCGGTGTTGCCGGAGGTCGGCTCGAGGATCGTGCAGCCGGGGCGGAGCCTGCCGTCCTTCTCGGCCTCCTCGACCATGCGAAGAGCCGGGCGGTCCTTGATCGAGCCGGTGGGGTTCCGGTCCTCGAGCTTGGCCCACAGACGTACGTCGGGCGAGGGCGAGAGGCGGGGCAGGCCCACCAGCGGAGTGCCACCGACCGACGCCAGCAGGTTGTCGTAGCGCATGAGTCAAGCATCGCACCTCGGCCCGGATTCATTCCCGTCCGCGAGGATCGCCCAGTCCCTGGGACACGGTCCGGGCCGTCGGCCCGGCACGTGGTAGCGGATGGTTGGATGGCCGCGATGACGACCTCGCCCAAGCCGGCACAGCGCACCGTTGCCGACCCGCTCGATGTCCTCCACACGCGCACCAGCGTCAAGTGGAGCCTCTACCCCGCAGACGTACTGCCGATGTTCGTGGCCGAGATGGACTTCCCGCTCGCGCCGGAGATCCGGGCAGCTCTGGCCGAGACGATCTCCCGCAGCGACACCGGCTATGCCAACGCTCTTTCGTCCGGTCTTCCGGAAGCCTTCAGCGCGTACGCCACGGAGGTCTGGGGCTGGGCGCCGGACCCGTCGCTCATGCGGACGACCACGGACGTCAGCGTGGTGATCGTGGAGTCGCTGCGGCGGCTGGTGCGTCCGGGCGAGCGGGTGATCATCAACCCGCCTGTCTACCCGCCGTTCTACGACCTGGTCGAGGAGGCCGGCGGAGTGGTCGACGAGGTGCCGCTGCTCGACGACGGTGAGTCGTTCTCGCTGGATCTGGCGGGGATCGACACGGCGCTGCGCGGGGGTGCGCGCGGGGTGCTGCTCTGCAACCCGCACAACCCCGTCGGCCTGGTGCCCTCACGCGAGGTGCTCACCGAGCTGTCGCGGATCGTGGCCAAGCACGGCGGGTTCACGCTCAGCGACGAGATCCACGCGCCGCTGGTCCACACTGGCGTGGAGTTCACGCCGTATCTGACGGTGTCGGAGGAGGCCCGCGCGCACGGGATCGCGGCGGAGTCGGCGAGCAAGGCGTTCAACCTGGCCGGGTTGAAGAGTGCGCTGTTCGTGACCGCCGGGGACGTGATGTCACGCATGGTCACCGGGCTGCCGGACGAGGTCTCCTTCCGCACCGGCCACCTCGGCATCATCGCCGCCCGCACCGGTTTCACCGAGAGTCGTGGGTGGCTGGCCGGCACGATCGCCGCGATCGAGCACAACCTGTCCGTCCTGGAGTCAGCGCTTGCAGACCAGCTTCCTGCGGCCCGGCTACGCCGCCCACAGGCCAGCTATCTCGCCTGGCTCGACCTCACCGAGCTGGGCTGGGGCGACGATCCCGCCGCGGTCGCCCTGGAGAGGGCCAAGGTCGCCCTCCACCACGGCCCCGCCTTCGGCGCCCCCGGCACCGGACATGCCCGGATGAACATCGCCTGCGCCCCCGACACGATCACCGAAGCCGTCACGCGCCTCGCCCGCGCGGCCGTCTGAACGTTGGCTCGACCAGCGAGGCGCCGGCATCATCCGATCGGTTGACCCCCGCTCGACCCGATCGTCCGATGTGGCCGACCCCGCGGGACCGCCAGGCTCGAGACATGGCATCACAACCCGCCGTCGAGGTCGACGGCCTACGCAAGGTCTACGGCACCACGGTCGCCGTCGATGACATCAGTCTCACGGTGTACGAAGGCGAGATCTTCGGCATCCTCGGCCCCAACGGCGCCGGAAAATCCACGACCGTCGAGTCGATCGCCGGCCTCCGGACGATCGACAGCGGGACGATCAGCGTCCACGGGATCGACCCGGTGAACCAGCGCGAGGAGATCACCGAGGTGCTGGGCGTACAGCTGCAGGAGGCCAAGCTGCAGCCGAAGATCACGGTCCAAGAGGCGCTGGAGCTGTGGAGCGCCTTCTACCCCGACCCGGAGCCGTGGGCGCCGCTGGCGGAGCGGCTGGGGCTCGGCGACCATCTGCGGCAGCGGTTCGAGGATCTCTCCGGTGGTCAGCAGCAGCGGCTCTCGATCGCGCTGGCGCTGATCGGCCGCCCGCGGGTCGTCGTGCTCGACGAGCTCACCACCGGGCTGGACCCGCGGGCCCGTCGCGAGGTGTGGGAACTGGTGCGGGACGTACGCGACCGGGGTGTGACGGTCCTGCTGGTCACCCACTCGATGGAGGAGGCGCAGACGCTGTGCGACCGGATCGCCATCGTCGACGCCGGCCGGGTTCGGGCCCTGGACACACCGGCCGGGCTCATCGGCTCCGCCTCCGCCGCCACAATCACCACCTTCGAGACGCCGGTCGCGATCGATCTCGCCTCCCTGCGTGAGCTCGAGGGCGTCACGGCGGCGCGCAGCGAGAACGGCACCGTCACCGTCGAGGGCGCCGAAGGGGTCGCGCTCGCGGTCATCGAGGAGCTGCGTACGCAGGGGGTGGCGCCGCTCCGCCTCCGGGTCGCCGCGGGCAGCCTCGACGCCGCCTACCTCGACCTCACCGAGAACGACACCGACCCCGACATCCGCCAGGAGGCGCTCCGATGACCAGCCCGACCGTCGCCGTGATCCGTACGGAGTCCCGGCTCTTCGCCCGCGAGCGTCTCTCGCTCTTCTGGATCGTCCTGTTCCCGAGCCTGCTCCTGGTGGTGCTGGGGCTGGTGCCGAGCTTCCGCGAGCACAACCCTGACTTCGGCGACAGGAGGCTGATCGACCTCTACGTGCCGGTCACGGTGCTGCTCTCGATGATCATGGCCTCGATCATGACCATGCCGGCGACCCTGACCGGCTACCGCGAGAGCGGCGTCCTGCGCCGGCTGGGCACCACCCCTGCCAAGCCGGCCTCGATCCTGCTCGGCCAGGTGCTGGTGCATGCGGTGGCGGTCGCCGCCTCCTCGCTGGTCGTCATCGTGCTCGGCCGGGTGGTCTTCGGTACGCCGCTGCCGGAGTCGCTTCTCGGCTACGGCGTCGCGTATCTGCTGGCGCTGGCCGTCTCGCTGGGCATCGGCACCGCGATCACGGCCGTCTCCCCCACCGCGAAGGCCGGGCAGGTCGTCGGGATGGTGGTGTTCTTCCCGTGCATGTTCACGGCCGGGGTGTACTTCCCGGTCGAGGTCTTCGGCGGCACGGTGCGCGACGTCATCTCGTTCACGCCGTACGGCGCGGCCTCCAACGCGCTCAACGACGCCGCTGCCGGGTCGTTCCCGGCTCTGGCCGACCTGGCGGTGATGGGTGGCTGGACGGTGGTTCTCCACCTGATTGCCGTGCGCGCCTTCCGCTGGGGATGAGAGGGTCCTGCACATGACGTCGGCCGTCGAGCCCGAGCAGCGCTGGGAGCGCAACCTCAAGGTGCTGCCCTTCGTGCTGCTCGCGCTCGCCACGGTCATCTGTGTGGCGACCTTGCCCGAGATGGGACCCCGCTCGGTCGGTATGCGCTTGACCTTCGGCGTGCTGGTGGCGGTGACCGCGGTGTGGATCTGGCGGTGGATGTATGTCTACGGCCGCCCACATCCGGTCGGCTACGTCGGCCGCACCCTGCTGGCCGCCGCCCTCACCGTCATCCATCCGCTCTTCTGCATCTTCGCCTGGCTCGGGTTCCTGGACGCCTTCGAGTCCTTCCGCGGACGCTGGACGTGGGTCGCGATGGCGACCACCTCCCTGATCATGGCCACCGGCCAGACCGGTGGCCCACCGCCCTACGACAGCCCGTGGCAGAACGCGGCGCTGCCGGTGCTCTTCGTCGTCAACTTCGGGCTCGCCACCCTGATGGCCCGCTACAGCATGCACCTCGACGCCGTCAGCCAGGCGCGGGCCGACACGATCGTCAGGCTGGAGCACGCCCTCGCCGAGAACGCGCGCCTGCAGGAGCAGCTCGTCGCGCAGTCGCGGCAGACCGGCGTACGCGACGAGCGCGAGCGCCTCGCCCGCGAGATCCACGACACCATCGCCCAGTCCCTGGCCGGTGTCGTCGCCCAGCTCCAGGCCGCCCAGGGCTCCGCGGACGCCGAGGACGTACGCCGCCGGGTGGCCCGGGCCACCGAGATGGCCCGCACCGCGCTGGTCGAGGCCCGGCGGTCCCTGCAGGACCTCACCCCGGCCGAGCTGGCCGACGCCGGCCTCGCCGACGCGCTGTCGACGCTGGTCGAGGGCTGGCGCGACGACCACGGCGTCGAGGCCTCCTTCGTCGTCGTCGGCGAGGCCACCGCGCTGCACCCGGAGGTCGAGGCGACGCTGCTGCGTATCGCCCAGGAGGCCCTCGCCAACGTCGCCAAGCACGCCTCCGCACGCCGGGTCGGGGTCACGCTGACCTTCGACGAGGCCGACGTCCTCCTCGACGTGCGCGACGACGGCTCCGGCTTCGACGCCGCCGCTCCGCGCCGCTCGTCCTCGTTCGGGCTCGGCGTGATGCGCGACCGCGCCGAGCGCCTGGCCGGCACCTTCACCCTGGAGACCGCTCCCGACGCCGGCACCGCCGTCTCCGCCCGTGTTCCCGCCATCCCCCGAGGAGCCGCATGATCCGGATCGTGGTCGCCGACGACCATCCAGTCGTACGCGACGGGGTGGCCGGCGCTCTCCAGGCCGAGTCCGGCTTCGACGTCGTCGGCCAGGCCGGCGACGGAGCCGAGGCGCTCGCGCTGGTGGAGTCGCTGGCGCCGGACGTACTCGTCCTCGACCTGCGGATGCCCGGCACCGGCGGGGTCCAGGTGATCGAGCGGCTCCGCGCACAGGAGTCGGGCGTCGGCGTACTCGTGCTGACCACGTTCGACACCGACTCCGACGTCGTCGCGGCCATCGAGGCCGGGGCCACCGGCTATCTCCTCAAGGACGCACCGACCGCCGACCTGGTCGCCGCGGTCCGCGCGACCGCGGCCGGCGAGACCGTCCTCTCCCCCGCGGTCGCGACCCGGCTCGCCTCCCGGCTCCGCTCGCCGGGACCGTCAGCGCAGCTCAGCCCCCGCGAGCGCGAGGTGCTCACCCTGGTCGCCCGCGGCACCACCAACCGCGCGATCGCCGCCGAGCTCTTCGTCAGCGAGGCGACGGTCAAGACCCACCTGGGTCACATCTTCGACAAGCTCGGGGTCACAGACAGAGCAGCCGCGGTCGCACGAGCGTACGACCGCGGCATTCTGGGGTGAGGAGTTTCAGCAGCCGCCGGCGACTGCCGGAAGCACGACGACCTGGTCGCCGTCCTTGAGCTCGGCGTCGAGACCGCCGATGAAGCGGACGTCCTCGTCGTTGATGTAGACGTTGACGAAGCGGCGCAGGTCACCGTTGTCGATGAGGCGCTCCTTGATGCCGGAGTGGTTCGCCTCGAGGTCGTCGATGAGCGCGCTCAGGGTCTTGCCCTCGGCACTGACTGCCTTCTCACCGGCGGTGTAGGTGCGGAGGATGGTCGGGATCTTGACCTCGATGGCCATGGGTTCGTTCTCCTAGATGTAGGTGGTGCGCGTCACGACAACGTCGGGACGATGTTGATTTCTTCCTCGGTGACGTTGCCGTCGACGATCCGGAACGACCGGAACTCGACCGGACCCGCGTCATTTCCGTGCTCACGGGTGCTGACCAGCACGTAGTGGGCGTTCGGCTCCATCGCGAGGCCGATGTCGGTGCGCGAGGGGTAGGCCTCGGTGGCCGTGTGGGAGTGGTAGACGATCACCGGCTCCTCGTCGTTCGCGTCCATCTCCTTGTAGAGCTGGAGCAGATCCGTCGAGTCGAACTCGTAGAAGGTCGGCGAGCCCGCGGCATTGATCATCTCGATGAACCGCTCGGGCCGGTCGGACCCCTCAGGGCCCGCGACGATCCCGCACGCCTCGTCGGGATGGTCGCGCTTCGCGTGGGCGACGATCGCGTCGTACGTCGCCTGGTCGATGGTCAGCACAGGATCAGCCTAGGCGGCACGAGCCGGCGGCCGGTCTTTGCCCAGGTTGCGGACATCGGCCTCCGGACCACGTCGCGTTGGTGTAGGACCGGCTCAGCTCGCGGCGACGAGGGACTCGACGATGGTCTCCTGCAGGATCCCGACCCACTGGTAGATCCCGTAGACCTGGCCGGCGGGGTCGTTCTCGGGCAGCGAGTCCCAGAAGTCCTCGTCGCCCTCCTCCACGCCGAGCCGGGTCGCCAGCGCGAGCCGGATGTCGGTGAAGGAGCGCATCCACGCCTCGGCGTCGCCGATGGAGAGCTCGACGTCGATGACCAGCCCGTCCTCGTCGAGCTCGGGCGGCAGCCCGGCCTCCTCGAGCGAGTCGATGATCGTGGAGGCGGCCCGCGCCTTGCCGTCGCGCAGCCCGCCCTCGGTGAACCGGCGGAACTCCCCGGCCGCCTCGGCGTCGTCGCCGTAGGCCGACGGGAAGAGCCGCTTCAGCACCGGGTCCTCGGGCTCCGTGGTCGGACCCGAGAAGTCGAGCAGCGCCTCGAGCGGGTCGTCGCTCTCGGCCGGAGCGGCGACCTCGTTACGCAGCAGCTCGACGAGCTGGGAGGCCAGCGAACGGAGCAGGTCGGCCTCGAACCCGGAGAAGGTCGCGATGATCTGCTTGCTGCGGCGGTGATAGCTGAACCCGCCCATCAATCCTGCTTCTCCAGCGTCGCCCACAGTCCGTACTCGTGCATCGCCTGTACGTCCCGCTCCATCTCCTCGCGCGAGCCGGAGGAGACGGCCGACTTGCCGTCGTTGTGCACCTCCATCATCAGCTTCTCCGACTTCTTCTTGGAGTAGCCGAAGTACTTCTGGAAGACGAAGGTGACGTAGGACATCAGGTTGACCGGGTCGTTCCAGACGATGGTCACCCACGGGGTCGCGGGCGCGACGAGGTCATCGACCTCCGGCTCGTCGAGCTCCACAGGGCTTGGCGTGCTCATGACATCCATCGTGCCACGATGTGCTCGTGGACTCGACAACGGACTCGACCGCGCTCCTGACGGATCACTACGAGCTGACCATGCTCCAGGCCGCCCTGAAGGCCGGCACGGCGGAGCGCCGTGCCGTCTTCGAGCTCTTCCCCCGCCGCCTGGCCGGCGGGCGGCGCTACGGCGTCGTGGCCGGGGTGGGCCGGGCGCTCGATGCCATCGAGGCGTTCCGCTTCGGCTCCGAGCAGCTGGCCGTCCTGGAGGGCGTCGTCGACGGCCCGACCCTGGAGTGGCTGGCCGGCTACCGCTTCACCGGCGACGTCTGGGGGTACGCCGAGGGCGAGACCTTCTTCCCGCAGTCGCCGCTGCTGGTCGTGGAGGCCAGCTTCGCCGAGGCGGTCGTCCTGGAGACGGTGCTGCTCTCGATCTACAACCACGACTCGGCCATCGCGACCGCGGCGTCCCGGATGACGCTCGCGGCGGGCGAGCGGCCGTGCATCGAGATGGGCTCGCGGCGTACTCACGAGTCGGCGGCGATCGCCGCCGCCCGCGCGGCCTACGTGGCCGGCTTCACCGCCACCTCCAACCTCGCCGCCCGAGCCCGCTTCGGCGTACCCACCACCGGCACCTCCGCGCACGCCTTCACGCTCCTGCACGACACCGAGGAGCAGGCCTTCCGGGCGCAGGTCGCCTCCCTCGGCAAGGGCACCACGCTGCTCGTCGACACCTACGACATCGCCGAGGCGGTCGCCAAGGCGGTCGAGATCGCCGGTCCCGAGCTCGGAGCGGTGCGGATCGACTCCGGTGACCTGGGGCTCCTCGCCCAGGACGTACGCCGCCAGCTCGACGACCTCGGCGCCACCGAGACGAAGATCATCGTCACCAGCGACCTGGACGAGTACGCCATCGCCGGCCTCGCCGCCGCCCCGGTCGACGGCTACGGCGTCGGCACCCAGCTGGTCACCGGCTCCGGCCACCCGACCGCCGGGTTCGTCTACAAGCTGGTCGCCCGCGAGGGCGCCTCCGGCGAGCTGGAGCCGGTCGCCAAGAAGAGCGCCGCGAAGACCTCCATCGGCGGCCGCAAGTACGCCCTGCGCCGCCGCGACCGGAAGGACGTCGCCGACGCCGAGGTGATCGGCATCGGCACCGCGCCCGCGGGCGACCACAACGACCGTCCCCTCCTCACCCAGCTGGTCAAGAACGGCGAGGTCGTCGGCCGCGAGCCCCTCGACGCGGCCCGTGACCGCCACCAGGCCTCCGTCGCCGAGCTCCCGGTCATCGCCCACTCGCTCCTCAAGGGCGATCCCGCGATCCCGACGCTGTTCCAGTGAGGCCGGTTTCAGCGATGCCGGTCTAGGCTGGCGGGCATGACGCGTGCACTGATCGTGGTCGACGTACAGAACGACTTCTGCGAGGGTGGGTCCCTGCCGGTCGCGGGCGGGGCCCGGGTGGCCTACGACATCGGTCAGCTGCTGCGCGAGCGGGCAGCGAGCAAGGAGCCGCAGCAGACGTACGGGCTGGTCGTGGCCACCAAGGACCACCACATCGACCCGGGCGACCACTTCGGCAACCCGCCGGACTACGTCAGCTCCTGGCCGGCGCATTGCGTGGTGGGCACCGACGGCGAGGCCTTCCACCCCAACCTCGACCCGGTCACCTTCGATGAGATCTTCCGCAAGGGCGAGTACGCCGCCGCCTACTCCGGCTTCGAGGGCGCCGCCACCGGCGGCACCAGCCTGACCGACTGGCTCCGCGCCCAGGGCGTCGAGGAGGTCGACGTGTGCGGGCTGGCGACCGACTACTGCGTACGCGCCACCGCGCTCGACGCACGCGCGGCCGGGTTCCACACCAGGCTGCTCTCCGACCTCGCCGCAGGGGTGGCAGCGGCCTCGACGGCAGCCGCCATCGAGGAGATGCGAGCGGCGGGGATAACGGTCTCGTGACAGAATTGGGAATTTTCCGCAGATAGAGTTCACCAGACGGTCTATTGTCTCTCGAATGGCTCGGATCTCGGCGACAGCCCCACTTCGTGAACCCCACTTCCGCTGGTTCTTCGCGTCCCGCTCGATCAACCTCGCGGGCAACTTCATGGCCCCTGTCGCCCTGGCCTTCGCAGTTCTGGAGGTGAGCGACGCGCCGATCGCCATCGGCGCCGTCCTCGCCGCCCGCACCATCCCGATGATCGTGTTCATGCTCATCGGCGGCGTGCTCGCCGACCGGATGGGCCGGGCCCGGATCCTGTTCGCCTCCAACCTGATCTCCGGTCTGAGTCAGGCGGTGGTCGCCATCCTGGTCATCGCCGGGGTCGCCGAGCTGTGGCACCTGATCGCCCTCTCCGCGCTCAACGGCATCGTCTCGGCCGCCGGCCTGCCTGCCCAGCAGGGGATCATCCCGCTCGTGGTGCCTCGCACCATGCTGCAGGAGGCCAACGTGCTGATGTCGCTGACCCGGGCGGTCGTCGCGGTCGCCGGCCCCGGCACGGCCGGCGTGCTGGTGCTCAGCGTCGGCGCGGGCTGGGCGCTCGCGCTCGACGCCGCCACCTGGATCATCGCGGCGCTGCTGCTGCTTCCGGTCAAGCTCAGCGGCTCGGTCACCAAGGCCTCGGTCATCGGCGACCTGCGCCTCGGGTGGGACTACTTCCGCACCACGAGCTGGCTGTGGCTCTGCGTCGGTGCCGCCACCGTGCTCAACGCGCTCTACGAGGGTGGGCTGCTGACCCTCGGTCCGCAGCGCGCCGAAGGGTCCTCGCTCGGCGCCGGCGGCTGGGGCCTGATCCTGACCTTCCAGGGCATCGGCGTGCTCGCCGCGACGCTCGTGCTGATGAAGGTCCGCCTCGAGCGGCCGCTGTTCTACGGGATGATCGGCATGGCCCTGTTCGGGCTGCCGATCGCGGCACTCGGCTTCTCCACCGACCTCGCCGTGCTGCTGCCCGCGGCCGCCCTCTCCGGCGCCGGCATCCAGGTCTTCAGCCTGGGCTGGCAGCTGTCGATGCAGGAGAACGTCCCCAGCGACCTGCTCTCCCGGGCGTCCTCCTACGACCAGCTCGGCACCTACATCGCCATCCCCATCGGGCAGCTGGCGATGGGGCCGTTGGCGGCTGCGTACGGGATCGAGAACATCCTCGCGATCGCCGGCATCGCCTATGTGGTGATCTCGCTGGCGACGCTGCTGAGCCCTGCCGTACGCGGCCTGAACCGGGTCACGTTCGCCGCGCCCGAGCGCAACGGCGCCCCGGCCCACTGAGCCCTAGCCCTTCGTGGCGCCTTGCAGCAGCGACCGCAGCAGGTCGACCAGGCTGGCGACCGACAGGTCGGGGTCGAAGGCGCGCTGCACGCCGAGCCCGATGCCGAGCGAGAGCAGCTGGACGGCCGCGTCCTCGGCCGGGCTGGGCAGCGTGAGACCGAGGTCGTCGGCCTGCTGCTCGATGAGGCCGGCAACGGCCGCGGTGAGCTCGCGGCGCCGATCGGCGAGCTGCTGACTCACGCTTGGGACGCGGCGGGTGCTGGTCGCGAACTCGACCTCGAGCGCGGTCCAGCCGACGTCGCCGATGTTGGCCTCGGCCCATGCCGCGAAGGCGTCGATCCGGCCCTCGACGGTCTCGACACCGCTGACGGCGCTCGCCAGGGACAGCGCCCGCTCCTGATGGATCACGTCGAGCACGACGAGCCCGAGCTCGTGCTTGGTCGAGAAGTTCGAGTAGACCGCGCCCTTCGAGTAGCCCGCCTCGGCGGCCACCTTGTCGAGCGAGGTCGCGTTGTAGCCGTCGGAGAGGAACAGACGGTGTGCGGTCTCGATGAGTCGCTCGCGCGTCTGGGCGTGCGATTCCTTGCGCGAGATCCGGGCCACGGGGAGGGATCCTACCAGTTCGGGCTACCACTGGTATTCAAATACCGTTAGTATCCGAACCATGACGCCTCGACGCGCACTCGCCATCGGCTGCGGCGGCACCCTCGGGTTCGCCTGGACGGCCGTCGCCCTCCGCGCTCTCGAGGAGGCCCTCGACTGGGACGCGCGCACCGCCGCCGTCCTCGTCGGCACCTCCGCAGGCTCGGAGATCGTCGCGGCCCTGGGCTCCGGCCGTACGCCGCAGGATCTGCTCGACGCCCTCGACGGCACGCCCGGCGCCGACCCGGTCCTGGCAGCCCACGTCGCCGCCCACCCCGGCAAGGTGCCCCCGATCCCGGCCCTCGCGCTCCCTGGACTCGGCCTGGTCCGGCCCGGGATCGCGCGCCGCTCGCCCTACAGCGCTCTGGCCGGGCTGCTCCCCCGCGGCCGCGGCGACGCTGCCTGGCTGAAGGCGTACGGTGATGCGCTGGCCGGTCCCGCCGGCTGGGTCGACCACCCCGCGACCTGGCTGGTCGCGGCCGACGCGGCCACCGGCGAGCGGGTGGCGTTCGGTTCCGACGGCGCACCCTCCACCACCCTCGGCGCCGCGATCGCCGCGTCCTGGGCGATCCCCGGCTGGTTCCCGCCGGTCGAGATCGCCGGCCGGACCTACCTCGACGGCGGCGCGGTCTCCTCCGCCTCAGCCGATCTCCTCCTGGACCCAACCGTCGGTCCAGCGGTCGACGAGGTCGTGGTCGTCGCCCCGATGACCACCGAGGGCGGCGTCCCCGCCCGTGGGCTCGACCGGGTCGAGCGCCTGCTCCGCTCGCAGATGACCTCCGTTCTCGACCGCGAGGTCGCCCGTCTCCGCGAGGCCGGGATCCGGGTCATCCGGGTCGAGCCCGGCGCCGACGAGCTTGCCGTGATGGGGCCCAACTTCATGGACCTCGGCCGCCGCGAGGCCACCCTCGCCGCGGCCCGCATGCACGTCCACCGCCGCGTCGCGGCCGCACTCCAAGGAGCAACGGCATGAGCACCCATCACGAGGTCGTCGTCATCGGCGCCGGCATCTCCGGCATCGCCGCCGCGATCAAGCTGCGCGAGGCGGGGGTCGACGATGTCGTCATCCTCGAGAAGGCGGAGACCTACGGCGGCACCTGGCGGGCCAACACCTATCCGGGATGCACCTGCGACGTACCGTCCAACCTCTACTCGTTCTCGTTCGCTCCCAACAGCGACTGGTCACGGGTCTACGGCAACCAGCCGGAGATCCTCGCCTACATCGACCGCGTCGCCCGCGACCACGGCCTCGAGAACACCACCCGGTTCGGCGTGGAGGTCGTGGGAGCGGCCTGGAGCAACGAGTCCGCCGAGTGGCGTCTGGAGACCAGTGCCGGAGACATCTCCGCGCGCTTCCTGGTCGCCGCCGCCGGCCCGTGGAACGAGCCCAGGATCCCGGACCTGCCCGGCCTGGCGGACTTCCCCGGCGAGGTTTGGCACTCGGCTCGCTGGAACCACGACGTCGACCTCGACGGCAAGCGTGTCGCCGTCATCGGCACCGGCGCGTCCGCGGTGCAGTTCGTGCCCCGGATCCAGAAGCAGGTCGACCGACTGCACCTGTTCCAGCGGACGGCCCACTGGGTGCTGCCCAAGGTCGACCACCCGGTGCCGGACGCCGAGAAGTGGGTCAAACGCAACGTCCCCTTCTTCGAGAAGGCGCTCGGCGCCGTCGAGTACGCCGCGATGGAAGCCGTCGGCGTCGCCTTCCACCACCCGCGGCCGCTGATGCACGGGCTGCAGAAGATCGGTCAGGCCTACCTGCGCGCCGCCGTCCGGGACAGGGAGCTGCGGGCGAAGCTGACGCCCGACTACCTGATCGGCTGCAAGCGGATCCTCTTCTCCAACGACTATCTGCAGTCGCTGACGAAGCCGAACGTCGAGGTGCACGCGACCGGGGTCGAGCGGGTCGAGGGTGCGACCGTGGTCGGCTCCGACGGCAGCACCGCCGAGGTCGATGCCATCATCCTCGGCACCGGCTTCCACATCCTCGACATGCCGGTCGCCGACCTGATCCGCGGAGCCGACGGCCGCACGCTCGCCGAGCACTGGGCCGGCTCCCCCGAGGCCTACCAGGGCACCTCGGTCACCGGGTTCCCCAACGCGTTCGTGGTGCTCGGCCCGAGCCTCGGCACCGGTCACGGCTCCGCCTTCGCCGTGGCGGAGTCGCAGGTCGCAATGATCACCGAGGCCATCACGACCGCCCGCTCGCAGGGCTGGACGCAGCTCGACGTGACGCCACAGGCCCAGGCCGCGTACGTCGACGAGGTGCAGGCCGCGCTCGTCGGCACCGCCTACAGCGGTGCGTCCTGCCACAGCTACTTCATCGACGCCAACGGTCGCAACAGCTTCTCCTGGCCGTGGTCGACCGGCGAGCTGGTCCGCCGGATCAGCCGCTTCGACCCCGCCGACTTCGACGTCACGATCGACGAGACCATGGAGGTGTCAGCATGACCCGCTATCCCAGGATCGACCTCGACGGCTCTCTGGTCGTCATCACCGGCGCCGCCCGGGGCATCGGGCTCGCCACGGCGAAGGAGTTCGTCGCGGCCGGGGCGCGGGTCGCGCTCGGCGACCTCGACGACGCGCTGGCGCGGGAGGCAGCGGCAGGCCTCGGCGGACCGGCGAGCGCTCACCGGCTCGACGTCACCGACAAGCGGTCCTACGCCGACTTCCTCACCGCTGCCGAAGCAGCGCACGACAGACCGGTCGACGTGCTGGTCAACAACGCCGGCGTCATGCCCAACGGTCCCTTCCTCGCCCAGGAGGACCGGATCGACCGGCTGACCATGGACGTGAACGTCTACGGGGTCATCCACGGCATGCGGCTCGCGCTGCCGGCGATGATCGCGCGCGGCCACGGCCACGTCGTCAACGTCGCCTCGCTGGCCGGCAAGTTCCCGCTGAAGGGCCTGGCGGTCTACAACGCCAGCAAGTACGCCGTCGTCGGTCTCAGCGCCGCCACCCGGCTCGAGCTCGACGGCACCGGGGTCTCTCTCACCACCGTGCTGCCGAGCGCGGTACGCACCGAGCTCTCCTCCGGCATCGACCTCGGCGTCCTCCCGGCGGTCGATCCCGAGGACATCGCGGCCGCCGTGGTCAGGTCGGTCCGCACCCGCGCGGCCGAGATCGCCGTCCCGTCCTACGTCGGCCTCGCCGCCAACGGTGCACCGCTCGTCCCCGAGCGGGTGATGCGCCTGATCCGCCGCGCCGTCCACGACGACGCCGCGATCACCCGCGTCGACGACGACGTACGCCGGGGCTATCTCGACCGGATCGAGGCCCAGTAGGGACTACGCCCAACGGTCGGCGAGGGTGCGGATCACGTTGACGTTGCGGTTGGTGCTGATCGCGATGTGACGCTCCACGACGGCGTTGGTGATCTTCGTCTGGTGGAAGTTGTCGGTGAGCAGGTGCACGGCGCGGCCGATGACGTAGACCCGCTCGCCCTCGCCGGCCCGGGCGACCAGGGCGTCGCGGGAGCCGGAGTCGCTGTGGTCCTTGCACAGGAACACGAACTGCTTGCCTTCGTGGCCCATCCCGACCGCCGCTGCGTCGTTGGCGATCACCTTCAGCTCGGCGGGTGTGGTGCAGATCGTCGGCACCTCGAAGAAGCGGTCGGCCGCGAAGGCCTCCTCGAGGATCGCCTCCATCTCGGCCCGGTCGCCGACCGGGTGGTCGAAGCGTACGTTGCCTGTGTTGATGTAGGTCTCGACGTTCGTCCCGCCCGCTCGCACGACCGCCGCGGCGATGGCCTGCTTGGGAAACTTGCGGGTCGCGCCGAGGTTGATCGCGCGCAGGAACGCGATCCAGGTGTGCCGCTCCGTTGTCATTCTCAGATAGTCTCCACCCGTTCACCGCGCCGCAACCCCAACCCTGGAATCCGATCGATGCCTTCACAGCAGCTGCTTCCTTCAGCAGCCACCCTGGACCTCTCCAGCGACCTGGTGGTCTACGCGGCGCGGCTCATGCGCCTCGTACGCCGCACGCTCGACCTTCCGGCCAGCGTCCGCGTCCTGACCATCCTGGATGCCATCGGGCCCCTCGGCATCACGGAGCTGTCCCGCGCCGACGGCTGCTCGCAGCCGACCATGTCGGCCCAGATCGCCCAGCTGGTGGAGAGCGGGCTGGTCAGCAAGGAGCCCAATCCGGCCGATGCGCGCGCCAGCCTGGTGACGCTGACCGAGGCGGGACGTGCCGACCTGGCCGAGGTGCGTGAGCGCATCTCCCACCTCATCGCCGAGCGGCTGGAGTCGCGCAACCGCACCCAGGCCGACCTCGAGGCCGCCGTCTCCGTGCTGCGTGACCTGGTCGAGGGCGAGTCCCCGGTCTAGGCGAGCGCCGCGACGGCCGCGGCGACGACGTCGGGATCGGTCACCCAGTGACCTCCGTCGTCGGCGACGCCCAGCGCCACCCGGCCGGTGGTGACGACCCGCCGCTTGGCGGACAGGTGCACGCCCTCGACCCCGAGGGCCGCCAGCGCCGGAATCGCGTCGACGGTCACACCGCCGCCGGCCAGTACGTCCGGTCCCCCGGCCGCGACCATCTCGGCGATCGTCGCGGCACCCGCGGCGGCGGCCGGCGCGCCCCCGGAGGTGAGCACCCGGTCGACCACCCCGTCCAGCGACCGGATCGCCGCCACCGGGTCGGCGCTGACGTCGATGGCCCGGTGGAACGTCACCGTCGCCTCGTACGCAGCGGCAGCATCCGCCAGCCGACGGACCAGCTCCAGGTCGGGTTCCCCGTGCGGAGTGAGCGCGCCGACCACGATCCCGTCGGCCCCGGCCTCCAGGACCATCTCGGCCTCCCGTTCCAGGAGGTGACGCTCCTCGACGGTGTAGCCGAACCCTCCCGGCCGCGGCCGGACGAGCACGTGGACGCCCTGCCACCCGGCATCGGCGTCGGTGCCGCCGACCTCGTCGAGAACGCCTTCGACCAGCCCCTGCGACGGGGTGACGCCGCCGACCTCGAGTGCGGTGCAGAGCTCGACCCGGGTCGCTCCCGCGGCGCGTGCGGCGAGTGCCCCGTCGACCGAGGTCACCGCGATCTCCAGGGATGTCATCGACGCTCCCCCGACTCCGGCACGAGGACAGCCGATGGAGTGAAGGCGAAGCCGGTGTCGAAGGGATACATCGGCCGCTGGATCCGCCGGTGCCCGAGCCGGAGCAGGTCCTGGTCGACGCCACCGGGGGTCAGCGCGAGCACCCAGTCGGCGGCGATCTCGAAGAGCTCGGGCTCGAGGTAGCCGATCTTCACCACCAGCACGTCGACGTCGCGCGGCGAGATCCCGAGCGCGGTGAAGTCGGACTCCAGGTGATAGGGCCGTCTGGTCCGGGTGACGATCACGTCGACACCACCGACCCGCACGACCGTCTCCAGGTTGCCCGGAGCCGTGTCGGCGTAGCCCTCGGTCGACTCGACGACCGCGAGCACCTCGCCCACCAGCCGCACCGGCCCCTCGAGCCGGGAGTCGACCCGGGCGCCCACCGCGACGTCGACGCGCGCGCCGACACCGGCCCGCTCGATCGCCTCGGCACCCTCGGCGTCCGGGATGGAGGCGTAGACGAGCCGCTTCCCGCTCTGCCGCAACCCCTCGTCCTCGAGCAGCCGCGCCAGCAACCAGGTGACGTCACCGGCCCCGCCGGCGGTCGGGTTGTCGCCGGAGTCGGAGATGACGTACGGCGTCGCGGGGCTGGCGACCGCGAGCGCCAGCGCCTCCTCGAGCGAGGCGGTGGGCGCGACGAACTCGAACTCCTGGTGGCGCTCCCAGATCTCCTCGGCGAGCGCCGTGCACTCGCGCAGGCAGACCCTCGGCGGAGTCGCCGGTCACCATCACGACCGCGTGGTTGCGCGGCTCGTCGGCCCACGGATAGCCGACCCAGTAGGCCGCGTCGACCACGCCGTCGAGCTCGGCGACCTCGGCCACCCGGCGGTAGAGCGAGGCGGCCGGCTCCAGCCGCGTCGAGGTCTTCTCCCCCGGCAGCAGCACCGGCACCATCGCCCACGCCTTGACCGGCTTGCGCTCCCCGGCCGGCAACGCGAGCCGGTCCAGCAGGTTGCGTACCGCCCGTTCCTTCGTCTCCAGCCAGTCCTCGTGCGGAGCCATCCGGTAGCAGGTCAGCAGGTCGAGCGCCTCGGCGAAGCGCGGCGAGACGTTGCCGTGCAGGTCCATCCCCGTCGAGATGAGTACGTCACCCCCGACCGCCTCCCGCACCGCGACCGCGAGGTCGCCCTCGAGATCGTCCAGGCCGACCGCCGAGGCCGCGCCGTGCAGGTCGAGGACGATCCCGTCGAGCGGCCGCTCCGCGTGGGCCGCGGCCAGGCCGGACACGATCTCGGCCTTCATCGACAGGTAGTCGTCGAGCGGGATGGCGCCGCCCGGGATGCCGCGCGCCTGCATGACCGGCACCCACTCGGCGGCCTCGGCCAGGGCACCACCCGCGGCCCAGAACTCCCTGGCCTCCAAGATCGCCTGCCCACGCTTGGGCGCCAGCATCCCGGTCGTGGTCAGCGCTGGCGAGAACGTCGACGCCTCCAAGCTGATCCCCGCGATCCCGACCCGCGGACGTCCCACTTCAGTTCTCACGCCGGACAGTGTGCCGCACCCGAGCACATCGAGTGCCGAGTCGGCTAGGCCGAGCCGCGGGCTGCCCAGTCCCGCAGGGTGTCGATACGGGCACGCAGCTGGTCGGCGTTGGCGACCGCGGCGGGCGGACCGCCGCACTCCTTCCGGAGCCGGTTGTGGGTGACTCCGTGGGGCGTCTTGGTGCGGTGGTGCCAGGCGGCGACCAGGCCGTTGAGCTCGCGCCGGAGCACGGCGAGCTGCTCGTGGGCGGCGACCGCTGCGGCGGGCTCGTCGGCGGCCACCGGAGCAGAGGCCGACTTCTGCTTGCGAGCGCGCTCGCTCTGCCGCTGCTGGAGCAGGGTCTTCATCTGGTCGGCGTCGAGCAGCCCGGGGATGCCGAGGAAGTCCATCTCCTCCTCCGAGCCGACGTGCACCTCGCCGGAGTGGCCGAACTCGCCACCGTCGAAGAGCACCCGGTCGAAGCGCGCCTCCGAGCCCATGGCCTCCCAGGCGCCGAGCTCCTCCTCGGACGCACCCTCCTCGGCGTTGGCCGCGGCCATCAGCGCGTCCTCGGCGGCGAAGATGTCGTCCTCGCTGGTGACCTTCTTGCCGAGCACGTGGTCGCGCTGCAGCTCCAGCTCGGAGGCGAAGCCGAGCAGATTGGGCACCGACGGCAGGAAGACGGAGGCGGTCTCGCCCCGCGTACGAGCACGTACGAAGCGCCCCACCGCCTGCGCGAAGAAGAGCGGCGTCGAGGTGGTGGTGGCGTAGACCCCGACCGCGAGCCGGGGCACGTCGACACCCTCGGAGACCATCCGGACCGCGACCATCCAGCGGTCGTCGGACTCGGAGAACTTGGCGATCTTCTTCGAGCCGGCCTTCTCGTCGGAGAGCACGACGGTGGCGCTCTGGCCGGTGATGGTCTTGAGCGTCTTGGCGTAGGCGCGCGCCGAGTCCTGGTCAGTGGCGATGACGAGGCCGCCCGCGTCCGGTACGTGGCGGCGCACCTCGGTCAGCCGCTTGTCGGCGGCCGCCAGCACCGACGGGATCCAGGACCCGGCCGGGTCGAGCGCGGTGCGCAGCGCCTGCGAGGTCAGGTCCTTGGTGAGCGGCTCGCCGAGGTGGGCGGCGATCTCGTCGCCTGCCCGGGTGCGCCACTGCATCTGCCCCGAGTAGGCCATGAACAGCACCGGCCGGACGACGTGGTCGCGCAGCGCCTCGGCGTAGCCGTAGGTGTAGTCGGCCGCCGAGCGCGGGACGCCGTCCTCGCCGGGCGCGTAGGTGACGAACGGGATCGGGTTGGTGTCGGACCGGAAGGGTGTGCCGGTCAGCGCCAGTCGCCGTGCGGCCGGCTCGAAGGCCTCGCGGATCCCGTCCCCCCACGAGAGCGCGTCGCCGGCGTGGTGGACCTCGTCGAGGATGACCAGCGTCTTGAACCGCTCGGTGCGGATCCGCATCGCGAGCGGGTTGACCGCCACCCCCGCGTACGTCACCGCGATCCCGACGTAGTCGGCCGAGGTCTTGCCCTGGCCGGCGGAGTAGGTCGGGTCGATCGGGATGCCGGCTCGCGCGGCCGCCTCGGCCCACTGGACCTTGAGGTGCTCGGTGGGCGCGACGATGGTGACCCGGTCGACCAGCCGGCGGCCGAGGAGCTCGGCGGCGACGGTCAGCGCGAAGGTCGTCTTTCCGGCGCCGGGCGTCGCCACGGCGAGGAAGTCACGGGGATGGTCGGTGAGGTAGGCGTTCAGCGCCTCCTGCTGCCAAGCACGGAGCTTGGGCGCAGTGCCCCACGCGGCCTTGTTCGGCCACGCGGGTGTGAGAGCGCCGGGAAGGTCGGCGCTGCTCACGTCGCCGAGTCCGTAGCGCAAGCGCCAGAATACGCACCCGGCGACGTGTTGACTCGATGGTTCGCTCGCTTACGCTCGCTCACTCGTCGTCGCCCTCGCCACCGCCCGGCGGCATCCCCTCGAAGATTTCCTTGCAGTCGGGGCAGACCGGGAACTTGGACCCGTCACGGCTCGGCACCCACACCTTGCCGCACAGCGCGACCACGGGAGTGCCCATGACCATCGCCTCGGTCAGCTTGTCCTTCTCCACGTAGTGGGAGTAGCGGTCGTGGTCACCCTCCTCGGTGGGGACGTCTTGATGACGAACGTCCTCCCGTTCCTTGACGGCTTCTTTCGTGCCGAATCCCAGGATGCCCATACCCGCCAGTCTACTGGTCTTCTAGTTGAGTTCCGGATCGGGCGGGCGCGTGGCGTGGAAGGCCAGCTCACCCGGCTGGCGTCGGAGCACCGCGGACCACATCGAGCTCACGTCGTCCAGGAACGAGTCGTAGGGCTCGCCGTCGACCACGTACCAGGAGCCCTCCTCGACCTCGCCCTCGAGCTGGGCGGCACCCCATCCGGCGTAGCCGGCGAAGATGCGCAGCCGCGACAGGGTGCCGTCGACGAGCTCGACGGGCGTGTCGAGATCGAGCAGCCCGAGGCGCCCCACCACCGGCCGGAACCCCAGCGGCGGGTCGTCGGAGTCGACCAGGAGCGCCACCGCGATCGCGGAGTCCTTGCTCACCGGGCCACCCTGGAAGAGGACGTCGGGTACGGCGACGGACGTCGCCCACGGATGCAGCACCTCGGCCACCGGCACCGGCGAAGGCCGGTTCAGCACGACGCCGAGCGCACCGTCCTCGTTGACCTCGATCAGCAGCACGACGGTGTCGACGAAGTTGGGGTCGCGGAGCTCCGGGGTGGCCACCAGCAGCCGCCCGGCGCGTACGTCCTTCTGCTCCGTCATGACGCCATGATCGCATCACCTCGGCTACGCCGGTCGCAACAGGAAACCAACAAATACAAAGACTCCGGGGCCGGCGCAAGGGAGATGCGGAAGGGAGGTCCGCGAGAGGGAGCGCGCCGGCGCCCGGAGCCTGGCTTGATGGCCCGTACGCAGCCTCAGGCTGCCGAGCGGACCGCCCGGAACATGTCGACGAGGCCGGAGAACGGCCCGCGCTCGACGACCTCGGCGGCCGGCTCGTACTCGGCCCGGGCGCGGGCCTCGATCATCGAGCCGAGGCGGACGCAGTCGGCGTCGGCGTACGCACCCTTGCCGGCCATGACCGCGAGGGTGAGGTGCTCCTTGGCCTGCGCCTTGGCCAGCGCGGTGGCCATCGCGTCGTCGGCGGGAAGCGCGTGGTAGCGGTCGAGGACCGCGCGGATGCCGGGCAGGTCGTCGGCGGTGCCGTGCCAGGCGCGGACGACGGCATCCTCGAGGTCCATCGGCTGGTTGGCGAGCTCGGTCTCGATGCGGCCGGACAGGCGGGTGTGCCAGCGCAGCTGCAGGGCGGCGAGCAGGTCGAGCTCGTCGGCGAAGGTGTCGGTGACGCCGGGAAGGTCCATGGGCAGCAGGCCGTCTCGACGCTCGTCGACGGCGGCGACCACGCCGCGGAGGATCTCCCCGCGCTTGTGATGGCTGGTCCAGCTCATTGTGTCGGCTCCTTGCGGAAGGTAGGCACTCACGTACCGTGGGTACGTACCCATAGTACTGAACATACCGACGGTATGGCCAATAGCTGGGACGGTGATTCCGAACAAGGCCGTTAGAGTGGACGAGTGCCAAAGTCGTCCGTGAGCAAGCTCGTCCCCAAGGTTCCCCCGCTCCCGTCGGTGCCGGGGATGTCACGGAGGCAGCAGTTCTCCGCGTCGACCAAGAAGACGCTCGTCGAGGTCGCCGAGAAGCTCTTCACCGAGCACGGCTACGCCAGCACGTCCCTGGACGCCATCGTGGCCGGCGCCGAAGTCACCAAGGGCGCTCTCTACCACCACTTCAGCGGCAAGCAGGCGCTCTACGAGGTCGTCTTCGAGAAGGTCGAGGCGGCCACCGCGCAGAGCATCGACGCCGCCATGCGCGAGACGAAGGACCCGTGGGAGCAGGCCCGCGCCGGACTGCGTACGTTCCTGGAGGCCGTCCAGCAGCCGACCTACCGCCGCATCGTCGTGCAGGAGGGTCCGGCCGTCCTCGGCTACCAGCGCTACCGCGAGCAGGAGGAGCGCTCCACCTTCACCGTCGTCGAGGACATCGTCGCCGCCGTCCTGCGTGCCGGCGACCGCACCGTCGACGGCGAGATGGTCGCCACGTTCGCCCGGCTCTTCTTCGGGGCGATGTCGGCCGCCGGCGAGTCCGTCGCCGAGGCCAGCAACCCCGAGGAGGCGGCCGAGCGCGTCGAGCTCGCCGTGACCTACCTGCTGACCGGCGTCCAGACCCTGGCGCAGCAGGGCGTCAAGGTCGAGGACATGCGCTGACCGCTACTTGACGGTCACTCCACCCGGCTCGACCTGGCCGTTGCCCTCCGGGATCAGGTCGAGCCAGACCTTGCCCGGCGGGATCTCGATCGCGGCGCCCTTCGCGTCGGTGAACGTGACCGCGCCCTTCTCGCCCTTCTTCACCCAGGTCGCCTCGACGATCTGGCCGGCACGCATGATCCACGCCTTGCCGCGGCCGGTGAAGTGGGAGACCGGGACGATCGCGCCGCCGGGGTCCTTGTAGGGCGCGATGGTGGTCTTCGTCTGCGCGACCACCACGGTGTCGGCGAGGAACTGACCGCTCTTGCCCATGTAGTTGTTCTTCAGGCGGTACTTGCCGCCTCGGAAGACCCAGTTGTCCGTGCGCGCCTGGGAGAACTTCACGTCGACGGCCTTGGCGGGCTTGGCGCCGGCCAGCTTCGTGTTCGCGTCGCCCCAGGGCATGAAGTCGTTCGGGCGCTGTGCCTTGCCGCTCTTCTCGGCGGCCTTGCCGGCCTTGGCGACCTTGCCGGCCACGCTGTGCAGGAAGTCGTGGGGCTTGCTGGTGTCGCGTACGACATAGGGGGTGGACATGTCGATCCACTCCACGTCGTACTTCTTCAGCTGCGCGAAGGTGTACGGCGCCGCGCCGCTGGTGAGGATCTTGCCGCCGGTCGGGGCGGCGATGCCGGCATCGGTCGCCCGCATGGAGCGCACCGGACCGGCCTCCTTCGGGAGCTGGGAGTAGTACGCGACGGCCAACCGGGTCACGCCGCCCTCGACCAGCTCCTGGACGACCATGTCCGCCTTGGCCACGCCATACTGCGGGGCGCTGGCCGCGGTGTTGTCGATCTTGACGATGAAGACCGGGTGCTTGCGCGCGGCCGACTGGCCCTCCGGGAGCTGGATCCCGGTCAGCGGCTCGTGGTCGGGCTCAGCGGGTGCGGACGGCGACGGCTTCGAGTCCGTCGGCTCCTCCGAGGACCCACAGCCGGTCAGGGCCAGGCCCGCGACTGCCAGCGTTGCCACCGCTCGCAGCAGGAACCCCGGGCGGGACGTGCGCATCATCAATCTCCATCTGCATCGGGCCTGCATCGGCCTGCATCGGCTCAGTACCAAGACGAGTGTCAGACGGTAATCGTTGCACCCAACGCGGCCGCGCCCGGGGTTCTCGCCGGTCGAGATCAGGCCACGGTGGCGCCGCCGTCTACGTAGAGCGTCTGGCCCGTGATGTAGGAGGCCTCGTCGCTGGCGAGGAAGGCCGCGGCGGCGGCGATGTCGGCCGGCTCGCCGACGCGCCTGACCGGGTTGGCCTCGGCCGAGAGCTTGCGGAACTCGTCGACGTCGAGGCCGAGGCGCGCCGCGGTCTGGTCGGTCATCTCGGTGGCGATGAAGCCCGGCGCGATCGCGTTCACGTTGACGCCGTAGGGGCCGAGCTCGATCGCGAGCGTCTTGGTGAAGCCCTGGATGCCCATCTTGGCAGCGGAGTAGTTGGCCTGGCCGCGGTTGCCCTCGGCGGAGGTGGAGGAGACGTTGATGATCTTGCCGTACTTCTGCTTCACGAAGATCGCCTGCGCGGCCTTGCTCATCAGGAAGTGGCCCTTGAGGTGGACGCCCATGACGAGGTCCCAGTCCTCCTCGGTCATCTTGAAGAGCAGGTTGTCGCGGGTGATGCCGGCGTTGTTCATCAGGATGTGCAGCCCGCCGAGCTCCTCGACGACGCGGGCGACCGCGGCCTCGGTGTCCTCGGCCTTGGCGACGTTGGCGCCGATCCCGACCGACTTGGCGCCCTCGGCGAGCGGCAGCTTGGCGGCTGCCTCAGCCGCGGCGGCCTCGTCCAGGTCGATGATGGCGACCGAGGCACCCTCCTCGGCGAAGCGCGTGGCGACTCCGAACCCGATCCCTCGCGCTGCACCGGTGATGACTGCGACGCGTCCGTCGAAACGACCCATGACTCAAACTCCTTTGGTTGTGACTCACCCCACGAACACGTGCGGCCCTCGCCGACAATAGCGAGGGCCGCACGTTCTGTCTCAAGAGGTCTACTGCTTGGTAACCCATGCGTCGCGCGCGGCCACACCCAGGTCGGGGTGGTCGGTGAAGAACGCGTCGACGCCGGCGTCGAGGTAGGGACCGACCTCGCAGCCGAGGTCACCGATCGCGATCGGGTCGGTGCCGATGCGGCACTCGGTGGGGAGGTTCTTGTTCTCGGCGCGCATCGTCCAGATGACGGTCGGCAGCCCGACCCGCTCGGCACGGTCGGCGAGGTCGGTGGCCTCACCCAGGGTGCCGTCGGCGTTGCGCGGG
This sequence comes from Nocardioides turkmenicus, assembly GCF_011045035.1. Lineage (GTDB taxonomy): Bacteria > Actinomycetota > Actinomycetes > Propionibacteriales > Nocardioidaceae > Nocardioides > Nocardioides turkmenicus. The sequence goes on from NZ_JAALAA010000023.1 coordinate 24,828, forward strand.
ATGAAGTAGTACTTGTACGGCGCGACCTGGTCGGCGTACTTCTTGATGCTGCGCAGACCCGCGTCGGTGACCAGGTAGTCGTTGGTCACACCGGTCCCGGCGACGACCTGGTCGTACGGGGCGCCGCCGAAGTCGATCAGCTGCACCAGCTTGGTGCCGACCATGCGGTTGAGGTCCTTGAGGTTGCTGACCTCGAAGGACTGGATGACCGCTGCGGAGTTCCTGCCGCCGAGGCCGTGCCGCTTGAGGCTCTTGGCCAGCGGCTCCTCCAGGGAGAGACCGATGGAGTCGAAGTACGTCGGGTGCTTGGTCTCCGGCGCGACGCCGATGGTGCGGCCGGTCTCGGCCTCCTTGGCGTCGACCAGGTCGAGCACCTCGTCGAGGGTCGGCACCTGGAAGAGGCCGTCGTACGCGGTGTTCGCCTGGCGGTCGCCGGGGATGCGCTCCTTGGCGCGCAGCGTCTTCAGCTCGGCGAGGGTGAAGTCCTCGGTGAACCAGCCGGTCAGGGCCTTGCCGTCGATCGTCTTGGTGGTCTTCCGGCCCGCGAACTCGGGGCGGTCGGCGACGTCGGTCGTGCCGGAGATCTCGTTCTCGTGGCGCGCGACGAGCACGCCGTCCTTGGTCGAGACCACGTCGGGCTCGATGTAGTCGGCACCCTGCTGGATGGCCAGGTCGTACGCCGCCAGGGTGTGCTCGGGGCGGTAGCCGGAGGCACCGCGGTGACCGAAGACGATCGGCGCGGCGTCGTGGTGCTTGGCCGCCTGGACGGCGGTCGTCGCGGTGGCCGACGCGGAGGCGGGGTTCGAGACCAGAACGGTCCCGGCGGCGAGCGCCGCGGCGGCGGCAAGCGCGAGAGTACGCATGCGAGTGGGGTTCAGCGTGTTCATGCCCCGATCACACCGGCCCCGGGAGTCCCTGGGGCCGGTGTGCGGTGAACGTCTCGTGACGATCTGTCGACGTGCCTCAGGCGGCGTCGGGCGTGGCCTGCTCGGGCGTGGCCTGCTCGGGCGTGGCCTGCTCGGGCGTACGCCGCTCCGCGATCACGTCGTGGAGGACGTCGGGGTTGTTGGTGATGATGCCGTCGACACCGCGGTCCAGGACGGCGCTCATCGTGGCGGCGTCGTTCACCGTCCAGGAGTGGATGTCCATCCCGAGCGCGTGCACCCGGGCGACGTAGCCGGCGTCGAAGGAGCCGTAGTGCGGGTTGATCTGGTCGGCCCAGGTGTAGGTGTCCAGGTCGGCGTAGGCCGGGGTGCCGAGCAGGCCGACCGGCACCTCGGGCTGGATGCTCTTGTAGGTCCTCATGGAGCCGAAGTCGAAGCTCTGCACGGCGAGCCGGCCGGCGGCGACGGCGGAGTCGACGTAGCCGGGGAAGGAGTCGAACTCGGCGGCCACCTTCTTCTCGATGCCCGGGTAGAGCGCGGGCGACTTGAGCTCCATCAGGATGCCGGACCTCGAGGGCCGCACCTGGGCGATCATCTCCTTCAGCGTGGGCACCGGCTCACCGGCGTACTTCTCGCTGAACCAGGAGCCGGCGTCCAGCGTCTTGATCTCGGCGAGGGTGAAGTCCTTGACGTTCCACGGCGAGCGGCCGGGGAAGCGCTGCTCGACGTCGGTGGTGCGCGACAAGGTGGTGTCGTGCATCAGCACGAGCTCGCCGTCCTTGGTGGCCTGCACGTCCGACTCGATCCAGTCGGCGTCCTGCTCGATGCCGACGGCGAAGGCGGCGAGGGTGTTCTCGGGGGCGTACGAGCTCGCCCCGCGGTGGGCGGTGACGGTGATGTCGTCGGCACGGTTGGCCTCGACGGCGTTGACCGCCACCGGGACGATCATCGTGCCCGCGGCGAGCGCCACGCCGGCCAGAGCTGAGGTGAAGGTTTTGGACGCAACGGACGACAGCGACATGACGCACTCCCGGGATCAGTGGATGACGACTGATCTCGAGTGAATCGGTCCCGGCCGACCTCGCCCCGACGGATTGATGGCCGAAGCCGTACGCCTCGGTGAACTCGGCCGAGCGCAGCCGAGCTCAGCCCAGCACGGCGCGGAGCCGGTCGGCGTACTCCTTCTGCTCCCCGGCGGCGTACTTGTGGCGGGGCCAGAAGAAGCCCTTGAGCCCGTCGCCGCGGCTGCGCGGGACGACGTGCAGGTGGAGGTGCGGCACCGACTGGCTGACCACGTTGTTGACCGCCACGAAGCTGCCCTGGGCGCCGAGTCCCTCGACCACGCCGGCAGCCAGGCGCTGGGCGTTCGCGACGAAGCGTTGGTGCAGGTCGGGCGGGAGGTCGAGGAGGGTGGCAAGGTGTTGCCTGGGCACCATCAGGATGTGGCCCTTCTGCACCGGCCGGTGGTCGAGGAAGGCCAGGAAGAGATCGTCCTCGAAGACCACCTCGGCCTCCAGGTCGCCGCGGACGACGTCGCAGAAGACACAGCTCATGACTCCTCACCCCACGACAGCGTCGCGACCACGAGGTCGACCGTCGGCAGGACCAGGTCGGCGAGATCGGGATGCGGGAAGGAGTAGATCAGTCGCGACTCGTAGAGCCGGTCGGGCGAGGCGACCCACCGCTCCCCCACCGTCGTGGTCTCGGCCTGCAGCGGGTGGCGGAGCATGCCGAACGGGGCCGGCCGGCTCAGCGCGACCGCGAGCCCGGCCGGGCGCCGGCCGACGCGCTGCAGCCAGTAGGCCAGGAAGGCCGCCCCCTGCTCGGCTGCGGCGTTCTTGGCTGCCGACATCCACCCGGACCAGTCGGGCAGCTCGACCTTGGACCGCTGCACCTTCGGGAGGACCTTGTCCACCAGGTCGGCGAGCTGATAGTCGCGTACGTCCTCGTCGGACATGTCCACCACGTACCACTCCTGCGCCTTCGGCAGCCGCAGATCGACGTGCGGCTTGGGACCGAGCGCCTTGAGGACATCCTTGATGCCCGCCCGGAACCGGTTCGGCCCGGCCGGGTCGAAGGTGACGTACGCGATCTCGTCGATGTTGGCGGTCAGGAAGTCGCGCAGGCCGTCGCCGCTGCGCAGCTGCGCGCGCCGCCGGGTGTCCTCGGCGAGGAACGTCTCCAGCGACTCCTGGGAGGAGAAGAGCATCGCCTCGTACGGTGGCCGGTTGCCGTGGTCCCCGGGGAAGACCCTGATCCGGGCCTCGTCGAGCTGGGGTACGACAACCTGCCCCGTACGCAGCGCGGCACCGACCGCGTCGACGTCGGCGGCGGCGAGCGCCGCCTCCAGCGCGCGGTTGCGGTAGCCGTCGATCACCTTCCGAGGCTAACCCCTCGGAAGTGATCGGATCGGTCTAGACGGCGCCGAGACGCTGTGGCGTGTCGTCGTCGCAGGTCGCGAAGAAGTTTCCGACCTCGTCGACCATGTGGCTGAACGACTCCGCAGCGAAGAGCACCGGCTGGTAGTGGGTGATGTCGTAGTCGATCGTCGCCATCTGGGCGAAGTCGATCGGCCGCACCTCCACCTCGTGCATCTCCTCGATCTCGCCGTAGGACGAGAGCAGCCCGGCCCCGTACGCCTTGATGTCCCCGTCCTCGTGGAGCACCCCGAACTCGATGGTGAACCAGAAGACGTCGGCGACGACCTGCAGCGCCTCCCTGGTCTCCACGCGGCGCGCGGCCGCGCCGGCGAGACGCTTGACCTCTGCGACCTGCGGGTCGGCGAGGAGGTTCCCGTGGCCGATCACCTCGTGGATGATGTCGGGCTCCGGGGTGTAGAGCGGCACGGCGTGGTGACGCAGATACTGCGTCGAGTGGAACTGCCCGTCCGCCAGGCTCCCGTAGAACTCCTCCAACGGCACGATCCCCGCGGCCGGGACGTACTCGAAGCCGGTCAGCGGCTTCAGGCCCGCCGACACCTCGTCGAGTTGTGGCACCCGGTCCTGCGGCAGGTTGAGGGCCTCGACCGCCGCCAGGTAGTTGCGGCAGGCGTATTTCGCGTGCAGCGGCGCGATCTCACGGCACACCGTCCGCCAGATCTCGTTCTCCGTGTCCGTGTAGTCGATCCGGGGCACCGGCTGCCCCGGCTTCCAACCGAGCGCCGCGCCAGCGATCTCGCTGCGTCGTGCCCGGTAGTCCTGGTCTGCGAACCCGGGGTGGTTGTCCCCCAGATGCACCTCGACCTGCCCGTCCTCGCCCACGGTGACGGGCGAGTAGAGCTGTCCTTCCTCGAACATCCTTACCTCCATGTGACGTACGCCTCACAACCCTATCGCGCACGCAAGAGAAGGCCTCCCGCCAGGGAGATGAACAACCGGAAGTCTTCCGTTTCAGGCCTGTAGTGAAGTCATCCACTACGGAGACTGGCACGCCGATCAGCGACCGACCCACCCAGGGCCCCTTCTCCCGCAATCGTCGAGGCTGGCCGGGCGGCTCATCGGTCCGTTACGTCGTCGCCTCAGGCCTGGACGGTGACCGCTGTGTTCTTCTCGGGGTTGACCAGCCACAGCACCTGGTCGATGCCTTCGGCCGTGGCGCTGACGGTGAGCAGGCCGTACATCTCGCCGTTCTGGCACAACGCGGCGGAGGTCCGCCCGTTGACGGTCGTCCACCGCACGTCGAGGCCATTCCAGAACCAGCCGGAGATCGCCAGTAGGAACTTCGCCACCCGGTTCGCGCCCACGACAGGCCTGCGTGAAACGCGCGTGCGGCCGTTGCCGTCGGAAATGCTGGCCACGTCGGGCGTGAAGAGCTTTTCCAGCGCAGCCAGGTCGCCCGTGCGGGCAGCGGCGAGGAAGGCGGTCAGCAGATCGCGCTGCTCGGCCGCGCTCGCCGGGGTGCGCCGTTCACCCGCGAGGTGCTTGCGCGCCCGGCTGACGAGTTGGCGTACCGAGGGTTCGGTCGAGGACAGGATCCCGGCGATCTGCGCATAGGAGTAGTCGAAGGCCTCCCGGAGCACGAAGGCGGCGCGCTCGTTCGTGGTCAGCTTCTCCATCAGCATCAGCGTCGCGAATTCAAGAGCCTCGTCCCGTTCGGCGCCCAGATAAGGGTCAGCGCTGGTGTCGACCGGTTCGGGCAGCCATGGCCCGATGTAGGTCTCACGCCGTGTCCGGGCCGACTTGAGGACGTTGATGGCCAGTCGAGTGGTGATCGTCGCCAGGAAGGCTTCGGGGTCGGACACAGTGGACCGGTCGTAGGTTTGCCAGCGTAGCCAGACCTCCTGCACCAGATCTTCAGCCTCGGTCGCACTGCTGAGCATGCGGTACGCGATCCCGAACAGACGCGGTCGCATCTGCTTGAACACCCCCGCGGCCGCCTCGAGATCGTCCGCGTCGCTGTGTTCAGTTTCGATCTCAAGGCTCACGCGGCGAGCGTACCCGGGGTGGACGCCTCGCTGCATGGGCGAGGCGTCCACCCCGCGATCGATGAAAGCGCTTCGCTGCTGCTACTCCGCGGGGGGAGGGTTGAGCGGGAGCCAGTCGGCGAACCGAGTCGCGGCAATCTGGGCACCGGGACCGGGCAGGAGCATGTCCTTGTCCAGCAGCGCACCGAAATAGCGCGCTTGTGGGTCGGTGACGACCTTGCGGGAGTCGCCGCGGAATGTCAGTCCTGTGCGGATCAGTTCGTCGAGACCGAACTGCTCGGGCCCGGCCACCTCGACGGTGTCGTTCATCGGCTCGCCGACGGCGGTCCGGCCGACCGCGGCAGCAACGTCGTCTGCGGCCATGGGCTGGATGCGAGCGTCCGGCAGGCGCACGATACCGCCTTGTGTTGCCGACTGGGCGATGCTGCCCACGAACTCGAAGAACTGCGTGGCCTGCACGATGGAGAACGGCTGCCCGGACTCCTTGATCAGCTGCTCCTGCGCGATCTTCGCCCGGAAGTAGCCACTTTCGGCGAGCCGTTCGGTGCCGACGACCGACAGCGCCACGTGGTGCCCCACCCCGGCCTTGTCCTCGGCGTCGAGGAGGTTGCCGGTGGAGGTGCGGAAGAAGTCCAGCACGGCGTCGTCGGCGAACGACGGCGAGTTCGATACATCCACCACGACCTGGGCGCCGTCCAGCGCCTCGGCGAGTCCTTCGCCGGTCAGAGTGTTCACGCCCGAGTTGGGGGACGCGGGCACCGTGTCGTGTCCGTGTTCCCCAAGCTTCTGGACGAGTTTCGAGCCGATCAGCCCGCTGCCGCCGATCACGACGATCTTCATGGAGTGCCTTCCGTCCGGGGCCCGGCCGTTCCGGGAACCTCGTTCTCCACTACGACAGGGCTGATCCCCCATTTGTGACAGGTTTAGCGCGCCTGATCGGTCGGGCGCAGGAGAATCTCGTTCACGGCCACGTGATCGGGCTGGCTGACCGCGTAAACGACGGCAGCGGCCACATCCTCGGCCCGCAGCGTCCGCATCGACTCGGCCAACTGCCTGGCCATCGCGCGGACCGCGTCGTGGCCGATGTGGTCGGCGAGCTCGGTGTCGACCATGCCCGGCTCGATGGTCACGACCCGGACCCCCTGCTCGGTGACCTCCTGCCGAAGCGACTCCGAGAACGCGTTCACGCCGAACTTCGTCGCCGCGTAGACACCGCCCATAGCTGACGCGATACGGCCAGAGGTGGAGGAGATCTGCACCACGGTTCCCTTGCTCTCCAACAGGTGCGGCAGCGCAGCGTGGGTGACGTAGAGCGTTCCGAGCAGGTTGGCCCTCACCATGCGGTCCCACTCTGCGGTGTCGGCGCCGAGAATCGGCCCGCTCAACATCACGCCCGCGTTGTTCACGACGATATCCAGCCCGCCGCAGCGGTCGACCGCTGCGGTGACCGCCTCACGAACCGACTCCTGGTCGGTGACGTCGAGTTCCACCGGGACCACGTCGCCGTCAGCTGTCGCGGCCAGTTCCTTGAGCCGGTCGACCCGTCGCGCCCCGGCGACCACCGTTGCACCGGCAGCCGCGAGGGCATACGCGGTTGCAGCGCCGATTCCCGATGACGCTCCGGTGATGAGAGCGGTCTTGCCGTTCATTCCTGCCCCTGAGAGGAGGTGTTCACTCATGACGCATGTTCTTTCATTTTCGGGTGATGGTGATGGCAACCGGCGAGGCACAGACCGCGGCGATGCCTTCAAACACGAGGTCGGACAGCACTTCGAGGACTCGCGGCGCTGTCCGGCTCGGCGACCCGGCGTGCGCTCATGCGGACGCAGGTCCGGCTCGTGGTGCTCAGCGGCGGCAAGGGCTCGCTCCTTCCCAATCTCAGTCAGCTGCGAGCTAGGACAACGCAGCCCAGGAGTTTGTGACGGGCACGGCGATTTCGTCGCGGCTGTCACAAGACGGAGGGCCGCCCTGTCTGAATTGGTGACCGGTCGCCCCATGAGCGGACCACCACACAGCCGATCCAGCAACGCGGGAGGTAAACATGAGCGAGCCGGGGACGGCACCCTGCATCAGCTCTGGCTCGAGGTGAGGGCCGAACTCGAGATTGCCGAGTCGAGCCACCTCGAGGAGGCCTCCCGCACGTCGGTCACCGAACGGCAGTACGACCGGGATCAGCGCGCCGCTCACCGCCGTCGTGCTTCAGCCACGACGTCAATGGACGACGTCAGGCTGCCCAAGCCGCACTCGCGGCCGACATTCACACATCGAGGAGAACAGTTGACTGCTCACTCCCAACAGGAGTTCGCTGACAAGGTCGTCGTCGTCACCGGCGCGGGATCGGGCATCGGGCGTGCCACTGCCCGCGCCTTCGCCGATGCTGGAGCCGCCGTCCTCGGGATCGGACGGCGACGTCACGCTCTCGACGAGACCGCCGCCGGCCACTCCGCCATCGTTGTCCACGCCGCCGATCTCCGCGACCCCCAAGCACCGCAACAGGTCATCGATGCTGCCGTTGACCTATGGGGACGGGTCGACGTCCTGGTCAACAACGCGGGAGCCACACGATTGATGCCCCTGGACGAGGCCACGACGGTCGGCATCGAGGACCTCTTCGCGCTCAACGTCACCGCGCCGAGTCTCCTGGCAAGCGCGGCGCTACCCCATCTGCGCCGTGCCGGCGGATCGATCATCAACATCTCCAGTACCTACGGTCACCGGCCACTGCCAGGCGCGGCCCACTACGCCGCTTCCAAGGCCGCAATCGAGCAGCTCACCCGCAGCTGGGCACTCGAACTCGCCGCCGATGGCATCCTCGTCAACGCCGTCGCTCCCGGCCCGACCGAGAGCGAGGCTCTCACCGCTGCGGGACTACACGAAGCCAACGCCGAGGCCCTCAAACGCGATGAAGCCAACCGCATCCCCCTGGGCCGTCGCGGCGAACCCGACGAGGTCGCTGCCTGGATCTTGCGCCTCGCCGATCCCGGGACCACCTGGCTAACCGGGCAGATCCTCAGCGTCGACGGCGGCCTCAACCTCACCTGACTCACGGGCAAGGGCCGCTGCCATTCAGTTCAAGGGCGTGCGAATCAGGGACTCGGAGGAGCAGCGAGCGGGGACTCCCATGGTGGGACCATGGCAAGCACCTCAACACCAGCAACGTAGGGCTGGTCAATGCAGGTGCCGAAGCCCGCCCGCCTCCGCGCGCAGCGACGACATCCACCACACACAACTAAGGGGTGTGGGGATATCCCCGCCGCGACGCGGCCTCACCAGGCACTCGCCACCTGAACGGGGTGCGGGTGGCGAAGCCCCCGCCTCCGCGCGAAGCGCGGACAAAATGACGAGAGCGACGTGGCTCGCGCTTTCCGCGAGCACACGCCGCCCTCGATCGAGTGGAGCTGCGGGGAATCGAACCCCGGTCCTCGAGCGCCGTGCCAGGTCTTCTCCGGGTGCAGTCTGTGGGTGGCGTTCTCTCATCCCCGGGGCTCGACACAGACACGTCCCCGACAGGCTCATCCGACTAGTTGTCCCTCATGCCCCGTCGGCATGTGCATGAGGTGAGTCTCCTAGATGACGCCTGGATCCGAGCCGGAGACGGATACTCGGTCAGACGCTTCGATCACCGCAATCAGGCGGCGAGAGCGAAGGAACTGCGCTTAGCGTTGGCAGTTATTGGTTTCCAGCGATCGTTTACGAGATGACGCTGGCTCCTCGACCCGCTTCCCCTGGGAGCAACGTCCCAAGTCGAAACCGATCAGCCCCTTTTGAGTTTTCAACGCCTGCGAAGCAAGCAACGGGATAACACTACAGTCCCCCGTCGACATTCCCCACTCGGTTTATCCCCCGCGACATCGAGGGTAGAATGGTAGAAGGACAGGATGGTAGAAAGGTGTAAGCATGAGCCTCAACATCAAGAGCGACCGGGTCCACGCGCTGGCCCGCGAGGCTGCACGCGTCACCGGCAAGACTCAGACCGGAGCCATCGAGGAGGCATTGGTGACACTCCTGCAGAAGTACGGGAACGACCCCGCGGAAACGGAGCGCGAGCGACGTATCGCCCGGATGCTCGAGATCGGTGATCGCTGGGCTCATCGACCGGACATCGGCTTCTCCGACGCCGTGGCCGAGATCGAGGATCTCTACGACCCGGCGACGGGACTGCCCTCTTGATCATCGACTCCTCAGCGCTCGTCGCCGTGCTTCGCGGCGAACCCGACCGGAAGCTCTACATCGAGAAGCTGGCCGACGGCGGGCGGATGTCCGTGGCCAACTGGGTGGAGGCCTCGATCGTCGCCGAGAGCCGTGGAGCCGTGGCCGACCTCGACGCGCTCGTGTCAGAGAGCTCGATCGAGCTGGTGCCGGTCTCGGTCGAGCAGGCGCGTGCGGCGCGCTCGGCCTACCGGCGCTTCGGCAGGGGTCGCGGCTCCAGGGCCCAGCTCAACTTCGGAGACTGCTTCGCGTACGCGTTGGCGATCACTGAGGACGACGAGCTCCTGTTCAAGGGCGACGACTTCACCCACACCGACGTCGTCTCCGCCCTGCCGACGGCCTCACCCGTCAGCCCTTCATCCCCTTGAGCTTGCGACCGACCTCGACCTCGGCCTCACGCCGGGCCGTACGCTCGGCGATGGTGTTGCGCTTGTCCCACGACTTCTTGCCCTTGGCGACGCCGATCTCGACCTTGGCTCGACCGTTGAGGAAGTAGAGGGCGAGCGGGACGACGGTGAGGCCCTTCTCGGCGACCTTGCGCTCGATCTTGTCGATCTCGGCGCGATGGAGGAGGAGCTTCCGCTTGCGGCGGGCGGCGTGGTTGGTCCAGGTGCCGTTGAGGTATTCGGGGATGTGGATCCCGTGGATCCAGGCCTCGCCACGGTCGATGTCGACGAAGCCGTCGACCAGGGACGCGCGACCCTCGCGCAGCGACTTCACCTCGGTGCCCTGCAGGACCATGCCGGCCTCGTAGGTGTCCTCGATGTGGTAGTCGTGCCGCGCCTTCTTGTTCTGCGCGATCATCTTGCGCCCCTGCTCCTTCGCCATTCCTCCATTCTCTCAGGCGCAGGGTCATGACCGCGAAACGTTTAGGACCGTGCCGGAGAACCGGTCACAGACCCAGCAGCGGCATCGGGTCGATGATCTCGCCGTCCCGGAGGATCATGAAGTGCAGATGGCACCCGGTGGACCAGCCGGTCGTCCCGGCGAGCCCGATGACGTCGCCTCGGCCGACCGTGTCGTCGACCTCGCTGCGGTAGGCCGAGAGGTGGTTGTAGACGGCCGTGTAGGAGTGGCCGTTGATGTTGCCGAGGAGCGGTGCAGACGGTTTCCGTACGCGTCGTTCCACTCCTGCGCGATGACCGTGCCCGACTCGGCGGCGAGGAGCGGACGAGCAGGAGACGATACCCCCACGGGCCCCTACGTCAACCCAGCAGCGGAGCGGGGTCGACCGGCGTGCCGTCGCGCAGGATCGTGAAGTGCAGGTGGCAGCCCGTGGACCAGCCGGTGGTCCCGGCATACGCCACGGTCTCCCCGCGTCCGACGTTCCCCGAGCGCCTCGCGTAGCTCGAGATGTGGTTGTAGACGGCGGTGTAGGAGTGCCCGTTGACCTTGCCGAGGTACAGATGCAGGCGGTTGCCCCACACACTCGAGAACGAGGTCGAGATGATCTGCCCGGACTCGATGGCGAGCAGCGGCCGGCCGCACGGCGCGTGGTAGTCGGTGCCGTTGTGCAGCGCGACGTAGCCGTAGATCGGGTGCTTGCGGATGCCGTAGGGCGAGGTGACGTAGGTGTCGGTCACCGGCATCCCGAAGAGCCCGCCGACCGACCCGACGTTGCGCTCGGACCCGGACCCGGCGGAGGCGAGCGCCCGGATCTTCGTACGCAGCGCCGACTCCTCAGCCTCGAGCTTGCGCAGCTCGGCGGCGTCGGCGGCTCGGGCCGCCTCGGCGGACCGCTTGGCGGTGGCCGCCTTCTCGGCCAGGGTGGACAGCTCGGCGGCTGCCGCGGCGGCCTGGTCGCGGACCGCGTCGACCTCGGCGACCAGCTCGCGCGCCTTCTTCTCCTTGGCCGCGATCGCGTCGGTGGCCTCCTGCACCTCGGCCTCGCGGACGACGAGCATGGTCTCGGTCGCCTCCATCCGCTGGAGGGTGGCGTCCTGGCCGGCGTTGGCCGCATCGACGTACGTCTGCTGGCGCATCAGGTCCTCGACGGATCCGCCGGAGAGCAGCGCCGCCGCCTGGGCGAGCCGCGGGTCTCCCCCGGTGAACCGGGTCAGGATCTCGTCGCGCATCTCCTCACGCTGCGCCTTCACCTCGGCCTGGCCCTCGGCGAGCTGGCGCTTCGCCTCCGCGAGCAGCACCTTCTGCTCGGCGAGCTCGGCCTCGACCTGGGTATGGGCGGCCTGCACCTCGGCGAGCCGGGTGTTGAGCTCGTTCAGCCGGGTCTGGGCCCGGTCGAGCTTCTTCTGCGCCGCGGCGTACGTCGCCGATGCCTCCCGCAGACCGGCACTGGAGTGCTCGAGGTTCTCGGCGGCGGCCTTCTGGTCCCGCTCGACCTCACGCTGCTCCTGCTCGAGCCGGTCCCGCTCGTCCGCGGAGGACGGCAGGGAAGGCGAGAGCAGGACGGTAGCCACCACTGCGCAGCTGAGCGCAGCGGCGAGCCGACCGGCACGGGGGAAGGCGCGCACGATCAACCTCAGGTCTGTGGGGAAGTGATTACCGACAGACCGTAGGCGATCCGGATCAGACCTTGATGTATTTCCTCGTGAGCAGGAGTGTCGGGACGAGCGTGAGCAGGATGCCGAGGATCGCCACGATCGCGAAGGAACTGAAGAACTCCTCCCAGCCGACCCACTGGGTCACCGCGGTGGACGAGAGCCGCTGCTCGACGCCGAAGTACATCACCGCAGCCAGCGCCACGCCGGACAGCGCGATGCCGACGAGCGCCACCACGAGCGACTCGAGGAGGAACGGCAGCGCGATGTAGAGGGTCGAGGCACCCACCAGGCGCATGATCCCGATCTCACGACGGCGGGCGAACGCGGCGAGCCGGATGGTGTTGGCGACCAGGAGCAGCGCCGCGATGACCAGCACGACCGCGCCGACCAGCGCCGCGCTCTGCAGCCCGTCGACGGCGGCGAGGATCGGCCCGGTGACCTCGTGGACGTCACCGACGTGGTCGATGCCATCCAGGCCGGCGACCGCCTCGATGATCTCGGCGGAGTGGTGCGGGTCGGTCATCGTGACCCAGTAGGACTCCCACATGTCGTCGGCCTTGACCACCGGGTCGGGACCACTGACGCCTTCGACGTCGAGAGCCTGCAGCCGCTCGTAGGCCTGCTCCTGGCTCTCCTCCTCGTACTTGTCGACGTACTTGTTGTCGTCGAGGGCGTCGGTGATGACCTTCTTCTGGCTGTCGTCGACGGCACCCGCGCACTGCGGGTTGCGGTCGTTGGCGCCGTTGCACATGTAGAAGGTGATCTGCAGCTCGTCGCCCCAGACCTCCTCGGTCAGCTGGGCCTGCTCCCGCAGCAGCAGGCCGACGCCGGCCAGGGTGAGCGAGACGAGCAGGGTCAGGGCCACCGCGACGTGCATGGACAGGTTGCGGCGGAGCCCCTGGCGGAGCTCGGTGAATACATAACGCAGCTGCATGGCGGGTAGAGGAAACTTTCTCTAGTCGTAGAGCCTGGTCGGAGGTCGGTGGGTCCTGCTCAGAACTGAAGCCTCAGAACTGGGCCCCGTAGCCGCCCTGGACCTGGTCGCGTACGAGGTGGCCGTGCTCGAGCTCGATGACGCGCTTGCGCATCTGGTCGACCATCTGGACGTCGTGGGTCGCCATCACGATGGTGGTGCCGGACCGGTTGATGCGGTCGAGCAGACGCATGATGCCGACGGTGTTGCCGGGGTCGAGGTTTCCGGTCGGCTCGTCGGCGATCAGGATCATCGGCCGGTTGATGAACGCACGGGCGACGGCCACGCGCTGCTGCTCACCACCGGAGAGCTCGTCGGGCATCCGGTCGCCCTTCCCGTCGAGACCGACCAGTTCGAGCGTCTCCGGGACGCGCTGCCGGATCTCGCGGTTGGAGTGACCGGTCACCTGCATCGCGAAGGCGACGTTCTCGGCGACGGTCTTGTTCGCCAGGAGGCGGAAGTCCTGGAAGATGGTGCCGACCTGGCGGCGCAGTCGCGGCACCTTCCAGCCGGCGAGCCGGTTGATCTCCTTGCCGGCGACATAGACGCGGCCGGTGGTGGGCCGCTGCTCGCGCAGCATCAGCTTGAGAGCCGTCGACTTCCCCGAGCCCGACTGGCCCACAAGGAAGACGAACTCCCCCTTCTGGATGTCGATCGAAAGGCTGTTGAGGGCGGGGCGGGCCTGCCCTGGATAGGCCTTGCTGACCTTCTCGAAGCGGATCACCGCACCGAGGGTAGTGCAACGGTGGTGGGCTCAGCACTTCGGCTCTGACATACCTGCCCCTGTACTCTGAGTTGGTGCGCTCTGCAGTCCGGATCCTGATCGGTGCCGTAGTCCTCACCGCGATCGCGGTCGGGGTCGGCGTGCTCACCCTGAAAGACGACAAGCCGGAGAAGCCCGAGGTGAAGGGCGACCTGAGCACCGCCGACACCACCACGATGCACGTACGCCGCGGCGCATTCTGCGACCGCGTCCCGACCGAGGACGCGACCGAGGCCCTCGGCGGCGCCGCCTCCGAGAAGAAGGCCTACGGCGACGGCGACCAGACCGCCATCTCGGGCGAGGTCAACGACGTCGCCCAGGAGTACGGCTGCATCTGGACCGGGCCGGAGGACTCGGCCACCTCCGCCCGAGCCTGGGTCTTCGCCCCGCCGGTCACCCTCGACTGGGCCACCCAGATGACCAAGAGCGTGCCCAAGGGCTGCAAGGCCGCGTCGACCCCTGCGTACGGGAAGCCGTCGGTCTCCCTCACCTGCACCGACGCGAAGAAGCAGCCGAAGGTGATCTTCCGCGGGCTCTTCGGTGACGCCTGGCTCTCCTGTGAGCTGACCGGCAAGGCCGGCGAGTCGACCGCGACGGTCCAGAAGCGCGCCTCCCGCTGGTGCCTGGTGACCGCCACCGCAGCCGCCGCCTGACGACGACCGTCGACCGTCGACCGGAGGTCGGTTCCGGCGCGTCATTTGCGTCCAGCCAAAGTCGAGTGCTTTAATCGACTTAGTCGCTCGGGCCGGGTAGGCACCTCACCGGGCGGCGCGCGCCGCCGCGGGCACTGAGTCAGAGCAGAGCCGGCTGGCGAGAGCGGGTGGGGTCCTTAGGGATGGGGATCCCACCCGCGACGCGGGACGCGTCGCATTCAGCACAGCGACGCGAGCCAGGCGAGCACGGTGTCGGCGAACTCCTGTGGCTGGTTGCGGTGCACGAAGTGGCCGACGTCGAAGTGGACCAGGTCGGCCTGCGGGATCCGGCGGGCGACCTTCTCCAGATCCTCCGGCGGGATGTGGCTGTTGCCACCGCCGGCCACGATCAGGGTCGGCATCGGCAGCAGCTCGAGCTGCTCCCACATCCAGGGGTCGTACGTCGTCGCCTCGACCAGCAGCGAGGCGATGCACTCCCAGTCGTGGGGCAACGGCCTGGTCGGGCGCCCCGGGCTCCTGCGCCGGCGCGGGGCGGGCGGGACCACATCCTCGATGACCAGCCGGGAGACCAGGTCGGGCCGGTGCATGGCGACCAGCAGTGCCACGTTGCCGCCGGTCGAGTGCCCGACGACCACCGCGCCCGAGATCTCGAGCGCGTCCATCGCCACGATGACGTCGTCGGCGATCAGCCGGTGGGAGTAGTCGGAGGCCCAGTCGGAATCTCCGTGACCACGCATGTCGAAGGCGTGCACCCGGTGGTCGGCCGCGAACGGCGGCACCACCTCCTGCCACCGCTTCGCGCTGCCACCGAGCTCGTGCAAGAGCACCATCGGCACCCCGTCCTCGGGACCGTAGACGTCATAGACGTACGCCGCGCCGCGGCCCGGGAGTGGAAGCCTGGTGCGCGTCCGCGCAACCATCAGCTCAGTTCTGGTCGGCCTTCTCGGCACCCCGGCGCCAGCGGATGCCGGCCTCGAGGAACCCGTCGATGTCGCCGTCGAAGACGGCCTGCGGGTTGCCGACCTCGTAGCTCGTACGCAGATCCTTGACGATCTGGTAGGGGTTGAGGACGTAGTTGCGCATCTGGTCACCCCAGGAGGCGGCGACGTCGCCCTTGAGCTCCTTGAGCTGGGCCTCCTCCTCGGCCTTCTTCAGCGCGAGCAGCTTGGCCTTGAGGACGATCATCGCAGCAGCCTTGTTCTGCAGCTGCGACTTCTCGTTCTGGCAGGAGACCACGGTGCCGGTGGGGATGTGGGTCAGCCGGACCGCCGAGTCGGTGGTGTTGACCGACTGGCCGCCGGGGCCCGAGGAGCGGTAGACGTCGACCTTGATGTCGTTCTCGTCGATCTCGATCTCGTCGGTCTGCTCCAGCACGGGCACGACCTCGACCGCGGCGAAGGAGGTCTGGCGGCGGCCCTGGTTGTCGAACGGGCTGATCCGCACCAGGCGGTGGGTGCCGGCCTCGACGGAGAGGGTGCCGTAGGCGTACGGAGCGTGGATCGCGAAGGTGGCGGACTTGAGCCCGGCCTCCTCGGCGTAGGAGGTGTCGAAGACCTCGACCGGGTACTTGTTGCGCTCGGCCCAGCGGACGTACATCCGCATGAGCATCTCGGCGAAGTCGGCGGCGTCGACGCCACCGGCGCCGGAGCGGATCGTGACCAGGGCCTCGCGGGAGTCGTACTCCCCCGAGAGCAGGGTGCGGATCTCCAGGCTCTCCACGGCCTTCTTCACCCGGCCCAGCTCGGCCTCGGACTCGGCGAGCGTGTCGGCGTCGCCCTCCTCCTGGGCCATCTCGACCATCAGCTCGAGATCCTCGATGCGGCTGCTCAGCTCGGTGAACTTGTTGAGCTCGCCCTGCAGCAGGGAGAGACGTCCGGTGACCCGGGTGGCGTTGTCCTGATCGTCCCAGAGGTCGGGCGCGGCGACCTGCTCGCCGAGGTCGGCGATCTCCTTGCGCATCGCGTCCAGGTCCAGCACCTGGCCGATGGTCTGCATCGTTGCCTGGAGCTGCTTGATCTCGGTGTCGAATTCGGGGCCTGCCACGTCTTACAGGTTACTTGACCGGTGGGGCGCCGCCCGATTCGCCGACCCCTCCACACATGCGCTCGCCCTCCGGCAGGGGGACCGGAGGGCGAGCGCCAGGGGGATATGTGGGGGTCAGCCCGTCGGAACGGGCCCCGAGAACCTCAGGCCTGGTGGATCGAGCCGGCGAACCAGCCGTCCCAGGCAGCCTCCTCGCGAACAGCCGTGCCCGGCTTGGGGGCGTGCAGCATGATCGCCTGACCGTTCTCCCAGCGCAGGAAGATACCGACGTGGTAGACGGGGCTGCCCCAGAACATCAGGTCGCCGCGCTGGATCTGGTCGTTCGGGATCGTCGGCAGCGCAGCAGCCTGGTCCCGCGAGACCCGCGGCAGCTCGATGCCGGCGGCACCGAAGGCGTACTGCGTCAGACCGGAACAGTCGAACGCGCTCGGGCCGGTGGCACCCCAGACGTACGGGTCGCCGATCTGCTCCGAGGCGACGCTGATGGCTCGATCGATCTTGCCCTGCTGGCTCGCGGCGTAGGCCCTGGCCTCCGCCTCGGCCTTCTTCTTCTCCTCCGCGGCCTTCTTGGCGGCGATCGCCGCCTTGCGCTTCGCCTCGGCTGCCTTGCGGGCCGCCTCGGCCTTGCGCTGCTGCACCTCGACAGCCCTCTCGAGCTGCTTGATGTCGGTGAGCATCGCTGCGGGGGTGGCCGAGGCCTCCAGGGTCGGAGCCTCCACCACCTTGGCCACCTCGAGAGCAGGCTCGTGGGAGACCGGAGCCGCGTTGGCGGCGGGCACCGCCACCAAGGCTCCGGCGGCGATGCCGCTGGCGAGGGTGATACGGCCGGCAAGCCTGCCGTGGCCGGAGAGGGATCCTGCGATCGTCCGGACGATCGAGACATTCGGCGCCCGGAACGGGCGCGGCGTGCCTCGATGGGCAGGACGCGATACGGACTTGGACATGCGTGAGTTCCTTCCCACGCCTGCGAGGTGAGCTGTCGGGTTCGGGCCAGAAGGTTGCCCGGCCATCGTTGATGGCTTCACCCCAAGCGACCGTCCGAGTTAGTCGCGTGGAACTTGGGTCCCCCGCTCCTGTCCCATTCGTACTGCTGAGTGTGAGGGTAAAGGGGGGTTGAGTAGTCGGGGCCGGCGTCCGGAGGGACAGGATTCGGCGTGTACCGGGGCCGGTCGTGCGGTCTGCACGGCTCAACCAAGGTGACATGCGATCTGAAACTGATCCAATCCGGAATTCGCGGACGTCAAGCACATTCCGCGTGCTCACGCGTTTTTTTACCGTCGTTTGTGAGTCATCTCACGCGGTGAACGGCAGTGCGACCCCGTGTTGAACTTGCGGTTACACCCCGGCTTCGGCTGTGCCTACTCTCCGGCTTCCAGCCGGAACCCGACTCCGCGGACCGCGACGACCTTCTCCTGCACACCGGCCGCCTCGAGCTTCTGGCGCAGTCGACCGACGGTGACGTCGAGGGTCTTGGTCGACCCGTACCAGTTCTCGTCCCAGACCTCGGCCATCAGCCGGTCACGGGAGACCACCTTGTCGCGGGAGGCGGCGAGGACCGCCAGGAGCGCGAACTCCTTGCCGGTCAGCGTCACCTCGCGGTCGCCCGCGTAGACCCGGTGGGCGGCGACGTCGATGCGCAGGGCGTCGTCGTCGGTGCCGGGCTCGACCGGACCCGAGCGGCGCAGCAGGGCGCGGACCCGCGCCTGCAGGACGGCCAGCGCGAACGGCTTGGCCAGGTAGTCGTCGGCGCCGGCGTCGAGGCCGACCACCAGGTCGATCTCGGCGTCACGGGCGGTGAGGATCATGATCCCGCCCTCGTAGCCGTTGTCACGCGCGGCCTTGCAGACCTCGAGCCCGTCCATGTCAGGCAGGCCGAGGTCGAGCAGCACGAGCTCGGCCTCATAGGGCGGCGCGAGCAGCTCCAGCGCCTTCTTGCCGGAGTCGACCCAGGTGACGTCATAACCCTCTCGCTGGAGCGTGCGCACCAGCGGGGCGGCGATGTCCTCTTGGTCTTCTACGACGAGCACGGAGTTAGACATGAGGAGAACAATAGTTAGGGCCCTGTAGCCCTTGTGAAGAGATCCCCCGATTCTGATAGCCGCGTGATCACATCGTTAGGTCCGAGCTGGTCGATCGCGAGCGGATCCTCGGCCCCCTCCTCGACCTCGTCCCAGCTGACCGGGGCCGCGACCTTCGGGATCTCCTTGCCGCGCAGCGAGTAGGGACAGATGGTCGTCTTCGACCCCGAGTTCTGTGACCAGTCCAGGAAAACCTTGCCTGACCTGCGGCTTTTGGTCATCGTCGCGGTCACCTTGGTCGGGTGCTGCTTCTGGAGCTGCTCGGCGATCTCCTTGGCCAGCGCCGTGGCGACGTCCGGCTCGACGGCCTCGGGCAGGGCGGCGTACAGGTGCACGCCCTTGCTGCCGCTGAGCACCGGCGCCGCGGTGAGCCCCCGCTCGCCGAGCGCCTCGCGCACCAGCAGCGCTACCTGGCAGCACTCCTGGAGGCCGGCCGGCTCGCCCGGGTCGAGGTCGATCACGATCCGGTCGGCCCCGGCCGGGGTGCCGTCCTCGCCGACCGTCCACTGGTGGACGTGCAGCTCCAGCGCCGAGAGGTTGGCCGCCCAGGTCAGCGCCGCGAGGCTGTCGAGGATGGGGAAGGTGAGGGTGCCCTCCTTGCCGTCGGCCGTGCGTGAGCCGGTGGTCGGGACGGTGACGGTGCGGACCCAGCTCGGTGTGCCGGCCGGAGCGTTCTTCTCGAAGAAGGACATGTCGCCGACCCCGTGCGGCCAGCGGATCCGCGTGACCGCCCGGTCCCGGAGCTGCGGCAGCAGGGCCGGCGCGATCTGGGCGTAGTAGTTGAGCACCTCCCCCTTCGTCATGCCGGTGCGCGGGTAGAGGACCTTGCTGAGGCTGGTCAGGGTCAGCACCCTGTCGTCGACCTCGACGCGTACCTCTTCTCGTTCGACCATCACAGATCCTCCGGCTCGATGTCCTCGCGGATGCCGATGAAGCTCGGCTGCCGCAGCCGACCCTTGTAGGTCGGCGCGGCGACGGGGGTGCCGTGGGTCTCCACCTCGACCACGAGGAGCGGCTCGACCCAGTGGGTGCCGCGGGCGTCGAGGGCCGGCACTCCCCCGTCGGGGTCGACGTCCGGACCGGCGAAGGGGCTCTTCGCGGTCTCCCGGAGCAGTTCCGCGATCCGCCGGGCCTGCTTGGCGCCGATGCCGCTGCCGACCCGCCCCCGGTAGACCAGCCCGTCGGGCGTCGGCTGCCCGACGAGCACCGCGCCGAGGCGCTCGGTGCCGCCCTCGGTGCCCGTCTCCGGCCGCCAGCCGCCGACCACCAGCGAGGCCCGGTAGCGGTGGGCCAGCTTCACCCAGTCCCGGCTCCGCTCGCCGGGCCGGTAGCGGCTGACCCGCCGCTTCGACACGATCCCCTCGAGCCCCTGCGCCTTCGTCACCTCGTGG
Organism: Nocardioides turkmenicus; assembly: GCF_011045035.1. Lineage (GTDB taxonomy): Bacteria > Actinomycetota > Actinomycetes > Propionibacteriales > Nocardioidaceae > Nocardioides > Nocardioides turkmenicus. Next base: position 44,746 of record NZ_JAALAA010000023.1, read on the forward strand.
AGCATCCGACCGTCGTCATACGTCCCCGGCACCTGCCACGACCCCAGGTCGCCCTCGGCCTGGACCGCCTCCAGGATCCTGCGGCGTTCCGTCCACGGCTCCTCGATCAGCAGCCGCCCGTCGAGACGTAGAAGATCGAAGACCATGTACGTCGCCGGGATCCGCTCCGCGAACCTGGCCGCCCGGCGGACGTCGCGGTTGTGCATCCGGTCCATCAGTACCCGGAAGTCGGGCAGTCCGGCGTCGTTGAGCGCGATCACCTCCCCGTCGACGAGCACGTCGCGCTCGGGGCCGGTCGCGATCTCGGGCCAGGCGGGGGTGGCGTCGTTGTCGTTGCGCGTGGTCAGTCGGGTCTGCGTACGTCCTGAGGGGCTGTCGCCGAGGAGGCGGATGCCGTCCCACTTGACCTCGTGGACCCACTCCTCCCCCGGTGGCACGTGGCTGCCGGGCGTAGCCAGCATGGGACGCAGCATCGAGCGCATGGACCCATCTTGCTTCATGTCGCGCACGTGCGTGGCGGCTCTGACGTGGGTGAATGGGGTACCGGTATCGGCAGATAAAACAGATACTTGGTGAGTTCCTACCGACTGACGAGGGGTCCGCATGCGTGCGATCTGGAAGGGCGCTGTCTCGTTCGGGCTGGTCAGCGTGCCTGTGAAGCTCTACTCCGCGACGGAGTCCCACGACGTCTCGTTCCGTCAGGTCCACCAGGCCGACGGCGGCCGGATCCGCTACCAGCGGATCTGCTCGATCGACGGCGAGGAGGTGCCCTACTCCGAGATCGCGAAGGGCTACGAGACCGAGGACGGCGAGATGGTCGTGCTCACCGACGACGACTTCGCCAACCTGCCGACGACGTCCTCGCGCGAGATCGCGGTGGAGAAGTTCGTGCCGAGCGACCAGATCGACCCGATGCTCTTCGAGAAGAGCTACTACCTGGAGCCGGAGAACACCGGGATCAAGCCCTACGCGCTGCTGCGCCAGGCGCTGCTGGAGGCCGACCGGGTCGCGCTGGTGACCGTCGCGCTGCGCCAGCGCACGACTGTCGCGGCGCTGCGGGTGCGGCCGACCGACAACGGCGACGTGATCGTGCTGCAGACGATGATGTGGCCCGACGAGATCCGGGTGCCCGACTTCAAGGTCGAGGCGGGCGAGATCAAGGACTCCGAGATCAAGATGGCCAACATGCTCGTCGAGACGCTCGCGGGCGACTTCCACCCCGAGGAGTTCTCCGATGACTACGCCGAAGCCGTCGAGGAGATGGTGAAGGCCAAGATCGAGGGTGGCGAGGTCGAGCGCACGCCCACCTCCACGAAGACCTCCGGCGAGGTCGTCGACCTGCTCGCCGCCCTGCAGCGCTCGGTCGCCGCGGCGAAGAAGTCGCGCGGCGAGGAGGTCCCCGAGGAGGCCGAGGAGCACGACGAGAAGAAGACGAAGAAGTCGAAGGCTTCTTAGAACGACCGGCGGCAACACGTACCGAAATCTCTGGTGCGGGCATGTCGAAAGCGGCAGGCTCTCCTCGACGCGTAGGCGACGGCGCGCAACGGACGCGTCGCCGACCCGCAAGGAGAAGCAGATGCGCTACATGATGTTCGTGAAGATGGACCCGAACGCGGGACCGCCCCCGGCGGCGCTGATCGAGGCGGTCGAGGGCGAGATCAAGCAGCAGTACGCCGACGGCGTACTGCTCGACGCCGACGGGCTCGGTCCGGCGGTGGAGATCCGGCTGACCGCCGGAGAGGTGACCCACGTCGACGGCCCGTTCGCCGAGGCCAAGGAGGTCGCCGGCGGGTTCTCGCTATTCGAGGTCCGCTCGCACGACGAGGCCGTCGAGCTCGGCCGCCGGATGATCCAGCTCCACGAGGAGCTCTGGCCCGGGCAGGACGTGACCGTGGAGATGCGGCCGCTGGTCGGCCCACCGCCCCCGGCTGAATGAGCGCCACCACCACCGACGAGGCGATCGTCGCGGTCTGGCGCAACGAGTCGGTACGTCTCCTCGCCGGTCTGGCACGGATGACGCACGACCTCGACCTGGCCGAGGACCTCGCCCAGGATGCCCTCGTCGCAGCCCTGGAGCAGTGGCCGCGCGAGGGCATCCCGCGCAACCCCGGCGCCTGGCTGATGTCGATCGCGAAGCGGCGCGCGATCGACGGGTTCCGCCGCGACGAGGTGCTGCGCCGCAAGGTGGCGCTGCTCGGACACGAACTGGAGGAGGGTGAGATGCCTGACCTGGCTGCTGCGGTCGACCACATCGAGGACGACGTGCTCCGGCTGATGTTCCTCTCCTGCCACCCGGTGCTGGCGCCCGATTCCCGGACGGTGCTGACGCTGCGGCTCGTCGGCGGGCTGACGACCGCCGAGATCGCCCGGGCCTACTTCGCCAAGGAGTCGGCCGTCGGGCAGCGGATCTCACGGGCGAAGCGCACCCTGGCCGAGGTCGGGGCGTCGTTCGAGCTCCCGGTCGGCGAGGAGCGGGCGGCGCGTATGCGCGAGGTGATGCAGACGATCTATCTGGTCTTCAACGAGGGCTACTCGGCGACGTCGGGGCCGTCGTGGACCCGCCCCGAGCTGTGCCTGGAGGGGATGCGGCTGGCCCGGATGCTGGCCGCGCTCGCCCCGGGCGACCCCGAGGCGCAGGCGCTGCAGGGGCTGCTGGAGATCCAGGGGTCGCGGCTCGCGGCCCGGGCCGACGCCGACGGTCACCCGGTGCTGCTCGAGGACCAGGACCGCACCCGTTGGGACCAGCTGCTGCTGCGTCGCGGCCTGGCTGCGGTCGACCGCGCCACCGCGCTGGCCTCCTCCGGCACCCCCGGCGGCAGCTATCTGGTGCAGGCGATGATCGCCGCCTGCCACGGGCGCGCCCGTCGAGCCGAGGACACCGACTGGGCCGAGATCGCCCGGCTCTACGATCTCCTCGCCTCGGGTGCTCCGGGCGCCGTCATCGAGGTCAACCGCGCAGTGGCGCACGGGCGCGCCTTCGGTCCCGACGCCGGGCTGGCGATCCTCGCGGCACTCCCCGACGGAGCCCTTGCGGGGTCGCACCTGCCTGCCGGCGTACGTGGGGATCTGCTGCACCGCGCCGGGCGCCACCGCGAGGCCGCCGCGGCCTTCGACGAGGCCGCCTCGCTGACCACCAACGCGGGAGAACGGGAACTTCTCGAGAAACGTGCGGCCGCGTGTCGAAGCGACGAGGTCTCGTCCGACGCGTAAGTATCGACCGGATCTTTCGAGGAGAACAACCATGACCACAACCACCACCTCCGCCGACGGCACCACCATCGCCTACGACGTCGCCGGCACCGGCCCGGCGCTCGTCCTGGTGGACGGGGCGATGTGCTACCGCGGCTTCGGGCCGTCCCAGGACCTGGCCGACGCGCTCTCGGACCGGTTCACGGTCTACCGCTACGACCGCCGTGGCCGGGGTGACAGCACCATCGCCAAGCCCGCTGCCGCCGGCACCGCGGAGGCGGTCGAGCAGGAGGTCGCCGACCTCGGCGCGGTGATCGAGGCGGCCGGCGGGCACGCCCACCTGCTGGGCCTGAGCTCAGGCGCGTTCCTCGCGCTGGAGGGTGCGCGAGCGGGGCTGCCGATCGACAAGATCGTCGCCTACGAGGCTCCCCTCATCCTCGACGACACCCACCGTCCCAACGACGCCGACCTGGCACAGCAGGTCGAGGAGCTGATCGAGAAGGACAAGCGGGCCGCCGCGATCGAACGGTTCATGCGCGTGGTCGGCATGCCGTGGATCGCGATCAAGATCATGCGCCTGACCCCGGCCTTCAAGAAGCTCACCCCGGTCGCCCACACGCTGACCTACGACCTGGGCATGTGCGTGCCGTTCCAGCAGGGTCGGCCGCTGCCGAACGGCTACTACAAGAACGTCGCCGTCCCGGTGCTGTCGATGGCGGGCAGCAAGAGCCCGACCTACATGACCAACGCTCAGCAGGCGATCGCCGCAGCGGTCCCGCAGGGGCGCTACGTCGTGCTCGACGGGCAGGATCACATGGTGAAGGCGGAGGCTCTGGCCCCGGTCGCCACCGAGTTCCTGACCGCCTGATCCCTGCTGCGGGGTGCCGCCTATCCTGGCGCCATGGCGCAGCTCTGGGACATCTCCCCACCGGTCCACGCATCCTCGCCGGTCTTCCCCGGCGACCACGCGACCGAGGTCGGCTGGACGTTCCGGATCGGTCCCGGCTGCCCGGTCAACGTCGCCGAGATCTCGGTGTCGGCCCACGTCGGCGCCCACGCGGACGCACCCCTGCACTTCACCCAGGACGGCACCCCCGCCGGCGAGATGCCGCTGGAGCCGTTCCTCGGCCCGTGCCGGGTGGTCGACGTGACCGGGGTGCGCCCGCTGGTCACCGTCGATCACGTCGACGTCACCGACCTGCCGCCGCGCGTGCTGTTCCGGACGTACGCCACCCAGCCGACGACCTGGGACGACGACTTCTGCGCGCTGGACCCCGATCTGATCGAGGTCCTGGCCGCGAACGGGGTGCGGCTGGTCGGCACCGACGCGGCCAGCCTGGACCCGGCCACCTCCAAGGACCTGCCGGCGCACTTCGCGACCCACCGTCATGACGTACGCATCCTGGAGAACCTACTGCTCGATGACGTGCCGGCGGGCGACTACGAGCTGATCGCGCTCCCTCTCAAGCTCACCACCGCCGACGCCGCGCCCGTGCGGGCCGTGCTGCGTGCGATTCCCACCCAGGAAGGTGCCGGATGAACCGCGACGACGCGGTCGCTCTCGACCAGGCCGACCCGCTGGCCCCGCTGCGGAACCTCTTCGACCTGCCGGAGAAGACGATCTACCTCGACGGCAACTCGCTCGGAGCCCTCCCCCGCGCCACCGCCGGGCGCGTGGCCGAGGTGGTGACCCAGGAGTGGGGGCAGGGGCTGATCGAGTCGTGGAACACCGCCTCGTGGATCACGCTCCCCCAGCGCGTCGGCGACAAGATCGCCCGGATCATCGGCGCCGGTCAGGGCGAGGTCGTGGTCGCCGACTCGACCTCGCTCAACGTCTACAAGGTGCTCGCCTCGGCGCTCTCCATCGCCGCCGAGGACTCCCCCGAGCGCCGGATCGTGGTCAGCGAGCGCAGCAACTTCCCGACCGACCTCTACATCGCCTCCTCCCTGTGCCGTGACCGTGGCTACGAGCTGGTCCTGGTCGACTCGCCCTCCGAGATCGAGGGGCTGCTGGACCGGACCGCGGTGCTGATGCTGACCGAGGTCAACTACCGCACCGGCTACCTGCACGACATGGCCTCGGTGACGGCGCTCGCGCACGAGCGCGGCGCGCTCACGGTGTGGGACCTGTGCCACTCGGCCGGTGCGGTGCCGGTCGACCTTCGCGGTGCCGACGCCGACTTCGCGATCGGCTGCGGCTACAAGTTCCTCAACGGCGGCCCCGGCTCGCCGGCGTTCCTGTGGGTCAGCCCGCGCCACGTCGACCGCTTCTCGCAGCCGTTGTCCGGCTGGATGGGCCACGCGGCGCCCTTCGAGATGTCCCCGGGCTACCGGCCGGCGGAGGGCGTCTCGCGCTACCTGTCCGGCACCCCGGCCGTGATCGGCATCTCCGCCCTGGAGTGCGGGGTCGACACGCTGCTCGCGGCCGAGGCCCATGGTGGGCTGCAGGCGCTCCGCGAGAAGTCGCTCGCGCTGACCCGCCTCTTCGCCGACTTGGTCGGGTCTCGCCTGCCGGGGTTCACGATCGAGTCCCCGCTGGACGACGCGCGGCGCGGCAGCCAGCTGTCGCTGAGCACCGGCGAAGGGGCGTACGCGATCGTGCAGGCGCTCATCGAGCGCGGTGTCGTCGGCGACTTCCGGGCCGGATCGCCCGACATCCTCCGCTTCGGCGTCACGCCGCTCTACACGCGCTACGTCGACATCTGGGACGCCGTCGACCACCTGGTCGCGGTGATGGACAACGACGAGTGGCGCGCGGAGCGCTTCTGGACCCGAGGAGCAGTGACATGAGCGCGCAGGACCTTCCGATGGACTACTCCGACTACCTCCACCTCCCGGAGGTGCTCGGCGCGCAGCACCCGCTCTCGGGCGACCACAACGAGATGCTCTTCATCGTGCAACACCAAGCGATGGAGCTGTGGATGCGGCTGGCGCTGCACGAGCTGACCGAGGCGCAGCGGCTGCTGGCCGAGGACGCGGTCCGCCCGGCGTTCAAGGGGCTCGCCCGCGTCTCCCGGATCATGGAGCAGCTCGTGCACGCGTGGGACGTGCTCTCGACGCTCACCCCGACGGAGTACGACAAGTTCCGCCCCTACCTGGCCACCGGCTCGGGCTTCCAGTCGTGGCAGTACCGCTGCATCGAGTTCGCGCTCGGCAACAAGGCGGCCTACACCCTCCGGGTCCACGAGGGACGGCCGCACGAGCAGGACGTGCTGGCTGCGTACGGGCGTCCGTCGCTCTACGACGAGTCGCTGCGGCTGCTCGCCCGGCGTGGGTTCCACATCCCCGCTGATCATCTCGACCGGGACTGGAAGCAGGAGTACGTCGCCTCCGACGCCGTCGAGGCCGCCTGGGGTGAGGTCTACCGCGACCCCGAGAAGCACTGGGACCTCTACGAGCTCGGCGAGGAGCTCACCGACCTGGAGACCGCCTTCCGCGTCTGGCGGTTCCGGCACGTGACGACTGTCGAGCGGATCATCGGGTTCAAGCCCGGCACCGGCGGGACCTCCGGGGTCTCCTACCTGCGCAAGCAGCTCGACATCATCCTGTTCCCCGAGCTGTGGGCGATGCGCACGGGTCTGTGACGGGCGGATGTTCACCGAGGTAACTCGGCGAGCGCGCACCTCCTTCGTGGAACTCCACGAAGGCAGTGACTGCTGGCCGAGGTAACTCGGTCAGCATCCCGCCAGCACTCAGCGGTCGAGCTTGCCGCGGAGCCGTTCGGCGAGACGTACGGAGGCCTCGATCTCGACCTTGCGGATCGATACCGACTCGATGTTGATGCCGAACGGCACACCGAGCTGGCGACAGAACGACATCAGCTCGATCGCGGTCGCCTCGGCCTGCTCGAGCGAGGCGTCGAGGGTGTCGGTGGCGTGGCGCAGCTCGTTCTCGATCCAGCGCGGTACGTCGACTCCGAGCCAGCGGAGGAACTCCAGGGTCTTCATCGAGCCGCACACCGAGAAGGTGAACACGATCGGGACCGGCTGCAGGCCGCGGCTCTCGCACTCGTAGCGGTAGTCGGAGACGAGGTTCTTGGCGGCGTTGACGTCGTAGACGACCTGGCTCACGAAGTAGGAGCAGCCGGCCTCCTGCTTCGCGATCAGACGCAGGTGCTCATCACCCTTGGCCGTGTGGCGCTCCGGGATCGCGACGGCGCCGAGGAGCAGGTCGGGGTTGGTCTCCTGGCGGATCTCCTGGGCGCGGCGCAGGCTGGTGGCGACGCGCTTCTCACCGGAGGAGGCACCGACGAAGACCGAGAGCGCCTTGGCCGGGTCCTGGGTCTTGACCCAGTCGCGCAGCGTCGACTCGTCGTACTTGCCGGTGGCGCGGTAGACCACGGCCGGCACGTCGAGGCCCGCGAGGTTGCGCTCGAGGAACTGCGCCGGGTCGAGTGTGCGTACGAACGGGAACGGCCGTTCCTCGGGGTTGCGGTCGGACTCGTCGTCGATGTCGTAGAGGATCAGCCCGTCGACGTCGAGCGGCCGGATGCGCTCGAGCGTGACCTCCGCGATCTGCTGGACCCGCTCGGGGTCCGTCGTCACTCTCGGCGGGGTGACGGCGAAGAGCAGAATCTCACCGGCCCGATCACTGATGCGCTGCTGCAGATCCACGACCTCAACGCTAGCCGAGCCACGCCGACTCGGCGCATCTGTCCCACCCCGCGCGCCGAGTCGGCCCGTCTTGACCGAAAAATCGGCCGAGTCGGCCCGTCAAGACGGGCCGACTCGGCAGCCGTCAGTAGACGCTCGGGCCCGCGACAGGGTCGCCGTAGGTGTCCGGCTTGATCTTGAACAGCTCCGCACGACGCTTGATCGTCTCGGCGCGAGCCAGACGGGGCTTGTCGCTGCCGTCGCGGATCACGCGGCCGCCCTCCTCGAACTTGTGGAGGAACTCGTAGGCCCAGGTCACGTCGGACGGGGACGGGCTGAACGACTCGTTGATCACGGCGGGCTGCTCGAGGTCGAGGCAGAGCTTGCCGGTCATACCCATGGCGACGCCGTCGGCACCCTGCTCGCGGAGGAGCGGGTGGCTGCTGCCCACCGTCGGGCCGTCGATCGGGCCCGGGAGGTTGCCGATCCGCGAGGCGAGGACGAGCTTGGTGCGCGGGTAGGCCATCGCGAGCGGGTCGTTCTCCGCACCGGTGTCGCGGCGGTAGTCGCCGGAGCCGAACGCGAGCCGGTAGGCACCGCGGGCACGGGCGATCGTCGCGGCGTCCTCGATCCCCAGCGCCGACTCGAGCAGCGGGATCACCGGGGTCGACCCGCCGAGCCGCTGGAAGGTGTCGGTCACCTGGTCCGGCGACTCGGTCTTCGCGAGCATCACGCCGGCGAGCGTCTCGATCCCGGCCAGCGCCGCGAGATCCTCGCTCCAGTCCTCGGTGGTCCAGTCGTTGATGCGTACCCAGGCGCGACCGCCGCCCTTGAGCCAGCTGGTCACGTTCTCGCGCGCCTGCTCCTTGAGCGAGGTGTCGATCGCGTCCTCCATGTCGAGGATGATCTGGTCGGCGCGGCTGAGCTGCGCGTCGTCGAAGATCTCCGTACGCATCGCGGAGACCAGCAGCCAGGACCTGGCGTTGTGACCTTCGACTCGGTTGGCTTCGCGCACCTCGCGCTTCTCTGCGATCTGGGTCGTGCTCATCGTTCGCGTATCTCCCTACTGGCGTCCTGGGCTGGGCGCGATTTGGACGGTAAACCAACGCGCGGGTGACTCGCGAGTAGGAAGCCCGTGGGCAGAGGTGGTTGAGACGTAACCCACATCAGGGCTCGTCCGGGGCGACGACCTCGAACAGGACGAGGCCGGTTGCGCACTGATGTGCACAACCGGCCTCGTTCTCTGTCCGCTACAGCGCCCCGAAGGAGGCGTTGACCTCCTCGTTGACCAGGCTGGTCAACCAGATCTCCCGGCGGAGCGGGTGGTCGACGATGGCCTCGGGGAACCGCTCCCGGATCGGGGTCGGGAAGTAGGCCACCAGCCGCTCGGTCATCTCCGGGTCGGCGGCCGGGTCCGGAAGACCCTCGGCGACCAGCTCGCGGCGACGCTCGATCTTGGTCCAGGCGAGCACGACGGCCAGCTCGGGCGCGGTGAGCCCCTCTCCGGCCTCCAGGCGGCGCGCGACCTCGGTCGGCGACGGCAGACCTTCGACCTCTCGGTCGAGCACGCCGGCGGTGACCCACTCCGCGACCTGGCGCTCGTGAGCCTCCAGGAGCTGCGGCGCCGAGGCCACCGCACGGGTGAGGGTCACGTTGTGGGCCTCGTTGTGGGCCAGCACCAGCGCCGCGACCTCGTCGGTCATCTCCTCGAGGAGCTCGTCACGCGCGGCCAGCGTCAGCGAGCCCGCACGTACCTCTCGGTCCAGCAGGATCTTGATGTTGACCTCGTGGTCGGAGGTGTCGACACCGGCGGAGTTGTCGATCGCATCGGTGTTGATCAGCCCGCCCTTGCGGGCGAACTCGACCCGGCCGGCCTGGGTGATGCCCAGGTTGCCGCCCTCACCGACGACACGGACGCGCAGGTCGGCGGCGTCCACCCGGACGCCGTCGTTGGCGTGGTCGCCCGCGTCGGCGTCGGTCTCGCTGGACGCCTTGACGTACGTCCCGATCCCGCCGTTCCACAGCAGGTCGACCGGCGCCCGCAGGATCGCGCTGATCAGCTCCTGCGGCGTGAGCCGCTTGACGTCGTCGGCCAGACCCAGCGCCGAACGCACCTCGGCGCTGATCGGCACCCACTTCAGCTGCCGCGACCACACGCCGCCACCCGCCGAGATCAGCGAGGTGTCGTAGGACTCCCAGGTCGACCGAGGCGTCTCGAAGAGCCGCTTCCGCTCCTGGAAGCCCGTCGCCGCGTCGGGCGTCGGGTCGATGAAGATGTGGCGGTGGTCGAAGGCGGCGACCAGCCGGATGCGATCCGAGCGCAGCATCCCGTTGCCGAAGACGTCGCCGGACATGTCACCGACGCCGACCGCGGTGATCTCGTCGACCTGCGGGTCGATGCCGAGCTGCTTGAAGTGGTGCTGCACCGAGACCCAGGCGCCACGCGAGGTGATGCCCATCGCCTTGTGGTCGTAGCCCGCCGAGCCACCGGAGGCGAACGCGTCGCCGAGCCAGAAGTCGTACTCCGCCGCGACCGAGTTGGCCAGGTCGGAGAAGGTCGCGGTGCCCTTGTCGGCGGCGACGACCAGGTAGGAGTCGTCACCGTCGTGACGCACCACATCTGCCGGCGGCACCACGCGGCCGTCCACCCGGTTGTCGGTGACGTCGAGGAGGCCACGCAGGAACGTGACGTAGGCGTCCGGACCGGCCACGCCGCCCTTGGGGACGAAGCCACCCTTGGCGCCACCCGGCACGATCACGGTGTTCTTGACCTGCTGCGCCTTCGCCAGCCCGAGCACCTCGGTGCGGAAGTCGTCACGCCGGTCGCTCCACCGCAGCCCGCCACGGGCCACCGTGTCGAAGCGCAGGTGGACGCCCTCGACGTCGGGCGAGTAGACGAAGATCTCGTAGGCCGGCCGCGGCAGCGGCAGGTCGGGCAGCTGCTGCGGGTCGAACTTGAACGAGAGGTAGTCGCGCCCGCGGTAGTAGTTCGTCCGCGTCGTCGCCAGGATCGCGCTGACGTAGCTGCGCAGGATCCGGTCCTGGTCGAGGCTGGCGACGTCGTCGAGCGCCTCGATGATCGCCTCCGCCCGCTTCGTCTCGTCGCGCGTGGTGAGCGAGGGGTCGAAACGGGTCTCGAACAGCTCCACGATCTGCCGGGCGATGCCCGGGTTGGTGCACAGCGCGTTGCCGATCGAGAAGAACGAGCTCGGGGTGCCGGCCTGGCGCAGGTAGCGACCGTAGGCGCGCAGCATGGTGACCTGGCCGTGGTCGAGCCCCGCCAGGACGAGCGCGTTCAGCCCGTCGATCTCGCTGCGTCCCGACCAGGCCTGGTGGAGCGCGGCGACCAGCTGCGTGGGCGTGCCGGCCGGGGTGCCGGGGTAGGCGAGGCCGAAGTCGTAGATGAACCACTCCTCCGAACCGGACGTGCCGACGGCCTCCAGGTCGTAGGGCCGCTCGTCGGTGACCTCGAAGCCGAACGAGGACAGGATCGGGAGCATCAGCGACAGCGACAGCGGACCGCCGGTGCGGAAGATCTTGATCCGGAATCCGCCAGGGCTCTCCGGGTCCTTGTAGAAGGAGAAGTCGACCGCCTCGCCCTGGTGCGAGAGCAGCTCCAGACGAGCCAGGTCGGCGGCGCCGGTGTCGGCGTCGAAGTCCTCCTTGTAGGCCTCGGGGAACGCGTCGAGCACGTGCGCGAGCCGCGCTGCGCCGTCCTCACCGGCGTGGGCGATGACCGCGCTGACGAGGTCGTCGCGCCAGCTCCGCGCGGCCTTGCGCAACCGCGACTCGAGGCTGTCGACCATGCCCGGGGTGTCCAGGGCCTTCCCCAGGGACTCGGTGGTGCCGTGCACCACGAAGTGCACCCGGGCCGTGGTCGACTCGCTGATGCGTACGGTGAACTCCAGGTCCGTGCCCCCGAGGACCTCGAGGAGCACCTTCGAGAACCGCTCGCGGACCGTCGTGTTGTAACGGTCACGCGGCAGCGAGACGAGCACCGAGACGTACCTGCCGTACGTGTCGGGCCGGACGGCCACCCTCAGGATGCGGCGCTCGATCGCTCCGAGCGCGGCCTCGGCGAGGTCCATCAGCTCCTCGGTGGAGGCGTGGAAGAGCTCCTCGCGCGGGTAGGACTCCATCGCGTCGAGCATGGCCTTGCCGGTGTGGCTGCGCGGTTCGTAACCGGTGTGGTCGAGGACCGCGGCGACCTTGCCGCGTACGACCGGAATCCGGGTCACCGACTCCCGGGCCGCCTTCGTGGTGAAGAGGCCGAGGAAACGGTGCTCGCCGACGACCTCGCCGGCGGCGTTGAAGATCTTGATGCCGACGTGGTCGAGGTAGGCGGGCTCCCCGACGGTCGAGCGGGAGTTGGCCTTGGCCAGGACGAGCATCACCTTGTCGCGGGCGTGGGCAGCGACCTTCGGCGGCATCTTCCCGTGGTCGGGGGCCTGCGGCGGGTCGGCGCGCAGGATGCCCAGGCCGGTGCCGGAGCGTCCGCGCAGGTAGTCGCCGTCGAGACGGTATTCGCGGTAGCCGGTCAGCAGGAAGTGGTCCTCGGCCAGCCAGGCCAGCAGCTCGGCCGCCTCGGCGGCCTCCTCACGCGGCACGCTGTTGGGCGGCGTGTAGCGCAGGCCGGCCGCGACCTCCGCCAGCCGGCGGTGGAGCCTCGGCTCGTCCTCGACGACCTCGCGTACGTCCTCGAGGATGCCCTCCAGTCCCGCGACGATCTCCTTCGCCGCGTCGGGGGCGATCCGGTCGATCTCGATGTGCATCCAGGACTCGCTGATGTCGCCTTCGTTCACCCCCTCGAGCGCACCGGTCACGTCACGGGTGACGTCGATGACGGGGTGGACGACCAGATGGACGTCGAGGCCACGACGGTAGAGCTCGGTCTTGACCGAGTCCACGAGGTAGGGCATGTCGTCGACGACGATCTCGACGACGCTGCGGCCTCCGGCCGACCAGCCGTCATTGGCTGTGGTCGGGGTGAGGATGCGCACGGCGGCGGTGCCCTGCGGTCGGTTCGCTGCCAGCGCCAGATGCGATCCCACCGCGCCGGCGAGATCAGCCTCGCTGCGGCCGGTGAGCTCCTCGGGAGCCACGTGGCGGAAGTAGGTGGTGCTCGGCAGTCGGTTCTGCAGGACCTTCTGCGGAGCTTGGACAGGTTTGATATGCGTCTCCGTTGACACACCTGTCACGGTATCCCGGCAGGGCTCCGGATAGGCCGCCGCATCCGAAGGAATCGCCGATGTGAGTCATAGGCCGGTGACCGGCCGACGACGCCACGGTAAAGAGCATACTCAAAGAATGTGGCGGTTCTCTCGGCGGCATCACTGGTGACTCCGGACCGTGGAGGCGTCATGATGTGTGGTCATGAGCGAGCGCCAGCGAGTGAATCGACGAAACAACATGCGACCACGTCCGTATCATGGCGCTTGCGCTACGGAGGTGGTCGCATGAGCAAAAAGCTGTCGGTCGACCTGGCCTACGACGCCCCGATCGCAGCCGTCTCCGGGATGCTCGCCGACGCGACGTTCCGCGAGCAGGTCTGCGACGCGCAGCGCGCGCTGTCCAAGAGCGTGGCGATCACCGGTTCGACGGTGAGCATCCGCTATGAGCAGGCGGTCAGCGGTGTGCCCGGGTTCGCGAAGAAGTTCGTCGGCGACACCATCGAGGTGCACCAGGACGAGATCTGGTCCTCCGACTTCACCTCCGGCGACCTCAAGCTCACCCTGCCCGGCAAGCCCGGCTCGCTCGCCGGCACCGCTCGACTGGCCGAGAACGGCACAGGGACCATCGAGACCGTCACCTTGACCGCTACCGTGAATGTGCCCCTGGTCAGCGGAAAGCTGGAGGACCTCATCCTCTCGATCTTCAAGAAGGCGCTCGAGAAGGAGCACGAGGTGGGCACCCGCTGGCTCGCCGGCTGACCCACCTCGTCCCCGTCCCAACCCGCAGAAGAGCCCCAAAGGATTCGGCAATGACGACGACCCTTCAGCACGAGCTCGTCTACGACGCCCGTATGGGCGAGGTGTCCGCGATGCTCGCCGATCCCGGCTTCCGGGAGCAGGTCGCCGACGCCCAGGGCGCGCTCCGTCGCCGGGTGACCATCGGCGGTGCGCCCCGCGAGGTCCGGATCGACCGGGTGCAGTCGACCGTCGGCGTACCGTCCTTCGCGAAGCGCATCGTCACCGGCGACCTCACCGTCCACCAGAGCGAGGTCTGGTCCTCCGACACCGTTGCGGTCGTCGACATCACCGTCCCCGGCGGCCTGGCCACCCTGCGCGGCAACATCTCCCTCTCGGAGTCCGACGGGCGCACCACCGAGAGCGTGCGGCTGAACATCAAGGTGCCCGTGCCGCTGGTCGGCGCCAAGCTCGAGGAGTACGTCGAGGAGCTGATGCTCAAGGCCTTCGACCTCGAGCAGGCGGTCGGCGCTGCGTACCTCTCTCGCTGAGAATCTCACCGATCTGGTGCAACCGGACCGAGAAGTCAACCGTCCCCTAGGTGCCCGGCAATACGTTGCCGGCCATCAGGTCTCGGATCAGGAGGGATTCGGGCCGTTCTGGAGGGGACATCTCGATGGTAAGACCTCGCACTCGCACGCGGCAGCTGGTCTCGGCCGGCATCGGACTGGTGGCGGCCGCACTCGTCGTCACCACGACGGTGACGGCGAACTCCGGCCCCGCGAGCGGCACCACCGGTAAGGGAACGCTGAAGCTCGTCGCCGCCACCGACACCGTCGAGGTGGAGGCATGGGAAGGGATCGCGTACGTCCAGCCGTCCGTCTGGCTGGCCGCCTATGACGCTGCCTTCGAGTTCCGTGCGCGCCACGCGGCCTACGACGAGCCGGTCAAGCTGACCAAGACCGTCATCCGCGGCAAGAAGCGCACCACCACGACCGCGCCCGCCGCGATCGTCGACGGGATGAAGGGCTTCAAGGACGGCCTCCGGGTCACCCTCAAGAACAAGTCCGGCAACGTGATCCTCGACGACACCCGGCCGCTGTGCCCGGGCGGCTACGACCGGCAGCGGGTGCAGACCGACGGCGCCACCGGTCCGGTCTACCCCGAGTTCTGCGGCGGCAACTGGTTCACCAAGGGGGTCCTGTACGGGATCGAGCGGGGCATGGCGGTCCCCACCGTCTCCGATCTCGAGTTCGAGACCAAGGGCGAGACCCGGCTCACCATGACGATGAGCGTCAGCGCGCCGGTCGCCGACTTCCTCGGGCTGCCGAAGGCCAGCCGCACCGCCAAGCAGGAGCTGGTCATCGTCGACGGATGCCCCGAGGGCGGCTGTGAGGGTGAGGGTGAAGGCGAGGGCATGGGCGTCATGGCTGCTCACGGAGCCGACGACCACGGTGCTCGCACCGTGGTGCCGCGAGAGACGCTGGAGGGCGGCGAGAACGCCCGCGGCCCGCTCCCGCTGGGCGGCGCCCTCGGCTCCATCAAGCCGGGCAAGCCGAAGAAGGACACCCTGCCCGACCTCGTCTCCGTGCCCGCCTGGCAGATCTCGACCGCCGTCGACGAGCAGGGCGTCGACCGCCTCAACTTCGCCGCCAACGAGTGGAACGCCGGCCCCGCGCCGATGATCGTCGAGGGCTTCCGCCGCGGCACGACCCCGGTGATGGACGCCTACCAGATGTTCTACCGCGACGGGAAGCAGGTCGGCGTGAAGCGGACCGGCACGATGGAGTTCCACGAGGCCCCCGAGCACAACCACTGGCACTTCCTCGACTTCGCGAAGTACGAGCTGGTCGACGCCAAGGACAAGGTCGTCTCGACCAGCGGCAAGCAGTCGTGGTGCCTGGTGCCGACCGACCCGGTGGACCTGACCGTCCCGGGCGCGACGCTGCGGCCCAGCCAGACCGGCCTGCAGTCGGCCTGCGGCGAGAAGTCCGCGCTCTGGCTGCGGGAGAGCCTGCCGTCCGGCTGGGGCGACACCTACGACCAGTCCCAGACCCAGGCCTTCGACCTCACCAAGGTCAAGAACGGCACCTACCGGATCAAGGTCACCGTCAACCCGGACGGCAACCTCTACGAGACGACGCGGTCCAACAACGTCAGCTACCGCACCGTGATCATCGGCGGCAAGGCCGGCGCCCGCACCGTCAAGGTCCCACCCTACCAGGGCGTCGACACCGAGACCTGGTGGGGCGAAGAGGAGTGATCTAGCCCTGGATCAGGTCGGGGATCTCCTGCGTGGCGAACCAGCCAAGATCCTCATCGGGGTCCGCGTCGGCCGGGCGATCTGCCAGGTCGGCGTGGACCGCGGCGACCAGCTTGAGCGGGACGACCTGGTTCTCCAGATGATGGGCGATCGCATCGGGCGCGTCGACGACGACCACGACCCGGCGCCCGGGGCCGTCCAGGAGCGCCGCCGAGTCGTCGGCGGCGCTCATCAGGGCTGCGTACTCGGCCTCTTCGCTGTCGTCGGGGGCGGCGTAGCCGTCGGCGGTGCCGGGCAGCTCGCCCTGGGCGTACCAGTCAGCGAGCAGCGCGAGCGTGGCGGGTACGTAGATGCGGGTCACGGACGGGATTCTGCCTCACTCGCCGGAGTTCTTGACCACGCGCAGGCCACGCGGAGCACGGAAGCGGCGGCCGGAGGCGGTGTCGAGGAGCTCGTCGAGGGCCTCGCTGATGCACTGCCCGACCAGCGACGCGTCGGGCACCAGGTCGCGGTCGGCGGTGATCGCGAAGAAGACCTGGCCGTCGTAGGAGGTCACCCCGATCGCGAGGGTGTGGCCGTCGGCCAGCGGGTGGATCGGGTAGGAGGCCACCAGCCGCGAGCCGGCCGCGTAGCGCGGCTCCTGGGGTCCGGGCACGTTGCACACCGAGAGCAGGTAATCGTGCTCGCTCTCGGCGGCCACCCGGGAGCCGACCATGTGGAAGGTCGCCGGGGCGAAGCCGCTGATCCCGGCCAGCCGCTGCGCGCTGACCGTGCGGGCGTTGGCCTTGTGCTGCTCGAAGGAGTAGGACACCTGGTGGAGACGGACCACCGGCGACGGCTCCGCGACCGGGAGCACCACGAAGTGGGGCGCCACCGCCGAGCCGAGCTGGGTCGGGTCGAGCTCCTCGTCGATCACCGAGACCGGCACCAGCGCCGGCACCTGACGTACGCCGGCCAGCGACTGCTGCCGGGTCATCAGCCACGCCCGCAGACCGCCGGTGACAGCCGCCAGGACGACATCGTTGACGGTGCCGCCATGGGTGTCGCGGATGCGGCGGAAGTCGGCCAGGTCGGCCTGCAGCGTGACCACCAGCCGCTGCTGGGAGAGCGTGCCACTCAGCGGAGTGGGCCGCTCGGGAGGCCTGCGGGTGAGCACGCGGGCGATGCCGGCTCCCGCGTTCTGGAAGTCCTTGGCGACACCGGTGACCCGTCCCAGCGCGTAGCCGCCCAGGCTGCGCGCGGTTCCGGTCAGGCCGCTGACCGAGGTGACCGCGTCGAAGACCGCTCCTGCGACCAGGCGCGCGCTCGACTGCGGCTGCGGCGGCTCCCACAGGTCGGGCACGACCGGCCCGACCTCGGGCTTGTCGTCGAGCAGGAGCTGGACGAGGTCGACGGTCTCGGCGCCGTCCACCAGGGCCTGGTGGGTCTTGGTGACCAGTGCGACCCGGTCACCGGCCAGCCCCTCGATGACGTACAGCTCCCACAGCGGCCGGGAGCGGTCCAACGGCCGGGAGACGATCCGGCCGGCGAGGTCGAGGAGCTGGTCCATCGAGCCCGGGCGGGGCAGCGCGGAGCGGCGTACGTGGTAGGTGAGGTCGAACCGGTCGTCGTCCGCCCACACCGGGTAGGCGATGCGACCCGGCACCACGCGGACGCGCTGGCGGTAGCGGGGCACGAAGGCGAGCCGGTCCTCGACGTGCTCGAGGAAGGCGCCGTAGTCGAAGCCCTCCTTCTTGGGCTCGATCAGCTCGATGCTCGCCACCTGGTGCGGTACAGCTAGCGTCTCCCCGTCCAGGAAGGCCACCTCACGCGGCCCAAGCCGGTCCCGCTGCCGCTCACTCATGCCCTCTCAGCCCCCTCTTTGGTTCATGTGCGATTGTGGCAGACGCCAGCTTGAACTTAGCCCACGAAACGGGGGAGTAATGCGCCTCACGGCCCGGATCATCGCGGTCGTGGCAGCAATCTGCGGGATCGCGTCCGTCGCGACAGCCTGCGGAAACGACGTCGCCACCGAGCCCAGCACCGACAGCGACCCGGTGGTCGTCGAGATCAACTTCTCCGATGACTCCGTCGACCCGCACGGGAGCCAGGTGGACGTCCCGCTCGGCCACAGCGTCGAACTCGACGTGACCGCCGACGCCGCCGGCGAGATCCACGTGCACTCCGACCCGGCGCAGTCCGCCGCCTACGGCGTCGGCACCACACGGATCAGCCTGGGCGCGTTCGACATCCCCGGTCAGTTCGTGGTCGAGTCGCACACGCTCGGCAAGACCATCGTCACCCTCGAAGTCAAGTGATCCTCACCCACGGCGTGGGCGGTCGCCAGGACCTGCCACTGCCACTCGAGTACGTCATCGCGGGCGCCGTCCTCGCCCTGGTCGTCTCCTTCGGGCTCTTGGCGCTGACCACCAAGCGTGCCGCGGAAGGCCAGGTCGTGGCCCCACAGGACCCACAGAGTCGGAATCCACGCGGCTGGCCGCTGCCCCGGCTCGGGCGTGTCGTCGACTCCCCTGCCTGGACCGCGCTGTGGCGCATCGTCGGCCTGCTGATCTTCGCCTACTTCGTGCTGGTCGCCTTCGCCGGCTCGGACAACGCGCTCAACCCCATCTTCGGGATGACGTACGTCTGGCTGTGGGTCGGCCTGGTGCCCTTCTCGCTCCTCTTCGGACCGGTCTGGAAGGCGATCAGCCCGGCCCGTACGTTCGTGGCCGGACTCCTCTGGCTGCGCGGCCCCGGTGGTCCTCCCCTGCGTCTGCCCGAGCGGCTCGGCTACTGGCCGGCGGCGTTCACCCTTCTCGCCTTCGCCTGGCTCGAGCTGGTCTATCCGGAGAACAACTACCTCGGCCCCGTACGTCTCTGGCTGGCCGTCTACCTGGCGGTCATGATCCTGGGCGGCGTGCTCTTCGGCGAGGATTTCCTGGAGCGCAGCGACCCGTTCGAGGTCTACTCGTCGCTGACCGCGAAGCTGTCGGTCTGGGGACGTACGCAGGCCGGCAACCTGGTCCTGCGCACGCCGCTCGGCAACCTCGACACCCTGCGCCCGGCCCCTGGTCTGGTCGCGGTCGTCTCGGTGCTCTTCGGCACCATCGTCTACGACTCCTACCGAGAATCCCCACCGTGGCTCCAGATCGTGCAGAGCCCGGAGATCTCGGGCGGCACCGCCTACCTGATCAGCAATCTCGCGCTGGTCTCGTTCCCGCTGATCGTGGCCGGGTTCTACTGCGTCGGGACGATGCTGACCGGCGTGGGAGACGTGCCGCGCCGCGCGCTGCCCGCCGAGCTGGCGCCCTCGATCGTGCCGATCATCGTCGGCTACGTCGTCGCCCACTACCTCAGCTACTTCTGGGAGAGCGGGCTGGCGACGCTGCGCAACGCCTCGGACCCGCTCGGGAACGGCGGCGACTGGTTCGGCACCGCCGACCTGCCGGTCTCCTACTTCTTCGCCTTCCACGCCACGCTGCTGGCCGTCATCAAGGTGGCCGCGGTGATCATCGGCCACGTGCTCGGCGTGTGGTCGGCCCACATCCGGGCGCTCCAGGTGCTCCCGAAGCAGCATCTGGTCACGGGGCAGGTGCCGCTTCTGGTGACGATGGTCGGCTTCACTGTTGGTGGGTTGTATCTTCTGTTCGCTGCATAGCGCGCCTGTGCTTCACGGTTCACCCACCACGCATCCACAAAGCAGCGCAACACTACCTAAAGCGGGCTAACAGGTTGGCGCCCTGGTTTACTGCCGCTTGCAGAGTCTGGGAGACTGATACTTATGTCTGGTACCCCCCGCTTCCTGACTCTTGCCGACGTGGCCGAGGTCCTCAACACCTCGAGCGCACAGGTCTATGCCCTTGTCCGCCGTGGTGAGCTCCCCGCCATCAAGATCGGCGGCCGTGGCCAGTGGCGCGTTGAGTCCAGCGTCCTCGAGAAGTTCATCGATGACATGTACTCGCAGACCAAGGCCTTCGTGGCCGACCACCCGTTCGTCGAGGCCGAGGGCACCACGCCCGCCGCCACGCCGGACGCCTCTTGAGTCACAGCATTCTCAACCCCCACAACTAAACCTTCCCCACAACAACGCGAAGAGCTGCCGGGCATGTGCCCAGCGGCTCTTCGCGTCTTTCTCCGTTCGTCGTCAGGCGAGGTTCTCGGTCTGCGCCGCCAGCTTGATCTTGAGCTCGTGGCGGGCACCGTTGCGCATCACGGTGAACTCGACCGTCTCCCCCGGCTGGTGCGCACGGATGGCCACGATCATGCCGATCCCGTCGGTGACGGTGACGTCTCCGACCTTGGTGACCCGGTCACCGTCCTTGAGGCCTCCGGCGGCCGCCGGCGAACCCGCCTCGACGACCGAGATCAGCGCGCCGTTGTGGTCGGCGGCCTGGACGTCGACGGAGGCACCCACGATCGGGTAGGTCGCCTTGCCGGTCTTCAGGATCTGCGCGGCGGTGACCTTGACCTGGTCGATCGGGATCGCGAAGCCGACACCGATGCTGCCGCCCTCGCCGCCCTCTCCCCCGCCTGCGGTCGCGATCGCCGAGTTGACCCCGATGACCTGCCCCACGAGGTTGACGAGCGGACCACCGGAGTTGCCGGGGTTGATCGCCGCGTCGGTCTGGACGGCGTTGATGTAGGAGGTGTCGTCCTCGGTCTGGCCGGTGCTCACCGGGCGCTGGAGCGCGCTGACGATGCCGGAGGTGACGGTGGAGCTGAGCCCCAGGGGCGAGCCGATGGCGACGACGCCCTCGCCGATCCGCAGCCGCGACGTGCTGCCGAGCGAGGCGGGGTCGAGCTCCTTGACCTCGGGCACGTCGAGCACGGCGAGGTCGTAGACCGCGCTGCGCCCGACGACCTCCGCCTTGTAGCGGCGGCCCTTGTGGTCGACGACCTCGATGCTGCCCTTGGCCTTGGCCGCGTCGGCGACCACGTGGTTGTTGGTCACCACGTGACCGTTCCGGTCGAAGACGAACCCCGAGCCGGTCGCGGCGTCCTCGACGCCCTGGTATTCGGCAAAGATCTGCACCGTCGAGGGCAGCAGCGTCGCAGCCACCTTCACGATGCTGGCGTCGTCGCCCTCCAGGGGCGCGTCGGTCTCGATCGAGCCCGGGTCGAGCCCGCCGCCGGCAAGGCTGGACATGTCGTCCCGGTCCTCGAGGACGCCGCCCGCGTAGCCTCCCAGCACCCCGAGCAGGAACGCGACGGCGGCCGCGAGCGCCCAGATCGGGCCGGGAACGCGCCCACGCTTCGTCGAGTCGGGCCGAGCGGGTGCGGCGGGTGGCGGCGCCAGCGGGCCGTCGAAACCGGGAAGGGACCCACCCGGCGGGGGCGGCGGCGCGGGCTGCAACGGAGCGGTGTCGGCAGCCGGGGGCGGCGCGACCACAGGCCCCGGCATCCCCGGCAGCGGCACCTCGGCCGTGTCGCGCTCGTCATCGACAAGATCGTCGCGGGACGACTGTCCGGCCGGGGGCACGTCGGACGCGCTGGCGGGTGGCGCCCAACGGGAGATCGGCCGCGACTGGTCGTCTTGTGGTTCCTGCGTCACAGGACCCATTCTTCCCACTCGTCCCAACTATCGGCAGGCCGGGTCTCGTGTCGTGTCGCCGAGCAGACCGAGCGGCCGGTCAGCGGCGTACGTGGGCGACGACCGGGGCGCCGGGGACCTGGGTGACCGAGGTGACCGGGAGGTTCCTGGGGCCCGGGGCGTCCGCGGGCGCGGCGGCGAAGGTGAACATGCCGAACACGGCGGCGCCGACAGCACCGCCACCGGCGGCGACCATCACCAACGTACGCCGCACCGACCGGGCGTCGGCGTAGCTGTCGCCGAGGCGATGTCCTGAGCTTGTCGAAGGGTCGTCGGTGGGCCACACCGAGGCCGCCATGACGCCACCGCGCAGCGACCCTTTCAGGTCGGCCGGGGCCGAGACGCCGGGATCGACGCTGAGCCCCGCGAGGCGGCGCTTGAGCCAGCTCTCACGCTCGACGAGACGGCGGCAGGCGCAGCACTGGTGCACATGCGCCCAGGCCCGCTCCTCCTCCGCCTCGGGAAGTTGGCCGTCGAGAAGCGCGCTCGTCCGCGCGCCGAGGTGGTTGCCCAGAAAACTCATGAAGCCCCGCCCCACAACACCTTGGGCCCGGAGTAACGCAGTCGTCCGCCGCGCGGGGCGCGGTGGGCGAGAGCGTCACGGAGCATCGCCCGGCCGCGGTGGATCCGCGAGCGGACGGTGCCGAGCTTGGCACCGAGGATCTCGGAGATCTCCTCGTAGGAGAGCCCCTCCACGTCACAGAGCACGACCGCGGCCCGGAAGTCGGGCGGCAGCGTGGCCAGCGCGCGCTCGATGTCGTCGTCGAAGCGCTGGTCGGTGTAGGCCAGGTCGGGCGTCGGGCCGCTGCTCGTCAGGCGCGAGGCGCGCTCGTCGGAGAGGGCATCGAAGCGGATCCGCTGCTTGCGGCGGGCCTGGTCGAGGAAGAGGTTGGTGGTGATCCGGTGCAGCCAGCCCTCGAAGGTGCCGGGGCTGTAGGTGTCGAGAGAGCGGAAGACGCGTACGAAGACCTCTTGGGTGAGATCCTCGGCGTCGGGGCGGTTGCCGGTGAGGCGGTATGCGAGCCGGTAGACCCGGTCGGAGTGCTTCTCCACGATCTCGTCCCACGACGGCACACCCGGCTCCGCAGTCGGGGTCTCGGTCGTGGGCTCCGCGGTCATGGTGCTCCTGCCTGTCTCGCTGATCGCTGACATCTCCTACGTTAGATCGCCTGGACCAGGAAGGGCTGAGAGTTGCCTGTGAGGCTCCTATTTTTCCTCTTCCTGTCACCGTCTAACGCACAAGTTGGATCAGGCGTTCCCGCACCGTTGCGCGAAACAGGTTAGGTTTTGCGGTGTGACCAGCCCTGTCTCGACCGCAAGTTGGACCTACGCCGACGAGTACGTCGCGGAGGACGACCTCCTCGCCGCTGCCCGCTCCCGGGCCGAGGAGGTCGGAGTCGCCCCGATCGGACCGGGCGGCGGCGCCACGCTGCGCTTCCTCGCTTCGGTGCTCGACGCGAAGAACGTCGTCGAGGTCGGCACCGGCACCGGTGTGTCCGGGCTGTGGCTGCTGCGCGGCATGCGTCCCGACGGGGTCCTGACCACCGTCGACATCGAGACCGAGCACCAGCGGCTGGCCCGGCAGAGCTTCACCGAGGCGGGCTTCGGCCAGCGGCAGGCTCGGTGCATCGCCGGGGCCGCCCTCGACGTGCTCCCCCGGCTCACCGACAACCACTACGACATCGTCTTCGTCGACGGCGACAAGACCGAATACTCGGCCTACCTCAAGGAGGCCCTGCGCCTCCTGCGCCCCGGCGGCGTAGTCGCCTTCGACAACGCGCTGTGGCACGACCGCGTGGCCGACCCGTCCGTACGCGACGAGGAGACCGCCACCATCCGCGAGCTCAACCAGCAGGTCGCCGACAACGACGACCTGATCCCGCTGCTCCTCCCGGTGGGCGACGGTCTCCTGCTCGCCCGGAAGGCCTAGCCGAGACGTCAGCCCCGTCGGCCGAGCTGGCACCTGGGTGCCGGCTCGGCCGTCGTACGTGACGTCTCGGCCGACCGGGGTGACGTCTCGTCAGGAGCCTACGCCGGCGAGCGGATCGGCATCGGCCAGCCAGGTGAGCAGGACCCGGGCACCGAAGCCGGTGGGGCCGGGGGTGAGCTCGTGGACGTCGGCGTAGGCGTCGCCGCAGGCCACGTCGAGGTGGGCCCACGGGATGCCGCCGGTGAAGTGGTGCAGGAAGAGCGCGGCGGTGATCGCGCCCGGCCCACCGGGGGCGTTGTCGGCGTCGGCGACCTTCGAGGCGAGCTTCTCCTCGTAGTCGGCGACCAGCGGCATCCGCCACAGCGTCTCGCCGGAGAGGTCCGACGCCTCGCTCAGCAGGGACGCCAGCGCGTCGTCGTCAGCGAAGTAGCCGGCCATCGTCTGACCGAGCGCCACCCGCATCGCACCGGTCAGGGTGGCGATGTCGACCAGGGCCGCCGGTTTGATCTTGTCGACGGCGTACGCCATCGCGTCGGCCAGCACCAGACGGCCCTCGGCGTCGGTGTTGGTGACCTCGGAGGTGCGGCCGCCGTAGTGGGTGACCACGTCTCCGGGGCGCAGCGCCGAACCGGAGATCGCGTTCTCCGCGGCGGCGATGAGGCCGACCACCTTGACCGGGCAGCCGACCTCGGCCAGCGCCGCCATCACCGCGAGCACCACCGCGCCGCCGGTCATGTCGCGCTTCATGTTGATCATGCCGTCGCCGGGCTTGATGTTGAGGCCGCCGGTGTCGAAGGTGATGCCCTTGCCGACCAGCACCACCGTTGGCGCCGTCTTCAACGAGTTCAGCCTGCCGGCCTTGCGGGGCGTGTAGTCGAGCCGGATCAGCCGTGGCGGCGTGGCCGAGCCCTGGCCGACCGCGACGATGCCGCCGAAGCCCTCCGCGGCGAGCTGGTCCTCGCCCCACACCGTGACCTTCAGTCCGGTCTCGGCGCCCAGCGAGGTGGCCTGCTCGGCCAGCCATGCCGGGTTCTTCAGGTTGCTCGGGACCGAGGAGAAGAACCGCGCGCGCCAGCCGGCGCGCGCGATCGCCTGGGCCCGGTCCAACGCTGCCGCCTGGTCGTCACCGAGATCGGCCAGGGTGATCGTCTCCACCGGCGTCCACGGCGCCCCGTCGGAGCGCCAGTGGAAGAGGAAGGATCCCAGCGTCGCGCCGGCCACGAACGGCTCCAGCCCGACCTCGGGATCGACTGCCGGGATGGTCGTGACCACCTCGGACCGGTCGCGCACGGCGCGAGCCAGCGCGGCGCCCGCCCGCCGGAAGTCGTCACGACGTTGCGCGCCGACACCGATCAGGAGGATCCGTCGCAGGGTGCCGGAGCCGGTGACGGCGTACGTCGTCACCTCACCGGCGCTGCCGGTGGCACCTTCGAACTCGAGATGACCGAGCAGGTCGTGCTGGTCGCCCAGATCAGCGGCCCCGGGACCGATGACCAGCGCGTCGTCGCCCGGGATGACCGGCAGCGCGATGATCTCGGCGTCGAGGCTCTCCGGACCGAGCGGACTGAGCGTGAAGGTGGGCGGTGTGACCTGCGTTGGCAGAGCCGGTGACGGCAGCGTTGTGGTCATCTACGCGTTCAGCCCGAGACCTTTGATCTCTTCGCCGAGCGCAGCGGCCTCTTCGGCGTTCAGTTCGACGACCAACCGGCCACCACCCTCGAGCGGGACGCGCATCACGATGCCCCGACCTTCCTTAGTGACCTCCAGCGGACCGTCTCCCGTCCGCGGCTTCATCGCCGCCATGCGGCACCTTCTTCCGTGTCTCGCGTGTCGGCGCTCACCTGCCGGATGGCCTCGGAGCGCGCATTGCGCTTCCATTATCCCTCATCAGGTCAGCAGACCTGACGGCAAGGTGGGAGTTTCGGCGGGTTGACCTGCCTTCGAACCTGTCAGATGACCGAGGTTCCGTAGGCCCAGGTCAACCAGATCGCGAGGATCACCAGCGTGATGTGGACCACGATCGCCGCGCCGGAGGCCTCGAAGAACGCACCTCCGCGCTCCCGACGGTCGCCTCCGGCGGACCGGTCGTAGGCGTCATCGTAACGCTCGTCGTAGCGTTCGTCATAGCCGCGGTCGTAGGCCTCGTCGTAGTCGTAGCCCTGGGCGTACGCCTGGTCCTGACCTCGCTCGTAACGCTGGTCGTAGCCCCGGTCATAGCCTTCGTCGTAGCCCGCGTACGCCGGCTCGTCGTAGTCCTGGTCCTGTCGCCGCCGACGCTGCGGCGCCTGGGGTGCGCGCGGTGCCTGGGCGGGCGACTCGGCCCGGTCCTGGGGACCGTAGGAGTCGAAGGAGTAGGGGTCGTACGCCTCGGGCTCCTGGGCCACCCGGCGGCCGGCCTGCCGGCTCCGCGGCGGTGCGGGGGCGGGCTCGAGGCGGGGCTCGGGCTGGGGTGCGGCTGCCGGCGCCGGGCGCGGCTCCGGGCGTGGTGCGCGCGGTGGGGCCGGCTGCGGCTGACCCGGGTAGCCGGAGTAGCTGCTGTCGCGCCGGTAACGGCGGTCGGCGAACTCGTCGTGCCCGTCGTTGCGGCGGTCGTCGTAGCGGCCGTCATAGCCACGGGAGCGCCGCTGCGGCGGCTCCTGGCGGCGACCCCACGGGTCCTGACCGCTCTGGCTCCGGCTAGGTGCGCCCTGACCGGGCTGCGGCTCCGGCGCCGGCGGCGGGGGTGCCTGGTGCTGAGGTGCCTGGGGAGCCGGACGCTGGGGTGCCTGGGATGCTGGACGCTGCGGTGCCGGCCGCTCCTGCCGGGGACGCGCCGGCGCCTGCGGGG
>NZ_JAALAA010000024.1 GCF_011045035.1 Nocardioides turkmenicus
ACTCCGGGGTCCGGCGAGAACACCCTCGAGAACGGGTCGGCGGCCCACCCCAACCCCGAAAAGCAGCCCCAACAGAACCCAAACCCCATTACCGTCCAACCCCATGAAACCCCTAGGCGACGTCCCCTGGCCCCCAGAACAGATCGTCACCGAACGCCTGATCCTCCGAGAGACCAGAACAGAAGACAGAGCAGGCCTGGCCGAGCTCCTCTCAGACGCGACGGTCCAGGCCTACCTCGGCGGCCCGCAGCACACCCGCGAGGAGCTGGAGGAGCTGATCCCCCACGATCCCAACACCAGGCCCGGAATCTTCGCCGTCGAGCACGCAGGCGAGTTCATCGGCAGGATCACGATCCAGCGCCGCGACAGGGCCTGGTCCCACCACGTACGCGACGAGGGTGACGAGGTCGAGATCGGCTACGAGTTCCTCCCGAGCACGTGGGGCAAGGGCATCGCGACCGAGGCGACCCGCGCAGCACTCGACTGGATCGATCGGACGCTCCCGGGCGAGCCGGTCGTGCTCACCACGCAGGTGGCCAACGAGCGCTCCCTGCGTCTGGCCCAGAAGCTCGGGTTCGTAGAGGTGGAACGGTTCGACGCGTACGGCGCGGAGCAGTGGTTCGGGGTCCTCAAGACCGGCTAGGCCACCGAGCGGTCATTCCGCGGGAGTGCCGAGGTAGGCGACCAGCGCCAGGTGGTCGGAGCCCGGCACCTCGATGGTCTCGGTCGCCAGCGCGACCAGCGCATCGCTGATCAGCACGTGGTCGATCGCGGTCGACGGCGGAAGAGGTACGCCGGCGAACCCGTCGACCGGCCACGTCGGCTGCCATCCGGCGTTGCTGGCCCGGGCCGCGTCCGACACCTCGGCATCGTCGAGCAGCTGCCGGACGGTGTGGTGGTCGAGCGAGGCGTTCAGGTCACCCAGGACGAGGTCGGGCTTCTCCGCAGCCGCCTCCTCGATGATCAGCTCCTGCTCGGCCGGCCACGACGCGAGCGTGGGCGGGGCCGGATGGGCGACGACGACCCGCCGCTCCCCCACGTCGGCCACCCACGACCCCATCGCGGTCTCGATCCGGCGCGCCTTGGTGATCGGCTCGTCGGCGAAGAGCATCGTCCCGGCCGTGCCGGGCGCGGCCTCCCCGATCTGGTAGGGCAGCTGGTCGCGCAGCTTGCCGATCAGCTCGGTGAACGCCTCGGGCGTGATCTCCTGGACCGCGAGCACGTCGACCTTGTGCCTGCGTACCGCCTCGACCACCGTGTCGATGTCGCCCCTGCCCTCGAGGAGGTTCGTGGTCATCACCGTCAGCGGCTCACCGGCGCTGGTCTCCCGCGACCCGGCGTACATCGGCGCCTGCCAGGCGACATGCACCGCGAGCAGCGTGCCGACGACCCCGGCGACGACCGCGAGCCGGATCCGCGCGGGACCGGTCGCCAGCCACACCAGCACCAGGACCGCGACCAGGCAGGCTGCGTACAGCCCGATGCCGTACGGCGCGAACGCCGCCAGCCGCACCGCCCGCAGATCGGTGCTCGCCAGCACCCGCGACAGCGTGATCGCGAGCGCGGGCAGCCCGCACACGACCAGCACGCCCCACGCCAGAGCCAGCGGCACCCACCGCGCGCGACTCACAGAACGACCAGATCGTCGCGGTGGATGACCTCCCGAGCGTACGCAGCCCCCAGGTTGGCCTCGAGATAGCCGGAGGAGCGCCCGGCGAGCCGCGGGATCTCGTCGGCGTCGTAGTTCACCAGCCCGCGCGCGACGGCCACGCCCGACGGGTCGACGACGTCGACCGGGTCACCGGCATGGAACGACCCGGAGGAGCCGGTGATCCCCGCCGCCAGCAGCGAGGCACCGCGCTTGCTGATCGCGGCGACCGCACCCGCATCGATGCTGATCGAGCCGACCGGCTCGGTGGCGTGCTGGAGCCACAGCAGCCGCGCCGGGCGCCGCCTGCCGACGGCGTGGAACAGGGTGCCGACCGCCTCACCCGCCAGCGCGGCCTCGGCCTGGGCGGCCGAGGTCAGCACGACCGGCACGCCGTCGTCCACCGCGATCCGGGCGGCCTCCAGCTTGGTCACCATCCCGCCGGTGCCCACGCCGGCGGCGCCGGCCTTGCCGATGGTGACCCCGGCGAGGTCGGCCATCGAGACGACCTCGTCGATGCGCTGCGAGCCCGGCTGTGACGGCGGCGCGTCGTAGAGCCCGTCGACGTCGCTGAGCAGCACCAGCAGGTCGGCCTTGACCAGGTGGGCCACCAGCGCCGCGAGCCGGTCGTTGTCGCCGAACCGGATCTCGGAGGTGGCCACGGTGTCGTTCTCGTTGACGATCGGCAGCACGCCCAGGTCGAGCAGCTTCGACAGCGTCGCGTCGGCGTTGCGGTAGTGCGCACGCCGGTTGAGATCGTCGACCGTGAGCAGCACCTGGCCGGCGATGATGCCGTGCCGGGCGAGCTCGTCGGTGTAGCGGTGGACCAGCAGCCCCTGCCCGACGCTCGCCGCTGCCTGCTGCTTGGCCAGCGCCCGCGGACGCTTGGCCAGCCCCAGCGGCGACAGCCCGGCCGCGATCGCCCCGGAGGAGACCAGCACGACCTCCTGTCCGGCGGCCCGCGTCTTCGCGAGCACGTCGACCAGCCCGCTCACCCGGGCCGGATCGATGCCTCCCGCAGCCGTCGTCAGCGACGACGACCCGACCTTGACCACGACCCGGCGTGCCCCGGTCACGACCTCGCGCTGCACCGATCCCCCTCGTACGTCAGCCTGTGCTCTCCGCTGGGCCGGATCCTACCGGCGGCTACACCCGCCGCCTCGTCAGTTTCCGCTGGTCGAGCGGGACGACTCGCCCGGGTCGTCCTCGGCCCAGTCGGTGTCCGGGTCGTCCTCGCCACCGATCTCGTACGCCACCGGGCCGGCCCCGTCACGCAGCCGCCGGGCGACGTCGGCACGAGCCTCGTACTCCGCCTTGGTCTCCATCCCGGCGTCGATCTCGCGCCTCCGGGCGGCAGCGGGCCGCTCCTCGTAGAAGCGCTGGTCCTCGCCGCGGCGGCCGAGCATCTCGGCGCCGGTCTGGATCGAAGGCCGGAAGTCGAAGACGACCGCGTTGGCCGGGTCGCCGATGATGACGGTGTCGCCCTCCTCGGCCCCGAGCTCGACCAGCCGCTCCTCGACACCGAGCCGGTTGAGGCGGTCGGCGAGGTAGCCCACGGCCTCCTCGTTCTCGAAGTCGGTCTGGCGCACCCAGCGCTCGGGCTGCGGGCCGCGGACGAGGAAGTCGCCGTTCCTGGAGACCTTGACGGTGAAGCCGTCCTTGCCCTCGGCACCCACCGGGCGGAGCACGATCCGGGTCGGGGCGACGACCGGCGTCTCCTTGCGAGAGGCCGCGACCAGCTCGGCCATCGCGTAGATCAGCTGCTGGGTGCCCTCACCCGAGGCGGCGGAGATCTCGAAGACCTTCAGGCCGCGCTTCTCGAACTCGCCGATGGTCATCTCGGCGATCTCCCTGCCGTCGGGCACGTCGACCTTGTTCAGCGCGACCAGCCGGGGCCGGTCCTCGAGGCCGCCGTGGCGGGACAGCTCGTTCTCGATGACGTCGAGGTCGTCGATCGGGTTGCGGCCCGGCTCGATGCTCGCGGTGTCGATGACGTGGACGAGCGCCGCGCAGCGCTCGATGTGGCGCAGGAACTCGTGGCCGAGGCCGCGGCCGTCGGCAGCGCCCTCGATCAGGCCGGGCACGTCGGCGACGGTGAAGGTGATCTCGCCGCCCTTGACGACGCCGAGGTTCGGCACCAGCGTCGTGAACGGGTAGTCGGCGATCTTCGGCCGAGCCCGCGAGATCGCCGCGATCAGCGACGACTTGCCCGCGCTCGGGAAGCCGACCAGACCGATGTCGGCGACGACCTTGAGCTCCAGGCCGATCTCGCGCGCCTCGCCCGGCTCACCGAGCAGCGCGAACCCCGGCGCCTTGCGCTTGGAGGAGGCCAGTGCCGCGTTGCCGAGCCCGCCGCGGCCGCCCTCGGCCACGACCAGCTCGGAGCCGGGGCCGACCAGGTCGGCCAGCACGTTGCCCTGCATGTCGGTCACCACGGTGCCGTCCGGCACCGGGAGGATCAGATCCTCACCGTGAGCGCCGTTGCGGTGTCCGCCCGCGCCCTGGCCGCCGTTGGAGGCCTTACGCTTGGGACTGTGGTGGTAGTCGATGAGCGTGGTCACGTCGGGGTCGACACGGAGGATGATCGATCCGCCCGGACCACCGTTGCCGCCGTCGGGCCCGCCGAGCGGCTTGAACTTCTCGCGATGCACCGACGCCACCCCGTGTCCGCCGCGACCGGCCTCGACGTGGAGGGTGACGCGGTCGACGAAGGTGGGTACAGCCATGGCTCCAGCCTACCGACGGCATGCCCTACACCTGCTATCCGCGCGACGCGGCATATCCGCGCGACGCCTCGCGGTCGCCGGTGCAGACTGTGCGCATGCGTGTAGGAACTGTGATGTGGCCGATCGAGGACTGGCCGGCGATGGGCGAGCGTTGGGCCCAGGCCGAGCAGCTCGGGTTCGAGACGGCGTGGGTCTATGACCACCTGGCCTGGCGTGGCCACAGCCCGTGGGAGGAGGCGTTCACCTCGATGGCCGCAGCAGCGGCCCTCACCTCCACGATCCGGCTCGGGACGCTGGTGACCACCCCCAACTTCCGTACGCCGATCCCGACCGCCGCGGCGATCCGCAGCCTCGACCGCATCTCCGGCGGCCGCATCACCATCGGCATCGGCGCGGGCGGCGACGACCACACCTCCGACGGCGACGTGCTCGGGCGCGAGTTCACACCGCGCGAGCGCGCCAACCGGTTCGCGGAGTGGACCCGCGCCGTCGACCGGCTGCTGCGGGAGTCGCCGGTCACCATCGACGGTGAGCACTGGCAGACCCGCGAGGTCACCGTCTCCCCCGGCCAGGTGCAGCAGCCGCGTACGCCGCTCTGGCTGGCCGGCAACGGCCCCCGCGGGATCCGGCTGACCGCCGAGGTCGGCGACGGCTGGATCGCCAACCCGCACGGCGACGACCCGAAGGGGTTCGTCGCCCAGCGCCTCGAGATGCTCCGCGAGGCGTGCGAGAAGAACGGTCGCGACTACGACAGCATGCCGAAGCTGTTCATGTCGGGCTTCACCGACGAGCCCTGGACCGAGTCGGCCGATGCGTTCGAGGACCTCGCCGGCTCCTACGCCGAGATCGGGATCACCGACATCGCGATCCACTGGCCGCGCGCCGGGACGCGCTGGGAGGTCTCGCAGCAAGTCTTCGAGGCGATCGCACAGCGCGCCACCGATCTCTGATCCGAAAACGCCGAAGGGCCCTCTCCGTGAGGAGAGGGCCCTTTCGGAACTGTGTGGGTCTCGACCCGCGGTCGCGGCTTCGCAAGCTCAGCCGCGCGCTCGCTCGACCCCTTCGCGTTCGTCCGGCGCAAGCGCCGTACGAGGCTCAGGCTCAGGCGTCGCCCGGGACGATGTTGATCACCCGGCGGCCGCGGCGCTTGCCGAACTCGACCGCGCCCGGCTGCAGGGCGAACAGGGTGTCGTCGCCGCCACGACCGACGTTGGTGCCGGGGTGGAAGTGGGTGCCGCGCTGGCGGACGATGATCTCACCGGCGTTGACGAGCTGACCGCCGAAGCGCTTCACGCCGAGGCGCTGGGCGTTGGAGTCGCGACCGTTCTTGGTGCTTGCCGCACCCTTCTTGTGTGCCATCTTCTCAGTCCTTAAGTGTCTCTAGAACGCCGAATCAGGCGTTGATCGCGGTGACCTTGACCTGGGTGTACTTCTGACGGTGACCCTGGCGCTTCTTGTAGCCGGTCTTGTTCTTGTACTTCTGGATGACGATCTTCGGGCCCTTGGAGGCACCGACGATCTCAGCCGCAACCGAAGCCTTGTCGAGGCCGGTCGTGGTGACGGTCTCACCGTCGACGAGCATGACGACGGGCAGCGTGACCGCAGCACCGGCCTCGCCGTCGAGGCGGTCGATCTCGATGACGTCGCCGACAACGACCTTCTGCTGCTTGCTGCCAGCCTTCACGATCGCGTACACCGCGGTCTCCTTCATGCTCCGAAACTCAAAGTCTTGTGTGTACCCGCGGCAGCTGTGCACATACGTGATCACTGGACCCCGAAGCGATAGGTGCCAGCGGTTGCCTGCAGGAACGGCGCACTGCGCACGCCGAGGTTCAATATTACGTACGCGGCCAGGTAGCCGCAAAACGCCGCGACCCCATCCGCCCGGACGCTGTCCGGACACCGTCGGGTCGCCGCCGGGACATGGTGCCTCGAAGACCCCGAACCAGGCGACCGGGCGCCCGGTTCGACCCGGTTCGCTGTGAACCGGGCACGATTCCGGGCATGATGGCGCCCATGACGTCGACCGAACCGTCGCATGCGAGCGAGCTCCGGCAGGAGGAGATCCTGGCGCGGGCGCGTACGACCGGACGGGTGTCGGTCACCGAGCTCGCGCCCGATCTCGGGGTGAGCGTCGAGACGATCCGGCGCGACCTCAAGGTCCTGGCCGACCGCGGCGTCGTCGAGCGGGTCTACGGCGGCGCGGTCGCGCTGGAGAGCGGCAGCTTCGAGACCTCGCTCGAGTTCCGGGCGGGCCGCGACGTCGACGAGAAGCACCGCATCGCCCGCGCCGCCCTGCAGCACCGGCACGGGGCGGAGACCATCTACATCGACGAGGGCACGATGCCGCAGTTCCTGGCCGAGGAGCTCTTCGGCCAGGGCCCGGCGACGGTCATCACCCCCTCGCTCCCGGTGGCCTCCCGCCTCTCCGCCGACCCGGAGCTCACCGTGATCATCCTGGGCGGGCGCGTACGCACCCTCACCCGTGGCGTCGTGGACCAGTGGGCGACCCGGATGCTCGGCGACCTGGTGATCGACCTGGCCTACATCGGCGCCAACGGCATCTCCCGCGAGCAGGGCCTGACCACCCAGGACCCCTCGGTGGCCGCGGTCAAGCGCACCGCGATCGAGCGCTCCCGGCGCCGGATCTTCTTCGGCGCCCACACCAAGTTCGGCGCCTCCAGCCTGTGCCGCTTCGCGGGCGTACGCGACTTCGAGCTGCTCGTCACCGGCACCGAGCTGCCGGCCTCCGAGGCGCGCCGGTTCGCGGCGCTCGGACCCCGGGTCGTACGAGCCTGAGACGCGGCCTGAGACGTGGGCTGACAACGGGCAGCAACCGGGCGCCTCGTGCGCAGTGACCGGGCTAGGGGGTCCCGCCGAAATTGCGCCATCGTGGTCCGTGACGACAGTCACACTGCGAGGAGGCAGATCGATGCGGGCACGGAGACGGACCTCCGCAGCGCTGACAGCGCGCTCTTTGGCCACCACGGTTGCAATGATCACAGCGTTGACGGCTTGCGGCACCGGCGGGCTCGGCGCCGGCGGGACGAGCGCGGGTGAGCACAGCATCACGGTGCTGATGGTGAACAACCCCCAGATGCTCGAGCTCCAGGAGCTCACCGAGGAGCACTTCACCGAAGAGACCGGGATCGAGGTGAACTTCGTGGTCAAGGTCGAGCAGGACATGCGCGACACCGCGAGCACCGAGTTCGCCAACCAGTCCGGCATCTATGACGTGGCGACGCTG
Source organism: Nocardioides turkmenicus (assembly GCF_011045035.1). Lineage (GTDB taxonomy): Bacteria > Actinomycetota > Actinomycetes > Propionibacteriales > Nocardioidaceae > Nocardioides > Nocardioides turkmenicus. Next base: position 7,622 of record NZ_JAALAA010000024.1, read on the forward strand.
TCCAACTTCGAGATCCCCTACTACGCCGAGGCCGGCTGGATCTCCGACATGGAGAGCATCGCGAACGACCCCGAATTCGACCAGGACGACATCCTCCCGCCGATGACCGAGGCGCTCTCGGCCAACGGCAAGGTCTACGGCCAGCCGTTCTACGGCGAGTCGTCGTTCCTGATGTACCGCAAGGACCTGTTCGAGAAGCACGGCATCGAGATGCCGGCCAACCCGACCTGGGACCAGGTCGCCGACTTCGCGGCCCGGATCGACGAGGCCGAGCCCGACATGCGCGGCATCTGTCTGCGCGGCCTGGCCGGCTGGGGCGACAACCTGGCCTCGATCACGACCGTGGTCAACACCATGGGCGGCACCTGGTTCGACGAGGACTGGAACGCACAGGTCAACAAGGGCGGCTTCAAGAAGGCGGCCAACTTCTACGTCGACCTCGTCCGCGAGCACGGCGAGGCGGGTGCGGCGACGTTCAGCTTCCCGCAGTGCCTCAACGCCATGCAGCAGGGCAAGGTCGCGATGTGGTACGACGCCACCTCCGGGGCCGGGTCGCTGGAAGCGGCCGAGTCGCCGGTCAAGGGCAAGGTCGGCTACGTCGCCGCCCCGCACGACCAGACCGAGAACGCCGGCTGGCTCTACACCTGGGCCTGGGCGATCCAGAAGGCCTCGCGGCACCAGGAGGAGGCCAAGGAGTTCGTCGCCTGGGCCTCGAGCAAGGAGTACGAGCAGCTGGTGATGGCCGATACCGAGAACGACACCGGCGGACCGACCAACGTCCCCGCCGGGAAGCGCGCCTCAACCTACGAGAACCCCGAGTACCTCGAGGTGGCCGGCGCCTTCGCCACCCCGACGATGAACGCGATCAAGAACGCCCAGGCCGACAACCCGGGCGTCCAGAAGCGCCCCTACAACGGTATCCAGTTCGTCGGGGTCCCGAGCTTCACCGACTTCGGCACCGAGTGCGCCAAGCAGCTCTCCAGCGCCATCTCGGGCTCGAAGACCACCGATGCGGCGCTCGACCGATGTCAGTCGCTCGCCCAGGAGTACGGCGACGTCCAGAAGGAGAAGCAGTGATGGCCTCCCTGACCGCACAGCTCCCCGCGGCAACCGAGCCCGCGGCGGAACGGCCGCCCGCGGCGTACAAGAAATGGGGGCGGGAGTCGTGGAAGCTGCGCGCGCCGCTGCTGCCCGCGCTGGTCTTCCTGATCGTGGTGACGCAGCTGCCGTTCGTGGCGACACTGGTGATGTCGTTCATGAGCTGGAGCGCCCAGCCCGACGCCCCGGAGCGCAGCTTCGCCGGGTTCGACAACTTCAAGACGGTGTTCACGACGCCGGCCTACCGTACGGCGGTCCTGAACACGATCGAGATGACCGTGGTCGTCGTCGGGGTGAGCGCCCTGCTCGCTCTCGGCATCGCGCTCCTGCTCAACCATGCGTTCGTCGGACGCGGCGTGGTGCGCACGATGATGATCGCGCCGTTCCTGATCGTGCCGATCGCGGCCGCGGTCTTCTGGGGCAACGGCATCCTGATGACCGGCTTCGGCCTGGTCGACGGCGTGCTCGGTCAGCTCGGGGTGCCGGGCGCCCAGGACATCGCGTTCCTCACCGACCATCCCAAGCTCGCCATCGAGATCGAGCTGATCTGGCAGTGGACGCCGTTCATGATGCTGATCCTGCTCGCCGGGCTGCAGTCGCAGGATCCCGAGGTCCTGGAGGCGGCGTCGATCGACGGCTGCAACGGCTGGCAGACGTTCGTGCACATGACGCTCCCCCACGTACGCCGCTACCTCGAGCTCTCGATCGTGCTCGGCACGATCTTCATCGTCCAGAACTTCGACTCGGTCCTGGGCATGACCGGCGGGCTGAACTCCACCAACATCCCGTTCGCCGTCTACGAGACGTTCTACTCCGCCAAGGACTACGGGGTCGCCTCCGCTCTGGGCGTCGTCGTGGTCATCGGCTCACTGATCATCGCGACCTTCGCGCTCCGCGTGGTGTCGTCCCTGCTGACCGACGAGGAGGCAAGCCGATGAACGCATGGAACCGGCAACGGGTGGCGAAGATCGCCATCCCGATCGCAGCATGGCTGGTCGGCATCATCTTCGTGATCCCGATCCTCTACATGGTCCTGACCTCGCTGCACGCGCCGCAGGACGCGCAGACGTACCCGCCGAGCTGGGGTGCGCCGCTGACGCTCGACAACTACAGCGGTCTGTTCACCTCCGCGAACCCGATCACCCCGGCGCTGATCAACTCGGTGATCACCAGCGTGATCTCGACGCTGCTCGTGCTCGCCCTGGCCATCCCCGCGGCGTACTCCCTCTCGATCAGGCCCGTGAAGAAGTGGTCGGACGCGATGTTCTTCTTCCTGTCGACGAAGATGCTGCCGATGGTCGCGGGGATCCTGCCGATCTACCTGTTCACGACGAAGGTCATCAACATGCCCGACAACGTGATCATCCTGATCCTGCTCTACACGGCGATGAACCTGCCGATCGCGGTCTGGATGATGCGCTCGTTCCTGGCCGAGGTTCCGCCCGCGATCATCGAGGCAGCCTCGATCGACGGCGCGTCCACGCTCAGGATCCTGACCCGGATCGTGGCGCCGATCTCGATGCCCGGGGTCGCCGCGACCTCGCTGATCTGCTTCATCTTCGCCTGGAACGAGCAGCTCTACGCCAAGGTGCTCACCTCGGTCGCCGCCCAGACCGGTCCGGTCTACGTGAACACCCTGATCCAGACCGAGCACGCCTACCTCGCCGAGCTCGCCGCCGGAGCGACGCTGATCTCGCTGCCCGTGCTCATCGCCGGCTTCGCCGCTCAGGACAAGCTGGTCCAGGGCCTCTCCCTCGGGGCGGTCAAATGACCCACGCCCGCCTCACGACGGCTCGGCTCGGCGAGCTGTCTGCCTCCGTCGCCGTCCCCGCCTACGACCGCTCCGCCGTCACCCCCGGGATCGTGCATCTCGGGGTCGGTGGCTTCCACCGCGCCCACCAGGCGCGCTACGTCGACGACCTGCTCGCCTCCGGCATCACCGACTGGGGCATCGTCGGGGTGGGGCTGATGCCCCAGGACGTACGCATGCGGGATGCTCTCGCGGCGCAGGACCATCTCTACACGCTCATGGAGCGGGCCCCGGACGGGGCGGTGCACGGGCGGGTGATCGGCTCGATCATCGACTACCTCTTCGCCCCCGACTCCCCCGAGGCCGTGCTGGCGCAGCTCACCGACCCGCGGATCCGGATCGTGTCGCTGACCATCACCGAGGGCGGCTACCACGTCAACCAGGCCACCGGCGGCTTCGACGCCTCCGACCCGGCGATCCAGGCGGACCTGGAGCCCGGGGCCGTACCGTCGACGGCGTTCGGGTACGTCGTGGAGGCGCTGGCGCGCCGCCGGGCCGCCGGCGTCGCGCCGTTCACGGTGATGTCGTGCGACAACATCGCCGGCAACGGGGAGGTCGCACGGTTGATGCTGTCCGCGTTCGCCGCCCTGCGCGACCCGGCGCTCGGTGAGTGGATCGCGTCCGAGGTGGCCTTCCCGAGCTCGATGGTGGACCGGATCACCCCGGCGACCACCGACGCGGACGTCGAGGAGGTCGGCTGGCGGTTCGGGATCCAGGACGCCTGGCCGGTGGTCAGCGAGCCGTTCTCCCAGTGGGTGCTCGAGGACCACTTCCCGCAGGGGCGGCCGCCGTTCGAGCAGGCCGGCGTCGAGATGGTGCCCGACGTCGAGCCGTACGAGCTGATGAAGCTGCGGCTCCTCAACGCCAGCCACCAGGCGCTGTGCTACCTCGGCTACCTGTCCGGCTACCGCTACGCCCACGAGGTCTGCACCGACCCGCTCTTCGTCGACTTCCTGCTCGGCTACATGACGGACGAGGGGACCCCGACGCTGCCGCAGGTGCCCGGGGTGGACCTGGAGGGCTACCGGCGCGAGCTGATCTCCCGCTTCGCCAACCCCCACATCCGCGACACCCTGGCGCGGCTGTGCGCGGAGAGCTCCGACCGGATCCCGAAGTGGCTGGTGCCGGTCATCACCGCCCAGCTCGCCGCCGGTCGCTCGGTGCGCCGCTCGGCACTCGTCGTCGCCTCCTGGGCCCGCTACGCCGAGGGCGTCGACGAGCAGGGCTCACCGATCGACATCGTCGACCGGCGCCGCGCAGACGTGATGGCCCGGGCGATCGCCCAGCGCGAGGACCCGCTCGCCTTCCTCCGCGACCCGGACCTCTTCGGCGACCTCGTCGACTCCCCCGAGTTCACCGAGCCGTACGCCGAGGCGCTGGCCTCGCTGCACGCCGTCGGCGCCCGCAAGACGCTCGAGTTCTGGGAGGGCTGACACACAGCTGGGGTGATCGGGGTGGGTCGGCGTCGAATTGAGGTTGAACTCGGTGCATCGATGCACCAGGTTCGACCCATCACGGGCGGCCGACCTGCCCGAACACCGATCTCGGAGGCAAACTGTGTGTGCCGCGCCCGCTCTCGCAGACGTCCTCCGCGTACGCGGCGGGGCAACCACCCGCAAGGCGATGTATCGAGCTTGTCGAGATGAGTTGCTCGACCTCGGGCTCCGCGACGAACTCGATGCTGCGCTGTCGTCCGGGGGTGGCCGTCGCGCTCACCGGCGCGCGGGTGAGTCTTCCGGGCCTTCCCGACGACAAGTCGGCCGCACTCGCACTCGGCGGCGTCGTCTCCGGGCTCAGTGCCGCGCGAGTGTGGTGCTGGTCGCTGAAGCACGAACCCACGGAGATCGAGGTGACCGTGGCCCGTAACCGCTCGCGCAAGGCACGACCGGGTGTCGTCGTACGCCGCCGCGACCTGCCCAGCGACGCGATCGGACCAGGGGCGATCACGTCCCGCGCCCGGACCGTCGTGGACTGCGCCCGAATCCTCCCGCTCGATGAGGCGTTGTGCGTGGCCGACTCCGCGCTGCGCGACGGCTTGGCGACAGGCCTGACCCGCGACGACCTCGTCGCTGCCGCGGAGTCCTTGCCGCGCACCGGACGACGGCGTGCGCTGGAGGTCGTCGCCCTTGCCGACCCGCGGGCGGCAAACGCCTTCGAGTCGGTGACCAGGGCCATCGTGCTCCCGATCGCTGGTCTCTCGGTCACACCCCAGGGCGACCTCGGTTTCAGCGAAGCCGGCGCGGAGCAGTACGGCGATCTCGTCGACGCCCGCCTCGAGCTGCTCATCGAGTGCGAGTCATGGGCGTATCACGCCGGCGACGAGCCGTTTCGCCGAGACATCCGCCGGTACACCGACCTGGTCGCTCGCGGCTGGACCGTCCTCCGCTTCGTCTGGGAAGACGTGATGCAGCGACCGGACTACGTACGCCGCCAGGTCGAGCGGGTCGTCGACCGGCTCAGCGCGGCGGCCTGACGACGACAGGCTCTCGCAACCGTCCAGGCATCACGACGCCCCGGTGCCCGCTCGATCGGGCACCGGGGCGTCGTGGTCGGGTCAGCTGTCCTGGGACGCCGTGGTGTCGCGGCTGGCGCCACCGCGGGTGCGGGTCACGACCTTGGGGGCCGGGGTGGACGCGGTGCCGTTGCTGGTGACCGGCGCCTCGGACTTGGTCGCGGTCATCACCGCGCCCTCGCCGGTGCTGACCACCTCGCGGCGGGCGCCGCGGCGCTGCCGGGTGACCACCTTCGGCTTGGAGTCGACCGGCTCGGCCGCAACCGGCTCGGGCGTGGCGACGGCAGGCTCGGCAGTCTCGGGCTCCGACGCCTCGGGCTCGGCTGCCTCGGGCTCGACGGGCGGGGCCACGGGAGCGGGCTTCTCCGTCGGCTTCGGCTCGGCGGTCGAGCTGCCGACGACCGCGGCCAGGACCGGACGGCCGGTCGTCGCGGCCCGACGGGTGCGGGTGCGCGTGGTGACCTTCGGGGCCTCCGGCTCTGCAGGCGCCTCAGCGGGAGCCTCGGCGACGGGCTCGGCCGGCGTCTCCGCCTCGACCGGCTCCGGGGCCGGGGTCGACGCCTTCGACCGGCGTGAACGCGTACGCGTCGTCACCTTCGGCGCCTCGGTCTCCTCCGGGGCGACCTCGGCTGCCTCGGTGGACTCGGCGGCAGCGGGCTCCTCGGGCGTGGTGGTCCGCGACCGGCGCGAGCGAGTGCGGGTCGTGACCTTCGGGGCCTCGGCGACCTCGGGCTCGGCTGCTGCCGGCTCGGCGGGAGCCTCGACGGGCTCGGCCACCGCGGCCGGCTCGTCGGTCTTCTCCGACTGACCCGCCATCGCGGCGAACTCGGCCGGCGACGGCGTCTTGGCGGCCTCCTCGACCGTCTCGGTGCCGTTCTCGTCCTTGCCCTTGCCCCGGCCACGGCCGCCACGACGACGCGAGCGCGGCTCGTCGGGGGCGACGCCGGAGGACTTGCCGGGCTCGACCGGGTGCTCGTGGATCACCAGACCGCGGCCGTTGCAGGCCTCGCAGTTCTCGGAGAAGGCCTCGAGCAGGCCGGTGCCGATCCGCTTACGCGTCATCTGGACCAGACCCAACGAGGTGACCTCGGCGACCTGGTGACGGGTGCGGTCACGGCCCAGGCACTCGACCAGGCGACGGAGCACCAGGTCACGGTTGGACTCGAGGACCATGTCGATGAAGTCGACGACGATGATGCCGCCGATGTCGCGCAGCCGGAGCTGGCGCACGATCTCCTCGGCCGCCTCGAGGTTGTTCTTGGTGACCGTCTCCTCCAGGTTGCCGCCGGAGCCGGTGAACTTGCCGGTGTTGACGTCGACGACGGTCATCGCCTCGGTGCGGTCGATGATCAGCGAGCCGCCGGAGGGCAGCCAGACCTTGCGGTCCAGGCCCTTCGCGATCTGCTCGTCGATCCGGTAGGCGGCGAAGGCGTCGGCCTCGCCGTCGTACTTCTCCACCCGCTCCTCGAGGTCGGGGGCCACCGACTGGACGTAGTCCTTGACCGTCTCCCAGGACTTCTCACCGGAGATGACCAGCTTGGCGAAGTCCTCGGTGAACAGGTCGCGGACGACCTTCAGGGTCAGGTCGGGCTCACCGTAGAGCAGCTGCGGCGCGTTGCCGCCCGCACGCTTCTCGATGTCCTCCCAGCGGGCCTTGAGGCGCTCGACGTCGCGGGTCAGCTCCTCCTCGGCGGCGCCCTCCGCGGCGGTGCGTACGATCACGCCGGCCGTGTCAGGGACGATCTCCTTCAGGAGGGTCTTGAGGCGGTTGCGCTCGGTGTCGGGCAGCTTGCGGGAGATGCCGGAGGTGGTGCCGTCGGGCACGTAGACCAGGAACCGGCCGGCCAGCGAGATCTGCGAGGTCAGGCGGGCACCCTTGTGGCCGATCGGGTCCTTCGTCACCTGGACGAGCACCTTCTGGCCGGAGGTCAGCACCGACTCGATCTTGCGGGGCTGGCCCTCCTTCCAGCCGAGCGAGGCCCAGTTGACCTCACCGGCGTAGAGGACGGCGTTGCGGCCCTTGCCGATGTCGATGAACGCGGCCTCCATCGACGGCAGCACGTTCTGGACGCGGCCGAGGTAGACGTTGCCGATCAGGCTGGTCTGCGACTCGCGGGCGACGTAGTGCTCCACGAGCACCTTGTCCTCGAGCACCGCGATCTGGGTGAGGTCCTCGCGCTCGCGGATCACCATGACGCGCTCGACCGACTCGCGGCGGGCCAGGAACTCGGCCTCGCTCACGATCGGGGCGCGGCGACGACCGGCCTCACGGCCCTCGCGGCGGCGCTGCTTCTTGGCCTCCAGTCGGGTCGAGCCCGACAGCGCGGTGATCTGGTCCTCGCCGGTGCGGCTCTGGCGGACCTTGGTGACGGTGTTCTCCGGGTCGTCGCCGGCCTCGCCCGAGGCCTCACCGGCACGGCGGCGACGACGGCGACGGCGCGAGGAGCTGCCGCCCTCGCCCTGCTGCTCGGCGTCGGCGTCCTTCTCGTCGGTCTCGTCCTCGGACTCCTCGGACTTGTCCTCGGTGTCGGTCGAGTCGGAACCCTCGGCGTCGCCGTTGGCACCCTTGCGACGGCGACGACCGCCACGGCGACGACGGCGACGACCGTTGCCGCCGCCCTCGCCCTCGTCGGTCGAGGCCTCGTCGGACTCGGTCTCGGCCTCGGCCTCGGTGGTCTGCGCCTCGGCGTCGGTCTCGGGCTGCTCGTCCTTGCGACCGCGGGCAGGGGCCTCCTCCGCCGCCTCCGCGGCGGGCTCGGAAGCCTCGGGCTCCTCCTCGGCGGGAACCTCGGCAGCGGCCACGACCGGCTCCTCGACGGGCTTGGGCTCAGCAGCCTTGCGCGTACGACGGCGGGTGGTGGTCTTGGTCGGCGCCTGGAACAGCACCGCGGGGGCGGCGGGGCCGGCCTGCTCGGGCTCGGGCTCCTCGACGGCCTCGTCGGCGATCTCTTCGGCGGGGGTCGCAGCGGGCTCGACAGGCTCGGCCACGGGCTCGACGACCGGCGCGGCGGCCTTCTTGGCGGCAGCCTTCTTCGTCGTCCTCTTGGCGGCGGTCTTCTTCGCCGCCGTCTTCTTGGCCGGGGCCTCGGCGGTCTCGGCGGGGGCCTCTACGGCCTCATCCTCCGGCGCGGCGGGAGCCTCGACGGCCTCTGTTGCCTCGGTGGTCTCGACCTCGGCCGGCGCCGCGGCGGCGGCCTTCTTGGTCGTACGCTTCCGGGTGGTCTTCTTCGCCGCCGTCTTCTTGGCGGGGGCCTCGGCGGCCTCACCGGTCTCCGCGGACTCGGTGGTCTCGCTCGCGGGAGCCGCGGCGGCCTTCTTGGTGGTGCGCTTGCGCGTGGTCTTCTTCGCCGCGGTCTTCTTCGCGGGGGTGGTCTCGACGGTCGCTTCCGAGTCGGTCGCGTCGGTCGTGGGGGCGTCGGTCACCGGGGTCTGCGCTGTTTCAGCGCCGTTCTCGGTGTTCTCGACAGTGGTCTCGTCGGCCATGCCGTTCTCCTCATCCAGGACCTTCACAGGTGCCGGATAGTCAGGTGCCGGGAAACGGGCGCTGCGCAGTATCGAACTTTTTCCACGTAGCAGCCGCGTCGCGGCGCAAAGCTTGTCAGGGCGGCGGCATCCTCCGCAGCGGTGCGTCACAGGCTGCGGTTCGTCACCTGCCGCGGTCGCTCGGCCGTCCGGGACCTTCCCGGGCGAGTCGCTCTCACTGACCTGCTAGGCCTGCGTCGCGGTCTGGTGACGACCTACCTCCTGTGTGCCGGAGTGCGGCCCCGGAGGGCCCACGCCGGCGAGGCGTCGTCGGACTGTCCATTCCTCGGGCCGGGCCCGATTGTTTGAGCAGTCGTCTCGGAGTATCGCATACACCCTGTCAACAGACCGATATCCGGACGCCAACGAAACTCAGGGAAGCTCTGCTTCCTTCATCTGCCGCGACTTGTAGACGTTCACGATCACCACGCCGTCGAGCCACTCGGTGAGCCGCTCCGCCTCGACCACCAGAGCCGCCCGTCCGGCCTCGCCGATGTCGTGGCGCACGATCGGGTGCACCCGGCCGTCGTCGTCCTGAGCCCAGGCCCCCACGATCCGGCCGTCCCACCAGGCGGTGTTGCCGGCGTTGCCGTTGGAGTCGAAGAGGTACGCCACATCCTCCTCGTCCAGGTAGAACCCGCGTTCCCGCCAGCCCATGACGGTGGGATCTAGGGTGGGCAGCAGCGCTGCCCAGGGCTCGACCTCGGGCTCCGGCGAGGTGGCGATCGGATCGTCCGGCAGCACCCAACCGGTGGCACCGCTCTCGAGACCGACCTCGACGGCGCCGACCGCGGCGATCGCGGCCCGCACTGCCGACTTGGTGGACCCGAGCCACCAGACCAGGTCGGCCTCGGTGCCGGGCCCGAAGGTCCACAGCCAGCGGCGGACCAGCTCGGCGTAGCCCTCCGCCGAGGGGAGCGGGGCCGGCATCTCGTCGAGCCACGCCTCGGTCAGCGTCCAGGCCGGCTTGTTCAGCCGCCAGTGGCCGAGGTTGGTCGCCCGCATCAGCCGCCCCTGCGCGGCGAGGGTGCCGATCACCCAGCGCCCGATCGCGAAGTCTCCGCCCCACTTCTTGTCCGGAGCGCCCATCCGGAAGCGGGTGTCGAGCTCCGGGACCAGCTCACGCAGCTGGGTCGTCGTCCGGGGCACGCCGTCGGCCAGCGCCGCCAGGGTCGCTGCGTACGCCTTCTCGATCCAGCCGTCCTGGTCCTCATCGATGCCGCCCGCGGTCAGCCACTTGTGGAGGTTCTTCTCCTCCTGGGCGGCCACGCGGGCGGAGGCGCTCCCCCAGGCCGCCGGGACGAGGTCGCGGGGAAAGGCGAAGAGCGTACGCCGCATGGCCAGCTGCTTGACCAGCGACCGCTCCTCGTAGAGCGCCCTCTCGACGTCCTCGACCCGGAGATCCCGGACCCGCGCGTGCAGCGCGAGGTGGACGGTCGCCGCCTCGGTCGCATGCCAGACGGTCATCGCCTCCGTCGCGGAGGCGACATCGGCGTACCTGTGGGCGGGTGCGAGCCCGTGGCGCCGGGCCAGCCTCGCCCGACGCTCGCGGTCGGTGACCATTCTCATCGGCAAGGCCTCACCGGTCGAACACTAGTGCAACGGGTCGGCGATCGTGCCGGATTCCTCGTCGAAGATGCCCTGGCTGAGTCGGGTGAGCAGCGGCAGCCCGCCGTGCTCGGGGCCGACCTTCAGCCCGCCGATGCGCTCCAGACCGGTGACGATGTCGTCGGGGCGTACGGACGGGGTGCCGTGCTTGAGCAGCAGCTCCAGCCGGGACCCGCCCTCGCGGGGCGCCGAGCCCAGGCGTACGACCGCTCCGCGGGCGTCGAACTCGCGCATCCCCTTCTTGGTCATCCGCTCGACGATGACCTCCTCGGCGCCGAGGAACGCCTCGACCGCTGCGGCCGCATCCTCCGGCGCCGTCGGGAGGTCGATGATCCACTCGCTGCCGGTGAGCAGGTCGGCCAGCGCACCCTTGGGCGAGGTGGCGGTGTCGACGACGTCGAGCAGGTCGAGACCGTCGGGCATGACCTCGTCGAGCGCGCTCTTGGTGGCGACCGGGTCGACGACCTCGCGCAGCGCCAGCTCGACGTACTCGGCCTCGCTCGCCGCCCCTGTCGGAGCCGCGCCGGCGTACGAGATCCGCGGGTGCGGGTTGAAGCCCGACGAGTAGGCCACCGGGATCCGGGCCCGCGCGACCGCGCGCTCGAAGGCGCGACTGAAGTCGCGGTGGCTGGTGAACCGGAGTCGGCCGCGCTTGGCGTAGCGGATACGGAGGCGCTGGACCGGCGGGGCCTGCTGTTCGGGCTGTTGACGCACGGGTCGATTATGGCTGCCGGAGGCTCCACGACCCACCCGGCGAATGGAAAGCCAACGGAATGTAACGGTTTGCATACGAAAAATGGGAGACTCGCGCGGTGACCCACCACAGACGCACGACGATCTCGGTACGCCTCAAGGAGCTGTTGCCGATCCTCGCGGTGGTCCTCACCGTCGGCGCCATCGCCGGCCTGACCGTCCTCGCACCCCGTCTGGGCGACGCCAGGCAGGCCTCCGCCGACGCCTCCTCGTCGCCGAGCGCCGACACCCTCGCGGCCTCTCCGTCGGCCTCCCCGTCGGCGTCGTCGCAGCCGCTTCCGAAGTTCAAGACGCTGGACGCGCCCCCGGCCATCGACAAGATCCCGAAGAAGCCGAAGATCGACCCGTGTGCGGTCCCGCGCAACCTGACCGTGATGACGTTCAACATCAAGGGCGGCCGGGTCTCCCCCGGCGAGCTCGGCGGCATCGCGGGCGTGATCCGTGACTCGGGTGCCGACGTCGTACTCCTCCAGGAGGTCGACCAGAACCGCCGCCGCTCGGGCAACGTCGACCAGCCCGCGATCATCGCCTCTCAGCTCGGGATGCAGTCCGTCTTCGGCGCCAACGACTACATCACCGACCGCGGCGGCTACGGCACCGCGATCCTGTCGCGCTTCCCCATCGACAGCTTCGACAACACCCACCTGCCCAACCGCGACGGCAAGGAGCAGCGCGGGGTGCTGCGGGCCAGCATCATCGTCGAGGGCCAGCGCCTGGTCGTCTTCAACACCCACCTCGACCACACCTCCGACTCGCTGCGGCAGGCACAGATCGGTGCGGTCATGTCCAAGGTGAACGCCTACGACGGCGCCAAGCTCCTCGGCGGCGACCTCAACGCCGGCTCCGGCTCCGGCGTCCTGAGCACCGCCCTCGGCGTGTTGTCCGACGCCGGTGCCGCGCTGGGCGCCAGCCACGACGGCGGCGGCCGCGTCGACTACCTGCTCCCCAACTCCTGGCTCAAGGCCGGCGACGGCCGGGTCACCCGCACCGGCCTCTCCGACCACCACGCCGTCAGCATCGACTTCGCGATGCGCGGCGCCGAGGACTGCTGAGTCAGTGGCGCTCGTCGACGTGGGACACTTCGGGCCGTGATCGACCTGCGCCCCGCCGTTGTTTCCGACGTCCCCGCCCTGATGGCCCTGTGGGAGGTGGCTGCGGAGAACGACGCTCGGCCGACCGACTCCCCGGCGAAGGTCGAGGCGCTGATCGCGCGCGACCCCGAGGCCTGCACGGTCGCGGTCACTGCCGACGGGCGGATCGTCGGCTCCTTGATCTCCGGCTGGGACGGCTGGCGGGCCCACCTCTACCGGCTCGCGGTCCACCCCGACGTACGCCGCCAGGGGCTCGCCCGCCGCCTGCTGACGCACGCCGAGGACCGCCTCGTGGCCCTGGGTGCGAGCCGTATCGACGCGATGGTCCTGGAGGGCAACGACCTGGGACAGTCGCTGTGGAAGAGCTCGGGCTACGAGTCTCAGTCGGAGTGGCGCCGCTGGGTCCGCCCGGTCGGCTGAGCGGTAATCAGTCGCCTGGATCGCGCGTCGGGTCTACCTTCGGCGAGTGGATTTCCTGACTCCCGAAGACCTTCCCGCACCGGCCGGCTACAGCCACGTCGTCGTCACCGATCCCGGCTCTCGCCTGGTCGTGACCTCGGGCCAGGTCGGCATCACCGCCGACGGCACCGTGGCCGAAGGCTGGGAGGCGCAGACCCGGCAGACCTTCACCAACCTCGGCGCCGCCCTGGCCGCGGCAGGCGCCACCTGGGCGGATGTCGTGAAGCTGACCTACTTCGTCGTCTCCACCGACGACCTGCCGCTGATCCGGTCGGTCCGCGACGAGTTCGTAGATGCCACCAACCCACCCGCCAGCTCGTTGGTGCAGGTCGCGGGCCTCTTCCGTCCCGACGAACTCATCGAGATCGAGGCGACCGCCGCGATCGGCTGATCGTCGCTCTGCCGAGCAGGAAGCGGTGGATCCGATACCAGAAGTGGTCGAACCGGGCTCGGGCCGGCGTCATCGGCGGGCCCATTTCGACCACTCTTGCGGCGGATCCGCTGATGGCCCGCCAGAACCACTGCGGCTACGCTCGCCGACGTGGTTGCTCACCCTCCGTTCGCGACCCGTCGCGCGGTGGCGGCCGATGTCGCTACCCTGCGCGCGATCGCCGTCGAAGCGTACGAGGGCTATCTCCCGCGGATGCGGGGTCAACGGCCGGGGCCGATGGACGCCGACTATGAAGACCTTGTGGCGTCCGCCGAGACATGGGTGGTGACCGACGGAACCGACGACATCAAGGGGTTCGTCGTGCTCTTGCCGTCGCCCGATGACTTCGTGCTGGACAACATCGCGGTCCGGCCCGAGAACCAGGGCCAGGGATATGGTCGGCACCTGTTGGCTCTCGCCGAGGCGCGAGCCAACGCCGTGGGCGCCAAGGCCATCCGCCTGTACACCCACGAGACGATGGTTGAGAACCAGCGTCTCTACGGGCGCATCGGCTATGTCGAGACATCCCGGCGGGACGATCGCGGATTCGGTCGCGTCTTCTTCGAGAAGACGCTCACGTCCTGACCGATCAGACGACACTCAGCGGGAGCAGCTTCCGACCGGTCGGCCCGATCTGGATCTCCGTGTTCATCTCGGGGCACACGCCGCAGTCGTAGCACGGGGTCCAGCGGCAGTCCTCGACCTCGATGTCTTCGCCGTCGGCGGCGGCGAGGGCGTCCTCCCAGTCGGCCCAGAGCCAGTCCTTGTCGAGGCCGGAGTCGAGGTGGTCCCAGGGGAGGATCTCGTCGTACTCCCGCTCGCGGGTGGTGTACCAGTCGAGGTCGACGCCGGTGCCGGCCAGGCCCTTCTCGGCCGCGGCGACCCAGCGGTCGTAGGAGAAGTGCTCGGACCAGCCGTCGAAGCGGCCGCCGTCGCGCCAGACCTGCTCGATGATCGCGCCGACGCGGCGGTCGCCGCGGGACAGCAGGCCCTCGACGATGCCGGGCTTGCCGTCGTGGTAGCGGAACCCGATCGCCCGGCCGAACTTCTTGTCGGATCGGACCACGTCGCGCAGCTTCTGCAGCCGCTCGTCGGTGGTCTCGTGGTCGAGCTGGGAAGCCCACTGGAAGGGCGTGTGGGGCTTGGGTACGAAGCCACCGATCGAGACGGTGCAGCGGATGTCGTTGCGGCCGGACACCTCGCGTCCCTTCGCAATGACCTTCTTGGCGAGCTCGGCGATCTGGAGGACGTCCTCGTCGGTCTCGGTGGGCAGGCCGCACATGAAGTAGAGCTTCACCTGGCGCCAGCCGTGGGAGTACGCCGCACCGACCGTGCGGATCAGGTCCTCCTCGGTCACCATCTTGTTGATGACCTTCCGCATCCGCTCGGAGCCGCCCTCGGGGGCGAAGGTCAGGCCGGAGCGGCGGCCGTTGCGGGAGAACTCGTTCGCGAGGGTGATGTTGAAGGCGTCCACGCGCGTCGACGGCAGGCTCAGAGAGACGTTGGAGCCCTCGTAGCGGTCAGCCAGGCCGGTCGCGACGTCACCGATCTCGGTGTGGTCGGCGGAGGACAGCGACAGGAGCCCGACCTCCTCGAAGCCCGACTTCCGGATGCCGTTCTCGACCATGTCGCCGATCGTGGTGATCGACCGCTCGCGCACGGGGCGGGTGATCATCCCGGCCTGGCAGAAGCGGCAGCCGCGAGTGCAGCCGCGGAAGATCTCCACCGAGAACCGCTCGTGGACGGTCTCGGCCAGGGGCACCAGCGGGTTCCGCGGGTAGGGCCAGGCGTCGAGGTCCATCAGGGTGTGCTTGCGCACCCGCCACGGGATGTCGGGGCGGTTGGGCACCACGGCCTCGATCTGGCCGTCGGCGGCGTAGGTGACGTCGTAGAACTTGGGGACGTAGACGGCGCCGGAGACGGCCAGCCGTCGCAGCAGCTCGTCGCGCCCGCCGGGGCGACCGTCCTGCTTCCACTCGCGCACGACCTCGGAGATCTTGAGCACGACCTCTTCGCCGTCGCCGAGCACGGCGGCGTCGAGGAAGTCGGCGATCGGCTCCGGGTTGAACGCGGCGTGGCCACCGGCGAGCACGATCGGGTCGTCGTCGCCGCGGTCGACCGCGTGCAACGGGATCTGGGCCAGCGAGAGCGCGTTGAGCATGTTGGTGTAGCCGAGCTCGGTCGAGAAGCTGAGCCCGAAGACGTCGAAGGCCCTCACCGGGCGGTGGGCATCGACGGTGAACTGCGGGATCGGGCCCTGCTCGTCGCCCTCGCGCATGATCTTCTCGAGGTCCGGCCAGACCGCGTAGGTGCGCTCCGCCGCGATCCAGTCACGCTCGTTGAGCACCTCGTAGAGGATCTGGACGCCCTGGTTGGGCAGGCCGACCTCGTAGGCGTCGGGATACATCAGCGCCCACCGCACCTCGACGTCGTTCCACTCCTTGACGGTCGAGTTGAGCTCCCCACCGACGTACTGGATCGGCTTGGACACCAGCGCCAGGCGCGGCTCCAGCCGAGGGAAGACAGACTCAGGAACGAGGTCGCTCTGGGCGACGGTCACGATGGGCACCTCAAAGCTCGGGAACGATCAACCCCAAGCGTACGCCGCCCCCGGACTCCCCTACCAAACCTCGCGCCGCGAGGACAGAATGCCGGGCATGGCATTGCGCAGATGGGCGGGCGAGTTCGCCGGTGGGACCGTGGCGACCGCCATGGCCACGCTGAACGCCCGGCACCCGTGGAGCCACAACGACCACTTCCACAGCTGGATCCTGGCGAACCTGCCGGAGCATCGCCGGGCGGCCCTGGACGTCGGCTGCGGTCGCGGGGAGCTCGTGGCCGCGCTGGCGCCGAGATTCGAGGCGGTGCACGGAACCGATCGCGACGAGGAGATGCTGCGGCGCGCCGGCGCCCGCTGCGCCGGCCTCCCCAACGTCACGATCGACGGCCGCTCGTGGACCGACGCCACCGGGCCGTACGACCTGATCACGATGGTCGCCGTCCTGCACCATCTCGACGTCGCCGACGCGCTCGCCGAGGTCCGCCGACTGCTCGCGCCGGGCGGGCGGTTCCTGGCGGTCGGGCTCGCTCCTCCCCGGAGCGCGGCAGACCATCTGTGGGACCTCGCCTCCGCCGTGACCAACCCGGTGATCGGGTACGTCAAGCATCCCTGGCCCTCGACCGATGACCCCGTGCGGCCGTTCCCCGTCCAGGACCCGACCGTGCCCCTCGACGACCTGCGCGAGATCGTCCTCGACGTCATGCCCGGCGCGGTCATCCGGCGTCGGCTCGGCTTCCGGCACACCATCGCGTGGACCAAGCCGTCGTAGCGGACCGGGCCGGCTGAACCGCCGACGTACGCCCTCGTTCCCGGCATATGGGCCGAACGGGCTATTTCCCGCTCGGCGCCCACGGGAGCACAGTGCTTTCATGTTCGCCATCCGGGCAACGCACGCATTCGACGGTGTCCGGTTCCTGACCGACGGGGCAACAGTCATCGTGGACGGGGACCGGATCGCGGGCGTGGAGGGCGCTCGGTTCGAGGTCCCCGAGGGAGTCGAGGTGACCACTTGCGACGGCACCATCCTGCCGGGGTTGTTCGACTGCCACACCCACCTGGTCGCGGACAGCACCTTCGGCGGGCTGGAGCAGGCGGGGTGCATGGACGACGCCGCGGTCGATGAGGTGATCGCCGGGTCGCTGCGCCAGCATGCCGCGGCGGGTGTCACGACGGTGCGCGACCTGGGTGACCGGTCCTACCGCACGCTCGCCTTCCGCGACCGGCCCGGCCTGCCGCGGGTGCTCGCGGCCGGGCCGCCGATCACCACGGTCGGTGGTCACTGCCACTTCCTGGGCGGCGCGGTCTCCGGCGACGTACGGGATGCCGTGCGGGAACGCGCCGAACGTGGCGTCGACGTGATCAAGGTGATGGCGTCGGGCGGCTTCGCCACCCCGGGGACCGACACGCTGGGGGCGCAGTTCACCGTCGAGGAGCTGCGCGCGATCGTCGAGGAGGCCGCCCGCCTCGGGCTCCGCGTGGTCGCGCACGCGCACTCGCTGGCGGGCATCCGCAACGCACTCACCGCCGGGGTCTCGGGGATCGAGCACTTCACCGGCCTCACCGCCGAAGGCCCGCGCCTCGACGACGACCTGCTCGAGGAGGTCGCGAGCCGCGGTGTGGTCGTCGACATGACGATGGGCAGCGTGCGCTCGGCACACGCCCAGATGCCACCGCCACCGCCGGAGATCGCCACGCTCATGGCGAGCCTCGGCTGGACGTCCATCGAAGACTTCTATGTCTCCCGGTTCGCCGTGCTGGCCCGCCTGCGCGGGCACGGCGTACGTCTCATCGCCGGTGTCGACTCCGGTATGGGGCCCTTCAAGCCGCACGGCAGCGCATGGCGCACCGTCGGCGAGTTCGTCGAGGGCGGGTACCCCATCGAGGAGGCGCTGGCGGCTGCGACCGCCACCGCGGCCGAGGCGTGCGGACTGGGCGCCGTCACCGGGCGTCTTTCCCCGGGATACGCGGCGGACCTTCTGGTCGTCGACGGCGACGTCGCCACCGATCCGACCGTCCTGGGCAAGCCTCTGGCCGTCCTCGTACGCGGAACCCCGGTGCCGCAGCCGGGATCGGTCGACTCCGGCGTGGGCGAGCCTGCACCAGGGTGAGATCGAGCGTTGGGGCCGCCCCTCGCGGACGGCCCCAACGACTCAGCTCAGAGCGTCAGCTCAGAACACCGTGGTGAGCAGCAGGTTCGGGGAACCGGTGCCCGGGTTGGTGACCACGTCGGGGATGGCGGCGCCGGTCAGGCCCGTGGCGACGTCGGCCGGGGTGGCCGAGGGGTTCGCCTCGAGGAAGAGCGCGGCGGCACCGGCGACGTGGGGGGTCGCCATCGACGTACCGGAGATGGTGTTGGTCGAGCCGTCGTTCCAGGCCGAGGTGATGTCGACGCCCGGGGCGAAGAGGTCGAGGCACTCACCGGTGTTGGAGAAGTCGGCGGCGGCGTCGGCGTCGTCGGTGGCACCGACGGTGATCGCCTCCGGGACGGCGGCGGGCGAGGAGCCGCAGGCGTCGGCGCTCTCGTTGCCGGCCGCGACGGCGTAGGTCACGCCGTCGGCGATCGAGGCCTGGACGGCCGCGTCGAGAGCCGGGTCGTTGCCGCCACCGAGCGACATGTTGGCGACGGCCGGGCCGTCGGTGTGGTTCTCGGTGACCCACTCGATACCGGCGACGACGCCCTCGGTGGTGCCGGAGCCCTGGTCGTCGAGGACGCGGACCGGCACGATGGTGGCCTCCTTGGCGACGCCGTAGGTGGTGCCCGCGACGGTGCCCGCGACGTGGGTGCCGTGGCCGTTGCCGTCGGCCGGGTCGGTGTCACCGTCGACGGCGTCGAAGCCCTCGCCGATCCGGCCGCTGAACTCCGAGTGGTCGGTCGCGACGCCGGTGTCGATGATGTAGGCGGTCACGCCCTTGCCGGTCTGCTCGTAGTGGTAGTTCTTGTCGAGCGGCAGTGCGGCCTGGTCGATGCGGTCGAGGCCCCAGGTCGGGTCCGCCTGGTCGCCCTGGGTGGTGTAGCGGTGGTTGGCCTGCACGTAGGCGACGTCCGGGTTGTCGCGGACCTCGGCGAGCGCGTCCTTGTCGAGCTCGGCCGAGAAGCCGTTGAACGCGGTGTTGAAGACCTCGCGGACGTCGCCGCCGGCGGCGCGGGCGTCGCTGCGTACCGACTTGGCCTCGGACCTCGCGACGTCGCTGCTGCCCTGCTTCTTCATCACCACGATGTACTCACCCTCGATCGCGGTCGAGGCCTCCGCACCGCGCAGCGGCGCCGGACTGTCCGCGGCGCCGGCCGGGACGGTGAAGGCGATCGCCGATGCTGCTGCTCCCACAGCCACGGCGGAGATGACTGCCGGTGCCTTGTAGGCCCGGTTCTTCATGGTTCGGTTCACGAACTGACTCCCGTCATCGTACGGCCCTGTAGGGCCGAGACGAACGCCCTGCGCCCTCCCTGTGGCCGCAGCCCGAAGCGTTCGGCACACCACGTAATCACGTTACGTCGAACCCGTAACGACCCAACTCTTCGCATTGCAGCAAGGTGCAGACACCCAAGGTGAACACCCATAAACAGCACATAAACAGGGCGGGAAAGGGGTCTGTCGCGTGGATTGTGTTCTTAGCGGTCTGGCGTGGTGTCCCGGCTTGAGGTCGGGGCGGAAGGACGATCACGCACATGACGGAGGAAGTCTCGCTTGAGGCGGGTGGCGATGCTGCCGGGTCTGCTGGCCTGGACGGGTTGGACATGTCCCGGCTGGCCGAGGAGCTCGTGGAGTCGGCTCGGGGCCATGGGGTCCAGCTGACCGGGAACGAGGGGTTGTTGACCGCGTTGACGCAGAAGGTGTTGCAGTCGGCGCTCGAGGCTGAGATGGCCGATCATCTCGGTCGGAATCGGTACGAGCGCACCGGCGATCCAGCAGGCCAAGCCGGCCAGGGCGGTCCTGAGATGGATCGGCCGGGACGCGCGGTGAACGTGCGGAACGGGTCATATCCGAAGAGGGTCCGGACCGAGGTGGGTGAGGTCACCGTCCAGGTCCCGCGGGATCGGGAAGGGAGCTTCGAGCCGGCGATCGTGGCCAAACGCCAAAAACGCCTGTCGGGGTTCGACGAGGCGGTGATCTCCTTGTACGCGAAGGGGATGACCACCGGGGACATCGCCAACCATCTGGCCGAGGTCTACGACACCGAGATTTCCCGCGGCCTGGTCTCACGGGTCACCGACGCTGTGACCGCGGATCTGCAGTCGTGGAAGACCCGGCCACTCGAACGCGTCTATCCGGTGGTCCTCATCGACGCGATCCACCTCAAGATCCGGGAAGGGACGGTCGGGAACCGGCCGGTCTACGTCGCGGTCGGGATCAACCTCGACGGCTTCCGCGACGTGCTCGGGATGTGGATCGGCCCCACCGGCGGCGAGGGCGCCAAGCAGTGGATGAACATGCTGTCCGACCTGCGCAACCGTGGCGTCGCGGATGTGTGCATCGTGTGCTGCGACGGCCTGAAGGGGCTCCCCGACGCGATCCGGACGACCTGGCCCGACGCCGAGGTGCAGACGTGTGTGGTCCACCTGATTCGCAACAGCCTGCGCTATACCCAACGTCGGGACTGGAAGCAGGTCGCCGCCGACCTCAAGGTCGTCTACACCAGTCCCACGCCGGAGGCGGCCGTGGTCGAGTTCGATGCGTTCGAGGAACGCTGGGGGATCAAGTACCCGGCCCTGATCCGGTTGTGGCGCAACTCGTGGGAGGAGTTCGTGCCGTTCCTCGACTACCAGCCCGAGGTCCGCAAGCTGATCTACACGACCAACGGGATCGAGTCGCTCAACGCCCGCTTTCGTGCCGCGGTGCGCCGCCGGGGCTCGTTCCCGGACGTCGACGCGGCCATGAAGGTCCTCTTCCTCACCATCTATCAGCGCGAGAAGAACCGCCCGAACCCGACCGGAAGGATCAACAACTGGACTACCATCCTGAACGAACTGACCGTGGCCTACGGCGACCGCCTAGGCCCTAACTAAGTCAGACCGAAGAACACAGTCGGGAAGACAGACCCCGGGAAAGACCTCCTTTCAACAGCACACCGGGCCGCCCGTGTTGCACGGACGGCCCGGTGGAGCCGATGCTGATCGGTCAGATCAGGCGATCGAGGTGTCGTCGATCAGGAAGCTGGTCCCGAGCGAGGAGTCCTCGGTGCCGGTGAACGTCAGCGTGACGGTGCTACCGGCGTAGGCGCCCAGGGAGAACGACTTCAACGAGTACGAGGAGCTCGCGTTCAGGTTGGAGTAGGTCGCCAGGGTCGTCGAGCCGATCTTGACGGTCAGCTTGTCGTAGGCCGTCGAGGTGGTCGTCTCGTTGGTGATCACCCGCAGGTAGAACGACAGGGTCTTGCCGGTCGTGGGCAGGGCGACCGACTGCGAGAGCGTGTCGGTGTGGGAGGAGCCGTAGCCGTTCAGCCACGCCTTGTAGGAGCCCGTACGCGCCGGGGCGGAGGTCGAGTTGTCGATCACTCCCGAGGAGGCGGACCAGCCGGTCGCGCCCGACTCGAAGCCCGGG
The DNA here is from genome assembly GCF_011045035.1 of Nocardioides turkmenicus. Taxonomy (GTDB): domain Bacteria; phylum Actinomycetota; class Actinomycetes; order Propionibacteriales; family Nocardioidaceae; genus Nocardioides; species Nocardioides turkmenicus. Next base: position 29,005 of record NZ_JAALAA010000024.1, read on the forward strand.
TTCTTCAGCAGGTTGCCGGTCGTCGGCGGCTCCGTCGGGTCGGTGCCACCGCTCCACAGGGAGTACAGCAGGCGGTTGGGCGAGCCGGTGCCGGGCGAGGTGACCACGCCGGAGGTGGCGTTGGAGACGATCGCGGAGGAGACCGACGACGGCGAGGCCGTCGGGTTCGCCTGCAGGTAGAGCGCCGCCACACCGGCGACGTGCGGGGTCGCCATCGACGTACCGGAGATGGTGTTGGTCGCGGTGTTGGAGGTGTGCCACGCCGAGGTGATCGAGGAGCCCGGGGCGAACAGGTCGAGGCACGAGCCGATGTTGGAGAAGCTCGACCGAGCGTCGGTGTTGGTCGTCGAGCCGACGGTCAGGGCACCCGCGACGCGAGCCGGCGAGCCGTTGCACGCGTCGGCACCGGAGTCGTTGCCCGCCGCCACGGCGTAGGTGACGCCGTCGGCGATCGAGTTGTTGACCGCGGAGTCGAGGGTCGAGGAGACCCCGCCGCCGAGGGACATGTTGGCGACCGCGGGACCGGAGGTGTGGTTGGAGGTCACCCAGTTCACACCGGCGATCACACCGGCGGTGGTGCCGGAGCCGGAGGCGTCGAGCACGCGGACGGGCACGAGCGTGACGTTCTTGGCGACGCCGTACGTCGACCCGCCGACGGTGCCGGCGACGTGGGTGCCGTGCCCGTTCTCGTCCTCGGTGGAGGACCCGATCGCGGTGTAGCCCGAGGTGACGCGGCCGCCGAAGTCGGCGTGCGCGGACCGGATGCCGGTGTCGATGATGTAGGCCTTCACCCCCGAACCGGTGTAGTCGTAGTGGTAGTTCGAGTTCAGCGGGAGGTTGCGCTGGTCGATCCGGTTGAGGCCCCAGGTGGGGTTGGCCTGGTCGCCGCTGGCCTTCACGACCTGGTTGGCCTCGATGTAGTCGACATCGGGGTCGTTGCGAAGCGCGTCGAGCGCGTCGGCGTCGAGCGTGGCGGAGAACCCGGTGATCGCCTTGTCGTAGGCGTACTTCACCGAGCCGCCCTTCTCCTTGGCGAGCGCGCGGGCGTCGGCGGCGTTGGCCTTGGCCGCCGAGCCGCTGCCCTTCATCACGACGATGTAGGAATTGTCGATGGCCGTCGACTTCTCGGCACCGATCAGCGGTGCCGGGCTGTCGGCTGCGCCGGCGGGACCGGACATGGCCAGGATGGTGCCGGCAGCGCCGACGGCGGTCACCGTCGCCGCCGCGAGTGCGCCGAGGCGCCGCATGGTGTGGGGTCGGTTCACGATTACTGCTCCCGTCGTCAAGCAGCCTCGGGATGAGGGCTGCAAGGGGTCACAGATGCCCTGTGGGGCAACCGGGAGGGAACGTAATCGAGTTTACTGACGATGAAACGCGACATCTTTTCGCACTGCAGCAACCTGCAGGCGGTCGCGCGAGCGGAGGTCCTGAAGTGGTCCGGACCGGTCCAGACCGGTGCGTCGCGAGCGGCCCGAGATACCGAGTAGCAGACCCACTGCCAACAGCACCGCGATCATCGAGGAGCCGCCGTAGGAGAGGAACGGCAGCGGTACGCCGGTGACCGGCATGATGCCCAGGCACATGCCGATGTTCTGGAAGCTCTGGATGCCGAGCCAGCACACGATCCCGGCCGCCGCGACGCGTCCGAAGAGGTCGTCGGTGCGCGCCGCGATCCGCAGCCCGCGCCACAGCACGACCCCGATCAGCCCGATCACCAGCAGCGAGCCGACCAGCCCGAGCTCCTCCCCCACGACCGTGAAGATGAAGTCGGTCTGCTGCTCGGGGACGAAGCCCGCCCGGACCTGCGACCCCTGGAACAGCCCTTGGCCGAAGATCCCGCCGTCGCCGATCGCGATCCGGGCCTGCTGCACGTTGTAGCCCGCGCCACGCGGGTCCAGCGACGGGTCGGTGAACGCCATGAACCGGTTGATCTGGTACTGCTTCAGCACCCCGGTCGCGACCACCGTCGTAGCGGCCGCGATGCCGGAGAGCGCCAGCAATGCCAGCCATCGCCTCGGCGTCCCTGCGGCCGCGAGAACACAGAAGACCGTCACCCCGAGAACCAGCGTGGTGCCGAGGTCGGGCTGGAGCAGGACCAGGACGATCGGCACCGCCGCGACCAGGATCATCGCGACCACGTCGCCCAGCGAGACCCGCGCCTGCCAGCGACCCTCGCTGCGCTCGGCGAGGACCAGTGCCATCGCGATGACGACGGCCAGCTTGGCCAGCTCCGAGGGCTGGACCTGCACCGGCCCCAGGACCACCCACGACTTCGAGCCGTTGACGGTCGAGCCCATCACGAGCACCAGCACGAGCCCGATCACCGCGCCCACGTAGACCACCGGCGTCAGCAGCCGGACCCAGCGGTGGTTGGTGGCGACCACGCCCACCATCAGCACCAGCCCCGCAGCCACGTTGATCGCCTGCTTACGCAGGTAGGCGGTCGTGTCGCCGCCGGTGAGCGCGTCCCGGTGGATGGTCGCGGACCAGACCAGCAGCACCGACAGTCCCACCAGGAGCAGCACCGCGCCGAGGAGGACGAGGTCGATACGGCGTACGAAGGCCATCACGTCGTTCTTCATGGCTGTCCCCGCTAGTCCTTGGGCGCGACGATCGAGCCGTCGGCGCCGAACACCGGCAGGTTCTTCGGCGGGTCGATGCCCTTGATCGCGGCCTTGTCGGGCCGGACCACGGCGCCACCCTCCTCGATCCCGTAGAGCGCCTCCCACAGCTTGCGTACGGAGTCACCCACGGCACCCGAGCCGGTGCCGCCCTGGGAGATCGTCATGATGATGACGTACTTCTTGTTGTACGTCGCCACCCAGCCGGTCGTCTGCTTGCCGGTGACCTCGGCGGTGCCGGTCTTGCCGCGCACCTTCACCTCGTCGAGCGGGAACCCGCCGAACTTCCAGGCCAGGGTGCCGGTGCGCGTGGTGCCGAGCAGCGCCTCGTTGACGTAGTCGATGCTCCGCGGCGACATCTTGACCTTGCCGGCGACCTTCGGGTCGATCTTCTCGATCACGGTGCCGTCGCCGCTGACGACCGCCTTGCCGATGCGGGGCTCGTAGAGGGTGCCGCCGTTGGCCAGCGACGCGTAGGCGCGGGCGAGCTGGATCGGGGTGACCATCGTGTCGCCCTGGCCGATCGAGAAGTTCACCGCGTCGCCGGTGCGGTAGTAGTTGCCCTCGATGCAGAACTCGTGGGCGAACAGCTGCAGGAACGAGGACGGTGCGTTCTTCTTCTCGTCCATCCGGCAGTAGTAGTCCTTCATGGCCTCGTAGTACTCGGCCTTCCACTTCCGGTCCGCGATCCGGCCCGCCGACTCGCCGGGCAGGTCGATGCCGGTGCGCTTGCCGAAGCCGAACGCCTTGGCGGTCTCGACCAGCGGGTCCTTGGCGTTGACGTTGGCCGGGTTCGAGCCGTACTTCCTCCAGTAGTCGACCGCGACCCGGTAGAAGAAGGTGTTGCAGGAGACCTCGAGCGCCTTGGCGAAGTCGATGTAGCCGTAGGGGGCCGACTCGTAGTTCTTGAACCAGCGGTTGCCGACCTGGAGGCCGCTGGAGCAGTCGAGGCGGCTGTCGCGGCTGTAGCCGTTGTTGAGCGCACCGACCGTCATGAACGGCTTCCACGTCGACCCCGGCGCGAACTGGCCCTGCGTCGCTCGCGGCAGCAGCGGGTAGCCCGCCTTCTCGGAGTAGAGCCGGTCGAGCTGCTTCTGGGTGATGCCGCCGACCCACTCCTCGGGGTCGTACGTCGGCTGGTTGGCCATCGCGACCAGCCGGCCGGTCTGCGCCTCCATGATCACGACCGATCCGGAGTCGGCCTCGAAGTTGCGGCCGGTGATCTTGTCGAAGGTGCCGCGCGCGGTCTCGATCGACTCGGCCAGCAGCTTCTCGGCGCGGCCCTGCACCTTGGCGTCGATGCTGGTCACCAGCGTGTCGCCGGGCTGGGAGGCCACCGAGTCGCCGCGGCCGATCTCACGGCCGAGGGAGTCGACGGTGACGGTGTCGTAGCCGGGCATGCCGCGCAGCCACTGGTCGTACTCCTTCTCGACCCCGGACCGTCCCACCATCGAGGTGTTGTTGAGCGACTCGTCGCCGCGCTCCCTGGCGCTGTCGTACTCGTCCTCGGTGATCGGGGAGAGATAGCCGAGCACGCCGGCGGCGTTGATGCCGTAGGGGCTCGGGTAGGAGCGCAGCGTCTGCTTCTCGGCCACGACCCCGGGGAAGTCCTCGGGTTGCTCGAGGATGCGCAGCGCGGTCGACTCGGAGACGTCGGTGGCGATCGGCACCGGCTGGTAGCGGGTGCCGGACCAGTTGGCGATCGCCTCGTTCTGCTTCTTCGGGGACACGTCGACGGCCTTGGCGACCCGCTGCATCAGCGTCTTGCGGTCGTCGTCCTCGAGCCCGTCGAGCACGCTCTGGTCGAGGCTGACCACCCAGGCCGAGCGGTTGGTCACCATCGGTCGGCCCTGGGCGTCGACGATGATGCCGCGCACCGGCTGGCGCACGATCTCCCGCTTCGACTGCGAGGCGGCGGCCGCCTGGTAGGCGTCGCCGTGGCGCACCTGCAGGTAGAAGAGCCGCACCCCGAGCGTGGCCAGCAGCGAGAAGACCAGCGCCTGGATCACGATCAGCCGCAGCCGGCTGACCTGGGCGGTGGGGAGTCGACTCCGAGCCATCTCAGAGATCCCCCTTCCCGATCAGCCAGAACAGCGCCGGGATCAGCAGCGGGGCCAGCAGCAGGTCGTAGCCGACACTGATCGCCACCGTCGGCAGCAGGGTCAGCGGCGCCTCACCGAGGATCAGGCCGCTGACCGCGAAGATGCTCACCCCGATGAACGCGCAGGTGGCGACCGTGGCCATCACCGTCATCGCGTTGGGACGGGACTGGCTGTGGTGGGCGATGCTGCCCTCGCGTACGCGGCCGGCGACGTAGCCGACGATCAGCAGCGCGAGCGCCCACCGGCCGGCGGTGTGGTCGGCGGGCGGCGCCAGATCGAGGAGTACGCCGGCGGCGAACCCCGTCACCATCCCGGCCTGCCCACCACGGGTGAGCGCGACCGCGAGGACGACCAGGAGGGCCAGGTCGGGGGTGATGCCGCGGATCGCGAAGGCCGGCGCCACGCTCAGCTGGAGGACGATCGCGATCACCACCAGCAGGCCGACCAGGACGTTGCGCAGCACCGGTGCGGCACCGGACGCGCGGGCTTCCATGTCACTCATCGCAGCTCCCCTTCCGGCGTGACCACGGCACGGTCGCTCATCGTGCCGTTGGGCACGACCACACCGACGACGTCGAGCGAGCCGAAGTCGACGTACGGCTTGATCCGCACCGTCCGCGAGGAGTCCCGGACGCTCTCGAAGGTGTCGGTGACCTCGCCGATCGGCAGCCCGGAGACGTACGGAGCGGCCCGGCCGTCACCCCAGGTGATCACGGTCTCGCCCTTGAGCGGGGCGGCGGTCTGGTCGATGAGGTCGAGGGACAGCAGGCCGGCGTCGGAGCGGCTCGCGACCACGCCGGAGCCCCGGACCATGCCGACCTGACCGGACTTCCTGCCGCTGCGGTCGGCGCCGCCGACGCGGCCGCCGACGACCGAGGCGGCGTCGACGATCAGCAGGACGGTGGCGCTGGTCTTGGTGACCCGCAGGACCCGGCCGACCAGGCCGTCTCCGGTCACGACCGACATGTCGGACCTGACCCCGGCGGCGCTGCCGGCGTCGATGGTGACGGTGCGGTTGAAGGTCTGGGCGGGGCCGTAGGCGGTGACCCGGGCCGGCACCAGGGAGTAGCCGAGGTCCTCGGCGGCGCGGGTGATCGACTCGTACTCTGCGAGCTTGGACCGGCCGTAGTCGGTGACCTCGACCCGGCGGCGGAGCGTGGAGTTCTCCGCCTCGAGCTTGGCGATCCGGTCGCGGAGGTCGTCACGGCTGTCGAACCACTCCGGGACCCCGGTGAACGGGCGGGCGACCATCGCCGCGCCGGTCTCCAGCGGGGAGAGCACCTCGCCGACCGCGGTGCGAGCGGGCTCCAGGACGGGGGTCTGGTCGAGCGTGGCCAGGGTCGCGCAGCACAGGATCAGCGCGATCAGCCAGGACCGCTTCGGGCCACCGCCGCCGGCACTGGTCTCGAGGCTGCCTCGCCGGTTGAGCCTCTCCCGAGGCGTACGGACCATGGGTTTGGGGCCCTTGCGCTGTTCCAGCCCTTTGCGCAGACGTTCGCTGGGGCGGGGGCTCAGCAACGACACGTCACCATCTCCTGTTCTCGTTGACCAGGACGGGGCGGAGCACGTCGTAGTCCTCGACGCAGCGGCCGGCGCCCATCGCGACCGAGGTCAGCGGCGACTCGGCGATGTGGACGGGCATGCCGGTCTCGTGGCGCAGGCGCTCGTCGAGGCCGCGGAGGAGGGCGCCACCGCCGGTGAGGACGATGCCGCGGTCCATGATGTCGCCGGCCAGCTCGGGCGGGGTCTGGTCGAGCGTGGACCGGACCGCGTCGAAGATGTCGTGGAGCGGCTCCTCGATCGCCTTGCGCACCTCGGCGCTCGAGACCGTGACGGTGCGTGGCAGGCCGCTGACCAGGTCACGTCCGCGGATCTCGGCCTCGGGCTCGTTGGGCAGCGGCCAGACCGAGCCGAGGGTCATCTTGACCTCCTCGGCGGTGCGCTCGCCCAGGAGCAGCGCGTGCTCCTTCTTGAGCCAGGTCATGATCGCGTTGTCGAGCTGGTGGCCGGCGGTCCGGATCGACTGGCTCGTCACGATGCCGCCGAGGCTGATCACCGCGACCTCGGTGGTGCCGCCGCCGATGTCGACGACCATGTTGCCGGTCGGCATGTGCACCGGGAGCCCGGCGCCGATCGCGGCCGCCATCGGCTCCTCGATGATGTTCACCATCCGCGCGCCGGACTGGTAGCCGGCCTCCTTCACCGCGCGGATCTCGACCGCGGTGATCCCGGACGGGACGCAGATGACCATCCGCGGCTTGGCGAAGTAGCGGCGCCGGTGCACCTGCTGGATGAAGTAGCGCAGCATCTGCTCGGTCGCCTCGAAGTCGGCGATCACGCCGTCCTTGAGCGGCCGCAGGGCCACGATGTCGTCGGGCGTACGTCCCAGCATCTTCTTGGCCTCATGGCCGACGGCGACCATCTCGCCGGTGTTCTTGTTGAGCGCGACCACACTCGGCTCATCGACGAGGACGCCCTTGCCGCGGACGTAGACGAGTGTGTTTGCGGTGCCGAGGTCCACCGCCATGTCACGTCCAATGATGCTCGCCATACGTCCTCGCGTTCCCGGGGCGCCGCGTCGGGGCTCTGTGCTGCAGGATGCGGGCCTGCCGACGAGGCTACGAAGGTCCGAGCCCCAAAGCGGAGAGGCTCGCCGAAACCGCAACGATACGGGGTGTGCCCAGGGCGCCGACCCCGGGGATGCCTGTGTTCACCGGGCGTTGCGGAACGGCTCACGGAGGCCAGGGAAAGTCGTCCCGGCGATCGTAGACACCCGAGCCCGCGAAGTCGCGGGTGCTGATCTCGACGCTCGCTCCGGTCACCGTCAGCCGGCCCGCGGTGTCGCTGTGGGAGGCCACCTCGAAGACCGCGGTCTGGCTCCCCTTCTCGACCCGGAGGCTCGACCCCGGCGTCTCGACCCGGGCGTCGGGTATCGCCTCGGCCACGGCGTCGAACGAGGTGATGTCCAGGTCGGCGAGCACGGCGTACGTCCGCGCCGTCGCCTTCTCCCGGACCGTCTCGTGGTCGGTGTCGGGCCACTCGGTGCCCGTCCAGGTGACCTCACCGGCCTTCGCCTCGGTGATCTCGGTCAGCAGCTCCGTCGCCCAGGCGCGTACCTCGGTGCGCTGCGTCCTCAGCTGGTCGATCTTGGCGTCCACGTCATCTCCACAGCCCGTCAGTCCCGCCAGCGACCCGAGCGCGGCCAGGATGGCCGCCGCCCGGCGTACGCCTTGGGTGAAGCTTGTCATCGAGGTCAGTCATCCTTCGTGTCGACGTCACCGTCACCGTCGGTGTCGGGACTCGTCGGGGTGCGGTCCGCCTCCGGGTCCTGTGGTCCCTTGTTCCAGGGATCGTACGTGTGGTCGGCCCGCTCCACGTCGTCGTAGTCGCCGTTCACGACCCGGGCGATGTTGTAGAGCGACTCCGTGTCGTGGTCGAAGTAGCTGGTGTGCTGGGGGAAGGTGCGGACGTAGTCACCACGGTCGACGTCCTCCGCCTGGAAGCGGTTGGCCCCGAAGTCGTCCTCGGCGGGATCGTTGCCGAGCCCGCCTCCCGCCGCCAGCCAGCCGCCGACCCACCCGTTGTCGGCCAGGGCGGCCACCGGGTCACGCGAGTTGGCGCCCACCCAGACGTCGTTGTTCACCCCGAGCTCGTCAGCGTGCTCGACGCCGCCACCGGCGCCCGGGCTGCCCAGCAGGACCGCGTCGTCGACGTCCACGTCGTGGTCGGTCAGCGCGTGCGCCGTGGTGGTGGAACCGTAGCTGTGGCCGATCGCGGTGAGATGGAAGTCGTCGGACCGCATCGCGTTCAGGCCGTCGAGGGTGTCGGCCAGCCGTTCGCCGCCCTTCTTGGCCAGGTATTCGTTGGTGACGGCGGCGGCGTCACCGGTGAGGTTGTCCGGAGCGTCGTAGCCGATCCAGATCAGCGAGGCCGTGCTCGTGCCGCCCGCCTCGGACGCGGCCTGCTGGACGTTGATCGCCTTCTGGGTGTTGCCGTCGATGTCCGCGGCGTCGGTGCCGAAGCCGGGAACCGTGACGGACACGTTCTCCGCGGTGTCGAGGTCGCCGACCGAGACGGCGACCGCGCCGTCGCCGTCGAAGGCGAGCGGGTCGTAGAGGTAGAGCTGCGGCACGTAGTGCTCGCCCGTGCGGGGGTCCGTCGCGTTGCGGACCCGGTCGAGCGCCATCGACGCCTGCACCGCGTTCTCGTAGCGGGTGTGCTCGTCGTCGGTCCGGTTGTCCGCCGGGATCTGCTCGATCCGGTCGAGGTCACGGTTGAGCTGACGGTTGTTCGCCTCGCTCCGAGCCCAGGCCGGGACGCCGTCGAGGTTGCCGATCTCCTCCGGATAGGCGGCGATGACCGCCTGCCGCTCCTCGTCGCTCAGCCCGTTCCACCAGTCGTTGACCTCCTCGGGAGAGGCCCCGGAGCCCGGCTTGTCCGCGATGGCCGCGTCGGCGGGGTCGGTGACGCCCTCGTAGGCGGCCTCGACCTTCTCCGCAGTCGCCGCCTTCGCGAAGGCTCGGATGACCTCCTGCTCGGCACGTTCCAGGTCGCGCTGCCAGGCCTCGACGTCACGGTCGTGGGCCTTGACCTGCTCGGTGACGCTCGCGCACTGCTGCGCGAAGGCGTCCACCTCGTCCGCCGGGATCTCCCGGCCGCGTCGCTCCAGGTCGACGACGATCGCCAGGAGCTCCTCGTACCAGTATCTGAGGTCGTTCGCCGCACGCTGCAGCGACTCGAGCTCGTCGGCATGCGCCATCACCGCCGTCGCGACCGCCCTCAGCCCCAGGGAGAGCGCGTCGTTGCGGTGGCCGAGGCTGCGGGCATCGGCGGCGTACGCCGACCCGGACTCGCCCTTCAACCCGCTGTCGCTCGCCGAGGAGCCGCCGTAGGTCCCGAGGTCGTCGAAGGAGGCCGAGGAGTCGCGCAGCGCCGTCCCGAAGGCGTTGACGCCCGCCGGGTCGGCCTTGAACTCCGGCGGAGCGACCGGACGCGGCGGCAGCGTCACGGTCGTCACCGAGTCTCCTCCAGTGCGTTCTGGACGAGCATCGCCTCCACGCTCGAGAGGTGGTCGCCGGCCGTGATCCCTTCGAGCGCCTTCCGCAGGCCGTCGGCGAGAGCCTCGGCGGCGGTGCCCTCGTCCTTGGCGATGACCTCCCAGGTGTGGGCGAAGGTGTCGGCCGGCGCCTTCACGGCCGGGGTGAAGCACGAGGTCGAGAGGCCGCCGAGCTTGTCGGCGATGGCCTCGAGGTCGAGGTGGTAGTCGTCCCACCGGACCGCGGTCGAACCCACCTTCGCCGGGTCCGCCTGGAGCGTCATCGCCGCTCACCGTCCGCACGATCTGTGCCGGACTGCTCCTCGGGCGGCAGCAGGACGATGTCGATCTCCGGGTGGCGGCGCTGCACCGCGGCCCAGAACGGATCCTTGACCCTGCCGCGGGCCAACCCGCCCGGCCGGCCCTGTGAGTTCTCGTGCGCGTGGCTCATCATCGACTCCCCCTTTCGTCAAATGACCGCAAACACATCTATACGACTTTTTCGCCACCCTGGGGAGGATTTCGGGACGTCACGGCGAAGAAAAGGCGTCCGGAAGACGCAGATTGTTCTGTGCCCAGATCAGGCGGACACGCGGAAGCGGTAGTCCGGCAGGCCGGGGTCGGTCGCGAACGCCTCGGTCAGGCGCATCATCCCGCGGAAGAGCGGACCGCTGGCGAAGATCAGGTCGCGCATCCTGATCCGAAGCGCCGAGGGCGGAGCCAGGAACGGGCCGGCGTTGGCCCGGCGGGCGACCTTGGACAACGGCCCCATCCTCCGGTCGTACGCGGCGAACGCGGCCGCGTGGTCGCCGCGAGCCGCCTCCAGCTCTCCCGCCAGGACGTAGGCACCGACGACCGCCAGCCCGGTGCCGAAACCGCCTAGAGTGTTCGCGTACCCGGCGTCACCGAGCAGCGCGACCCGGCCACGGGTGAACGACGTCATCCTGGTCCGGGCAATGGCGTCCAGGTAGAACTCCGGGGCGTCGACCGCCGCCCTCACCATCTCCGGCACGCGCCACCCCATGCCCGCCATGTGCTGAGCCAGGAACTCCTTCTGGGAGTCGGGATCACGACGGTCGTAGGCCGCCTGGTCGGCGCGGAAGACGAAGAAGAGCGGTGCCTTCGTGTCGCCCAGAACGGCGTAGCGGCCGGGCTCGTTGTAGCCGTACTGGATCGCGCGCCCGTCCGCCAGGTCCCTCACCTCGCCGTTCGACGGCACCTCGGCATCGGCCACGGCGTAGTAGTGACCGAGCTGTTCCAGGTGGGCCTCCTCGGGACCGAAGGCGAGCGCCCGGACTGCCGAGTGGATGCCGTCCGCGCCGACCACCAGGTCGAAGCGCTCGGTCGGCCGATGGGCGAAGGCGACGGTGACGCCGTCGGCCGTCTCGGTGAGGCCGACGATCTCGTCACCGAAGACGAAGTCGGCATGGGGCGCGGCGTGCTGGTGCAGGATCCGGGCGAGGTCGCCGCGGCGGATCTCCAGGTCACCGCCGAGGAACTCCCCCGGCATCACGGCCTTGACGCGCTCGCGCGCGTCGATGAGGCGTACGTCAGACCTCGCCGTCTGGGCGGCGACCAGGTCGCCCCACACGCCCATGCGCTCGAGGACCGTGCGGTGGGTCGGGCCCTTGAAGTCGACCGCCTGGCCGCCGGGCCGGATGTCCGGCGCCTTCTCGACGACGGTGACGTCGACGCCGTTGCGGACGAGCCACATGGCCAGCGCCGGGCCGGCGATGCTCGCGCCTGAGACGAGTACCTTCATTGCTGCTCCTAATTAGCGTCCATCGGACGCAATTAAATTAGCGTACGTTGGACGCAATGACAAGCCGCGGAGGAGGATCTCGATGAGCGACGGCGTGACGGACGCCCTCTGGCCCGCCCCTGCCCCGGCCCGGAAACGTGGCCCGCGGCCCAAGCTGTCGGTCGAGGACGTCGTGGCGGCCGGGATCGCGGTCGCCGACGCCGACGGCGTCGCCGCGGTGACCATGCAACGGGTCGCCGACGAGCTCGGCGCCGCGAAGATGGCGCTCTACCGCCACGTCCGGGGCAAGCCGGAGCTCATCGCGCTGATGCTCGACAGCGCGCTGGGCAAGGCGCCGGAGACGGACGGCGACAACTGGCGAGAGCGCATCGGCGTCTGGGCACGCACGCTTCACGAGCGGATGACGCGCCATCCGTGGACGACGGAGCTGGTCGTGACCCGCACCGTGCCGGGCCCGCAGGAGATGAGCTGGTTCGAGGCCGGCCTCGCCGCTCTGGCGACCACGCCGCTCACCGGCGCCGAGCGCCTCGACACCCTCGCCCTGCTGAGCAACCAGGTGAATTCCAGCGTGCGCCAGGCCGCGGTCTCGGCCGACCCGGAGGCGTCGCTCGCGGCCGCGCTGGCGCCGATCATGGAGACGCACGGCTCCCGGTTCCCCCACACCGTGGCGGCCTTCTCGGAGACGGGAGAGTCAGGGGCCCAGGACAACGCGCTCGGCTACGGGATCGAGCGGATCCTCGACGGCGTCGCCTCGCTCATCTCTTGGCGGCGGTCGCCCTCGGACCCGAAATGACAGATCGCGCCGGTAGCCACCTACCGGCGCGATCTCAGAGGTTCAGGGCTTACGCGCCGAACCAGAGCTTGATCTCACGGTCGGCTGACTCGGGCGAGTCGGAGCCGTGGACGAGGTTCTCGCGGTTGGAGAGGGAGAAGTCGCCGCGGATGGTGCCGGGGGCGGCCTTGCGGCCGTCGGTGGCGCCGTTGAGCGCGCGGACGACTTCGATCGCCTCGTCGCCCTCGAGGACGGCGGCGACGAGCGGGCCGGAGGTGACGAAGTCACGCAGGGGCGGGTACCACGGCTGCTCGACGTGCTCGGCGTAGTGCTCGTCGGCCAGGCCGGCGTCGATGGTGCGGTGCTCCAGTTTCACGATCGAGAGGCCCTTGGCCTCGTAGCGGGACAGGATCTCCCCCACCAGGCCCCGGCGGACGGCGTCGGGCTTCAGGATCACGAAGGTGCGCTGCGTCATGGGGGTGAGCGTATCGGGACGGGCCCGCGCAGGCACGTTCGGGCCGGTCGCGCACGCGAGGGGTCGAGTACGGCAGGATTGCGCCCCGTGACAACAACGCCACCAGCTCCGACGCTCGCAGACTCGATGGCCGGCATCCCGGCCCGCATCGCCGAAGATCTCGGGGTGCGCCCGGCGCAGGTGACGGCCGCGGTCGCCCTGCTCGACGAGGGTTCGACGGTGCCGTTCATCGCGCGCTACCGCAAGGAGGTGACCGGCGGCCTCGACGACGCCCAGCTGCGTACGTTGGAGGAGCGGCTCGGTTACCTGCGCGACCTGGAGGAGCGGCGCGCCGCCGTGCTCGCCGAGATCGCGAAGCAGGACAAGCTCACACCCGAACTGCAGGCCTCGATCCTCGCCGCCGACACCAAGGCGCGGCTGGAGGACATCTACCTGCCGTTCAAGCCGAAGCGGCGTACGAAGGCGATGATCGCGCGCGAGAACGGGCTCGAGCCGCTGGCCGACGGCCTGCTGGCAGACCCGTCGCTGGATCCCGCCGTCGAGGCGGAGAAGTACCTCGGCGAGCAGGTCCCGGACGCGAAGGCCGCGCTCGACGGCGCCCGCGCGATCCTGGTCGAGCGGTTCGGCGAGGACGCCGACCTGATCGGCACGCTCCGCGAGCGGATGTGGAAGCAGGGCCGCCTGGTCACCCGTGTCCGCGAGGGCCGCGAGAACGACCCCGCGGCGGCGAAGTTCTCCGACTACTTCGACTTCTCCGAGTCGTACGCCTCCCTCCCCTCCCACCGCACCCTGGCCGTCCTCCGCGCGGAGAAGGAGGAGGTCCTCGACGTCACCCTCTCCCCCTACGCCGAGGACCCCGAGCCGGGCGAGGTGACCGACTACGAGCGCTCCATCGCTTCTCGTTTCGGGATCGCGGACTCCGGCGGGCCTGCGGACAAGTGGCTGGCCGAGACGGTGCGGTGGGCGTGGCGTACGCGGATCCTCTTCCGCCTCGAGCTCGACATGCGCACCCGGATCCGCACCGCCGCCGAGGAGGCCGCGATCGCGGTCTTCGCCGACAACCTGCGCGACCTGCTGCTGGCCGCGCCGGCCGGCACCCGGGCGACCATGGGCCTCGACCCGGGCATCCGGACCGGCGTGAAGGTGGCCGTCGTGGACGCGACCGGGAAGGTCGTGGACACCTCGACGGTCTACCCGCACGAGCCGCGCCGCGACTGGGACGGCGCGCTCGCGACGCTGGCGGCGCTGGCGAAGAAGCACTCGGTCGACCTGATCGCGATCGGCAACGGCACCGCCTCGCGCGAGACCGACAAGCTCGCCGCCGACCTGCTCAAGCTGCTGCCGGACCAGAAGATGACCAAGGTGATGGTCTCCGAGGCGGGCGCCTCGGTCTACTCCGCCTCGGCGTACGCGTCCTCCGAGCTGCCGGACCTCGACGTCTCGCTGCGCGGCGCCGTGTCGATCGCTCGCCGCCTGCAGGACCCGCTGGCCGAGCTGGTGAAGATCGAGCCGAAGTCGATCGGTGTCGGCCAGTACCAGCACGACCTGCCGGAGTACGGCCTCTCCAAGTCGCTGGACGCTGTCGTCGAGGACTGTGTGAACGGCGTCGGGGTCGACCTCAACACCGCCTCGGTTCCGCTGCTGCGCAGGGTCTCGGGGATCACCGAGTCGCTCGCCTCGGCGATCGTGGCCCACCGCGACGCCAACGGCCCGTTCCGGACCCGTCGTGAGCTGACGAAGGTCGCGCGACTCGGCCCGAAGGCGTTCGAGCAGGCGGCCGGGTTCCTCCGGATCCGTGGCGGCGACGACCCGCTCGACCTGTCCGGCGTGCACCCGGAGTCCTACCCGGTCGTCAACCGCATCCTGGAGTCGACCTCGACCGACATCGGGTCGCTGATCGGCAACACCGCGGTCCTGAAGTCCCTCAAGCCCTCCTCGTTCGTCGACGAGACCTTCGGTCTGCCGACGGTCACCGACATCCTCGCCGAGCTCGAGAAGCCCGGCCGCGACCCGCGTCCGGAGTTCCGTACGGCCACCTTCTCCGAGTCCGTGCACGTGATCGCCGACCTGCGCCCCGGCATGGTCCTGGAGGGCACCGTCACCAACGTGGCCGCCTTCGGTGCCTTCGTCGACATCGGCGTCCACCAGGACGGTCTGGTCCACATCTCCGCGATGTCGGACAAGTTCGTCGAGGACCCGCGCGACGTGGTCCGCTCCGGCGACGTGGTGCGGGTGAAGGTCCTGGAGGTAGACGAGGCCCGCAAGCGGATCTCGCTCACGCTGCGGCTGTCCGACGACGCGCCCGCAGCGAGTGAGCCGAAGGCGGCCGGCGGCGGCAACCGTGGCCAGCGCGGCGGTGGCGGTAAGAAGAGCCAGCCGCGAGGCAAGGGCGGCGGTCGGCCGCAGGGCCGCCCGGCTCCGGCGCCCACCAACAGCGCGATGGCCGACGCCCTGCGTCGCGCAGGGCTCTCCTAGGTCGCCGGGGAGGAGATCTGCACGAGACCTGCACATCTCCTCCCCGCATCCTCCCGACTCCGCGACCTAGGTTCGGAGCATGACCTCCAAGAACCTGTACGTGCTCGGCGGGATCGCTGCCGCCGGCACCGCGATCCTCCTCGTCCTCGGCGCCGGTGCGCTCGGGATCATCGGCGACGGCGGGCGCGCGGACATGATGTACCTCGCCCCCATCGGCATCGTCGTCCTCGGTGCGCTCATGGTCCGGTTCCGGTCTCGCGGGATGGCGTTCGCCGCAGGCACGGCAGCCGTCGCGACCATCGTCGTCGGCTTGATCGCGATCGCTGCCGGCCTCCATGACGACCTCGACGGCGCCCGGGACATCCTGATGATCAGTGCGCTGTACGCCGCCATGTTCGCGGTCTCGGGCTGGCTGTTCTGGCGGTCGGGCTCACTGACCCGGTAGCCGGGACCTATGCGCCCAGGCCGGCCGCGCGGCGCACGACATCCTCCGGCGCCGGCCCGGTCGCATCGTCGGCGGTGACCGGAGCACCGGCGACGCGGTGGATCGGGATGACACCGGCCCAGACGCCGGCCTCGATGTCCGCGGGGTCGTCGACCGGCCCCTCGGCGCGCTCCTTCATCGACGCCTCCGCGAGCGGGAGGGCGAGCACGGCGGTCGCGGCGAGCTCCTTGCGGGTCGCCGGGCGGAGCGTCGCCCAGCGGCCGGGGATCATCTGGTCGACGACGAGCGCGAGGGCACGCTCGCGCTCGTCCGGGTCCTCGACCAGGCGGGCGCGCCCGATGACCACGGCCGAGCGGTAGTTCATCGAGTGGTGGAATCCGCTGCGCGCCGCCACCAGACCGTCGAGCTCGGTGATCGTGACGCACACGTCGCGCTCCAGCGCCCGAGCGAGCCAGCCGGCCGCGACCGACCCGTGGAGGTAGATCGACCCGCCTTCGTCGGGGCCGTCGAGATCGAAGCCGTACGCCGTGGGCAGGACGACCGGGTGGGCATCCTCACCCGACCCGACCGTCACGCCCAGGTGGGCGATGAGCGCCTCGCCGAGGAAGGTGTGCAGGCGCTCGCGGTCGGTGACGGCGCGGTTCTTGCCGCGGCTGATCCGGGTGCGTGGGCTGGGTGACAACGTCGTGCTCATGGCACCATCCTGGTAGCGAGGTGGCCTGCACGCACGGGCCAATTCCCGCCGACTCCGACAGGCCATTCCCATGCTCCCCGTGACCCTCGACCGCACCTCCGGCGAGCCGCTGCCCGCCCAGCTCGCCGGCCAGGTCCGCGCCCTGGTGCTGGCCGGCACCCTCGCCACCGGCGACCGGCTGCCGTCGAGCCGCGCGCTCGCGGCGGATCTCGGAGTCTCCCGCGCGGTGACCGAGCAGGCCTACGACCAGCTCACCGCTGAGGGCTGGCTCGAGGCGCGCCGCGGCTCCGGGACGTACGTCGCCACGACCCGCCCGACCGGCGTGACGTCTCGGCCGACGCAGGTGACCTCTCGGCCGGCGCGGCCGACGTCTCGCCCGACGCGGCCGACGTCTCGGCTGGATACCGGCACGCCGTTCTTCGACCCGCGGCTCGAGGCAGGATGGCGGCGGGCGTGGCGGGAGGTCTCGGTGGCCGCTCCCCCGCGCGGGTACGACGACCCGCGGGGGCTGGCAGAGCTGCGCGAGGCGCTGGCGGCCCGACTGGGGCGAACGCGCGGCCTCGAGGTCCACCCGGACGAGATCATCGTGACCGCAGGCACCACCGACGGCCTCCGCGCGCTCCTGCCCGAGCTGCGACCGGGGCCGGTCGCGGTCGAGGACCCGGGCTACCGGGCCGCGGCCGAGACGGTGCTCACCTACGGGCGCGAGGTGATCGACCTGCCCGCCGTGCAGCAGGTCGATCACCTGGGGGCTGCCGTCGCGGCGTACGTCACTCCGGCGCACCAGCACCCCCTGGGCCGGGTCATGCCGGCGGCCGACCGGCTGAGCCTTCTGGAGGCCGCGCGGCGCGCGGACGCGGTGGTGATCGAGGACGACTACGACTCCGAGTTCCGCTACGACGTGGCGCCGGTGCCCGCGATGGCCACGCTGGACCGCGACCGGGTGGTCTACCTCGGCACCGCGGCGAAGTCGGTGGTGCCGACCCTGCGCCTGGGCTGGCTGGTCGCCCCGCCCGACCTGCACGACCTCGTCCTGCGCCGCCGCACCATCACCCACGCCGGTGCCGCCTGGCCCTCGCAGCGCGCGCTGCTCACGCTGCTGCGCGACGGCTGGCTGGACAAGGCGGTGCGATCGGCACGCCGCGTCTACGCCGAGCGCGCGCCCCGGGTCGCCGAGGCCATGACGCCGTACGCGACGCTCGCCGGCCCGTTGGCGGGCATGTACTCCACCTGGCTGCTCCCCGAGCCCGACGCCGTGCGCGCACGGGACGCCGCCAGGGCGGCCGGGTTCGAGATCAACCTGCTCTCGACGTACGCCCGCAGCAGTGGCCTGACCGGCCTGGTGATCGGCTTCGGCGGGGTCACCGACGCCGAGCTCGACCAGGCCCTCGCCGCCGTCACGGCCGCACTCGGCCGCTAGCGGCCCGGCGCGTCGTCCTCGATCAGGTCGAAGAGGTTCTCCAGGCTGTCGGGGTCGTCCTCGCCGCCACCGACGGCCCATCCGGAGCTGGTACGCCGCAGCTGCGCGCCCACGAGCCGGCACGACTCGCCGGCCTTGTGGGCGTAGTGCGCCGTCCGCGTCCGCGGCCGGCGCAGCACGAGCGCGTTCCCGCAGGCCGGGCACAGCGCCCAGTCGGCCGCGGTCTCGTCCGTCGCCATCTGCAGCTCGTCGGGCTCCTCCACGGCAGCCAAGGCTAGACCTCTTCCTCGGTCTCTTGCTCGGCCTGTTCCTCCGCGACGATCCGGTCGTACGCCTCGAACGCCGCCGCACGCTCACGCTCGATCTTGCGCCCGAGGATGTCGGCCATGCCCCACAGCACCGCGAAGATCACGCCGACGACGAACATGATCGTGATCAGGAAGCCCATCCCGATCGCGACCACCTGCAGCGCCCAGCCGATCCAGTAGGCCCACGGGCGGCGCAGCAGCCCGGCCACCACGATGCAGGCGACGAAGAAGCCAAGGCCCAGCGGGAGCGCCAGGCCGGCGGAGACCCCGCCGATCGAGATCATCACCGGCGCGGCCAGCGCGACCGCGAGACCCTCCATCGACACGATCGCGGCGCACATCCCACGCCGCGGCGACTTCTCCCGCTCAGTCGCCATCAGCGTCCGCCTCCAGGTAGGCCTCCAGCTCGGGGTCGGCGGTCGGCACGACCCGGGCGGTCGCGGCGGAACCCGCGGCCGGGCCACGGCTCCCGAGCAGCGCACGGGCCTCGCCGGCGGTGACCACAGAGCCGGTCACGAGCACCGCTCCCTCGGAGATCGAGCCGGAGTCGGCGGACTCGGAGAGGGCGACCGCAGCGTCGATCGCGTCGGCGAGCCGCGGCACCACGGAGACCCGCTCCTCGCCGTAGAGATCCACGGCCATCTTGGCCAGGTCGACGGCGGGCAGGGCACGCTCGGTGGAGTTCTGGGTGACGACGAGATGCTCGAGCGCGGGCTCGAAGGCGGCGAGCAGACCCTCGACGTCCTTGTCCCCCATCACGCCGATGACCCCGACGACCCCGGAGAACGAGAACGAGTCCTCGAGCGCCGCGACGGTCGCCTCGGCGCCGGCCGGGTTGTGGGCGGCGTCGATCAGGATCGTCGGGGACGACCGCACGATCTCCAGCCGCGCCGGTGAGTCGGCCTTCGCGAACGCGTCGCGGACGACCTCGTCGGAGAGCACGGTCTCGCCGAGGAAAGCCTCGACCGCGGCCAGCGCCGCGGCGGCGTTCTGCGCCTGGTGGGCACCGTAGAGCGGCAGGAACAGATCCTCGTACGTCCCCCGCAGCCCGCGGAGCGTGACGATCTGCCCGCCCACGGCCGGGGTGCGCGACACGACCGCGTAGTCGGTGCCCTCCCACAGCAGCCGGGCGCCGACCTCGGCCGCGTGCTGGTCGAGCACCGCGGCGACCTCGACGCTCTGCTCGGCGATCACGGCGACGGCACCCGGCTTGATGATCCCCGCCTTCTCGCGGGCGATGGCGACCGGTGTGTCACCGAGGTACTTGGCGTGGTCGACCGCGATCGGCGTCACCACCGCGACGTCGGCGTTCGCCACGTTGGTCGCGTCCCAGCCGCCACCGAGCCCGACCTCCACCACGGCCACGTCGACCGGGGCCTCGGCGAACTTCGCGTAGGCCATCCCGACCATCGTCTCGAAGAACGACAGCGGGTGTGGCTGGTCGTCGTCGACCATGCCGAGGTAGTGGGCGACGTCGTTGAACGCGGCCACGAACTCGTCGTCGGAGAGCGGCTCGCCGTCGATCGAGATCCGCTCGTTGATCCGCTCCACGTGCGGCGAGGTGAACCGGCCCACCCGCAGGTCGAGCGACCGCAGCAGCGTGTCGATCATCCGGGACGTGGAGGTCTTGCCGTTGGTGCCGGTCAGCTGGACGATCCGGAACGCGTCCTGCGGGTCGCCGAGGATCTCGAGCAGCGCCCGGATCCGGTCCAGCGACGGCTCCAGCCGGGTCTCGGGCCAGCGCGACTGCAGCGCCTCCGAGACCTCTTCGATCGTGGCCGCCAAGCGCGGCGCGGGAGTCTCACTCATCGGGTCGAGTCTATGCGCCCGTCGCTTCCCAGCGAATCGCCGGACCCGCTACCCTCCCCCTGATCTCGGACTGAAGCCCATCCCCCACAAGGTCCACCATTCATGCGTACGCTCCGGGCCGCTCTCGCGGTCTCGCTCCTGGCCGGTGCCTACGTCGTGGCTGCCTTCATGCTGGTCGGTCAACAGATCGTCCCGCGACGCCCGCGCGCCAAGACCTCGGCCGACCCCGGCGGACTCGTCCTCACCGAGCAGGACCAGCCGGCGCTGTGGGCCGAGGTCCGCCAGCTGGCCGCCACCGCCGGGACCCGCGCGCCCGACGAGATCCGCCTGGTGCCGGAGGCCAACGCGGCGGTCAGCGAGGAGACCAGCCTCCTCGGGCTCAGGACCGGGACCCGGCGGATGTTCCTCGGCGTACCTCTCCTCCAGGGCCTCTCCCGTAACCAACTCCATGCGGTGCTCGCCCACGAGCTCGGTCACCACAGCACCACCCGCTCCCGGCTCGGCGCGCTCGTCCACCGCAGCCGCCTGGCGATCGCCGAGGTCGCCGCCGGCCTCTCCAACCCGCTGGCGAAGCGGCCGTTCCGGACGTACGCCCGGATGTTCTTCGCCCTCACCCGACCGCTCGCACGCGCCCACGAGATCGACGCCGACCGGCTCAGCGCGCACGTCGCCGGGCCACGGACCGCGGCGGTCACGCTGCGTACGCTGCCCGCGCTCGCCGCCGCCTGGCGCATCTACCTGGAGCAGTACGTCGAGGCCGGCACCCACTACGGCCTGCGGCCGACACGCTTCTTCGACAACTTCGCCAACCTGATGAGCGACCCCGAGCGCCTCGAGGAGCTGGCCCGGATCAGCGCGGCACCGCCCGAGACCGCGACGTCGGCCTACGACTCGCACCCGCCGCTGGCGGAGCGGATCGAGCGGCTAGAGGCGATGGCGGCCGCCGACGAGGCCGGTGAGGACAGGTCCGGCAACGCGACCAGCATCCTGCGCTACCCGTCCCAGAACTTCCTCGCCCTCGAGGACAAGACGTTCGCCGGCTCGGGTCTGACCCCGGCGCCGATGGCGGATATCGGCACGGTCGCCGGCGCCCGTGCCGCGGCGGCCGACGCGGAGACCTTCCTGAACGCGATGCGGGAGAACCAGATCCTGCCCGCCACCGTCCGCGGTGCTCTCGATCTGATCGCCTCCGGCAACCTCGACACGCTCCTGGACCTGGTCGAGGCCGGGTCCACGTCCCCCGAGCAGGAGGGCGAGGCGAAGCGGAAGGTCATCGCCCGTCTCCTCGGCGCCGCCATCGCCCACGAGCTGGTCAGCGAGGACAAGGCCCGCTACGAGCTCAGCTGGGCCGGCCCGTGGCGCCTCGTCGACATCGCCGGCCAGGACGTCGATCCCGAAGACCTCGCCTACCAGGCCCTCGGCTCCCCCGGCTACGCCGCCGCGCTGCGCGCCTGGGTGCACCAGCTCGAGGGGAAGGTCGACACCGAGGCTCAGGCTCAGCCCTCCGACGCACCGACCCGCCCGCCGATGCCCGACGGCTACATCGGCGCCTTGGCCCCGGTCGCCGGCGACGGCGTCCGTACGCTGCTGGTGACCGACACCGGCCTGATGCTGCTCAAGCCCTCCGGATCCGACCGCCTCGCCACCGGCCTGGCCTCGGTGACCGCCGGCTCCCCCGGCCGGAAGCTGATCCAGCGCGCCCTGGACCGGCCGCCCGCCGAGCTCGCCGCCACCGCCAACGCCGCCTTCGTCCCCTGGGACCAGATCCGCGCCGTCCACCTCGTGCACGGCAGCAGCGGCCGCCGCTCGGCCGACATCACCACCGCCACCGGCCAGGGATGGTCTCTGCGCTGGACCGACGCCGCCGAGGTGGAGGGCCACATCTGGCCCGCCGTCGACCACTACCTCGGCCGCCGCTTCACCGTCGACTGACTGCGCAGGTCAGGGGACGATCGTGTGGTTGGCCATGTCGACGAGCGGGCGGTAGCCGATCTTGGCGTAGACGTGGTTGGAGACCGGGTTGTCCACATCGGTGAACAGACACAGGCGGGTGCCGTCCGCGCCGAGGAGTCGGGAGGCCTCGGCGGTGACCGCGGTGCCGTAGCCGTGGCCGCGCTGCTCCTTCGGCGTGTAGACCGGCGCGATCCGGATCACCCCGTGCACCGGCGGGGTCGCCCCGGCGAGCGAGACGACCTCTCCGTCGACTTCCCAGAGCAGCACGAACTCGTCGATCTTGCGCCGTACCTGGTCGTCGTCGTGGACCGTGGCCTCGTGAGCGAAGCCGGGATTCTCCGACTGCTCCCGGGCAGCATGCCCGAAGTCGTTCAGCCATGCGCGGCACAGCTCGAGGTCGTCGTACGTCGCCCGGCGGGCGCGCCCACGCACGCCGGGCGGCATCACCAACGTGCCGAGCTCGTGCAGTCGCGAGGCCATCGCCACGGTCACGCGCCCGCCGGCGAGCCGGGCGGTCTCCTCCGCGACCGTCCGGGCAGCAGGCAGCGCGCCGTTGGCCCCGCCTGCGTACTCTCCGCGGTCGTGCAGTCGCCGCGCCAGCTCGAGCGCGGCCGGCTCGGGCATGGGACAGACGTAGAGCGGATAAGGCTCGAACGGCGCCGTCCGCATCGCTGCGCCCACCACCTG
This sequence comes from Nocardioides turkmenicus, assembly GCF_011045035.1. Taxonomy (GTDB): domain Bacteria; phylum Actinomycetota; class Actinomycetes; order Propionibacteriales; family Nocardioidaceae; genus Nocardioides; species Nocardioides turkmenicus. The sequence goes on from NZ_JAALAA010000024.1 coordinate 51,563, forward strand.
CTCCCCCTCGCGAGCGACAGCGAACCACCGGTAGGGCTCGTCATGCTGGGCCACACGGGTCGCCCGGTCCGCGTTCGTGGCGAGCACGCTGGCGGTCAGCGGCTCCGCAGCGAGGTAGTCCCTCGCCTCGACGAGAAACTCGGCCGCGTCGGTGAAGAACTCGATGGTGACCATGACCGAAGCATGGCGAGCGCGCAACGCCGGTCTCAACCGGTTTCGCGCCAGGAACCGTGCCCCCATAGGATTTGGTCCCATGACTGAGACCACGCCCACGCAGACCGCACCGGAGACGACTACGCCCGCTGAGCAGCGCGTAGTCGCCGTACCGGACAAGCCGGTCCTCGAGGGCCTGGAGGCCAAGTGGGCCGAGCGGTGGAAGAACGACAAGACCTACGCCTTCGACCGTAGCCAGCCGCGGGAGAACGTCTACTCGATCGACACCCCGCCGCCGACCGTCTCCGGCAGCCTCCACGTCGGCCACGTCTTCTCCTACACCCACCCCGACCTGATCGCCCGCTTCCAGCGGATGAACGGCAAGTCGGTCTTCTACCCGATCGGCTGGGACGACAACGGCCTGCCGACCGAGCGCCGCGTCCAGAACTACTTCGGCGTCCGCTGCGACCCGAGCCTGCCGTACGACCCCGACTTCACCCCGCCGGAGAAGCCGGACCCGAAGCGCCAGATCTCGATCAGCCGGCCCAACTTCGTCGAGCTGTGCAACCAGCTGGTCGTCGAGGACGAGAAGGTCTTCGAGGACCTGTGGCGCACGCTGGGGCTCTCCTTCGACTGGGACCAGCAGTACACGACCATCGGCAAGGTCTCCCAGACCGCCTCGCAGAAGGCGTTCCTGCGCAACCTGGCCCGCGGCGAGGCCTACCTGCAGGAGGCGCCGACCCTGTGGGACGTCACCTTCCAGACCGCGGTCGCCCAGGCCGAGCTGGAGGCCAAGGACTACCCCGGTTTCTTCCACCGCGTCGCCTTCCACAAGGCTGACGGCACCCCGGTCCACATCGAGACCACCCGTCCCGAACTGATCCCGAGCGTCGTCGCGCTGATCGCCCACCCCGACGACGACCGCTACAAGGACCTGTTCGGCAGCACCGTCACCAGCCCGATCTTCGGGGTCGAGATCCCCGTCCTGGCCCACGAGGCCGCGGAGATGGACAAGGGCGCCGGCATCGCGATGTGCTGCACCTGGGGTGACCTCACCGACGTCCAGTGGTGGCGCGAGCTCAACCTCCCCGCCCGCGCGCTGATCGGCCGCGACGGCCGCTTCGCGCGCGAGACCCCGGAGTGGATCACCACCGAGGCAGGGGTCGCGGCGTACGAGGAGCTGAAGGGCAAGACCGTCCACTCCGCCCGCGAGGCCGTCGTCGCGATGATCCGCGAGTCCGGCGACCTCGAGGGCGAGCCGAAGAAGACCCAGCGCATGGCCAACTTCTACGAGCGTGGCGACAAGCCGCTCGAGATCGTCGCCAGCCGTCAGTGGTACATCACCAACGGCGGACGCAACCCCGAGCTCCGTCAGCAGCTGCTGGCCCGCGGCGGCCAGCTCTCCTGGCTGCCCGAGCACATGCGCCACCGCTACGACAACTGGGTCGGCGGCCTCAACGGCGACTGGCTGATCTCCCGTCAGCGCTTCTTCGGCATCCCGTTCCCGGTCTGGTACGCGCTCGACGCCGAGGGCAACCCCGACTACGACAAGCCGCTGCTCCCGAGCGAGGACCAGCTGCCGATCGACCCGTCCACGGACGTCCCGACCGGCTACGAGGAGTCGCAGCGCGGCAAGCCCGGCGGCTTCCAGGGCGACCCGGACGTGATGGACACCTGGGCGACCTCGTCGCTGACCCCGCAGATCGCCGGCGGTTGGGAGTCCGACCCCGATCTGTTCAACCGGGTCTACCCGATGGACCTGTGCACGCAGAGCCACGAGATCATCCGCACCTGGCTCTTCGGCCGCATCGTCCGCGCCCACCTCGAGGACGGCACCGTCCCGTGGAGCCACGCGATGATCGCCGGCTGGATCCTCGACCCCGACCGCAAGAAGATGTCGAAGTCGAAGGGTAACGTCGTCGTCCCGACCGAGATCCTCGACAAGTTCGGCGCCGACGCGGTCCGCTGGCGCGCCGCGCTGACCCGCCCGGGCATGGACTCGCCGTTCGACGAGACCCAGATGAAGGTCGGCCGCCGGCTGGCCATGAAGATCCTCAACGCCTCCAAGTTCGTCCTCGGCAACGTCGGCGCGGCCACGCTCAACCCGGTCGCGATCACCCAGCCGGTCGACTGCGCGCTGATGGCCCGTCTCAAGGAGACGATCACCAAGGCGACCGACGCGTTCACCGCCTACGACTACTCGACGGCCCTGGAGACCGCGGAGAAGTTCTTCTGGGAGTTCTGCGACGACTACCTCGAGCTGGTCAAGGAGCGCGCCTACGACGAGGACGGCGGCCTCGCCACCGAGTCCGCGCGCGCGACCCTGGCCACGGCGCTCCACGTCCAGCTGCGCCTCCTCGCCCCGTTCCTCCCGTACGTCACCGAGGAGGTCTGGTCGTGGTGGCAGACCGGTTCGATCCACACGTCCGCGTGGCCGCGTGAGCTCGAGCTCGGCACCGCTGCCGCCGCCGACCCGGCGGCGCTCGACGCGGTCGCGGCGACCCTGACCGGCATCCGCGGCGCGAAGTCGACCGCGAAGGTGAAGATGCGTCACCCGCTGGCCAAGGCCGAGGTCACCGGCCCGGCCAAGCTGGTCAAGGACGCCGAGTCCGCCGCAGCCGACCTCAAGCGGGTCGGCAACATCACCGGCGACCTCTTCTTCACCGTCGACGACAACGCCACCGAGATCACGGTCACCGCCGAGCTGGCCGAGGTCTCCGAAGAGTCCTGAGCGTCGGCACGACAGCCCTGAACGACGGAGCAGGCCCCGGACCGCGATGCGGTCCGGGGCCTGCTTCGTCCCTCACTCCAGCCCAGCGCCCGGGGGACTCGCTCGGCCGGTCACTCCGGCGTGGTGCGGGTCGCCATCGGAGTGATCCCTACTGCACCGACTTCTCGGCGCAAGCCCTGTCGTCCTTGCTGCCTTCCTTCGGCTCGTGCTCCGGCTCCGCTGCCTCCGTCGTCTCGGTCCTGGACGACTCGGTGTCGGACGGCTCAGCGGGATCGGTCGTGGCCTCGGGGGTGGCTGCGGGCGATGACCCTACCGGGGTCTTCGGCTCAGTGCACGCCTCGCCGCACTCCGGCGTGGCCTCCGGGTCAGGAGCCTCGCTCGCACCCGGCAGCGTCTTCACGTCCTCGGCGATGGCCGCGGTGAGCTCGCAGACGTCCTCGGCGATCTGCTCGGCCTCGGACTGGTCCTTCTCGGACTCCTTCGCGGGCTCCTCGCCCTCCTTTGGCGCCTCGTCCCGCTCCCGGTCCTTCTTGGGCTGCTCGATCGGAAGGTCCTCGACGGGGACGCCTGCGTCGGCGGCGATCAGCTGGCGCAGGAACATCGGCACCGCCTCGTCGACGGGCCGGGCGTCCTCCTCGGCCACGAACGGCCACAGCAGCGGCGCCATGATGCCCGGGATCGGCCCCACGGACGGGACCAGCGTGGGCGGGTTCGTGTCGCCCTCGGTGTCACCGGGGTCGGCGGGCTCCGCCGGCGCGTCGGAGGCGGGGACGTCGGGCTGCTCGGCGGGCGGCGCGGCGGGCGTCTCGTCAGGCTTCTCGCCGGTCTGCTCCTCCGGCTCGGCGGAGTCCTCCTGATCGCGGCCCTCGTCCGTGCCCGGCGTCTCGGGGATCTGCGAGACCCCCGAGACGCCGGGAGACGGCGCCGGCGGGATCACGGTGAAGTCGGCCTGGCCCGAGAGCGTACGCGGCACCCGGTGCAACGCGGAGATGTCCGGGCTGAGGGTCTGGACGACGACGAGCAGGCCGATGAGCACTACGGCGGCGTAGGCCACCACCGGGCCCCTCTGGAACCTCACGTGCCCACTTCCCTACCGAGTGACGGAGCTGGAAAGGTACAGACGATCATCAGTGCGTATTGTGTCCGACCGTCCGGGCCGATACCGACCCGGACGGCGAAAATGACCCAAACGAGCTAGGCCGACTTCTTCTTGGTTTCCTTCTCGCGCGGCACGAGGGTCGGCATCTCGCCGTCCTCGACCACCTCGCGGGTGACGATCACCTTGCCGATGTCACCACGGGAGGGCACGTCGTACATCACGTAGAGGAGAACCTCCTCGATGATCGCCCGCAGGCCTCGCGCACCGGTGCCGCGCTCCAGGGCCTTGTCGGCGATCGCGGTCACCGCGTCGTCGGTGAACTCGAGGTCGACGCCGTCGAGGTCGAAGAGCTTCTGGTACTGCTTCACCAGCGCGTTGCGCGGCTCGGTCAGGATCTTCACCAGAGCGGTCTGGTCGAGCTTCTCGACGCTCGCGATCAGCGGCAGCCGGCCGATGAACTCGGGGATCAGGCCGAACTTGGTGAGGTCCTCGGGGCGGACCAGCTTGAGGAGGTCCTCCGCCTCCTTCTCGGCCTTGCCGCGGACCTCGGCGGTGAAGCCGAGGGTCTTCTTGCCGACGCGCTGCTCGATGATGTGCTCCAGACCGGCGAAGGCGCCGCCCACCACGAAGAGGATGTTGGTGGTGTCGATCTGGATGAACTCCTGGTGCGGGTGCTTGCGGCCACCCTGCGGCGGCACCGAGGCGGTGGTGCCCTCGATGATCTTCAGCAGCGCCTGCTGCACGCCCTCACCGGAGACGTCGCGCGTGATCGAGGGGTTCTCCGCCTTGCGGGCCACCTTGTCGATCTCGTCGATGTAGATGATGCCGGTCTCGGCCTTCTTGACGTCGTAGTCGGCGGCCTGGATCAGCTTGAGGAGAATGTTCTCGACGTCCTCACCGACGTAGCCGGCCTCGGTCAGCGCCGTCGCGTCGGCGATCGCGAACGGGACGTTGAGCATGCGGGCCAGGGTCTGCGCCAGGTAGGTCTTGCCGCATCCGGTCGGGCCGATCACCAGGATGTTGGACTTGGCGACCTCGACCTGCTCCTCCTTGGCGTGCTTGCCGGGACCCTGCGGGCCGCCGGGCTGCAGGCCGGCCTGGACGCGCTTGTAGTGGTTGTAGACCGCCACGGCGAGCGACTTCTTCGCCTGCTCCTGGCCGATGACGTAGGAGTTGAGGAAGTCGAAGATCTCCTTCGGCTTGGGGAGGTCGGCGATCTCCACCTCGGAGCCCTCGTTGAGCTCCTCCTCGATGATCTCGTTGCAGAGGTCGATGCACTCGTCGCAGATGTAGACGCCGGGACCCGCGATGAGCTTCTTGACCTGCTTCTGGCTCTTCCCGCAGAAGGAGCACTTCAGCAGGTCACCTCCGTCGCCGATGCGTGCCACGAGTGGCCTTCCTTCCCCGACTTGTACTGCTAGGTCCGAATAGTTACTGACGGTACCCCGCGCCGCGCCCTGTGTGTGGGATCGGCGCGGGGCCCGTTGGTCAAACGAGCTGCGGCGTCTTGAGCGACTCGAGCACCGAGTCGATCAGGCCGTACTCCACCGCCTGGGTGGCGGTCAGGATCTTGTCGCGCTCGATGTCGTGGCTGACCTCGTCCATCGACTTGCCGCTGTGGTCGGCGATCATCTTCTCGAGCAGCTCACGCATCCGCAGGATCTCGTTGGCCTGGATCTCGATGTCGGAGGTCTGGCCGAAGGTGCCCTCGGTGTAGGGCTGGTGGATCAGGATGCGGCTGTTGGGCAGCGCCATCCGCTTGCCCTTGGCGCCGGCGCCGAGCAGGATCGCGGCGGCCGATGCGGCCTGACCGATGCAGACGGTCTGCACGTCCGGCTTGATGAACTGCATCGTGTCGTAGATCGCGGTGCAGGCCGTGAACGAGCCACCGGGGCTGTTGATGTAGATCGAGATGTCCTGGTCCGGGTTCATCGACTGCAGGCAGAGCAGCTGGGCGATGACCGCGTTGGCGACGTCGTCGCTGATCGGGGTGCCCAGGTAGATGATCCGGTCCTCGAAGAGCTTGGCGTAGGGGTCGATCCGGCGGACGCCGTACGACGTACGCTCCTCCCACTGCGGGATGTAGTAGTTCATGTCCTCAGTCCTTCTTGTGGGCGGGGCGGCCCTCGTCGGAGGCTTCCTTCGCGCTCTTGATGACCTGGTCGACCAGGCCGTAGTCGAGCGCCTCGGAGGCGGTGAACCAGCGGTCGCGGTCGGCGTCCTTGGTCACCTGGTCGACGCTCTGGCCGGTGTGCTCGCTGATCAGCTCCAGCAGCACCTTCTTGATGTGCAGGGACTGCTGGGCCTGGATCTTGATGTCGGAGGCCGAACCGCCCATACCCGAGGAGGGCTGGTGCATCATGATCCGCGCGTGGGGCAGCGCGTAGCGCTTGCCCTTCGCGCCGGCGCAGAGGAGGAACTGGCCCATCGAGGCGGCCAGGCCCATGCCGACGGTGGCCACGTCGTTGGGGATGTAGTTCATCGTGTCGTAGATGGCCATACCGGCATCCACCGAGCCACCGGGCGAGTTGATGTGAAGGAAGATGTCGGCCTCGGGGTCCTCCGCGGAGAGCAGCAGGAGCTGCGCGCAGATCGCGTTCGCGTTCTGGTCGCGGACCTCGGAGCCGAGGAAGACGATGCGCTCCCGCAGCAGTCGGTTGTAGATGTTGTCGTCGAGAAGGCTCAGACCGCCGCCGTTGCCGCCCAGGCTCGGGGAGAGCCCTGGGGCACCGGCGTGAGCGTCAGCCGCGCTGGAGTCGATGTTCACAGGATCGACACTAGCCGCCACATCCAGTTGTTCCACGGCTGGTGTGCCGATGTTCGCCGACGGCGTATTCGCTCGGCCCGGGCTCAGGCCAGCCAGCGCAGCAGCGCGTCGTGCACCGACGGATGGTTCGAGAGCGGCGTCTCCGCCGTCGAGAGCGTGAACCGCTCCGCCGTCGGGAACAGGTCGCGCACCCGCCGCGACCGCAGCGGCGTCTTGTGCCGCCACCACAGCATCTCCCCGAAGAGACGCCCGACCCGGTTGGGTCGTGAGGTCGCCTTGTCGGTCACCAGCAGGTAGTCGACGTCGGGTCGCGGCGGCAGCATCGCCTCGTCGGCGCCGACGACGGCGATCCCGGCGAGGTGCTCGTCGATCTGCTTGCCGACCCCACCCGAGATCGGGGCGGAGGTGACCGCGTAGGGGGTCGTGCCGAGCGCGATCAGCTCGGAGACGTACGTCGTCCACGGCCGTGCCCCGGAGGTGGCGACCCCGAGCGCGTTGCGGGCGATCAGGCCGCCACCGGCGTACCCGACCAGGACGATGCGGGGCTCGCCGGGGAGGGCGTCGACGCACTCCTGGATCCGGCTGCTGAGCGCCACCGCGGCGGGCACCGACGCGCTGCCTGCGGACACGTGAACGTGCAGCGGCATCCAGCCGAGTAGGTCGGCGAGCCGGTCGGCGTACGTCGCGCCGGTGGCCTGCGAGCCCTCGACCCAGACGCTCTCGTCCTTGCCCACCGGCGGGACCAGGACGAGGACGCGCGGGCTCGTCCCGGTGTGCTGCTGGGCGGCCGCCCACTCCTGCGGGCTGACCGTACGGCCGTCGTGGCGGACCGCGACCGCCGGCCCGGACTCGGTGGTGACGACGCCGCGGATGATCGGCGCCGCGAGCGCGAACGGGGCGGCGAACGGCCGACGCGCGAAGGCGGTGATGCGCCAGGCGAGCTTGGCCAGGCCGACGAGGCCGGCCACCTTGCCCTGACCGCGGTCGAGCTGCTCCCCCGCGTCGGGGTCCACCGGGGCGTCCTCGACGTTGAGGACCACGGCTCGTACGGTCTCAGGGCTGGAGGTCACGCTGGAAGCGTAGGGCCTCGAGGGCGGGGACAGGCCCAGCTGTGCCGACGGAGCAGCATCTCTGTGTTGCAGATCACAGGGCCTCGACCGCATTTCGTACGTTTGCGTTCACTCGCGCGCCTGGTGTCTGTGATGCTGTTGTTACTGGTGTTGCGTGACGATAGCCGTCTTCTCGGGTTACCGTCGGATAGGGAAGGGGGTGTCGGACCGGTGAACGACGAGAAGGACTCGTGTCCGTCGTGCGGCGATCCCCTGCTGCCCGGCGCCATCTACTGCATCGGCTGCGGCACGCCGCTCCTGGCGCCTCCGGAGCACCACCGCCCTCTCTTCGTCGACGAGATCGACGACGAGGCGGCCCTGCACCGCAGCACGCGCGGGTTCTTCTTCGAGGACGCCCCGCCGCCCCCGACGCCGCGCAAGGGACGCACCGGCCCGATCCTGGTGACGATCGCCGTGCTGGTGCTCATCGCCGGAGTGCTCGGGTTCGTCTTCGGCAAGGACAGCCCGGTGAGGTCCGAGGCGGATCCCTCCACGAGCCCGACCGCCACCGGACCCTCCGGCGATCCCACCGTGCCCCCTTCCGTGGATCCCGACGCACCCCCGGAGCACCAGCTGCTCCGCATCTCCCGCCTCGACACCGAGGCGGCCAGCAAGCTCATCGGCACCTGGATCCCGCAGCTCGCCGCGGTCGGCGCGGGCGACGGCGGTGACACCGACTGGCACGAGGCGCTGAGCCGCTACCAGCAGATCAAGACCGACCACCCCGACGTCCTGCTCCTCGACACCGGCGAGTGGCCGAGCTCGTACGTGAAGTCGGGGATGTACGCCGTCGTCGTGCCCTATCCCAGCGACACCTCGGGGCCGGCGCTGGAGTGGTGTGTCGAGCAGGGCCTGTCGAAGACCGACTGCGCGGCCAAGCACCTGGAGGTCTCCGGCGACCCGACGGACAACTACGACGCGCAGTAGCGCGAAAACGAAACCGCCCCTGCCCGGTGCGGGCAGGGGCGGCGTACGTCTGAAGCGGATCAGGCGTCAGCCTTCTCGGTCTCCTCGTCGGCGACCTCGGCCTCCGGCTCGTCCTCGCCGATGGTGCCGTCGGGACGGAGGTTCTTCAGCTCGACGTGGTTGCCGGACTCGTCGGTGACCTTGGCGGCCTCGACCAGCTGGGCCAGCGCCTTGCCGCGCAGAATCTCCTGGACCAGCTCGGGCACGTGGTTGTGCTCGAGCATGTGGTTGACGAACTCCTGCGGGTCCTGGCCGGACTGCTGCGCACGGCGCATCATGTGCTCGGTCAGCTCCTGCTGCTCGACCCCGATCTCCTTCTCCTTGGCGATCTGGTCGAGGATCAGCTGGGCGGCGACGGCGTCACGGACGCGGCGCTCGAGGTCGGCCTCGAACTCCTCGATCGTCTGGCCCTCGTCCTCGAGGTACTTGTCGAAGGTCAGGCCGGCGAAGCCGAGCTGCTGCTCGATGCCCTGGCGGCGGGCGTTGAGCTCCTCGGTGACGATGGTCTCGGGCAGCGGCACCTCGACCTTCTCCAGGAGGGCCTCCAGCACGGCGTCACGGGCGGCGGCGGCCTGCTCGAGGCGCTTGCCGTTGCCGAGACGGGTGCGGACGTCCTCCTCGAGCTCCTTGACGGTGTCGAACTCGCTGGCGAGCTGGGCGAAGTCGTCGTCGTACTCGGGGAGCTCCTGCTCCTGCACCTGGTTGACGGTGACGTTGACGTCGACCTCCTGGCCGATCAGCTCACCGCCCACGAGGGTGCTCTTGAAGTCCTTGGACTCGCCGGCGGACAGGCCGGTGATGGCCTCGTCGAGGCCGTCGAGCATGCCGCCCTTGCCGACCTGGTAGCTCATCCCGACGGCCTCGGCGCCGTCGACGTCCTCGCCGTCCTTGGTGGCCTTCAGGTCGATGACCACGAAGTCACCGTCGGCGGCGGGGCGCTCGACGTCCTTGAGGGTGCCGAAGCGCTCGCGCATCGCCTGGATCTGCTCCTCGACGTCAGCGTCGGTGAGCTCGATGTCGTCGACCTTGGCCTCGATGCCCTCGTAGTCGGGCAGGGTGATCTCGGGCTTGACGTCGACCTCGGCGGTGAACTCCAGCGCCTCGTTGTCCTCGAGCTTGGTGACCTCGATCTCGGGCTGCGCGAGCGGCTCGAGCGAGTTCTCCTGGAGGGCGTCGAAGTACTTCTGCGGGAGGACGTTGTTGACCGCCTCGGAGAGCACCGCACCGCGGCCGACCTGCTTGTCGATCACCTGGGGCGGGACCTTGCCGCGGCGGAAGCCGGGGACGTTGATCTGCTGGGCGATCTGCTTGTACGCCGCGTCGAGGCTCGGCTTGAGCTCCTCGAAGGGCACCTCGACGGTCAGCTTGGCCCGGGTCGGGCTCAACGTCTCGACGGCGCTCTTCACAGGGTGTCTCCTGTCGTTTGTTTCTGAGAATGATGTCGCGTGCAGGGGCTGTATGGATTTTCAGGCGAGATGTCGGGGCGACAGGACTCGAACCTGCGGTCTCCTGCTCCCAAAGCAGGCGCGCTAGCCACTACGCTACGCCCCGTCAAGGGCCCCTCCCCAATCAGCGGGAATGGCACTTGGAGCGGATGACGGGAATCGAACCCGCGTAATCAGTTTGGAAGACTGAGGCTCTACCATTGAGCTACATCCGCGCACGCGAGAGCCAGCGCCCTCGTGCGACCCGCGAAATCCTGCCACAGATCTGGCTCACACCTGTAACCGGCTCCCCTACTGACCGGTTTTCGTCACCGTCTCCCGACCGCGACCAGGGCTCGATCGTCGGAGCTCGCGCTCAGTCCTTCGAGCAGGCGGCGGGCTCCCCCGCCCCGGCCGGTGACAGCGAGATGGTCGGCCGTGGCGACCAGGTTGCCGATGCCGTGCTCCAGGTCGACGCCCCGTGCCTCCACGACACCGTCGGTGTAGAGCATCACCATGTCGCCGACGCCGAGGACGCCCTCGCAGGCGTCGAAGTCGACGTCGTCGATGAGCCCCAGGACCGGACCGTTGCTCTCGGCCTCCTCCCAGCGGCCGGTGGCGGCGCGGCGTACGAGCGCGGGAGGGTGGCCGGCCGTGCGGATCTCGTACGCACCGTTGTCGAGGTCGATGGAGAGGTAGACGGCGGTCGCGAAGCCCTCCGCCCAGTCCTGGCGGATCAGGTAGCGGTTGGCGGCCGGCAGGAACTCGCTGGGCGGCAGCGCACCGAGGAGGCCACCGAAGGCTCCGGAGAGCTGGAGCGCCCGGGTGCCGGCACGGACCCCTTTGCCGGAGACGTCGACGACGACCACCTCGAGCCGGTTGTCCACGCGTACGGCGACGACGAGGTCACCGGCGAACTTGGTGCCACCGGCCGGCAGGACCGTGGAGTCCGCGAGCCAGCCGGGCGGCATCGGCGGAATCGCCCCCTGGTCGAGCCGGGTCGTCAGGTCGAGCAGCATGCGCTCGTTGCTCAGCCCGCCCACTCCGAGATCGCTGCGCTTCATCGCGACGTACAGCACGATGAAGCCGAGCAGGAAGTGCACGACGATGGCGGCGGCATCGCGGTCGGACAGCGTCAGCCGGCTGGCGGCGACCACGATCATCACCATCACGAAGACGACGAACCAACCCAGCGTACGCGGCCCGAGCAGCACGGCACCGAGCAGCAGCGGCACGGTGAGGACCGCCACCGGCACCACCTGCAGCCAGCCCGTCTGAACCGCCGCGAGGACCGTCAGGACGATGGTGAGCAGCCCGAGCCACAGCACCGTCCGCAGCTCCGGGTCACGGAACCTGCGGCGGATCGCGTTGCTCCGCAAGCGGTCTGCGAAGGCATGGCTCGACATGGCCTCACTCTAGGTCTCGAGGTGGGGGCTGCGTGGTCGTTCTCGCAGGCCGGAGGGTAGTGCGGGCTACTTCTTTACGGTCGTCCGGGGCCGGTAGGTGCGCTGACACTTCGGGCACCAGAACAGGTTGCGCTGCTGCAGCTCGGTGGTGCGTACGCTCGTGCCGCAGACCAGGCAGGGCTGGCCGTTGCGGCGATAGACATAGACCTCGCCGCCGTGGTCGTCCTTACGGGGCGGGCGGCCCATCGCCTCGGGCGTGTGCTCGTCGCGGACGGTGTCGATCCGGTTCTTCTCGACCCCGTCCTTCATGAGCTCGACGAGGTCGTCCCAGATGGCGTCCCACTGCTGCCGGCGCAGGGTGTTGCCGGGGCGCATCGGGTCGATCCGGTGCCGGAAGAGCACCTCCGCCCGGTAGACGTTGCCGACCCCGGCCAGGACGGACTGGTCCATGAGCAGCGCGCCGATGGTCGTCCGGCTCCGGCTGATCCGCAGCCAGGCGCGGCAGGGGTCGGCATCGTCGCGCAGCGGGTCCGGACCGAGCTTCGCGACCACCGCGTCGCGCTGGGCGGTGGTGACCAGGTTGCAGGTGGTGGCGCCACGCAGGTCGGCGAAGGTGTCGCCACCGACCAGTCTGAGCCGGACCTGACCGACGGGGAGAGGCGGTTCCGTCGTGTAGGGCTCGAGGTCGAGCTTGCCGTAGAGACCGAGGTGGATGTGGACGTACTGCTCCCCCGGGAACTCCACGAACAGCTGCTTGCCCCACGCCTCCGCGCCGGTCACGACCTGGCCGTCCAGCAGTGCGGCGGAGTCGGCGAACCGCCCCTGCGGGCTGCTGACCCGGACCTGCTCGCCGGCGAAGGCGTCGCTCAGATCGAGCGCGAGACGGTGGAGGGTGTGCCCCTCGGGCATCCCCGGATCAGTCCTGGTCCTCGGCCGGCCCCAGGCCCTTGGCCGAGTCGGGAAGCGGCGGACGTACGCCGTCGGCGTCGTAGGCGTGAAGCTGGTCGATCCGGCGTACGTGGCGCTCGTCCTCGCTGAACGGCTCGGCCAGGAAGATCTCGACGAACTTCGTCATGTCCTCGAGGCTGTGCATCCGCCCGCCGACCGCGACGACCTGGGCATTGTTGTGGTCCCGCGCGAGCTTGGCGGTCTCCTCGCTCCAGGCGAGCGCGCACCGGATCCCGGTCACCTTGTTGGCCGCCATCTGCTCGCCGTTGCCCGATCCACCGATCACGACCCCGAGACTGTCGAGCCCCTTCTCCCGGTCACGAGCCACACCCTCGGCCGCCCGGATGCAGAAGACCGGGTAGTCGTCGAGTGCGTCATAGACGAACGGGCCATGGTCGACAGGCTCGTAGCCGAGCTCCGTCAGACGGTTGATCAGATGAGACTTCAGTTCGAGACCGGCGTGGTCACAGCCGATGTGGACGCGCATGCCGCCATCCTCTCTTACCGGTGGCTCATCTTTGGATTTGGTGGGTTGGTGTCTCTCTTGGGCTTGTGGCCGCCGACCCGTTACGGAGGGTGTTCTCGACGGCACGGGCTTGGGGAAACCCGGCCAGTGCTCCGGCAGGCAGACGTGTCCCCGCAGGCTTTCACTAGACGATGACACCTTGTGAAGGATTCACAAGGGACGAGCCAATGCCCTCAGGTACGCCGGGTGAACCGGATCCGACCATCCGGGAGCCGTTCATAGCCGTATTTGGGGTCGTGGATCCGGCGATGTTCACGCGAGCACAACAGCACCATGTTGGCGAGGTCGGTTCTTCCGCCTTGGGACCAGGGTTTCAGGTGATGGGCTTCGGTCCAGGCGGCTGGGGCGTCGCAGTCCTCGGCTTGGCAGCACTTGTCGCGTAGGCGGAGTGCGCGGTGTTGGATCGGCTGCGCCAACCGCGCCGTGCGACCGAAGTCGAGGATCTCGGAATCGGTGCCCAGCACCACCGGGACGAGGTCGGCGTTGCAGGCCATCCGGCGGGCCTCCGCGGCGGTGATCTGATCACCGTCGAACCCCAGTGCTGCGGTGCCGAGGTCGGCACGCAGCTGGTCGAGGGTCATGGTGATGAACACCGTGGTCGCGTGGCCTCCGTGCCTGGGGAGTTGGTCGACGTCGTAGGTCTCAACAACGCGGGCGAACGCCTGACCCAGCAGCCGGTCATACGGGGCTTTGACGCCCCGGTCCTCCGCCGACAGCTTCCGCGGCTGAGCGAGGGAGTCCAGGATCGTTCGCAGCCGAACTCCGACGGCACGGGAGACCCTCGCGTGGATGTCGATGGTGCCGTCACCGTTGTCCCGCGATTGGAAGAAGGTGCGTCGCTGCGCCCGCTCCTCCTCCCGCGTCTTTGGCGCCGGTCTCCTCGGCGATATCGCCGGCAACAGCAAGGACCCGGAGCTTCAACGCCGCCTGCTGGGCCTGCAACTTCTCGAGCCGCTCGAGCAGGTCCTTCTTCTGCTCGATCCGCCAATACG
>NZ_JAALAA010000025.1 GCF_011045035.1 Nocardioides turkmenicus
CCGCCTCCACCTGCCCAGCCGCCCACGGCACCGCCCCCGCCGCCGCCCACGATGGCGATGCCCGCGGCACCGGCCGGTGGCTACGGCCCGCCTCCGGCGCAGCCACCGGTTGCGTACGGCTCGGCCTACGGGCTGCCGCCGCACCACCAGCCGAAGAAGAGCAACAAGGGGCTGCTGATCGGTCTGGGTGCCGCCGGCGCGGTGGTGCTCGTCGCGCTGCTCGGCACCGGGGCGTGGGCGTTCTTCACCGGGCGTCTCGGGTTCGGCCCGCTGAGCGCCGAGGACAAGAAGGCGGTGACCGCGATCGCCGCGGAGGCGCCGAAGCCGGCCTGGGCCTCCGACGGCGACGCGAGGTGCGCCGCCGAGCAACTGGTCAAGGACGAGCGCAGCGAAGCGCTGGGCAAGGCCGGACTGATCAAGATCACCGGCGAGACCGTGACCTACACCGGCGCCTGGCGCGGGCAGCAGGCGACGACGTACGCCGAGGGTCTGCTCTCCTGCTCCGGCGACTGGAGCAAGGCCATCGGCAAGGAGTGGGCGCTGGCCGACACCGGCTGCCTCGGCGACGTCGACGAGGCGGCGATGGCCGGCCTGATCACCACCCAGGTCATGGAGGTCGAGGACGCCGGCGTCCAGAAGAAGGCCGACAAGGCGGTCTCGGCGCTGGACGAGTGCTACACAAGCGACGAGCTCACCGCGCCGACCGCGACCGCGACGCCGGCCGTGCTCGGCGTCGACTTCACGGTCAAAGGTCCGGCCGTCGAGGGCAGCGAGGTGGTCCTGCGAGCGAAGTCCGCCGACTCCACCGAGTGGGTGCCGGTCACCGGCGGGAAGGTCAACATCCCCGTGCGCGAGGGCGGCCAGGAGGGCTGCGCGACCTTCGAGGCCTCGATCAGCTACCCCTGGGGCACCACGAAGACCAGCGAGACCGAGGCCTGCGGCAAGGCGAAGGACCGCCGGCTGTGGTGGACGAAGGACAAGACCTGCGCCCAGCCGAAGTTCGCGCCGTGCAGTTCATGGACGCTCCACTACGAGGGCTACGAGCTCCTCTCCAGCGTCACGATCAAGCTGAAGCTCAACGGCGGCAACTGCCAGTCGGCGTCGGGTTCGTGCTCGGACACCGCGTTCGTCACCAAGCCGAGCGGCACCTGGACGAACTGGACCGCGCCGAAGGGCTGGAAGGACCGGTTCACCGCCGAGGTCGACGGACTCACGGCGGTCCTTCCCAACTAACGCCTTAACAATTGGTCTCGCCCGTGGCGTTGGCGCGCGACGATCGTTGACGGGACGCTAGGGTTTCGGCAGAGGTCATTCGGGTAAAAAAATCAGGGCGAGGTTCTAAAGATGGTTGCGTTCCCCCAGGAAGGCGAGCAGTTCGGTCGCTACGTGATCGAGCGGGTCCTGGGTCAAGGTGGCATGGGCGTCGTCTACCAGGCGAAGGACCCGGCGCTGCGACGCAAGGTGGCGCTCAAGCTGGTGCTGCCCTCGCTCACGGTCGACAAGGACTTCATCACCCGCTTCGAGCGGGAGGCCAACATCCTGGCCAAGCTGCGCTCGCGCAACATCGTGCAGATCATCGAGTACGGCGAGGTCGAGGGCACCGTCTACCTCGTCACCGAGTACGTCCCCGACGGCGACCTGCACGGCTGGCTGAAGTCCAAGGGACCGCTCGAGACCGTCCAGGCGCTGCGCCTGGTCGGCGACGTCAGCGACGCGCTCTTCGACGCCCACCGCGCAGGCGTGGTCCACCGCGACGTCAAGCCGTCCAACGTGCTCCTCTGGGAGCGCCAGGAGGGTGAGCTCGTCCCCTACCTGACCGACTTCGGCATCGCGACCGAGGGTGACTCCAACGTCACCCGCGCCGGCTCCGTGGTCGGCTCGCTGCCCTACATGTCGCCCGAGCGCCACATGGGTGAGCAGGCGACCGCGTCGGGCGACATCTACGCCGCCGGCTGTCTGCTGTGGGCCTGCCTGACCGGCAAGGCTCCCTACACCGGCACCGACTTCGAGCTGATGAGCGCCCACATCAACAACCCGGTGCCGCGGCTGCCCGCCGCGACGCCGGGTGCCGACCTGATCAACCCGATCATCCAGCGGGCGCTGGCCAAGAAGCCGGAGAACCGTTTCCAGACCGCCGCCGAGCTCTCCAAGGCGCTCGACAAGGCCGCCGACCGGCTCGAGGAAGCCGGTCTCGGCGGCGGTGTCATCGGCGGTGCCGCCGGTGCGGCCGCTGCCGACCTCGGCTCCCGTCCCGGCGCCAGCTACGACACCTCCGCGAGCGGCTCCTCCGGCGGCGGCACCCCGCCTCCTGAGGCCGAGGCCCAGCCCACGATCGTCAAGCGCCCGGGCGAAGGCACCCCGACGCCGGCGCCGCTCGCCAACGAGACCGACTCCACGGTCGTGCACAGCGGCAAGGGCCTGCCGGCAGCCGCTGCGGCCGCGGCAGCGGCCGGTCCGGCCACCGGTGGCGGCCAGCCCGAGTGGCTCCCGTCCCACCACTCCAACGCCGGCCAGGGCAGCGGCGGTGACAAGAAGAAGCTCTACGCCATGGTGGGCGGCGGCGTCGCCGCGGCCCTGCTCGTCGGGGTCGGCATCTTCACCCAGGGCTTCGGCATCTTCGGCCTCCACGGTGACGACGCCAAGGCGGCCGAGGCGATCGCCAGCGGCGTACCCAAGCCGGGGTGGGCCAGCGAGGACCAGATGTCCTGTGCGGCAGAGAGCCTGGTCGGCAAGGTGCCGGCGGCCGAGCTGCGCTCCCACGGAGTGGTGGACGCTGGCGACGAGTGGACCTACACCGGCGAGTGGCCCGCGGACGACGCGATGAAGTTCACCCAGGGCCTGCTGGACTGCACCGAGTCGTGGGCGACCGAGATCGGCGACAACTGGAAGGTCGGCGACACCCGCTGCATGGAGAAGGAGGTCGACAAGACCTCCATGGCCGGCCTCCTCGCCGTCGGCGACCTCCTCAAGGAAGGTGACCCCGGCGCGGCCGGTCCGGCCAGGGAGAAGGCCGTCAAGGCTCTCGACGCGTGCTACGTCAAGGCCGACGCGCTCGGCGCCAAGGTGACCCCCAAGCCCGCCTATATGCAGGTCGACTTCGACGTGCAGGAGCCGACCGCTCCCGGCGGTGAGTCGGTGATCGCGATCGCCAAGAAGGGCAGCGGCAGCTACGAGGAGCTCAAGAGCTCCACCTACGAGCTCCCCGTCACCGAGGGTGGCGTCGAGGGCTGCGTTGCCGTCAAGACCACCGTCACCTTCGCTTGGGGCACCGAGAAGGCCACCGACGCCGAGGCCTGCGGCAAGGCTCAGCCGAAGAAGCTCGAGTGGATCAAGCAGGACCAGTGCACGGACAAGACCTACAACGCGCAGAAGGTCGCCTGTAACACCTGGACGCTCCACTTCGAGGGCTTCCAGCCGGGCAAGAAGTTCGACGTCAAGCTCACCATGAACGGTGGCAAGTGCTCCGAGGCGAAGGGCGCGAAGTGCGTCTGGCCCGGCACCCCCGACGGGGAGGGCAAGGGCGCCGTCATCAATTGGTCGGGCCCGAAGGACTGGAAGGCCAAGTTCGTCGCCACTGCCCCCGGGGCGAGCGCCCAGATCGACAACTAGTTCGACAACTGGGCGGCGCCTACTAGGCTGCTCGTGATGAGCGAGCAGCCGACACCTCAGCAGATCCGCCGGGCGCTGGCCCGGGCCGAACGCGGCGCAGCCCTCGACGTGGCGGAGGCTTCGGCGCTCCTCGCCGCCCG
Organism: Nocardioides turkmenicus; assembly: GCF_011045035.1. Lineage (GTDB taxonomy): Bacteria > Actinomycetota > Actinomycetes > Propionibacteriales > Nocardioidaceae > Nocardioides > Nocardioides turkmenicus. The sequence goes on from NZ_JAALAA010000025.1 coordinate 3,750, forward strand.
GGGCGACGACCTCGACCGGCTGACCGCCGCGGCGGCGAAGGTACGCGACGCCGGACTGGTCGCGGCCGGACGGCCCGAGACGGTGACCTACTCCCCGAAGGTCTTCATCCCGGTCACCAAACTGTGCCGGGACCGGTGCCACTACTGCACCTTCGTGGAGACGCCGGGACAGGCGGCGCGCGACGGCCGCGAGCCCTATCTCAGCCCTGACGAGATCCTCGAGATCGCCGCCGAGGGCGCGAAGCTGGGCTGCCTGGAGGCGCTGTTCACCCTCGGCGACCGGCCGGAGGACCGCTGGCCGGAGGCGCGGGAGTGGTTGGAGAGCCGCGGCTACGAGTCGACCCTCGACTACGTGCGGGCGATGGCGATCCGGGTGCTCGAGGAGACCGGGCTGCTCCCCCACCTCAACCCCGGCGTGATGTCGTGGGAGGAGATGAACCGGCTCAAGCCGGTCTCCCCGTCGATGGGGATGATGCTCGAGACCACGAGCCGCCGGCTGTTCGAGACGAAGGGTGAGGCCCACTACGGCTCGCCCGACAAGGACCCGGCGGTGCGGCTGCGGGTGCTCGAGGACGCCGGACGACTCTCGATCCCGTTCACCTCGGGTCTCCTGGTCGGCATCGGCGAGACGCTCACCGAGCGCGCGGAGACGATCTTCGCGCTGCGGAAGGTGCACAAGGCGTACGCCGGGCTGCAGGAGATCATCGTGCAGAACTTCCGGGCGAAGCCGTCGACCGCGATGCGTCACGTCGACGACCTGGGCCTGGACGAATACCTGGCCGCGATCGCGGTCACCCGCATCGTCCTCGGGCCGAAGGCCCGGGTCCAGGCCCCGCCCAACCTGGTCGACCTCGACGAGTGCCGGGCGCTGCTCGGCGCCGGGATCGACGACTGGGGCGGCGTCTCGCCGCTCACCCCCGACCACGTCAACCCCGAGCGCCCCTGGCCCTCGCTGGACGCGCTCCGCCAGGTGACCGCCGAGGCGGGCTTCCAGCTCCGGCCGCGGCTGACCGTCCACCCCGAGTACGTCAACGGCACCCTGCGCGACGGCCAGGCCTGGATCGACCCGCGCGTCCTCTCCCACGTCGAGGCGCTCGCCGACGCGGACGGTCTGGCCCGTGACGGCGTCCGGCCCGAAGGTCACCCGTGGCAGGAGCCCGACGGCGGCTTCACCGCCGCCGGCCGGGTCGACCTGCACACCTCCGTCGACACCGAGGGCCGCACCCACGACCGCCGCGACGACTTCGAGACGGTCTACGGCGACTGGGACGCCGTCCGGGAAGCAGCCACCGCGACGGGCGCTCCCGCGGTCCTCCACGCGGAGGGCCACGCCGCCCTCGCTGCCGCCGAGAAGGACCCCGGCAACCTCTCCGACGAGCACGCGCTGACGCTGATGACCGCCGAGGGCGACCTGCTGCGCCAGGTCACCAGGCTCGCCGACGACCTGCGCAAGCAGGTCAACGGCGACACCGTGACCTACGTCGTCAACCGCAACATCAACTTCACCAATGTCTGCTACGTCGGCTGCCGGTTCTGCGCCTTCGCCCAGCGCCGCACGGACGCTGATGCGTACTCCCTCGATCTGGACCAGGTCGCCGACCGCGCCGAGGAGGCATGGAACCTGGGCGCCACCGAGGTGTGCATGCAGGGCGGGATCGACCCCGAGCTCCCCTCGACCGCCTACTTCGACCTCGTCCAGGCGGTGAAGCAGCGGGTGCCGGAGATGCACGTGCACGCGTTCAGCCCGATGGAGATCGTCAACGGCACCGCCCGCACCGGGCTGTCGATCGAGGACTTCCTGATCAAGGTCCGCGAGGCCGGCCTCGGCAGCCTTCCCGGCACTGCCGCGGAGATCCTCGATGACGAGGTCCGCTGGGTGCTGACGAAGGGCAAGCTGCCCGCGAAGACCTGGATCGAGATCGTCTCGACCGCTCACCGCGTGGGCATCCCGACGACGTCGACGATGATGTACGGCCACGTGGACAACCCGCGACACTGGGTCGGCCACCTCCGCGTCCTCGCCGGCATCCAGGACCAGGCCCGCGAGCACGGCAACGCCGGCTTCACCGAGTTCGTGCCGCTCCCCTTCGTGCACACCAGCGCGCCGATCTACCTCGCCGGCGCGGCCCGCCCCGGCCCGACGATGCGCGACAACCTCGCCGTCCACGCGCTGGCGCGGATCATGCTCCACGGCCGCATCGACAACATCCAGACCAGCTGGGTCAAGCTCGGCGTCGACGGCACCAGAGCGATGCTCCAGGCCGGCGCCAACGACCTCGGCGGCACCCTGATGGAGGAGACGATCTCCCGGATGGCGGGCTCCGAGCACGGGTCGGCAAAAACTGTGTCCGAGCTCGAAGAAATCGGCGCCGGCATAGGCCGGGCGGTATCCGAGAGGACTACCCTCTACGATCCTCGCTGAACTGTCTCGAGGAAGAGTGAGATGTCCGACCCCACCGGAAGCACCGCTCAACAGCAACCCAAACCGACCGAGCTCGCCAACGCGGCGGCCGAGGAGGCCCGTCGCCGGCGGCTGGGGCTGCCTCCGCTGCCACGGCGGCGGCGCGACCGGGGCCGGCCCGTACGTCTCGTGCTGCGCTGGCTGGTGATCGTCGGGGTGCTGGTGGCGGTGGCCTTCCTCGGGACTTCGGCGTGGGCCTACTTCACCGGGGAGATCGGGCCGCTGCGCGGCGACGAGAAGGATGTCGCGCGCACCCTCGCCCTCGCCGGCGACACCCCGGCGTGGGCCGATCCCGAGCAGATCCGGTGCGCCGCCGAGACCGTCGTCAAGGACGAGGGCAGCGTCGGCCTCACCGAGGCCGGGGTGGTCGCCAAGACCGGCGGCGGCTTCACCTACACCGGCGAATGGCCGTCGGCGCTGGGGTCGCAGTGGTACGCCGAGCTGCTCGACTGCGCGGAGGGCGGGGCGAACGGCTGGAGCAAGCAGGTCGCCGGCGCCTGGACGCTCGACGACCCCCGATGTCTGCGCCAGGTCGGCCGGCCGGCGATCGCCGGCGTGCTCGCGGTGACCAACCTGCGGCTCTCCGACGAGGACCTCGCCGCGAAGAACGTCGACACGATCACCGACCTGGACAGCTGCTACGCCCGCACGCCGGAGGCCCCGACCGCCGCCACGGCCGCGGGCTACCGCCAGGTGACGCTGACGGTGACCGCACCCGAGGTCGCCTCCGGCGTGGCCTCCATCGACGACGGCGCCGCCCAGCCCACCGCCGGCGAGGACCCCGAGCTGAGCTACACGATCCCGGTCGCCAAGGGCGGCACGGAGGCCTGCGTGGAGGCGACGACCAAGGTGACGTACGCCTGGGGGACGGTCCGCACGGGCGAGCCGGCCCGGCTCTGCGGCAAAGCCGCGGCGGCCCGGATGGAGTGGCACACGGTCAAGCGCTCGTGCCCGAAGGACAGGCCGAGGTGCACCTACATGGCGGCGTACGTCGAAGGGCTCGCCGACAACCAGACGATGACGGTCACCTACCGGCCCTCGGGTGACTTCACGTGCGCCGCCAAGAAGCCGACGTGCACGGTCAAGATCAAGGCCGACGCCAACGGCAAGGCCCGCACGCCAGGCCTCATGGTGACCGGCAAGAAGGGGAAGATCGTGGCCAGCGCGGGCACTCTGAAGGCCACCTACACCGGCTCGTAGGCTGGTGTCGTGCCCTCAGACCTCACCTTCGGCGCGACCCGCGGACCCAGCCCCGACCCGGCCCAGCGCCCGCCGGCTCTGCCCCGCAAGCGCCGCCGGACCCTCGTCGACCTCCCCGGCGGGACGTACGCCGCCGGGGACTCCTTCGGTGAGGGGTACCAGGCCGACGGCGAGGGCCCGGTGCACACCGTCGACCTGCCCGGCTTCCGGCTCGACGCGACCGCGGTGACCAACGAGGAGTTCGCCCGGTTCGTGAAGGCGACCGGCTACGTCACCACCGCCGAGCGGGAAGGCTTCTCCGCCGTCTTCCACCTGGCCTTCGAGGGCGACCCGCGCGACGTCCTGGGCCGTTCCCCGGAGGCGCCGTGGTGGCTCGGCGTCCGCGCCGCCTCCTGGCGAGCGCCCGAGGGCCCCGGCTCCAACGTCGGCCGCCGCGGCAACCACCCGGTCGTGCACGTCTCCCACGACGACGCGCTGGCCTACTGCGAGTGGGCCGGCACCAGGCTGCCGACCGAGGCCGAGTGGGAGTACGCCGCCCGCGGCGGTCGCGCCGGCTCGCGGTTCCCGTGGGGCGACGATCTGGAGCAGGACGGCACCCACCGCGCCAACGTCTGGCAGGGGGTCTTCCCGGACACCAACACCGCGGACGACGGGTTCGTCACGACTGCTCCGGTGCGGACGTACGAACCGAACGGGTTCGGCCTGTTCCAGATGATCGGCAACGTCTGGGAGTGGTGCGCGGACTGGTTCTCGCCGACCTACTACGCCGAGCTCGCCGACTCCCCGGAGTCGATCGCCGACCCGCGCGGTCCTGCCGAGGGCCTGACCCGGGTCATGCGCGGCGGCTCGTACCTCTGCCACGACTCCTACTGCCACCGCTACCGGCTCTCGGCGCGCTCCAGCAGCCCGCCCGACTCGACCGCGGGCAACCTGGGCTTCCGCTGCGCGGCCGACGCGACCGACACGACCGATCAGTCGGCCGGGTAGAACTCCTTCGGACAGGTGTCACCGGCGCAGTCGGCGTACCTGTCGCTGAGCGCGCGCAGCTCGGCCAGCTTGTCGCCGTACTCGTAGAGCAGGGCGAGCGAGTGGATCTGGTAGGGGTCCTCGGCGAGGTTGTAGAGCTCCTCGCTGCCGTCGGAGAACCGGGCGTAGGTCCAGTCGCCGAAGCGGATCCCCGAGTAGATCTGCTTGTGGCCGTCGTTGACCCGCCAGGCGGAGAGCGGGATCACCCGGTTCTGCGCGGGCGCGGTGAGCCACGGCATGATGTTGACGCCGTCCTGGGTACGTCCGGGCTCGGCGCCGGCGACGGCCATGACCGTGGTGGCGATGTCGGGGTTGCCGACGCCGGTGGCCAGCGTGCGCCCGGCCGGGATGCCCGGGCCGCGCAGGATCAGCGGGATCCGCTGCGTCTCGCGGTAGTGCATCAGCTTGCCGTTGATGTTGTGGCCGCCGGTGGTGTAGCCGTTGTCGGAGGAGAAGATGATGATCGTGTTGTCGAGCTGACCGGTCTCCTGCAGCCGGAGCACGTGGCTGGCGACCGCCCGGTCGAGCGCCTGGACGGCCTCGACCCGCTGCTCGTGCGCGATCCTCAGCTCGGCCCGCCCCTGCTCGTCGAAGAACTTGCGCGAGGCCGAGATCCGCGGCGCATCGGTCGGGGTGCGGAACATGTAGGGCAGGTCCGGCAGCTCGAGGCCGTCGAAGGAGTGCTTGTCCTCGTCGGCCGGCCTGGTCGTGCTGGTGCCCTCGGGGTCGTCCTTCTCGCCCGGGCCGCCGTGGTGGGGCGCCACGTAGTTGAGCCACATGTACCACGGCTTGTCGGCGCGCTCCGGCGCCGAGATCATCTCGTTGGCCTGGTCCCGCATCACGTACGTCGTGTAGCGGTTGTAGGTGGTGAACTCGCCGTTGTGGTTGATCCGGGGCCGGACGAAGTTGTAGGTCGACATGTCGGTGGTCGCTCGCCAGTCGGTCCACCCCGGTGGCACGTCCTTGGCTGTCCCGCGCAGGCCGTAACCGTTGAGGTACTTGCCCGCGAAGAGGGTGTCGTAGCCGGCCTCCTGCAGCGCCTCGGGCAGCGTGCCGGTGTGGTCCATCGACTCGTAGCCACCGCGCTCGCCGTTGATGGTGACGGTGTGGTGGTTGTGGCTGTACTGCCCGGTCAGCAGCGACGCGCGGGCCGGCACGCAGATCGGGGTGGGCGCGATCGCCTCGGTCATCGAGGTGCCCTGCGCGGCCAGGAGGCTGCGGGTGTGGGGCATGAACTCGAGATCCTCATAGGCGAGGTCGTCCGCCGTGATCATGAGGATGTTGGGCTTGGTGGAGTAGGGCTCCCAGTCGGGCGTCTTCGTGGGCGTCGAGGGCACCACGCTCTCGGAGGACCCGTCGGCGACGCGCGCGAACGCGCTCCCGGCCAGCGTCCCCAGCGAGCCCAGGGGGCCGGTCGAGTCAGGCATCGCGCCGAGCGCGAACGACGAGCTCGCGAGCACGGCAACAGCCGCCACAGCCAATCGGGCGCGAGGCGCCATCTGAGTCTGCTCCCTCGGTCGTTCCCCGCGTCGTGTTTTTCCGTCCGGTTCCACTCCATACCGGACCGGGTTAACGTTACCGAAGGGGGCCTCGATGGCCCCAATGCCGGCCGATGAGGAGACTCAGGTGAGCGAATCGCGCGAGATCTACGGGGACTACAGCGTCGACGACGAGGACCAGATCACCGGCGAGGACGCGCTGTCCGGCGATGTTCTCGAAGGCGAGGTGCGCGACGAGCTCGACCACGGCATCGTCACCGCCGACCGCTACTCCACCGACTACGGCAACACCCCGTGGGAGGAGGAGCACCGCGAGTGCATCGACCAGCGTCAGCACCAGGAGATCCCCGAGCCGGACCCCTACGCGGTCGAGTACGACGACGCCGAGGAGGCCGACGACCCCGACGGTCGCGAGGTGGGCAACAAGCGAGCGGGCCGGCTGGTCGACCCCGACCGTGGCGGCGGCGAGGACACCGAGTCCGAGGTCTATGGGATCGACGCCGGCATCGACGGCGCCGGCGCCTCTGCGGAGGAGGCGGCGATGCACATCATCGACGACAGCGACGACGACTACAGCTAGGCCGTGAGGTCGTCGACCTCGAGCACGATCTCCACCTCGAACCCCTCCGAGCTCTCCAGGTAGAGCGCCGTGTGCTCCTCACCCCCGGCGTGCGGGTAGCGGTCGGCGTACATCTCGTGCCAGCCATGCTCGGTCGACGCCGCCCGCATCCGGTCGAGCACCTCCCGGCTCTCGACGGTGAACGCGATGTGGTTCACGCCGGGCCTGAGCCGGTCCTGCGTGCCGTGCTGGTCCGTGGAGTGCTCCATGAAGACGTACGTCCCGTCCGGCGCCTCCCAGAAGTGGCCCTTCTCGCCGGCCTCCCAGCCGAGCTCGCCAAAGAGCCAGCCCCACTCGCCCGAGGCCGTCTCGAAGTCGTCGACCCAGAGGTCCCAGTGGTGGATCGCCCGCATCTTCGTCTCCCCGGTCTCAGGCGATCATCCGACGATCGCGACGTTCTTGACCTCGATGTCGTGTGCCTCTTCACCATAGTTGTGTACGGCGGTGGCCATCGTCTCCAGCACGCTCGCGGCACGGCCCGAGGCGTCGATCATCCGGCGCGCGGCCCGGTCGGCGGCCTGCTTCGAGCCGGTCTCGGCCGACCAGCCGGCGGTGATCTGGTCGACCTCGTCCATGAGGTCGGTGAAGAACGTGCGCAGGTCCTCGGCGGCCGTCCTCAGGGTCGTCTCGAGGTCGTCGATGCTGGCTTCCTTGACGATCAGACTGTTGTCGCTCATCAGAGGGGTCCCAGCCGCTGCTCGAGGTTCGCGGCCTGGCCGTGGGCCTCCTGGACGATGTCGTTCTGGGTGGTGGCGTGCTGGATGTCGACGTCGCGCAGCGCGGCGGCGTACTCCTGCATCAAGATCCCCAGCCCGCCGACCTTCTCGAACCAGGTCTGCAACGACTCCACGAGGCCGCCCGCGGCGCTACCCATCATCCCCGGGACCGAGGCCTCGATGTTGCCGGAGAGAGTGGTCAGCAGCTTCTCGAGATCAGCGATGCTGTCCTCGACATGCTTGGCCGCAGCGGTCTGCTGCCCCACCGTCAGTTGAATGTTCACAGGCGCCCCAGGTTGTTTCGATGTGCCGGCGAGCGTGAGGCTACATTGTCCTCCGACGTACGCGGTCGGGTACAGACGTGAAAGGGCTCGTGATGCCGTCCTACGACTTCGAGGTGGATCTGGAGTCCTTGGCCAAGGCCGCTCAGGGACTGGCCGAGACGGTGCAGCTGTTCAAGGACAAGGACGTCGAGGACCTGGTGCCTTCCGAGGACGCGTGCGGCTCCGACGAGGTCTGGAGCGCGGTCGAGGAGTTCAAGGACCGTTGGGAGCGCGGCATGAACAACCTCTGCGAGGACGTCGGCGAGATGTCCGGCCGGATCGGGAAGATCGCGATGAACTACATCGAGCTCAATGAGAAGGGCACGGCCGAGATGGACAAGGCCAAGTCCGCAGCCACCGACCTCACCATCACCGGCGGGAAGTAGCCGGTGCCCGACTTCACCATCAAGGGCAATCCCGGCGAGATCCGCTCACGAGGCCAGACCTGCGCCGACAAGGGCAAGTTCTTCGACCAGACCGGTGACGCCCTCACCAAGATCGACACGCAGGGATGGATCGGCCGCGCCGCCGACAACTTCCGCGACGCCCACGACCGCGAACCGAACCGCTGGTACGAGGCCGGCACCGGCTTCCGTACGGCCGGCAACGCCCTGATCGACTACGCCGCCGCGCTCGAGGTCGCGCAGCAGAACGCGGCCACCGCCAAGTCCGAGTACGAGCGCGGCGAGGCCGCCACCGAGCAGGACAAGGCCAACTACGCCGACTACACATCCCGATTCGAGCAGGCCCGCAATCAGGCGCTGTCGCAGGGACTCACCTATCCCTACGCCAAGGAGCCGTTCTTCGACTCCGGTGCCTCGATCCGCTCCGATGCGTTGGCGATGCTCGAGACGGCGAAGTCCGACCTGAAGATCGCGGCCGCCAAATGCGCCAGAGAGGTACGCGTCGGCTGCAAGGACGCGCCCGAGAAGCGCAACTGGTTCGAGTCCGGGCTCGCGTTCGTCGGCGGCATCTTCGAGGGCGCCGGTGAGGCCATCTGGGACCTCGGCAAGATGATCTACAACGTCTCGATCCTCCACGACATCATCGAGCTCGCCTCCGGTGACCTCACCCCCGAGGAGCTCGCCGCCCAGAAGTCGATGATGCTCGAGGACGCCGAGGCGCTCTTGCAGGCGCTCAAGTCCGACCCCCTCGAGTTCGGCAAACAGCTCGGCAAGGGTCTGCTCGACTGGGACACCTGGGCCGACGACCCCGCCCGAGCCATTGGCCACCTCGTCCCCGACATCGTCGCCGGCGTACTCTCCGGCGGCACCGCCACCGCCGCCACCCGCGGCATCAAGGGCGGCGCCGACGCCCTCGACGCGCTCGGCGACATGACCAAGGGCCTGCGTGGCCTGGACAACCTCGACGGTCTCGGCGACGTCGGCAAGATCGACAACGCCATCGACGACCTCAGCGACCTGGGCAAGCTGGACGATCTTCACACTGGCGGCCATGTTGGGCCCCGGGATCCGTTCCGACGCGAGATGTGGGCGGACGACGCATACGAGGAGATCCGTAGCTCTACCGACGATGCAGCAAAGATCTCTGCCGACCAAGCCAACCTGCGGATGCCCGACGGAAGTCAGCTGTCGGCTGACGACGTTCTGGCTGTGAAGGATCACGTCTTCCATCAGGAACATCGCATCACCTACGGCGACGGTGAAACGGTGGTCAAACGATTCGACTCCAGTCCAGAGCAGGCCGAAGCCTGGTTCCGCCTTCAGAACGGTCAGGCAACCGACACCGATCGCCTCTGGCTGCTTCACGAAAAGACCGAACTGGAGTACTTGAAAGCAAATCCAGGTGCCTCCTATAACGAGGCACACCGCGCTGCGAACGAAGTGGCAAACTGGGAGCGAGAGGTAGGGCTGAAGTAGTGGGCATGCTCATCGAGGGCAAGAAGACCTTTGAGGACGATCAGTCGATCACTTACGCATTCGACTGGCCCGGAGCCGCGCGTTCCGGCGAGGTAGAGATCGTCAAGGCCGAGATCCCGGCGCGCCTTTCGGCCGCTGACTCCGACCTCGACCCGGCTGCGGCGAAGATCCTCATGAAGGCGTTTAAGGAAGCAAGGGCCACAGGAGTGTGGCCAGACAAGGTCATCTACGCGTCTTAAGGTGTCCGTAACGCGGGCGGAAGACATTGCCCATCTCGGCACACCGCGCGAACTAAACGGGTTCACCGAGACGGACGACGACATCGTCCCCGAGTTCCAGGTCGACGGTGGCATCCGGATGCAGGAGGGCGCCGAAATCTGGGAAGTTCTCCCTGACGGCACTCAGCGCCCTGAGGCCGTACTAAGACGAGAAGGCTGGATTCCCGTCGGACGGAGGTGAAGTGATGCGGAAGCCGGGATACTTCGCGACGTTCCGTGGGACGGATTACGAAGTGCACATCTTGGGACGGACGTGGGTGGAGATTCGGCCGGATGCTGTCAAGGGTGACCTTCGACGTGACTTCCCCGGCGCCATCGAGTACGGCTCCGACGACGGCCGTCCCTGGCTTCGCCTCCCCGAGGATGCACTGGACCGCTACTACTCCGTCCGTGTGAACGCGACCTGGTACGGCGAGCCGGTCTGGGTCGAAGGGATCGGTGATGACGGACTTATTGGGATCGGCTACCTCGGATCAAGCGACTTCGCGCGCACGCATGGATTGCGCGGCCAGGAGCGCGAAGGCTTCTTCGGTGAGGTCCCGGAAGCCGAACTGTCGGAGATCCGGGTGACCGAGAAGGACTTGTTGTGACTGTCGTCCAGAACCTGCTCCACCCACGAAGCACGTCCAGAATCGTCAATGAGGGCTAGGGACTGCTGCAGGGACGGGTGACGTCTGATCTGTGGTGCTGAGGAGCACCACAGGAAGGATGTATGCCGCAGGAACCTGGCCGGACAACGTGCTGTACGCCGCATGAGCGCGGTCGGTAGGCGACTGGCGTGAATTCTGGGTCTCAGGCGGTCTTGAGATGCCGGAGCCGAGCCACGGCATCAGCGCCCACTCGACGATGAGGACCCTCGGGAAGAGTCGCCAGATGACCCTCGAGGGCATCGACAACAGCCAAGGAAACCGTCTCCGGCGCCCGTTCGATCAGCTCGATCAAGGAGGTGAGGTATTCGCCTGCGTCGATGTCATCTGCGATGACCTCGAGCACATCGGCGGGGATGGACGGCAGCGCCTCCATCAGCACGCCGTAGGCGAAGTCCTCGATGTTCATGGTCACCATGCTAGTCCTCATCGTCCACGGGGTATGCGTTCCAGATCTCTGGCGGATCCTTGTCGACCCTCACCTGCACACGGACCAACTGTCCGTCGACGACGCGCTCGAATCGAATCTTGTCGCCCAGACGTATCGGTTCCCGATGACCGGCGGACGCTGCGACGGACGGAAGGGCACCTTCGTGCCGTCCGCCAGCCTCGGATACGCCCCCTTCATAGACCGGGACAGTAGCCACGGCCACCGACACTTCTTCTGACCCGCATGAAACCGGGTCGCGCCAGCGGCGTACCACGTGTGACGATCTGCCCGTGAGTGACCTGAAGACCTTCATCGCCGGGCTGCCGAAGGCAGAGCTGCATGTCCACCACGTCGGGTCGGCTTCGCCGCGGATCGTCGCGGAGCTGGCCGCGCGGCATCCGGGGGCGGTGCCGGCGGACGTCGAGCTCCTCAAGGACTACTTCACGTTCAGCGACTTCGCGCACTTCGTCGAGGTCTATCTCTCGGTCGTGGACCTGGTCCGGACGCCGGAGGACATCCGCTATCTGACCTACGAGATCGCGCGCGACCTGGCGCAGACCCAGCAGGTCCGGTACGCCGAGCTGACCTGCACCCCTTACACCTCCGTACGACCCGACCTGGCCGAGCGGCCTGCCGGGACGGGACACGCCGGCATGCCGATCGAGGCCTACACCGAGGCGCTCGAGGACGCCCGAACGAGCGCCGAACGCGACTTCGGGATCGTGCTGCGCTGGATCTACGACATCCCGGGCGAGGCCGGGATCCCGGCGGCCGACGCGACGCTGACGTACGCGGTCGACCACGGGCCCGAGGCGCTCATCGGCTTCGGGCTCGGCGGGCCTGAGGTGGGGGTTCCCCGGCCGCAGTTCGAGCGGCACTTCGACGCGGCTCGGGCCGCGGGGCTCCGCTCGGTGCCGCACGCCGGGGAGACCACCGGGCCGCAGACGATCTGGGACGCGCTGACCGTGCTGAAGGCCGAGCGGATCGGCCACGGCACCTCGGCGGCCCAGGACCCGGCCCTGCTCGCCCACCTCGCCGAGCACCGGATCCCGCTCGAGGTCTGCCCGTCGTCCAACGTCGCCACCGGTGCGGTCGCGTCGCTCGAGGAGCACCCGCTGAAGACGTTCGTCGATGCAGGTGTGGCGGTCACGATCAACTCCGACGACCCGCCGATGTTCGCGACGACGCTCAACCAGGAGTACGAGATCGCGACCGACCTCCTCGGCCTCGACGCGACCGGCATCGCCGACCTCGCCCGGGCCGCGGTCGACGTCTCCTACGCACCCGACGACGTCAAGACCCGGCTGCGCAGCGAGATCGACGCGTACGCGTCGGGGGACGAATAACGCTTGACGCGATCCGGCCGTGGCGATCTGCTGGTCGCCATGGAGCAGATGCTGGCGGTCAACGGGATCGAGCTGTGCACGGAGACGTTCGGTTCACCGACCGACCCGCCGATCCTGCTGATCGGCGGGAAGTGCGCCTCGATGGACTATTGGGAGGACGACTTCTGCGCGGCGCTGGCGGCCGGTGAGCGGTACGTCATCCGTTACGACCACCGCGACACCGGCCGTTCCACGACCTGGCCGGCCGGCAAGCCGGGCTACACGTGGCGTGACATGGTCGCCGACGTACCCGGTCTTCTCGACGCCCTCGGCCTCGACCGCGCTCACCTGTTCGGGATCTCGATGGGTGGCGCGATCGCCCAGTGCGCCGCCGTGCTCTATCCCGAGCGGGTCGCCACCGTGGTGCTCGACCAGACGACGTCGGCGTTCGAGGGCGTCGAGCTGCCGCCGATCGGTGAGGCGATGGCGGACTTCTTCGCGGCGGCGGCCGACCGGCCGATGCCCGACATGGACGACCACGACGCCCTGGTCAGCATGCTGGTCGAGGACCAGCGGGCGTTCATCCCGCGGCGCTTCGACGAGCAGCGGATGCGGGCGGTGTGCGAGAAGGTTGTGAAGCGTACGCCGGACATGCGGCCGACGTTCGAGAACCACGACGCGGCGCCCGAGGGCGAGCGCATCGAGGCCTCGCTCGCCGACATCGCCGCGCCCACCCTGGTCATCCACGGCACCGCCGACCCGCTGATGCCGGTCGGCCATGGCGAGGTCCTCGCCCGCGAGATCCCCGACTCGACCCTGCTGACCCTCGAGGACGTCGGCCACGAGCCGCCGCCTCCCTACACCTGGGACACGGCGATCCCCGCGATCCTCGCCCACACCGCGTAGGGCTACTCGATCTTCCCGAGCACGTCCCCGATCGCGACCGTGCCACCCACGTCGGCACCGTGGGAGAGCGCGCCCGCGCGATGGGCTGCGACCCGAGTCTCCATCTTCATCGCGTCGAGGACCGCGACGTCCTCACCCTCGGTGACCTGGGCGCCGTCGGGGACAAGCCACTCGACGAGTGTGCCGGGAACGGGTGCCTCCAGCGCGGCAGGGTCGGCGACGGCGGTCGCCTGTCCGGCCTCCGCCGGTGACGGTCCGCCCGCGGCGAGGCCGCGCAGCAGGTCGTCCGGGAGCCCGAGCATCACCCGGCGGCCGTCGATCTCGATCGGCATGCGCCGGAGCGGTCGCTCGGGCGCCGGCTCGGGTCGACGCTGGGTCTCGAGGCGAGGCATCAGCGTGGTCTCGATCCACTGGGTGTGCACCGCGAACCCGTCGGTCGAGAACGCGGGGTCGTCGAGCAGGACGCGAGCAAAGGGTACGACGGTCGCGACGCCCTCGACCGAGAGCTCGCGGAGCGCGCGGCGGGCGCGTACGAGGGCCTGGTCGCGGTCCGGGGCGTGCACGATCAGCTTGGCGATCAGCGAGTCGAAGGCGCTCTGCACGGTGTCGCCGGCCTCGATCCCGGCGTCCCAGCGCACGCCGGGCCCGGACGGGACCCGCAGGTCCGTCACGACGCCGGGGCTCGGCAGGAAGCCGCGGCCCGGGTCCTCGGCGTTGATCCGCAGCTCGATCGCATGTCCCGTCGGGGAAGGCGTCTCCGAGAAGGAGATCCCCTCACCGGCGGCGATCCGCAGCTGCTCGGCGACGAGGTCGACGCCGGTGACCGCCTCGGTGATCGGGTGCTCGACCTGCAGCCGGGTGTTCACCTCGAGGAACGAGATCACCCCGTCCGCTCCCATCAGGAACTCGACGGTGCCGGCACCGCGGTAGGAGACCGCCGCGCAGATGTCGCGGGCGGCGTCGTGGATGCGGCGGCGCTGCTCATCGGTCAGCCCTGGCGCGGGCGCCTCCTCGACGAGCTTCTGGTTGCGCCGCTGCAGCGAGCAGTCCCGGTCGCCGACCACGACGACGTGTCCCGTGCCGTCGCCCAGCACCTGCGCCTCGATGTGCCGCGGACGCTCGAGGAAACGCTCCACGAAACACTCGCCCCGGCCGAACGCGGCCAGCGCCTCGCGGGACGCGGACTCGAAGGCGTCGGCGACGTCCTCGAGCTCGCGGGCCACCTTCAGGCCGCGGCCGCCGCCACCGAAGGCGGCCTTGATCGCGATGGGGAGCCCGTGCTCGCGCGCGAACGCGACCGCCTCGTCGGCGGACTCCAGCGGCCGGTCGGTGCCCGCGACCAGCGGCGCACCCACGCTCTGCGCGATCCGGCGCGCGGTGATCTTGTCGCCGAGCTTCTCGATGCTTTCCGGGCTCGGGCCGATCCAGGTCAGGCCGGCGGCCTCGACGGCGCGCGCGAACTCGGCGCTCTCCGAAAGGAACCCGTAGCCGGGATGCACCGCGTCGGCACCGGAGGCCTGCGCGGCGGCCAGCAGCCACTCGATGCTGAGGTAGGAGTCGGCGGCGGTGGAGCCACCGAGGACGTACGCCTCGTCGGCGAGCCGTACGTGCAGCGCGTCGGCATCCTGGTCGGCGTAGACGGCGACCGACACCAGGCCGGCCTCGGCGACCGCCCGCACGACGCGGACGGCGATCTCTCCCCTGTTGGCGATGAGCACCCTGCGCATGTCAGTCTCCTCGGATCTCGGCCGCCGGCGCAGCGGGCGCGACGGGTCGGAAGCGGATGCGGACCCCGGGCGGCAGCTGCCCGGCCAGGTCCAGGTCGCGGTCGACGACCGCGCCGATGATCGGATAGCCGCCGGTGAGCGGGTGGTCTGGAAGGAACAGCACGGGCTGGCCGTCGGGAGGCACCTGGATGGCGCCGGTCACCGCACCCTCGCTCGGCAGCTCTCCGGACACGGCGCGCTCCAGCGGGACGGCTCCTTCGAGACGTACGCCGACACGGTCGGAGCGGGGCGTGACGGTCCACTCCTGCTCGACGAGAGTGCGTACGCCGGCCTGGGTGAACCAGTCGTCGCGCGGCCCGAGCACGATGCGCAGGTCGACGGTGTCGCCGGGTGCGGGCAGCGGGTCGGCGGGGGCTGGACAGGGGTCGACTGCGTACGGAGCGGCCGCGGGTCCGTGCAGCGGGACGACGTCACCAGCCCGCAAGGGGCGGCCGCCGAGGTCGCCGGGGCCGAGACCGGCGAGCGTGTCGCTGGAGAGGCTGCCGAGCGCCGGCTCGAGATCCAGACCACCGCGGACCGCGATCACCGCGCGCAGACCTTCGCTGATCCAGCCGAAGTGCAGCTCCTCGCCGTCCTCGAGCGCGGTGGCGGCGCCGTGCTCGACCGGGAGCGGCGGGCCGCCGCTGCGTACGATCGTGGCCGCGGCGGGCGCGCCCGCCACCGCGACGACCGCGGGGCCGGTGAAGCGCAGGACCGCCCCGCCACCGGCGAGCTCGAAGCCCGCCGTTCCGGGGTCGTTGCCGACGGCTCGGTTGGCGGCTCGGAGCGCGCGGCGGTCGGCGGTGCCCGACGCGGAGACGCCGAGCGCGGCATGGCCGGAGCGGCCGAGGTCCTCGAGCACGAGCTGGAGGCCGGGACGTACGACCTCGACAGCACAGGGGAATGTGTTGGTCTCGACACGCCTCCGCCAAGCGGCTCCGGCGGCTCGACCAGCGGTTCGCTGGTCGAGCCCGGCGAGCGCTAGCGAGCCGGTGTCGAGACCAACACGGTCGTCTTCGGTATCGGCCACCGAGCGTTGTATCGAGCTTGTCGAGATGACCGACTCCCGCTCGAGCCGCTCGAACCGCACCGTCATCCCGGGCGCGAGCAGGGCGGGCGGGTCCCGGTGCAGGTCCCACATCGGCGCGTCCGTACGCCCGATGAGCTGCCAGCCGCCGGGGCTCTCCCGCGGGTAGACGCCCGAGAAGGTCCCGGCCAGCCCGACCGAGCCGGCGGGGATGCGGGTGCGCGGCGAGGAGCGGCGGGGTACGTCGAAGAGCGGGTCGTCGCCGACGAGATAGCCGAACCCGGGGGCGTAGCCGGTGAAGGCCACCCGCCAGGTCGCGGCGGTGTGGCGCGCGACGACCTCCTCGGTGCTGACTCCGAGCAGGTCGGCGACCTCGTCGAGGTCCTGGCCGTCGTAACGCACGCCGATCGTCACCGAGCCCGCGGTCGGGAGACCGCCGTGGACGGCCTCGACACGGGACAGCTCCTTGGCGAGCGTCACCTCGTCGACCAACGTCGGGTCGAAGCGGACGAGCACCGTCCGTGCCGCGGGCACCAGCTCGACGACGCCGGTCGGAGGCGCGGCCACGAGGGCCGCGTGCAGCCGCATCGCGCCCTCGAGGTCCTCCTCCTCGACCAGCAGCGCCTGGTCCGATGCGGTGAGAACGCGCCTCACGCCAGATACTCCGCATCAGGAACGTCGGTGACGAACATGTGGCCGGGCGCATGGGTGAGCGCGAAGGGCGGGCGCGAGGCCATGATCGCCGCCTGCGGCGTGACCCCGCAGGCCCAGAAGACCGGCACCTCGCCGTCGCGTACCTCGGGCGGGTCGCCGAACTCGGGAGCTGCCAGGTCGGCGATGCCGAGCGAGGCCGGGTCGCCGACATGCACCGGCGCACCGTGCACCGCCGGATAGCGGCCGGAGATGCGTACGGCATCCGCGACGCGGTCCGCGGGGATCGGGCGCATCGAGACCACCATGTCGCCGCGCAGGCGCCCGGCGGGCGCGCAGGCGCGCGAGGTGCGGTACATCGGCACGTTGCGGCCGAGCTCCTGGTGACGGATGGGGATGCCGGCGTCGGCAAGGCCCGCCTCGAAGGTGAAGCTGCAGCCGATCAGGAACGAGACCAGGTCGGGGTGCTGCTCCTCCCAGACCGCGCCGGCGTCGGTGATCTCCTCGACGAGCTCGCCCTCACGCCAGATCCGGTACGCCGGGATGTCGGTGCGCAGGTCGGAGCCGGGTGCCAGGGTCGACTCGTAGGCGCCTGGGTCGAGTACCTCGAGCACCGGGCACGGCTTCGGGTTGCGCTGCGCGAAGAGCAGCACCTCGAAAGCCCAGTCGGCCGGCACCGCGATGAGGTTCGCCTGCACCAGGCCGTGGGCGACGCCGCTCGTCGGAGCGACCTCGCCGGCCCGGTAGGAGGCGCGCGCAGCGCGCGCCTCCTCCAGCTGGCTGGCGCTCGCGATCATGCCGCCGCTCCGGCGAAGGGCGCGATGACCATGCCCTCGGCCTCGAACAGCTCCCGGATGGCCGCGGCCATCCGGATCGCCCCGTCGCTGTCGCCGTGCACGCAGATCGAGTCGGCGCGTACGGCCACGTCGGTGCCGTCGATCGCCTCGACGACACCTTCGCGGGCGAGCCGCAGCATGCGGGCCGCGACGGCGTCGGCGTCGTGGAGGACCGCACCGGGCTCCGCGCGCGAGACCAGCTCGCCGCCGGGCGTGTAGGCACGGTCGGCGAAGGCCTCGGCGGCCGTCGCCAGCCCGGCCTTCTCGGCCACGTCGAGCACGACGCCGCCGGCCAGCCCGAGCAGCACGAGGGACGGGTCGATCGCCTTGACCGCGGCGACCACGTCCCGCGCCTGCCGCTCGTCGCGGGCGATCGTGTTGTAGAGCGCGCCGTGCGGCTTGACGTAGCGGACCGCCCCGCCGACCGCCGCGGTCAGGCCGAGCAGCGCGCCCAGCTGGTACTCGACGTGCGCCTGCAGGGTCGCCGAGTCGATGTCCATCGCGCGACGGCCGAAGCCCTCGTAGTCGCGGTAGCCGGGGTGCGCGCCGATGGTGACGCCGTTGGCGACGGCATCGGCGAGGGTCGTACGGATCCCTTCGGGGGTGCCGGCGTGGAACCCGCAGGCGACGTTGGCGCTCGAGACGATCCCGAGCATGGCCGCGTCGTCGGCGACCACCCGGTCGGGGGCGTTCTCGCCGAGGTCGGAGTTCAGGTCGATGGTTGCCATGCTTCTCACGCTCCAATGCCGATGAAGGCGAAGATCGGGCCGATCGAGACGATGCCCATGTACCAGCTGAGCAGGGTCGCGAGCGTCCCCAGAGCCAGCAGCCACAGCGGGTAGCGGTAGCCGTGCAGGACGTCGCGCTGACGGAACCAGCCGACGTACATGAAGATCGTCATGCCGATCGGGAGGATCAGACCGTTGAAGCCGCCGACGAAGACCAGGATAGCCGCGGGCGCCGCACCGATCAGCAGGTAGAGGACGAGGGAGACCAGGATGAAGGCGACCGTCGCGACCTGCAGCGGCCAGCCCGTTCCCAGCTTCTTCGAGAAGGTCGAGATGAAGGTCGCCGAGGTGTACGCGGCGCCGATGACCGAGGTGATCGCCGCGGCCCAGAAGATCGCGCCGAAGATGCGGATGCCGGCGTCACCGAGCACGGCACCGAACGCCTGACCCGCCGGGTTGGCCGCCTGGCTCGAGAAGTCGAGGGTGACGCCTGAGGCGACGACGCCGAGGATCGCCAGGAAGAGTACGTAGCGCATGATCCCGGTGACGAGGATGCCGCTCATCGAAGCGCGGTGGACGGCCGGCACGTGGTCGGGACCGACCAGGCCGGAGTCGAGGTAGCGGTGGGCGCCGGCGTAGGTTATGTAGCCACCGACGGTGCCGCCCACGATCGTGGTGATGGTCGCGAAGTTGAGCGTGTCGGGCACGAAGGTCTGGCGCAGCGCGTCGCCGACAGGGGGCTGGGACGCGATCGCGACGAAGAGGGTGAGGCCGATCATCAACAGGCCGAGCGCGAGCACGACCATGTCGACGACGCGGCCGGCCCGCTTGTACATGAAGATGCCGATCGCGAGCAGCGCCGAGAGCAGCCCACCGAGCTTCGGGTCGAGGCCCAGCAGCGCGTTCAGGCCGAGGCCTGCACCCGCGATGTTGCCGATGTTGAACGCCAGACCACCGATCACGATCAGCGTCGCCAGGACGTGACCGGAGAACGGCACGGCCTCGTTGGCGAGGTCGCCGGCGCGCTTGCCGGCGACGGTGATCATCCGCCACACGTTCATCTGCAGCGCGAAGTCGATCAGGATCGAGGCCAGGATCGCGAAGGCGAACGCCGCGCCGAGCTGGGCGGTGAAGGTCGCGGTCTGGGTGATGAAGCCGGGGCCGATGGCCGAGGTGGCCATCAGGAAGATGGCGCCGAGGATCGGTCCTCGGCGAGAGCGCGCGAAGCTCTTCGCGCGCTCGGCGCTGCTTGTGTCAGTCATGGGGGACTCCTGCCATCCGGGCCGTGTGGTCGAGGCCACAATCTTTATGTAGTACAGGATGGCACCGATTGTTCAACAATAATAGCCGGGTTCGTTAAAATCCTGTTTCGATTGTCCGCGGATGTGATTCCCCTAGGATGCGGTCATGCCCGATGTCGAGGACACCCTGACGAACGCCCTGCGCCGACGGATCATCGACGGCGAGTTCGCGCCGGGCACCCGGCTCTCGGAGATCTCCCTCGCCGAGAAGCTCGGGGTCTCGCGCAACACGCTCCGCGAGGCCTTCCGGGTGCTGGCGGAGCAGGGGCTCATCGAGCACGTCCCCCACCGCGGGGTCTCGGTCGCCTCACCCGGCGTGGCGGACGTCGTCGACATCTACCGCGCGCGCCGCTACGTCGAACCGGCCGCCCTGGCCGCGGGCTCCCCGCTGCATCCGGCGGTCGCCGCGATGCGCGAGGCGGTAGAGCAAGGCGAGACCAGCCTCGAGGCGCGTGACTGGCGCACCGTCGGCACCGCCAACATGGCGTTCCACGACGCGATCGTCGCTCTCGCCGACAGCCCACGCCTGGAGCGGCTCTTCCGCGACATCGCCGCCGAGCTGCGGCTCGCGTTCCTCGAGATCGACAACCCCGAGGCCCTGCACGCGCCGTTCGTGACCCGCAACCGGGCCCTGCTCGAGACCTTCCTCGAGCAGGGCGGACCCGCGGCCGCGGCCGAGCTGCAGGACTATCTGGTGCTCTCCGAGCGCACCGTCCTCGGCGCCTTCACGCGCCTGCGCCACGGTTAGCGGCGACCAGGGCACGCAGGCGCTCGTCACGGGGCCAGGCGCCGGCCCAGACGAGAACGGCGGTCGCGATGGCGAAGACGGTGTTGAAGGCCGGCTGCCCGAAGACCAGGTTCACGGTGACCGCGCCGCCGAGGTAGGCGGTGATCAGGACCGTCCCCATCGCCCGGGTGGCCGGCACGTGGTACGCGATCAGCGACAGGCCGAGGACGACACCGCAGACGACCGGGAACCAGCCCGGGGCGCCGATCTTGTCGTTGAACTCCATGGCGGACTCGACCCGGAACAGGTGGATCACGACGTCGAAGCCAAGGAACAGGGTGACCAGGACGGTGATGACCCAGCCGGCTCGTTGTGCGTTGGTGCTCATCTCGATCTCCTCGAAGGTGGGTTGGTGATGCGCTTACCCACGCGTCGAGCCTGCACCTACGTTCTCGACATCGCCTGTCGACTACTTTTCCAAGGCCTTGGCGGCGACCTTCAGGTCCGCGACCAGACCGTCGTACGTCGCCTGCCTCTCGTCCTCCGCCCGCAGGACGGCCGAGGGGTGGGTGGTCGCGAGGACCCAGGGGTCGAGGGTCGACGTGGCGATGGCCTCGGGCCACTCGAGGAGGTGGCCGCGAGCCTCGCCGACCCGGAACGACGAGCCGAACAGCGCCTTGCCGGCGGTGCCGCCGAGCAGGACGACCCCGGTGGGACGTACCAGGTCCAGCTCGGCCGCCAGCCACGGCGCGCACGCGCCGACCTGCTTGCTGGTGGGCGACTGGTGGATCCGGCGCTTGCCCGAGACGCGGTGGCGGAAGTGCTTCACGACGTTCGTCGTGTACGCCGCCTCCGGATCGATCCCGGCATCCGCGAGCGCCTCGTGGAGGATGCCGCCCGCCGGACCGACGAACGGCTCGCCCTCCCGGTCCTCCCGGTCACCCGGCTGCTCACCCAGCAGCATCAGCGGGGCCGGGGTCGGCCCTTGGCCCATCACGCCCTGGGTGGCGTCACGGTAGAGCTCGCAGCCACGACACTTCTGGACGGCGCTGTGCAGGTCGGCCAGCGTCGGCGACTCCGGCACCCACTCCGCAGCACTCACGAGAAGCTCACGGCTTCAGCGGGTCGTGGCCGATGTTCATCAGCCGACGACGCCACTGCGCGTCGCCCGCGGTCGGCTCCCACTGGCCGGTGTCGCCGCCGCGCAGGTCGGTGATCTTGTCGACCACCCGCTGCATGACGTCCACGTCGTCAGGGGTGAGGTCGGAGCGGCGCTTGCCCAGGATGTCGGCGACGCGATGCCCGAGCGCGCTTCCGGCGCGGTCCGGCTCGGTCTCGGTCGTCTCCCCCGCGCCCTGCACGGCGAGCCACTTCCGCAGGTCGCGCGAGGTCATGTTCACCGCGCGGTGGAAGTTCTCCCAGAGCCTGTCGTCGACGATCGTCTCGGCCATGTCGTGCCTCCTGCATGATCGACTGCTCGGGATCCGGTACCCACCCCGGCGGCCCCGCACACGGCGTCACCCCAGAAGAGCCCGCGCCTCCGCGGAGTCGTAGAAGCTCGTCAGCCGGCGGCGTACCAGCTGCTCGAGGACACCCGCCTCGGCCAGCGCCTCGATCACCGGCGGCCCGAAGCGGAGGGCCTCCTCCACGAGGTCGTCGCGGCCCAGCCCCCACTCCTCCAGGAGCCGGTCGAGCGTGAAGCTGCCGTAGGTGTCGAAGAAGAAGTCGACGCCCGTGTCGACCAGGGCCTGCAGGTAGTCGGAGTCCCGGACGTCGAGCCAGACCTGATAGATCCCGACGAAGAGCGCGACCAGCTGGTCGTCGTCGATCAGGTCGGCGAGCTCGCGCACCGGCCGGGTCGCGAGCGCGTCCCAGACCTCCAGCAGCGCGTCGCGCACCTCCTCGTCGGTGACCGAGCTCGCGGCGGTGTCGGAGAGGTAGCCGAGCAGCGCCCCGGCACCCCGCTCCGCGAGCTCGCGGGCGCTCTGGTCGACGGCCGCACCGACCGGCGTGCCCTTGACCGTGTCCGCCATCCGGCCGGCGACCCGCTCGGCGATCGAGAAGCCGAGCGCACCTCCCGGCAGGTTGTCGGCGAGCCGGCGTCCGGTGTCGACGGCACCCCGGGCCGTGCCCCGCATCAGGGTGCCGACGCCGGCCTGGATCCCGGAGTTCTCGGCGAGGCTGCGCAGGACCTCGCGGCGCAACGTACGCATCTCGACGAGGGCGTCGACGAGCTCCGCGACTCGCGGCCGGCTGACCACCTTGCCGAGCTGGGTGTCGTTGGCGGGGTGGGCCTTCAGCCTCGTCGCGAGCGCCCCGGCGATCTCCGGGATCGCGCCCGGGAGCCGGAAGGTGCTGACGTACTTGAGCGCGACCTCCTTGATCAGGTCGCGCGGCATCACCTGGTCGAGCGTCAGGTCACTGGCGGCACGCAGCGCGAAGTCGATCTCGCCGGTGACGAGATCGAGGAAACGTACGCCACGCATGGCCGCCATCTCGTGGGCGACATGGGCGTCGAGGAGTCGTCGAGCGAGGTCCGGCTCAGTCATGGACGACATTGTCCACGGCCGGGCCTCGTCGACGACTCATTCCCACTCGATGGTGCCGGGCGGCTTCGAGGTGATGTCGACGGTGACCCGGTTGATCTCGCTCACCTCGTTGGTGATCCGGGTGGAGATGCGCTCCATGACGTCGTAGGGAAGGCGGGCCCAGTCGGCCGTCATCGCGTCCTCGGAGGTGACCGGACGGAGCACGACGGGGTGGCCGTAGGTGCGGCCGTCGCCCTGGACGC
The DNA here is from genome assembly GCF_011045035.1 of Nocardioides turkmenicus. Lineage (GTDB taxonomy): Bacteria > Actinomycetota > Actinomycetes > Propionibacteriales > Nocardioidaceae > Nocardioides > Nocardioides turkmenicus. The sequence goes on from NZ_JAALAA010000025.1 coordinate 26,887, forward strand.
CGACAGAGCGGACGTCGGCGAGCAGCACCACCGGCATCTGCCAGATGTCGCGGTCGAGACCGGCCTTCGTCATCTCCTCGCGAGCGATCGCGTCCGCCTCACGGAGGATGTCGAGCCGGTCCTTGGTGACCTCCCCGATGATGCGGATGCCGAGGCCGGGGCCGGGGAACGGCTGGCGCTGGACGATCTCGTCGGGCAGGCCGAGCTGGGAGCCGACGGCGCGCACCTCGTCCTTGAAGAGCTCACGCAGCGGCTCGACCAGCTCGAACTCGAGGTCCTCGGGGAGGCCGCCGACGTTGTGGTGGGACTTGATGTTGGAGGTGCCGGCACCGCCACCGGACTCGACGACGTCGGGGTAGAGGGTGCCCTGGACGAGGAAGGCGACCTTCTCGTCGGAGTCGCCGAGGATCTCGACCTCGGCACGCTCGAAGCAGCGGATGAACTCGCGCCCGATGATCTTGCGCTTCTCCTCCGGGTCGGTGACCCCGGCGAGCGCGTCGAGGAACTCCTTCTCGGCGTCGACGATCTTCAGCTCGGCGCCGGTGGACTCCCGGAACGCCTTCTCGATCGCGACCGACTCGTTCTTGCGCATCAGGCCGTGGTCGACATAGACGCAGGTCAGCCGGTCACCGATCGCCTTGGCGACGATGGCGGCCGCGACCGCGGAGTCGACGCCACCGGAGAGCGCGCAGATCGCGCGGTGGTCACCGATCTGCTGGCGGACCCGCTCGATCTGGTCCTCGGCGATGTTGCCGATGGTCCAGGTCTGGCGCGCGCCGGCGATGTCCCACAGGAAGTGCTCGAGCACCTTCTGCCCATGCTCGGAGTGGAGCACCTCGGGGTGCCACTGCACGCCCGCCAGCTGCTTGTCGACGTTCTCGAAGGCCGCGACCGGCGTGTCCGCGGTGCTCGCGAGCACGGTGAAGCCCTCGGGCGCCTGCGAGACGGAGTCGCCGTGGGACATCCACACGTTGTGGGCCGGCGGGATGTCCTTGAGCAGGGTGCCGGGTACGCCGACGGTGACCGGCGTGCGGCCGTACTCACGCGCGCCGTTGTCGTCCACGGTGCCGCCCAGGCCCTGGGCCATCAGCTGGAAGCCGTAGCACATCCCGAAGACCGGGGTGCCTGCGGTGAACAGGCTGTTGTCGATGGCGGGGGCACCCTCGGCGTACACGCTCGACGGGCCGCCCGAGAGGATGATCGCCTTCGGGTTCTTGGCGAGCATCTCCTCGACCGGCATCGAGTGGGGCACGATCTCGGAGTAGACCTTCGCCTCACGCACGCGGCGGGCGATCAGCTGCGCATACTGCGCGCCGAAGTCCACCACGAGAACCAGATCGTGCTCTTCCGCCCCAGGAGCCTGCGTCATGCACGAATCCTAACGACGAGGCACGGTGCCCGCGAAATGCACCAGGGCCCGGCCGGGGAGGGAGGTGGCCGGGCCCTGATTGCCCGAGGCATCACTGTCCCGGACTGAAGACCCGGCATGTATTAGGGAGGGAGCAATCCCGGGTCTGATCACTCCAACGAACCCTCTTAACCACGGTTACGGGTCAACTAAAAACTTCCTGCCAGAAAACTTCGAGCGAAGTCGGTATCGATCCGGCAACAGACTGGTCACCGAACGTCAACGATGGGCAGCTGCAGCGCCGCCGGCGCGCTCGCGGGCACGGCAGGGGCCGTCGGCCGGACCGGCTGGATCCGGGCGTAGCCGGCTCCCAGCGCCGGACGCGGGTCGGCCTGGTCCTTGTTGGGCCAGAACGCCATCGCCCGCTCGGCCTGTGCGGTGATCGTCAGCGACGGGTTCACACCCAGGTTGGCGGAGATCGCGGAGCCGTCCACGACATGCAGCCCCTCATAGCCGTAGAGCCGCTGGTAGGGGTCGATGACACCGGTCTCCACCGAGTCGCCGATGGTGCAGCCGCCGATGAAGTGGGCGGTCATCGGCTTGTTGAACGGCTCGCCGATCGTGCCGCCGGCGTATCCCGGCTTCTCCCCCGAGCTCATCACCACGGCCATCTTCCGCACGGCGTCGAGACCGGCGGGGATCCAGGTCGGGTTGGGCTTGCCATGGCCCTGCTTCGACGACATCCGCCACCCGAAGATCGTCCGCTTCGGGAAGGTCGTGATCGAGTTGTCGAGCGCCTGCATGACCAGCGCGATGACGGTGCGCTCGGACCAGTGCTTGAAGTCGTAGAACGTACGCAGCGACCGCCGCTGCAGCCACATCTCCTTGAGCCAGCGGCGGAACCGCCGGGGACCACCTTCGGTGAGCACCGTCTGCATCGCCGCGATCGCGTTGCTGCCGTGGCCGTAGCGGACCGGCTCGATGTGGGTGTGCTCGTCGGGGTGCCACGACGAGGTGATCGCGACGCCCTCGGTGTAGTCGATGGCGGTGTCCGGCGCGATCGCACCGAGGATCGACTCCGAGTTGGTGCGGGTCAGCTCGCCGAGACGGTCGGAGATCTGCGGCAGGTCGCCGGTGCGCTTGAGCTTGTGGAGCAGCTTCTGGGTGCCGAGCGAGGCTGCCGAGAAGATCACCTGGTCGGCGGTGAACTTCCGGGTCCGGCCGATACCGAGCTTGGCCTTCGTGGAGCGGGTCTCGATGACGTACCCGGTTCCGGTCTTGGCCGGGTAGACGCGGGTCACCGTGGTCAGCGGGTGCACCTCCGCGCCGTTCTTCTCGGCCAGGTAGAGGTAGTTCTTGACCAGGGTGTTCTTCGCGTTGTGGCGGCATCCGGTCATGCACTCGCCGCAGTCGATGCAGGTACGCCGGTCGGGGCCCTCGCCACCGAAGTAGGGGTCCGCGACCTCCTGTCCGGGCACCTGGCCCGGCCCGCCGAAGAAGACGCCGACAGGCGCCTTGTGGAAGGTGTCACCGCGGCCGGACTCGGCCGCGACCTTCTGCATGACCTCGTCGGCCGGGGTCATGTGGGGGTAGAGGTTGACGCCGAGCATGCGCTTGGCCTGCTCGTAGTAGGGCGCCAGCTCGTCCTTCCAGTCGGTGATGTGGCTCCAGGAAGGGTCCTCGTAGAACGGGTCGAGCGGCTCGTAGAGGGTGTTGGCGTAGACCAGGGAGCCGCCGCCGACGCCGGCGCCGGCCATGATGACGGCGTCCTTGACCATGTCGATGCGCTGGATGCCGTAGCAGCCGATCGCCGGCGCCCAGAGGTATTTGCGCAGGTCGAAGGAGGTGTTGGGCAGCTCGTCGTCGCTGAACCGGCGACCGGCCTCGACCACCCCGACCTTGTAGCCCTTCTCGGTCAGGCGCAGCGCACTGACCGACCCGCCGAACCCCGATCCGATGACGAGGACGTCGTAGTGACTCCGGCTCATGCGCGGCCCAGCGACTTCAGCACCCGCAGCGACGCGGTCATGAACTTGGCGTACGCCTGGTCGCTCATCCCGAACTGCGGGGCGAAGCGCAGCACGGCCTGGGAGGCGACCGACTGGGTCTCGGTGTAGCGCAGGATGCCCTCGACACCCTGGCGGCGACCCTGGCCGGACTCGCGCATGCCGCCCATCGGGGCGTCGATGCTCGCGAAGGTGGCACCGAAGGCCTCGTTGATGTTGATGGTGCCGCACTTGATCTGGCGGGCGATCCGACGGGCGCGAGCGGTGTCGCGGCTGTAGATCGAGCCGTTGAGGCCGTACTCGCCGTCGTTGGCGCGCTGGATCGCCTCCTCCTCGCTGTGGAAGCGGTAGATCGAGACGACCGGGCCGAAGGTCTCGTTGCCGAAGCAGGTCATCTCCGGGGTGACACCCTCGAGGATGGTCGGCTCGAAGAAGAACGGCGCCAGGTCGGGGCGGGCGTTGCCGCCGGTGAGCACGCGGGCGCCCTTGGAGACGGCGTCCTCGACGTGGGCGGTCGCCGTGTCGACCTGGGCCTGCGAGATCAGGGTGCCCATGTCGTTCTCCCACCCGAGGGTGGCGCCGAGGGTCATCGCCTGGGTGCGGGCGACGAAGCGCTCGACGAACCGGTCGTAGATCTTGTCGTCGACGAAGAGCCGCTCCACGCTGACGCACAGCTGACCGGAGTTGGAGAAGACCGCGCGGGTCGCACCCTCGGCCGCCTTCTCGATGTCGGCGTCCTTCAGGATCAGCATCGGGTTCTTGCCGCCGAGCTCGAGGCTCGCGCCGATCAGCCGCTCCGCGGCCTGCTTGGCGACCAGCTTGCCGGTGTTGGTCGAGCCGGTGAAGCAGACGTAGTCGGCGCGCTGGATGATGCTCGTGCCGACCTTCGACCCCGGGCCGGAGACCACGGTCCACAGGTTCTCCGGGAGCCCGGCCTCCTCCAGCAGCTCGGCGCCGAGGAGCGCGCTGAGCATGGTCTGCGAGTCGGGCTTGATGACCACCGCGTTGCCGGCGGCGATCGCGGCCAGGCCGTCGCACAGCGCCATCGTGAACGGGTAGTTCCACGGGCTGATGATGCCGACGACGCCCTTCGGCACGTGGTTGAGCTCGACCCGGGTGAGCACCGGGATGACGCCGAGCTTGCGCTCGGTGTCGAGGATCTTGCTGCTCCTGCGCCCGTAGTAGCGGGCGGTCAGCGCGATGTGCAGCGGCTCGTCGAAGGCGTGCTTGCGGGCCTTGCCCGACTCCAGCACGATCAGGTCGAGGATCTCGTCCTGCCGGTCGAGGACGAGGTCGTGCAGCCTCATCAGGATGCGCTCACGCTCGGCGACCGGCGTCGCGGCCCACTTCTCCTGCGCGACCCGGGCCTTGGCGAAGGCTCCGGCGACATCGTCGTCGCTCGACTGCGGGATGTGCGCCAGCGGCGCCCCGTTGAGCGGACTGATGACCTCTCGGCTCTCCCCCGTGGTCGCCACGATGCGGCCGGTCAGGCGGGAGACGTAGTCAGGCTCGAGGGCCAGGGACGCCGTGGCGTCGTGCTCGGGATCGAGCGGGCCCTCGACGATCGGGCCGCCGGAAGAGGTCGGGTTCGATGCGCTCATGTACCGAGAGTATGTGACCAGCGTCTCGGAAGCCAGACAGTCGTCCCACTAACTCACGATACGAACGTCCGCGGCCCACCACAGGTAGCTGTGCTGCTCGGCCGGAAGGTCGATCACGACGCGGTCCAGGGGCAGCCGGTCGAGGGCGTGCACGGTGCACTCCTCCGCGGGGGTGGCCCGGTAGAGATAGGCGTCCAACGGCCATTTCGTACGCAGCCACTCATCGAGCCGCTCGGCGACCGACGCGCTGAGCCCGGGCTTCCGGTCCTGGCGCAGCCAGTAGCTGACCCGGGCGGTGGAGCCACCTGCGTACCTGAGCAGGGTCTGGGCGTCGGCGCCCATCGCCTCCAGGTAGGGGTAGAGCGGTTGGACGTAGAGGCAGCCGAGCGAGGAGGTGCCCTCGGGGTCGAGGAAGAGGTAGGTGAAGGCGCGTTTCGCCTGGTGGTCCGACCAGTGCCGGATCACCAGCGGCAGGTTGTCCTCGGCGCCGAATCCCTCCAGCGGCCACCTGCCGCAGCTGTGGTCGCGGATGACGTCCGGGCTGGCCAGGTAGGCCTCGGTGTCCAGGTCGAGCAGCTCGGGACGAAGGGGGGCGAGTACGAAATCCTCGGTGGCCAGCGGCTCGGGGGGATCTGCGACCAGGAACATGGCGTCAGAGTGCTACGTCAACCGCTTGGTCCGCCACGCCAATTCGGCTCGACCTCAGACGAGGTCTTCCACCTCCAGCCGCGCCCGGTCGGCCTCCTCGTCGGTGACCTGCAGCTGGGAGCGGCGCTCGGCCTCGATGCGACGCAGGTAGTGGTCGACCTCCTCCTTGGCACGCTGCTCGTCCCAGCCGAGCTCCTCGGCCATGATCTTGGCGACCCCGGGAGCCGCGCGTACGCCGCGGTCGAAGGTCTCCATCGAGATCCTGGTGCGGCGTTCGAGCACGTCGTCGAGGTGGCGGGCGCCCTCGTTGTGGACGGCGTAGACGACCTCGGCGGCGAGGTAGTCCTCGGCACCCTCCAGCGGCAGGGCGAGGGGGCGGCGCTGCTGGATGAGGTCGAGGACGTCGTCGATGAGTCCGCCGTGGCGGCCGAGGAGGTGGTCGATCCGGGCGACGTGCAGGCCGGAGCGGCGGGCCAGCAGGACCCGCTGGTTGGAGCGGGTCTCGAAGCCCTCGGCGCCGACCAGCCGTACCTTGTCGGTGATCGAGTCACGGAGGGTCATGTTGGTGGTCGTACCCAGTGAGTGCGCCGCTGCGTCGACGGCGTCCTTGGCCATCACCCGGTAGGTCGTCAGCTTGCCGCCGGCGATCAGCACCAGCCCCGGCAGCGGGGTGACCACGGTGTGCTCGCGGCTGAGGGCAGCCGTCTGGTCGGACTCGCCGACGAGAAGCGGGCGGAGCCCGGCGTACACGCCTTCGACGTCCTCGAGGTCGAGCGGCACCCGCAGGATCGCGTTGACGTGCTCCAGGACGTACTCGATGTCGGTCTTGGAGGCCGCTGGGTGGGCGAGGTCGTAGGTCCAGGGGGTGTCGGTGGTGCCGATGATCCAGTGGCGGCCCCACGGGATGACGAAGAGGACCGACTTCTCGGTGCGGACGATGAAGCCCGACTCCGAGCGGATCCGGTCGCGCGGGACGACGAGGTGGATGCCCTTGGACGCCTGGACGTGCAGGGCGCCGCGGCCGCCGACCATCGCCTGGATCTCGTCGGTCCACACGCCGGCGGCGTTGACGACGGTCTTGGCGCGGATGACCAGGTCCTGGTCGTGCTCGAGATCCCGGGCTCGGACGCCGACGACCCGCTCGCCCTCGCGCAGGAACCCGGTCACCTGGACCCGGGTCGCGATGTGGGCGCCGTGGGAGGCGGCGGTGCGCGCGATCGTCATCACCAGGCGGGCGTCGTCGACCTGGGCGTCGTAGTACTGGATCGCGCCGGTGATCGCGTCGGTGTTGAAGTCGGGGGCGATCCGCGCGACCCCGCGACGGGTGAGGTGGCGGTGGCGCGGGAGGCCGGAGTTGCCCATCCCGGAGAGCGGCCCGAAGCTCGCCATCCCGTCGTAGAGCGCGAGGCCGGCGCCGATGTAGGCGCGCTCCCAGACCGGGTTGGTCAGCGGGTAGAGGAACGGCACCGGCCGGACCAGGTGCGGGGCCAGGGTGTTGAGCAGCAGCCCGCGCTCCTGGAGCGCCTCGCGCACCAGCTCGAAGTCGAGCATCTCGAGGTAGCGGAGCCCGCCGTGGACGAGCTTCGAGCTCCGCGAGCTCGTTCCCGAGGCCAGGTCGCGCTGCTCCACCAGGCCCGTGCTCAGGCCTCTGGTGACGGCGTCCAGCGCCACGCCGGCGCCGGTCACACCTCCGCCGACGACCAGTACGTCGAGTTCGGTCTCTCCCGCCGCACCGACCATCGTGCCGATCGCGAGATCGCGGCTCTCGGGGCTCAGGGCGCCTGAACGAGTCATGCCTTCGAAGTTAACCCCTTCGCCCGAATTGTCACTTCTGGCGCGCGAGGAATTCACCGGCCCCGCCCGATAAGTCACGCAGCCGTCACAGACGGGCTGCGCTGATCAGGGTGGCGAGCCGGTCGGGAGGCATCGGCTCCTCGACCACGAGCATCTTGTCGCCGTCGGCGTGGATCATCGGACGGGTGCCGTCGGGCTCAGCGGGCGCGGTGGCGATGGCGACATGGGTGACCCTGCCCCCGGGGTCCTGAGCGAAGAAGTAGAGGTCGCCTGCGGCGACGTCGTCGAGGTCGACCGGCTTGAGCCCGGCGGCCTGGTCGCCCGCGTCCCGCGGGAGACGTACGCCGATGGCCTCGGCCGCCCGGAAGACCAGGCCGGAGCAGTCGATGCCGGCCTCGGTGGTGCCGCCCCAGACGTACGGAACGCCGAGGTAGCTCCTGGCCTTGCCCAGCAGGACCGAGACGGTGCTGGTGAGGGCGCTCGCCGGCAGCCAGCCGGGATAGCCCCGCTCGTCCTTCGTCGAGGGGTGGGAGGGGACGACGACGTACGCCCACTCCCCCCGGGTCTCGAGGACGACGACCTCCTCGCCGGGGACGACCTCGGTCTCGTGCTCGGCATCGTGTGCCGGCTCGGCGACGACGAAGGTGGGCTGCTTGACGGTGGTCATGGGAGGACTCCTTCGATGCCGAGACCGTTGCCGTGGGGGAACAGGATGCGGGGGCCGTCGTAGTCGATGCCACCGACATACGGGCTGGACTTCGCCCACCAGCCCGCGTCGAGGTCCTGCTCGCCGGGGATGCCTGTCGCCGCGACCAGGGCCGCAGCGGCGCCGATGCCGAGGTGGGACTCCATCATGCAGCCGACCAGACGTCCCAGACCGTGACGTTCTGCGACCCCCAGGAGCTCGAGCGCGGGCGTGATCCCGCCGCACTTGGCCAGCTTGACGTTGACCGCGTCCGCCGCACCCGCGCGGATGACGTCGACGAGGTCCTCGAGGTCGAAGACCGACTCGTCGGCCAGGATCCGGTAGGGCTGATGACGACGGACGTACGCCATCCCCTCCAGGTCCCGCCGGGCTACCGGCTGCTCGACGAACTCCAGCTCGACGTCGTCGTCGGCGAGTGCCGTCAGCACCGCCACCGCCTCGTCCGCGCGCCAGCCGGTGTTGGCATCCAGACGGAGTACGCAGCCCGGGGCCGCCTCACGCACCGCGAGCACGCGCTCGGCGTCGGTCGCCGCGTCGGTGCCGACCTTGATCTTGAGCGTCGTGAACCCGTCTCGCGCTCGGGCGGCTGCTGCCTCTGCCAGGTCGGCGGGGGTGCCGACGGAGAGGGTCATGTCGGTGAGCAACTGTGTTGGTTTCGACACGCCTCCGCCTAGCGGCTCCGGCGGCTCAACCAACGGGTGGCCAGCGTTGGTTGAGCCGGGCGAGCGCCAGCGAGCCCGTGTCGAAACCAACACATCCAGATGTTTGACCATCGACACCCCGCTCCGCCGGGCGACGAGGTCGTGCAGCGCGATGTCGGCGGCCATCTTGGCCGACCGGTTCCCGACGACGGCACCCTGGATCAGCCCGGCGGACGACAGATCGGCGGCAGCGCCGACCAGCACATCCGAGATCGGCCCCTCCAGCGCCGCGGCGGACCCGGCGAGCGAGTCGCCGGTGACCCGCCAGACCTGCGGCGCCTCACCCCAGCCGACGCACCCGTCGGAGTCCTCGACGGTGACCACGACCGTCTCCGCGAACTCCGTACGCCGCAGCGCAGTCACGAACGGGGTGTGCAGCGGCACCCGGACACGCTGGGTGCGCACCGCGACGACCCGGGGCACCGTCACAGGGTCGACCACAGATAGCGGGCGACCTCGCTGATCCGGAACTCCGACTCGTCGTCGTCCAGGCCGGTCGTGAGCACGACCATCACCTGCGGTTCGCCCTGAGCAGGCCGGATGATCGCCATGTCGTGGCGGACGCCGTCGACCCAGCCGGTCTTGTTGCCGACCACCGCATCCTCGGGCACGCCGAGAGGGATCGCGTCGCGATACTCCTGCGCGACCAGGATCCCTTCGAGCTCGGCGGTCGACTCGGGCGAGAGCAGCCGGCCGGAGGCGAGCTTGGTGAGCAGCTTGCCCATGTCGTTGGCGGTGACCAGGTTCTGCAGCCCGGCCTCGCGCGCGGGCGCGTCCTCGATCCCGCGCGAGACCGTCGTCATCGGCGTCACGCCGGCATCGGCGAGCACCGCGGCGACCTCCTCGAGGCCGACGCGCTCCAGCACGAGGTTGACGGCCAGGTTGCCGGAGACGGTCAGGGAGCGGCGTACGAGATCACCCAGCGGAAGCGCGGAGCCGACCGCTTCCCAGGTCTCGGGGTCCTGGTCCTCGGCCGGGTCCATCTCGAACCGCGACCCGGTGACGGCGGAGTCGAAGTCGGGATGGACCGCGATCGGCTCGTCGAGCGACAGCAGCCCGCGGTCGCGCAGCCGATAGGCCGCGATCGCCACGGGCACCTTCATCAGGCTCGCCGCGTAGTGCTGCTGGTTGACGTTCTGAGCCTGCGTCGGGATGCCGTCGAGGCCACTGAGCCAGGTCGAGACCAAAGGTTCCACGTGCCGAGACTAGTCGGTCCGGTCGAGCTCCTGCCGGAACCGATTCACCTCGTCGAGCCAGCTGTCGACGTCGGCGGCACGCGCGGCGTACTCCTCGGCCACGTCGGGCTCGAGCGAGATCCAGAACTGCGAGCTCTGCCCGGCGTCCCAGACGGCGTCGGCGACCTCCTCGGCGGTGAGCGCGCCCTCCTCCGTCCGGAAACCCGGGAGCCCGGAGGAGCGCTCGAGCATCGCCGTCTTCACGCTGCGCGCGACGATCGCCTGAGCGACGATGCCCTGGTGCCGGTAGGTGGCGGCGAGCCACTCGGCGAAGGCGATCTCGGCGTGCTCGGTGGCCGCGTAGGAGGGGGAGCCGAGGAGCGTGAGGAGGCCCGCGGACGAGGAGGTGACCACGAACCGACCGGCACCCCGGGCGACCCAGTCCGGCAGCAGCAGCCGCGCTGCGCGTACGTGGGCGAGGACGTTGACCTCGTACGAGGTCATCCAGGCGTGGTCGGAGGCCTCGAGGCCGCGGCCGCGCTCGACTCCCGCGTTGCCGTACCAGGCGTCGATCTTGCCGAGCTCCTCCCGGGCGGCGTCCACCAGCGCCGCGGTGCCTGCGGCCGAGGCGGCGTCACCGGGAACCGCGAGGGCACCGATCGAGTCGGCCACCGCGCTGAGCTCGGCGTCGTCGATGTCGGCCACGACGACGCGACACCCTTCCGCGGCGAACCGCGTGGCCATGGCCTTCCCGATCCCTCGGGCTGCTCCGGTCACAACCACTCCGCTTCCGGGTGCGAGTACGTTCACGGACCGACCACCTCCAGTGGCGTTTGGGGTTGGCTGACCACTGTACCGAGGTCGATCCGTGAACGTGCGACTACCTACTGATCAGTACGGATCACTCAGGGATGCCGGACGAGGGCGGAGCGTCCGAGGCGGCGCTGTCGTCCTCCTCGATGGGCGCGTCCCCGATGTCCGTGACGAGCACCGGCGTGAGCGGCTCCGAGGCACCGTTCTTGATCTCGACCACGCTCACCCCGGAGATCCCCATGTGGGAGTCCTCGGAGAACCGGAACGGCGCGAGCCCGGGTCCTTCGAAGGAGGCGCCCTCCTTCTCGATGGTCTCGACGATCGACTCACGGGTCAGGTCCTTGCCGTTGGCCTGCAGCGCCTGGACGAAGGTGTAGGCCTGCGACATGCCGTAGATCCGGTAGTTGGTCAGCTTCTCCGAGCCCTTCTTGGAGTAGGAGTCCCAGACCTTCTGCCACAGCTTGACCCACTCGTCGTCGGGAGCGTCGACGCCGGGGATGTACTCCGTCGTCATCATCCCGTCCATCAGCTTCACGCCCTGCTCGGCCGGGATCTTGCCCTTGGTCATCGAGGCCAGCAGTCCGCCGACCAGGGCCGGGTCGGAGCCGACGTTGGAGTAGAACCACTTCGACTTGAACCCGACGCCCTGCGCGGCGATCTGGCTCAGGGCCGTGTAAGAGGGCGTGTTGAAGCCGATCACCAGGTCGACGCCCTTGGACTTGAACGAGGACATCTGCGGGGAGAAGTCGGTCGACCCGCCCGGCGTGTACTTCTGTACGTCGACGATCTGGGAGTCGAGGAACTGCCGCGCGCCCTTCTCGCCGTCCTCGCCGAAGTCGTCGTCCTGCAGGAAGAGACCGACCTTGGCGTCGGGCATGTTCTCGGCGACGTACTGACCGATGACCTTGCCCTCGATCTCGTAGTCGGGCTGCCAGCCGAAGGTCATCGGGCTCGTCTCCGGGTTGTCGCCCCACTGCAGCGAGCCGCTGGAGACGAACAGGTCGGGGATGCCGTCGTCGTTGAGCCGCTGCACGACCGCACGGTGGGTGGGTGTGCCGAGGCCGGCGACCATCGCGAAGATCTCGTCCTGCAGGATCATGTCGTTGGTGACGGCGCTCGTGTTGGTCGGGTTGTAGGCGTCGTCCTTGACGACCATCTCGATCTTGCGGCCGTGGACGCCGCCGGCGTCGTTGACGTACTCGTAGAAGGCCTGGTGCCCGGACGGGATCTCCGAGTAGCCGGGCGCGGCCGGTCCGGTCAGCGGGAAGTGCGCCCCGACCTTGATGGTGGTGTCGGTGACGCCGACCGCCGTCCCTTCTTCGGAGGGTCGCTCCTTGCCCGCGCCACAGGCCGCGAGGAGCGAGGCAGTGGTGAGGACACAGACGACCTGTACGGCTCTGCGTGCAGTGGTTCTCATGTTGTCTTCTCCTTGGTTGACCCGAGAGCTGAAGTGGCAGACAGTCGCGCGAGGAACGGGCGCAGGCTGCCGACGATCCCCGCCGGAGCGAGCAGGATGACGAGCATCAGCACCAGCCCGTAGACCACCGGGGTGACCTCCGCGGCCTGGGTTGCGCTGAGCCCGAACGACTCCCCGAGATCGGTGGCGAAGTGCGGAAGAAAGGCGAGTACGCCGGCCCCGATGAGCGCGCCGGTCAGGCTGCCCAGCCCGCCCAGGACGACGGCGGCCAGCAGGGTCAGTGACAGCGTGATCGTGAACGCGCCCGGGGCGGTGAGACGTACGTTCATGGCCATCAGCCCACCGGCGAGCCCGGCGCACATGGCGCTGACGGTGAAGGCCACCACACGCGCGCGGCCGAGGTGGATGCCGGCGAGCTCGGCTGAGACGTCGTCGTCCCGCACCGCCCGCCATCTCCGTCCGACCCGGGACCGGCTCAGGTTGGCGAGCGCGACGAAGGTGAGCGCGAGGAGCAGCCAGCCGAGGTAGGCGAGGAAGGAGTACTGGTCGATCTCGACGGCGGTGAAGAACCAGATCAGGTCCTGGATCCAGGCCGGCAGCTCGCTGGCCCGCGGCACCGGCACCTGGAGACCCTGCTCGCCGCCGAGGACGTCCCACTGGTTGGCCAGCCGCGGCACCGCGACGGCCAGCGTCAGGGTCGCGCCGGCGATGTACGGCCCGTGCAGGCGTGCCGCCGGGACCCCGACCACCACGCCGACCACGGCACAGACCCCGATCGCGACGAGGAGCGCGACGAAGACGTCGGCCAGCGACTCGCCACCGGTGCGCTCGAGCACGAGCGTGGCGGCGTAGGCACCCACCGCCATCAGCGCGCCGTGGCCCAGGGAGAGCTGCCCGGAGAGCCCGGTCAGCAGGGTGAGACCGCCGGCGGCGATCGCGAAGTAGGCCATCTCGGCGTAGCGGGTCTGCAGGTACTGGCTGGACATGCCGATGACGGCCATCACCACCAGGAGGGCGACCAGCGCGACGATGAGGTGGCGCGCGAGGGGCACCGACGTCACCGGGCGGAGGAGAGAGCGCAGACGTTCCATGGGTCAGACCCTCCTGGCCGCAGCCGCCGCGAAGAGGCCGCTGGGACGCACCAGCAGCACCACCATCAAGATCCCCAGCGCCACCAGCGGCGCCAGGTGCTCCCCGATGTAGCCGGTCACGTAGGAGAGCGAGAGCCCGAGGATCAGCCCACCGATGACCGACCCGAGCGGCGAGTCGAGGCCGCCCAGCACGGCGGCGATGAAGCCGTAGATCACGAACGGGTCCATGAAGGCCGGGTTCACCAGGTCGCCGCCGGCGATGAGCATCCCGGCCACCGCGCCGACGGCCGCGGCGAGGGCCCAGCCGAGGGTGAGCATGCGGCCGACGCGTACGCCCAGGAGGCGGGAGACCTCGCCGTTGAACGCCGCCGCCCGCATCCGCAGTCCCAGGTCGGTGAAGCGGAAGAGGACGACGAGCCCGGCCATCACCACGGCGACCACGACGATCGTCAGGATGCCGAACGGAGTGATCCCGATGGAGCTGTCCCCGACCGCGATCGCGTTGGTGCTGACCGGGGCCGGGAAGCCGCGGTGCTGAACACCGAAGGTGATCGCGGTGAGCCCGTGGAGGACCATGAAGAGCCCGAGGGTGAGAATCACCGCGTTGAGCTCGGCCTTGCCCTCCACCGGGCGGATGATCACCCGCTCGATCACCGCGCCGAGCCCGAAGCCCGCGGCGATCGCGGCGACGAAGGCGACCCAGTAGGGCACGTCGGCGTTGATCAGGGTCAGCGCGATGTAGGTGGTCACCATCGCCATCGCGGCCTGGGCGAAGTTGACGATCCGGGTCGAGCGCCAGATCAGGCACAGGGCCAGCGCGAACGCGGCGTAGACCGCGCCCAAGACCAGCCCACCGAGGGTGGTGTCGAGGAACTGTTGCATCGTTCGTGGCCTCCTAGAACCCGAGGTAGGCGTGGCGGAGCTGCTCGTCGGCGGCCAGCTCGGCGGCCGGCGCCGAGGCGACGACCTTGCCGAGGTTGAGCACGACGCCGTGATCAGCGATGGACAGGGCACTGCGGGCGTTCTGCTCGACCAGGACCACGGTGAGCTCCTCGGTCTGCACCAGCCCGCGGAGCAGGTCGAAGATCTGGGCGACCACCCGGGGCGCGAGCCCCAGGGAGGGCTCGTCGAGCAGGAGCACGGACGGGCGAGCCATCAGCGCGCGGCCGATGACGAGCATCTGCCGCTCGCCACCGGACAGTTGATGGGCGGTCGCGTCGCGGCGCTCGCCCAGGCGCGGGAAGAGCTCGAAGATCCGCTCGATGGGCATCGGCTCGGAGCCCGTCGACCGGTGCAGCCCGCCGAGACGGAGGTTCTCGACGACCGTCAGCTCGGCGATGACGCCGCGCCCCTCCGGGACGTGGGCGAGGCCGTACGAGGTCAGCTTCTCGGTCGCCGTGCGGGTGATGTCCTTCCCGTCCAGCTGCACGCTGCCCCTGGTCGACCTCACCAGCCCGGAGACGGTCCGGAGGAGCGTGGTCTTGCCGGCGCCGTTGGCGCCGAGCACCGCGGTGACCTGCCCTCTCGACGCGGTGAAGGTGACGCCGTTGAGCGCCTTGACGGGCCCGTACGCAGCGCTCAGATCCTCGACGGCGAACATCAGGCCTCCTCGGCGACGGTGATGGCGTGGACCTCGGCGTCCAGGTCGTCGTGCTCGACCTGGTCACCCAGGTAGGCGGCGAGGACGGCCGGGTCGTTGCGGATCTCGTCGGGTGTGCCGGCCGCGATGACACGACCGAAGTCGAGCACGGTGATCCGGTGGCAGACCGACATCACCAGGTCCATGTGGTGCTCGACGAGCATCACGGCGGTGCGCTCGGTGAGACCCGTGATGATCTCGCCGAGCTCGGTCATCTCCTCGGCGCTGAGCCCGCTGGCGGGCTCGTCGAGGAGCAGCAGCTCGGGCTCGGCGACCAGTGCGCGGGCGAGCGCGACCTTCTTCCGGATCGGGTAAGGCAGGCTGCCCGGGTAGCGGGTGGCGTACGACTCGATCCCGAGCTCGCCGAGCACATCGCGCGCCTTGGCGGCCAGCCGGGCGTCGTCGCGGTGGCCGAGACCCAGCAGGCCGCGCACGAAACCGGCGCGAGCGAGGCGGTCGGCGCCGACCATGACGTTGTCGAGCACCGTCATCCGCTCGAAGAGACCGAGCCCCTGCAGGGTCCGGGCGATGCCGTGGCCGGCGAGCTGGTGCGGCCGCAGGTCGCGGATCGTCTCCCCGCGCAGCCGGAGCTCGCCCTCGGCGGGGCTCACGAAGCCGCACACGACGTTGAACAGGGTGGTCTTGCCGGCGCCGTTGGGGCCGATGACGCCGAGCACCTCGTGGGGCGCGACCTCCAAGGAGACGTCCTCGAGGGCGCGTACGCCACCGAATCTCACCGAGACGCCCTCGACGGCGAACAGCGGCGTGGCTTCGCCAGGCTTCTGCATGGTGCTCCCTTCACCTGTTGTGACGGCTATCACTTTGGACTCTCCGCACAACGGGGGATATGGGCAGTGCGCCCAAAATCCTTCGGGCGCTCCGTCTGAGATTCCCTGGTTTGCTGGCGGACGAGGCAGCAGGCATGGGACGCTCCGCACATGGGTGTGATGCGCGACACATCTCCCGACGCGGAGCTTCGGCCGCTCGTGGAGCGTGCCTGGGCCTCGTTGGTGAGCCAGGCCGATGCGATCGCCGACGACATCACGCTGACGCTGATCGCGATCCAGCCGGACTGGCACCAGAACGCCGAGCCGTCGGTGCGGGCCGACCTGCGCTCGAGCACCCGGGAGCACGTACGCCGCGGCATCCGCGCCATGGCGGGCATGACTCCGGGCGCCAATCCCGTCGACCTGTGGCGCGAGACCGGACGGCGGCGGGCGCGCCAGGGCGTACCTCTGGAGTACTGCCTCAACGCCTACACCGTCGGCACCCGGATGCTGTGGGAGGCGATGGTCCGTCAGCAGGAGGCCCTCGGCATCGACGACCGGGTGATGGTGCTCGCCGGGCGGCAGGTGTGGACCGATCTGGACGTGCAGAACTCGGTCATGTCGGCGGCCTACCGCAAGGAGGCGGCGCTGCTGCAGCGTCGCGACCTGCAGCTCCAGGGCCGACTCCTGGACGGGCTGGCCGAGGGCCGTGGTGGCGATCCGGCGTTCGCCGCCGAGGTGCAGGACATCCTCGGGGTCGCCGCCGACGAGCAGATGGCCTGCGTGGTCGCCGCCTTCGACGGCAGCCGCGACTCACCGCTGCGCAACCCGGACGACCGGCTGGAGAAGGCCGGCCTGATGTCGTTCTGGCACGTCCGTGGAGACCACCACTTCGGGCTGGTCCCGCTGGGGTCACGGCCGCTCGCCGAGGCCGTCGCCGACCTGGTCACGCAGCTCGGCAGCTGCAACTCGGGCCGGGTCGGGATCGCCACGGCCGACGACCTCAGCGGCTTCGGCACCGCCTTCCAGCTGGCCACCCACACCGTGGAGACGGTGCCTCGGGGACGTACGGACATCGCGGTCGTCGACGACCGCCTCCCGCAGGTGCTCCTGACCGCCTCCCCGGCGGTCTCGTCGCTGCTCGTGCGCCGCACCCTCGGCCCGATCCTGGCCCAGCCGACGCACCAGTCCGACGTGCTCCTGGCGACGCTGCGTGCCCTCATCGCCCACGGCGGCTCCCCCACCCACGCCGCCGAGGACCTGATCTGCCACCGCAACACGGTCATCTACCGCATCAGGCAGATCCAGGACCTCACCGGCAAGAGCATCTCCGACCCGCACGACCGCCTGCTGCTGGCGCTCGCGCTGATGGCCCTGGAGAAGTGATCGCTGGTCGGGCCGCGAGCGCCAGCGAGCGTGTCGAGACCAACGCAGTCCCCTCGGCGCTCGATGGGCCTGTGTTGGTCTCGACACGCCTCCGCCTAGCGGCTCCGGCGGCTCGACCAGCGCGGTCTAGATGTCGACCAGCGCCCCCAGACGGTCGCGGTGGAGGCCGGGGAGGCCGTACGCGATCTGGTCGGCCTTGGCCCGCTTCAGGTAGAGATGGGCGGGGTGCTCCCAGGTCATGCCGATGCCGCCGTGCAGCTGCACCGCCTCCTCGGCCGCGGTGACGGCGAGATCACCGCAGTACGCGGCGGCGACGTGAGTCGCGATCTCGGTCTCCTCGGGGTCACCGAGAGCGAGGGCTCCGGCGGCGTAGCGCGCGGCCGCCCCGGCTCCCTCGACGCTGGTGTAGAGGTCGGCGAGCCGGTGCTTGAGCGCCTGGTAGCCACCGACGATCCGGCCGAACTGGCGCCGGACCTTGAGGTAGTCGACCGTCGTGGTCAGGCACCACTGCGCCACCCCGACCTGCTCGGAGGCCATCAGCGCGGCCCCGGCCAGCAGCCCGGAACGTACGCCGTCGGCACCGTGGTCCGCGGCCACGACGACCTCGCCGGCCGCCGGGTCGAGGCGTACGTCGGCGAGCTGGCGGGTCATGTCGAGCGAGCTCACCGGGGTGATCGTCGCCTGGTCCGCGGAGACGGCCCGGACCTCGACGCCGGCGGGCGTCGCCACGGGCACCAGGAGGGTGTCGGCTTCGAGGGCACCGGCCACGGATCTGACCGTGGTCTCGCCAGGCTCCAGGGGTTGGGCCGTCGTGGCGGTCAGCGGTACGACCAGAGCCGCGGTGCGCTCCCCCGCCGCCAGGCCGCCCAGCAGCTCCACGCCCTTCTCGGTGGGTGCGGCCAGCAGGACCGATGTCGCCACGACCGCGCTGGTCAGGAACGGCACCGGGGCGACCGAGCGCCCCAGCTCCTCCAGCACCACGGCGGCTTCGCGGGCCGACGCGCCTGCGCCGCCGTAGGACTCCGGGACCAGCAGGCCGGCCAAGCCGAGCTCGGCGGCGAGGCCCTTCCACAGCACCGGGGTAAGCGAGCTGTCGCCGTCGTACGCCTTGACGACCTGGGTCGGGTCGCAGCGCTCGGACAGGAACGACCTGACCGTGGCACGCAGGTCGGCATCGAGCTCGTTGTCGAGCAGTTCGACTTCGAGTCCGCTCATCTGGGGATCTCCTTCCAAGCAACGTCCTTGTCGACCCGGTGCTCCCCGGGGAGGCCGAGGACGCGCTCGGCCACGATGTTGCGCAGGATCTCCGAGGTGCCGCCCTCGATGGAGTTGCCCTTGGCGCGCAGGTAGCGGTAGACCGCGTCACGGCCGGCGAAGTCGACGTGCTCGGGCCGGACCATCGCCCAGCCGTCACCGTCCTCGTAGCGCAGGCCCTCCTCGCCGCGGAGCTCGAGGTCGAGTCCGGTGAGCCGCTGATTGATGCTGGCGAACGTCAGCTTCATCGCCGAGCCCTCGGGACCGGGCTGGCCGACGGCCAGCTTCTGCCGCAGCCGCGCCCCGGTCAGCCGGGCCACCTCCGACTCGACCCACAGCCTCAGCAGCCGGTCGCGCAGCTCGGGCGTGTGGTTCTCCGGATGCGTACGCCACGACTCGGCGACCACGCCGAGCAGCCCGCCCTCGCGAGGCATGGCGGCGCCGCCGATGGCGACACGCTCGTTGTTGAGCGTGGCGTTGGCGACTTCCCAGCCCTGACCGACCGCGCCGAGACGGTGGGCGTCGGGGATGCGGACGTCGGTGAGGAAGACCTCGTTGAACTCCGCCTCGCCGGTGATCTGGCGCAGCGGGCGTACCTCGACGCCGGGGTCGTGCATGTCGCACAGGAAGTAGGTCAGACCGCGGTGCTTCGGGACGTCCGGGTCGGTGCGGGCGACCAGGATCGCGAAGTCGGCGTTGTGGGCGCCCGAGGTCCAAACCTTCTGCCCGTTGACGACCCACTCGTCGCCGTCCAGGACCGCCCTCGTCGCCAGACCGGCCAGGTCGGAGCCGGCGCCGGGCTCGGAGAAGAGCTGGCACCAGATCTCCTCGCCACACCACAGCGGCTCCAGGAAGCGCGACCGCTGCTCCGGCGTGCCGTAGGCGAGGATCGTCGGCGCAGCCATGCCGAGCCCGATCCCGTTGCGCCGCGGGTTGTTGTCCGGGGCACCGGCCGCCTCGAAGAGGTCGTTCACCAGCGGCTGCAGAGCCCGGGAGACCCCGAGGCCGCCCTCACCCTCGGGGAACGCGACCCAGGCCAGTCCGGCCTGGTAACGGGCGTGCAGGAAGGCGTTCGGCTCGGTCGTCGCGACCGGGTGCTCGGCCAGGAACTCCTCGACCCTGCCTCGGATCTCCTCGGGAGTCACTGCCGGCCCTCTCGACGTGCGGCCTGCCGGCGCAGCTCGGCCTTGGCGAGGGCGTTCTTGTGCACCTCGTCGGGACCGTCGGCGAAGCGGAGCGTGCGGATGCCGGCGTACGCCTTGGCCAGCGGGAAGTCCTGGGAGAGCCCGCCGGCGCCGTGCGCCTGGATCGCCTTGTCGAGGATCCACTGGACGGTCGCCGGGGTGGCGATCTTGATCGCCTGGATCTCGGTGTGGGCGCCCTTGTTGCCGACCGTGTCCATCAGCCAGGCGGTCTTCAGGACGAGCAGGCGCAGCTGCTCGATGCGTACGCGAGACTCGGCGATCCAGTCGCGGATCACGCCCTGCTCGGAGAGCGGCTTGCCGAAGGCGACGCGCGCCTCGACGCGCTCACACGTCAGCTCGATCGCCCGCTCGGCGAGGCCGATGGAACGCATGCAGTGGTGGATGCGACCAGGGCCCAGGCGCGCCTGTGCGATCGCGAACCCTTGGCCCTCGGCCCCGATGAGGTTGCCCACCGGCACCCGAACGTCGGAGAAGATCAGCTCGGCGTGGCCACCGTGGTCGTGGTCGTCGTAGCCGAAGACCTCCATGCCCCGCTTGATCGTGAGGCCCGGGGTGTCGCGGGGCACCAGGATCATCGACTGCTGCTTGTGGCGCTCGGCGGAGGGGTCGGTCTTGCCCATCACGATGAAGATCTTGGCGTTCGGGTTCATCGCGCCGGTGATCCACCACTTGCGGCCATTGAGGACGTACTCGTCGCCGTCGAGGACGATCGAGGTCTCGATGTTGGTCGCGTCGGAGGACGCCACCGCCGGCTCGGTCATCGCGAACGCGCTGCGGATCTGACCGTCCAGGAGCGGCTCCAGCCACTCCTTCTTCTGCGCCTCGTCGCCGAAGTCGTGCAGCACCTCCATGTTGCCGGTGTCGGGCGCGGCGCAGTTGAACGCGGCCGGCGCGAGGTGGCTGCGGCCGGTGATCTCGGCCAGCGGGGCGTACTGCAGGTTCGTCAGCCCCGCCCCGCCCTCACCGGGCAGGAAGAGGTTCCACAGGCCACGCTTGCGGGCCTCGGCGCGGATCTCGCCGAGGACCGGGACGCTGTCCCAGGCCCAGCGGTCCGGCAGTGCCGCGAGCTGCTCGTCGAAGACGGCCTCGTTGGGCTCGACGTACGTCTTCTGGAAGTCCCACACCGAGGCGACGAGCTCCTCGGTCCTGGCGTCAGGTGCGAAGTCCACGCTTACTGTCCCTTCATCGCGGTGATGCCCATGTCCAGGAGCGGGTGGATCCCGTCCCCGATGTTGTCGAAACCGGGCCCGACGGTCTGGCCCTTGAGGTAGCGGTAGTGGATCCCTTCGAGGATCGCGGCGAGCTTGTAGGCGGCCAGCCCGAGGTAGAAGCCGAACTCGCTGAGGTCGCGCGGGCTCGCCGCGTCGTAGCGGGCGATGATCTCGTCCTCGGAGAGCCACCCGGGGGCGTTGCTGACGTCGGTCACGGTGCCGTCGCCGGAGACCGAGGCCATCCGCTGGTAGGTGAGCAGGATCGCCAGGTCGGTGACCGGGTCGCCGAGCGTGGCCATCTCCCAGTCGACGACGGCCTTGATCTGGTCGTCGGCGGCGGTGAGGACGTTGTCGAGGCGGTAGTCGCCGTGCACGATCCCGGGACCGGTCGAGGCCGCCTCGGCCGCACCGACCCGCGCCTCCAGCAGCGCGTGGAGCTCGTCGGCGGCGGGGAGATCACGGGAGTACGACGCCTCGAGCTGCTTCTTCCAGCGCCGGACCTGCCTGCTCAGGAACCCCTCCGGGCGGCCGAACTCGCTCAGCCCGACCTTCGCCGGGTCGACCGCGTGCAGGGCGGCCATCACGTCGATGAGCTGCTCCGAGATCGCCTTCGTGCGCTCCGCTCCGAGCGGCTCGAGCTCACGGGCGTAGCGGTAGGGCCGGCCGTCGACCTTCTCCATGACGTAGAACGGCGCCCCGAGCACCTCCTCGTCGTCACAGAACGCGAAGGTGTGCGGCACCGGCACGTCGGTGTCGCGCAGCGCGGTGATCACGGTGTGCTCACGCTTCATGTCGTGGGCCGTGGCGAGCACGTGCCCCAGGGGCGGGCGCCGGACGATCCATTCGTGGGTGCCGTCGGAGACGGCGTACGTCAGGTTGGACTTGCCCCCTGAGATGTGGGTGGCGCTCAGCCCGGCGCCGGCGCCTTCCACGTTCTCGGCGAACCACGGACCGAGGCGGTCCAGGTCGAGTCCGGGCAGGGATTCGGTCGTCACGCGGCACCTCCGAGGGTGGGGATCATCCGGGCGAGCGCTGCGCGGGTGCTCGCGGGGTCTGTGTGGAGCAGTGCGTCGAGACCGACCGCCCGGGCGCCGAGGACGTTGGGCTCGGCGTCGTCGATGAAGAGGCACTCCTCGGCCGGGAGACCGAGCCTGCTCAGGGTGCGCTCGAAGATCGGCGGCTCCGGTTTGCGCATGGCGACCTCCTCGGAGATCACCACCACCTCGAACAGCGCGTCGACCTGCTTGCGCGGGTAGAAGTTGCCCCAGCTGTTGGAGAGCAGCGCGAGCCGGATGCCGGCGTCGCGGAGCTCCTCGGCCAGCGCGAACATCTCCGGGTCGGGCCGCATCCCGGCGAAGAGCCGCGACAGGACGCCTTCGGGATGGACCGGGCTGCCGTCGTACGTCTCCAGGCGAGCGGCCAGGAGCCTGTCGAACTCCTTGACCGACAGCTCGCCGAGCTCGAGGCGGTGGATCGGGGTGCCGGCGTCGGCGTAGCGGCCCAGCCACTCCTTGAGCACCACCGTGAAGCTCTCCGGCTTGATGCCGTCGGCCTTCAGCCAGGCCCGGATCGAGTCGCCGATCGGCGTGGTCAGCACCCCGCCGTAGTCGAAGATGACGGCCTTCATGCGACGTACACGACCCGTCCGACGGTGGTGCCGTCGGCAAGACGCTGGACGCCGTCGGCCACCTCGTCCAGGGACAGCTCCTCGCTGACCAGCGGCTTGATCGATCCCTCGGCCGCCATCCGGGTGAGCTCGGCGTGGCACTCCTTGACGAGCTCTGGGGCGAGCATGTTGTAGAGGCCCCAGTGGAGTCCGACGATCGAGTAGTTCTTGATCAGCGAGTGGTTGAGCGCGGCCTCCTGGATGCGGCCGCCGGCGAAGCCGATGATCAGGATCCGGCCCTCGAAGGCGATGCACTTGGTCGAGCGGTCGTAGGTGTCGCCGCCGACCGGGTCGTAGATCACGTCGGCGCCCTTGCCGCCGGTGACCTCCTTGACCACCTTCACGAAGTCCTCGGTGTGGCGGTCGATGACGACGTCCGCACCGAGCTGCTTGGCGACGGCGGCCTTCTCCGGGCCGCCGACGACACCGATCACCGTGGCACCGGCCGCCTTGCCGAGCTGGATCGCGGCGCTGCCGACCCCGCCGGCCGCGGCGTGGACGAGCAGCGTCTCGCCGGGCTGGATGTGTGCGCGGCGGTGCAGCCCGAACCAGCCGGTCTGGTAGCCGATGTAGAGGCTCGACGCCTCGGCGTCGGTGAGCGCCTCGGGCGCCGGGAACGTGGTCGCGGCGTCCATCAGGGCGAGCTCGCCGAAGCCGCCGTACGGCAGGGCGGCGCCGCCGATCACGCGGTCGCCGACCTGGAAGCCGTCGACTCCGTCACCGAGCTCGGTCACCTCGCCGCACAGCTCGACGCCGGCGGTGAACGGGAGCTCGGGCTTGACCTGGTAGAGGCCCCGGGCCATCAGGACGTCGGGGAAGTTGGCCGGGCTTGCCAGCACCTTCACGACGAGCTGTCCGGCCCCGGGGGACGGGTCGGCCACCTCCTCGAGCCTCATCACGTCCTTCGGCTCCCCGAGCTCGTTGATCCGCCACGCCTTCATACCTGTCCCTCCACGTGCTGCCAGAGTCGGTTCATCCCGCCGAGCCACTTGTCGGTCTGCGTGGCCCGCGCGGCGTAGTAGTCGCCCACCTCCGGGTGCGGCAGGACCAGGAAGCGGTCGTCCTTGGTCGCCTCCCAGGCCGTGTCGGCGACCTGCTCCGGTGTCAGTGCCGAGTCGCGGCTGAGCAGGTCCTTCATCACGCCGGACCGCTCGAGCATCCCGGTCTGGACACCCTGCGGGCAGATCGCCTGGACGACGATCCCGTGATGGCGGTAGGTCGCCGAGAGCCACTCCGCGAACGCGACCGCGCCGTGCTTGGTGACGGTGTAGGTCGGCGCGCCGATCATCATCAGCAGTCCCGCCGCGCTCGCGGTCACGACGTAGCGGCCGGCCTTGCGCTCGATCCAGTCGGGAACCAGGAGCCTGGCCGCCCGGACGTGGGCCATCACGTTGACCTCGTGCGACGCCTGCCAGTCCTCCTCGGGGCAGTCCAGGCCGATGCCGCGGTCGATGCCGGCGTTTCCGTACCACGTGTCGATCTGGCCGAGGTGGTCCTTCGCCGCCTCGACCAGGCGGGCGACGCCTTCGACGGAAGCCGCGTCGCCGGCCACCGGGTGGGCACCGATCTCCTCGGCGGTCTGGGCGAGACGTACGTCGTCGATGTCGTTGACCACCACGCGGACGCCCTCAGCGACGAGCCGGGCAGCCAGGGCTCGGCCGATGCCGCCCGCGGCGCCGGTGACGACGGCGGTGCTGTCGGGAGCGATGGGCATCAGACGCGACCGCCGGCGAGGGTGAGGCCGCCGTCGACGGTGACGAGCTGGCCGGTCATCCAGCCGGCGTCCTCGGAGAGGAGGAAGGAGGCGACGCCGGCGATGTCTTCGGGCACGCCGAGGCGCTTGAGCGGGTAGGCCGCCGAGACCTCGGCCTCGCGGCCCTCGTAGAGGAGCTCGGCGAACTTGGTCTTCACGACCGCCGGGAGGATCGCATTGACGCGCACCTTCGGGCCGAGCTCGACCGAGAGCTCCTGGGTGATGTAGCTGAGCATCGCCTTGCTCGCGCCGTACGTGGCGATCAGCGGCGTCGGGGCCAGGCCGGCCACCGAGGAGATGTTGACGACCGCGCCGCCGTGCTCGGACATCCACTGCCGCCAGACCTGCTGGGTCCAGCCGATCGGCGAGAGGCAGTTGACCTCGACCGTCTTGCGGGCCGACTCGCGGTCCATGTCGATCAGGCCGCCGGCCTTCGGGTTGATGCCGGCGTTGTTGACCAGCAGGTCCGCGCTGCCGAAGGTGTCGATCGCCGCCTTGACGACCTCCTCCTGGTGCGCCGGGTCGTCGGCCTTGCCGGCGATGCCGAGAGCGACCTCCTTGCCGCCGAGCCCCTCGACCGCCTCCGCCAGCGCCTCGGGCTTGCGCGCCGTGATGACGACCTTCGCGCCCTCCTCCACCAGCCGCTGGGCGATGCCCAGCCCGATGCCCCGGCTGGCCCCGGTGATGATCGCCGTACGTCCCTCGAACCTCGACATGCTCATTCCCTCGTGTGCTCGGCTAATCTAAGCGCTTGCTTAGGTGGTGACAGCGGTCACTCTACGGGGTCGCTCGAGAACATGGAAGGTGGTGTCCAGGCAATGCCGAGAAGTCGGCCGCGTCGGCCGAGGCGTCGCCCCGGGCGGGCGAGCCGTCAGGTAGGTCGGCCGAGCCGTCACCCCGGGCGGCCGAGGCGTCAGGTACGTCCGTCGAGCCGTCACCGTCGTGACAACTCGATCGGCGGGACTGACCTCTCGGCCTGCGCCCCTGACGTCTCGACCTGCGTACCTGACGTCTCGGCCGCACGACGACACCGCCGAAAAAGCAGTTGTGGGCGACGAAACTGTCGTTTCGTCGCCCACAACTGCAGACTCGGTCCGCCAGAACTGCGGACTCGGCCCGGGGTCCGTCGTCAGCCGACGACGACCTCGATCCGCTGGAACTCCTTGAGGTCGGTGTAGCCGGTGGTGGCCATGGCGCGCTTGAGGGCGCCGACGAGGTTCATGGTGCCGTCGGCGACGTGGGAGGGGCCGTAGAGGACCTCCTCGAAGGTGCCGACGGGCTGGAATGCGACGCGCTCGCCTCGGGGGAGGTCGGCGTGGTGGGCCTCGTTGCCCCAGTGGAAGCCCTTGCCGGGGGCATCCGTCGCCCGCGCGAACGGGCTACCCACCATGACCGCGTCGGCACCGCAGGCGATCGCCTTGGCGATGTCGCCGGAGCGGCCGACGGCGCCGTCGGCGATGACGTGTACGTAGCGGCCGCCGGACTCGTCCAGGTAGTCACGGCGCGCGGCAGCCACGTCCGCGACGGCCGAGGCCATCGGCACCGCGACACCCAGCACCGTCCGGGTGGTGTGGGCCGCACCGCCGCCGAAGCCGACGAGCACGCCGGCCGCGCCGGTGCGCATCAGGTGGAGCGCGGCCTGGTAGGTCGCACAGCCGCCGACGATGACGGGCACGTCGAGCTCGTAGATGAACTCCTTGAGGTTGAGCGGCTCGGCCTGCGAGGAGACGTGCTCGGCCGAGACGGTGGTGCCGCGGATGACGAAGAGGTCGACGCCGGCGTCGACGACGGCCTTGGCGTACTCCTTCGTCCGCTGCGGGGACAGCGCCCCGGCGACGGTGACGCCCGAGGCGCGCACCTCGCGCAGCCGCTCGGTGATCAGCTCGGCCTGGATCGGAGCCTCGTAGATCTCCTGCAGCCGCCGGGTCGCGTCGACGCCGCTCAGCTCGGCCAGCTCGTCGAGCAGCGGCTGCGGGTCTTCGTAGCGGGTCCACACGCCCTCGAGGTTGAGCACGCCGAGACCACCGAGCTTGCCCAGCGCGATCGCGGTCGACGGGGACATCACCGAGTCCATCGGCGCGGCGATCACCGGGATGTCGAAGCGGTAGGCGTCGATCTGCCAGTCGGTGCTGACCTCGGTGGTGTCACGGGTGCGCCGCGACGGCACGATCGCCACGTCGTCGAAGGCGTACGCCCGTCGTGCTCGCTTGGCCCGGCCGATCTCGATCTCAGTCACACGACGGATTGTTCCATGTGACCGGATCGAGATCGGAAAGCACGCCCGACCTGGACGGACGAGGGGCTAGCTGCGTACCGCGGTCAGCAGCAGGTACTCCCAGTCCATCGTCCCGCCGGAGAGGTAGCGGTCCCCCAGCTCGGCGAGCGCGGCGTCGAGCTCGCCGGTCCGTGACGCGTCGTCGGCGATGCCGCGATAGGCGACGATCGTCGGGCCGTAGCAGGCCTTGAAGAAGTCGCGGAACTCCGCGCCGGTCGCGAACGAGTCGATGGCGACCGTCCGCTTCTCGGCGCGGACATCGGTCACCGCGTCACCGAGCAGGCCACGTACGTGGGTCTCGTCGCCCCAGCGCGGAGGCGGCTGCGCGCCCTCGGGCGGCGGTGCCATGAACGGCTTCATCGTCGCGAACATCTGGCCGATGAAGCCCTCGGGGGTCCAGCTGACCAGGCCGATCCGGCCACCCGGCCGCACGACGCGGACCAGCTCGGCGGCGGCCTTCTCGTGGAACGGCGCGAACATGATGCCGACGCACGACATGGCGACGTCGAAGGCGGCGTCGTCGAACGGCAGCGCCTCGGCGTCGGCGACGTGCCAGGTGATCGATCCGGCGCCGGCGTCCGCCCGGGACTGCCCGATCTCGAGCAGCTCCGGCGTCAGGTCGCTCGCGGTCACGTCCGCGCCGGCGAGAGCGGCGGGGATGGCGGCGTTACCGGTGCCCGCGGCGATGTCGAGCACACGGTCGCCCGGTCCGATCTCGCAGGCCTCGACGAGCACCTGGCCGAGCTCGGGGATGAGCTCGTCGGCGACGCGGGCGTAGTTCCCGAGCCCCCACATCGTGCGGTGGCGGGCCTTCAGGTCGGGTGAGGCTGGTGTTGCGGTCATGTCTTCCTCCAAGACGTTGACCCGAGATGTGATCTGGAGGCTCCAGCCTCACCCGGCGCCGCGATCACCCGATAGTGCCGGATCTGAACTCATCGAAGTTCAGGATCTGTAGTTGCCGTCCGCCCTGTTCAGGGGTCTACTGATGACAGGATTCTCGGGCTGCGAAGGAGGCGGTCCGGTGGCGGGATACGGCCAGTTCTGTCCGGTGGCGAAGGCCATGGAGGTGCTCGACGAGCGGTGGACGCTGCTCGTCGTGCGCGAGCTGCTGCTCGGCAGCACCCACTTCAACGAGCTCCGCAGAGGCGTGCCGAAGATGTCTCCGGCCCTGCTCTCCAAACGGCTCCGCACCCTGGAGCGCGCGGGCATCATCGAGCGGCGCGGCGAGGGGCAGCGTACGTCCTACCACCTCACCGACAGCGGCCAGGAGCTCGCCACCGTCGTGACCGCGCTCAACGAGTGGGGCGCGCGCTGGATCGGCTCGCTGGGCGAGGCCGACCTCGACCCGCACCTGCTCTTCTGGGACATGCGCCGGACGATCCCGATCGACGTGTGGCCGCGGCAGCGCACCGTGGTCGAGTTCCGGCTCACCGACGTCCAGCCGAAGGTCGCCCGCTGGTGGCTCGTGGTCACCGGCGACCAGGCCGAGGTCTGCGACTTCGACCCTGGGTTCGAGGTCGACGCCCGGCTCACCAGCAGCCTGCGTACGCTCACCGAGATCTGGCGCGGCGACCTCGCCTGGCCGATGGCGCTGCGCGCGGAGATGGTCACCATCTCCGCCGCCGAGGACGTACGCCGCGCCATCCCCTCCTGGCTCGGCCAGTCCGCCTCCGCCCACGTCCCCCGCCCTCGCGCTCAGCTCCAGTCGTAGGAGAGCACGAAGCCGTACGCCTCCCCGCCGCCCTCCTCGGAGAGGACCATGTCGGCCTCGCCGACGAGGCCTTCGAGGCCGCCGGTGCCGAGCCCGGGGATCACGGTGAGGTGGGAGCGGACGGTCTTGTCGGCGTACATCCCGCTGATCCGCCACACGCACGAGCCCTCCTGACCGGCGATGGAGCCGGTGAACTGCTCGTACGCCTCGAAGACGGCGCCGCCGGCGGGGTTGCCGTAGGCGCCGATCATCCGGGCGACACCCTTGCCCTCGATCTCGCCGGCGTAGGTGTAGTCGGTCTCGGAGGTGGTCAGGCCGCGCGTCGGGATGTAGACGTCGTCGCCCATCCGGGTGCCCTCGCCGTCGATGTCGACGTAGGCCGCCTCGAGCCAGCGCGCGACGGACATGGTGGTGCTTGCCTTGTTGCCGTAGGTGTTCATGGCTCCAGCCTGCTCGGGAAACCGGGGCGCGGGATTGAAGGAACGCGCCATATCGTTGCGACATGGCTGGCCAGGCGGAGGGCAAGGGCTACCCGGACGCGATCGTGCGGCCGGTGACAGCGGCGCGGACGATCACGACGGAGCGTTTCGCGGTCTCGCCGGCGCTGGCTGGGCACGTGGACTACCACTGGTACGTCGGCTGGGACCTCGACCACCCGCACGACCAGCAGGTCATCCCGCAGCCACGCATCCACATCGCCGCCGAGGACGGCCGGCTGCTGGTCCACGGGATCGGCCGGCGGCCGTTCGTCCGGCACCTCACCGGCCGCGGCCACACCCTCGGCGTCTCGTTCCTGCCCGGCCTGTTCCGCCCCGTGCTCGGCAGCCGGGTCAGCGCGATCGCCGACCAGGTCGTCCCGGCGCAGGACCTGCTGGGCGTGGACGACCGACCGGCCGCAGAGCGCATCCTCGCCATCGATGATCCCACCGAGATGGTCGCCGCGATGGAGTCCTACCTGTTGGACGTCGGCCTCCCCGCCGACCCCGTGGCCGAGGACGTACGCCGCTGGGTGGCCCTCGCCGAGGACGACCGCTCGATCACCCGGGCCGAGCAGCTCGCCGACCACGCCGGCCTCAGCCTGCGGTCCCTGCAGCGCCTGTTCAGCGAGTACGTCGGGATCGGCCCGAAGTGGGTCGTGCAGCGGTTCCGCGTGCTGGAGGTAGCCGCCCGCGCCCACTCCGGCGAGGTCGACTGGGCCGCGGTCGCCGCGGAGCTGGACTTCAGCGACCAGGCCCACCTGGTGCGTACGTTCCGGGAGGTCGTCGGCGCTCCCCCGGCGACGTACGCCAAGGACCTCTAGCCTCGAGCGACCCGCTCCAGCGCGGCTGCGGAGGGCGAGCCGGGCTCGGCTCGGTAGAGCACGATGCGCTGGCTGGTCTCGGGCAGCACCATCGCCTCGTACGCGAGGTCCATCCGCCCCGCGACCGGGTGCCGCAGCCGCTTGATCCCGTAGCCACAGTCCATCACCGGGTGCTCGGCCCAGAGCTCGGCGAACAGATCGCTGCGCTGGACGAGCTCTCCGACCAGGCAGCTGAGGATGTGGTCGTCGGGATGCAGGCCCGAGGAGTAGCGGAGGAAGCCGACCATCTGCAGGCCGGTGCCCTCGGGGTCGACGAAGAGCTCGGGACCGTCCGGCTCGAGGAAGAACCGGCGGATGAGGTTCGGGCGGTGGGGGCGGTCGGCGTACGGGGCGTCGAAGTCCAGCCCGTGACCGTAGAGGCGGTGACCGAGGTCGTTCCAGGCGAGGACATAGTTGGCGTGGTCGACGATGAGTGCCGGACCGGGGTAGTCCATCACCATCGCCACCGCGGCCGGCCGCGGCTCCACGTCGCGGCTGCCCGAGACCGTTCCGACGGGACGGGCCAGGCGGCGCAGGTGGTCGTGCTCCTCGGCGCTCAGGCGCAGTGCGCGGGCGAGCGAGTCGATGACCGCGTCGGAGGCGTTGTGGTGGTCGGCCTGCTCCAGGCGGGTGTAATAGGTCGGCGAGACGCCGGCCAGCATCGCCAGCTCCTCGCGCCGCAGGCCCGGGACCCGCCGAGCGCCGTAGGACACCAGTCCGGCTTCTTCGGGGCTGATCGCCGCCCGGCGGCTGCGCAGGAACTCTCCGAGCTCGGTCGTCATGGTTCCCATAGTGCCGCCGCGCGGCGATTTCTTCCTGACCCTGTCAGTGCCAGGCAGGCGGGTGGGTGGCAGGACAGGTGTCTGGCTGGCGTACGTCATCCGGCGGAGCGTTGGGGTCATGACCACGACGACCCAGGCCGAGCCCGTACGCGAGGCCGGCATGACCCGCGGGCAGCTGCTGGTGCTCCTGCTGCTGCTCGCCTCCCAGTTCACTCTCACCGTCGACTTCTCGATCCTCAACGTGGCACTGCCGACCGTCGGCGACAGCCTCGGCTTCGCCGAGGCTCACGTGCAGTGGATCGCGACCGCGTTCGCGCTGTGCGCGGCCGGGTTCACCCTGCTCTTCGGCCGGATCGGCGACTACGTCGGCCGCCGGCGCGTCTTCCTGATCGGGATGATCGCGCTGGGCGCCGCCTCGCTGCTCGGCGGCGTCGCGACCTCGCCCGAGGTGCTGCTGACCGCCCGGGTCGCCCAGGGTCTGGCCACCGCCGCGGTCACCCCGGCGGCGCTCTCGCTGCTCACCGTCTCCTTTCCCGAGGGGCCGCTGCGGCAGCGTGCCCTGGGTCTCAACAGCGTCGTGATGTCGACCGGCTTCACCGCCGGGGCGGTGCTCGGCGGCGTGCTCACCGATCTGCTCTCGTGGCGCTGGGCGTTCCTGGTCAACGTACCGATCGCGCTGCTGGTGGTCGCCGTTGCGCCGTTCGTGCTGCGCGACTCCGCCGACCGGGAGCGGTCGCGGCTCGACGTCCCCGGCGCCGTGCTGGTGACCGCCGGCCTGCTCGCGCTGGTCTACGGCGCGACCCGGCTGGGCGAGGCCGGCATCGGCGACCTCTGGGGCCTGGGCGCGATCCTCGTCGCGGTGATCCTGCTGGTCGCCTTCTGGAAGGCCGAGTCCACCCACCCGCACCCGCTGGTGCCGCTGCAGATCCTCACCCGGCGCACGATCGGCTTCGGCAACATCGCCGGGTTTGCGACCTTCGCGTTCGAGTCGTCGCTGGTCTTCGTGCTGACGATGTACCTCCAGCACGTCCTCGGCCTCGACGCCCTGCAGACCGGCCTGATGCTCGTCGCCATGGGCTTGGGCGCGATCATCGGCGGCTCGGTCGGTCCTCGGTTCATCGAGACCTTCGGCGTACGTAACACCGTGGCGGGCGGGCTCGTCATCCAGGCGGTCACCACCGGAGTGCTCGTCCTGGTCGGCCCCTCGGTCGGCTGGCTCTGGTTCCTCGGGCTGATGAACTTCGTCGGCGCGATCGGGCACGTCGCCGCGATCGTCGGGTTCATGGTCGCGGCCACCTCCGGATTGCCCGACCACGAGCAGGGGCTGGCCACCGGGCTGGCGATGATGACCCAGCAGGTCGCGATCGCGCTCGGCATCCCGATCATGTCCACCGTCGCCACCGCCGCGGGCGGCGTCGCCTCGCTCGGGGCTCTGCACGTGGCGATCGCGGTCAACGCGGTCCTGGTCCTCCTCGCCGCGGTGCTGGTGGCCGTCGGCCTGCCCGTCCGCCGGTCCACCCTCCGGAATTCACTGCACTAAGTTTATGAAGTCAGTAGACTTTTGGCCATGACCGCGCCCACACCTCGTCTACGACTCGCCGTGGCTCTCGACGGCGCCGGCTGGCACCCGGCCGCCTGGCGAGAGCCGAACGCCCGGCCCGGGGATCTGCTGACCCCCGGCTACTGGGCCGACATCGTCCAGGAGGCCGAGGCCGGTCTCCTGGACTTCGTCACGATCGAGGACTCCCTCTCGATCCAGACCGACGCCCCGTTCGGTGCCGAGGACGACGACCGCACCGACCGAGTGCGTGGGCGGCTCGACGCGGTGCTGCTCGTGTCCCGGATCGCCCCGCTGACGAGGCACATCGGCATCGTGCCGACCGCGGTCGTCACCCACACGGAACCATTCCACCTCAGCAAGGCGATCGCGACGCTGGACTACGTGAGCCGTGGCAGGGCAGGCGTACGTGTGCAGGTGGCGCCGCGGGCGCGCGACGCGGCACTCTTCGGGCGGCGCGAGTTCCCGGAGATCTCGTACGCCGACCTCGACTCCCCGGCGGGCGAGGCGCTGCTCCAGGAGGCGTTCGACGAGGCGACCGACTACGTCGAGGTGCTGCGGCGGCTGTGGGACTCCTGGGAGGACGACGCCGAGATCCGCGACGTCGCGACCGGCCGGTTCATCGACCGCGACAAGATCCACTACATCGACTTCGAGGGGCTCCACTTCGACGTGAAGGGACCTTCGATCACCCCGCGGCCGCCGCAGGGACAGCCAGTTGTGGCCGCTCTCGCCCACCGCGACCGCCCCTTCGAGCTGGTCGGGAGATCCGCTGACGTCGGGTTCGTCACGCCACGGACCCCTGCCGACATCGCCTCGATCACCGCCCGGATCCGGACCGCCCAGGACGCCGCCGGACGATCCGGCGAGACCGTCCACGTCTTCGGCGACCTCGTCGTCGTGCTCGACGAGACCGAGCAGGGCGCCCAGGACCGACTGGCTCGGCTCGACGAGGCGGCCGGGGCTACCTACGAGTCCGACGCCCTGGTCTTCACCGGCACCCCGGCCGCCCTCGCCGACCTGCTCGCGACCTGGCACGCCGCCGGGCTGAGCGGCTTCCGGCTCCGGCCCGCCGTGCTCCCCCACGACCTACGTCAGATCACCCAGGGGCTCGTGCCCGAGCTGCAGCGGCGCGGGCTCTTCCACGATGCGTACGAGGCCACGACCCTGCGGGGTGCGCTCGGTCTGCCGCGTCCCACCAGCCGCTACGCCACCACCGAGGGGACGCCCGCATGACCACGCACCGCACCGACCGGCCGAAGAAGCAGATCCACCTCGCCGCCCACTTCCCCGGCGTCAACAACACGACCGTGTGGAGCGACCCGTCCTCGGGCAGCCACATCGAGTTCGACTCGTTCGTGGAGTTCGCGCAGATCGCCGAGCGCGGGCTGTTCGACTTCATGTTCCTCGCCGAGGGGCTGCGGCTGCGTGAGCAGGCGGGCAAGATCTACGACCTCGACGTGGTCGGGCGGCCGGACACGTTCACGGTCCTGGCCGCGCTCGCAGCGGTCACCGACCATCTCGGCCTGACCGGCACGATCAACTCGACCTTCAACGAGCCCTACGAGGTGGCCCGCCAGTTCGCGACCCTCGACCACCTCTCCGAGGGCCGGGCCGCGTGGAACGTGGTCACCTCCTGGGACGCGTTCACCGGGGAGAACTTCCGTCGCGGCGGCTACCTGCCGCAGAGCGAGCGCTACGAGCGGGCCAGGACCTTCCTCGACGCCGCGATCCGGCTGTGGGACACCTGGAAGGGCGACGAGATCCTCGCCGACAAAGCGTCCGGCACGTTCATCTCGACGCCGGCACCGGGCGCCTTCGAGCACCGCGACTCGCAGTTCGACATCAGCGGCCGGTTCAACGTCCCGCGCAGCCCGCAGGGACGCCCGGTGATCTTCCAGGCCGGCGACTCCGAGGAGGGTCGTGACTTCGCCGCGGCCAAGGCCGACGCGATCTTCTCGCGGCACAGCCACCTGGAGGACGGCCAGCGGTTCTACGCCGACGTGAAGGGCCGCCTGGAAGGGTTCGGGCGTCGCCACGAGGACCTGCTGATCCTCCCCGCGGCCACGTACGTGCTCGCCGACACCGACGCCGAGGCCGTCGAACTGGCCCGAGAGATCCGCCTGCAGCAGGTCTCTCCGGCGACCGCGATCAAGCTGCTCGAGCAGCTGTGGAACCGCGACCTCTCCGACCACGACCCCGACGGCCCGCTGCCCACCGTCGACCCGTCCGAGAACGACGACCTGATCGCCAAGGGCCGTGCCAGCGCCCGTTCGCACGGCGACCGGCTGGAGCAGGCCGAACGCTGGCGCGAGATCTCGCGGGCGAAGGGACTGAGCACCCGCGAGACGATCGTCGAGGTCACCGGCCGGCAGAGCTTCATCGGCTCGGCGGAGACGATCGCGTCCACCATCGACGACTACGTCCAGGCCGACGCCGCCGACGGCTACATCCTGGTCCCCCACATCACCCCCGGAGGCCTCGCGCCCTTCGTCGACCACGTGGTGCCGCTGCTCCAGGAGCGCGGAGTCTTCCGCACCGCCTACGAGGGGGCCACGCTGCGCGAGAACCTCGGCCTGCGGGAGCCGACCAGATGAGGTTCCTGGCGATCACCCTCATCGTCCACCGGCCCGATCCGGTGACGGGGCAGCAGAAGTCGACGTACGAACGGTTCCAGGAGGTCGTCGCCGACGCGGTCCTCGCCGAGGAGCTCGGGTTCGACGGGTTCGGGGTCGGCGAGCGGCACGAGCGGCCGTTCATCTCCTCTTCCCCGACCGTGGTGCTGTCCCACCTCGCGGCTCGCACCGAGCGGATCCGGCTCTTCACCGCGGTGACGACGCTGGCACTGCTGGACCCGGTGCGGGCCTACGAGGACTACGCGACCCTCGACCACCTCTCCGGCGGCCGGCTCGAGCTGATCATCGGCAAGGGCAACGGCTCCGCCCAGCGGGACCTGTTCCAGGTGACGCCGGAGGACCAGTGGGACCGCAACGCCGAGTCCTACGAGCTCTTCCGGACGCTGTGGCGCCAAGACCGGGTCACGGCCACGCCGAGGTTCCGCCCCGAGCTGGTCGAGGCCGAGGTCTGGCCGCGTCCGCTGCAGCAGCCGGTGCGGGTGTGGCACGGGAGCGCCACCTCGAAGGAGTCGGTCGACCTCGCCGCGCGCTACGGCGACCCGCTGTTCTCGGCCAACGTGTCCCACCCGATCGAGCCGTACGCCGAGCTGGTCGACCACTACCGCGAGCGCTGGGCCGCCTACGGCCACGACCCCGCCGGCATCGCGATCGGCGCCGGGACCGCGGGCCTCTACGTGGCCAGGACGAGCCAGGAGGCGTACGCCGCCTACCGGCCGGTCTTCGAAGGCCAGCTCGCCTTCCAGGCGAGCCTCGGGCTCGAGCCGGTCTTCCCCACCCTGGAGGACTTCGTCGAGCGGTCCTCGGCGCTGGTCGGGTCGCCACAGCAGGTGCGCGAGAAGGTCGAGCGCTACCACGACCGCTTCGGCCACCAGGTCGTCCACGTCCAGGCCGACGCCAGCGGGCTCAGCGAGCAGGAGCACCGCTCGAGCCTGGAGCTCTTCGCGACCGAGGTCGCGGGCCCGCTGCGTACCGCCCTCCCC
>NZ_JAALAA010000026.1 GCF_011045035.1 Nocardioides turkmenicus
GCCACCCCCGCCCGCCGGCGCGCTGCCCGGTTCACCCGCTGTCCGGACGTACGTCTATGTCGACGACCTGGACCGCTGCGACCCTGCCACCGCGGCTGGGGTGCTGCGGGCCGTCGACGAGCTGGGCGGCCAGGACGGCGTCGCGGTCGTCGCGGCGGTCGACGCGCGGGCGATGCAGAAGTCGCTCGAGGGCCGGGTGGCGGAGCCCGCGGCGTACATCTCTCGGGTGTTCGACGTGCCGTTCGCGATGCGCGCGTTCGCGGGCGACCCTGCGGTGCGTTTCATGCGGTCGCTGATGCGTCAGGCGGTGCCGTCGTGGCCGGCGGCGCTGGCCACGGGCTCCGGCGACCGGTCCGGGCGCCAGGTCGTGGTGGAGAGCTTCGAGCTGTCGCCCGGAGAGGCGCTCTTCACCAGCGAGCTTGCGAGGTTCTGCGCAACTCCCGGTGGCGCGAGGAAGCTGCTCACGGTCTACCGGCTGGCGCGCACGGCCCCGGTCGTGAGCGCCACCGCCGAGCCGTCGGTCCTCCGCGCTCTCGGGATCCTCGTCGCGATCCTGGTGGGAGCGCCGGCCCAGGCCGCCCAGGTCCTCGGTGCGGTGGTCGAGGAGCTGGCGGCCGGGGCCGAGGGAGCCACGTTCCAGAAGGTCCTCGAGAAGGTCGCACGCGAGCACACGGCCGGGTGTGGGCGGGCGACGTGCGGCTCGTGCGCCGATTGGTCGCGGGTCAACCGTGCCTTCGCCGACCTCGTCCGGGGGCAGGACGTGCCGATGGAGGTCGGGGCGTACGCCGAGTGGGTCGACGAGGTCGCCAGATTCGCTCTTCCCGGCTGACCCTTCCCGAAAAGTGAAACACGTTCTACTCTAGGCGCCATGACTGGACTCCTGGATGGCAAGGTCGTCGTGCTCTCGGGGGTCGGCCCCGGTCTCGGCCGCTCGCTGGGCGAGCAGGCCGCGCTGATGGGCGCCGACCTGGTGCTCGCCAGCCGCACCGAGAAGCGACTGCAGAAGATGGCCGGCGTGGTCGAGGAGCACGGACGGCGCGCGCTGGTCGTGCCGACCGACATCACCGACGAGGATGCCCGCCGGCACCTGGTCGACGCCGCGCTCGAGGAGTTCGGCCGTGTCGACGTGCTCCTCAACAACGCCTTCGGCATTCCGCCGATGGACCCCCTCACCCAGATTCCGCTCGACGCGCTCCGGCTCGCGCAGGAATCCAACGTCTACGCACCGCTGCGGCTCTCGGCGCTCTTCGCCGACGCGCTCGCGGCCACGCCCGACAAGCCGGGCGGCGCGATCGTGATGATCAACTCCGCGGTGCTCTACCAGAGCCAGCCCGAGTTCGCCGGCTACAAGCTCTCCAAGGGCGCCCTCGCCCACCTCGCCTCCTCGCTGGCGACCGAGCTCGGGCCCCGCGGCATCCGGGTCAACTCCGTCGCGCCGTCCTACATCTACGAGGACGTCAACAAGGCCTACTTCGACTGGATCGCCTCGGAGTCGGGGCGCACGCACGAGGAGGTGTACGCCGAGAAGGCCGCTCCCACCGACCTGAAGCGGCTCGCGACCCCGGAGGAGGTGGCCCGGGCGGCGCTCTTCCTGGGCAGCGACCTGGCCTCCGCGGTCACCGGGACCGTGCTCAACGTGGACTGCGGGGAGTTCCATGACTGAGGCGCGGCCGACAGAGACCATGCCCCGTGAGCGAGCGGACGTCGGGACGTACGAGGACATCTGCGCCGCCGCCACCCGCACCACCGGGCTCGACGACTTCGGAGGGACCGACCACGAGGAGGGGCTGCGGCTCCTCGTCGAGGACCTGGCCTCGCCCGAGGCCGGGCTGACCCCAGTCGGCAACTACTTCCACCGCGCCCAGGTGAAGTCCGCCCTCGTCGGCCGGCTCATGACCCAGGCCCGTTTCGCGGAGTTCCCCCAGCACCAGGACGTACGCATCGAGCGGCCGATCTTCGTGACCGGGCTCGTCCGCACCGGCACCACCGCGCTGCACCGGCTCCTGGCCGCCGACCCGGCACACCAGGGCCTGGAGACCTGGCTGACCGAGTTCCCGCAGCCGCGGCCGCCGCGCGAGACCTGGGAGGACGACCCGGTCTTCGACGCGCTGCAGAACGCCTACCGGCAGCACCACGTCACCAACCCCGAGTTCATGGGGATCCACTACATGGACGCCACCAGCGTCGAGGAGTGCTGGCGGGTGCTGCGGCAGAGCGGCAAGTCGATCTCGTTCGAGTCGCTGGCCAACGTCCCGCGCTACTCCGCCTGGCTGGCGAAGCAGGACTGGCGCGACGCGTACGAGCACCACCGGCGCAGCCTGCAGCTCATCGGGCTCAACGACACCGACAAGCGCTGGGTGCTCAAGAACCCCTCCCACCTGGTCGCGCTCGACGCGCTGATGGAGGTCTATCCGGACGCGCTCGTGGTGGTCACCCACCGGGACCCGGTGGTCTCGGTCGCCTCCGGTTGCTCGCTGTCCGCGGAGGCGACGGCAGGGATGTCGACCACGTTCGTCGGCGAGACGATCGGGGCTACCCAGCTGGAGATGCTCTCCCGGTCGTGGCGCTCCTTCGGCGAGGCCCGACAGCGCTACGACCAGGCGCAGTTCCTCGACGTCGACTACCGCGAGTTCGTGAAGGATCCGGTCGGCACGGTCGAGCGCATCTACGCCCACTTCGAGATCCCGTGGAGCGACGCCGCTCGCGCCGAGGTCTCGCGCATCGACGCCGAGTCGCGCACCGGGAGCGCACGGCCCCGGCACGACTACAGCCTGGCCGACTACGGGCTGACCGAGGACGAGGTTCGCCAGGCGTTCACCTCCTGATCCGGCGAGCGCCCTTCGCGGCTCACCGGACGTGCTCTAACGTGCGGCCCGAGCTCATGGGGGTGCGGCTCATGATGCTGCCCAACTCACGGGAGTCGTGTGATGAGTCACGCTGCGGTACTGGCCTCCGAGTCGACGGACGCGCCCGCAAGGCCGTCGGCCAGGCTGGTGGTCGTGCTCGCGCTGCTGGCCGCGTTCGCGGCCTCGATGAGCCTCTACTTCGCCACCACCCAGGCGCTCTCGTACCACGCGCGTGACGAGGGACCGAACGCGTCGTACGCGATCTCGCTCCACCGAGGTGAGCTGCCCACCATCGACTCGCCGGTCGCGCTCGACCGGGAGCGCTTCCCGCAGATCACCCGCGGCGCGAACCGCGAGGAGTTCGATCGTCACCGGCTGATCTGGACCGCCAACCATCCGCCGCTCTACTACCTGCTCGGGGTGCCGTGGGTCGCACTCGCGGACGCGCTCGACAACCCACACGTCCTGATCGCCGGGATGCGGGGCGTGAGCGCCCTGGCGTACGGGGTGCTGGTGTTCCTGGTCGGTCTGATCGCCTTCGAGGTCACACCGCGCCGCCCGGCGGCGGCGATGCTCGCGACCGCCATCACGGCCTCGCCCGCGGTCCTGGCGGTCGCGGCGGGGTTCATCATGAACGACAGCGTCGCGGTGGCGGCCTCGTCGCT
The DNA here is from genome assembly GCF_011045035.1 of Nocardioides turkmenicus. GTDB lineage: Bacteria > Actinomycetota > Actinomycetes > Propionibacteriales > Nocardioidaceae > Nocardioides > Nocardioides turkmenicus. Next base: position 3,512 of record NZ_JAALAA010000026.1, read on the forward strand.
GACCGTGCTCGCGACGCTGCGCATCCTAAGGCTCGGCGTGACCCGGAACCGGCTGATCGTGATGGCGGTCGCCGGCACGCTGGCCGCCGCGACGAAGGCGCCCGGCGTGATCACGGTGATCATGTGCGGGGCCGCGCTCGGGGTGACGCTGCTGCTCCGCGATCGCACCTGGAAGGGCTTGCGCCGGGCGACCTGGCTGACCGCGATCGCCACCGGGGTGCCGGGCCTGGCGATCGGCTGGTTCTACGTACGCAACATCGTGCTCTACGGCGACCCGACCGCGAGCTCGGCGCTCCTGGAGCGCTACCAGCGGGTGCAGGTGGACACCTGGTTCGAGGTGATGACCGCGCCCCGGTTCTGGCATGGCTGGTACGACCACCTGTGGGTGCCGCTGCCGCTGCGCGGCACCGGGCTGCACTGGGTGATCGACACGATCACCCTCGTCGCGCTGCTGGGGCTGGTGCTAGGCGTCGTGGCCCGGCTCCGTGACCATGGCCGGGAGCAGGGTCTCGTCGTCAGCGCGCCCCGGGTCCCGTCGGTGGCCACGGTCGGCCTGCTCGTGCTGATCGCGCACGCCTTCGTGATCGTCGTCAACCTCGCCCAGTTCCGCTCCGGCGGCGGCAACCCGCACGAGCGCTACCTGATGACGATCATGCCGCTGGTGGCCATCGTGCTGTCGGTGGGCCTCCTGGCCATCGTCGACGCGGTCCCGTGGGGCGAGATCCGCCGCCGCGAGGAGATCGCCGCAGCGGTGATCTCGGCGTTCCTGCTCGGGATGGCCGCGGCGACGTTCTCCGTCTCGGTGCGCACCCAGCTCCACCTGGGTCTCGACCGCATGCTCCCCGAGCTGCGGCCGCTGCCGGACGTCGTCCTGGTCGTCGGTGCGATCTGCGCGATGGTCGGCGTGGCCCTACCCCTGCTCTGGGGCCCGCCAGCGCTGAAGCGCCCCTCGTCCGGCCGCAGCGGAGTGATCACAACCGAAACTGTCGGTGGGGCCGCGTAGTCTCGTAACCATGCGTCCTGTCACTGATCTCGAGCGTCGTGTCGCCCCGTTCAAGGTGGTCTCCGACTACCAGCCCTCGGGCGACCAACCGGCCGCGATCGCGGAGATCACCAAGCGGATCCAGGACGGCGTCAAGGACGTCGTCCTGCTCGGCGCGACCGGCACCGGTAAGACCGCGACGGTGGCCTGGACCGCCGAGCAGCTGCAGCGTCCGATGCTGGTGCTGCAGCCCAACAAGACCCTCGCCGCCCAGTTCGCCAACGAGCTGCGCCAGCTCTTCCCGGACAACGCGGTCGAATACTTCGTCTCCTACTACGACTATTACCAGCCTGAGGCGTACGTCCCCCAGACCGACACCTACATCGAGAAGGACTCCTCGATCAACGAGGAGGTCGAGCGGCTGCGCCACTCGGCCACCAACTCGCTGCTGACCCGGCGCGACGTGATCGTGGTGAGCACCGTGTCGTGCATCTACGGTCTCGGCACCCCGCAGGAGTACGTCGACCGGATGATCCGGCTGCGGGTGGGGGAGGAGCACGACCGCGACTCGATCCTGCGGCGCCTGGTGGAGATCCAATACACCCGCAACGACCTGAGCTTCACCCGCGGCACGTTCCGGGTGCGCGGCGACACTCTCGAGATCTTCCCGGTCTACGAGGAGCACGCGGTCCGGATCGAGTTCTTCGGCGACGAGATCGAGCGGCTGATGACGCTGCACGCCGTCACCGGCGAGGTGCTCACCGAGGACCAGGAGCTCTATGTCTTCCCAGCGACCCACTACGTGGCCGGCCCCGAGCGCATGGAGCGTGCGATCAACGGCATCGAGGCCGAGCTCGACCAGCAGCTGAGCGCCTTCGAGAAGCAGGGAAAGATGCTCGAGGCGCAGCGGCTGCGGATGCGTACGACCTACGACATCGAGATGATGCGGCAGGTCGGCTCGTGCTCGGGCATCGAGAACTACTCGATGCACATCGACGGCCGCGAGCGCGGCTCGGCGCCCAACTGTCTGCTCGACTACTTCCCGGAGGACTTCGTCCTCGTCGTCGACGAGTCCCACGTCGCCGTCCCGCAGATCGGCGGGATGTACGAGGGCGACATGTCCCGTAAGCGCAACCTGGTCGAGCACGGCTTCCGGCTGCCCAGCGCCCAGGACAACCGCCCGCTGAAGTGGGAGGAGTTCCTGGAGCGGATCGGCCAGACGATCTACCTCTCCGCGACGCCCGGCGACTACGAGCTCGACAAGGTCGGCGGCGACACCGTCGAGCAGATCATCCGCCCGACCGGCCTGGTCGACCCCGAGGTCATCATCAAGCCGACCAAGGGTCAGATCGACGACCTGATCGGCGAGATCAACGACCGGGTCGCCAAGAACGAGCGCGTCCTGGTCACCACGCTCACCAAGAAGATGTCCGAGGACCTCACCGACTACCTGCTCGATGCGGGGATCCGGACCCGATACCTCCACTCCGAGGTCGACACCCTCAAGCGGATCGAGCTCCTGCGCGACCTGCGGCTGGGGGAGTACGACGTCCTGGTCGGCATCAACCTGCTCCGTGAGGGCCTCGACCTCCCGGAGGTCTCCCTGGTCTCGATCCTCGACGCCGACAAGGAGGGCTTCCTGCGCTCGGACAAGTCGCTGATCCAGACCATCGGTCGTGCGGCCCGAAACGTCTCCGGCCAGGTGCACATGTACGCCGACAAGATCACCCCCTCCATGGAGTCGGCGATCGAGGAGACCAACCGTCGCCGGGCGATCCAGATCGCCTACAACGAGGCCAACGGCATCGACCCGCAGCCGCTGCGCAAGAAGATCGCCGACATCACCGACATGCTCGCCCGCGAGGACGAGTCCACCCAGGAGCTGCTCAACACCTGGGCCGGCACCGAGGCCAAGGGCCGTGCGGGCAAGACGACCGCGAAGGCCCCGACCCCGATGCTCGGCGACGCCGCCCGCGAGGCCCGCGAGCGTGGCCTCGTCGGCCTCCCGTCCTCCGACCTGGCTCAGCTCATCGGCGACCTCACCGACCAGATGAAGGGCGCCGCCGCCGAGCTCCAGTTCGAGGTCGCCGCCCGGCTGCGTGACGAGATCTCCGAGCTCAAGAAGGAGCTCAGGCAGATGATGGAGGCGACGAAGTGAGCGCGCCGGCCACTAAGTAGCCAGATTGCGCGCTGGTCGAGCCGCGAGCGCCAGCGAGCGTGTCGAGACCAACACAGTCCTATCGAGCGCCGAGGGGACCGTGTGGGTCATCTCGACAAGCTCGATACAACGCTCGACACGCCTCCGCCTAGCGGCTCCGGCGGCTCGACCAGCGGGGCGTCGACAATCGCTCACCTGTCCGTCGCGCTCTGTTCACCCCCTGTGAGCCGTGGCCCGTGGGTTACGTCAGTTTCGCGCGTTACGGTCGTAATTGTGTCTGTTCCGCGGGTCTCCATGTCCCAGTCCACGATCTGCGTACTGCTGCTGGGCGTGCTCGGCTTCGCGATGAGCGCCCAGGTGGCGATCGCGATGCCGGCCCTGTTCAAGGCCGACGAGCGGGCGCACGCGGCGTACGCGGTGGCGCTCTCCCAGGGGACGCTGCCGACGATCGACACCGACATCCCCGACGACCCGGCGCGCTACCCGCAGCTGGCCGAGAGCCTCTTCGGGGCGGACGAGGCACACCGCGACATCTGGGTCGCCAACCACCCGCCGCTGTTCTATGTGATGAGCCAGCCCCTGGTCTGGCTCGGCGACGCGGTCGGCTCACCGGGACTGACGCTGCTGGGGATGCGGCTGCTCAACGCTCTCGGCTTCGCGCTCACCACGATCCTGGTGGGCCTGCTGGCGCGTGAGCTGGTGCCACGGCGCCCGGCGGTGCCGGTGATCGCCTCGGCGATGTGCATCGGCTGCGGCGCGATGACGTTCGTGGGCGGCGGCATCTACAACGACGGCTGGTCCTCGGCAGCGGCGTTCATGACGCTCTACCTCGGCTTCCGGATGATCCGGCAGGGCGTGACCCGCGAGCGCCTGATCGCCGCGGCCGCGGTCGGGGTGGCGGCCGCCGGCTTCCGCTCCACCGGCCTGGTGGCGGTGCTCTTCCTCGGCGCCTGCGTCCTGGTGGCCATGTGGCTGCGCGAGCCGTCGCTGCGTACGTTCCTGCGCGGCACGTTCTGGCGTGCCGTCGGGATCGCGGCATGCATCGGGATGGCGCCGGTGGTCGTGTTCGGCTGGTTCTACGTGCGCAACATCCAGCTCTACGGCGACCCGACGGCGTCGAGCTCGCTCTTCGAGAAGTTCGGGCGCGAGCCCAACGGCACCACGCTGTTCCAGCTGGTCAACCCGGAGTTCTACGGCCACCTCCTCGGCAGCCTGTGGACCGACGGCAACATCGCGAACCACTGGAGCCAGGCGGCCGCGATCGTGCTCACGCTGACCCTGGTCGGCCTCGTGCTCGACGCCGCCGCGAAGGCAAACCCGCGCAGCACGGGAGTCCTGCGGCGCATCCGGCTCGTCCCGCAGAGCACGATGCAGCACCGCCAGGACCTGGCGATCTGGGCGCTCCTCGGCGGCTACTGCCTGCTGATCCTGATCAACGTCGCCGGGTTCATCGCCGGCGGCGGCTGGATCCACGCGCGCTACGCGGTGCCGTTCCTGCCGTTCCTCGCCGCCGGAGCCGGGATCGCCGCGCTCCGCCTGGGACGCATCCTGCCGCTGCGGGTGTCGACCGGCCCGACCACCGGTGAGACCGCGCTCGACGAGGCACGCGACCTGCGGGTCGGTCTCGGCGTCTCGCTCGCCTTCATGGTCGTCGGCCTGGTGTGCCACCTCGACACCGAGCAGTACGTCGACGGCCCGGTCAGCAGCACCTTCGCGCTGGTCGCGCTGGTGGCTGCCGACCTGGTGATGTTCGCGGTCGCCGCGTACGTCGCCACCGAGCTGCGCCGCCGGATGCGGCCGGGCACGTTCGACGCCGCTCCGGCTCTCGTCGCGCCCGTGACGGCAGGTCCTGTGACCGATGTCGCGCCGAGGCGTCCACGGGAGAGCACCGGCGGCTCGGCTACCCCGAAGGCGCCGTAACCTCTCTGTGTGAGCCACGAAGATCCCCAGTCCTCCGCCCGCTCATGGCTCGTGTGGGGCATCGGCGTAGCGGTCTACGGCTTGGCGGTCTTCCATCGCAGCAGCCTGGCGGTGGCCGGCCTGGTGGCCACCGAGCGCTTCGGGATCGGCGCCAGCCAGTTGGCCGTCTTCACGATGCTCCAGCTGCTCGTCTATGCGTTCATGCAGGTCCCGGTGGGGTTGCTGGTGGACCGGTACGGGTCGCGTACGGTCCTCTCTGCAGGCGCCGTGATCCTGGCTCTGGCACAGACCGGCTTCGCGTTCGCCGACTCCTACCCGCTGGCGCTGCTGGCACGTACGTTCGTCGGGATGGGCGACGCGATGACGTTCATCTGCGTGCTGCGGCTGGTGCCGTCGTGGTTCCCGGCCCGCAAGGTGCCGCTGGTCAGCCAGCTGACCGGCACCGTCGGCCAGATCGGAGCGATCGCCGCCGCCGTCCCGATGACCTGGGCGCTCGGCCACCTCGGCTGGACCCGCGCCTACCTGACGGCCGCCCTCATCGGCCCGGTCCTCCTGGTCCTGCTGTTTTTCTTCGTCCATGACGGTCCCGGCGCCCGGCACCGGCGTGGCACCGCCCTCAAGCCGCGGGAGGTCGGCCGCAGCCTCAGGGCGTCCTGGTACCAGCCGGGAACTCGCCTCGGCTTCTGGATCCACTTCTCCACCCCGTTCAGCTCCCACCTGATGGGGCTGCTGTGGGGCTTCCCGTTCCTCGTCACCGCCGAGGGGCTCTCCGACACCCTCGCCGGCACCCTGCTCTCCGTCACCGTCGTCGCGGCCCTGGCCGCGGGCCCGGTGATGGGCGTCCTCGCCGGACGACACCCATGGCACCGTTCGACGGTGGCGCTGACGATGATCGCTGCGATCGCCTCCGTCTGGACCGTCGTCCTCGCCTGGCCCGGCGAAGCGCCGCTGCCCGTGCTGCTGCTCCTGATGTGCGTGGTCGGTGTCGGCGGCCCGGCGTCGATGATCGGTTTCGACGTCGGCCGCACCAGCAACCCGCCGGCACGGATGGCGAGCGCCAGCGGGATCATCAACCAGGGTGGCTTCGTCGCCGCGCTGCTGGTGATCGTGCTGGTCGGCTGGATCCTCGACTGGCGTACGCCGGGGGCCTCGACCACCTACACGCCGGAGGCGTTCCACTGGGCGATGTCGGTGCAGTACCTGTTCTGGGGTCTCGGCGCGGTGCAGATCTGGCGTCACAGGCGCGATGTGCGGCGGCGTACGACCAGGGAGCAGGTCGCGGCCGGCTCCTCGATGGTCGCCGACTGAAAGCGGTCGACCGTTTGCCCGCTCGTCACCTGGACGGCACCCCGAACCACTAGCTTGTCGAGGTGTCTACGCTCACGCGCTCGCTGCCCCAGGTGACCGTTTGCCTGCTTCTGCTGGGGGTGCTCGGCTTCGCGATGAGCGCGCAGTACGCGATCGGGATGCCGCCGCTGCTGAAGGCCGACGAGAAGCAGCACGCGGCGTACGCCATCGTCCTGTCCCAAGGCGTGCTGCCGACGATCGACACGAACACCCCCTCCGACCCGGTGCGCTACCCGCAGTTCGCCGAGGCGCTCTTCGGGCTCGACGAGCCGCGACGTGACATCTGGGTCGCCAACCACCCGCCGCTGTTCTACGTGATGAGCCTGCCGCTGGTCTGGCTCGGGGACGCGGTGGGCGGTGCGGCCGGGGTCGGCGTCACGCTTCTGGGGATGCGCCTGCTCAACGCGCTCGGCTACGCGCTGAGCATCATTCTGGTCGGGCTGCTCGCGCGTGAGCTGGTGCCCAGGCGCCGCGTCGTCCCGGTGCTCGCCGCAGCCATGGTGCTCGGCTGCGGCGCGGTGACCTACGACGGGGGAGCGATCTACAACGACGGCTGGGGAACGGTCGCCGCCTCGCTGACCCTGCTGCTCGGCTTCCGGATGGTCCGCGAGGGCGTCACCCGCGACCGGCTGGTCTGGGCCACGGCCGCGGGTGTCGCCGCGGCCAGCTTCCGCTCGACCGGTCTGGTCGCGGTGCTCGTGCTCGGTGGCTGTGTGCTGGCTGCGCTGTGGCTGCGCGACCCGACCATGCGTACGTTCCGACGGGGTGTGCTCCTGGCCGTCCGGATCGGGCTGGCGCCGGTGATCGTGATCGGCTGGTTCTACGTACGCAACATCGTGCTCTACGGCGACCCGACCGCCTCCGCGGCGCTCTTCGAGAAGTTCTCCCGGCAGACCCACGGCGACACTCTCTTCCAGCTGGTCAACCCGGAGCTCTACCTGCACCTGTACGGCTCGCTGTGGGCCGACGACGTGATCCCGAAGATCTGGATCGTCGCTGCCGCGGCGACGCTGGTCGTCACCGTGACGGGCATGGTGCTCGACGTCAACGCGAAGGCTCGGCCGCGGCCGGACGGGGTGATGCGCCGGGTGGTGATCCCGGGACCGGAGCCGACGCTCCTGGAGCGGCGCCTGGACCTCGCCGTGCGCGCCCTGATGGGCATCTACTGCGTGATCATCATCGTCAACCTGGCCTCGTTCCATGCCGGCGGCGGCTGGATCCACGCCCGCTACGCGGTGCCGTTCCTGCCGGTGATCGCGGCGCTGACCTCGCTCGCCCTCCTCCGCGTCGGCCGGCGCTGGGTGACCGGTGCCGACGAAGAGCGCGTCGACCTTCGGATCACCCTCTACGCCTCTGTCGGGTTCATCGTCTCGGCGATGGTCGCCCACCTCCACATCCAGCAGCGGATCGACGGCCCGGCCGACGCCGAGTGGCTCTTCGCCCTGATCGCGGCCGATCTGGTGATGTTCGCCGTCGCCGCGTACGTCACCGCGCAGCTGCGCCGCCGACTGCGGCTGGAGGTGTTCGACGGCGAACTCTTCGCCAGCCGGTCATCTGACGACCAGTCACGTGTTGCCGCAGTGAACGCCTGAGCGGGGATGGTGGGCGCCCACCCCCACCTGAAGGAGCTCCTGTGGTTGACATCGATCGTCGTCGGTTCCTCGGTCTCGCAGGCGGCGCGGCCGCTCTGACCATGCTCGACCAGAGCATCGCGCGAGCCGCGTCCATCCCCGCCGCCCGGAGGACCGGCACGATCCGCGACATCGAGCACGTGGTCGTGCTGATGCAGGAGAACCGCAGCTTCGAGCACTATCTCGGCACCCTGCGCGGCGTCCGTGGCTTCGGCGACCCGCACCCGGCGATCCTGCCCTCGGGCAATCCGGTGTGGCACCAGCCGAACGGAGACGGGACGCTGCTCCCGTTCCACCCCGAGGTCGACGACCTGGGCGCCGCCTTCCTCGAGGGGCTGCCGCACAGCTGGACCGACGGCCAGCAGGCGATCAACGGCGGTCGCTACGACCAGTGGGTGCCGGCCAAGGGCACGACGACGATGGCGTACCTCGAGCGGCAGGACGCGGCGTTCCACTTCGCCCTGGCGGACGCGTTCACGGTGTGCGACGCCTACTACTGCTCGTTCATCGGCAACACCGACCCCAACCGCTACTACATGCTCAGCGGATGGACCGGCAACGACGGCAAGGGCGGCGGGCCGGTGCTCTTCAACGACGAGGCCGGCTACGACTGGACCACCTACGCCGAGCGGCTCGAGGCCGCCGGGGTGAGCTGGAAGGTCTACCAGGACGAGGGCAACGGCCTCAACGCCGAGGGCGACAACTGGTGGGGCTGGACCAAGGACCCCTACATCGGCAACTACGGCGACAACTCGCTGCTCTACTTCAACCGGTTCCAGGACGCCCAGCCCGGCGGCCCGCTCTTCGAGAAGGCCCGTCGCGGGACCCGCGCCGTCGACGGTCAGGACTACTTCGAGATCCTGCGCGCCGACGTCGAGGCCGGCAACCTGCCCTCGATCAGCTGGATCGCGGCGCCGGAGGCGTTCTCGGAGCACTCGAACTGGCCGACCAACTACGGCGCGTGGTACATCGCCAAGGTCCTCGACGCGCTCACCTCCAACCCGGAGGTGTGGGCGAAGACGGCGCTGTTCATCACCTACGACGAGAACGACGGCTTCTTCGACCACCTCGTCCCGCCGCACATCAACAGCCCGCTGGTGCCGGGGGAGTCGACCGTCTCGACCGAGCACGAGCTCTACACCGGCTCCCAGGGCGACGGTCACTACGGCCTCGGCCCCCGGGTGCCGATGTTCGTCGTCTCCCCGTGGAGCGTCGGCGGCTGGGTCTCCTCGGAGACCTTCGACCACACCTCGATCCTGCGGTTCATGGAGAAGCGCTTCGGCGTCACCGAGCCCAACATCACCCCCTGGCGCCGAGCGGTCTGTGGCGACCTGACCTCGGCCTTCGACTTCTCCCGCACCGCCGAGCCGCCCACGCTGCCCGACACCAGCGGCTGGGCGCCGACCGACCGCGAGCGGCACCCGGACTACGCGCCCGAGGCGCCGGCGAACGGGAAGATGCCGAGGCAGGAGCGCGGCACCCGCCCGGCGCGGCCCACGCCCTACCGGCTCGAGGTGGTCGAGCTCCCCGCCACCGGTGAGATCGCCGTCGAGATCCACAACACCGGCAGCGTCGGCGCCCACTTCCAGGCCCGACTCCTCGCTCCGGAGGGCGCGCCGCACAGCTACACCGTCGGCGCCGGTGACAGCCTCTCGGTGCGCTGGCCGGTCAGCGGCGACTACGAGATCCACCTGCACGGCCCCAACGGCTTCTTCCGCTCCTACGCCGGCACCGCGGGCTCCGACCCGGCTCCTGCCGGCCTGCGGCGCGAGGGCGGCTCGCAGCGGCTCACCGTGACCGCCCCGCGGAAGGCCGAGATCACCAGTGCGTACGCCGGCCGGATCCGCTCCGGCCACCTGGACACGCGCGCCACCGGTGGCTGGTACGACGTGACGCTCACGATCCCGGGCACGACCTGGGTGCGCGGGTTCGCCGGCCACCTGGAGAACGGACGTCCCTCCGTGAGCGACCCGCAGCTGGGTGCCTAGCCGGGCTCACGAGGGATCGGCGGGCCGGTCCTTCTCCGATCGCTCCGCCGGCGGGTCGAGGATCGGGGCGGCAGTCTCGGGGGCTGCCTCGATCTCGGCCCGCGCGGCCTTCTTCGCCGTCTTCTTGGCGGCCTTCTTCTCGAGGCGGTGAACCTCGCGCTCCACGATCGCCTCGCGGCGTACGCCGGTGCCGACCAGGTTCACGACCAGGAAGAGCATCGGGTAGATCGGCCAGGGGTGACCGTCGGGGGCGGTGGTGAACGCCCAGATTCCCCAGGTGATGAGGCTGACCATCAAGAAGGTGGCGAGCGCCTCCTGCAGCTCCTTGCGGTAGGCCGCCGCCCCCTGCTCGCGGAAGCTGAGCGTCTCGGGCAGGTGCGTCCCGTCCACGGCGGGGACGGGCGTGAGGACCACGAGGTCGTCCACGAGCCCGGGCAGCTCGCCGAGCGTACGGGCCTCGAGCAGGGTGCCGACCCGCTCCTCGTGCTCCTCACGGGTGAGCCGGCCGTCGGCGAACGCGTCGGCCAGGACGGTGCGTACGACCTCCCGATCGGCATCGGAGGCGCGCATGTGTGCGTTGTCGGCCTGCCTCGGGTCGAGGCGGAACCGGGTCCAGAAACCCTCCACGACACCAGCCTAGACGCCCAGCCGGACACCGTCTGTTGAAGCGGCTGCATTAGAGTGACTGGCGCTGGCTACCTGCTAGTATAGAACACGTTCTAGTTTTGTTCAGCCTGGTTTCGAGGGAGGTGGCGGATGCGGATCGCTCTGCTGTCGTATCGCAGCAAGCCGCATGTCGGCGGTCAAGGCGTCTATATCCGCCATCTGAGTCGAGAGCTCGCCAAGCTGGGGCACACCGTCGAGGTCTTCTCCGGGCAGCCCTATCCCGAGCTCGACCTCGAGGGGGAGGGGGTCACCCTCACCAAGGTGCCGAGCCTGGGCCTCTACGAGGAGCCCAACCCGTTCGGCAACCCGAAGCTCTCCGAGATCCGCGACCTGGTCGACGTCGAGGAGTGGGTGCGGATGCGCACCGGCGCCTTCCCCGAGCCGCTGACCTTCGCCAAGCGGGTGGTCAAGGTGCTGAAGGAGCGGAAGGACGACTTCGACATCGTCCACGACAACCAGACGCTGGCCACGCCGCTGCTGAGCATCGAGCCCGAGCTGGGGCTTCCGCTGGTGACCACCATCCACCACCCGATCTCCTTCGACCGGCGCATCGAGTTGGAGAGCGCCGAGGGGTGGAAGAAGAAGTTCGGCGTCTGGCGCTGGTACTCGTTCGTGAAGATGCAGGCGAAGGTCGCCGCGCAGCTCCGCCACGTGATCACGCCGTCCGACAACTCCAAGCGCGACATCCTGACCGACTTCGGCGTTCCGTCCGAGCGCGTGCAGACCGTGCACCTCGGCGTGCCCGAGGAGTTCGTCCCGCCGACCGGGCCCCGTGTCCAGGGCCGGATCCTGGCCATGGCCAGCGCCGACGCCCCGCTCAAGGGCATCGCCTTCCTGCTCGAGGCCTTCGCCAAGCTGCGCACCGAGCGCGATCTGGAGCTGGTCCTGGTCTCGAAGCCCAAGAAGGGCGGTCCGACCGAGCAGCTCGTCGAGAAGCTGGCGATCGAGGACCACGTACGTTTCGTCAACGGCATCTCCGACGCCGAGCTCGTCGAGCTGATGGGCTCGGCGGAGATCGCCTGCGTGCCTTCGCTCTACGAGGGCTTCTCGCTGCCCACCGCCGAGCTGATGGCGTGCGGCACCCCGCTCGTGGTCTCCCGCGCCGGCGCGATCCCGGAGGTCGTCGGCCCCGACGACCTGTGCGCCAAGCAGGTCACCCCGGGTGACACCGAGGAGCTGGAGCAGGCCATCGCGGCGCTGCTCGACGACCCCGAGCGCCGGGCTCGCTACTCGGCCGCCGGGCGCGCCCGGGTCGAGGAACACTTCTCCTGGCACGCCGTGGCCGAGCGGATGACGACGCTCTACCAGCAGACGATCGATGGATTCTCGAAGGAAAGGAAGTGAGCCGTGCTCACCGTTGATTTCGACCGCCTTGGCCTGAAGGCAGGGGAGCGCGTGCTCGACATGGGTGCCGGCGGTGGCCGGCACGCCTTCGAGATGTACCGCCGTGGCGCCGACGTGATCGCGTTCGACCAGGACGCCGAGGAGCTCGCCAAGGTCTCCGAGTGGTTCTTCGCGATGCGCGACGAGGTCCCTGCTGGAGCCAACGCGGAGGTCAAGGAGGGCGACGCCCTGTCGCTGCCCTTCGCCGACGGTGAGTTCGACCGGGTCGTGGCTGCTGAGGTGCTGGAGCACATCCACCACGACGTCGACGCGATCAAGGAGCTCGTCCGGGTGCTCCGCCCGGGCGGCACGATGGCCATCTCGGTGCCGCGCTGGCTGCCCGAGGTCGTCAACTGGAAGCTCTCGGCCGACTACCACAACACCACGGGCGGCCACATCCGCATCTACACCGACCACGAGCTCATCGACAAGGTCACCAAGGCCGGCCGTCCCAACGACGGCACCCCGGGCGAGGCGATGATCTTCGAGGGCAAGTCCTACGCCCACGGCCTGCACGCGCCCTACTGGTGGCTGAAGTCGGCCGTCGGCGTCGACAACGACAAGCACCCGCTGGTGAAGGCCTACCACCAGGTCCTGGTCTGGGAGATCATGAAGAACCCGCTGCCGCTGCGGCTCGCCGGGAAGGTCCTCGACCCGGTGATCGGCAAGAGCATGGTGCTCTACTTCCGCAAGCCGGGCCCCATCGCCACGGACCCGACCCCGGCCGGCTGATCCTGGGATGAGAGTGGAGATCCCGTACGTCGACGGGGTGCTGACCCCTGCCCAGGTCGCGGCCACGGCCGGGGCCATCGCCCGTGCCCAGGAGTCGTCCGGCGCGATCCCGTGGGTCCCGGGCCAGCACACCGACATCTGGAACCACGTCGAGGCGGCCATGGGCCTGCTCGTCGGTGGCCTGGTGGAGGAGGCCGAGGCTGCGTACTCGTGGATCCCGTCTCTACAGAACCCCGACGGCTCCTGGCCGATGAAGATCGTCGCTGGGGCTCCGGTCGAGACGATCGGCGAGTCCAACATGTCCGCCTACTTCGCGGTCGGGCTCTGGCACCACTGGCTGATCCGGCGTGACCGGGCGTTCGTGGAGCGGCACTGGCCCTCCGTACGCGCCGGGCTCGACTTCGTGGTCGGCCTGCAGCTGCCCTTCGGTGGGATCGCGTGGACGCCGCGAGACCCGTTCGCCCTGCTCACCGGCTCGTCCTCGATCTACCAGTCACTGCGCGCCGGCGTCGCCCTCGCCGACCTGATGGACGACCCGCAGCCGGAGTGGGAGATCGTCGGCGGCCGCCTCGGCCACGCGCTGCGCCACCACCGCGACGCGTTCGAGGACAAGTCGCACCACTCGATGGACTGGTACTACCCGGTCCTCGGCGGTGCCGTCACCGGTGCCGCCGGGCGGGATCTCATCGAGTCGCGCTGGGACCATTTCGTGCGCCCCGGCCTCGGCGCTCTCTGCGTCGACACCAACCCCTGGGTCACCGGCGCGGAGACCTGTGAGCTGGTGATGGCGCTCGACAACCTCGGCGACCATCGCCGTGCGCTGGTGCTGCTGACGGACATGCAGCACATGCGGGCCGACGACGGCGGCTACTGGACCGGCTGGGTCTACGAGTCGCCCGACTACCCCAACCCGAACCCCAACGCGTTCTGGCCCGAGGAGCACTCCACCTTCACCGCCGCCGCCGTCATCCTCGCCGCGGACGCCCTCGGCGAACGCTACGGCGGCTCCACCCCGGGCTCCGGCATCATGCGCGGCACCTCCCTCGCCGCGGGGTTCGAGGAGCTGGCGTTGGAGTGTGGGTGCGAGACGTCAGGGGCGGCGCAGCACGCGTAGCGAACCGACCGCGTCGATCTCCTCGAACTGCTTGGAAGCGAGCGCGGGAAGGTAGATCTCCTCGTACGGAGGCCGACCACCGTCGGCAGGGTCGGGGAACACGTCGTGGACCAGGAGCAGGCCGCCGGGCATGACCTTCGGCGCCCAGCCGCGGTAGTCCTGCTGGGCGGGCTCGACGCCGTGGCCGCCGTCGATGAACAGGAACGAGACCGGCGTGGTCCACCACCGGCTGACGGTCGTCGAGGCGCCGATCACGGCGACCACCTCGTTCTCGAGGCCGGCCTGCTCGATGGTGCGCCGGAAGGTCGGGAGGGTGTCCAGCCGCCCGGTGGACGGATCGACCAGGGTGGTGTCGTGGTGCTCCCAGCCCGCCTGGTTCTCCTCGCTGCCGTGGTGGTGGTCGACGGTGAACACCGTGCCGCCGGTCAGCTTCGCCGCGGCGCCGAGGTAGACCGACGACTTCCCGCAGTAGGTGCCGATCTCGACCGCGGGCCCGTGCGGCAGCCGCTCCACGGCGTACTCGAACAGCGCGATGCCCTCCTCGGGGGGCATGAACCCGGTGGCATCGAGAGCGTGCTTGAGCAGTTCCGCGGGCATCTCAGGCGTAGACACCCGGGCACCCTAGCCGAGCCGTCGGGCGTCGGCGACAATCCGGTCCATGACGAACACCGAGAAGTCCGCGACCGCACCGGCCGGGCACTCGGTGCTCGTCGTCCCGGTGCCCGAGCTTGAGACGTACGTCCTGGAGCGGACGCGGCACTACGACGACTCGTTCGTCTCCTCGGACCCGGCATTCGTCCACGCGCACATCACCCTGCTCACACCGTTCCTCAGCTCACCCGAACCCGCCGATCTGGAGCGGGTCGAGAAGATCGCGACCGCGGCCGCGGCGTTCGACTTCGTGCTCGAGGACGTACGCGTCTTCGACGGTGGCACGATCTATCTCCGTCCCGAGCCGGCGGAGCCGTTCGCGGCGTTGACCGCCGAGCTGAGCGCGGCGTTCCCGCAGTGCCCTCCCTATGCGGGGCTCTTCGAGCCGCTGCCACACCTGACCGTCGACCACGTCGCCGGGGGAGCGGACCTCGGCTCGACGCGTTCGTCCCTGGCGCGGTTCCTCCCCGCGCGGTGCCGTGCGGACCGGATCAGCCTGCAGTGGTACGCCAACCACGGCTGCCGGGTGATCGCGGAGTGGCCGCTGGGCGGGTGAGCCCCGCGTCAGGGCGCGGGTGCGGACATCGCCTGCATCACGTAGCCGATGACGACCAGCATCGTGAGGGTGCTGATGGCGATGCCGGCGACCGCGGCCCAACGACCGCGGCGCTTGTCGTCGGCGGTGCGGGCCAGGCCGATGATGCCGAGGATGAAGCCGAGCGGGCCGCACAGGAGCACGCTCGCGATCAGGGAGGCGACCGAGACGCCGTCGAGCGGCACCGCGTAGAGCGACCAGGCGCTTGTCGGCTTCTTGGGCGCGGCGGCCGCGGGAGGTGGCGTCACCGGCTGCGGGTTCGCTGGCGGTGGAGTCGCGGGCCGGGGACTCGCGGCCTGCGGGTTCTCGGCTGGCTGGACGGTGGGCTGCGGTCGAGGAGGCTTCGGCGCCGCAGGCCGTAGCCGGGCGGACAGGGCAGGGTTGGCCGCCCGAGCCTGTCGGGTGGCCTGACGCAGGCGGCTGGCCGAAGGGCGCACCCGAGCGGGCGGCGGTGGCACCGGTCCCGGGGAGCTGCTACCCGCGGGCGGAGCGGTCCAGGGAGCTCGGGAGCCCCACTCGGCCCGCCAGCGCCGGTCGCGGCTGAGTGGCGGAGAACCGGGAGCCGTGTCCGGCTTGGCGTCCTTCGGCTCGGCCGGAGCGGCCGTTCGCCGGCGACGGGCGAGCTCCTCGTCGAGGGTTGCGCGGGCCACCGGGTCGAGCAGCACGTCGCGCGCCCGGTTGATGCGCATCATCAGCTCGCCGTCGGCGGCACGGCCGCCGCGGTCGGGGTGGAACTGCTTCGCGAGCTCACGGTGGCGTGCGCGCACGGCCGCGTCGTCCGCATCCGGTCCGATCTGGAGCACGGAATAGGCGTCGATGAACTTCCCGCTCACTCAACGCCCCCCCACGCACAGTCCTTCGGTTGTCGGCCTCGACCTGGGCTCTCATCCACTCCCGGTGCTCAAGAAATCCAAGAGCAGTGAAATCCTAGAGCAGTCGTGGCGAGATGCTGGTTTCGCCACGGGAAATTGACCGAGGGCCGCCCGGCGGGGCGGCCCTCGATGTGGAGCGGACGACGAGGCTCGAACTCGCGACCTCAACCTTGGCAAGGTTGCGCTCTACCAACTGAGCTACGTCCGCTTGCGAGAAGAACAGTAGCGGATGTGGTCGGCCGAGCTCCAACTGGGGTCCCGCGTGTCATGAACCCGCGTCGGGGGCATCCGTTGACGGCGTACGTCGCTCCAGCTGTTCCAGCAGCTGAGCGACCTGGGCCTGGTGTGCGGCCCGCAGGTCGTCGAGCCGCTGGGCCGCATGGGCGCGCTCGCGGTCGAGCTCGGCGCGGGTGGCGTCGCGGTCCGCCTTGGCCGCCGCCTCGCTGCCTCGCAGGTCGGCGAGCTGGTCCCGGAGTGTGTCGATCTGCTCGCGGGCGGTGTCGCGCTGCGTACGCAGGCTCGAGGTCGTCGCCTCCGCGCTGGCCGCCGCCTTCTCGGCTGCCTTCTTCTCCGCGATCAGCTGCTCCTGCAGGCGCGCCATCGCCTTCTCGGCATGATCGGCGCGGGCGGCCTCGCTCCGGCGGCGCTGCACGGCCGAGGCGTGCTCCGCCTGTGCCTTCTCGAGCTTCTCGGCGAGGGACGTGCGCTCGGACGCCATCTCGTCGAGTCGTTTCTCCAACGACGCGATCGTCGAGGCGGCGGTCTGAGCCGCGGTCGCGGCGGAGGCTTCGGCCGTCTCCAGCGCCGCCTGTGCGGCCTGGCGGGACTCCTCGGCTGCCGCGGTGGCCGCCAGGGCCTCTCGCAGGATCTCGGCGGAGCGCTCGGCCTCCTCCGACGCCTCCGCGGCGGCCGCATCCGCCTCGTCCCGCTCCGCCTCGGCAACGCGCCGGGCATGCTCGGCCCGCACTGCGCGAGCGGTTGCTGCCGCGATCTGCTCCTGCGCCTCGCTCTGCACAGTGGCGATCTGCGCCTCGGCCGCGGTCGGGTCGCCGAGCGTACGTAGTTCCTCCAGCGCCTTCGGGAGCTGGTCGAGGAACCGGTCGGCGAGCTGGGTCAGCTGCGTGGTGATCTCCGCGGCCCGTTGCTGTGCGGCCTGCACCGGGCGGGCGGTCTCCTCGGGCGGCCGGGACTCCGCGAGTCGTTGCAGACGCTTCCGCTCGCGCCAGGCGGCGGCGCGGTTGTGGGCGGGATCCTCGCAGTACTCCGGCGGCCGGCCGCTCCCGCTCTCCGATGCCGCCGCCGGAAGGGGACAACCGGGGAAACGGCAGAGCTTCTCGTCGACCACAATCGTTTCGGTCATTCCGTCATCCTAACGTGACGAAAGACGTAACGAATACTAAATGGGCCAAGAATGAGATCCGATGAGGGCACACAACATAACCGGCATTATGATGTGTGCCGTGAGCGCGATCGACCACCGCCCCGAGACCCCCGCCACCGACGTCGCGGTGACGGAATCCGTCAGAGAGCTGTTCCTCGGAGACCTGACGGACCTACCCCACGAGAAGAGGGCCGAAGCGCTCGCCCGACGGTTCCTGCTCTCGTACGCCGGGCACACCCGCGCCGCGTACACCCGCGACCTCGCCGACTGGTTCGGCTGGTGCGCAGCCCTGGAGATCGACCCGCTGTCCGCGAACCGGGCGATGGTGGACGGGTACGCCCGCCACCTGGAGACGCGACGGAGCCCGGCGACGATCGCCCGTCGCCTCTCCGCGATCGCCGGCTTCTACCGCTACGGCGTGGCCGAGGGCGTCCTGAGCGCCTCGCCGGCCGAGCACATCAAGCGTCCCAAGACCAGCAACGACTCCCAGACGCTGGGCATGGACAGGGGAGAGGCACGAGCCTTCCTCGCCGCCGCCCGCGACCACTCCAGCCGTGCCGCGGCACTGGTGACGCTCCTGCTCCACGACGGACTGCGCATCTCCGAGGCCCTGGGAGCCGACGTGACCGACCTCAGCCACTCGCGCGGCCACCGCATCCTCACGATCACCCGCAAGGGCGGCGCCCGGCGCGACGTCGTGCTCAACCCGGCGACCTCACAAGCCCTCGACGCCTACCTCGACGCCCGCACCGACGGCCCGGTCTTCGTCACCAGCACCGGCAACCGCTGGCACCGCTCGGAGGCCTTCCGCCTCATCCGCCGGCTCGGCGCCTCAGCGGGCATCGAGCACGGCGACAAGCTCTCGCCGCACAGCCTGCGTCACACCTTCGTCACCCTGGCCCGCGAGGCCGGCGTACCTCTGGAAGACGTCCAGGACGCCGCCGGCCACGCGGACCCACGCACCACCCGACGCTACGACCGCGGCCGCCACAACCTCGATCGCCACCCCGCCTATGCCTTGGGTGCGTTCCTCGCCGAGTGAGAGCGAAGACCGGCCCGCAGCGTACTGACTCAACCTCTCCCCAACCACACCTCGGCGACGGTAGCCTGCCGAGAGCCGTCATCGTTGACGAAGGAGATCCGGTATGAGCCAGGAACCGACCAGCGACTACGTGGTGGTGGGGGCCGGATCGTCGGGCGCCGTGCTCGCGGCGAGACTCAGCGAGGACCCAGGGGTCCAGGTGACGCTGCTCGAGGCCGGGCCGCGTGACAAGGGCATGAACATCCACATCCCGGCGGCGTTCTCGAAGCTGTTCCAGACCGAGCACGACTGGGACTACTCCACCGAGCCGCAGCCGGAGCTCGGCGGACGCCGGATCTACTGGCCGCGCGGCCGCATGCTCGGCGGCTGCTCCTCGATGAACGCGATGATGTGGGTCAAGGGCCTCCAGGCCGACTACGAGGAGTGGGGCGCCGCGGCCGGACCCGAGTGGGGCTGGGACGCCGTGAAGAAGGCGTACGCGAAGCTCGAGGATGTCGAGGACGCCACCGCCCTGGACGGCACCGGTGGTCCGGTGCGGGTCGAGCGGCAGCGAAGCCCGCGGCCCTACACCGAGTCCTTCCTCCAGGCCGCCGAGCAGGCCGGCTTCACCCGCGGGAGGGCCAACGGCCCCAACCCGGAGGCGTACGTCGAGACCATGGTCACCCAGCGCCGCGGCGCCCGATGGAGCACTGCCGCGGCCTACCTCAAGCCCGCTGCCAAGCGCGCCAACCTGAACGTGGTCACCGGCGCCCAGGTCTCCCGGGTGACCTTCGACGGACGCCGCGCCACCGGTGTCGAAGCCGTCATCGACGGCCAGCGGACGACCGTCACCGCGCGGCGCGAGGTGATCCTCTCCGGCGGCGCGGTCAACACCCCACAGCTGCTGATGCTCTCCGGGATCGGGCCGGCCGCCCACCTGACGGACCTCGGCATCGAGATCGTCCACGACGCCAAGGAGGTGGGGGAGAACCTCACCGACCACCTCGTCGCCGGCCTCGGCTGGGAGGTCGAGCAGGGCTCGCTCGCGACCGCGGAGTCGCTGCGCCACCTGGCCAACTACCTGCTGCGCCGACGCGGGATGCTCACCTCCAACGTCGGCGAGGCCTACGGCTTCCTCCGCTCGCGCCCCGACCTGGAGGCGCCCGACATCGAGATGATCTTCGCGCCGGTCGGCTTCTTCGACGAGGGTCTGGTGCCGCACGTGGGCGAAGCGGTCGTCGCCGGTCCGATCCTGGTCGACCCGGCCAGCCGTGGCCGGATCACGCTCGCCGCCACGGACCCGGCCGCCAAGCCGATCATCGACCCGCGCTACCTCTCCGACCC
Source organism: Nocardioides turkmenicus (assembly GCF_011045035.1). Classification (GTDB taxonomy): domain Bacteria; phylum Actinomycetota; class Actinomycetes; order Propionibacteriales; family Nocardioidaceae; genus Nocardioides; species Nocardioides turkmenicus. The sequence goes on from NZ_JAALAA010000026.1 coordinate 23,297, forward strand.
GGAAGGCAACGACCGGGCCGCGATGGTCGAGGGCGTCCGGGTCGCCCTGGACATCGCCTCGCAGCCCGCGCTCAAGCCGATCCTAGGCGACCTCCTGCGTCCCGATCTTCCGTCGGACGCGACCGCGGAGGAGGTTGCCGAAGCGCTCCTGGCGCGTCACGCGCACACCCTCTACCACCCGACCGGCACCTGCCGGATGGGCACGGACGAGGCGAGCGTGGTGGACCCGAGCCTGCGCGTACGTGGCGTCGAAGGCCTTCGCGTCGCCGACGCCTCGGTCATGCCCAGGATCGTCCGCGGCCACACCAACGCGCCCGCCATCATGATCGGCGAGCGGGCCGCCGACCTCATCAAGGGCGCCTGAGACTCAGGTCAAAGACGCCGCGGCGACGGCGGTCTGGTCGCCGTCGAGGGTGATCTCGACCCGCTCCACCTCGGATATCGGCACCGCCGAGGAGGCGTCCAGCCCGAGCGTCTCCCCACCTGACCACGTCCAGGACCCGGCGACCGTGCGGGATCCGTCGCGACCGACCAGCACCAGGTCGTACGTCACCGGCGCCCCCTGATAGTCGGAGGACGTCGGCGGGGTCTTCCCGGGCGCGGGCGGGTAGTGGCAGCTCCAGGTGAGCTTGGTGCCCCACGACGTCGGGGTGACGACGAGCTGGGCCCACATGTCGACGCTGCCCACGGGGCGCAGGTCGACGGTGCGGACGTCGGCACCCTCGGAGACCGTCGGCGTGACCGAGGCAGAGGGCGCCGCGGCTGGCTCGCCGCTACCGTCACGGTCGAGCAGCAGCCCGCCGATGGCCGTGCCACCCGCGAGCAGGACGACGGCAGCGGCGACCGCGAACGCCCGGCGACGCAGTCGCGACCTGCGTACGGCTCCGGCGAGGTCGGCGAGCGGGGGCAGGTGGACCTCGGCAGGGGCGTCGTCGAGAAGCTCCTCGGCCTCCTCGCGGGAGAGCACGCCGAGCAGACCGGGCATCCCCGCGAGTTCGGCGACGGCGTCGCGGCACACGCCACAGCCGGCCAGATGCCGTTCGAAGGCCCTCCGGTCGCTCGGGCTCAGCGCACCGAGCACGTAGGAGGCGTCCCAGTCGGCGAACGCCTCGTGCCCGGAGGCGTCCAGGTGGTCGTTCATGAGGTGACCCCCTTCTCTTGCAGGGCGAGACGCAGCGCTCGCAGACCGTAGTGCAACCGAGACTTGACCGTGCCGGGCGGGATGTCGAGCTCGTGGGCGAGCTCGGCGACCGACCGGCCGCCGTAGTAGGCCCCGACCACCACCGCCCGGTGATCGGCGGAGAGGTCGAGCAGCGCATCGGCGACGACCCAGGAGTCGAGCACCGCCTGGGTCTCGTCCGCCCGCGTCGTCTCGGGCGGTGACTCGGCGGCGTACTCCCGCTTCCGGCGCGCGCTGCGCAGGTCGTCGATGACGAGGTTGCGGGCCGTGGTGAACAGCCAGGCGCGTACGCCGTCGTCGGGCCGCTGCAGCACCTCCGGGTTGCGCCAGGCGCGCAGCAGCGTCTCCTGCACCACGTCGCGCGCCTCCTCGGCGTCGCCGGTGCGGCGTACGACGTAGCGGTAGAGCGCCTCGGAGTGGGCGTCGTGCACCGCTACGAGCAGCTCGTCCTCCGCACCCATGTCACCTCCCCGCACCAGCCCAGGATCCCAGAGCCCGGGTCAGCCCTTGACCAGCTCGAGCGAGAACTCGACGCTGCCGGTGTCCTCGACGCTCACGAAGCCCAGGTTCGGGGCCTCGACACCGAAGTCGGCGAAGGTGATCGGCACGCTCCCGATGACCTGGAGGGCGTTGGTGCCGTCGCCGCCGACCTCGGCGTCCACGGTCACCGACCTGGTCTCGCCGTGCACGGTCAGGTCCCCGACCAGCTCGACCTCGGTCGCGCCCTCCGTCAGGGTTGCGGGTTCGGTCAGCACGAAGGTGGCGGTCGGGAACTGCTCGGCCTCGATCGCATTCTCGCGGAAGTAGCCGTCGCGGTTGCCGGAATCGGTGGCGATCGTGGCCACCTTCACCTCGATGCTCGCCTCGGTGACCTCGCTCTCGGCGATGGTGACCTCACCGGTCACGTCCTCGGTGCGGCCGGTGACCGTGACGTCCTCGCCCCGGAGCACCTCGTCGACGCGGTAGCCGGCGTACGAGCCGTCCGAGACGGTCCAGGTCCCGCTGCTGTCGGCACCCTCAGCAGGCGCCGCAGATGCGCTCAGGCTGGGCTCCGCCTCGGCGTCGTCTGCAGCCTGATCCGCGTACCACCCGGGCCCGAAGATCGCCGCGACGCCTCCGACCACGACCACTGCCGCGCCGATCCCGATCACTGCCTTCGTACGTGTCCGCACGCCGTTTCCTCTCGCCTGGAGACCGACCCGATGCCGGCCTGCACCCCTACTACGGAGCGGTGGGGCGAACGGTTCAAACCAGGCACGAAGCTCCTCGAGAGCCGTCGTTCAGGGAAAGGTATCGATCCATGCCCAAGTGGAACTCACGCTCGTCAGAGCCGGTATTGAGCCGCCCTGACCCAGCAGCATCATTGCGTGACGTACGTCACAGCCATAGCCTCCGATCGTCCGACTCAAGGCACCGCGAGTCCGGTGTCGATCCTCCTGGGAGGCGTTCACCATGCCCCACCTCGACCGCCGCAACCTGCTCGCCCTCGGTGGGCTCGCGGCAGGCGCCGCGTTTCTGCCCGCCACCTCTGCCCAGGCTGCGACGCGCGGCGCGACCGCGATGCCCACGCCGGGCGGGGCCGCACTGTGGCGGGAGTACCTCGCAGCCCCCGACACCCATCCGCAGATCCCCAACGTCTCCTACGCCGGCTACGGCCGCGGGGATCGACCGATCCCACGACCTCGGGTGGTCGCCAACGTCATGCAGTACGGTGCGCGCGGTGACGGCCGTGCCGACGACACCGACGCTCTCCGGCGGGCGGTCACTGCCGCCGGCGCGGCGGGCGGAGGGGTCGTGCTCCTTCCGCCGGGCACCTACCGAACCACCGGAATGATCCCGGTGCACGACTCCGGTGTGGTCATCCGCGGGGAGAGCCCGGAGGAGACCGTCATCTACTGCGAGAACTCGCTCGACGACGGCTACATGCTCAACCGGCGCGGGTGGATGAGCCAGTGGAGCTGGATGGGCGGTCAGATCTGGTTCGTGCCACGCCGCCGACTGGCGTCGCTGCGCGAGGCGGGCTTCGTCGGCAACGAGGCCTGGATGGACAACGATGCACTCACCACGCTCGCTCCCGCCTCCCGCGGGGACCGCGAGCTCGAGGTCGCCGACGCGACCGGACTGCGCGCCGGTGACACCGTGCTGCTGACGCTCCGCAACCTGCCCGACAACAGCCTGCTGAAGCACCTGTGCGGTGACATCCCCGGGGCCGACGACTACGACTGGGAGACCAGGTCTCGACGGCTGCGGCCCGAGATCAGCGACTGGACCGGCGCGCCCAACTTCGAGCACTACCGCTGGCCGGTCGAGGTGACCGCCGTCCATGACGACGGCCGTATCACCCTGGCACAGCCGCTGCGGGTGGAGTTGCGCCCTGAGTGGGAACCGACGCTGACCACCCTGGGCCCGGTGATCCGCAACGCCGGGATCGAGAGCCTGACCATGCGGATGCGGGAGATCCCCACACCCCAGCACAGCGTCGAGCCCGGCTTCAACGGACCCTGCTTCCAGGCGGCCATCGACTGCTGGGCGCGCGACGTGCACGTCGAGCACGCCGACAACGCCTTCGGCCTCGTCGGCACCAAGAACATCTCCATCGTCGGGGCCCGCGTCTCGGGGCGCCGCGGCCACCACCCCTTCATGTGCCGCGTGCAGTCCCACGACAATCTCGTCGCCGACTTCGAGATCGCCGGGCCCACCCAGCACGGCCTCAACGTGGAGGGATGGTCCTCCGGCAACGTGTGGGCCGGCGGCACGATGGCCCACGGCACCCTCGACTCGCACAAGCTCATCCCCACCGATGCGGTACGCACCGCGATCACCATCAACAACGACGGGAACACGGGCGGCGCCGGCGACGCCGGCCCCAACTGGGGAGCCCGCTTCACTCACTGGAACATCGAGGTGACCAACGGCCGCTCGCACGGTATCCGGATCGAGGAGAACTCGCCGCGTAGTGCCGTCGTGGGTGTCACGGGCACCACTGGCCCGACCAACCACGCGCGGGACTTCTCCGGGCCGCTCAGCTCGGTCACCGAATCTCTCGACGCCACTGTGCTGCCGAAGAACCTGTATCTGGCCCAGCTCCGCCACCGGCGGCGTACCGAGGGTTGACCCTGCGGCGAACGGTTCGAACGGGTTCCCGTGACGGGTGACACAATCGGCAGGCGCCCCGATCGAACCCAAGGAGACTCCCCATGCCCCAGACCCCGCTCGAGCTCTTCGGCACCGAGACCCTCATCGGCGATGAGGACCGCGCGATCCGCGACACGGTGCGATCGTTCGCGGAGAAGGAGATCAAGCCCCACCTCGCCGACTGGTTCGAGGCGGGCTCGGTCCCGGTCAAGGAGCTGGCCCCCGAGCTCGGCAAGCTGGGAGTCCTCGGGATGCACCTGGACGGCTACGGCTGCGCGGGCACCAGCGCCACGGCGTACGGCCTGGCCTGCCTGGAGCTCGAGGCGGCCGACTCCGGGATCCGGTCGCTGGTGTCCGTGCAGGGTTCGCTGGCGATGTTCGCGATCTGGAAGTGGGGGAGCGAGGAGCACAAGCAGGAGTGGCTGCCGCGGATGGCGGCCGGCGAGGCGATCGGCTGCTTCGGGCTGACCGAGCCAGACTTCGGCTCCAACCCGGCCGGGATGCGTACGCGTGCCCGCCGTGAGGGCGACGACTGGGTGCTCTCGGGCACCAAGATGTGGATCACCAACGCCCCCGTCGCGGATGTCGCGGTCGTGTGGGCTCAGACCGACGAGGGCGAGAACGGCAAGGGCATCCGTGGCTTCGTCGTCCCCACCGACACCCCGGGCTTCTCCGCGCCGGTGATCAAGCAGAAGCTGTCGCTGCGCGCCTCGGTCACCGGCGAGATCGTCCTGGACTCGGTCCGGCTCCCGGCTTCTGCCGCGTTCCCCGAGGTCAGAGGGCTGAAGGGCCCGCTGTCGTGTCTCAACGAGGCCCGCTTCGGCATCGTCTTCGGCGCCGTCGGCGCGGCCCGCGACTGCCTGGAGTCGGCCATCGCGTACGCCGCCTCGCGCGAGATCTACGACAAGCCGCTCGCCGGCTACCAGATCACCCAGACCAAGCTCGCCGACATGACCCTCGAGCTCGGCAAGTCGATGCTCCTGGCGTTGCACCTCGGGCGTCTGAAGGACGAGGGCACCCTCCGCTCCGAGCAGATCTCGCTCGGCAAGCTCAACAACGTCCGCGAGGCCATTGCCATCGCCCGCGAGTGCCGCACGATCCTCGCGGCCAACGGCGTCACGCTCGAATACCCGGTCCTGCGCCACGCCAACAACCTCGAGTCGGTCCTGACGTACGAGGGCACCAGCGAGGTCCACCAGCTGATCATCGGCCAAGCGCTCACGGGGGAGTCCGCCTTCCGCTGACCGGGCCTTGCTCGAGCAGCGCCAACGCTCGCCGTGCTCTGACCGCGTCAGTCGCGCGGGACCAGGAAGGACGCCCGCCAGATCTTGCGATCCTTCTCCGACACCATCCCGTGCTCGGTGAGGTACGGCATCATCTTCTCGCCCATCCAGGCCAGCGTGGCGCGGTAGTGCTCGTTGCCGAGCGCCTCGCGGCGGGCGGCCATCGGGTCGAGCCCGACAGCTGCGTAGCAGTCCGGGTGGACCAGCGAGCGGGCCATCACGTAGGCCGAGCGGGCGGTGAGGTTCTGGTGGAGCCGGAGCTGCGTACGCCCGATCTTCTGCGACATCGCCGCGGCCAGCTCCTCGCGGGCGAAGGTGACGTGACGGGCTTCCTCGGTGACGTGGATGCGGGAGGCCATCCGGGTCAGCGGCTGGCAGCGCTCGTCCTTCATCAGCTCGCGCTGCCACCGGTCGAGCGGCTCCTCGCCGACCAGGGTCGCGGAGAAGACGCTCGCGCCGTGGAGCAGCGGCGCGAGCCTGCCGATGCGAAGGACCGCGGGCCGGGGCCCGTACGCCGGCGCACCCATCGCCGCGATCGCGCGGCCGAACATCACCGAGTGGCGGGTCTCGTCGCCGATCTCGGTCAGGGCGTACTGCGTGCGCGCCGCCCGCGGGTCGGCCCCGTAGACCTCGCGGAGCAGGAGCTGCATCAGCAGCACCTCGAACCACAGCCCGACGCTCATGATGCTGGCCACCTCGTGCTTGGAGAGCTCGATCTGCTGCTCCAGGCTGAGCCGGTCCCACGTCGGGGTGCCGTAGAGGGAGACGCGCTCGGGCTGCATCCACCACAGTCCCTCGACAGGCGCGGCGTCCCAGTCGAGGTCGACCTCCGGGTCGTAGGACTGTCGCGCGGTCGAGCGCAGGAGCCGGTCGGAGGTCGGGTCGGTGATCGTCATGCTTCTCCCCACTGAGTCCAACTAAGTGTTACCTAGGGTTACGGATAGTTGTTAGAGTGCAGGACATGACACGGAAGGTCAAGGACGACGGCCGCTCCTCCCGCTGGGACGCCCACCGCGAGGCGAGGCGCGCGGAGCTGGTCGCGGCGGCCGTACGCGCCGTCGATTCCGCCGGCGCCGAGGTCTCGATCGGCGACATCGCCGCGGAGGCCGGGGTCAGCAAGCCGGTGCTCTACCGCTACTTCGCCGACAAGGCGGAGCTGCACGGCGCGGTGGGCATGTGGGCGGCGCGGCAGATCCTCGAGGCGGTGGTGGATGCGGTGCTCGCGCCCGCGCCGACCCGCGAGCGGGTGACCGCCGGGGTCGCGGCGTACGTCGACACGATCGCCGAACACCCCAACGTCTACCTCCTCCTGGTGCGCCAGCACACCGGCGGCACCGACCCGCTCGCCGACGGCAAGCAGCTCATCGCGGCGACCTTCGCGCGGCTGCTGGGAGACACCTTCGGCCGCCTCGGGGTCGACGCGGCCGGCGCCGAGCCGTGGGCGCACAGCCTGGTCGGGATCGGCGAGTCCGCGGGCCAGTGGTGGCTCGACCGACGGACCATGTCGCGCGCCGCGTTCACCCGCTACCTGAGCGAGTTCGTCTGGCACGCGCTGGAGGGCACCACCGCCGAGTACGGCGTCGACCTGAGCGCCCTCGACCGCCCCGAGATCGTCACCCCGCTGCGAAAGAGCCCCCGATGAGCGAGCACGAGCCCCAGCACCTCTACGACGGCCCCGCCCACCTCGAGTGCGAGCACGGCGCCTGGGACGTCGGCGTCGCGCTGCGCGGTGTGTTCCAGCCGATCGACGGCCACTTCCACTGGTACGGCCGGGTGGGCACCACCCTCGACGGCGTACGCAACGGCCAGACGGTCACGGTCCGCACCGACCACGGCGAGGCGCAAGGACGGCTCTCCGACCTCGATCCGTGGGGACGCTTCCGGATCTCCGGGACGGGGAAGCCGCCGTTCTGACCTCAGCGGACGAGCATGAGCGTTGCGGCGCCGATCCCGACGACGACGATCAGCGAGCGTAGGACCGTGGCCGGCAGCCGCCGGCCGATGTGGGAGCCGACGTATCCACCCACGACCGACCCTCCGGCGAGCAGTCCGACGGCCAGCCAGTCGAGGTCGGCGATCGCCAGGAAGATCACCGTCGCGACCACGTTCGCGGCCATCACCGCGAAGGTCTTGAGGGCGTTGACCGTACGGAACTCCAGATCGGTCCCCAGCCCGAGCACCGCCATCATCATCACCCCGGAGCCGGCGCCGAAGTAGCCCCCGTAGACCCCGGTCAGGGTCGCGAAGACCGTGGTCAGCCCCGAGATCCGCTCCCGAGGCTCGGCGTCGGTGGCGTGCTGGCGCAGGAACCGGCTCAATCGCGGCTGCACCCCGACGAGTACGCAGGTGCCGAGGATCAGCCACGGCACGATCGCCTCGAAGACCGATCCCGGCAGCCAGAGCAGTAGTAGCGACCCGGCGATGCCGCCGCCGCCCGCGGTGATCAGGACCGTCGCGGTCACGCCCGGATGCTCGGCGAGCTCGCGCCGATAGCCGAAGGAGCCGCTGAGCCCGGCGGGCGCCATCCCGACCGTGTTGGACGTGTTGGCCACCACCGGTGGCAGGCCGACCGCGACCAGGACGGGAAAGCTGAGCAGCGAGGCGACGCCCACCGTGGAGGTGAGGATGCCCGCGCCCAGGCCCGCGACGAGCACCGCGAGCTGATCGAGCCAGGTCATCTGTCGCGGAGCAGCGCGACGTCGCTGACCAGCATGACGTGTCCGTGCATCGCGGCCGCAGCGGCCTCCGGGTCACCCGCGGCGATCGCGTCGGCGATCTTCTGGTGCCCGGCGAGCGAGGTGCGCGGCCGGTCGGGCTGGGAGAGCGACTCGATGCGGGTCTCCCGGATCAGCTCGCTGATCTCCGACATCATCTGCTCGAGCAGGGGGGAGTGGGCGGCCTCGGTCACCGCGCGATGGAAGAGCTCGTCGCCCTGGACGCCGCGCCCCCCGCCTTCGATGTCGTCCAACATCGCCTTCAGGGCGGCCTGGATGTGGTCCAGGTCCTCCTGCGTACGTCGTTGTGCCGCGAGCGCGGCGATCTTCGTCTCCAGTGCGTCGCGGGCCTCGATGACATCGGGGATCCGCTCCGCGTGGGCCCGGATCGCATCGGTGATCCGCTCGGCTCTCGGCTTGTCGGTGAGCACCGTGCCGTCGCCGTGCCGCACCGCGACGACGCCGATCACCTCGAGCGCGACCAGCGCCTGACTGAGGGTCGCCCGGCTCACTCCGAGGCTGGTGGCGAGCTGTCTCTCCGGCGGCAGCCGGTCGCCGGCCTTCAGGTCGTTCTCCGAGATCCAGGCCGTGATCTGCTCCGCGACCTGCTCGTACAGGCGGGTTCGATGCAGGGGTCGCGGAAAGCGCGAGGACTCACTCATGGCTACAGGGTATTGACGTTCGTCCGATTGTCCTATTGGCTAGGCCACTGAGCCGCCGTGATCCGGGTCACAAACCATGCGGTGTCATCTGGGGGCCAACAGAAGGGAAGTCCGATGGGACCGGAATGGGTGGCGATCATCGCCTTGGTCGCCCTGTTCGTGGCCGGCACGCTGCTGCCGATCAACATGGGAGCTCTGGCGTACGTCGCGGCCTGGCTGGTCGGGATGTTCGCGCTGGACCTCGACGAGAAGGAGATCCTGGCCGGCGTCAGTGCCGACCTGATCCTGACGCTGATAGGTGTCACCTATCTGTTCGCGATCGCGAGGAACAACGGCACGGTCGATCTGATCGTGAGCAGTGCGGTGCGCGCCGTCGGCGGCCGGGTCGCCCTCATCCCGTGGGTGATGTTCGGCGTGACCGCTCTGCTGACCGCGATGGGCGCCGCCAGTCCGGCGGCCTGCGCGATCATCGGTCCGGTGGCGCTCGGGTTCGCGGGCCGCTACAAGATCAACCCGCTGATGATGGGCATGTTCGTCGTGCACGGCGCCCAGGGCGGCGGATTCTCGCCGATCAGCATCTACGGCACGATCACCAACTCGGTCATGGTCGACAACGGCCTGCCCGCCAGCGAGATGACCGTCTTCCTGACCAGCCTGGTCGTCAACCTGATCATGGCGGCGATCCTGTTCTTCGCCCTCGGCGGACGGTCCCTCATGTCCATGCGGCTCGACCCCGACGAGGCGGCCAGCGCCGCCGCCGGCGTACCCGGAGAGCTGAACGAGGGCGGCGTGACCGTCCCCGCCCGCGGCTACGGAACCGTCGCCCCGACCGGCACCAAGCCCGGCATCCGCACCGAGCAGGTGCTGACCCTGGCCGCCTTCGTGATCGTCGCCGCCATCGCCCTGTTCTTCGACAAGAACATCGGCTTCGCCTCGATCACCGCGGCGACCGTCCTCGCGGCGCTCTCTCCGAGCCAGCACAAGGACGCCATCCGCCAGATCGCCTGGCCGACCGTGCTCCTGGTCGCCGGCGTCTCGACGTACGCCACGATCCTGAACACCGCCGGATCGCCGGAGTTCGTGGGTGGCTGGGCCGCCGGCCTGGGCGTCGCCGCGATCGGCGCGCTCATCCTCTGCTACGTCGGCGCAGTGGTCTCCGCCTTCGCCTCCTCGACAGCCCTGCTCCCGATCATCATCCCGATCGCGGTGCCGCTGATCGCCGAAGGCGGGATCTCGGCGGCGATGTTCGTGGCCGCGCTGGCGATCTCCTCGACCATCGTCGACGTGAGCCCGTTCTCCACCAACGGTGCGCTGATGCTGGCCAACCGGCCCGAGACCATCACCGAGGAGCGCTACTACAAGCAGATCCTCGGCTACAGCGTCATCGTGGTGCTCGTGGGTCCGCTCCTGGTCTGGGCCACCATGGTCCTTCCCGGGTGGTGACGCGCATGCGTGGACCGCTCGACGACGTCGTCGTCCTCGACCTCTCCCGTGCGCTGGCCGGACCGCACGCGGCGATGATGATGGGCGACCTCGGCGCCCGCGTGATCAAGGTGGAGGCGCCGGGGCACGGCGACGACACCCGGGGTTGGGGCCCGCCGTTCGTGGGGGAGGAGGAGCAGCGGGAGGCGACGTACTTCCTCTCGGCCAACCGCAACAAGGAGTCGATCACCCTCGACCTCAAGAACACCGAGGACAAGGACGTGCTGCTGCGGCTCGTCGACCGTGCCGACGTGCTCATCGAGAACTTCCGCACCGGCGTCCTCGACCGGCTCGGGCTCGGCTTCGACGTGCTCCAGGCCCGCAACCCCCGGCTCGTGGTGCTCTCGATCACCGGGTTCGGCCACGACGGTCCCGAGGGCGGGCGGTCCGGCTACGACCAGATAGCGCAGGGCGAGGCCGGGCTGATGTCGCTCACCGGTTCGGGACCGGACGATCCTCAGCGGGTCGGCACGCCGATCGCGGACCTGCTGGCCGGGATGTACGGCGCCTACGGCGCGCTCGCCGCTCTCCACGAGCGGGACCGCACCGGCCGCGGCACCGTGGTCCGCACCTCGCTGCTCTCCGCGGTCGTGGGTGTCCACGGGTTCCAGGGCACCCGCTGGACGATCGCCGGCGAGGTCGGCCGCGCCCAGGGCAACCACCACCCGAGCATCTCGCCGTACGGCCTGTTCCGCTGTGCCGACGGGACCGTGCAGATCGCGGTCGGGAGCGAGGGGCTGTGGCGGCGGTTCTGCACCGCCTTCGACATCTCACCCGACCAGGAGGGGATGGCCACCAACCCCGAGCGCGCCGCGAACCGGGAGAAGGTCGTCGAGCTGGTCGAGTCGCTGTTCGCACCCTGGCCGGCCGAGGAGCTGCTCGCCAAGCTCGCCGAGGCCGGGGTCCCGGCCGGCAAGGTGCGCTCCCTCGACGAGGTCTACGCCTGGGAGCAGACCGCCAGCCAGGGCCTGCTCATCGACGTCGACCACGCGACGCTCGGTCATCTGACGCTGCCGGGACCGCCCCTGCGGTTCTTCGCCGAGGGAGCCGAGGTGACACCCACCGGCCACGCCGCGCCACCGACGCTCGACCAGCACGGCTCTCAGCTGCGTACGTGGGTGGCGGATCAGCCCTGAAATGAGGAGAGGGAGGGGCGCTCGACTGGGATACTCCAGGACCATGGACGAGTCTCCGAGTGATGGCGCCCCTCTCCGGCTGGGCAGCGCCCAGGGTCGCTGGGTGCTGGCGACGACGGTGCTGGGCTCGGGCCTGGCGATGCTCGACTCGACCGTCGTCAACGTGGCCCTCGGCCGGATCGGGGAGGATCTGGACGCGGGCTTCTCGGGTCTGCAGTGGACGGTCAACGCCTACACGCTGAGCCTCGCGGCGCTGATCCTTCTCGGTGGCTCGCTCGGCGACCGCTTCGGGCGACGCCGGGTGTTCCTCGTCGGCGTGGTGTGGTTCGCCATCGCCTCGCTGCTGTGCGGGCTGGCTCCCGACATCGACCTGCTGATCGCGGCCCGCGGCCTGCAGGGTGTCGGCGGGGCGCTCCTGACGCCGGGCAGCCTAGCGATCATCGCGGCTTCGTTCCATGCCGAGGACCGGTCCGCGGCCGTGGGCGCCTGGTCGGGCCTGAGTGGGATCGCGGCCGCGGTCGGACCGCTGGTCGGGGGCTGGCTGGTGGAGATCGACTGGCGGCTTGTCTTCCTCATCAACGTCCCTGTCGCGGTGCTCATCGTGGTCGTCGCACTCCGCTACGTGCCCGAGAGCCGCGACCCCGACGCGGGTGGCCGGCTCGACCTGACCGGCACCGTGCTCGCCGCCGCCGGGCTCGGCGCGCTGACGTTCGGGCTCACCAGGGCGGGCGAGGTGGGCTTCGGCGCCTCCGTGGCGACGACCGTCGTCGCCGGGGTCGCCTGCCTGGTCGCCTTCGTGGTCGTGGAGGCGCGCTCGACCCATCCGCTGGTCCCGCTCGTGCTGTTCCGCAACGCCCAGTTCAGCGCGGCCAACGCCGTCACGCTGCTCGTGTACGCAGCGCTGGGCGTGATCTTCGTGCTGCTGGTCCTCCAGCTCCAGGTCGTCAGCGGCTGGTCGCCCCTCGCCGCGGGATCGGCGCTGCTGCCGGTGACCGTGGTGATGCTGCTCTTCTCGTCCCGCGCGGGTGCGCTGGCGCAACGCATCGGGCCACGGATGCCGATGACGCTGGGGCCGTTGCTCGCGGCCGGCGGGGTCCTCTGGATGGGAAGGATCGGCACGGGGGCGTCCTACGTCCTCGACGTGCTCGCGCCGGTCCTGCTCTTCGCCGCCGGACTCACCCTGCTGGTCGCGCCGCTGACCGCCACCGTGCTCGACGCGGCCGACGACCGGCACGCCGGCATCGCCTCGGGGATCAACAACGCTGTCGCCAGGACCGCCGGGCTGCTCGCCGTGGCCGTGGTCCCGGCGGCGGTCGGGATCGCCGGCGACGACTACACGAACCCGCGCGCCTTCGACGACGGCTACGGCATGGCGATGATCCTCAACGCCGCTCTCCTGCTCCTCGGCGCCGCCCTCGCGCTGGCCTTCGTACGCCGCCCGCTGGCGGCCGAGGCCGAGCCGGACGAGCACCGGGTGCACATCGAGACGTGTGCCCACTGCGGCGTCACCGGGACGCAGCTCCACCCGGCAGATCACGACCATTGAGGGCATGACCTGAGCCGCATCCGGTTACCGGGCTCGCGTGGATTCTCCGTGGTGGCGTGAGGCCGTGACGTACCAGATCTATCCGCGCTCGTTCGCCGATGCGGACGGGGACGGCACGGGCGATCTCGCCGGGATCACCTCGCGGCTGGACCATCTGGCCGACCTCGGTGTGGACGCGATCTGGCTCTCGCCGTTCTACCCGTCGCCGCAGCACGACTACGGCTACGACGTCGTCGACGCCCGCGGCGTGGATCCGCTGTTCGGGACGCTCTCCGACGCCGAGGATCTGCTCACCAAGGCCCACGAGGTGGGCCTGAAGGTGATCATCGACCTGATCCCCAACCACACGTCCTCGGAGCACCCGTGGTTCGCCGAGGCGCTCTCGGCCGGTCCCGGATCGCCCGAGCGCGACCGCTACATCTTCCGAGACGGCCGGGGAGAGGACGGCGAGGAGCCACCGACGAACTGGCAGTCCGTCTTCGGCGGGTCGGCCTGGACCCGGGTCGAGGACGGGCAGTGGTACCTCCACATGTTCGCGGAGGAGGAGCCCGACCTCAACTGGCGCCATCCCGAGGTGGCCGAGGAGTTCCGCTCCGTGCTGCGATGGTGGCTGGACCGGGGCGTCGACGGGTTCCGTGTGGACGTGGCCCACGGCCTGGTCAAAGCCCTGCGCGACCAGAAGGTCCCGGAGGGACGATCGCCCAACTCCGACCCGGCGGTGATGTACGACACCGGCATCGAGGACGACCCGATGTGGGACCACCCCGACGTCCACGGCGTCTACCGCGACTGGCACGACGTCATCTCGTCCTACCCCGGTGAGCGGATGCTGATCGCCGAGGCCTGGACCCAGGGGCCGGCGGACCTGCGGGGCTACCTGCGCACCGACGAGTTCGAGCAGGCCTTCAACTTCCAGTGGCTGCAGGCACACTGGTCGGCGCGCGAGTTCATCGAGGCGATCACGTCGACGCTGGACGCGCTGAGCCCGTCCCGCGCCTGGCCGACGTGGGTGCTCTCCAACCACGACGCGGTACGCCACCGGACGCGCTACGGCGATGGCGAACAGGCGCTCGACCGGGCGCGCGCGGCGACGCTGACGATGCTCGGGCTGCCGGGGTCGGCGTATCTCTATCAGGGCGAGGAGCTCGGGCTGCCGCACGTGGAGATACCGCCGGAGCACCAGCAGGATCCCTGGGCCGAGGGTGGCAACGGCCGTGACGGCTGCCGGGTCCCGCTGCCGTGGAGCGGCGACGCCCCGCCCTTCGGCTTCGGTCCCGGCGACGGACAACCGTGGCTGCCGCAGCCGACCCAGTGGGCCGACCTGACCGTGGCTGCGCAGACCGGCCGGCCGGGGTCGACCCTGGAGTTCTACCGCTCGGCGATCGCCGCACGTCGCCGCTACGCCCGCGGCGGCGACGTGCGGTTCCTCGACATGCCCGACGATGTGATCGCCTTCCGCCGTGGGCGGCTGACGGTCGTCCTCAACTGCGGCTCGGTCCCCACGCCACTGCCACCGGGCGACGTGGTGGTCTGCAGCGGCGACCAGGTCGCCACCGAGCTGCCGCCGGACTCGGCGGTGTGGTTGCTCGGCGACGACTGAGACCGACTGAGACCGGCTCAGCGGCGATAGACCCGTGACTCCCACGGCGCCATCACGGAACCGTGGCCGGACCCGATCACGAGGTCGCCACGGCACTCCCCGGCGAGCTCGCCCAGGTCCGCCTCGGCGCCGCTGAAGTTGGCGAGCACGACCAGCTGGCCGCTCTCGTGGCGCCTGCGGAAGGCGAAGACCTGGGGATGGCTGTCGGTCAGCAGGGTGAAGTCGCCGTCGACCACGGCCGGGTCCTCGTGCCGAAGCCGGATCAACCGGCGGTAGTGCGAGAGCACCGAGTCGGGGTCGTCGCGCTGCGCCGCGACGTTGACCTCGGTGTGGTTCGGGTTGACCGCGAGCCACGGCCTCCCGGTGGTGAAGCCGGCGTTGGGGGAGTCGTCCCACTGCATCGGCGTACGCCCGTTGTCGCGGGACATCGCTCGCAGCGAGCGGATCACGTCCTCGGGCTCCATGCCCAGGGCGATCGCCTCGTGGTAGTAGTTCACCGCCTCCACGTCGTCGAACTCGTCGATCGATGCGAACGGGTAGTTCGTCATCCCGATCTCGTCGCCCTGGTAGACGAACGGCGTGCCCCGCTGCAGGTGCAGGACGGTCGCGAGCAGCTTGGCCGACTCGGTGCGCCAGCGCCCGTCGTCGCCGTACCGCGACACCACCCTCGGCTGGTCGTGGTTGTCCCAGTAGAGACTGTTCCAGCCGACATCGGCGAGCCCGGTCTGCCAGGCCGCGAGCCGCTCACGGAGCCGACCGAGGTCGAAGGGACGTACGTCCCACTTGAAGGTGCCGTGATCGATCTCGACATGCTCGTAGTGCAGGACCATGTCGAGCTCGCGGCGAGCCGGATCGGTGTATTTCCGGCCCTCCTCGACCGTCGTCTCCCCGGTCTCCCCGACGAGCAGCAGGTCGCGGTCGTCGTAGCGGTCGAAGACCTCGCGGTGCATCTCGGCGAGGAACTCGTGGACGCGCGGGCCGTCGAGCACCGACGCGCGCATGTTGCCGTAGCGCTGCCCCGGCATGACCGGTGCCTCGGGGAGCTCGGGGTCCTTGGAGATCAGGTTGATCACGTCCATCCGGAAGCCGTCGACGCCGCGGTCCAGCCACCAGCGCAGGACGTCGTACACCGCGTGCCTGACCTCGGGGTTCTCCCAGTTCAGGTCCGGCTGCTTCCGGGTGAACAGGTGCAGGTAGTACGCGGCCCTGCCCTCGCTGTAGGTCCAGGCGGGTCCGGAGAAGAACGACCCCCAGTTGTTGGGCTCGTCGCGCCACCAGTACCAGTCGCGCTTCGGGCTCTCCGGGCTCGAGCTCGACTCGACGAACCACGGATGCTCGTCGGAGGTGTGGTTCGCGACGAGGTCCATCACCAGCTTCATCCCGCGCTCGTGGAGCTCGGCGATCAGCGCGTCGAGCTCGGCAAGCGTCCCGTACGTCGGGTCGACATCGAGATAGTCGCTGACGTCGTAGCCGTTGTCGGCCATCGGTGAGGGATAGACGGGGGAGATCCACAGCACGTCGACCCCGAGCCACTCCAGGTGGTCGAGGCGCTCCCGGATCCCGCGCAGGTCGCCCACCCCGTCGCCGTTGCCGTCGGCGAAGCTGCGCGGGTAGACCTGGTAGACGACGGCGGAGCGCCACCAGCCCGGCCCGGTACGTCCAGAGGGTTCGATAGCGGTCATGACGTACGCGGTAACCGGGCGAACCGCGGTGCATGCTCGACCCGGCGCTAGCGTGTCCGCATGGCACTGACCCACGACTACACGGTCTCGGTGGAGTGGACGGGCAACCGTGGCACCGGGACGAGCGGCTACCGCGACTACGCCCGCGACCACGTCGTACGCATCGACGGACTGCCCGACATCCTCGGCTCCTCCGATCCGACCTTCCGCGGCGACGCGAGCCGGCACAACCCTGAGCAGCTGCTGCTGACCTCGCTGGCGCAGTGCCACATGCTCTCCTACCTGCACCAGGCGGTGAAGGTGGGCATCGTCGTCATCGACTACCACGACGCCGCGACCGCCACCATGGAGACGCAGGGGACCGGCGGCCGGTTCACCCGGGCCGTGCTCCACCCGGTCGTCACCGTCACCGACGAGTCGATGATCGAGGCCGCCACCTCCGCTCACCACCAGGCCCACCTGGACTGCTTCATCGCGAACAGCGTGAACTTCCCGGTCGACGTCGAGCCGACCGTCATCGTCGGCGGGCTAACCCGGTAGCCCCCCCTCTTCCGGGGGTAGGGCGGGAGCGGTCTCGCCAGGAAGATGCCGTCATGACGAGTACGACTTCGACGGATGCCCTGCTGGCCGCCCGGGATGCGCTGATCGCCCAGCGCCTCGACTACACCGGGGCGCTCGACACCTTCCGCTGGCCCGACGTGGGGGAGAGCTTCAACTTCGCCCACGACTGGTTCGACCCGATGGCACGGGGCAACGACGCTCCGGGGCTGGTCATCGCCGAGCCGGACGGGTCGCGGGCGGCGTACTCCTTCGACGAGCTGTCCCGGCGGTCGAACGCGGTGGCGCGCCACCTCCAGCGGCTCGGTGTCGGCCGGGGCGACAGCGTGATCGTCATGCTCGGCAACCAGGTCGAGCTGTGGGAGACGATGCTCGCGGCGATGAAGGTCGGCGCCGTCCTGATGCCGACGACGACAGCGGTCGGCACGGCCGAGCTGGCGGACCGTCTCGACCGCGGCCGGGCGCGGGCGGTGGTCTGCAACGCCGAGGACACGGCGAAGTTCGACGGCGTCCCGGGCGACTATCTCCGGGTCTGCGTGGGGGAGCAGCAGGGCTGGCACGGGTACGCCGCGGCCGCCGCGGAGAGCCAGGAGCCGCTCGAGCACCCGGGCAACGCCACCAGCGACGCGCTGCTGCTCTACTTCACCAGCGGCACCACCAGCCGCCCGAAGCTGGTGGAGCACACCCACTACACCTATCCGGTCGGGCACCTGTCGACGATGTACTGGCTCGGGCTCCGCCCCGGCGACGTGCACATGAACATCTCCAGCCCGGGCTGGGCCAAGCACGCCTGGTCGAACTTCTTCGCTCCCTGGCTCGCCGGCGCGACCGTCTTCGTCCTCAACTACACGCGCTTCGAGGCGGCCACGCTGCTGCAGCGGATCCGCGAGGAGCACGTCACCAGCATGTGCGCCCCGCCGACGGTGTGGCGGATGCTCATCCAGGCCGACCTCAGCGGCGGCTGCGGGTCGCTGCGCGAGGCGATCAGCGCAGGGGAGCCGCTCAACCCCGAGGTCATCAGCCAGGTACGCCAGGCCTGGGGCCTCACCATCCGCGACGGCTTCGGGCAGACCGAGATGACCGCGACGATCGCCAACAGTCCCGGCCAGCCGGTCCGTCCGGGCTCGATGGGACGCCCGCTCCCCGGCGTCCCGGTCGTCCTGGTCGACCCGGTCGAGGGCACCGTGATCGATGGCCCGGGCGAAGGCGAGCTCTGCCTCGACCTCTCCTCGCGGCCCGCCACCCTGATGACCGCCTACCGCGACGACGAGAAGCGCACCGCCGACGCGATGCGCGGTGGCTTCTTCCATACCGGCGACGTCGCCAGCCGCGACGCGGAGGGCTACATCACCTATGTCGGTCGCACCGACGACGTCTTCAAGGCCTCCGACTACAAGGTCTCGCCGTTCGAGCTCGAGTCGGTCCTGATCGAGCACCCCGCGGTGGCCGAGGCGGCGGTCGTCCCCGCCCCGGACCCGGTGCGGCTCGCGGTCCCCAAGGCGTACGTCTCGCTCACCGCCGGCCACGAGCCGACCGCCGAGACCGCCCGGGCCATCCTCGAGTTCGCCCGCGACCACCTGCCGCCCTACCTGCGGGTGCGCCGCCTGGAGTTCTTCGACCTGCCCAAGACGATCTCCGGGAAGATCCGCCGCGTGGAGCTCCGGGTGCGCGAGCAGGACGTCGTCGACCAGCGGCCAGTCGGCGAGCACCGCTACGAGGACTTCTTCTCCCGCAGCTAGCGGGACGCCCTAGGCCTGAGCCACCAGGCGCCGGACGCTCTCGACGACGATCTCCCGGCAGCGGGCACGGCTCGGCCGGCGTACGAGGGCCAGCTCCGGGGTGTGCAGGTGCCAGCTCATCGCGAGGGCGCGGACCTCGGTGAGCAACTCGAGCGGGGAGTAGGCCGACGTGAGCCTCCCGGCGCGCTGCGCCTCCTCGATCTTGGCGAGCTTCGCGTCGTTGGAGGCGACGATCGCCGGGAGCTTCCCGTCAGGCCGCTCGAGCTGGTACCACGTGGTCAGCCGCAGCGTCGTGGGGAAGCGCTCGTAGAGGTCGAAGGAGCGTCCGGCGTAGCCGGGAAGGTCGGTGGCGTCGAACTCGACCTCGTCGACGAACGCGAGCACCCGGTGGGCGAAGACGGCGTCGAAGAGCTCGTCCTTGGTGCCGAAGTACTTGTAGATCAGCGCCTTGTTCGCCTGCGCCGCATCCGCGATCCGGTCGACGCGTGAGCCGGCGATGCCGTACGCCGCGAACTCGGCCTCGGCGGCGTCGAGGATGCGTGCGCGGGTCGCCTCGGAGTCTCTGGCCATGCACCCACTCTAAAGCAAGTAACTAGTTAGTTGTCTTTTCTCGCGATCGGTGTTTCACTGAAAGCAACCAACTCGTTAGTTACTTAGGAGCAGTGCACCCATGTTTCCAACACGCCCGAGCGGCGCCCGGCACCGAGCGATCGTGCTCATGGTGATCCTCGGCTGCCAGCTGATGATGACCCTCGACGCCTCGATCGTGACCACGGCACTCACCCACATCAAGGCAGAGCTCGGGTTCACCGACTCGTCGTTGTCGTGGATCCAGAACGCGTACGTCCTCGCCTTCGGCGGCCTCCTCCTGCTCGGCGCTCGTGCTGGTGACCTGCTCGGCAGGCGCCGCGTGTTCATCGCCGGCACGGTGCTGTTCACGGCTGCCTCGCTCCTGGCCGGGCTCGCGCCGTCCGCCGGTCTTCTGATCGCAGCGCGGGCACTGCAGGGGCTGGCCTCGGCGTTCGCCATCCCGTCGACGTTGGCGCTCCTCATCACGAGCTTCCCCGAGCCCGAGGAGCGCACCCGGGCCATCGCGATCTACAGCGCGGTGATCGGCGCCGGCGCCAGCGTCGGGATCATCGTCGGCGGCGTCTTCACCGAGTATCTCTCCTGGCGTTGGGGTCTCCTGATCAACGTCCCGCTCGGAGTCGTGATCCTGGCGCTCTCACCGCGCTTTCTGCCGGAGACCGAGCGTCAGCCCGGCCGGGTCGACATGCTGGGCGCCCTGACCGTCACGGTCGGCATGTCGGCACTGGTCTACGGACTGGTCGAGGCCGCCGAGATCGGCTGGGCGAGCGCTCGCACGCTGCTCCCGCTGACCGCGGCCGTGGTCCTGCTCGCCGCCTTCGTGCTCATCGAGCTGCGAGCCACCCAGCCGATCGTGCCGATCCGGCTCTTCGCCAGCGTGCAGCGCTCGGGGGCGTACGTCAGCCGGATCCTGATCGTCGGCGCGATGTTCTCGACGTTCTACTTCCTCTCGCAGTATCTGCAGAACGTGCGTGGACTCAGCCCGCTCGCCACCGGCCTCGTCTTCATCCCGTTGACGGGCATGTTCTTCGCGATGGTGTACGTCGTGCGCCGGGCCACCCCGATGGTCAGCAGGTCCGGGCTGCTGCTGACCTCGCTGGCGACCGCTGGGATCGGCATGGCCTGGCTGAGCCGGATCGACGCGACGACCTCGGTCGCCTCGATCCTGCCGCCGTTGCTCGTCCTGGGCGTGGGCCAGGGCATCGCCATCATCCTCCTCACCGACTTCGGCATGGCGGAGGTCGACCCGGGAGACGCGGGCGCGGCCTCCGGTCTGGTCAACACGGCCCATCAGCTCGGCGGGTCGATCGGGCTCGCGCTGCTCACCGTCGTCTACGGCAGCGCCGTCCACCACGACCCGGCTCCGGACGCCGTCACCCAGGCCCATGGCTTCGCGGCCGTCTTCGACGTCGCGACCGGGTTCTACGCCCTGGCCGTCGTGGTCGCCCTGGTCGTCCTCGTGGCCGACCGCCGGCGAGCGGGTCGGCCGAGGCCGTCGGCGCCGGTGGTCGCCGCGTCCCGGTGACCAGCTGTCACGGGCGCACGGTCAGGCACTGCGTACTGATGCCGAAGACGCCCCGCTCGTCGTGGAGCACGGTGGTGGTCACACCCGCCCCTTCCGGGCCGAAGGAGACCGTCGTGTCGAGCCCGAGCCAGCCGTCGGTCGGCGCCCGGAAGAGGTGCGCGGTGAGGTCGAGGTTCGGAAAGCTCACGTCCTCCGGGTCGACGCGGACGGCGACACCGTTGGTGATGTCGAGAAGGCCGGCGACCTGCGCCAGCCGGCTCACGTCCTCGTCCACGACGAGCGGGTGCGGCGTACGCACCCAGGCCTGCGCCCGTCCCGGGCCGAGGTCGTGACGGCGCACCTCGACGGAGGCGATGAAGCCCCCGTCCCACACCGTGGTCATGTCCCAGTCGGGCAACGCGTCCGGTGCGGGCAGGGGCGCGTGGTGGGTGCCCGAGAGGTCCGCGGTCGGGTAGCCGGCGGTCAGCCAGGCGCGCATCAGCACGACGGGCCGTCCGCCGTGGCAGGCCCGCGCCTCGACGAGCTCGATCGTGCGGCCGGCGCGGAGCACGGCGACCTCGACGTGGACCGGCTCGAGCGGGATCGTGCCGAGGATGTCGTAGCTGATCCGGGTGACCTGGAGCCCGTCGTCACGGCGGGCGTCACGGTCGCGCTCGACCTCGTGCGCGAGCACCCCGAGCAGGGTGGCGATGTGCTGCGTGCCCGGGTCCCAGGCGCCGCCGACGTGCTCGGTCGGGGTGAACGTGTGCGGACCGGTCCGGTGCCAGTAGCCCATCAGAGGCCGAGCAGCGCGACGCTCTGCTCGCGCATGTCGATCTTGCGGACCTTGCCGGTCACCGTCATCGGGAACTCGTCGACGATGAGGACGTAGCGCGGCGACTTGTAGTGCGCGAGCTTGCCGTGGGCGAAGGCCCGGACGGCGTCGGCGTCCAGCGGCTCGGCGCCGGGGCGCATCCGGATCCAGGCGCAGAGCTCCTCGCCGTACTTCTCGTCCGGGACGCCGACGACCTGGGCCTCGGCGATGTCGGGGTGGGTGAAGAGGAACTCCTCGATCTCGCGCGGGTAGATGTTCTCGCCGCCGCGGATGACCATGTCCTTGATCCGGCCGACGACCACGCAGTAGCCGTCCTCGCGCATGACGGCCAGGTCGCCGGTGTGCATCCAGCCGTCGGCGTCGATCGCCTCGGCGGTCTTCGTCTCGTCGTCCCAGTAGCCGAGCATCACCGAGTAGCCGCGGGTGCAGAACTCGCCTGCGGTGCCGCGGGGGACGACCTCGCCGGTGGCCGGGTCGACGATCTTGATCTCGACGTGCGGCGCGGCCCGACCGATCGTCTCGGTGCGCCGCTCGAGGTCGTCGTCGGTGCGGGTCTGGCAGGAGACGGGCGAGGTCTCGGTCATCCCGTACGCGATCGCGACCTCGCTCATGTGCATCTCGCTCACGCAGCGCTTCATGACCTCGATCGGGCACAGCGCGCCGGCCATGATCCCGGTGCGCAGCGTGGAGAGGTCGAACGAGGCGAACTCCGGGTCGTCCTGCATCGCGATGAACATCGTCGGCACGCCGTAGAGCGCCGTGCACTTCTCGTCCTGGACCGTCTGCAGGGTCGTACGCGGGTCGAAGCCGGGGCCCGGAATCACCATGGTGGCGCCGTGGGTGGTGCAGCCGAGGTTCGCCATCACCATGCCGAAGCAGTGGTAGAAGGGCACCGGGATGCACAGCCGGTCCTGCTCGGTGAAGTGGATCGTCTCGGTGACGAAGAAGCCGTTGTTGAGGATGTTGCGGTGCGACAGCGTCGCGCCTTTCGGGAAGCCGGTGGTCCCCGACGTGTACTGGATGTTGATCGCGTCGTTCGGGTCGAGCGGGTAGTCGACGTGGTCGGCCAGCCGCTCGCCGCGGCCCGCGGACAGCAGGGCGTCCCACTCCGGCGTACCCAGGAAGATCGTCTTCTCCAGGGCACCGCAGTCGGCCTCGACCTCGCCGACGAGCTTCACGTAGTCGCTGGTCTTGAACGACGTGGCGCTGATCAGCAGGCGCACCCCGGACTGGTTGAGCGCGTAGGCGAGCTCGTGGGTGCGGTAGGCCGGGTTGATGTTGACCAGGATCGCGCCGATCTTCGCGGTGGCGAACTGGACCATCGTCCACTCCGCGCAGTTCGGAGCCCAGATGCCGACCCGGTCACCCTTGCCGATGCCCGCCTTGCGGAGGCCGACCGCGAGGGCGTCGACGTCCGCGTTCAGCGACGCGTAGGTCCAGCGGCGTCCGCTGGCGATCTCGACGAGCGCCTCACGGTCGCCGTGGCGGGCGACGGTGCGCTCGAAGTTGGCTCCGATCGTCTCCTCGAGCAGCGGGACGTCGATGTCGCCGCGAGCCGACGATGCGGTGATGGGTGAGGTCTCGGTCATGCCGCGAGCATGACCGAGACCGTGGTGTCCGCCACACCCCCGAAAGAGGGTGGATCAGGCGGGGACCGGCTCCGCGTCGAGCTCCACGCGGCTGGTCTCCTTCGCGACCAGCAGGCAGACGACGCTCAGCAGGGCCAGAGCGGTGAGGAAGTACGCGATCCCGTCGGTGCCCCACCGGGCCAGCAGGTCCTCGGCGATGACCAGCGGGACGGCGCCGCCGAGGATGCCCGCGATGTTGTAGCCCAGACCGGCGCCGGTGTAGCGGTACTTCGCCTGGAACGTCTCGGGCAGGAACGCCGCGATCGGACCGTAGTTGAGGCCGAGCACGCACAGCAGCAGGCTGTTGCCGAGCGCGAAGCTCGCGAAGCTGCCCGGCTCCATGACGCCGAACGCCAGCGGGCCGGCGACCACGCCGAAGGCGGCGCCGAGGAGCAGCACCGCACGGCGGCCGAGCACGTCGGAGAGCCAGGCGGAGAGGATCACCGTCACGCTCATCGCGAACGCGGCCACGATGACGCCGAGCAGCGCCTGGGTCATGCTCAGGCCGAGGGTGCCGACGGCGTGGGCGACCATGAAGCTCGCGCCGGTGTAGAAGGCGCCGAAGACGATCGCCATGATGCCGCCGCCGAGCAGCACCTGGCGCCACTGGTCCCGGATGCAGCCGAGGAACGGGAGCGCGCTGCGGGTGCCGGCCGACTGCACCTTCTTGAACGACGGGGTCTCGGCGATGTTGAGCCGCACCCACAGGCCGACACCGATCAGCACGGCGCTGGCCAGGAACGGGATCCGCCAGCCCCAGGCGGCGAAGGCGTCGGGCTCCATGAGCCGGAAGGTGGTCAGCATGGCGCCGGCGGCGATGATCAGGCCCAGGCTGGGACCGAGCTGCGGGAACATGCTGTAGCGGCCGCGCTGGCCGTGGGCGGCGTACTCCGTGGTGAGGAGGGCCGCGCCGGCCCACTCGCCGCCGAGCGCGATGCCCTGCAGGGCGCGCAGCACGACCAGGATCACCACGGCGCTCTTGCCGATCGTCTCCACGCTCGGGATGAGGCCGATCGCGAACGTCGAGGTGCCCATGATCAGCAGGGTCGTGATCAGCGTCGCCTTGCGGCCGATCCGGTCGCCGTAGTGACCGAAGAGGATCGCCCCGAGCGGCCGGAAGACGAACGCGACACCGAACGTCGCGATCGAGGCCAGGGTGCCTTCCGGACCGCCCATGGACGGGAAGAAGATGGCGTTGAAGACGAGTGCTGCGGCGAGTCCGTAGATGAGGAAGTCGTAGAACTCGATGGTGGTGCCGGTCAGTGACGCCGTCGCGACGCGGCGCATGGTGCGCCCGTCGACCTCGGCTCGGTTAGCCGCGATTTGGGCCATGATCGTGCCTCCTACTCGGATTGGTGCACCGAGTGTTGGGGCAGTCACAACGTGTCCGATACCCCCGGACGAGTGCCCTCGAAAGAGGGGGTGTGCCTCTTGTTGCCTGTGATGATCGTCACTTACGCTCGGCGTCATGAGCACCAGCACCATCGCCGCAGAGGCGCCGTACGACGGGTCCCGGATCGCCCAGACGCTGGCCTCGTTCCGGACCGCGTCCGGGCTGGATCTCGCCTTCGGTGGTCCGGTCCGCGGTGACGGCACCGCCATCGACATCACCGCGACCTGCGGCGCGAAGGGCGCCTCGCTGCGCGGTCTCCGGGTCGTCAACGGGGAGGGCCTGGGTGGGAAGACCCTGCAGACCCGTCAGCCCGGCTCGGTCGACCACTACTACAGCGCGCGTGGGATCACCCACCTCTACGACACCGCCGTCGCTCAGGAGCAGATCCAGACGGTGGCCGCCCTGCCGATCCTGGTCGACCGGAGTCCGCGGATGCTCATCTACCTCGCCTCCCGGTCGCGGGTCGGTCTCGGCGGCGTCTGGTTCGACGCGCTGCGACCGCTGATCCGCACGCTCGAGCGGGAGATCCTGATCGACGACGAGGTGCGCAACCGGCTCTCCAGGCTGGCCCCTGCACCCTCTCCGGCTCCGAGCGCGGTCGACGCCGCGGCGAAGCGTGATCTCGCCGAGCGCCGGGAGATGGCCGCGGAGCTCACCGACCTGGCCGGCCAGGTGATGGACCCGGACGTACGCAGCCGCCTGGAGGCCATGGTGCAGCGGCTCACCGGCGCGCCGGGGGAGCGGAAGCCGGCTCAGCTGGCCCCCGTCGTACGGCTGGCGGCGCGCGAGATCGACGTGCTCCGGCAAGTGGCGCTCGGGAGCAGCAACCGCGAGGCGGCCGAGGCTCTCGGGATCGTGGAGAGCACCGTGAAGTCCTATCTCAAGAGCGCGACCCGCAAGCTCAACGCGAACAACCGGGTCCACGCCGTGCGGATGGCGCGCGAGGCCGGACTCATCGACTGACGCCGCCCTCCTACGGGGGTACCGCCCGACGAGCCGGGTGCGCAGTATCTCGGCATGACGCATGGTGACTCGGGCGGAGTGTCGGAGAGGTGGCGTACCGCGCTCGCGGACGCCTTCGCAGGACTGCAGGCCGAGCGGCTGCCACCCGGGCAGAGCGTGCTGCCCGGCCCGTTGGCCGGGGCGATCGAGCACGCGAGCCTGGGACGCGTCGACGCGTTCCGGGTCGGCGGCACCCCGCAGGTCGTACGCCGAACCCGCCGTTCCCTCGCCGACGTACCCGACGAGCCGTTCAAGGTGTGCGTCCAGCGCCACGGGCGGTCCGTCGTCCGGCAGGGCGGCACCGAGATCGTGCTGAGGCCCGGTGACATCGCGATCTACGACACCAGCCGCCCCTACGAGCTGCGCTTCGACGAGCGGTGGGAGGTTCTCGCGATGACGCTCCCGCGCCGTGCGCTCGCCGCGTCGGACTCGGTTATCGAACGGTCGATGTCGCACGGCTGGACTACGGCCGACGGCCGGACCGGCGTGCTCGGGCACCTGCTGGGAAGTGCGGTCCGGGACACGCCGCAGCCCGGGGGAGCGACGCATCTGGGTGAGGCCGCGATCCAGCTGCTCTCGAGCCTCGTCGGGGGAGGGGACCAGACGGACCCGGGAGAGGCGCTCCGGGCCCGCGTGATCGCCCATGTGGAGGCGCACGCCTCCGACCCCGACCTCAGCCACGACGCCGTCGCGGCCGCCCACGGGCTCTCGCCACGAAGCCTGCACCGACTCTTCGAGGGCCAGCCGCTCTCAGCGATGGCGCATCTGCGCGAGTTCCGGCTGCTCGCGATCCGGGCCGCGCTGCTCGACCCGGCCCAGGCCAGCTGCTCGACCGCGACGATCGCGAGCCGCTGGGGATTTCCCGACCCGTCCCACTTCGCCCGGACCTTCCGGTCCCGCTTCGGAGTCACGCCGGGCTCGCTCCGTAAGGGCTCTCTGACCTCGGTGTGAGCCGATCGTCCGAGCTGGCGCGGAAAGTCAACGAAGTTGGCGTTCCAGGGCGACACAGGTGTGACGCGCCACACATAACGTGACCAGGACCCCGACCGGACCAACGGAGGAAACCGCCTTGTCAACACATCCCGAGACGTCATCAGGCCTGTCGGTAGCGGGTCTCGCCGAGCACGAGATGGGCCGCCGCCGCTTCGTCGGCTACCTCCTGGCCGCGGCCACCGTCACCGGCGCCGCCCAGATCGGCATCGGCCTCGGCACTCCCGCGGCCGCGGTCGTCCCCGGCGTACCGCAGCCGGCCGATCTCTACGACCTCAACGACCTGCTCACCGACGCCGCGCGCCCCACGGCGAACCTCATCCAGGTCGTCGTCGAGAAGGACGGCACCGCGTCGTTCGAGCTGCCCCGCGCCGAGGTCGGCCAGGGCATCACCACCTCGATCGCGATGCTGATCGCCGAGGAGCTCGACCTGCCGCTCGGCAAGGTGAACGTCACCCTGTCCAAGGCACGTCCCGAGCTGATCTGGAATCAGATGACGGGTGGCTCCAACACGATCCACGCGATGTACACGCCCGTACGTGTCGCCGCGGCCATCGCCCGCCGCGTGCTGCTCGACGCCGCGGCGATCGCTCTCGCGCAGCCTCACGACACCCTCTCCGTCTACGAGGGCGTGATCACCGCCCCCGGTGGCGCCTCGATCTCCTACGGCGAGCTGGCCACCTCCGCGGCCGCCCTGGTGACGAAGGTCGTCGACGTCGACCTCAAGCCGAAGTCCGACTTCGCGGTGATCGGCACCCCGCGCCGCCGCAAGGACGCCCTGGACGCGGTCACCGGCAAGAAGCAGTTCGCGATGGACCTCGACGTTCCCGATGCCCTGCCGGTAATGGTCTGCCGCGCTCCCGAGCACAACGGCACGGTGCGGTCCGTACGCAACAAGGCAGAGGTCGAGGCGATGCCGGGCGTGACGCACGTCGTCACGATCCCGACCGGCGTCGCCGTACGCGCCGGCACCTTCGGCCAGTGCATCAACGCCGTCCGCGCCCTCGACGTCGAGTGGAACCCCGGCACCGTGAGCGGCAGGTCCGACGCCGACGTCCTCGAGGAGCTCCGCGGCATCCAGCGTCCGATGGCGGTGCCGAACGTGGAGGAGCTCCTCGGCACCGTGACCGACGCCGTGGGCGGGCTCACCGGCGGCCTCACCGCTGCCGACGTCAAGACGCTCG
Organism: Nocardioides turkmenicus; assembly: GCF_011045035.1. Classification (GTDB taxonomy): domain Bacteria; phylum Actinomycetota; class Actinomycetes; order Propionibacteriales; family Nocardioidaceae; genus Nocardioides; species Nocardioides turkmenicus. The sequence goes on from NZ_JAALAA010000026.1 coordinate 51,138, forward strand.
ACACCGACTTCGTCTTCTACACCCGCAGCGGCTCGCCACTGGAGACCAACTGCGCGGTGGCCGACGTCCGTGCCGACAAGGCGACGATCTGGGCCGGCTCGAAGACCCCGATCGTGGCCGCCGAGAGCATTGCGCTCGAGCTCGGACTGCCGCCGACGGCCGTGACGTTCAACGTCGTCGAGTCCGGCGGCTCGTTCGGCCGCAAGCTCTTCTGGGACGCCGCGCTGGAGGCTGCCCTCGTGTCGCAGAAGTGCAAGGCGCCGGTCCGGCTGATGTGGCACCGCGCCGACGAGCCACGCCAGGGCCGTAACCATCCGATGGCGACCTCCCGGGTGCGTACGGTCTGGGCGGGCGACAACATCCTCTCCGTCGAGCAGCAGCACACCTGCACCGCCACCGACTACCGCCACGGCTTCGGCGAGATCCTGACCTCGTCCGCCATCTCGCTCCCGGCCGGCGTGAGCAACCTGGGCGTCTCGGAGACCATCTTCGTGACCTCGCAGCAGGTGCCCTACGACTTCGGCCTCACCACCCAGGGCCTCATGGAGACGACCAGCAAGGCGATCAACTCCGGCGCGGTGCGCAACGTCTACTCACCCGACGTACGCGCGGCCCTCGAGCTGACGATCGACCAGGTCGCCAAGAAGATGCGGCTGAACCCGGTCGAGTTCCGCCTCAAGTACGCCAAGGAGGACCGCTTGCGCCGCGTCATCAAGCAGGTGGCGGCGGCCGGCAACTGGGGCAGGTCGATGCCGGCTGGCACGGCCCAGGGCATCGCGGTCCACCAGGAGTACAAGGGCTACTCCGCCTGCCTGGTCGAGATCGACTGCCGCCCGGAGACCGTCAACCGGAAGATCTACAACGCCGTCACCGGCCCTCGGGTCACCAAGGTCACCTTCGCCATCGACTGCGGCGAGGTCATCAACCCCAAGGGCGTCGAGGCGCAGATGCAGGGCGGGATCATGGACGGCATCGCGCTCGCGCTGACCGCCAGCACCCACCTCGAGGACGGCCACTACCTCGAGGCCAGCTGGGACAACTACTTCTACACCCGGCAGTGGAACACCCCGCCCGACGTACGCGTCTTCGTCATGGATCCGGTCACCGACATCCCCGGAGGCGCGGGTGAGGCCGGGGTCGCGGCCTCGTTCGCTGCGGTGGCCTGCGCCTACGCCCGGGCGACGGGCACCACGCCGACCTCGTTCCCGATCAACCACCACGATCCGATCTCGTTCGAGGTGAAGTCGTTCGTCCCGCCCGTGCCCGCCTCGCCGACCGACGGCCTCAGCTACACCTACTGAACAGGGGAGAGACCATGCCCAACTACACCTTCAAGCTCAACGGGGAGAAGGTCACGGTCGACGTCGAGGACAGCGAGCGCCTGCTGTGGGTGCTGCGCGACGTGCTCGGCGTGCGTGGCCCCAAATACGGCTGCGGCATCAACGTCTGCAAGGCCTGTACGTCCCACATCAACGGCAAGGCGTTCAACCCGTGCGCGACCCCGATCAGCGCTCTGGACGAGGACGACGAGATCACCACGATCGAGGGCCTCGCCGACACCGTGCCGGGCGACGGCCTGCACCCCATGCAGGAGGCCTGGCTCGACGCCGACGTCGCCCAGTGCGGCTACTGCCAGCCCGGCCAGATCATGGCCGCCGTCGCGACCGTCAACAAGGCCCACGCCGAGGGCCGCTCGGTCACCGACGCCGACATCGACGAGATCCGCAACATCTGCCGCTGCGGCACCTATGTCCGCATCCGCGAGGCGATCAAGGCCGGTGCCGGCAAGATGGGCTGAACCTTCGGTCACGTACCCTCACGGGGTGGCCATCATCGGAGTCATCGCCTGCGCCGCGGGCGGTGTGGAGCAGCTCCACGACGAGCTGGTCGTGCCTCTGGTGGACGCCGGTCACCAGGTGCCGGTGACGCTGACGCCCACCGCGTTCTCCTGGCTCAGCGCCAACGGGGAAGCCGACCGCATCGAGGCGGCCACCGGCTTCCCCGGCCCGTACACGGCGACGTGACTCGCCTGCCCTGGGAGCCGCGCACCCACCCGGCACAGCTCGACGCCATCGTCGTAGCGCCCGCGACCTTCAACAGCACCGCGAAGATCGCCCTCGGCCTGGCCGACAACCAGGCCCTCACGGTCGTCACCGAGAGCCTGACGACCGTCCCCGTGGTGCTCTTCCCGCTCATCAACGCCGCTCACGCCGAGCACCCCGCCTGGCCGTCCCACATGGCAGCCCTCCGCGCCGCCGGCGTACACCTCATCGAGGGCCCCGATCTCTGGCCCCTCCACCCGCCTCGCCAGATGCCTCCGGACCAGAAGCTGCCGTGGCGAGCGATCCTCGAGGCCGCCCAGCGAGGGACAGGCGGAGACGAACAGCGCGGGTGACGGCGTCCGCCCACCGCCAAAAGGCCCGGAAACCGCTTCTGTTCGTCGGTGTCGCTGTGATCAAACTGAGCTATCGCGTTTTGCCTCGAATAGGCGATATCCGCGCGGCGACCTTTGTTGTTTCCTGGATTTGAGTTCAAGTCTCGGAGTTCGCGGATGGTTATCGACCACGGCTTGTCAGGCCGTCGGATCGACTTGTCATGACAAGAGCACCTCCATGGAGAACGACGATGAGCAACGACGGAACCTCGCCACTCGCGACACCCGCGTCGAAGCAATGGAACGACGTGGACAGGCCGGTGGACTGGCAGCTCAGGGTCTACGGGCTCGTCGTGCACACCACGGGAAGTGGGCTTCCCGAGAGCGCGCGCAAGAAGGGGATCTCCCACACCGAGCGCGCGGTCGACCACTACTCTCAGTCGCACGGCTGCCACTACGTGAACGGTTGGGGCGGCTCCGAGGGCGGCGAGCTGTTACAGATGGCCAACGAGAGCGAACAGGCCATCGGCGTGGGAATGTCCAACAAGGACGACCCGTCGAAGGACCAGAAGCTCTCCGTGGAGAGGGGCAACTGGGAGGGCGACCTGCCGGCTGTTCTGGTCGACCACTGGCACGCTCGCTGGCCCGGCAAGGACAACCCGATGCAGCTGCTGCCGGGCACCAAGACGGCGAACTCCTGCTACGTCCACGTCGAGTGCGTGCCCTGCGTCTATCACTACGACGGCCCCCTCACCACCGACGCCACACCGCTGCGTCCTGGCCTGCGCTTCACGCAGGCCCAGCACGACACGGTTGCCGCGCTGGCGGTCGACATCGCAGAGCGCAACGGCTGGCCCACCGACCAGCAGTGGTGGCGTACGCCGCGGCTGCTGGGCCACGAGGACCTGACCCCGATCGCTCGGTGCGATCCGAAGGGCGGCTGGGATCCGGGCGGGCTGCGCGACCAGCCGTACTTCGACTGGGACTATGTCTACGCGAGGATCGAGGAGCTCGTCTCCGGCGGCGGAACGCTCCCCGAACCGGAGGACCCGATGCCGCTGGAGGAGCCGTCCTCCGTGTTCGCGGTCCTGGGCGACTCGGCCGACCATTTCCTCTCGCTGGTGAGCGACGGCGATGACGTCGGCGCCGTCATGATCGCGTACGACGCGGGTGTCCAGGAGTCCAAGGAGCTCACCAATCTGCTGTTCTTCGCCCGGCATCCGGAGATGAACGGCCGCAGGATCGAATCACATGAGACAGAGCTCGCCGATGAGTGGCTCTCTCTCCGGGACGACATCGTGGATCCTCAGCTGGCTGCGATGTCCGGCGGATAGCGACGGCGGTCTGCTATCACGAATCGCTTCGCGCATTCACAGTTTTCCTCCTGGAAACGGGAACACCGATGCACGCTCAGATCAGGGATTACTGGGTGACCTTCAACGCTCCGCTCGAGGGCGTCGTGAACTGGCTCTACTGCGATCGTCGCGGCTGGGTCAGCACCGGAATCGGAAACAAGATGGACGAGACGGCGCAGGAGATGTCCGCGCCCAGCGAGCAGGAGCGAGCGGCCTCTCTCCGACTGGCGAACGAGGTCGTGTGGACCCATGGTGACGGCGGCCCGACCGCGACCGAGGACGACGTCGCTCTGGGATGGGACGCGGTCAAGAGCCGGCTCGATCTCGCAGCGCATGGTCACCTCGCCTACGAGGATCTCTCCGATCTGAGGCTCTCGCGGGACGAGATCGACTCCTTGGTGCTGCGCAAGCTCGACGCCATGGAGTCTGTGCTGGTCGGACGGTCGGAGTTCGCGGCCTTCGCCGACTGGCCCGCGAACGCCCAGCTCGCCACCTTGAGCACGTGCTGGGCGCTGGGACCGATGTTCCGGTTCCCGAAGTTCCAGACTCACGCGGCCGCCGCGGACTGGTCCGGCTGCGCCGAGGAATGCGCGTTCGGGCCGCACGAGGGCACGATCGTGATCCGGAACGCGCTCGACCGGGAGCACTTCCTGCTCGCAGAGCGTGTCACCGCCGAGGGGCTGCCGTTCGAGTCGATCGCCATGGATCTCACGACGGTCTTCGGCGTACAGGGCGCTTTGATCGCGCTCGGCTACCAGCCGGGCAGTCAGGACGGCGCCGACGGGCAACGAACGCAGGCAGCGACGAGCAAGTTCGAGGCCGACCAAGGCCTGCAACCGACCGGCTCCACCACCGACAGGGCGTTCCTCGACGCCCTTGTGTCCAGGCTCGCCGAGTCTGGGTTCAACCCTTTGACCACGTGATCCCAAGGAGCAGCACGATGGCTGCTTTCGACATCGACCTCATGAGCCCGCTCGGGTCCGGATTCACCCGGACGCTCGGCGGACCGAACTCGGGTGGTCACGTTCCCCCCGAGTGGTACATCCAGTTCGGCATGGACCTGGGAGCACCGTCAGGGACGCAGGTCCGAGCCGCGTTCGACGGACAGGTCTCTCGGTTCCATCCCCACGACCCGGCCACCGACAGCGGGAAGGTGTACGGCGCCCAGATCTTCGTGCGTGACAAGAGCGACAGGATGGGGTGCTTCTACACCCATCTGACCAACGTCCCGGAGACGCTTGCTCAAGGCGGTGCGGTCTCGCGAGGCGAGGTCATCGGCGAAGTCTTCGAGTTCGGTGGCATCCCGGGCCACGTGCACATGGCGGTGTGCGAGATCTTCGGCGATGTCGCGACGGGTCAGCGGGTCGGCGTGGATCTCCACGACCTCTTCGTGGCGCTGTCGGGCACCGACGAAACGGCGACGGTGACCTTCTTCCAGGAGAGCGGGCGCGCACCCCAACGCTCCGGCGCGGGCGGTGAACCGGCAGCCACCGTGCTCGATCTCAGCACCGTCCATGGCATCCAGCAGGCCCTGACCGCGCTCGGCTTCGACCCCGGCCCGATCGACGGTCTCGACGGCCCCAAGACCCAGGCCGCGGTGGCCGCGTTCCAAGCCGCCAACGGACTCGCCGACCAGGACGGCACCACGACACGGGACACGGTGGCGGCCCTGGCCGCCCACCTCGACCAACACGGCATCGGATCCATCGGGATCGACGGCTGAGGCCGCCGCGGAACCTTCGGGCAGGGAGCAGGCATGGGACTCAACAGCAGACTGGCGGGGTTCGTCGCTCCGGACAAGGACAAGGCGTACTTCTTCCTCGGCGACCAGTACGTGCGCTACGACGCGGCCGCCGACGCCGTGGACGCCGGCTATCCCCGGCCGATCGCAGAGGACTGGCCTGGGCTGTTCCCCGAGGACATCGACGCGGCACTGTGCTGGCCCGATGGCAACGTCTACTTCTTCCAGGGCGACCTGTACGTCCTGTACGACTGGGCGTCGGGCAAAGCGGCCGAGGGCTACCCGTTGCCGATCGCGACGATGTGGCCCGGCGTATTCGAGTCAGACCTCGACGCGGCCGTGCGCTGGCCGGGTGACGTTGCGTACTTCATCAAGGACGCGGAGTGCCTCCGGTACGACGTGATCGCGGACGAGGTGGACGGCCCGCCGACGCAGGTCGCCGAGATCTGGCCGGGGGTCGTCGAGGCAGGCATCGACGCCGTCCTCGTGTGGCCGACCGGCATAGCCCACTTCTTCCACGGGAGTGGCGCATACACCGCCTATGACATCGCTGCCGGATCCGTGGTCGACGGGTACCCCCGGCCGATCGAGGGCAACTGGACAGGCCTGCACATCGAGAGCACGCGCGCAGGTCTGCGGTTCGGGAGCGGCCATGGCGCAGGGAGCTGACCGCTCGTACATCAATCACTCGGCGCCGCTCGGGAGCGGCTCCAGCCAAGGAGAACGACATGCCATTCCCACTCAATGATCTCGGCACCGCGCTCACCGCGCAGATCTACCAGACGGTGATGGGCGGCGACGGCAACGTCAAGCCGGACGACGACACCTTCTTCACATGGGTCACCCCGGGGCTGCCCTTCAGCGCGGAGGACCTCGACTTCTGCTCCCAGGGCATCTTCTCGGCTCCGGACGCCGAGACCCAGAACAAGCGCGTCCTGCACGCGTACAACCTGGCGCAGCTGCTCGACTTCATCCCCGACGTCAGCATGGCCTACAGCAACGACAAGCAGGAGGGCATGTACAAGCCCGACGCCGAGAAGCACCTGAGCGAGATCTACCGCCAGATCCTTCGCTTCTCGAAGGTGGTCGACCACCCGCTCACCGAGGAGGAGCAGGCCAAGCTGGACAGGCTCCGCGGGAAGCTCTTCGAGACCAAGATGGTCAAGAACCTGGCGACCGACGTCGAGGAGGAGAAGACCGTCCCGTCGGCGCTCATGAATGCCTACAACGAGCACATGACGAAGTACCTCGACGCGACGACCCAGTACAACAGCAAGCGGGCGGCCGCAGCAGGCGCGACCGGGCCGGAGGGCAAGCAGGCCTCCGCCGACTGGATCCTCAACCAGCAGAACTACTTCTTGAGGGTCAAGGCCGCCGCCGACGCGTGGGTGACGGGCGGATACCGCAACGAGGTCGACGACATCAACGCCTTCATCAACCAGACCACGCAGCGGAGCCTGAAGCTGTGGAAGCAGTCGCTCCTCGAGCGCTACGACCAGGCATTCATCTCGACGCCGGAGATCGGCGTCGCGTTCCCCTACACGACGTTGGTGCCCGGCGACCTGGCCAACTCCGGCGGCTGGACCCAGATCGGCGTCACTCACAATCACACGCAGTGGGCGAAGGACAACACCGAGACCTCGTGGAAGGCCGGCGGCGGCCTGAACTTCGGGCTGTTCTCGTTCGACGCCAACGGCGGCCGCAAGAGCTCGTCGTACACCGAGACCCACGCGGTCGAGGAGTTCAGCATGTCGTTCGAGCTCTGCCAGGCACTCGTCGTACGCGCCGGCTTCTACCCGGAGTTCTTCGCGAACCGCGGCTGGATCCTGCGCAAGGGTGAGGGCTGGATGTTCGACCAGATGCCGTCCGACGGGGCGCGGCCGCCGACCGGTGAGTTCATCGGCTACGCCACGCAGGCGATCTTCGTACGCAACGTCCAGATCAAGTCGAAGGAGTTCCGCTCGGCGTACCACAAGACGGCGTCCGAGGTGGAAGCCGGCGGCGGCGTCGGCTGGGGGCCGTTCCGGCTCTCCGGGAGCTACAAGCGGTCCGACCAGCACGAGGACTTCGACTCCACCGACGACGGCGAGACCCTCGGCGTCAACGGCATGCAGATCATCGGGTTCGTGAACCACCTCCTCGACAAGGCGCCGAACCCGCTCGACGAGCTCGACGACGCCGAGTTCGTCTGAGCGGACCCGCAAGGAGGGCAGCAGCATGGCCGGCATCGACGCGAAGGTGGTCCTCGGCCTGGCGGGGAAGATGGGTCAGGTCTTCGTCGACCAGGGCGAGTACCAGGCCTTCCCGCTGGCTCCCATCGGCCTGAAGGCAACCAGTCTCCGGGCCCTGGTGGCTGATCCGTTCGGCGAAGGCGCGAACGCGCACGCCCAGTTCTCGCTCCTCGTCAACGAGATTCCGTCGGGGCCGTTGTGGCAGCCGGAGGGCACCCGGCTGTGGGACGTGTACGGCGAGATCCTGTCGGACGCCGAGCTGCTCGAAGGCACTCGGACCCCGAAGCAGCAGAAGGCGTACGACACGGCGTTCGACCTGCTCTACGACACCGCGGGCGGGACCACGGGACCGAGCAAGAAGGTGGTCGCGTACGAGCGCTATCGCGACGCGTACCTCGCGGCCGCGATGGAGTACAACAACCGCAAGGGTGAGGCCTCCATCGCCTCGGCGGATCCGGCCATCAAGAACGCCTGGGACGCCGACGAGCCCAAGCTGCGTGCCGCGGTAGAGAAGGCGGCCGCGGCATGGAAAGGCCCAGGTGGGCGGACAGAGGTCGACGAGGCCCGCCGGGTGCTCCGAGACCTCGGCTCGGACTCACCTCAGGTGGCATGGGCGGGCTACCGCAAGCTCTTCGACCCGGACCTGGCGGAGATCTTCTTCCGTACGTCGGTGGACGGACTGTCTTATGTTCCGAGCGGCTACGTGCCGACCGACGTGGTCGACGTCGCCTGGCCTCGGATCACCGTCACCGCCGACGAGCTGACCGTGTTGGCCGAGTCGGCACCGGAGGAGCTGCGCACCAGGCTGGGAACCAGTGGGGACGCCGGCATCGAGAGAGTGTCCTTCGAGTACTCCTACATCACGGTCTCGCGTCCCTGGCTCAGTCCGCAGGTCTTCTCCTCGAGCGGCTGGCGGTTCCGCGACCCGACTCGGCTGCTGTCGGACGGAGCCTCGCCACCGAAGGGGGAGTGCACGGCGTACGTCACCGGCCTGGTCCTGGCTCGCAACATCACCGTGCAGGTTCGAGCCGACGCCGGCGACACCGCGCCGAAGGTCGATCTCGGGTTTCTGCCGAGCCTACGGATGATGAAGGACGCGCAGTTCCAGACACTCCACGCCGCTGCGCCACCCGAGTCGACGGTGGCGCAACCCCGCGTCATGGTCCTCGACGACCCGTCGGTGTGGATGGCCGCACGGGCCACCCCTGAGGTCGTGGTCGATCCGCCACCGACAGCTGTCGTCGCGTCGCACGCCGGTGCCCTGCTCGGAAGTCGGGTGCGCATCGCCGACGTGTTCTCATCGGTGAGGGCGCCGGAGCTTCATGTGCGTGCCCTCGAGCCCGTCGCCGACGCGACGCCCGCGGGGCCTGGTGGCGCGTCGATCACCGAGAGCACGACCGCCGAAGACGAGATCTACGTCCTGGCGCTGCAGTGCCGGCTGCTACCGAAGTGCCCGGCGGCCGCCCGCCCCAACCGCCCGGCCGGTGGTCAGGCGGGGCGTAAGCGCTACACGGTGGCATCGGGCGACACCCTTGGCCGGATCGCCGTGAAGTTCTACGGCAACGCGTCGAAGTGGCGAAAGATCTACGACGCGAACCGCGCTGTCATCGGGCGCGACCCGGACGTGCTCCGCGTCGGCCAGAAACTGACCATTCCGTGAAGAGGCGAGAGACATGATGAGACCGCGGATGACCGGCGTGCTTCTAGCCGGGTTGCTGGTGCTGGGCGGGTGCGGCGCGGACTCTCCCACGGGTGTTCGT
>NZ_JAALAA010000027.1 GCF_011045035.1 Nocardioides turkmenicus
CCGCCGCGCCAGACCCCTGCCGCCGACCCCAAAGATCCGTCAGCGACCCCCGCCGAGGATCCGCTCCAGCTCCTCCCGCCCAGGAAGCGACGAAGGCTCGACCATCTTCCCGGAACGTACGTAGTAGAAAGCCGCCCGAACCCGAGACAACGGCACCCCCATCAGCTCAGCCCACCCGACCCGATAGAGCGCGAGCTGCAGCGGGTCGGCGTTCTGGGCCTGGTTGGTCTTCCAGTCGACGATCAGGAAGCCGCCGTCGGGCTCCTGGTAGACGGCGTCGATGCGGCCGCGTACGACCTGACCGGCCAGGACGATGGCGAAGGCGGCCTCGACCCGGAACGGTGGGCGGTCGGCGAACGGGCCCTGCTCGAAGGCGGCGATGACCTCCTCGAGGCCGGACTCGTCCTCGATGCCGTGGTCGGCGCGACCGGGCAGGTCGTCGGGGTCGAAGAGGTCCTGCTGACCGAACCGAGCCTCCACCCAGGCGTGGAACCGGGTGCCGAAGCGGGCCTGGGAGGACGGCTTGCGGGGCATCGGGCGGACCAGGTCGGCGGCGAAGCCGAGCGGGTCGTCGCGGAGCTTCGACATCGCGGTCGCCGACAGCGACGAAGGCATCGGCACGACCACCTCGGGAGCCCGCTCACGCTCGGCCTCGGTGAGCAGCCGCTCGATCTCCTCGTCCCACTGGTTCACGGTCTCGAGCAGGGTGAGGTCGTCGAGATCGTCGGGTCCCGGACCCACCTCCCGGACCAGCCGGGCCGCCTCGAGGCGACGCTCCACCTCGGGTGTGTGGTGGTTGATCGGCCAGGGCAGGTCGACCTCCTGCGCGGCGTAGGGGCTCTCCTCCTCGCCCTTGACGACGACGTCGGCCCAGCGGTCCGGCTTGGCACCCCACCGGAGCAGCGCCTCGCGGGTCTTCTCCACGTAGGTCGATGGCCCTCGCCCCTCTTTCAGAGCGGGTGACCAGCGCCAGCACGAGACGAACTGGATGTGGCGGGCGCGGGTCCAGGCGACGTACGCCAGGCGCAGCTCCTCGATCTGCTCGTGCTCCTTGCGCTCGGCGAGGAGTGCATCGATCGCGTCGGCGTCGTGACCGTGGAGCTGCGGCAGGTCGCCGCGGTCGCCGCGGAGCGCGGCGGGCATGACCGAGGGGACAGTGAGCCACGAGGAGCGGGTCTGGCCGGTGGGGAACTTCTTGTGGGTGACCCCGACCAGGAAGACGACGTCCCACTCCAGCCCCTTGGCGCGGTGGACCGTGAGCAGCTTGACCGAGTCGGCCTCGGACGGGGTGGCGACGTCGAGACCCTGTCCGTATTCGTCCTCGGCCTCCAGGTAGGCCAGCAGCGCGGCCAGGGTGACCTGGCCGTCGAGGCCCTCGAACTCGGCGACCGCCTGGACGAAGAGGTCGAGGTTGTCGCGCCGGGCCGAGGCCGCCGGGGAGACGGACGCCGCCAGCTCGACGTCGATGCCGGTGACGTCGATGATCCGCCGCACCAGGTCGAGGAGCGGCTCGTTGACCGCCCGGCGCAGCCCACGGAGCTCGTCGGCGAGCAGCTTGAAGCGCTCCCGCGCCTGCTGCGAATAGTCGTAGTCGGCGGGATCGCCGGGATCCTCCAGCGCGTCGTTGAGCGAGGGGATCTCGGTGGGGTCGGTGCCTTCGACGGCCGCCTCCAGCTGCCGCTCGATGTCGGCGAACTCCTCCGCGCCGCCCACGACCCCCGCCAGGTCGCGCGACCGACGGCCCAGGATCGCCAGATCGCGGGGCCCGATCGCCCAGCGCGGACCGGCGAGCAGAGTGAGCAGCGCGGCGTTGGCGGTGACGTCGTGGAGCAGCTCCATGGTGGCCACGACCTCGGCCACCTCGGGCAGCCGGAGCAGCCCCTTCAGACCGACGATCTCCACCGGGATCTCGCGCGCGGTGAGCACGTCGAAGACCGCCGCGGCCTGCGAGTTGTCCCTGGTCAGGACGCCGATCTCCTTCCACTCCCCGACCGCCTCATGGGCCTCGATCACCTGGTCGGCGAGCCAGACCAGCTCGTCGTCGTACGTCTCGTGCACATGCACCCGCACCTCACCGTCACGCGCCCCGTCGGCAGCGACCAGGCGCTCCTTCTCCCGGCCCTCGTAGAGCTGGGCGGCGAGGTGGTTGGCGGTGTCGAGGATGCGCGCGTCGGAGCGGCGGTTGACGGTCAGGGAGTAGGACGGGCGACGTCCGTCCTTCGTGGGGAAGTCGCGGCCGAACTCGAGGATGTTGCTCACCGAGGCACCGCGCCAGCCGTAGATCGCCTGGTTGGGATCACCGACGGCGGTCACCGGGTGTCCGTCGCCGAAGAGGCGGGCCAGCATCTGGGCCTGGGCCACCGAGGTGTCCTGGTATTCGTCGAGCAGCACCACCTTGAACTTCCCGCGCTCGATCTCGCCGACCTCGGGGGTCTCCACGGCGAGCCGTGCGGCCAGGGCGATCTGGTCGGAGAAGTCCATCAGCCCGAGCCGGTCCTTGAGGCGCCGGTAGCCGTCGACCAGGTCGAGCAGCTCGTAGCGCTTGTCGATCGCGTCGATCGCCTTCTCGACCTTGGTCAGCTTCGTCTTGACCCGCTTGCCGTCCTCGAGCTGCGCCTTCAGGTCGGCCACCTCGAGCGCGAACAGCGACCGTTCGTTGCGGTCGTAGGCGCGCAGGGTGGCGGGGTCGACGAGGTGCTCGGAGAGCTCGGAGTCGAGCGCGAGCAGCTGCTGCACGGCCAGCTTCGGGTAGTCGGTCAGCTTCTCCACCGGGTGGGTGTGGCGGGCCACCGCGCGTGCGGCCAGCTGGTAGCGGGTCGCGTCGGCGATCAGCCGGGTGTCGGGCTCGTGCCCGATCCGCAGCCCGTGCTCGGAGAGCAGCCCGGAGGCGTAGGAGTGGTAGGTCGCGACCGTCGGCTCGGTCGGCTCCTCCTCCGCCTCCTCGCCCGGCCGCGGTGGGCCCTCGCGGCGCTCCGGCCACAGGCCGGCCTTCTGCAGCGACTCCCGGATCCGGGTGGCCAGCTCGGCGGTCGCCTTCGTGGTGAAGGTCAGCCCGAGCACCTCCCCGGGAAGCACCCGGCCGGTGGCGACCAGCCAGACCACGCGGGCGGCCATCACCGCGGTCTTGCCGGAGCCGGCGCCGGCGATCACCACAGCAGGCTCCAGCGGAGCCGTGATCGCACGGAACTGCTCCTCGCTGTAGAGCCAGTCGTGGCCCATCAGCTTGGCGAGCTCCTCCGGGGTCTCGACCTTCATCGGGCTCATGAGAGCACCGATCCCGAGGTCTGCGCCGGGCAGAGCGCGACGAACTGGCACCGGTCGCACTGCTTGCCGGGCCTGGCCACGAACTCCTCGGCGCGCACCGTCGCCACCGCCTTCTCCAGCTGGTTGATGATCTCGGGCGGCTCCGGGGCCTGCACCTGCACCTTCGGCAGCTCACTCCCCGAACCCGCGGGATGGCGCAGCTGGATCAGCTCCGCTCCCCCGGAGACCGCGCCCTGCACCAGCGACGAGGCGGCACCGTGCTCCACCGCCAGCTGGTAGAGGCCGAGCTGCCCGTGCTCCTTGACCTCCTGCGCCGTCGGCGGGTACTTCCCCGTCTTCAGGTCGACCACGACGATCCGGCCGCTCTCGTCGAGCTCCAGCCGGTCGGCATAGCCGTTCAGCCGCACCGTCTCCCCGCTGGGAAGCGCGACCTTCGCGGTCAGCTGCTGCTCGAACCCGATCACGGTCCGTGCGCCGGGGCGGCGATGCCAGGTCAGGAACCGGGCCAGCACCTCCCGGACCGCCTCGCGCTCGCGGGCGGCGGACCAGGGCGTACGGAACTCGAGGCGGCCCCACACCTCGTCGACGAACGGCATCAGGTCATCCACCGTGGCCGCGTCGAGCTCGCCACGGGCGAGCTGCTCGGCGATCGCGTGCACCACCTTGCCGAACCCCTGGCTCGAGGAGTCGGTCACCGCACCGCCCGCCTCGCGGGCCAGGAACCACTGCGCGGGGCAGGTCAGGATCGCCTCCAGCGCCGATGCGCTCAGCGTGATCGGGCGGTCCTCGGGACGGACCGGGGCCGAGGCGTACGTCGGTGCCCGCAGCCCCCACCAGGTCGACGGGTCCGCGGCGGGTGCGATCCGCTTGCCGCGCACCTCGGTGGCGGCCAGCTTCTGCAGCCTCCGCGCGGCCGCTTCGCGCAACGCGAGGGGCTGAGCCGGGTCCGCGGCGGTGCGGCGCAGCTCGGCCACGAGACCGGCCAGCGACAGCGGCCGCGAGGGCCGGCCGACCCGGTGACGGATCTGGTCCTCGCGCAGCCCGAGCTCGTTGATGAAGCGCGACGGCTGGTCGCCGTCCTCGTCGGGCGACTTCACCGCGGTCACCACCAGCCGGGACCGGGCACGGGTGGCGGCGACGTAGAAGAGCCGGCGCTCCTCGGCGAGCATCGCCGAGCGGGTCAACGGCGGCAGCAGCCCGCCGTGACGTCCGTCCGGCAGCGCCGGGGCGATCCGGTCGGGCCCCAGGAGCGAGTCACGACGACGCAGGTCGGGCCACGCCCCCTCCTGGACGTGAGCGACCACGACGAGGCGCCATTCCAGCCCCTTGGAGCGGTGGGCGGTGAGCAGCCGCACCGCGGAGCCGCGTACGCCCTTGTCGGCCAGGGTGTCGGCCGGGATCTCCTGGGCGCGCAGCGTGGCCAGGAACGTCTCCACCGAAGTGAACTCCTGGCGGCCCTCGATCTTGGCGGCGGTGTCGAAGAGCGCGACGACGGCGTCCAGGTCGCGGTGGGCCAGCCGCGCCGCGGGACCACCGGACTCGACCTGTGCCCGCAGCCGCTGTCCCCACTCGGCGCCGTCCCATAGCGTCCACAGCACCTGCTCGGCGCCGGCGCCGTCCTTCAGCGCCGCCCGGGCCTCGGCGAGAAGCGCCGCCAGCCGCCGTACGCGCCCCAGCACCCGCTCCTCACCCTCGCCGCTGGTCGAGCCGCCGGAGCCGCTAGGCGGAGGCGTGTCGAGACCAACACGGTCCGGATCGGCGCTCGAGGGGACTGTGTTGGTCTCGACACGCTCGGCCGCAGGCGGCCTCGCGGCTCGACCAGCGGCGAAACCCGGATCGAGCACGGCATTGCGTACGAGATCATGCGCGGCGACATCCGGAAACCTCGCCCGGAGGGTGCGGGTGAGCGCGCGGACGTCAGTCGCGTCGAGGCCGCCGAGCGGACCGGTGAGCAGCTCCTCGCAGCGCTCCGGGCGTACGTAGCGTTCGTCGAGCTCGGACTCGACGTCGGCATCCACGACGACGCCCAGCGCATCGAGGAGCACCGCAGCAGCCGGCTCGCGGACCAGCGGCGTCTCGTCGGAGGCGACCTCGACCGGGACGCCGGCAGCGGTCAGCGACCGGCGCAGCTGCGGGATGGAGTTGCGGCCCGAGCGCACCAGCACCGCCATGTCGGACCAGTCGATGCCGTCCTCGAGGTGCGCGCGGCGGAGCAGGTCGGCGATGTGCTCGGTCTCGGCGCGGTCGGTGTCGAAGGTGAGCACCTCAGCCCGCCCCGGATCCTGGGCCAGCGGGTGCGGGTTGCGGAAGGTGTCGTAGGCCGCTGCCGGGATCGAGCCGCGCACCGAGATCCCCGCGGCGATCGACCGCGACGCCCGCAGCAGCCGCGAACCGAAGCGCCGGGTCGTCCCCAGCGCGACCACCGGCGCATGCCGGCGCTCCCGGGTCAGGAACTGGGAGGGGAAGTCGAGGATCCCGTTGACGTCGGCGCCGCGGAACCCGTAGATCGACTGGTCGGGGTCGCCGACCACGATCAGGTCGCGCCCGTCTCCGGCGAGCGCCTGCAGCAGCGCGACCTGGCTCGGGTCGGTGTCCTGGTATTCGTCCACGAACACGCACGTGAACTCGGCCCGCAGCTCGGCCGCATGCCGCTCGGCCTCGATGACTCCGCGCATGATCAGGTCGGGATAGTCGATCGCGGACTGGGCGCCGAGCACATCGAGATACTGCTCCAGGAACCATCCGGCCGCGACGAACTCCTCGATCCCCTCATCGCGGCCGAGTGCGACCAGCTGGTCGGGGTCGAGCCCGCGCTCGCGCGCCCGCGCGGTCACGGTCTGCACCTCGCGCGCGAACCCACGGGTGCCGACCGCCATCCGGAACCGCTCCGGCCACCGCACCGACTCCGGGTGGTCGGCCAGCAGCTCCTGGAGCACCACGTCGGCCTCGGGCGCGGACAGCAGCGTGAGCGGGGCGGCGTAGAGCTCGGCCGGCGCGTAGCGCCGCACCAGCCCGTAGGCGAAGGAGTGGAACGTCGAGGAGACCGCCCCGGACAGCGTGCGCCCCAGCCGCGCCGTCACCCGGTCGCGCAGCTGCTCAGCCGCCTTGCGGGAGAAGGTCAGCGCCAGCAGCTGGTCGGGACGTACGCCTCGGTTCTCGATCCGGTCGACGACCGCCTCCACCAGCGTGGTCGTCTTGCCCGTCCCGGGCCCGGCCAGCACCAGCAGCGGCCCGCCGGGATGCTCCACGACCGACCGCTGGTGCTCGTCGAGGACCGGCACGCCGACAGCGCTCGGCGGTGGGGCAAGGCGGTACGCGACACTCACAGGACTAGCCAAGCAGAAACCACCGACACTCAGACGTCATGCCCCAGGCGCATCCGCACGGCGACGACGTCGTCGAGGTCGATCCCCTCCGCCTTCCGCACCACGACCTTCAACGGCAGCAGATAGGTGCCGTCCTTGGGGAAGAGCGCGGTGGTGAAGGTGGTCTCGCCGATGGTGGCGGTGACGGCGACCTGGCCCCAGTACTCGAGACCGCGGGCGTCCTCCTTGAGGTCCTGGGCGTCCTCGACGGGCATCGGGACGTAGTAGAACGGCGCCGGCCCGCGCCACTCGATCACGGCCCCCTCGAAGGCGTACTCCATCCCTACTCCGCGAGCTCGAAGTCGTCGAAGTCGAACCCCGGCGAGACCACGCAGGAGACGAGCGCGTCCTCGGCCGAGGGGACAGTACGCTGCCACACCCCCGCCGGGACGACGGCCTGCGGCACCTGGCCGGCGGCGACGTCCACCCCGACGAGCACGGTCGCACCCTCGACCGGCGCCGAGCCGTCGCCGCCGTACTGCAGCGACACCACACCCGTGTGCGCCAGCCAGATCTCGTCGGAGGTCACGCGGTGCCAGGCGGACGACTCCCCGGCCAGGAGCCGGAAGTAGATCAGGGTCGCCGTGGGGCGCACGCGTCCGTCGGGCAGGGTGACGGTCTCGGCAGCGGCCCAGGTCTGCCGGAACGCCCCACCCTCGGGATGGGGCGCGAGCTCGAGTCGGGAGGTGATGGAATCAGCGGTCACCCGGCTCATTGTGCCGGGTGTCGTCAGCCGGTTCCTCGGGGAAGCGCGGATCGCCGAGCAGATACTGCCCGAGCAGCCCCGGCGCCTTGTGGGGCGGCCGCGTCGGGCCACCGACCGCACGGCCCTCGACCTTGTCCCAGATGGCGTCGACGGGACGGGCCAGGCGGCGTACGACCTTGCCGGGCAGGCCGGTGTGCGGAAGGTAGGGATGCGGTCGCGAGGGCGCCTTCTGCTCGGCCGCCGTGAGCCGCTCGGCGACCAGCAGGAGCACGTCGTCGGAGGCCTCCTCGGCGAGGCGCGAGACCAGCTCTTCCTCCTTCTCCTCCTGGATGTCGAGCGCCTCCTCGACCTCGCCCCACAGCGTCGGCCACTCGTGGGTGGTCTCCCAGGTGGAGCCGTACTCGTGCGCCTTCACGTGGAAGAGCAGCACCTCCAGGCGCTTCGCCGCGGGAAGATAGTCATGGACCAGCCGTGACCCGCCCTCGCAATGGGACGAGACCGCCGGCAGCAGCGCCTCGTCCACCGCGTGCAGGTGTCGAGACGTACCGGCGTTGAACTGGTCGATCGGTGCGCAGCCCCTGCGGGTCTGCTCCGGCCTGGCGATGATGCTGCGAGCGTGGGCCAGGCGCCCAGCGAGCTCGTCGTGCTTGTGTCGCAGCTCGTCCTGCAACACGGTCGTGGTGGCCATCTGCCTCACCTCGGCTGCTAGCCCATGAATTTGCTGGTCACCTTCCAGAGTGCGCCCGTTCGCGCCGCGGCGCAACAGGCAAACAGACCGTCAGACGATCAGACGATCAGACGTCGGCGGGCCGCTCGTTGTAGACCCCGGCCACCTCTTGGCCGCTCAGCGCCGCGATCGACTCCATGACCTCGTCGGTGATGACCCGCCGGGCCTTGCCCAGAGGTACGCCGTCGAAGCGGCCGGCCACCTGGATCGGCTTCCCGAACTCGACCGAGACCTTCGCCAGCCGCGGCAGGCTCGAGCCGACCGGCTGGAGCTCCGCGGTGCCCCGCAGACCCACCGGCACCACGGGTACTCCGGCGGTCAGCGCCAGGTGAGCCACCCCCGTACGTCCGCGGTAGAGCCGCCCGTCGCGCGAGCGGGTGCCCTCCGGGTAGATCCCGAACGCCTCGCCGCGGCCGAGGACCTCCAGGGCCACCTCGAGGGAGCCGAGCGCCGCCTGCGGGTCGTCGCGGTCGACCGGCAGCATCCCCATGCCCTCGAACCAGGCGCGCTGGGCGGCCCCCTTGATCCCGGTGCCGGTGAAGTAGTCGGACTTGGCCAGGAAGTGCACCGGCCGCGGAGAGACCGAGGGGATCACGATCGAGTCGGCGAAGCTCAGGTGGTTGCTGGCCAGGATCACCCCGCCGCTGCGGGGGACGTTCTCGCCCCCGGTCACCGTCGGGCGCCAGACCGCGCGGAGGAGGGGTGGCACGACGGCGTGGAGGACGCGATACATCACGACGACATCGTAGGCGGCAACCACATCGCCTGGCGCAGGTCCACCGCCCCCGAGACACGTCGCGGCGTGCCCTCCTCGAGGTAGGCCTGACGGGCCTCCTCGCCGTGGGAGGCGGGGAGCGAGCCGTCGGCCCGCACCACCCGCCACCACGGCATGCCCGCGCCCTCGCGCGCCATCACCGAGCCGACCTGTCGCGGACCGCCCCCGAACTCGTCGAAGAGGGCGTCCGCGATCGCGCCGTACGTGGTCACCTTCCCGCGCGGGATCTGCTCGACTAGACGCAGCACGGCTTCCACGTACGCCTCCCGGTCACTCATGACCGGGAGGCTAGCGCGGTGTCACCGGCTGTGCTCAGAGGACGGGGCTGAACGGCTCGGTGCCGTTGACCAGACGCAGGCCGGAGATGCCCGACTCGGCCTGGGCGAACTCGAGCTCGAGGTCCATGTCGCCGATGTTGTTGGACCCCGCGAGCGGGAGCAGGCCCAGGGTGGACAGCGTCCCGACCGCCTGGCCGTCGGCGTTCAGGAAGCCGGAGCCCGAGTCGCCGGGGATGCCCGGGGTGAGGTTGTAGAGCGGGTGCGACCAGCGGGTGCCGTTGACGTCGTCACCGAGCGAGAAGCCGACCTTCGGCGAGAGCAGGTCCACGTCGGCGCGCACCGAGGAGTTGCCGTAGGAGTAGACCTTGTCGCCGGCGGCCGTTCCGTCGGTGTCGATGCCCGTCGGGCCACCCCACAGCGGCACGCTCGGGTTGACCTTGCCGGCGTCGGCGGCGTCCACCTTGACCAGGGCGAAGTCGTTGTAGGCGCAGGCGTTCTCGTCGGTGGTGCCCAGCTTCTGCATGGTCAGCCAGGACGAGTACGCCAGCTTCCCCTTGCCCAGGACGGTGCCCTCGGACAGCAGGGAACCGCCCTCGTTGAACGTCACCTCGGTGCCCAGCGGGAGCGACTTGGCGGCGCACCCGTTGGTGTCGGTGGCCTCGCCGAGTCCGGCGCAGTGAGCCGCGTAGCCGACGTAGACGTTGGCGGCGGAGTCGGTGAAGACGAAGTTGGCGGTGCACTGGGCACCTTCGGTGTACATCATCACGCCCGGGGTGATCGTTGCCGAGTCGGCCGGCGCCCAGGCATGAGCCGGGCTCGGGATGAGGGCCGGGGCGAGCGCGGCGGTCAGAGTGCCGGCGGCGATCGCTGCGGCGCGGCGTACGGAACTACGGGTGCGGAGCATGTGGGGGCCTCTGTTCGTAGGTGATGTGACTCACAGAACAACGAGGGGTGGTGGCCTGAGGTTACGAAACGTTTACACCGTCGGGGGTTTCAGTCCTGCGGAACGGCGACGACCACGGTGTTTCCCTGGAACGAGGTGCCGTCCCAGTCGTCGCACGTCACCACGACCAGCCTCGCCTCGCCGTCGGTGTCGAAGAGCTTCGAGCTGCGCTTGGCCACCTGCTCCTTGGAGAGGTCACGCACCGACCGGACGGTGTAGCTGAACTCGTCCTTCTTGGTCCGCACGACGATCTCGTCGCCCTCGTCCACCTCGCCGAGCCGGTCGAGGATGCCGCCGCCGTTGTGCAGGGTGTGGCCGACGATCAGCACCGAGCCCTTGTCGGCCCCCGGCTTGGCGCCGCCCTTCCACCAGCCCATGAGCGCGGCGTCGGCAGGCGGCGTCAGCGTGCCGTCCTCCATCGCCAGCGGCACCACGTCGGCGTGCACGTTGAGGGTGGGGATGGAGACGCCGCGTACCTTGCCCTTCTTCTTCGGCACCGCGGCCAGCGCCTCGGCCGGGATCGAGGAGGTCGTCGCCGGCGGGGTCGCGTTGCTCTTCTTCGCCTCGTCGATCTTGGTGTAGTAGTCGTACGCGGCATAGCCGAGCACGGCCACTGCGACGACGAGGACGACGACGAAGATCTCGCCGAAGAAGGTCCTCAGGCTGGGCTGACGCCTGGGTTGACCGTTGCTCACTCGGCCGAGCGTGCCACAGCCTCAGCTCGTTTGCGACGTACGGCCATTCCGGCCCCCGCCCCCATCAGCAGCGCGCCGACCCCGGCGAAGACGTAGGAGGGCGGTACGCCACGGGTCGGGTCCGCGACGTTCGACTCCAGCCTCTCCGGGTCGATCGCTGAGCCCACCGCTGCGCCGGAGGCCGGCTCAGGGGCCTGGTCGCTCGCGTGGGCAGGGGCACCGAGAAACAGTCCGCCGGCCAGAGTGGCACCGGCGAGCGTCGCGCTGAGACGAGCGCGTGTGGACAACGTCGAATCCTCCGGGGTTCGTGCATTGGTGCAACTCCGCCCCCCGCAGCTGCGATCGCAAAACTATCGGTTTCGCGGCGTACAGATAAAGCCAGCGGCGACCCCAGAGGGGCCACCGCTGGCCAACAGTTCAGTAAGCGCCTTCGTTGATCAGTAGGAAGGCTGCGACGGGTCGATCTGGTTGACCCACGCCACCACGCCGCCACCGACGTGGACCGCGTCCGCGTAGCCGGCGCCCTTGGCGATCGCGAGCACCTCGGCACTGCGTACGCCGCTCTTGCAGTGGAACACGAGCGGCTTGGCGCCGCCGCCGGTGAGCTCGGCGACCTGCGGGATCGCGTTGCCGTTGAGGAACTCGCCCTTGGGGATCAGGACGGCACCCGGGATCTTGTTGATCTCGTACTCGTTCGGCTCGCGCACGTCGACGAGGACGAAGTCACGGCTGCCCTCCTCGCGCTCCTTGATCATCTCGGAGAGCTGGGTGACCGAGATGGTCGAGCCGGCCGCGGCGTCGGCCGCCTCGGTCGAGAGCGCGCCGCAGAAGGCGTCGTAGTCGATCAGGTCGGTGACCGTCGGGTTCTCGCCGCACAGCGCGCAGTTGGGGTCCTTGCGGACCTTCAGCTTGCGGTATTCCATCTCGAGTGCGTCGTAGATCATCAGCTTGCCGACCAGCGGCTCGCCGATGCCGGTCAGCATCTTGATGGCCTCGTTGACCTGGATGCTGCCGATGCTCGCGCACAGGACGCCGAGCACACCGCCCTCGGCACACGAGGGGACCATGCCCGGGGGCGGGGGCTCCGGGTAGAGGCAGCGGTAGCAGGGGGCGTCGTCGGTCAGGGTCGGCGCGAACACCGAGGCCTGGCCGTCGAAGCGGTAGATCGAGCCCCAGACGTACGGGATGCCCAGGAAGTAGGCCGCGTCGTTGACCATGTAGCGGGTCGCGAAGTTGTCGGTGCCGTCGACGATCAGGTCGTAGCCGGTGAAGATGTCGCGCACGTTGTCGTTGTCGAGCCGCTCGTTGTGCAGCACGATGTCGACGTACGGGTTCACCTCCTTGATCGCCGCCGCGGCCGACTCGGCCTTCGGCTGGCCCACGGTCGACTGCTTGTGGATGATCTGGCGCTGCAGGTTGGACTCGTCGACCTCGTCGAACTCGACGATGCCGAGGGTGCCGACGCCGGCCGCGGCCAGGTAGAGCAGAGCAGGCGAGCCGAGGCCGCCGGCGCCGATGACCAGCACCTTGGCGTTCTTCAGGCGCTTCTGCCCGTCCATGCCGACATCGGGGATGATGAGGTGGCGGCTGTAGCGGCGCACCTCGTCGATGGTCAGCTCGTCAGCGGGCTCCACGAGCGGGGCTAGGGACACAACGGCTCCTCAGTTCGGGCGTACGTATGCCTGCTTGAACACCGCAGGCACTTCTCCATGTTCCCTCATCCGTGGACGAGACAACGACGCGTCCCGCGATCCGAGTACCAGCGGGTAGGCTGCGGGGGTGACCACGCACCAATCCGAGCTCGACCCCACTCGACCGCGAGGGGCGCGACTGCCCCGAACGGAGCGACGAGCCCAGCTCCTCGAGTCCGCTCTCGAGGTCTTCGTCGCCTATGGCTTCCACGCTGCCGCGATGGACGACATCGCCGAGAGGGCCGGGGTCTCGAAGCCCGTTCTCTACCAGCACTTCCCCGGCAAACTCGACCTCTATCTCGCCTTGCTGGAGAAGTCGGCGAACGAGATCATCGATCGCTGCCGCGAGGCCCTCGCCTCCACGGATGAGAACAAGGAGCGCGTGGCCCGCTGCGTCGAGGTCTTCTACGACTACGTCGCCTCCGAGACCGGCGCCTTCCGGCTCGTCTTCGAGTCCGACCTGACCAACGACCCCGCCGTACGCGAGCAGGTCGACCGGGTCACCAACGAGTGCGCCGAGGCGGTCGCCGAGGTCATCGCCGAGGACACCGGGTTCGGCGCCGCGGCCTCTCACCTGCTCGCCGTCGGCCTCGTCGGCCAGGCGCAGGTCAGCGCCCGCTACTGGCTCCACAACAACGGCGACCTCTCCCAGGCCGACGCCGCCCGCCTCGTCGCCGGCCTCGCCTGGCGCGGTATCCGCGGCTACCCCAAAACCGATTAGTTGGCGATTGCTCCGCAATTCGCGGAGCGCTTTCGCTTGATCCTCGTCTTCCTCCGCTGCGCTCGTCGCTGGCGCTCCTCGCTCCGCTGCGTCCAGACGAGGAGCGCTTCAGCGCTCATCGGGTGCGAGTGGGAGATTCCTCATTCCGCTGAGAGCGCAACGACGGGGTTCCTCACCTTCCGTGTGAGAGGATTCCGGAGCATTGATCGACCCATCGCAAGGAGGACCCGTGGAGGTCAAGATCGGCGTCCAGCAGGCCGCCCGTGAGCTCGTCGTAGAGACCGAGGAGTCCAGCGAGTCGGTGGAGAAGCTCATCGCCGACGCCCTCGGTGGCGGCGCTGTGCTCGCATTGACCGACAGCAAGGGCCGCAAGGTCATCGTCCCGACCGAGAAGCTCGCCTACGTCGAGATCGGCCCGGCCAAGGTCGGCAAGGTCGGCTTCGCCGGCTGAACCGCCTCAGGCCGCCTTCATCAGGGATCGCCCTGATTCCGGCGGAGAACTTCCGGGTTTAGGCCATGTTGCCCGTGCATTGCCGTCTCAACAGGTGCAATATCGAGGAATCGGCGCTTTCCAGCGCCCTCTCACAACCTGAAAGGGACATCACATGGACGTCATCGGGTTCATCCTCGTCACCCTCATTGGTGGCGTGATCGTCGGTCTGCTCGGCAAGTGGCTCGCACCGGGAGACAAGGACAACATCCCGTTCTGGCTCACGATCGTCTGCGGCATCGGCGGCATGCTGATCGGTAGCTTCATCTACTGGTTCATCTTCGGCCAGAACAACCCGCCGTTCGACGGCCACGAGGCGACCTGGGACAACGCGACCAACGGCGTTGACTGGTGGCGTCACATCTGGCAGGTCGTGACCGCCGCCGTACTCGTGGTCATCGCCTCCGGAGTCACCGGAAGGTCCAAGGCCTGAGACTCACCCAGGTCACCTGGAAAGCGGTCCCGCCCTTCGGGGTGGGGCCGCTTCCTGCGTGTATCACCAGTTGGGCTGAGCCGGCCGTTCCGGCAGCTCGACGCCGGCCGGCCGGATGACGTAGACGGTCCGCCCGGAACAGGCCCAAGCCCGGTCGAGCTCACCGAGGTCGTACGTCGTCCGGACCTCGGCATCGCTGGCGATCCGGTGGGAGGCGGGGTCGTGGACGACCGGGGCGCCGTTCTCGTCGAAGCCGGTCAGCACGAGCAGATGGCCGTTGGTGACGTACCCGGCCCCGGTCAGCTCGCCCTCCTGGTGCGAGACGGCGAGCACCAGCGGGATCCCGGCCTCGACGAACCGGGCGGCCTCGGCGAAGGAACGCAGCCTGGTGACGTACGCGACCAGCCCGCGCGCGCCCGCGTAGGCGGTGTTGAAGGCCCAGTTGCCGGCGCCGCCGAAGGACTCGTCGTAGACCTCCCGCACCGTGAACGGCACCTGCGGGTCAGGGGTCTCGTAGCCGACCCAGGCGGTCTCGGCAGGCGTGGGACCGACGCCCCAGAAGTCGGTGATCATCGCCGTCGAGGCGGCGCTGCACCAGGACTGCCCGCCACCGTCCCACTGCGGATAGCGGTCGCGGTGGAGCTGCTGCGAATAGGCCGGTACGCCACCCACGACCGCCCCGGCCCGCACCGGTCCCGGTGCGGGCGCCGAGTTCCGGGCGCCCGCCGAGACCATCGCCCCGAGCAGGCTCACCCGTGGCAGGTCGGCGGCGGGACCGTGCAGGGTGAGCCGCAACGAGTACGTGGTGAAGCGATGCCCGTCGCGTCCCAGGATGGTGTCGTCGGCCGCGACCGCGACCGGGTCGTCCTGGCCTGCGACGGAGGTGGACATGAACGCCGGGTCCGAGGACCAGCGCGCCAGCACCAGCCAACCGCTGCGCTCCCCCGACTCGGTGGCCACCTGGGCAGCGACCTCGACCCAGGTTCCGGGCGGGGTCACGACGTTCCAGGAGGCGACCAGCTCGTCGAAGGAGAACCCGGGGCTGACCTGGGGCGACGTCCACACACCGGCGTCGGGGGTGATCTGCGTCCCCGACCAGCCGGTCCAGAGGATGTCAGTGCTCAAGCCCGAGCTTGCCCATTCGCTCGATGTGACGCTGGGTGAGGCGGGTGAGCATCTCGCCGATGGTGCCGAGGTCGAGGCCGGGAAGGTGGCCTCCGGTGATCAGCTCGCTGAGCCCCTCGCGGGTGGCCGCGACCTGCTGCGCCTGGATGATCGCCTCGCCCATCAGGCGACGGCCCCACAGGGCCAGCCGGCCGCCGATGAGGTGGTCGGCCTCGATCCCTGCCCGGACCCGGTCGACCACGAAGTCGGCCCGGCCGGCGTCCTCGAGGGTGGTGACCACGAGCTTGTGGGTCTCCTCGTCCAGGTAGCCGGCGACCTCACGGTAGAAGTCGTTCGCGAGCCCGTCTCCGACGTACGCCTTGACCAGCGACTCCCACCAGTCGGCAGGCTTCGTGTGGCGGTGGAATTCGTCGAACCCCTCGCGCAGCGGCTCCATGGCCGCGTAGGAGTCGACGCCGAGCTCCTCCAGCCGGTCGAGGACCGGCTGGATCTTGGCGTGCTGGGCGGCCGCCATCGCGAGCAGGGCGGTCTTGTCCTCCAACGAGGGCGCCATCTTGGCGTCGTCGGTCAGTCGCTCGACGGCCGAGACCTCGCCGTAGGCGACCGCACCCAACAGGTCGACGACGGCAGCCTTGTAAACAGGATCACCGAACGGATCCTGAGGACCCGTGAACTCTGACGATGCAACCACGGGAGAACCCTACCGATAGAATGCCTTTTGACCGACCCAGCACCGCTGATATCCAGCTCGATATCGCAGTGGCCTGGTTCCCGTATGTGCGCGGCGTGGCACTCGCTTGGCAAGCTCGAGACACCCGTGAGTCGCTCGCCGCATTCGATGAGACAAGCGAGTAGCGACGAAAACATGACAACGTTCAAGGACCTCGGGGTGCATCCCGAGATCTGCGCTCCGCTCGAGCGCAAAGGCATCACCACCCCGTTCGCCATCCAGGAGATGACGCTCTCGGTCGCCCTCCAGGGCACCGACCTGATCGGCCAGGCGCGCACGGGCTCCGGCAAGACGCTGGCCTTCGGCATCCCGGTCGTGCAGCGCAGCGTGTCCCCCAAGGACCGCGACTACATCGACCTTCCGCAGGGCAAGCCGCAGGCACTGATCGTGGCCCCGACCCGCGAGCTGGCCATGCAGGTCTCGGCGGAGATCTCGCTGATCTCCGAGGACCGCGGCCTCCGCGTGCTGACCGTCTACGGTGGCGCCGGCTACGAGCCCCAGATCGAGGCGCTGGAGAAGGGCGTCGACATCGTGGTCGGCACGCCCGGCCGCCTGATCGACCTGGCCAACCGGAAGGTCCTCGACCTCTCCCACGTGCACGCCCTCGTCCTCGACGAGGCCGACGAGATGCTCGACCTCGGCTTCCTCCCCGACGTGGAGAAGCTGGTCACGCTCACCCCGGAGACCCGCCAGACGCTGCTCTTCTCGGCCACCATGCCGGGTGCGATCGTGGCCCTGGCCCGCTCCTACATGCGTCACCCGATGAACATCCGCGCCGAGTCCTCGGCCGACACCCAGACGGTGCCGGCGACCGCGCAGTTCGTCTACCAGGCGCACGACCTCGACAAGCCGGAGATGATCGGCCGGCTGCTGCAGTGCGAGGACCACGACAAGGTCGTCGTCTTCGCGCGCACCAAGCGCCAGGCTCAGCGGGTCGCCGACGACCTCGCCGAGCGCGGCTTCCCGGCCTCTCCCCTGCACGGCGACATGCAGCAGGCCGCCCGTGAGCGCGTGATGCAGAAGTTCCGTGACGGCAAGGTCGAGGTCCTGGTGGCCACCGACGTCGCCGCCCGCGGCATCGACGTCACCGGCGTCTCCCACGTGGTCAACTACACGACCCCCGACGACGAGAAGACCTACGTCCACCGCATCGGCCGCACCGGTCGCGCCGGTGCCTCCGGTGTCGCGGTCACGCTGGTCGACTGGGCCGACCTCCACAAGTGGAAGATGATCAACAAGGCCCTCGACCTCCCCTTCGACGACCCCCAGGAGACCTACTCCTCCTCGGAGCACTTCCTCCACGACATGGGCATCCCGAAGGGCACCAAGGGCCGGATCAAGAAGGCTGTGTCCGACCGGCCCGAGAAGCCCAAGGACAAGGACGCCGGCGCGGACGGCGAGAAGCGCGAGCGCGCTCCCCGCAACCGCAACCGCCAGCGCACCCGTTCCCGCGGTGGCCAGGTCATCGAGAAGTCCGGCGCGCCGGAGGGTGCCGAGGCCGCCGCCAAGCCCGCCGAGGGCGAGGCCTCGTCCGAGGGCTCCGCTCCCCGTCGTCGCCGTCGTCGGCGCTCGTCGGGCGCGGGCGACTCTGCGCCGAAGGCTGACGCCTGAGCCTCTCGCCTATCGGGTCACGACCACCTTGGTGCCGAGCCGGGCGAAGCGCCACATCGCCTTCGCGTCCGGCTCGGCCTGGCGGATGCACCCGTGCGACAGGGGTGTGCCGAGCTGGGCGCGGGTCTGCACGCGCTTGCCCTTGTCGACCGGGATGTTGTGGAACCCGATCGCGGCGTTGGGGCCTTTGGTGAAGCGTACGAACCACATCATCGTGCCCGAGTCGTTGATCCCGCGAGCGTGCTTGGAGCGGGAGAAGACCTTGTAGGTCCCGGGCTGGAGGTTGTCGTAGATGCTTCCCGAGACCGGATAGGTACGCCGCGTCTCACCGGCCGCGGAGACGATCCAGACCCGCTGACGGCTGATCGAGAAGACCGCCCGGCGGCCGGTGCCGGAGTCGGCCGGGAGCGCCTTCTCCGCGGCCGCCATCCGGGCGTCGACGTGCCGGTTGATCCCCGCCTCACGCTGGGCGTCGTGCGGCCAGACCGGAGTGCGGGCCTCGTCGTCAGCGCCCTGCTTCTCCCTGCTGTCGGCAGCGCTGGGCTTCCCGTTGGCCTCGGACTCGACGACGACCTCGATCCCGCCGTACAGGCCGGCCGAGGTCAGCAGGGACGCGACGAAGAGCATCTTGATCCGCCTCAGGGGCCGGGACCTCACCGTCCGATGTCGCCCACCGCGGCTCACTGCTCCATCACGCGCCCGAGTCCGCCTGCGAAATACACGTCGAACATCATCCAAACTCGTACGACCGCAAGTCAACTGTCACACGACAGACAGAAACCGCGATTCCTCGATGGAAACGACCTGCTGCCGCCTGCCTCCCTCCCGCATGCCGTGGTGGCACGATTGCCCCATGTCGAACCCCACCGCCCTGATCACCGGCGCGACCGCCGGCATCGGACTCGCCTTCGCCCAGCAGCTCGCCGCCCGCGGCCACCACCTCGTGCTCGTCGCCCGCGACGAGGAGCGGCTCAACGGCGTCGCGAAGGACCTCTCGGACACGCACGGCGTCGGTGCCGAGGTGCTCCGCGCCGATCTGACCGACAGCGCCGACCTGGCCAAGGTCGAGGCCCGCCTGGCCGACGCCGAGCACCCGGTCGACCTGCTCGTCAACAACGCCGGTCACGGCCTCAAGCACCGATTCCTCGACAACACCGCCGACGAGGAGACCGCCATGGCGGAAGTGCTCGTCATCGCCCCGCTGCGCCTCTCCCACGCCGCGCTGGGCGCCCAGGTGGCCCGCGGCCACGGCGGCATCATCAACGTCGGCTCCGTCGCCTCCTACCTGCCCCGCGGCACCTACTCCGCCGCGAAGGCGTGGATCAACTCCTTCACCGAGTGGGCCCACAACGAGTACGCCGGCAAGGGCATCAAGGTGATGGCCCTGCTGCCGGGGTTCACCAAGACCGAGTTCCACGAGCGCCTCGGCTCCGGCTACGACTCCGCCCCCGCGTGGATGTGGCTCGACGTCGACGACCTGGTCCGCGAAGCCCTCGAGGACTACGACAACGACAAGACCTTCTCGATCCCGAGCAAGCGCTACAAGGCCCTAGCCACGGCAGCCCGGGTGGTCCCCAGCGGCGTGCTCCAGAAGTTCCAGTCGCTCGGCCGGAAGTGACCGGCTCCCGATAGTCCGAGACGTTCGGGCCCGTTACCGCCCGGTAGATGGGCCGGAACGTCTCGGACTACCCGGCGTGTGCCCTCAGGTAGCGATCACGCTGCCAGTCGGCCAGTGCCCGGCGCATCTCGACGGTGTGGGTGGGGGTCCACCAGCCCGGCGGGTCGATCGTCCAACGTCGGTCGGCGACCGCGGTCCGCGCAGCCCGCGCCCGAGCTTCACGCGCTCTCCTGACGAAGTCGGCAGGGTCGCGGCGGTCGGCGGCCACCATGGTGACGTACTCCAGGCCGACCCGCCGGAACGCGCCTTCCCGTCGCAGGTCCTTCGCCCGTTGCTCGCCCGCCAGGTGCAGGGCACCGTCGTACTCCGCAACCACGCCTCGCTCGAGGTCGAGTACATCCGGGGTGCCGACGTGACGACCGTCGAGGTCGAAGACGGGACGGTTGCAGACCACTCCGGCGATCCCCATCCGCATCGAGAGGGTGAGCCGCAGATCGGTCTCCGGCGGCGACCACACGTTCTCGTCGGCCAGCGCGATCGCACGCCGAAGGTGGTCGATGCCCGTCCATCCTCCGAGCGTCTCGGCAAACGCCGTCATCTCCGCCAGCGAGATCAGGTCGCTGGCGGCGACGAGATCGAGCCAGCGTACGGCTGCCAACGGCGTGGCTGCCCTACGGACCTCGAACGCCGTCGACCGATACGGATCGGTGATCGTCACCCCGTCCACGACCTGACGCGCTCTCGGAAGCAGCCGCTCCTTGCTCACCTCGATCCCGGCCTGCGCACGGGCCTGCGATCCCGGGGTGAGGATGGTGACCGGCAGCTCGTTCCCGTCCATGTCGCATCCGTCCACCCAAGGCACCTGCTGCCATGCCAGGGCAGCCCAGCCCGTCACCGCTCCGTCGGCAGGCACGACCGCCGATGCCTCGAGCACTCGCTGCAGCGGCGAGAGCGGGACGTGAGCAGGCACGTAGAGCCCTCGCGACGATCGCCGCCACGCGCTCCCCCTCGCTTGTTTCGGCGTCGGCCCGCGTACGCCCGAGGGATCCGTCGGCACGGGACGCACCAGCCCAGGCCGCCCAGGTAGGTCGGGCGGCCTGAAGTGAGGAGCACGAGCGGCCACGGCCTCCATCATGGCCACGACCACCGACATCGCGTCGGCCACCGGATAGTCCGAGACGTTCGGGCCCGTTACCGCCCGGTAGATGGGCCGGAACGTCTCGGACTACCCGGACCTCCGGGCTCAGGCGTTCGCGATGAACGTCATGACGGCGTCGGCGACCATCTGGACGGCGATCGCGGAGAGGAGCAGACCGGCGATCCTGGTGATGAGCAAGACGCCGGACTCCTTGAGGACCTTCAGGATCGGGATGGAGAAGATCATCGCGATCAGAAGCGCGATGTGGACGACGACGAGCCCGAGGCCGAGGCCGAAGGCGGTGCTGACGGAGTCGACCTCTTGGGTGAAGACCATGGTGGCGACGATCGCCCCGGGGCCGGCCAGGAGCGGGGTGCCGAGCGGCACCATGGCCACGTTGGCTCCGGCGGCGGCGACGGGGTCGTCGAAGTTGTCGGTGAGCAGCTCGAGGGCGACCAGCAGCAGGAGGAGGCCGCCGGCGCACTGCAGCGCCTCGAGCGAGATGTGCAGGAAGTGCAGGATCGCCTGCCCGAAGAGCGCGAAGATCGTGATCACCAGGAACGAGACCGCGACGGCGAGGAGCGCCGCGCGGCGCTGCTTGCCCGGGGACTGGCCCGCGGTCAGCGACAGGAAGATCGGGATCGTGCCGACCGGGTCCATGATCACGAAGAGCGTCACGAACGTGGAGACGAAGATCTCGGTCAACGTACGACCTCGGGGGTGGCTCGTCCGGAGGCCGCCGCGGCTGCGGCCGCTCGCTCCAGAAGCCGCTCGTACTCGGCGGGCGCAGTGGTGTTCACTCCCAGATGGTGACCCACCTTCCCGGTGCCGTGGTAATCGCTGGATCCGGTCACGACGAGGTCGAGATTGCGGGCGATGACCCGCAGCTTGTCGCGGGTCTCGGGGGTGTGGTCCTGGTGGTCGACCTCCAGCCCGGACAGGCCCGCGTCGACCAGTGCCGACAGGGCCGCCTCGTCGGGCTGCTCACGCCCGGACCGGCCCCACGGGTGGGCGATCACGGTCACTCCGCCAGCAGCGGCGACGGTGCGGATCATCGGCTCGAGCGGGGCCGCGTAGCGGTTGACGTACGCCGGTTTGCCGGCCCCGAGGTAGCGGTTGAACGCCTCGTCGCGACTGAGCACATAGCCCTTCGCGACGAGCGCGTCGGCCAGGTGGGGGCGGCCGGAGGCGGCGGCGTCACCGGAGACCGCCGCGACGTCCTCGAGGGACACCTCGATGCCGAGCCGGGCCAGCTTCTCCAGCATCAGCGGCAGTCGCCCGTCGCGCCCGGCCAGGATGCGGGCGAGCTCCTCGACCAGCGGCGGGTAGCTCCGGTCGGGCAGGTAGGCCAGCAGGTGCACGCCGTGGCCGGCGTGGCTGGTGCTGATCTCCATGCCACGCACCAGCTCGATCCCGGCCTCGGTGGCCGCAGCGGCTGCCTCGTCCCAGCTGTCGGCGGTGTCGTGGTCGGTGATCGCGACGACGTCCAGCCCTGCTGCCTTCGCCGCCTGGACCAGCTCGGTCGGCGAATCGGTCCCGTCGCTCACCCGCGAGTGAGTGTGGAGGTCGATGCGCACCCGCACATACTAGGGCGAGTTCCACCAAGATCCACTGGGCCCTCCGAAGGGCAGCTCGACCATCTGGACGCCCAGGTCGCCGACCTGGCGCAGGTGCCAGCCGTCCTGGAGCATCAGCATCGCCGTGGCCGGACGGAAGACGAGCCACAGCCAGCGGCCGGCGGCCTCGCCGACCACGACCGACCGCTCCCACTCCTCGGCGCCGTTGGTCCACTGGGTGATCGGCCACAGCGGCACCAGCTGTCCGGCGACGCGGACCCTCGTCGTGGGTGGGCCGGTGCAGGCCTCGATGCCGGGGTCCGGCCCAGCCGTACGCGCGCACCGGGCGCCCAGCCCGACACCGGCCTCCTCGGTGACCACGGTCATCTCGACCTGGCCGTCGTCGGGGGTCACGCCGGTCAGGGTGAGCAGCGTCGCCGCCCCCTTGTTGTCGTCGCCGACCACGGCGATGTCGGCGATCGACCAGCCGGACTCGACCGGCCACGGCACGTAGGTGGGTACGTCGCCGGCCAGCGCGAGCAGCTTCACCAGGTCCTCGTAGGAGGCCACGTCCGTACGCCACAGCGGCGTCACCACGCCGTGCTCGGGGCAGGCCCGGCTGCCGCCGGCGCCGATGCTCGCCACCGGCGTCGTGCAGCGTGGACAGCCAACCGCAAGTGCCACCCCACAACGGTGACCCGTGCCTTCCGTTTGGTCAAGCATCCAACCAAGCGATCGGTCAGGCCTTGGCCGTCTGTTTCGCGCGCCGTCGGGTGATCGCCCACTCGATCAGGTCGGCGAGGGCATCGACCGCGTCCTCGGCAGCACCGGGGGTGGCGGCGCCGGGCCGAGGCGCCCACTCCGGGACCGTCTCCGGGCCCCATCCCTCGCGCGGGGACTTCTTGGCCCGGCGGACCAGCCACGCCCGCAGCTCGACGTGGGTGGCGGCGGCCGCGGCCACGATCTGCTCGTCGGTGACGGCCGACGGATCTGCACCCTCGACGGCGACCGGCGTCAGGTCGTCCCAGTCGCCGTGCAGGCTCACGTCCAGCTTGCGCAACGCGGCCACCTGGTGCCGCGCGACCTTCTCGACCCACGGCTCCACCTGGAGACCGATGCGCTCGTCCTCGACCTCGAGGCGGGGCAGGATCTTCTTGGCGAGCATGTGCTTGCGCAGCCGGATCCCGGCCGGGTAGCTCAGGTCGCGGCCGTCGAGCTCCACGTTGAGGCGGCGCAGCAGGTCGGTGCGTACGACACCGAGCGAGGCGTTCCTCGACGGCGGGGTCGGGACGTCGGCGAAGGAGAACCCCATCACCTCGCCGAACCGCTCCAGCAGCGCCTCGCGGGGAGCGCCCGGACCCGGCACCGTGACCACGTGCACCGGCCCGGCAGCGCTCCACTTCTTCGCGATGGCGACGACGTCCTGCTCGCTCCAGAACCGGCTCGCGGCGGTCACCAGGTCCGGGAGGTGCCAGCGGGGGCGGCGTACACGGGCGGAGGCGAGGAAGTCGGACCAGGACCAGACCTCGCCGTTCTGGACGACCTCCTGCCACATCGCCGGGAGGTTCCGGTTGAGGTCGCGTACGGAGAGCACGATCTCGGCGGCGGTCAGGCTCTCGGCGACCGTCGCCACGACGTCGTCGTCGACCGGGGCGAGGAGCTCGGCGGAGATGATCGCCGTGTCCGGCCAGTCGTCGATCTCGTCGACGAGACGTTGCCAGGCGCCTTCGATCGAGCGGTCGCCGGCCAGCGACTTCTTCCGGCCGCGTACGTTCCAGACCGCGTCCGCCTGGTCCCGCCAGGTCTCTCCCGGGACCAGGATGCCCAGCTCGGCGAGACGCTCGCGGTGCGCGTAGAGCGCGTGCTGCAGAGACGTGGTGCCGGACTTCATCGCTCCGACATGGACGATCACACGACGTGCCACAACGGCCCTCCTCGGGTGGCCGCGGGATGGTACGGCCACCTCTTCAGGGGACCACACCAACCTGTGACTGACCACCCGGACGGGCTATGGACGGACTATGTATTCCAATGTTTAACCACGGGTTGTCCGTGGTGGGTGTCCAGCAGCGACACCGTCGCGGTGTCGAGCCGGAAGAAGCGCCCGTCGCTGACCGGAAGCCCCAGCCACACCGCCGCCAGCGCACACAGCGCGTGTCCGTGGGAGAAGACCAGGGTGTCGCCGTCGCGCTCGCGGGCGGCCGTGACGACCCGGCTCAGCCGCTCCTGGACGGACGCCGCGGCCTCTCCCCCGGGCGTCTCCGAGGTCCACAGACTCCATCCCGGATCGGTGCGGTGGATCTCGTCGGTGGTGATGCCCTCGTAGTCGCCGTAGTCCCACTCGACCAGGTCGTCGGTGACGATGGCGTCCGCGAAGCCGGCGAGCTCAGCCGTACGCAGCGCCCGCTGCCGCGGGGAGGTCAGCACCGCGGCGTACTCCCGGTCCTGCAGCCGCGAGGCGAGCAGCTTGGCGGCATCCTCCCCCTCGGGCAGGAGGGGAAGGTCGGTGCGGGAGGTGTGCCGGCCGTTGAGGGACCACTCGGTGGTGCCGTGCCTGACGAGGTAGAGGGCCATGGGCCCATCAAACCAGCCGTCGGCCCGGTCGGTGCATCACGCCCGAGTGATGAACCGGTTGACCTCACGGACGAGCACGTTGGGCGCGAGGTCGGCGGCGGTGGAGAGCGCCCTGGCCGGGAGCCCGACGGTCGTGTGCACCTTCGGCACCCGCCCGCGCAGCCCCTTGCGCGGCTGCGCCATCTCCCAGACCTGGTCGGCGACGTCCTCGACGGTGAGCCGGATGCCCAGGGTCTCGTGGGAGGAGGCCACGTTGCCGTCGAGCAGCGCGGTCTTCACCCACAGCGGCCAGACCGCCTGCACCCGGATGCCCTCCTTGCGCCACTCCAGCTCCAGGGCCTCGGTGAGCCCGCGCACGGCGTACTTGGACGCGCTGTAGGAGGCGATCTCCGGCTGGCCGTAGATCGCGCTCGCGCTGCAGACGTTGATGACACCGGAGCCGGGGGTGGCTCGGAGGTAGGGGTAGGCCATGTGGCAGCCGTTGATCACGCCGTTGACGTTGATCTCGATGGTCTGGTGGTGCTGGGCCAGGTCGACGTCGGCCAGCCGGCCGGCGCGCAGGATGCCGGCGTTGTTGACCAGCAGGTCGAGGCGACCGCCCGCAGCGGTGGCGAACTCCTCGAGCGCCGCCTTCCAGGACTCCGGGTCGGTGACGTCGAGCGTGCCGCCGATGGCGTTGTCGGAGCCGATGATCGCGGCGACGTCGCGGGCCAGGTCGGCGTCGATGTCGTAGACGCCGACGAACCAGCCCTCCGTCGCGAACTTCTCGATGATCGCCTTGCCGATCCCCTGGGCGGAGCCGGAGACGAAGAGAGCCTTCTTGGTGGGCATGAGGAGCTCCTTACGCCGGGATGAGCGCCCAGTAGTCGAGGTCGAGCAGGACCCCGGGGGCGTACTTGCCGTCCTCGCCGCGCAGGGTCATCGACTCGTCGCGGCCCTTGGTGGCGACCAGGCGCAACCGAAGGGCGCCGACGCCGGGGGCGTCGGTCTCGACCCGGTCGAGCACCTCCGACCAGGCGTAGACGGTGTCGCCCGCGAAGGCCGGCGACGTGTGCGCACCGGCGTTGATCGCGGCGATCAGCTGGGCGTTGGCGAGACCGTTGAACGACAGCGCGCGGGCCAGGGAGATGATGTGGCCGCCGTAGACGAGGTTGCGACCGTCAGGCCGCGCCTCGACGTTGAAGTGCACCTTCGCGGTGTTCTGCCACAGCCGGGTGGCCTGCTGGTGCTCGGACTCGGTCAGGGTGACGCCGTCGACGTGGTCGATCTTCTCGCCGACCTCGTAGTCGCCGAGCCGGTGCGGCTCCCCGGCGGCGGTGAAGTCGTAGGAGGAGAAGTCGAGGCCCTTCGGCACGATCAGGTTCTTCGCGTCGACCGCCTTGGCCAGCTCCGGGATCACGGTCTCGGGGGCGGCAGCCGCCTGGTCACGCTTGTGCACCATCACCCAGCGCGCCCAGTCGATCGCGACCTCGCCGCGCTGGTTGGTCGCGGTGGAGCGTACGTAGACGACCCCGGACTTGCCGTTGGAGTTCTGCTTGAGACCGATGACCTCGGACTTCGTCGAGAGCGTATCGCCCGGCACCACCGGCTGGTGGAAGCGGCACTCGGCGTAGCCGAGGTTGGCGACCGCGTTCAGCGACACGTCCGGGACGGTCTTGCCGAAGGCGATGTGGAAGCCGATCAGCTCCTCCATCGGATGCGCGTCCAGACCGACAGAGGCAGCGAAGGCTGCACTCGAGGGCACCGCGAAGCGGGTCGGGTAGAGCGAGCCGTACGCAGCCCGGTCGCCCTCGGTCACCGTCCGCGGCGTGGCGTGCTCGATGACCTGGCCGACCTGAAAGTCCTCGAAGAAGTTGCCGGGGTTGGTCTTGCTCATCTGCGGCCTCTCGTCGGTGTCTCGCGATGCGTGTATTACCGGAGGGTAACCTAGCTCAGACGATCCCGTGGAGGCGTTCCGGGATGCGTAGCAGCGGCTGGTTGCGGAGGTTGTCGATGTGGCCCGGACCGACGGCCCGATGCACCCCGTCCTCCTCGCGGACGAGCCTGGCGGGCAGCACCGAGGCCGGGTCGAACTCCTCGACGTCTCCGGTCACCGAGGCAGTCGCTGCGGTCAGCAGATCGGCGAGATCGTCACCGGAGCGCCCCCACGAGCTGCCCTTGCCACGGCCCACCGTCCTGGCGAGCTCGTTGCGCCGGTCGGCCTGGCGCCGGAGCAGGTCCACGTCGGCGAACTTCATGTGGACCATGAACAGCCCTGGGTCGGGCACGTAGGGCGCCTTGATCCCGTGGGAGGCGGACGTCCAGGCGGCCGGAACGCGCTTGACCGACGGCTTGCACATCAACGGCGCGAACTGGGCGTACGCCCGCTGGCCGAGGATCGGCTTGCCGTCGATCAGCGGTCCCTCGACCGCGGTGTGGTGAATGACGTTGAGGGCGAACGGGGCGATCACCCGTTCGGGCCGCCGGGCGAGGTAGTCCGAGAGGTCGGCGTACCTCGCCGGGTCGGGGATGAGGAACTCGTCGACGTCGGTGAAGATGACCACGTCGTAGATGCCGAGGAGGCCGTGGGCCACCCCGCTGGCCAGGCCCATCCGGCCGGCCTCGAAGTTGCCCTTCCGGAAGCCGGGCAGGTGCTGGACCGTGCACGCCAGGCCGTCGGTCGAACCGTCGGTCGACCCGTCGTCGAAGACGATCAGGTTCTCGTGACCTGCCTGTCGGCCGTAGTGGTCGACCCAGCGGGCGAGCATCTCGCCCTCGTCGCGTGCGATCGTGAGCACCGCGATCCGCGGCGTCGCGACCGTCGTGTCGCGCGCCTCGTCGGCGGGCCTGCGCCGACGGCGCAGACTCCAGCTGCTTGACAAAGAATTCCCCCGCTTGTCTTCCGGCCCTACGTACGGACCAGCTCCTCTCGCCGAACGGACCACTCGACGAGGTCGGCCAGGGCGGAGACGGCGCGCGCCGGAGCCTTGCGGCCCTCCCCCGGGTCGATGGCCTCACCAGGAATGGTCGGGTCGGCGAGCTTCTTGTCGAGATCCTTGCGCAGCGCCGCATAGGAAGCGACGGCGGCGTCTCGGACCTGCTTGTCGGTGACCTTGCGCGGGTCGATCCCGCGTACGTCCACGGGGGCCAGGTCGTCGAGATCCCCGTGGATGGTGGCGTCCAGACCGCGGAGCTCCGCGGCCTGGTCGCGTGTGAACGCCTGCGTCCAGCGTGGGGCCTGGAGCCCGATACGCGGATCGTCGGCCGTGAGCGCCGGCATCAGGCGCTTGCCGAGGGTGTGCTTGCGCAGGCCCATCGCCGCCGGGTAGGCCAGGCCGCGCCGGTCGAGCTCCGCATTGAGGCCGCGCAGCACCTCGACGGTCGCGGCGCCGAGCGAGGTGTTCTTCGGCGGCGGGCTCTGCATCCCCTCGGGGTCGAAGCCCATCGCCGCCCCGAAGCGCTCCAGCAGCAGCGTCGCCGGGCTGCCCGGGGGCGGCACGGTGACCAGGTGGAGAGGCCCGGCCTGGCCCCAGCGTCGGGCGATGCCGACCATGTCCTGCTCGGACCAGAACCGCTTGCCGGGCTTGGTGTGGCGGCGCTCGGGCGAGCCCGGGCGGCTCTTGTTGACCGCGCTGAGGAACTCCGCCCAGGTCCAGTCCATGCCGTTCTGGATGAGCTCCTGCCACATCGACGGGATCTGCCGGTTGATGTCACGCAGCGAGAGGACGATCTCGGGGGTCACGCCGGCGAAGCTCGTGGCCACCCGCTCGACAGTCTCCGGGCCGGCCGGCGCGAGCAGCTCGACGGAGATCAGCGCGGTGCCGTCCCACTCGTCGACCTCGGCGACCAGACGGTCCCAGGCGCCGGCGACCGAGTCGCCCTCGGGATGGGCACGCCGGCCCTTCACGTCGAGCACGGCCTCGATCTGGTTGCGCCAGCGCGCGCCGGGGACCAGGAACCCGCGCTCCGCAAGGAGCGCCTTGTTCTTGTACAGAGCACCCTGCAGGTACGTCGTCCCCGACTTCATCGCCCCGACATGGAGCACTACGCGGCGCGCCAACTTCTCATTGCCTCTCGACCAGACCGACCCGACACCCCCGAGAGGGGCATCGTAGCGTCAGGAGCCGCCGCCGCCCGCCTTGCGGCGATGCATCTTCGGCGCGCCACCGACGACCTCGGACCCGTGCGCCTTCTCCTTGGCCCCGGCGCTCTCGGCGTGTGCGTGCTCGTGGTTGTTCTTCTTCTCCAGCGCCTCGCGCATCTTGGCCTTGAGATCGTCGTTGGTCATCGCTCCCCCTACATCGGCATTGCTGAGTCGTTGCTCGGGTATCGACCAACCTACGACACCCACCCCGACGAATCCTCGGTTTTTCCGGACGAGACCGCAGTCGTGGGCGACGAAGGTCTACTTTCGTCGCCCACAACTGCAGATTCGGCGTCGGGGGCCGGGTCGAGGCGCGTCAGGCGACCTGGTGATGGGTGGGGAGGTCGACGAAGCCGGCATCGCCGCCGGTGTAGGTCGCCGGGTCGGCGTCGGCGAGCCGTACGATCGGCGAGGTCCTCCCTTGCGTCGACCGGCCGAGCACCGGCACCTCCGAGGCGGCCTTCGAGACGATGGTCAGCGAGCGCGACCGGCTCAGCGCCCACATCGAGGACCTGCTCCAGACCCGCGACGTGCTCGACGAGCTGATCGCCACGAACCGCCGCCACAACGCGACCCTCGACGCGGACCCCGCCCGCTGACGAACGGCCGAGACAGCAGAAGTGGGCGACGAAACCACAGTTTCGTCGCCCACTTCTACAGATTCGCCGGAAGGGTCGGCGGAAGGGTCAGGACTTGTAGTCCTTGAGGAGCGAACGGCCGATGATCATCTTCTGGATGTCGCTGGTGCCCTCGCCGATGAGCATGAACTTGACCTCGCGCATGAGCCGCTCGATCTCGTACTCCTTGGAGTAGCCGTAGCCGCCGTGGATCCGGAAGGAGTCCTCGACGACCTCGTTGGCGTACTCCGAGGCGACCATCTTGGCCATCCCGGCCTCGACGTCCATCCGCTTGCCGGTGTCCTTCAGGCGCGCGGCGCGGACCATCATGTTGTGGGAGACCTCGACCTTGGTGCCCATCTCCGCGAGACGGAACAGGATCGCCTGGTGCTCGGCGATCTTCTTGCCGAAGGTCTGGCGCTGCTGGGCGTACGCGATGCCGAGCTCGAAGCCGCGGATCGCCAGGCCGCAGGCGCGAGCGGCGACGTTGACGCGGCCGACCTCGACGCCGTCCATCATCTGGAAGAAGCCCTTGCCGGGGACACCGCCGAGGATCTGGTCGGCCGAGATCTTGTGACCCTCGAAGATCATCTCGGTCGTGTCGATGCCCTTGTAGCCCATCTTGTCGATCTTGCCGGGCACGGTCACGCCCTGGGCGGTCTCGCCGAAGCCCGGGGTCTTCTCCACCAGGAAGGTGGTCATGTTCTTGTAGACCGAGTCGGCGCCCTCGTCGGTCTTGGTCAGCACCGCGACCAGCGTCGAGGAGCCGCCGTTGGTCAGCCACATCTTCTGGCCGGTGATCTCGTAGGAACCGTCGGCCAGCTTGGTCGCCTTGGTGGACACCGCGCTCACGTCGGAGCCGAGACCCGGCTCGGACATCGAGAACGCGCCGCGTACCTCACCGGTCGCCATCTTCGGCAGGTACTTCTGCTTCTGCTCCTCGGTGCCGTGCTGCATCAGCATGTAGGCCACGATGAAGTGGGTGTTGATGACACCCGAGACCGACATCCAGCCGCGCGCGATCTCCTCGACGCACAGCGCGTACGTCAGCAGCGACTCGCCCAGGCCGCCGTACTCCTCCGGGATCATCAGGCCGAAGATGCCGAGCTCCTTGAGACCCTCCACGATCTCGGTCGGATACTCATCGGCGTGCTCCAGCTCCTGGGCCACCGGGATGACCTTCTCGTCCACGAACTGACGAACGGTCTTCAGGATCTCTTCCTGGATGTCGGTGAGACCCTCGGTCTCGGCAAGGCGACCCATGCTCTACTCCTCATATCGGCGGACGAGGGCAGGTTACCAATCAGTAACCACCAAGGACAGGTGACACCCGCCACACCGCGATCCTACGACCCTCAGACCTTCCGTCCGACAGCCGAGAAGAACGGCCTGAAGAGCTTGTCGTACGACGCCTTGGTGACGCTCACGTAGCCCGACCGCTTCCCGGTGCCGGCCAGGGCGGACATCTGGGTGCTGGAGCTGAACGCGAACGCCGGGGTGGCGCCGGTCCGGCTGACCAGCAGCACGGTCGCCCGCAGACCGGCACGGTCGTAGCCGCGCGGCCGCGCCACGGCCCAGCTGTCCTTGTTCACGTCCTTGCCGAGGACGCGCTGCAGCGAGCGCATCTGGGCGGTGGTGGTCTTCTCCGCGGTCACGACCTGGACCTTCGCTCCACGGGACTTCGCCCGCTTCAGCGCCCGCACCACCCGGTCGTTGGTCAGCGTCCGAGTGGCCAGGTGGACGACCTGACCTCGCGGGGCGCTGTTGACCGCCTTCAGCACCGTACGCAGCACGCTCTGCTCCTCGGCGGCGCTCAGTCCCGGGTCGGTGACCACGACACCAGGCCCGAACCGGACCCGGCCCGAGCCCGCCGTCGAGGTGACCGGCAGCGGCGAGAAGTCGACCCGGACCGCGTTGTGGTCCGACTCGAGGCCGAAGGCGCGCTGGTTGCCGGTGGCGAACCGCGCGATCCCGCGGGCGAGCACGTAGTCGATGGTCGAGGCCCGGCCGTGCGTGATCAGCGCCTGCTGAGTGACGTCGTAGGTCGGGATCAGGTGCTTCGCGGCGAAGATGTCGCGCGGGTAGCGCGAGCCGTCGTACTGCACGTTCAGATCGCCGCCGACCATCACCGGGCCGCGCCCGGCCAGCGCCTTGACGAGCACGTTCAGCGCACGCGCCGAGGGACGGACCAGGTCGCCGTAGTACCTGGATTTCGGCGCGAAGTGCACCGCGACCACGGAGATGTTGCGACCGGTGGCGCGGTTCTCGAGGGTGACCCAGTTGGCGTACCTGATCCCCCAGTGCAGCCGCTGGTCGGCGGGCTTGCCGAGCTTGTTGCTGATCTGGTGGATGCCCTTCGAGGTCGCAGCCCACCTGTCGTTGTCCCAGGCGACGGCGGTCGCCGACTTGTAGGGGTCGCCGCTCTTGCGCCAGACGCGGTAGCGCCCCGGCTCGAGATCCGCGGTCCGGCGGCCGTTCACCTCGTTGTAGGTGACGAAGTCGGGCGCGGTGCCGAGGATGCTGCGTACGTCCTGCTTGAACCTCGCCGTGCCCATGCCGGCCTTGATGTTCGCCTGCACCATCCGGTAGCGCGGCGGCGAGTAGGCGACGGTCTCGAGGTCCGTCGCAGGCGTCGTCGACGAGTCGTGCACGGCGACGAGCGCGCCGCCGAGAAGACCGATGGCGAGGCCCGCGGAGAGCAGGATCTTGGCCACCCGACCCCCGCGAGACGTTGCTCGAGATTGTGTACGCATCCGGCCGGGCCCCTCTCCCTGCGGCGGTGACCGATAACACTGGTCACATTGGACACTTTTGTAACACAGGCCTCAGGTCAGATCGCCGACCCCGGGCGGCGCGGTTCGGATAGGTCATCGAATTTACTGTCAGCGCTTGCCTGCCGTGCCACCGCATGAGCGTCGGAGCGACCTGCTGGGCCACATGTCATAACGTTGCGACGTGAGCACCTCGCCCAACCGCGTGTACGCGGCACGCCTGGTCGGCCTTCCGATCTTCGACCCGCTCGGTGAGCAGGTCGGCAAGGTGCGAGATCTCGTGGTCACGGTCAGATCCGACGCCCGGCAGCCGCGTGTGCTGGGCCTGGTCGTCGAGGTCTTCGGGCGCCGGCGCATCTTCGTGCCGA
Organism: Nocardioides turkmenicus; assembly: GCF_011045035.1. Classification (GTDB taxonomy): domain Bacteria; phylum Actinomycetota; class Actinomycetes; order Propionibacteriales; family Nocardioidaceae; genus Nocardioides; species Nocardioides turkmenicus. The sequence continues at coordinate 32,320 of NZ_JAALAA010000027.1, forward strand.
TGACCCGGGTGACGAGCATCGACTCCGGCCAGATCTACACGACCGGCCTTCTCAACATGCGCCGCTTCCAGCAGCGCTCGACCGAGACCCTTGTCATCGGCCAGATGTTCGACCGGCAGGTCACGATCCGCTCGACCGGCGTGTCCGGGACGGTCTACGACGTCGGCATGGAGCAGGCCCGCAACCGCGACTGGCTGCTCTCCCGGGTGGCCGTGCAGGAGCCGTCCAAGGGGCTGCGTCGTCGCGGCCAGACCCACGTGATCGAGTGGGACGACGTCGAGGGCCTGGCCCGCCGCTCCCCCACCCAGGCCGCGACCCACCTGGTGCAGGCGATCCACGAGATGCGCCCGGCCGATGCCGCGACGATGATCCACGAGCTGCCGCCCGAGCGCCAGCGACAGGTCATCGCGGCTCTCGACGACGAGCGCCTCGCCGAGGTGCTCGAGGAGCTTCCCGAGGACGATCAGGTCGCCATCGTGCGGGCCCTGGACTCCGAGCGTGCCGCCGACGTGCTCGAGGAGATGTCGCCCGACGACGCCGCCGACCTCATCGCCGAGCTGCCCGAGGAGACCGCCACCCTGCTCCTCGACCTGATGCAGCCGGAGGACGCCAAGGACGTCCTCCGGCTGATGTCCTACGAGGAGGACACCGCCGGTTCGATGATGACCCCCGAGCCGGTCATCGTCGGCCCGGACGCGACGATCGCCGACGCGCTCGCGCTCGTACGCAACCCCGACCTGACCCCGGCCCAGGCCGCCCTGGTCTACGTCTGCCGTCCGCCGCTCGAGACGCCGACCGGCAAGTTCCTCGGCATCGCCCACATCCAGCGCCTGCTGCGCGAGCCACCGTCGACGCTCGTCGCGGGCGCGCTCGACGAGTCCCTCGAGCCGCTGCGTCCCGAGGACAGCACCGAGCAGGTCGCGGCCCACCTGGCGACCTACAACCTGGTGGCGGCCCCCGTCGTCGACGAGAACGGCCATCTCGCCGGCGCGGTGACCGTCGACGACCTGCTCGACCACCTGCTCCCGGAGAACTGGCGCGAGAAGCTCGCCCGCCAGGAGTCGGCCACCGAGCCGCGCCCCGACACCCGTCCCGACACCCGGCCGAACAAGGTGATCACCCCGGAGATGGTGCGTCGTGGCTGACGCACGCGCCGCTCGCGGCCGCCTCGACACCCCGCGCGAGCTGCGCCGCCCGCTGGTCCGGAGGCCCACCTTCCGCGCCGACGCCTTCGGCTCCTTCGCCGAGGCCTTCGCCCGTTACATGGGCACCGCCCGGTTCATCGCCTGGATGACGATGGTCGTGCTCATCTGGGTCGCCTGGAACACCCTCGCGCCCCAGGAGTGGCGCTTCGACCAGTTCCCGTTCATCTTCCTGACCCTCGCGCTGAGCCTGCAGGCCTCGTACGCCGCACCGCTCATCCTGCTCGCGCAGAACCGCCAGGAGGACCGTGACCGGGCGATCGCCGAGCAGGACCGCCGCATCGCCTCGCAGTCCAAGGCCGACATGGAGTTCCTCGCCCGCGAGACCGCCTCGCTGCGGATGGCCCTCGGCGAGGTCGCCACCCGCGACTACCTCCGCTCCGAGCTCCGCCTGCTCCTCGAGGAGCTCGACGAGCGCGACCGACAGCGCGATCTCACCGACCAGCACTCGGTCGATGCGGGAGAGTCCCCACGCACGACGTAGGCTTGCATACCGTGAGTAGCCCGCTTCTCGACCGTGTCAACGCAGCTCTGGCGACCGTCCAGGACCCGGAGATCAAACGTCCCATCACCGAGCTGGGGATGGTCGACTCCGTCTCGATCGACGACGCCGGCGTCGTGCACGCCAAGGTGCTGCTGACCGTCGCGGGCTGTCCGCTCAAGGACACGATCAACCGGGACACCACGGCCGCGCTGGAGAAGGTCGACGGCGTCACCGGCGTCGAGCTCGAGCTCGGCGTGATGTCCAACGAGCAGCGTACGGCGATGCGTGAGTCGCTCACCGGCGGCCAGGCGCAGCGGGAGATCCCCTTCGCCCAGCCGGGTTCGCTGACCAAGGTCTTCGCGATCGCGTCGGGCAAGGGCGGTGTCGGCAAGTCGTCGGTCACGGTCAACCTGGCCGTCGCGCTGGCCAAGCAGGGCCTCAAGGTCGGCATCGTCGACGCCGACATCTACGGCCACTCGGTCCCCGCGATGCTGGGCGTGGCCGACTCCCGGCCGACCCAGGTCGACGACCTGATCATGCCGGTGCCGACCGCCTCCGGCGTGAGCGTGATCTCGATCGGGATGCTCAAGCCCCGCCGCGACCAGGTCGTCGCCTGGCGCGGCCCGATGCTCGACCGGGCCCTGGTCCAGATGCTCTCCGACGTCTACTGGGGCGACCTCGACGCGCTGCTGCTCGACCTGCCCCCGGGCACCGGCGACGTGGCGATCTCGCTCGGCCAGCACCTGCCCAACGCCGAGATCGTCGTGGTCACCACCCCGCAGGAGGCTGCCGCCGAGGTGGCCGAGCGGGCCGGCACGATGGCCGAGATGATGCACCAGCGCGTCGTCGGCGTCGTGGAGAACATGTCCTGGCTCGTCCTGCCCGACGGCTCCAAGATGGAGGTCTTCGGCTCCGGCGGTGGCCAGCGGGTCGCCGACACCCTCTCCCAGCGCTTCGGCTCGAAGGTTCCGCTGCTCGGCCAGGTGCCGCTGGAGCAGACGCTGCGCGAGGCGGGCGACGCCGGGAAGCCGATCGTCGAGGCCGACCCGACCGCGGAGTCGGCCAAGGTCCTGGCCGAGGTGGCGCGTACGATCTCGGGTCGCGGACGCGGCCTCGCGGGCATGCAGCTGGGCCTCACTCCCACCTCCAAGCTCTGACCCTGTAGGTTCGGCGCGTGTTCGGCATCGGCTTCGCGGAGCTTGCCGTCATCGTCGTGATCGCCATCCTGGTCTTCGGGCCGGACAAGATCCCCGACATGGCACGGCAGATCGCCCGCCTCCTCCACCAGGTGCGCAACCTGGCCAACAACGCGCGCGACGACCTGCGCGGAGAGCTCGGGCCCGCCTACCAGGACCTCGAGCTACGCGATCTCGACCCCCGTCGGATCGTCAGCAGGCAGATCCAGGAGGCCCTCGCCGACATCGAGGAGGAAGAGGCGCGCGCCAAGGCACCCAAGCCTCTCCTCGCCGGCGAAAAGCCTCCCTACGACGACCAGGCGACGTAGTCGCTCCTGCTTCTTTCGTCACAGCAGCACCTCTGGTTACCCGTCGGTTTAGAACCGGAAGATTGGGGTAAGAGGAGGTTGACTGCTTCGAAAGGAGTTTGCGCCCATGAGCGCTCAACCATCTCGGGAACCCGATTCTGACAAGGTGCCCCTGGCCGAGGTCCAGGGCATGCTCGCCTTCGAGCTCCAGCCTCGGCTGGACCCACCACAGCCGGATCCACCAGAAGACGACGACGGTCTGCTGGCCGAGCCGATTCCCATCGTCCCCGCCCGCGGCCATCTCACCGGGTGGATCCCGCAGTTCGCCCAGAAGATCGCGGAGGTCGTCGGTGGGGACCGACCGGCGAGCCAGCTGGTGCGATGGACGACCAAGGAGGTCGTCGCCGACCTGCGGTACCGGGCCGCCCTGACCGCTCGGAGCGGGGCGTACGAGCCCGGCACCGGCCGCCAGCAGCCGGTCCGCCCTCGTGTCTACCGATGGCACCTCCACGTCGTCACCGACACCATCGTCGAGGCCACCGCCACGATCAAGTACGGCCACGGCTACCGCGCGATGGCCCTCCGCTTCGAGCAGAGCGGGGAGAGCTGGATCTGTACGGTCCTCAACTTCGGGCCGTACACGTGACACAGCGGAGCGCTGTACGTACCTGCTACGTACAGCGCTCCGCCAGGTGTCTGACGAGTCGCCTCAGCCGTTGACGCGGGTGGTGAGGCCGGTCGGGCCGCCGGGGCGGCCGTGGCACTGCTTGAACTTCTTGCCCGAGCCGCACGGGCACTGCTCGTTGCGGCCGACCTTGGCGTACGGGTCGTCGGCGTTGGTGACGGTGGCTCCCCGCGCCTCGGCCTGGCCCTGCTCGTCCGGGCCGGAGAAGGCCAGGTGCTTGGGCGCCGACGGCTTCTGCAGGCCCTTCGCGGTGACCTGCGGCGCGCTGGCCGAAGCCTTGGCCGCCTCGGCCTTCAGAGCGGCGGAGATGTCCTGGAGGCCACCGGCCTGGCCGACGCCGACCGGCGGCTCGGCGAGCGCGCCCTCGTGCATCGGACCGGCGTGACGGGTGCCGTCGGGGTGGTAGTGGAACTCCGGCTCTGCCTGCTCGACCTGGACCTCCAGGTTGAACAGGTAACCGACCGCAGCCTCCTTGATGCCGTCCATCATCGCGGTGAACATGTCGAAGCCCTCGCGCTGGTATTCCACCAGCGGGTCGCGCTGCGAGTAGGCCCGCAGCCCGATGCCCTCGCGCAGGTAGTCCATCTCGTAGAGGTGCTCGCGCCATTTGCGGTCCAGCACCGAGAGGACGACCTGACGCTCGACCTCACGCATGCCCTCGGAGCCGATCTCCTCCTCGCGGCGGTCGTAGGCCTCCTGGGCGTCCTTCTTGAGGATCTCGATGAGCTCCTGGCGGTCGAGGTCGTCCTTGCTGCCACCGGCGTCCGCGATCAGCTTCTTCGGGTCGACCGAGACCGGCCAGATCTGCTTGAGGTCGGTCCACAGCTGGTCGAGGTCCCACTCCTCGGCGTAGTCCTGGGTCGCTCCGGTGACGACGCCGGTGACGACGTCGTCGATGAAGCCCCGGATCTGCTCCTCGAGGTCGGCGCCCTCGAGCACCTCGCGGCGCTCGGCGTAGATCACCTTGCGCTGGCGGTCCATGACGTCGTCGTACTTGAGGACGTTCTTGCGGGACTCGAAGTTCTGGCCCTCGACCTGGGTCTGCGCGTTGGCGATCGACTTGGTCACCGACTTGGCCTCGATCGGCACGTCGTCGGGGATCTTCAGGGTGGTCAGGATGCGGTCGACCCACTCGCCCTTGAACAGGCGCATCAGGTCGTCCTCCAGCGACAGGTAGAAGCGGGACTCGCCCGGGTCACCCTGACGGCCGGAACGACCGCGCAGCTGGTTGTCGATACGCCGGGACTCGTGGCGCTCGGTGCCGAGGACGTAGAGACCACCCAGCTTGGTGACCTCCTCGTGCTCGGCCGCGACCTGCTCCTTGATCCGCTCGACGGTCGACGCCCAGGCCTGCTCGTACGCCTCGGCGGTCTCGCCCGTGGGCTCCAGGCCCTGCTTGCGGAGCTCCTGGTCGGCGAGGAAGTCGACGGATCCACCGAGCATGATGTCGGTGCCTCGACCGGCCATGTTGGTGGCGACGGTGACGGCGCCCTTGTGACCGGCCAGTGCGACGATCTTGGCCTCGTCGGCGTGGTATTTCGCGTTGAGGACGGTGTGCGGGACACCGCGCTTCTTGAGGATGTTGCCGAGGTATTCGGACTTCTCGACCGACACGGTGCCGACCAGCACCGGCTGGCCCTTCTTGTGGCGCTCGACGATGTCGTCGGCGACGGCCTCGTACTTCGCCACCTCGGTGCGGTAGACGAGGTCGGGCTGGTCCTTGCGGATCATCGGCTTGTTGGTCGGGATCGGGACCACGCCGAGCTTGTAGATCTTGTCGAACTCCGACTCCTCGGTCATGGCCGTACCGGTCATGCCGGAGAGCTTCTCGTAGAGGCGGAAGTAGTTCTGCAGGGTGATGCTCGCAAGGGTCTGGTATTCCTCGCGGACCTTCACGCCCTCCTTGGCCTCGATCGCCTGGTGCAGGCCGTCGTTGTAGCGGCGACCGGCGAGCATGCGGCCGGTGTGCTCGTCGACGATCAGGACCTCGTCGTTGGCGACGACGTACTCCTTGTCGCGGCGGAACAGCTCCTTGGCCTTGATCGAGTTGTTCATGAACGAGATCAGCGGGGTGTTGACCGCCTCGTAGAGGTTCTCGATGCCGAGGTGGTCCTCGACCTTGGTGATGCCTCGCTCGAGCACGGCGATCGTGCGCTTCTTCTCGTCGACCTCGTAGTCGACGTCCCGGACCAGGGTCTTGGCGATCGCGGCGAACTCGTCGTACCACTTCACGTCGTCCTCGGTGGGACCCGAGATGATCAGCGGCGTGCGGGCCTCGTCGATGAGGATCGAGTCGACCTCGTCGACGATCGCGAAGAAGTGGCCGCGCTGGACCAGGTCCTCCATCGAGGAGGCCATGTTGTCGCGCAGGTAGTCGAAGCCGAGCTCGTTGTTGGTGCCGTAGGTGATGTCGCAGTTGTAGGCCGCGCGGCGCTGGGCCGGGGTCATCTGCGGCAGGATCACGCCGACGGACAGGCCGAGGAAGCCGTAGATGCGGCCCATGACCTCGGACTGGTACTTGGCCAGGTAGTCGTTGACGGTGACGACGTGGACGCCCTTGCCGGCCAGCGCGTTGAGGTAGGCCGGGAGCACCGCGGTCTGGGTCTTGCCCTCACCGGTCTTCATCTCGGCAATGTTGCCGAGGTGGAGCGCGGCGCCGCCCTGGATCTGGACGTCGTAGTGGCGCTGGCCCAGGACGCGCTTGGTGACCTCACGGACGGTGGCGAACGCCTCGGCCATGATGTCGTCGAGGTCCTCGCCGTTCTCCAGGCGTTGCTTGAACTCGTCGGTCATCCCGCGCAGCTCGTCATCGCTCATCGCGACGAACTCGTCCTCGATCGCGTTGACGGCCTTCGAGATGGCCTCGAGCTCGCGAAGGATCTTGCCTTCGCCGAGGCGAAGGATCTTGTCGAGAATTGCCACGGTGGCGGGCTCCTACTAGCGGCAGACAGATAGCACGGTCACTCTACCCACCTGCCGGTCGTCACCGTACGGCGACGACCACAACGACCTGGTCTCGATCTCCGGGCCGCTCGCCCGAGCACCGGGTCGGGCCTGTCGGTTTCGTACAAGACGCCCGGTCCGTACGTCTCTAGGTTGGTGCTTGCTCAGAAGCACGGAAGACACGAGGAGAAGCACATGCGCGACATCGTCTGGACCGGGTTCGTATCGCTGGACGGCGTGGCCGACTCCCCCGGCAGCGAGGCCGAGGGACACCGCAGCGGCGGCTGGGTGATGGCCACGGAGTTCCTGCCCGAGGCGTTCGCCCTCAAGGGCGAGGAGATGGCGGACACCTCCGCCCTGCTGCTCGGACGCCACAGCTACGAGATCTTCGCGCCGGTGTGGCGCGACTCGGAGGACCACGCGGCCTACCGCGACCTGCCGAAGTACGTCGTGTCGACCACGCTCGAGGAGAAGGATCTCCTCGACGGCTGGGGGCCGACGACGATCCTGCGCTCGGACGAGGACGTCGCCGCGCTGAAGAAGGAGGAAGGCGGGTCGCTCTACGTCCACGGCAGCCTCGAGCTCGCCCGGCGGCTCGCCGACGCCGGCCTGGTCGACCGCTACCACCTGCTGATGTTCCCGGTGCTCCTCGGCGCGGGCCGGAGGCCGTTCAGCGACGCCGACCGCGACAAGCAGCAGCTGACGCTCACCGACAGCGACTCCTACGCGAACGGGGTCGTCAAGCTGGTCTACACCGTCGGCTGAGGGAGATCGAGCGCGATGGCTCCCCCGGACCCCTCGCGCAGCTGCCCGGCGGTCCGGCCGACGTAGCGCCGCAGGGCCCGGGCCAGGTGGGGCTCGTCGAAGTAGTCGAGCTTGGCGACGACGTCGGCGGTGGCCGTCCCGGTGGCGAGCAGCGTCGCCGCCTCCCGGGCGCGGTCGATCTGGTGCAGCGCCCCACGGGTCAGGCCGGTGGCCGCCCGGAACCTGCGCTCCACGGTGCGCTCGGAGACGTCGGCCCGGTCACCGCGCAGCACACCCGTGACGAGCGGGTCGCGGAGGATCACGCCGTCGCGTACGAGCCGGTCGACCAGGGCCTCGGCGTCGTCCGCGCTCGGCGTCTCGCACTGGCTGCCGTCGAGGCGGAACCCCCTGGTCGTCACGTCGGGGAGCAGGATGCCGCCGTTGACCAGCCCGCTGGTGGGCATCGCCCGCAGCGTCGTGCCGTGGGCGAACTCGATGCCGACGAACCGGGCTCCCTCGGGCACCGGGGCGTGACCGGTGGCCGTCTCGGGGCCGGTGATCGAGGCGTACGCCACCCCGTTCTGCTCCCAGAAGACCAGCCCCCAACGGCTGGCGGCCACCGAGGTCATCGTCTCGGCCCCGTCGCTGGCGCAGGTCCACACCGAGTCGACCCACGGCGACTCGGACTCCCGCGTGGTGAACCGCAGCGACTTCAGCGGACGACCTCCGTGATCAGGGCCGGCGCGAGGTCGCCCTTGGGCTCGACCTGGATCGTGTCCATGCCCAGCCAGCCGGCGAGCCGCTCGAGCTCGGCGGCCAGCTCCACGGGGGTCTCCGCCGGGGCGTGGGGCTCCGCGAAGGCGCCCTTGACCTGGAGCGTCCGGTTCTTGCGGTCGGCCTTGAGGTCGACCCGGCCGACGATGTGCTCACCGAGCAGGAACGGGAGCACGTAGTAGCCGTGGATCCGCTTGGGGGCCGGGGTGTAGATCTCGATCCGGTAGAAGAAGTCGAAGAGCGCCTCGGTGCGCTCCCGCTCCCAGACCAGCGGGTCGAACGGGCTCAGCAGCGCGCGGGCGTCGATCCGGCGCGGGAGGCGGGAGCCGGAGTAGAGGTAGGCCTGCTTGCGGATGCCCTCGACCGCGACCGGCTCCACCTCGCCGGCGTCGATGAGCTGGTTCAGCGCGCGTGTGGTGTCGTCCACCCGCATCCGGAAGTAGTCGGCGATGTCCTTGGCGGTGCCGACCCCGTGGGACCTGGTGGCGCGGCGTACGAGCTCGAGGTGGGCCTCCTCCCTCGACGGCGTCGGCGCGTCGAGATGGACCCGCGGGATGACCCGCTCGGGCAGGTCGTAGGCGACCTCGAACTGGTCGTTGCGGTGCGAGATCGCCAGCTCGCCGAACATGTAGAGGATGTCGAGGGTCTTGCGGGAGTCGGACCAGTTCCAGCCCCAGTGGTCCTTGGTCTGCGGCCCGGCGTCGTCGAGCGCCTTGGCCGCCTCGCGCGCGGTGAGCGCCCCCTGCTCGGCGACCAGCGCCAGCACCTTCTCCTTCATCCCGTCCGGCACGCTCCCCCACCACTTGGAGCCCTTCTGGGCGCGGTAGTCGTCCATCCGCCACTGCATGTGCGGCCACAGCTCGACCGGCATGAACGCCTGCACGTGGGCCCAGTACTCGACCATCCGCCGGTCCCGACGGCCCCTGCTGGCGCGGTGCAGGAGCCCGGTGTCGTACGCCCCCATCCGGCTGTAGAGCGGCATGTAGTGGGCACGCTGCAGGACGTTGACGCTGTCGACCTGGAGGACCCCGGTGCGCTCCAGCGTGCGCTGGAACGTACGCATCGTGGGCGTGGTGTGGGGCTTGTCGGCGAAGCCCTGCGCCGCCAGCGCGATCCGGCGGGCCTGCGAGCGACTGAGTGTCTGAGAGCGGGGCACGACTCCGACTCTAGAGCCGGTTCCGGACAACTCCCGTCCGGAACCGGCTCCATCGCCCGATCGCGAGTCACAACGGCCCGAAGACCTCACCCACGTCCGCGTCCAGCTCGAGGGACTCGAGCACGCTCAGCAGCTTGCGCTCCTCGAAGCGGAAGTGGGACTCCATGATCGCGGCGATGCCTTCGAGGTGCTTGCCGAGCTCCTCGGGTGTACCGGCCTTCTCGACGGCGGCCTGCAGGCCACCGAGGAGGTGGCCGACCATGGAGTGGTCCTGCTCGAGATGGCGGATCGTCTCGCGCAGGTCGGGCCGGGCCCGTGCGATCGCCGGGAAGAGCTCCCGGTCCTCACCTTCGTGGTGGCCGGTCAAGGCCGCACAGAACCCATGACAGAACAGCAGCAGGTCACGAGTCGCGGGCTCGGCGGGATCTCCCGCGGCGATGGCCTCCTGCGTCACCCGCAGTGCCGTGCGCAGCCGGTCGTGGACCCGCCGCATCTCATCTGCCCAGGCGATCAGCCTGGTCTTCTCGCCCTCAGTCACGTGAGGGCGAAGGGGACGACAACATCAGTCGTGCTCCTTCGTGTCCGGCGCCTCCATGCCTGACACGGTCTGCCACCGGCACGCGACGCTGGCGTCAGCCTAGCCGAGCCGATCTAGTCGACGTTGAGGAGCTTCTGGCGCACGGCGTACATGACCGCCTCCATGCGCGAGTGGGCCTGGAGCTTCTCCAGGATGTTGCGTACGTGGTTCTTGACGGTGTTCTCCGAGATGAACAGCCGCTTCGCGATCTCGCGGTTGTTGAGGCCCTTGGCGACCAGACCGAGGACCTCGAGCTCGCGGTCGGTGAGCTTGGGGCCGGGGACCGGGGAGCGGTCCGGGCGGGCCATCTGCTTGAACTCCTCCATCAGCTTGGCCGCCATGGAGGGGCTGATCAGGGACTGGCCGTCGGCGACGACCCGGATCGCCTGGGCGACCTGGTCGATCGAGGAGTCCTTGAGGAGGTAGCCCATCGCGCCGGCCTTGATCGCGTCGTACAGATCGGCCTCCTCGTCAGAGACGGTCAGCATGATGATCTTGGCCGAGGGAACGGCCTCCTTGATCGCGGAGCAGGCCTCCAGGCCGGTCTGCTTGGGCATGCGTACGTCCAGCAGCACGACGTCCGGTGCGGAGGCCGCGGCGCGCTCGGTGCCCTCGATGCCGTTGGTCGCCTCACCGATGACCTCGATGCCGGGCTCGCTCGCCAGCAGCGCGACCAGGCCCCTTCGGAAGAGTTCCTGGTCGTCGACAACCAAGACGCGGACCGGCTCACGATCGGCACCAGATGTAGATGACACGAATGCATCATGGCACGTATCCCCGGACTAGTAAGGGAATGGCCGGAACTCCTCCATCTGAGGGATGGAAAAGTTCCGGCCGACGTGCATCAGGGCGACCGTCAGACGAGGTCTGCGCGGTTGAGCGCGATCACCCCGTAGTCGTATCCCCTCCGGCGGTAGACGACCGACGGCCTCATCGAGTCCTTGTCGATGTAGAGGTAGAAGTCGTGTCCGACCAGCTCCATCTCGTAGAGGGCCTGGTCGAGCGTCATCGGCTCCGCGGTGTGCGTCTTCTCCCGGACCACCAACGGCCCCTCCCCCGTCACCGTGATCGGACCGACCTGGTGCTCACGGATCTCGTCCTCCTCGAACGTGTCGGTCTCGGACGTCGTGGCCAGGCCGTCGGGCTCGATGCCCGCCAGGGCCTGTCCTACGGAAACCGGCGTGCGACGGCCGCGGTGGACCCTGCGGCGGTCGGCGGCGCGGCGCATCTGGGATGCCATCTTGTCGACGGCCAGGTCCAGCGCCCCCATCTTGTCCTCGGCACACGCCTCGGCCCGGATGACCGGACCCTTCGAGTAGGCAGTGAGCTCGACGTGCACGGCGCCCTTGTGCTGGCGCGGGTTGGGCTCGTTGTCGACCTCCACGTTGATTCTGATGATGCGGTGGTCATGCTTCTCGAGCTTCGCGAGCTTCTCTGCTACGTGAGCGCGATAGCGGTCTGAGACCTCGGCGTTGCGGGCCGTGACGACAACTTCCATGGGTACCTCCCGGTGTTTCGGGGTTGGCGGGATCCCGGATGATCAGCGCATGTGACCTCCGGGGTACGGAGTCCGCCTGGCCGACCTGGTCTTCGACCCCACAACCGCCTGCAGAGGCTTAGCAGCTTGGTGCCACTCCACCTTCTCCCTGCTGGTTCCCGTATCTGACGGGAGGGCAAGGGCAGGACTTATCTCTAAGCCGCACCGTGATCCCCTTGCCCCAGAATCTGGGAACGAAGGGTTACGTGGACCGTTTCGCCTGCGACTGGCATCGGCTTGCCGCTCGGATGCCCGCAATGCGGACCTCTCTGCGACGCAACCACGGACCCAGGCGGACTCCATGTAGTGACGGTAGTTCGCCGATGTTCGCCATGAAAGCCCTTCAACAGAATTACATGGTGGTTTCCTACATTTGAACGCGAGACCGACGCTGGGTGGCCGCCACGGTCGCGATCGCTCTCACCCCGAGACCGACCGATTCCAGCGCGCGCTGGGCCTCGCGCGCCGTGGCACCGGTGGTGATGACGTCGTCGCAGACGACGAACGTCGCCCGCGGGACCGTCCTGGCGAGTGTCCGGATGCCGGACGCCGGGCAGGTGATCGAGCCGTCCAGGTTGGCCTGCCGCTGTCGCGAGTCGAGGCCGGCCTGGTCCGCGACGCCGGGTCGGGTGCGCAGCAGCCGGTGGTGACGTACGTCGAGCCCGTGCTGCCTCAGCATCGCGGCAGCTCTGCTCGTGATCGCCGTCGTGCTGTCCAGGCCACGCTCGCGCACGGAGGACGGCCGCGACGGGACCGGGACGAGGACCATGGGGCCGGCGGCGGTCTGCGTGACGGAGGCGAGGGCTTCGAGGACGGACAGCGCGAGCAGCCCGGCCAGCGGCCCGCGGAGGCCGAGGAGCTGGCGCTCCTTGAGGCCGATGACGAGCTGCTTGAGGGTGCCTTCGTAGGGTCCTGCCGCGAAGACCGGGACGATGCCCGGCGGCGCCGGGGACGGTGGGGTCGGCCGGGCGCGGTCCGGGAGGCCGGAACGGCAGTCGGGGCAGAGCAGGCGGCCCGGCCGGTCGCAGCCGATGCACCGGCCGCCGACGACCAGGTCGTGCCAGGCGTCGGCGAGGGCGAAGCGGAGCCCGAGGCGATCAGGCACAGTGGCTCGAAGACTCATGGGCCGAGTCGACCAGGGTGGGCGCGACCAGGCAACCACGGTCCGCTCGCCTGTGGATGAAGCTGTGGAGAGTCAGCCCTGGTAGGTGACGTCGGAGATGTTGGACGGCATCCCGAGGTCGAACCGGTCGAGCGGGTCCAGCAGGGTGGTGCCGGAGATGGCGTAGAGCCGGGCCGACGCCACCGGGGAGCCGACGACGCCGGTGACCCGGTCGCTGAGGGTGTAGCGCTCGCCGCTGGGCGCCCCGTCGAGGGAGACCGACTGGAACAGCGCCGTCGAGCCGATCTGCTGGACCGCGACGATCGTGGTCGGCGAGGTCCAGGCGACGTCGGTGACTCGCATGGTCGCGGAGTCCGGGTGCGGCAGCAGGAGAGCCGACGTTCCGGACGTGATCTGGCCCTTCGCGCTGGCCTGGAGCCGGCTGACGACGATCCGGTCCGAGGACTCCCCGTCGATCACCGCGACGAACCGGGTGCCGTCGCGCGACACCAGGAACCGGGTCACGTTCTCGCCGGTCACCCCCGGGATCGCGACGCGCACCCGGCGGTCACCGTCGACGTACATCACCCGCGCGCCGGTCGAGTCCTTGTCGACCAGCCACAGTCGGCCGGCGAGGTCCCACGAGGGCCTGAGCAGCCGGGTGCCTCTCACCGGCGCCTCGGTGACCTCTCCGTCGCTGGCCAGCTCTCCGACGAGGACGCCGGTGCGGTCGGAGGTGATCGCGGCGGCGCTCGAGCCCGAGGCGTCGACCACGACGTCGGTCACGCCGTGAGAGTCCGCCCAGCCGCCGAGCACCGGCACCCACGGGTCGCCGTTCTCGCCGGCGCTGGTCACCAGCGCACCGTCACGCAACGCGTAGAGGTCGACCCTGGCCGACGTGCCGTTGGGGTCGTAGCCCCCGCCGCTGTCGACGTTGAACGTCTCCCCGTAGCCCGGCAGCACCACCGGCTCGCCGTCGATCGTCAGCCGGATACGTTCCACGCTGGCGTCCTGCCGTAGCGTCCAGGCCAGCTGGGCCCCCATGAGCTGGAGGTCCTCCGAGCTGTGATCGCCCAGGTCACCGGCCAGGTCGACCTCGGCCACCCCGTCGCGTACGTCCACCGAGCGGGGCTCGTCCGCGGCGGCGGGGAGCGCGCTGCGGATCACGCCCAGTTCCTCCTCCCCCGGACCGCTCAGCAGGCTGGAGACGAGGGTGGTGGCGTACGAGGTGCCCTTGGGGGCGAAGATGGGCTCCGGCACCAGAGTGCGGCCGGTCGGCTCGACGTAGTAGAGGTTGCTGCGCGCGAAGTGGGTCAGGAACCAGTCCTCCTCGACCACGAGCGCGTTCGGTGCCGAGCTGATCCGCCACTCGCCCTCGGTCCGGGTCAGCTCGAAGTCGAGGATCGCCTGCGAGGCGGCCAGCCCACCGCGCCACACGCCGCGCTCGTCGAGCCAGCCGGCGTCCTCCAGCTCCACCGAGACCCGGGGCGAGGAACCGACGTGGCTGCCGAGCTCGCCGTAGACCAGGGTGCGGCCGGCGGGCGCCCAGTTCATCGCCGCGTCCTTGGTGAGGTAGCGGCGGGCGTAGGCCGTGCTCATCGGCGTGGCCTTCATGGCGTCGAGGAAGCCGTCGACGATCTCGCCGGGGGAGGCGCCGGCGCGTGGGGCACCGGGGTTGTAGGGGATGAGCTCCTCCTGCGCGTCCGGTGCGTCCAGGTCGACGCGCCGGACGGGGCCGGAGTCGGGCACGCTCGAGCACGCCGAGGCGAGAAGCGCGATCACGGTCAGGAGGGCGGCGAAGAAGGACCTCACGATGCCTCCAGGGTGTCGCGGGCGTCTGCCGGGACCAGCGGGAGCGGACTGTGGCGCAGCACCGCCCCGGCGTAGCGCGGGAGCGTGAGCCGGAACTGCGCCCCCTGGTCGGGCCGGCCCCACGCCTGCAGCCAGCCGCCGTGGAGGTGGGCGTCTTCGAGCGAGATCGACAGGCCCAGGCCGGTGCCACCGCTGGAGCGGTCACGGGCGGGATCGGCGCGCCAGAAACGGTTGAAGACCAGCGCCGTCTCCCCCGGGGCCAGCCCGACACCGTGGTCGCGCACGGTCACCGCCGCCGCGTGCTCGTCGCTGTCGACCCGGATCGTGACCGTCTGTCCGACGAGCGCGTGGTCGGTCGCGTTGGCCACCAGGTTGCGCAGGATCCGCTCGACCCGGCGGTGGTCGACCTGCGCGGTGCACGGGTGGTCCGGGGCGACCACCTTCAGCTCGATGTCACGCTTGGCGGCCAGCGGCTCGTACGCCTCGACGACGGCCTGGGCCAGCGCGGTCAGGTCGGTGTCGTAGAGGTCGAGCACCGCGGCTCCGGCGTCGAAGCGGCTGATCTCGAGCAGGTCGCTCAGGAGCGTCTCGAACCGGTCCAGCTCGGTCTGCAGCAGCTCGGCCGCCCGGGCCGTCGGCGCGTCGAACCTGTCCCTGGCCTCGTAGAGCACGTCGCTGGCCATGCGGACGGTGGTGAGCGGCGTACGCAGCTCGTGGGAGACGTCGGAGCTGAACCGTCGCTGGACGCGGGAGAGGTGCTCGAGCTGCCGGATCTGGTTCTGCAGGCCGCTGGCCATCTGGTTGAACGAGATCGCCAGGCCGGTGAGGTCGTCCTCGCCGTGCACGACCATCCGCTCCTCGAGGCGGCCCGCGGCGAGCCGTTCGGCGGTCCGGCGGGCGAACCGGATGGGCGTGACGACGTGGCGGGTCACGATCCAGCTGCCGACGCCGATCAGCAGGATCAGGATCGCTCCCGCGGCCAGCAGGCCGCGGGTGATGATGCCGAGCGTCTCCTGCTCCTGGTCCATCGGGAAGAGGAAGTAGACGTTGTAGGTGTCGTCGTGCAGCTCCAGCTGGGAGCCGACCACGATGCCCGGCGTCGAGGAGCGCTCGTCGTCGTAGGAGATCCGGGTGTAGGTCCATGCCGGATCGGCACGTATCGCCTGGAACCGGTCCTCCAGCGCCCGCGGGACGCTGCGTACGTCGACACCCGGCGTCCACTCGACGCCGTCGTCGCTGATCCGGCCCGAGGTCGACGTCACCGGGCCGGCCATGACGACGCCGTAGCTGCGCGAGAGGCTGCGCTGGATGATCGGGTCACCCAGGTCGTTGCGCTGCAGCGGGGTGCCGCCGTTGGCACCCGAGGTCTCCGCGATGCTGGAGCGGGCCGCGGAGAGCTCCTCGGAGGCCTCCGCCTTCGCCGCCGCGACCCGGTCCTGGACCAGCTCGTCGCCGATCTGGTCGAGCAGGATCATCCCGACCAGGCTGACGGCGGCCGCGGTGAGCAGCACGGTGTAGACCACGACGCGGGTCTGGATCGACCGGCGCCAGGTGGTCAGAAGCTTCTTGGGCGTCCGGGCGGCTGCACGGACGACCTGCTGGAGTGTCACACGGGCCCTGCCTTGTAGCCGACACCACGGACGGTGACGACGATCTCGGGGTTCTCCGGGTCGTGCTCGACCTTGGAGCGCAGCCGCTGGACGTGCACGTTGACGAGCCGGGTGTCGGCGGCGTGGCGGTAGCCCCACACCTGCTCCAGGAGCACCTCGCGGGAGAAGACCTGGTGGGGCTTGCGGGCCAGGCACTCGAGCAGGTCGAACTCCAGCGGGGTGAGCTGGATCTGCTCGCCGTCACGGGTCACCTGGTGGCCGGCGACGTCGATGGTGAGGTCGCCGATCTCCAGGACCTCGGGCAGGGACTCGCCGTGCCGGCGTACCCGGGCCCGGATCCGGGCGATCAGCTCCTTGGGCTTGAACGGCTTCACCACGTAGTCGTCGGCGCCCGACTCGAGCCCGACGACGACGTCCACCGTGTCGCCCTTCGCGGTGAGCATGACGATCGGCACGCCCGACTCCTTGCGGATCTGCTTGCAGACCTCGATGCCGTCGATCCCGGGGAGCATCAGGTCGAGCAGGACCACGTCGGGCTTGTAGTCGTGGAAGGCGGACAGCGCCAGGTCACCACGGGCGACCAGCTGCGAGTCGAAGCCCTCCTGCCTCAGCACGATCGCCAGCATCTCGCTCAGCGAGGCATCATCATCGACGACGAGGACCTTTCCCTTGGCGGGCTGGTCGGGAGCGCTGCGATCGGCCATGTGTCCGATTCTGTCACCCGGTGCGTGTGACGCGTCACATGAGCCACCCGAAAACGCCGCGTCGGCGCGTCCGTCCCGAGATCGTGGGACGAGCGCGCCGACTCAGAGCGTGATCAGTAGCGGTAGTGGTCCGACTTGTAGGGGCCCTCGATCGGGACGCCGAGGTAGTCGGCCTGCGCCTGGTTGAGCTCGGTGAGCTCGACGCCGAGGGCGTCGAGGTGGAGGCGGGCGACCTCCTCGTCGAGCGCCTTGGGCAGGACGTAGACGCCGATCGGGTACTCGTCGGTCTTGGTGAAGAGCTCGATCTGGGCCAGCGTCTGGTTGGTGAAGGAGTTCGACATCACGAAGCTCGGGTGACCGGTGGCGTTGCCCAGGTTGAGCAGGCGGCCCTCGGAGAGCACGATGATCTTCTTGCCGTCGGGGAAGATCCACTGGTGGACCTGCGGCTTGATCTCGTCCTTGACGATGCCCGGGATCTTCGCGAGGCCGGCCATGTCGATCTCGTTGTCGAAGTGGCCGATGTTGCCGACGATGGCCTGGTTCTTCATCTTCTCGAAGTGCTCGACCCGGATGATGTCGAAGTTTCCGGTCGTGGTGATGAAGATGTCGGCGGTCTCGACGACCGACTCCAGGCGGCGGACCTCGTAGCCGTCCATGGCCGCCTGCAGCGCGCAGATCGGGTCGATCTCGGTGACGATGACGCGGGCGCCCTGGCCGCGCAGCGACTCGGCGGAGCCCTTGCCGACGTCGCCGTAGCCGCACACGACCGCGACCTTGCCGCCGATCATCACGTCGGTGGCGCGGTTGATGCCGTCGATGAGCGAGTGGCGGCAGCCGTACTTGTTGTCGAACTTGGACTTGGTGACCGAGTCGTTGACGTTGATCGCCGGGAAGAGGAGCGAGCCCTCCTTGAACCGGTCGTAGAGGCGCAGGACACCGGTGGTGGTCTCCTCGGTGACGCCCTTGATGCCGTTGGCGATGTTGGTCCACTTCTGCGGGTCGGCCTTGAGCGACCGGTCGAGGACCCGCAGGACCTCCTTGAACTCCTCGTTGTCGGTGGAGTCCTGGCCCGGCACCTCGCCGGCCTTCTCGAACTCGACGCCCTTGTGGACGAGCAGCGTGATGTCGCCGCCGTCGTCGAGGAGCATGTTGGGGCCGATCCGGTTGCCGGCCTCGTCGGTGAAGTCGAAGACCTTCTCGGCCTCGTCCCAGTACTCCGCCAGGGTCTCGCCCTTCCAGGCGAAGACCGGGGTGCCCTGCGGGTCCTCCGGGGTGCCCTTGCCGACGACGACGGCCGCGGCGGCGTGGTCCTGGGTGGAGAAGATGTTGCAGGTGGCCCAGCGCACGTCGGCGCCGAGGGCGGTCAGCGTCTCGATCAGCACGCCGGTCTGGATGGTCATGTGCAGCGAGCCGGCGATGCGGGCGCCCTTGAGCGGCTGGTCCTTGCCGTAGCGCTCGCGCATGGCCATCAGGCCCGGCATCTCGTGCTCGGCGAGGGTGAGCTCCTTGCGGCCGTACTCGGCCAGGCTCAGGTCGGCAACCTTGTAGTCCATGGTTATTCCTTACCGAATGTCATGCGGGCCTGCGTCGCGCATCTGCGCATCAGCGGGATCTCCCACGCAGGGTCTTCCCAGACTACAAGCGGCCCTCGGCGTCCGCGGTAATCCTGGACGGCAAACGCCAGACCAACATCTATGAACCAGCATCAGGTGACTCGCCACCGCACCGGCGATGAGCGGCAGCCCGACCAGCGCGACCGCTATCGGCACCCCGATGACCCCGGAGCCGAGACCGACGAAGGCGTACGTGACCAGGGCGACCGTCTCCTCCCCCACCCCGAGCACGCTGGTGACGGTCGCCCGGGCGGGCCCCTCGATGCTGTCCTGGAGCCGGGTCTCGGCCACGATCATCGCGTTGTTGAGCAGCCCGTAGCCGAGCGCGATGCCGAGGAAGCCCGGGTACGGGTGCACGAGCGCCCCCACGGAGATCAGCGCGGCCCCTCCCCCGACGACCGCCGCGAGCGTACGCGGCGACATCCTCGCCGTGCGTCCGGCCAGGGCAGTGCCCACGGCCTGGGCGAGCGTGGCGAGCGCGACCAGGACCGGGACGGTGGTCGCCGACATCCCGTGGGCATCGGCGACCAGCGGGAAGAACTCGTCGTACGCCGTCATCCCGACCAGCACGGACGCGACCAGCAGCGCGCGGCGTACCGAGGGGGTGCGGGAGGCCTCGGTCAGGCCGGCGCGGAGCATCGTCAGGTAGCCGACGGCGTCCTCGTCCGGGTCGCTGTCCGGGTCGCTGTCCGGGTCACGGCCGCCGTGGCGGGCCGACCGGCTCACCGGCAGCGTCGCCGCGAGCAGACCCTGGACCAGCGCCATCCCGACCGAGGCCACCCCGACCAGCTGGTAGCCGCCGGCGTGCAGCAGCGGCACCGCCGCCAGCTCGGCGAGCAGGGTGAGCACCAGCGCGGAGGAGCGCGCATAGCCGATGAGCCGGGGATAGCGATCGCTCTCGCCGCGCACCACCAGGTCGTCGTAGAGCAGCGCCTCGAAGGTGCCCGACATCAACGCACCGGAGACGCCCCACAGCACGAACCCGAGCACGAACCCGGCGTAGGACGGCCACCATGTCCAGGCCGCGAAGGCGGTGGCGTGGATCAGGGCCGAGGCCACCAGCAGGTGGCGCCGGTCGACCGTGTCGGCCCAGGCCCCGGAGGGCACCTCGGCGACGAAGGCCGTCACCGACCAGATCACGAACAGCGACGAGATCTGCCCTGCGGAGAGCCCGTGCTCGGCGAAGAGCAGGGCGTAGACCGCGTAGAGCGGGACCGCGTCACGCGAGGCGTGGTAGGCGAGCACACGCAGCGTACGGCTGCGCTCGGAGGGGCCGTGCTCGGAGAGTTAGATCGGGTGCATGCTCCGAGGCTAGCCCCCGGAGCATGCCGACCGTCAGTGCTTTTTCTTGATCGGCAGCAGGTGGAGCACGCCGACCACGATCGCGCCCACGATGAGGCCGACGAGTGCGGAGAAGAAGGTGTTGACCAACCAGCCGGCGGCCGCACCGACGGCTCCGAGAGCGTGGTGGACCTCCTCCTCGAGGTGGTGGACGGTCTCGTAGGGCCACGCCCAGCCCGGGTGGCCGGCGGCGAGCCCGTTGACGTCGTGGAGGCCGACCAGGATCAGGTGGCCACCGACCCAGAGCATGGCGATCGTGCCGACGATCGAGATCACGGTCAGCACCTTCGGCATGGCCGAGACCATGCCCAGGCCGAGCCGCTGGGCGAAGGCACCGGGGCGCTGCGAGAGCGACAACCCGGCGTCGTCCATCTTCACGATCAGGGCGACCACGCCGTAGACCACGATCGTGATCAGGAAGGCGACCGCGACCAGGGCGCCGAGGCGCATCCAGAAGCCCTGGTCGATGACCTCGTTGAGCGCGATCACCATGATCTCGGTGGAGAGGATCAGGTCGGTGCGTACGGCACCGGCGATCATCGTCTTCTCGGCCTCGGGGCCCTCCAGGACGACGGGCGTCTCGTGAGCCTCCTCGTGCGGCCGGACCCACTCCAGCACCTTCTCGACGCCTTCGAACGCGAGGAAGGCACCACCGACCATGAGGATCGGGGTGATCGCCCACGGCGCCCACTGCGCCAGGATCAGCGCGACCGGCAGGATGATCAGCAGCTTGTTTCGCAGCGAGCCGAAGGCGATCTTCTTGATGATCGGCACCTCGCGCTCGGCGGCGATGCCGTGGACGTACTGCGGCGTCACCGCGGTGTCGTCGATGACGACACCCGCGGCCTTGGCCGACGCCTTGCCGGCGGCGGCGCTGACGTCGTCGACGGACGCAGCCGCCAGCTTGGCGATGGCGGCTACGTCGTCGAGGAGTGCGAAGAGTCCGGCGCTCATGACCGGAACCTTAGCGGGTGAGTCCTGCTACTCGACGCCCTGCTCCCGGAACAGCTCGGAGAGCGGGTACTCCCGGAAGTAGTCCGTCTTGATGCGGAGCCAGGTGCCGTCGACGATCATCTCGTCGATCGCGCTGTCGGCCTGGTCCCTCAGCCCGTCGCCCTTGCGGAAGACGAAGGCGATCGGGGCCTTGTCGGAGGGGTAGACGATCCGCTCCTCCATCGGGATCGGGGCGTTCTTGATCAGCCCCTCGGTGAACGGCGCGTCGTAGAAGAACGAGTCCGCCTTGCCACCGGCGACGGCCTCGAGCGCGGCCGCCTCGTTCTTCCGCTTCACGATCTCGGCCTTGGGGAACCGCTCCTTGAGGATGCTCTCCTGAGCGGTGCCGTCCACGATGGCGACCCGGGTGCCGTTGATGTCCTTGAGCTTCTTGATGGGTGAGTTCTTCGGGGTGGTGAAGGACAGGTACGTGACGAAGTAGGGGTGCGAGAAGTCGTAGGCCTTCTCGCGCTCCTCGGTCACGCTCACCTGGGAGGCGATCATGTCGATCTCGCCCGCGTCGAGCGCGGTGAACAGGTCGGCGAAGTCCATCGGCACGAACTCAGGCTTGATGCCGAGGGACTGGGTGACACCGAGGGCCATCTCGTAGTCGAAGCCCTTCGCCGAGGAACCTTCGTGGTAGTAGACCGGCGCGCTGTCGAGCACACCGACCTTCAGAGCTCCGTCATCAGCGGCACTGCTGCGCTTGGCGGAGGACGGACCGGTCGTCTCGACCGTGTTGGAGACCACGATCAGGATCACCAGGAGGGTGACCGCGCCGGCAAGGATGAACTTGAGGGATTTCATGCGACGTCCTGTTTGGGGGATGGATGCGCCGAGACGCTGTGACCCTGGCCATAGCCGGGCCAGCGGGCATCGTAGGCTACTGGACTCGAAGCGCCCCAAAGCGGGGCGAGCGGCGTCAGGGTCAGACGCCCTTGTCCTTGAAGACGTCCGAGAGCGGGTACTCCTTGAAGTACTCCTTCTTGATCTTGAGCCACTCCCCGTCGAGGATCATCTGCGCGAGCACGTCGTCGACCTGATCCTTGCGCGGGTCACCCTTCTGCATGACGAAACCGATGGGGGCGTCGTCCGCCGGGTAGACGATCGCCTCCTTCAGCGGGATCGGAGACCGCTCGCGGATCGGTGCGGTGTAGGGGGCATCGTAGAAGAAGGCATCCGCCTTGCCGTCCTGGATCGCCTTGACCGCGGAGTCCTCGTCCTTGGCCTTGATGACGTTGACGTTGTCGTACTGCTCGTTGAGGTAGCGCTCGTGGATGGTGCCCTCGACGACCGCGATGTTCTTGCCGTCGATGTCGGAGCGCTTCTGGATGGTCGAGCTCTCAGGGGTGAGGAACGACAGGTACGTGACGAAGTAGGGCGCGGTGAAGTCGAAGTCCTGCTTCCGCTCCGCGGTCTCGGTCACCTGGGCGCCGATCATGTCGATCTCGCCGGCCTCGAGCGCGGTGAAGAGCTCACTGAAATCCATCACCACGAACTCCGGCTTGGCGCCCATGCCTTCGGCGACGCCGAGCGCCATCTCGTAGTCGAAGCCCTTGGTCACGCCGTCGACCTTGTAGTAGGCCGGCTCGGTGCCGTCGACGCCGATCCGCAGGGTGCCGCCCGCGGCGGCGCTCTCCTGATCGGTCGCCTTCGGGGCCGGGTCAGCGAAATAGCCACCGATGACCATGACCCCCAAGAGGGCTAGGGCGCCGGCGACGACAAACTTGATGTGATTCATGCGAAAGTCCTGTGTATTTCCGGGATGGTGGGGCATGCCCGTCACGTCGGCGCCGAGAATCCGAGACGTGCTGGCCAGAGGTGGCCGGACGATGTTGCATCAAACACCCGTCTGCTTCCCGCGTCCAGGTTTTCGCTCATCATCGCCACACTCCGAGACCGAGCCTTCACCGCGGCTTGTGACACAGATCACGCGCATCGTTCACCAAAGCGCGCCTTACAGGATCAATCGTCAGCAACCAGACCCAAACGAAGATATTCGGCGGCGTAGGTCCCCTGGAGGAGGAGGGACGCGTAGCGGGCCACCTCCGTGCTCGCGTTGGCCTCCACGACCTCCACACGTACGCCGCGCGCGTCCGCGGCCTCGGTCAGCGAGCGTCGCTGCTCGACCATGATCGGGTCGGTCGCACCGTCGTCGAGGATCACCAGCACCGGACGTACGGATGCCTGCTCCTCGGCGAAGGGGTCGTCGAAGACGTTGCGCGGCCGCGCCGCCTCGAGGACCGGGAGCAGGTCGTCGGCGTCACCGGCGATGGCGCCGCGGCCACTGGCGCGGCGCAGGCTCTCGGCGACCCGGCGGGCAGCACGAGCGGCCAGGACGGAGCCACCCCACACGACAGGGAGCGAGTCGGCCAGCGAGAGCGCGAGGATCTTGCCGGGGTTGACCGAGATGTCGCGATGCGGCGAGCAGGCCGTGGCGACGTCGTCGAGGGCGTCGGCCACCTTGCCCGCGTCGGCCTCCGGACCTAGGCCGACCGAGTTGAGGTAGGTGAGCATCAGGATCGCCATCGCAAGCGTGTCGCCGCCCTCGACCGGCAGCAGCGTGCTGTCGCGGCCCTCGGCGTGCTGGGCGACGAGCGAGTTCTCCGGTGCGGCGACGACCAGCTGGGCGCCACGGCGGACGGCCTCGGCGGCGGCCGCCGCCTCGCCAGGGTCGGCACCGGTCGGGGCCAGCACGACCACGAGGTCGAGACTGCCTGCCCAGCCCGGCAGGCCTGGCGCGGGCCAGGCGACGAACGGCACTGGGCAATAGGGCTCGAGGACGGCGCGCAGCAGGCGGGAGTCAGGCCCCGCGGCGACCACAGCGCGCGGTCGGCCGGACTCCGCGGCGCGGCGTACTGCCTCCTGCAGGGGCTCTGCGGCTCCCGCCGCCTCCCGGCGGACCCGGGCGCCGGACTCGGCCAGCGAGCGCAGCCGCAGATCGATCCCGGCCAGCGCCCGCTCGTCGTCCAGCCTCGACTCGTCGAACCAGGTCATCGCTGCCTCACTCGCTCTTGGTCGGACGGGCCTCGTCGATGAGCAGGACGGGGATACCGTCGCGTACGGGATAGGCCAGGCCGCACTCGCCCTGGCACACCAGCTCACTGTCCGCCTCGACGGGCAGCAGGTCACCGTGGCACTGCGGGCACACGATGATCTCGAGCAGCTTCTCGCTCAGGCCAAGGGCGCTCATCGGTCACGTTCCTTTCGAATGATCGCGAGCGCCTCGTCGCGCACGCGCTCCATGGTGGGTGTGTCCTTGCCCTCCGCGTTGAGCCGCAGCAGCGGCTCGGTGTTGGAGGCGCGGACGTTGAAGGACCAGTCGGCGTGGGAGACGGTCAGCCCGTCGAGCTTGTCGACGGTGACCCCCTCACGCCCGGCGTACGCCCTCTCGATCTCGGCCACGGTCGCGGCCTGGTCGGGCACGGTGGAGTTGATCTCGCCGCTCATCGGGTAGCGGGCGTACGCGGCCAGCAGCTCGCTCAGCGGCTCGTCGGTCTCGGCGAGGGCACCGAGGACGTGCAGCGCGGCGAGCATGCCGGAGTCGGCGCGCCAGAAGTCGCGGAAGTAGAAGTGGCCGCTGTGCTCGCCACCGAAGGCGGCACCGGACTCGGCCATCACGGCCTTGATGTAGGAGTGGCCGACGCGGGTGCGCACCGGGGTGCCGCCGAGCTCGGTGACGATCTCGGGGACGGCGCGGGAGGTGATCAGGTTGTGGATGATCGTCGCCCCCGGCTCCTGGGCGAGGGCGCGCTCCGCGATCAGGGCGGTGATCGCGCTCGGGCTCACCACCTCCCCGCGCTCGTCGACCAGGAAGCAGCGGTCGGCGTCGCCGTCGAAGGCGAGGCCGGCGTCGGCACCCGTCTCCCGGACCTTCGCCTGCAGGTCGACCAGGGTGGAGGAGTCGAGCGGGTTGGCTTCGTGGTTGGGGAAGGTGCCGTCGAGCTCGAAGTACATCGGGATCAGCTCCACGGCCTCCTCGCCCAGACGGCCGAAGACCGCGGGTGCGGTGTGGCCGGCCATGCCGTTGCCGGCGTCGGCGACGATCGTGAGCCTGCGGCCCTTGACCGGTGCCAGGGAGAGCAGGTGAGCGGCGTACGCCTCGAGCACGTCGGTCTCGCTGATGCTGCCGGCGACCTCGGTGACCGGAGCCCCTCCGGAGATGACCAGGTCGCGGATCTCGTCGAGCCCGCTCTCGGCGCCGACCGGGACCGCGTTGGCCCGGCAGAGCTTGATGCCGTTGTACTGGGCCGGGTTGTGGCTGGCGGTGAACATCGCGCCCGGCAGGCCGAGGTGGCCGGAGGCGAAGTAGAGCTCGTCGGTCGAGGCCAGACCGATCATGGTGACGTCGGCACCGGCCTCGGTCGCGCCCTCGGCGAAGGCCCCGGAGAGCGCCGGGGAGCTGGGGCGCATGTCGTGGCCCACCACGATCTCGCCGCCACGGGCGCCGACGACGTGCACGAAGGCCCGCCCGGTGAGTCGGGCGAGGTTCTCGTCGATCTGGTCAGGAACGGTGCCACGGACGTCGTACGCCTTGAACACGGCGTTGGCGACGTCGGGGTCGACTCTCTCCGGCATGTCCGGAACTCTAGTCGTCCTACTCGGAGGTCAACACGCGGAGGTGGCCGCGGCGGGTGCCGCCGGGCCGGGGCTGGCCGTCGCCCGATCCGGGTTCCTCGAGATCGTCCTGACCGGGGGCACGAGCGGGGCTTCGCGGGGCCGGAGCCGGCGGCCGGGCGGCCTCACGGACGGCATCGGCCAGCGCGAGCAGGTCGTCACCCTTCGGCTGCGGGTCGACGGGCTCGCGGGCCAGCCGGACGACCTCCCAGCCCCGAGGCGCGGAGAGGCGCTCGGCGTGCTCCTCGCACAGGTCGTAGGCGTGCGGCTCGGCATAGGTCGCCAGCGGGCCGAGAACGGCCGTCTGGTCGGCGTACACATAGGTGAGCGTGCAGACGGCTTGGCGCTGGCAGGCGGTACGCGAACAACGACGAGCAGTCACGGGTGAACCGTACTCCCCTGAGGCCAGCCACGCAGTTAGGCTCGCGTACATGACCAGGCACAGGGATCGGCACGGCCGTGGCAGACGGGGTCCGATGGCCGTCCCGACCGACCCGAAGGTGCCGGTCCTGCGCACCCGCCGGGAGCGTTTCGACGACATCGCCCTCTCCATCGTCACCCAGATCGACAGCCGCTGGCAGTCCCGCCTCGGCCTCATCGAGTACGCCGTCGAGGAGTCACCGGACATCCCCAAGGACTGGACCGTGGACGACCACATCCCGCTCGGGGCACTCGAGCGTGGCTCTGGGGCGGACCCGGCGCGGCTGGTGATCTACCGGCGGCCGATCGAGCACCGCTGCCACACGCGCTCCGAGATCGAGGCGATGGTGCTGATGGTCGTGGTCGAGCAGGTCGCGGATCTCCTCGGGATCGCCGCGGAGGACGTTGATCCGCGCTATCAGCCCTGAGGTCGGCGAGCTTCCCTTTACCGGCGCTTAGGTGCTGAGACTTCGTGGTTGGTCTGGGCCGCGGGACAGTCGCTCCTCGGGAGATGGATGCCCCCGCGCGAACGAAAATTCATTCACCCACGGCGGCCGAACGAATATTTCTTCGCCCCGCCCCGCCGAAGGAATTTTCGTTCACCCCGCCATTCCAACTGGTCCTCTCGGCGCGAACGAAAATTCGTTCGCCACCGATCCCAAGCCC
>NZ_JAALAA010000028.1 GCF_011045035.1 Nocardioides turkmenicus
GTCTCGACGGGCGGGGGCGGGGCCTCGTCGGGCTCGTCGTCATCGCCGCCGCGGGAGAGCACGATGCCGATGGCGGCCGCGACCAGGAACAGGACGACGACGCCGATGATCGCGGGCGTCTTGCTGCGGGACTCGGTCGGGGCCGGTCCGGTGAGGACCGACGGGCCCTCATCGGTGCGTGGGTAGCTGAACCGGGTGCGGTCGGCCGAGGCCGAGCCGGCGTCGGCGAACGGAGCCGCCTGGACGGGTGGCGGAGGCTGGGCGATGACCTGGGAGGGCGGCTTGACCTCGGTGACCAGCTCGGCCTCCGGGTCGGCCGGCGGGGCCGGGAGGTGCTTGCGGCCCGAGCCCGTGGTCGGCCCGTCGCCCCGGGAGGCCGGCACCATCGGTACCACCGGGACCGACCCGGTGCCTCCGGCGTCACGGTCGAGCACCTGCACCTCGGTGCGCCCCAGCCGGAGCTCCTGCTCGATCCGCTGGAAGTGGCGGGCGAGGTCGAGGACCGTCCGTGGCCGGTAGGCCGGGTCCTTCGCCATCGCCTGCTGCAGGACCCGGTCCAGCGACGGAGGTACGTCGGGCCGGCCCGTGGCCGGGGGAGGGGTGTGCAGGATGCGGGAGAAGACGGCACGGTCGGAGTTGTTGCCCCGCTCCGCGAACGGCGAGCGGCCGACGAGCAGGTGCCAGACGGTCGCGGCCAGCGAGTAGACGTCGGAGGCGACCGAGCCGTTGGACGCCGAGGTCAGGACCTCGGGCGGTGACCACGGCAGCGAGACCCCGATGTCGCCCTCGTCGTCGCGCGGACGGCCGGCGATGCCGAAGTCGGCCAGGCCGGGCACGTCGTAGCGCGACAGCAGGATGTTGGACGGCTTGATGTCGCGGTGGATGATCCCGGCGCGGTGGGCGGTCTCGACGGCCGACGCCATCTGGATCCCGAAGCGCAGGGCGTCCTGCACCTTCATCGGGTTGTTGCGTACGCGGGCCCCGAGGTCGGCGTTGGGGTAGTAGCCCATCACCAGGTAGGGCCGGCCGTCCGGCGTCTCACCGGCGCTGTGCACCGGCACGATGAACGGATGCTCGGCCAGCTCGGCCATCACCGCCGCCTCGGCGGCGAACTGTGCCCGCTGCGCCTCGGCGAGGTCGGAGGAGCGCATCAGCTTCACCGCGACCCGGACCTTCGGGTGGTGACGCTCGTAGAGGTAGACGTCGGCGAAGCCGCCCGAGCCGAGCCGGCCCAGGCAGGTCATCCCGGGGAGCTCGGGGCCGAGCTCCGGGTGTGGTGTCTGCGTCACCCGAGAACCTCGTAGGTCAGATTGATCGAGCCGGCCAGGCTCACCACGGCGCCGGGCTCCAGCGCGTACTCCTCCATCGGCCGCATCTGCTGCGGACGCCCACCGGGCAGGGTCAGGTAGGACCCGTTGGCGGAGCCGAGGTCGCGTACGAGGACCTGCCACTCCTCCAGCCGCACCTCGGTGTGGAGCCGGCTGATGTCGGGCAGCATCACCTTCACCAGATGCGGAGGTACGCCACCAGCCCCCGTGTTGCCGCTGGCATCGGCGCGCGGCGACCGCCCGAAGACCGCACCTCGGTCGAGGACGACGACCCGGCCGTCGCCCAGCTTGAGCTGGCCCAGCGCGGGGCGCGGGATCGAGACCGGCTGCTGGTGGGGCGGCAGCTGCATCCGGCAGATGCGGCAGGTCGGCGAGTAGGGCGGCGAGGCGTGACCCTGCGGACAGTAGACCGCCCACACCGTCGGGCCGCCCGCGGGCGGCACCGGGGTCGGGGTCGGCGTCGGGGTCGGCGTCGGGACGTCACGGACCCGGGTCGCCATGTCGGTGGGCGGGGTCGGCGCAGGCGCCGGCATCGGGGGAGGAGGCGCCGCGGGCGGCATCGCAGGCGTCGCGGGCACCGCGGGCGTCGCGGGCGTCGCGGGCACCGCGGGAGGAGGCGTCTGCGGCCGGTCCGGCGGACCCCACGCGTTGGGGTCGGGCTTCTTCGCACCCTTCTTGCGCCAGGGCAGCCCGTCGATGATGCCCTTCTTGGGCTCGGGCGCGGGCTGGGCAGGCGCGACGGGTGGCGGCGGGACTGGGACCGGTGGAGGGCTCTGGAACGGCGGCGCACTCGGCATCGCCGGCGGCGGCGCGCTGGGCGGCGGAGCGGCGGCCAGGTCCGAGCGCCGGATGGTGTGGTCCAGCTGCGGCGTCATGGTCGCGTCGACCTGCTGCTGCACCTGGACGTAGTAGTTGGGGTCGAAGACGACGTCGAGCGAGCGGGCGTGGGCGGTGTCGACCAGCGGCTGGTCCTCCTCCATCCCGCCCCAGGCCCCGTTGGCGAGCTCGGCCCGCTCGGGGACGGCGGCGAAGTGGCCGTCGGCCCATCGGCCCACGACATCGATGCCGTCGATGAAGACCGGCACCTCGTTGACGACCGCGGTCACCTTGGCAGGGGAGCGCACGGCGTAGCGCACCCGCGGCCCTTCGCGCGCGACCAGCGCGAACCCGGGGGCTCGCGGCCCGTCGGCGGAGAGGAGGCCGGCGATCGCGTCGACCGGGTGGGGGTCGGTCAGCGCGGCCTGGACACCGGTGACCCGCGGGTCACCGGGGCCGAGCTGGACCAGCGCCCAGCACCGGTCGCCCTTCAACGCCAGCCAGTGCCCGGCACAGTAGGTGGCGGTGTCACTCATGATGCGCCGAGACGTCCGCTTCAGATCGGTGGGAGCCGGACGCCGAGGGGTCGGTCTCCGTGGGGGCGGTGAAGAGCGAGGGCGGGGGTGTCACGAGTACCACAGTGACATTGTCGCGCCCGCCCGAAGCAACCGCGGCGTCCACCAGCCTTTGGGCCAGATTGTCGATGCTTCCGCCCACACCGAGCGTCTTGGACACGATCTCGTGGATCTCGTGGTCCTCGAGCTCGCCGGTGAGCCCGTCGGAGCAGAGCAGGAACATGTCGTCGGGCGTCACGTCGATCAGCCAGGTGTCGGCCGTGGGTGCCGGGAAGGTGCCGAGCGACCTGGTGATGACGTTGCGCAGCGGGTGGACGCGGGCCTCGGCCGGGGTGATCATCCCGGCCTCGACCATGACGGCGACCTCGGAGTGGTCGACGGTCACCTGCGTCACGCCCGCGGGAGAGAGCCGGTAGACGCGTGAGTCGCCGACGTTGAACACCAGCCAGCGGGGCGCACCCTCCGACTCGACCAGCGCGACCCCGGTCAGCGTCGTGCCCATGCCCTGCTTCGCGGAGCTGCGCGCCGCCTCCGAGGTGATCGCGGAGTTGGCGGCGTCCACGGCGTCGAGGATGTCGTCGGGAACCGGCCAGACGGCCGCGAATCGGTTCTGGAACGCCTCCACGGCGAGCGCGCTGGCGACGTCGCCACTGGCATGACCGCCCATCCCGTCGGCGACGACGGCCACCGCAGGCAGCATGACGAACGAGTCCTCGTTCACCTCGCGGACCCGGCCCACATCGGTCGCCCCCGCTGCGCGTAAGGCTGGGTATGCGGTCATGCGGTTCCTTTTGACGGACATCCGGGTCAGGATGCGAGATGGTGACGCTGGAAGCGGACACTTTAGAACATCACGTACGGTATCCGTGAGCGTGTTCACTGAGCCGTGTGCCACGTTTGGCTCATTCGTGTGGCTTCAATCCCGAGGCCCGCCTAGAGTAAGCCAGGCTTTTTGCGTCGGCTGGCCATTTCGCATGGTTCGCATGGAAGGACTTGGGAGAGTCTTGGTGGCACGTTTCGGGATGGCGCCCGGTTGGATGCGGCGTCATCGCACCTCGATCGCGTCCTGGGCCGCTCTGGCCGTGGTTGCGGGCGGGTTGACCGTCTACGCGATCCAGTCGACCGGCTACCCCGTGCACAAGGCCGACCTCGACGACGGTGGTATCTGGGTGACCAACCAGTCCTGGGGCACCCTCGGCCGGCAGAACCGACCGGTCGCCCAGCTCGACGGGGTCGTCTGGGCCGGCAACGAGACCGGGTCCAGGTCCGAGCGCGCCGGCCTCGACGTGGTGCAGAACGGCATCGCGGTGGCTTCCGTCGACCGTGACGCCCGCACGATCACGCCGGTCAACACCAAGCTCGCCGAGGGGCTCGACGACGACGCGGTGACCGTGAAGGACAGCCGGGTCGTGATGGGCGGCAACACCATCGGCGTCGCCGAGCAGAAGACCGGCAAGGTCTGGCTCACCTCCGTCGACCCGACCACCGGCGTCGGCGACCTCTCCGACCTCTCCGGCTCCACGAAGCCCGTCGAGACGGTCGGCGCGGACGCGGTGCTCACCATCGGCACCGACGGGACCGCGTACGCCGTCTCTGCTGCCAAGCGGACGCTGACCGCCTTCGCGCCGGACGGTGAGCGGTTCGCCGATCCCGAGGAGACCAAGCTCCCGAAGGCTCCGGAGTATGCCGAGACCCCGACCTCGGCGACCGTCGTCGGCGACGAGGTGATCACCCTCGACGGCGTCGGCTGGCTGCTCGGTGCGTCCAAGGGCTCCGACGTGGCGGCGGACTTCGGCGACACCGCGGAGAGCGCGGTGCTCCAGCAGCCGTCCGTCAAGGCCAAGGAGGTGCTCGTCGGCGACGAGCAGGGCCTCAAGGCCGTCGACCTGCGCAACGGCGAGATCCGCCGTGTCGCCGAGTCGGCCGGCGACCCGGCCGCTCCCGTGCGGCTCCGTGACTGCGTCTTCGGTGCCTGGGCCAACGGCTCGACCGGCTCGGTCGTCACCCAGTGCGGCGAGGGCGAGCCGGTCCTGGGCGAGATCCCGACGCTCGGCCCCGCCGCGGAGCTGGAGTTCCGGGTCAACCGCGGCCAGCTGGTGCTCAACGACCTGCGCAACGGTGACGTCTGGGAGATCGACGGCGCCGACATCAAGAAGATCTCCAACTGGGAGGCGTTCCAGCCGCAGACCCAGAAGCAGAACCAGAAGAAGGACAAGCAACAGCAGCAGACCAAGGCCGCCCAGGCGCCGAAGGCCAAGGACGACCAGCTCGGTGCCCGCGCCGGGCGCACCACGGTCCTGCACGTCCTCGACAACGACTCCTCGGCCAAGGACTCGATCCTCAGCGTCGTCTCGGTCGGCAAGGCCTCCGTCAAGGGCGTCGAGGCCACCATCGCCCCCGACCGGCAGTCGATCCTGGTCACCACCCCCGAGTCGGCCCGCGGGAAGAAGACCAGCTTCAAATACACGGTCGACGACGGCCTGAAGGGCAAGGCCGGCCAGGACGATGCCAGCGTCGAGCTCGACATCGAGGGCGACGACGGCGTCGGCAAGCCGACCCTGCGGGAGCACTACACCCCGACCGACTACACCGTCGCGGCCGGTGGCACCGTGGAGATCCCGGTGGTCGGCGACTGGCGCGACGAGCGCTACGGCGATCCGGTCACCGCGCAGTCCCCGACGGCGTCCAAGGGCAAGGCCAGCGTGACCCCGGACGGCCTGATCCGCTACACCGCGGCTCCTGACGCCACCGGCAACGAGAGCCTCGGCTACCAGGTCACCACCGGCGGCAAGCCGTCGAAGGACAAGGTACGCATCAACATCGTCGCCGGGGCCAACACCGCGTCCCCGGAGCCGAAGGACGACGTCGCGGAGGGCACCCAGGGCTCCTGGGTGACGATCCGTCCGCTCGACAACGACATCCCCGGCGCCGACCCGTCCAACCTCGACGCCAGCCTCACGCTCGCCGGTGACGTACCGCCCAAGGGCGGGCTCGAGGTGAGCACCGACCGGGAGACGGGCGTGGTCCGCGCCCGAGGAAGCTCGCCCGGCACCTACCAGCTCAGCTACAACGCCGGGTTCGGGGCGGCCAAGCCGGCCTCGGCGAAGATCCGCGTCGACGTCAAGCCCGCCGCCCAGGCGGCGGACGAGCCGATCGCCACGCCCGACACGACCGCCGTCCTCGGCACCTCGACCCGCACCCTCGACGTCCTCGCCAACGACTACGACTCCAAGGGCCGGCTCCTCGCCGTCACCCACGCCGAGCCGGTCGGCGACAGCGACCTGACCGTCGCGGTGCTCGACGGCCGGTGGCTGCGGATCCAGGCGTCCAAACCCGACATCAACCCGTCCACCCAGGCGATCCGCTACACGATCAGCAACGGTGCGGCCGAGGCCGAGGGGTCGGTGACGGTGAGCCAGCGCCCGGCGCTCCGCGGCGCCGAGAACGCCCCCGAGGCGGTCGACGACGAGGCCACGGTGAGGGCTGCCGACTCCGTCTCCATCCCGGTGCTCGACAACGACTCGACGCCGAGCGGCGACCCGGTCGGGCTGGTGGTCGACCAGACCATCGAGACCAAGGGCCAGCTGCAGGTGCTGGGCCAGCCGACGGTCGGCGAGGCCTACATCGATGGCAACCGGGTCCGCTACGTCGCCCCCGACGAGGTGAAGGGGCCGGTCGACGTCGACGTCCGCTACGTCGTGCAGAACACCGGCGACCCGTCCGCGGAGCACTCCTCGGGCAACATCCGCATCCACATCAAGCCGCTGCCGAAGAAGAAGGCCGACAACTCCGCACCCGCGCCGAAGGCGCTGGAGTCGCGGGTCGTGCAGGGTGACGAGGTCACCCTGCGGCTGCCCACGGTCGGCACCGACCCCGACGGCGACTCGGTCTCGGTGACCAGGATCAACAGTGCGCCGTCCTTCGGCCGTGTCCTGGCCCACGGCGCCAACACGATCACCTATCAGGCCTTCCCCAACGCCGCCGGCACCGACGAGTTCACCTACGAGGTCAGCGACCCGTTCGGCGCCGTCGCGACGGGCACCGTGCGGATCGCCGTCGTCGCGCCCGGCGCGCCGCAGCGTCCGGTCGCCGTCGACGACCTGGTCACGCTCGACCCCTCCAAGAAGCTGACCTACGACGTCCTCGCCAACGACCTGCGTACGCCGGGGACCGAGCTGCACCTGGCTTCGACCGAGACCGCGAAGGGGGCCGGCGTCACGCAGCGCTCGGACGGCATCGTCACGGTCCAGGGTGGCGCCGAGGAGCCGTTCCAGCACATCCCCTACCGTGCGACCACGGGTCTCCACGAGGACACCGGCGAGCTCGCGATCCGCTACCAGGAGGGCTACGACAACCCGCCGATGGCAGGGATCGTGGTCGCCCATCCCGAGGGCGACTCGTCGACCACCACCGTCGACGTGATGAGCAAGGTCACTGACATCGACGACTCGCTCGAGGACCTCACCGTCGACGCGGTCAAGGGTCCGTCGGTCGGCGAGGACGAGGCGAAGCCGAAGATCGACGACGGCAAGGTGACGCTGCCGGTGGGTGAGACGACCAGGGTGTGGACCTACCGGGTCACCGACCCCGACGGTGCCCAGGCGGTCGGCTCGATCTACGTCCCCGCACGCCCCAAGGACGCGCCCTACCTGAAGCCGGGCTCCGAGCTCCAGCTCGACCCGGGCGAGTCCAAGACCGTCGACATCACCGACTACGTCGAGGACCCCGAGGGCGACCCGGTGGTGCTGACCACGACCGACAAGATCGTGGCCGCGCCCGAGGGCATGTTCAACACCGGTGACACCACCGCGACGACCGTGCAGGTCACCGCCGGTGAGACCAAGGGTCCGGCGACCCTCACCTTCGAGGTCGCCGACCGCGAGAAGATCACCTCCGCGGACGCTCACCTCTCGGTGATCTCCCTGCCGGTCCAGATCGGCAAGGAGGAGCCGGAGATCAACTGTCCGAGCACCCCGGTCGAGGTGCCCGAGAGCGGCAACGGCGCGCTGGTCGACATCGCCGCCATCTGCCACGTCTGGACCGCCGACCCGGGCGACGCCGACGACCTCGACTTCACCGCCGAGGTCGGCGACGGGCTCGACGGTGTCGAGGTCAAGCCGGAGGACGGTGGCCTGCGGCTCACCGCCGAGCACGCCGACGCCGGCGCCCAGGGCGCCCTCGAGATCGGCGTCGAGGGCACCGACGCGACCGGCCAGCTGCTGGTGACCGTCATCGCGCTGCCCGCTCCGTCGCTCTCGCCGATCAAGCCGCTGCAGACCGAGGCCGGGAAGACGGTCGCGATCGACATGGCGAGCTACCTGCAGACGCCGGTGCCGTCGGAGTCGCAGGAGATCGTGGTCACCAAGCTCGACCCCGTGGACCGCGAGTCGCCCGACATGGGCAAGGTCAGCGGTTCGAAGATCACCTTCAACACCCCTGAGGAAGGCCACGGCCACTACCGCTACGCGGTCGAGGTCAGCGACTCCGGCAAGGACTCCAAGCGGGTCAAGGCCACCGGCGTCATCGAGGTGGACGTCATCGACGTCCCCGGCGCCCCGACGGGGCTGCGTACGACCTCCGACTTCCTCTCCAACGTGGTCGCGCTGTCGTGGAACGCGCCGAAGGACAACGGCGACGACCCGATCCAGCGCTACGAGGTGGAGGCCAACGGCGAGCACGTCCAGGACTGCCCGTCGACCTCGTGCCGGATCACCGAGCTGAAGAACGGCGTCGTCTACGACTTCCGCGTACGCGCGGTGAACTCCGTCGGCCCCAGCCGCGAGTGGAGCAACTCGGCCGAGGGCGAGCCCGACGCCTACACCGGTCCGGTGCAGAACCTCCGGGTCACCCGTCAGCGCGACCACAAGGTCGAGCTGAGCTGGAGCAAGCCGGCGCCGTGCGACTGCTCGGACGTCCAGAAATACCGGATCAGCTGGCCGGGCGGCGGCATCAAGGACATCTCCGCCGGTCAGACGACCTATGCGGCGGCGGTCAGCTCCAACGGCGACCCGGTGCAGTTCACCGTCGTGCCGCTCAACGACAAGGGCGTCAAGACCAACAAGGGCCCAACGTCCACCGTCGAGGGGATGGGTGCCGGCAAGCCGGACACCCCGGCGACCCCGACCTTCCAGTGGGCCAACACGGCCAACAACTCCGGCAAGGCGGTCACCGTCTCGTGGAGCCCGGTCGCGGCCAACGGCCCCGCCCCGGTCACCTACGAGGTACGCCGCACCGGCGGCACCGGGGAGAAGATCGTCTGCTCCTGGGTGGCCGAGACGAGCTGCCGCGACGACGTCGCCAACGACGGCACGATCTACACCTACGCCGTGAGGGCCCGCAACGCCGAGGCGACCTCGCCGCGCGAGACCACGTCCGGCGGATCGCCGGAGGCCCACATCTCCAGCTACTCCGCCGGCGGCAAGGTCGAGGCGGCTGCGACTCCCGACGCGGTCTCCTTCGCGAGCGCGACGCCCACCGGCGCCAACGGCACCGCGGAGATCGTCTTCACCCCGCGGGCCTCGCACGGCAAGACCAACCGGGTCGAGTGTGTGCGCAACGGCTCCTCGTGCGGCAGCTGGACCTACCCGCCCGAGGGCGCGGGCCAGCAGACCAAGACGATCACCGGCTTCACCAACGGCAACTCGACGCAGGTCCAGCTGCGGGCCTGCAACGACTCCTCCGGCGGCACCGGAGCGGGGGATTCCTGCGGCCCCTGGTCGTCGAAGAACGTGACCACCTACGGTCCGCTGGGCACGCCGTCGATCTCGGCGAGCGTCGACGGCAACAAGGTCAACTGGCGGGTCAGCTACGACCCCAACGGCAAGGCCGCGACCGTCACCGTCAAGCGTGGCGGCACCCAGGTCGCCCAGTTCGGCACCGGCACCGGCGCGGGCAGCCGCTCGGGCACCGACACCGCGCCCGAGTGGAACACGTCCTACACCTACACCGTGACGATCAGCGACTCGCCTCGTGCGAGCAAGTCCGACTCGGTCACGGTGCGGACCGACCCGCCGCCCGACCCGATCCTCGAGGTCAACAAGGCCGGCGAGTGCACGGGCGCGGCCTGCCCCGAGCCGGACGTGGCCTGCGGCGGCACGTGCTGGTACGTCGGCTCGACCATCACCGATCTCGCCTTCCCGGGCAAGACCTGGGAGTGCAGCACCAACGCCACCACCTCCCGGTGGAACGTGACCATCGGCAGCAACGGCAAGGGCTCGGGCAGCGGCCGCGGCTGGGTCGGCGCCAACACCCCGTTCCGGGTGACCTGCGAGACCTCCGGGCGACCCACCCTTTCGAAGAACGTTACGTGGTAGGAGACAAGAGATGACCGTCACGCACGAGCAAGCGCGCTGGTTCCACGAGACCTTCGAGAAGTTGTGCGACAACGTCGAGAAGGCGGTGCTCGGCAAGCGCAACGTGATCCGCCTGGTGCTGACCGCGCTGCTCTCCGAGGGCCACCTGCTCCTCGAGGACTACCCCGGCACCGGGAAGACCCAGCTCGCCCGCGCCCTGGCCAACACCGTCCAGGGCTCGCACGCGCGCATCCAGTTCACGCCAGACCTGCTGCCGTCCGACGTCACCGGTGTGACCGTCTACGACCAGGGCAAGGGCGCCTTCGAGTTCCACCCGGGGCCGATCTTCCACTCGATCGTGCTGGCCGACGAGATCAACCGTGCCTCCCCGAAGACGCAGTCGGCGCTCCTGGAGGTCATGGAGGAGGGCCGGGTCACCGTCGACGGTGCCACCCGCGAGGTCGGCCGGCCGTTCATGGTGATCGCGACCCAGAACCCGATCGAGCAGGCGGGGACCTACCGGCTGCCCGAGGCGCAGCTGGACCGCTTCCTGATGAAGACCTCGGTCGGCTACCCCGACCAGAACGCCACCGTCGAGCTGCTGATGAACTCCTCGGTCCGCGACCGCGCCACCCTGGTCACCCCGATCATCACCGCCCCGACCGTCACCCAGATGGCCGAGATGGCCGACCAGGTCTACATCGACCCCGCGATCGTCGCCTATGTCTCCGCGCTGATCGACGAGTCGCGTCGCCACAAGCACGTACGCCTCGGCGCCTCCATGCGTGGCTGCCTCGCCCTGGTGCGCACCGCCAAGGTGTGGGCGCTCGCCGAGGGCCGCTCGCAGGTGCTGCCCGACGACGTCAAGGCGCTCGCCCAGCCCGTGCTCTGCCACCGCCTGATCCTCGACCCGGAGGCGATGTTCAACGGCGTCACGGTCGACGACGTCATCGGCGACCTGCTCACCTCGGTCCCGGCTCCGCAGGAGCGGGTGTCGTGACCTCGCTGGTCGAGCCGCCGGAGCCGCTAGGCGGAGGCGTGTCGAGACCAACACAGTCGATTCGAGCGCGTCTTCGGACCGTGTTGGTCTCGACACGCTCGCTTGCGCTCGCGGCTCGACCAGCCCTGGGGGCGGTGTCGAAATGGTTCGGCACGGTGACCTCGATCGGCTGGGGCGTGCTGCTCCTCGGCGCGCTGGCCTGGGTCGCAGCGACCGCCCTCGGCTGGATCGAGGCGGCCGTCGTGGCGATGGCGGCGCTCTTCTTGGTGATCGGAGCGGCCTTCTTCATGATCGGGCGCACCCGGCTCGCGGTGGCGACCGTGGTCGAGCCGCCGCGCGTCGCTGTCGGTCAGGCACTCACCGGCGAGCTGCGCGCCCGCAACGAGGCGCGCGGCCCGCTCGTCTCGACCAGTCTGGAGTTCCCGATCGGGGCAGGCGGGGTGACGTACGACCTGCCGATGCTGCTTCCCGGCGCCGAGCACACCGAGCTCTTCGTGGTGCCGACGCAGCGCCGTGGCGTGATCGACGTCGGGCCCGTCCGGACCGTACGTGGCGACCCGCTGGGCCTCTTCCGGCGGGTGCAGGAGTGGACCGACCGCACCGAGGTGTTCGTCCACCCGCGCACCACCCACCTGGAGCCCTTCGGCGTCGGCCTGATCCGAGACCTGGAGGGTTCGACGGCGCAGAACACCTCGATGAGCGACCTCGCCTTCCACGCGCTGCGGGAGTACGTCCCCGGCGACGACCTGCGCCACATCCACTGGCGCTCGTCCGCGCGCCACGGTCAGCTGCTGGTGCGCCAGTTCCTCGACACCCGCCGCTCCCACATCGTCGTCATCGTCGACTCCTCGCCGATGTCCTACGACAGCGAGGAGGAGTACGAGACCGCGATGTCGATCGCCGGCTCGCTGCTCCGGCGCGGGATCCTGGACGAGTTCGACGTCTCGTTCGCGACCGGCGACGTGCTCCTGGTGCGTGCCTCCGCGGCGAGCGGGGGAGGGCGCTCGGCCCTCGACGCCTGCTCGCGCGCGACCCCGCAGCCGACCAGCCTGATCGAGGTCACCGCCGAGGCCGCCCGGCAGGCGCCCGACGCGTCGCTGGTGATGCTGGTGACCGGCCGCTACCCGGATTTCGTGACGCTGCAGCGTGCGGCCGGGCAGTTCTCGGTCGACGCCACCACCGTCGCCGTACGGGTCGACACGAGCCAGCGCGCTGGGTTCAAGGCCGTCGCCGACCTGCCGGTGCTCACCCTGCCTGACCTGGACCAGCTGCCGATCGTGCTGTCGAAGGGGTTGACCGGATGACGAAGCACCACGCCACCGACGCCCTGCTGCTGTTCCTGCTCGGCACCATCGCCTTCCTCGGCTTCGACGACACCTACGCCGGCTGGACCTATCTGATCGCCGGTGTCGCCGGCCTCCTGCTCGGGATCCTCATCGCCTTCGTCGGCCGCGGCCAGCCGGTCGTCGTGCTCGCTGTCGGCCTGCTCGCCGCGTTCTTCGTGCTCGGCGGCGCAGTCGCGCTGCACGGCATCGGCAACCTGTCGTTCCTGCCGGTCCCCGACACGCTCGGCACCCTCGCCGACAACTCCGTGCACGGCTGGAAGCGGCTGCTGACCACGCTGCCGCCGGTCGACGGCGGGGCGCTGCTGACGATCCCCTACATCCTCGGGCTGGTCGCGGGCTGTGTCGGCTTCGCGCTCGCGGTGCGGGTCAAGGCGGCGCTGCCGCCGGTGCTCGTCGCGTTCGCGCTGATGGCCGGGGTGATCCTGCTCGGCGTGCAGGACCCGTCCAAGACCGCCCTGCTCGGCGCCCTCTTCGGCGCGATCGCGATCACCTGGCTCTGCATCCGCGGGTTGCGGGCCCGTGCCCTGGCCGCCGGCGGCCGGCGGATTTCGCGCACCGCCATCGGCGCCGGCCTGTGCCTCGGCGCCGCCGGACTGGCGTTCCTCGGCGGGCCGCTGCTGCCGGGCCTCGCGCCCGAGCGCACCGTCCTGCGCGGCGAGATCGAGCCGCCCTTCGACGTCGGGCAGTACCCGTCGCCGCTGGCCGGTTTCCGGGTCTACACCAAGGGCTACCAGACACCGGAGGACGACCGCCGGCTCTACGAGAAGGACCTGTTCACCGTCTCCGGCCTGCCCGAGGGCACCCGGATCCGGGTCGCCGCGATGGATTCGTACGACGGCACCGTCTGGCGCGCGGCCAACGACTCCGGCGAGACCGAAGGGCCCGACGACACCTTCCAGAAGATCAGCTCGACGCTCCGCAACCCGCTCGCTGACGGCAAGCAGGTGCGCGGCACGATCACGATCGGCGAGGACTTCGGCGGCGTCTGGGTGCCGCTCCCGACCGCGCTGACCCACATCTCGTTCGACGGCCCCGACGCCGACTCGTTCCGCTACAACCTGGCGACCTCGACCGGTGTCCTGCCGTCCGCGCTGAAGCCGGGCGACTCCTACACCTTCACCGCCTCGGTCGACGACGAGAAGGTGACCAAGAAGAGCGAACCGTGGTCGGGCGGATCGCCGATCGGTGACGAGGCCGCCCAGTTCCAGGCGCTCGCGGCCGAGTACGCCGGCGGTGGTGACTCGCCGATCACCAACGCGCTCGCGGTTGCGTCGAAGCTCAAGGAGGAGGGGACGTACACGGACGGCGAGCCGCCCAACCAGCAGTACCCGGCGGGTCACTCGCTGCGTCGTCTCGCCGACTTCACCGCCAAGGGTGGCCAGCTCGCCGGCAACGACGAGCAGTACGCCGCACTGATGGCCGTCCTGGCCAACCAGGTCGGTGTGCCGGCCCGGGTCGTCCTCGGTGCCGTCGTCGGCTCCGACGGAGTCGTCCAGGGCAAGGACATGCACGCCTGGGTCGAGCTGCGGATGTCCGACGGGTCCTGGGCCACCCTGGACTGGTCCGAGTTCATGAACACCGAGAAGCCGCCCGAGCAGAACGCCCCTCAGCCCGAGGAGCTCGTCACCGGCAAGGTCGTCCCGCCGCCGGCCCCCGTGCGCCCGCCCGCGACCTCCGGCGACCCCCTGGACGAGTCGGTCAACCAGAAGGCCAACTCACGTCCGGACGGGTTCAGGCTTCCCGGATGGCTGATCGCCGTCTTCACGTACGTCGGTCTGCCGGTCTTGCTCATCCTGGCCCTGTGCGGGGCGATCATCGGCGCCAAGATCTGGCGCCGACATCGGCGACGTACGCGCGGCACCCCGGTCGCCCGCCTCTCCGGCGGCTGGCGCGAGACCCTCGACCACGCCCGTGACTTCGGCGTCGGGGTGCCCGTCGGCGCCACCCGCCGCGAGCAGGCCTCCGTGCTGTCCGCCTCTCCGGGCATGGACGGCGCACCAGGCCTGGCCCTGCTCACCGACACCACCATGTTCGGTGAGACCGGACCCGACGATGCCGAGGTCGCCGCCTTCTGGGAGCAGGTCGGGACCCTCCGCTCCTCGGTCTCCGGGTCGCGCACCAGGTGGCAGCGCATCCGCGCGGCCGTCAACCCGCTCTCGCTGTTGCCCTCGCGGGTGTGGCGGAGGCGCTAGGTGCGCCTGGAGGCCGCCGGCGCCTACCGTCGTACGCAGGCTGAGCGGGACGACCAGCGGTTGTCGTGGATCCGCTCCGATCGGGCCTTCTTCGCCTCCGGCGCGTGTCACATCCTGGCGTGGGCCTGTCGTGAGGCGTATCCCGATCATGCGGTCGGGATCGCCGCGATGCGGTTCGTGGGGGAGTCCCGGGCTTTTCATGCGTACGCGACATGGGGATCCTGGAGCTTCGACCACTCCGGGTGGAACGCGGAGTCCGCCCTTCTCGCCGTGAACTCGGAGTTTGAGGGGCGCCCCATCGAGCGCTTCGGGGTCAGCTCTGGGTTGGCAGCCTTCTGCCAGGACCACTATTCCCGAATGCCAGCGGACTACTGGGACGACCCGGGCGCGCGGGCTCGGGCGTACGTCCGTCGGTTCGAGCCGCCGTGGTCAGGAGTGGAGCCCGTACTCGATGATCCGGGTCGGCGTGATCCGCAGGATCTCGCGTGACATGCCCTTCATCGGCGGGTCCACGTCGGTGAGCGCCTCGGCGGTTCCGCGGATCTCGATCATCCGCGGCTTCCAGGGGTTGGTGGACTCGAGGTCGTCGACGACGAACGCGACCTGGTTGTGCTTCTGGGCGTTCCTGAACTTCCTGGACCTGCCCATCTGGTGGCCGCCGATGACGATCCGGTGTTCATCGTCGATCTTGAAGCCCACGGGGTTGTTCTGCAGGCCGCCGTCGGGGGCTAGCGTCGCGAGCCTCCCCAGGGGTTGGGTGCGGAGGTAGCGGAGCTGGGTCTCGGTGAACTTCATGGGTCCAGGGTCGAGGCTCAAGTTGAGTTGAGGTCAAGGGTTGTCTGCCGACTCGGCACCACCTTCTGGAAACCTTGCTTAACGACTGCGCTTTCGGGTCCGGGTTCGCCGCCGACCCGTTCTTTGATTGTTTCTCCATCACGCACCGCGTCAAGGACGCCCTTCGGGCGCCGGCTTCGCCGGCCGCTTCGCGGTCCTTGACCCGGCGCCCGATCGAGAAAAGATTTCGCCTGTATCGGGGCGGCGGCGACAGAGTGGCGCAGCACTCATGATTCCTGTTCGCCGACTGCTTAACATGGGTCTGACCAGCCAAAAGGTGTCGCGAAGTGCTGGTCGCTCGCATATAATAAGACACATGTACGAGACCATCGACCGCCTCCTCGACGGACCACCACCCGGTGCGTCCGAGGGGGAGCTGGTCGACTGGATCACTCGTCTCGAAGCGGTGAAGTGTCGGGCCGAGGCTGTTCAGGCAGAAGCAGGGGTGCGTCTCGAGGAACCCGCCCGGGCACGGCAGACCAGGGTCGGGGTGCCGGCTCGGAAGCTGGGTGAGGGCGTGGCCTCGCAGGTGGCGTTGGCGCGGCGGGTCTCGCCGGCCAAAGGTGCGAAGCTGCTGGGGCTGGCGAAGATCCTGATTGCGGAGATGCCACACACGTTCGCCTTGATGCAGGCCGGATTGTTCTCGCTGTGGCAGGCCACCATCCTCGCCCGGGAGACCGCGTGCCTCTCCCTTGATGACCGCCGCGTCATCGACCACGAGCTCTGCGCCGCTGGACCCGATGGGGAGCCCGCGAAGGCGGTGGCGATGGGGCTACGCCAGCTTGAGAACGCCGCCAAGAAGCTCGCCATCACCCTCGACCAGGAATCCGTCGTCAACCGCGCCGCCAACGCGGCCAAAGACCGACGCGTCAGCCTGCGGCCGGCACCGGACACGATGACCTGGCTCGGCGCCCTCCTCCCGGTCAAGGACGGGGTCGCGGTATTCGCGGCCCTCGACCAGGCCGCCAAGACCGCTGCCGCCGCTGGCGATGAACGGTCGCGGGGTCAGGTCATGGCCGACACCCTCGTCGACCGAGTTACCGGGCGTGAGGCCGGGGTGAAGCCCCGGATCGAGGTCAAGATCGTGACGACCGCCGAGGCGCTGGCCCACGATGCCGATCAGCCCGCGATGGTGGAGGGCTACGGACCCGTTCCCGCGGCGTGGGCGCGTGAATCCCTCGCTGACGCCGAGGTGTTCGTCCGTCGCCTGTTCACCGACCCGGTCGGGCAGTTGGTGGCGATGGAATCGCGCTCCCGGATGGCGCCCGATGGACTGGCGGAGTTCATCACGACCCGTGACGGTGGGATCTGCAGGACCGTCGGCTGTGATGCCCCGATCCGCAACATCGACCACGTCGAACGCCACGCCGACGGCGGCACCACCCGCGCCGCGAACCTCCAAGGTCTCTGCGAACGATGCAACCAAGCCAAGGAAGCGATCGGCTGGCAGGCCAGACCAGGACCCGACGGCTCCATCACCACCATCACACCCACCGGCCACGTCTACACCAGTCCACCACCCGACACCTGGCGGCCGGACCCACCACCACTGTCCCGGGCAGAGTTCGCGCTGCGCGACGTACTGCTCGACCACACGCTCGCCGCGTGACCGACGACCCGGGCCGCGAGCAATATCGGTTGCGCACCGGCGCGGTTCAGCGCTTGCATGCGCACGTGAGCGACGCCATCTTCGCCCTCGAACGTGGAACCGGAACTCCGGTGGTCATGATCCACGGCTGGGGTGTCGACCACCGGCTGCTGCTTCCGCTCGATCCGCTGTTCGAGGATCACCGACAAGAGTGGCGGTGCATCTACGTGGACCTTCCGGTTCTCGACAGTTCACCTGGACGTACGCCGCTGGGAGCTCTTCCGCGATGCTGTCGTGCCGGGGCTCGAGGCGTTCGACCGA
This sequence comes from Nocardioides turkmenicus, assembly GCF_011045035.1. Lineage (GTDB taxonomy): Bacteria > Actinomycetota > Actinomycetes > Propionibacteriales > Nocardioidaceae > Nocardioides > Nocardioides turkmenicus. Next base: position 17,293 of record NZ_JAALAA010000028.1, read on the forward strand.
GACTTCGTCGACTGTGTCACGCCTGGCTGGGAGGACCAGCTGGCACTGCTGCGGCACTACCCGCGTACGACCGCGGTGGTCCTCGACGGCTGTGGCCACAACGCCCATCTCGAGTATCCAGACGTCGTCGGGACCCCACCTCAGGAGCTGGCTCGACACGGTCGGCTGACCCTTCTCCGATCAGTCAGCGGGAGGTCGTCCGAGCGGCCTGACGGCGGGGCCGTCGAGGACGGAGCCGTCGGGGGAGAAGCGGGAGCCGTGGCAGGTGCAGTCCCAGCTGGTCTCGGCGGGGTTCCAGTGCAGCGGGCAGCCGAGATGGCTGCACCTGGTGCTCACGGTGTGCAGGACACCCTCCAGGTCGCGGTAGCCACCGACGGTGTTGCCGCCGACGTCGATGAGGCCGCCTTCGCCGGGGCGCAGATCGGCGGCGGGCCGGGAGTCCGGGTCTCGGCGGTGCCCGGTCAGGAGCTCCTGGCCCACCTTCAGGTTGTCCTTGACGATGCGGCCGACGGTCCCGACGCCGCCGATGCGGCCGGCGTCGAAGGTCGGGAGCCAGGGGTTGTCGGTGCCGGCGAGCAGGTCGGCCAGGATCATCGCGGCCGCGGTGCCGCTGTTCAGACCCCACTTCTGGAAGCCTGTCGCCACCAGGACCAGCTCGCTCATCGGTGAGCGGCCGACGTACGGCACTCGGTCCGGGGTGAAGTAGTCCTGGGCCGACCAGCGGTAGTCGATCGCCTCGACGTCGAAGGTGGCCCGGACCCAGCTCTCCAGGTCGGCGTACATCGCCTCCGTGTCGGGCTCGGTGCCGGTCTCGTGGCCGTTGCCGACCACGATCATCCCGTTCGGGCCGGGGTCCAGCCACGGCCGCGTCGAGCGGCTGGGCGTGTCGACGCTGATCGCCATGCTCGTCGGGGCCTCGTCGCGCAGGCGGACCGCCAGCCCGTAAGAGCGCGACGGCCGCGTACGTGCGAAGTACCCACCCAGCAGGCCCGGCGGGAGCAGCGTGGCGACGACCACCTGGCGGGCGACCACGGTCGCGGCCCGGGTGGTGAGCTCCACGGTCCGGTCGCGCTGCTCGTCGATGGCGGTGACCCGCGCCCCCTCGAACAGCTGCCCACCTTCGGCAGTGAACGCGGCGGCGAGGCCGGCAACGTACCTGCCCGGGTGGAAGTGGATCTGGTCGTCGAAGACGACCGCGGCCTCGACGTCGAAAGGCAGGTCCGTACGCTCGGCGAGCCGTGCCGGGAGCCCGAGCCGGGCAGCAGCCCGGACCTCGTCCTCGATCCGCGAGCGCTGCTCCGGCAGCCGCGTGTAGGCGACCGCCGGCGCTCGGGTCAGATCACACTCGATCCCCAGGCTCGAGGCGAGATCGGCGACCTGCTCGATCCCCGCCCGCATCGCGTCGGCGTAGCGACGGGCGTTGTCGTCCCCGTGCCGTTCGACCAGGTCGGCGTAGATCAGCCCGTGCTGCGCGGTCACCTTCCCGGTGGTGTAGCCGGTGGTGCCGCCGCCCACCGTCCCCGCCTCGAGCACAGCGACCCGCAGGCCACGTCGCTGCGCGAGGAGGGCGGTGGTCAGTCCGACGATGCCCGCACCCACCACGGCGACGTCGACGCCGAGATCCGAGTCCAAGGTGGCGTACCGCTGCCTCTCGGCCGTGGCCCGCCACACGCTGTTCCGCTCCATCGAGTACGTCCTCTCCCGGAATCGGACGGTCAGTGTGCGATGTGGTTTCCGCTGCGCGGCGTACGTCCCAGCGCCAGGCCGAGCGCGAGCATGCCGGCGCCGAGCACCAGGTGGAGCCAGTTGTCGGCGTCGTCGAGCGGCACGAAGTTCGCGGCGCTCTCGTGGTCGATGGCCAGGCCGTAGATCCACAGGACCAGATAGATCGCCCCGCCGGCGATCAGATAGGCGCGGGCGCCGTTCCAGGTCCTGGCCAGCACGAGGCCGGCGATCCCGAAGAGGAGATGCACGATGTTGTGCAGGATCGACACCTGGAAGATGCCGAGGAGCTGCGCGTTGGACTCGTGACCGGCGAAGGTCATCGAGTCATAGCCGGTGGTGATCCCCGGGATGAATCCCAGGACTCCGACGAGCAGAAAGGTTCCGGCCACGACCGTCGCCGCGAGCTGCAGCGTCGTCGCGGTCAGGGACCGAAGGGCAGAGGCGTCAGTCATCCCCGAGCGGTACCCCTCGACAGGCATAAATATGCCGACCAACGCCGCCAAGCGGACGGCATGCGTCCGGATCCCGGCCTAGCCTCATGTTCATGACCACCATCGACAGCGCCCCAATGACGTCCGTGAGGACATGGCTGGAGGGTGAGTGACATGGCGGGGATCCGCGGCGTGACCGGATGGATCGGCGTCAACCTCGCCTGCACCGATCCGCTCGCCCTCGCGAGGTTCTACGCGGATCTGTTCGGCTGGGAGATCACCAGCGCCGAGCCGGAGTGCGCCACCGTCCTCATCCGCGACCCGTCGGGCAACGGCACCCACAGCAACCTCGCCTTCGAGCTCGACCGCCACTACCGCCCGCCGGTCTGGCCGAGCGAGCCCGACTCCCAGCAGCAGATGGTCCATCTGGACATCGGAGTCACCGATCTGGCTGCGTCCGTCGAGGACGCTGTCGGCCTGGGTGCGCAGCTCGCGGACTTCCAGCCCCAGGACGACGTACGCGTCATGCTCGACCCGGACGGACACCCTTTCTGTCTCTACCTGGATGAGGTCGACGAACGAGACTGAACCGGCTGATCATTCGTAGTAGAAAAGTTCTACTTTCCGAGTTATGGTAAAGGCATGAGCGAAGTACGCGTGGGGGAGCTGAACCAGCAGACGGGCCGAGTACTGAGGCGTGTCCAGGCTGGGGAGTCGTTGGTCGTCACGGACCACGGACGTCCGGTGGCGATGTTGGTGCCCGCGCCGACGAGCAGGTTCGAGCAGATGGTGGCTCTCGGTCAGATCCGAAAGCCCAAGGGCTCGGGCGGTGGGTGGAGGTCCGTTAAAGGTGTGTCGCGGACCGAGGACTTGGATGAGGTCCTTGCAGAGCTTCGCGAGGAGACCATCTGATGCTGGTCTACGTCGACACCTCGGCGCTGGGCCGAATCCTGCTGGAACATGCCGATAAGCCAGCGTTGATGGATTACCTGGACGCGGTCCTGGAGCGAGGCGATCGGCTGATCTCGTCCGACATCCTCGGCATCGAGCTGGCTCGCCTCTGTGTGCGGATGGACCTTGACCCGGTTGAGGCCGAGCGTGTCTGTGAAGACGTCCATTTCATGGGCATCCTGCCTGAAGTCGTCGAATCCGCGAAGGACATCAAGCAGACGCTCAAGTCTCTCGACGCCATCCATCTCGGCACCGCACTTCTGCTCGCGGAAGAAGCCGAAGGAGATGAGGCTGTCGAGCAGGTGGTCACCTACGACAAGCGGATGGGTCAAGTCGCCGAAGAGCTCGGCTTCGAGGTGGTCAGCCCAGGGCGACCGTGAGGGCCAGGAGCATCGCGGGGTCGTCCAACCGGTCCCCGTACGCATCGCGCAGCTGTCCCATCCGATAGCGGACGGTCTGGGGGTGGATGAAGAGCTCGGCGGCGACCTCGTCGCGCCGGCCCTGGTGGAGGAGCCAGGAGCGGAGGGTCTCGGTGAGCTTCTCGGCGGTGGCGGGACGCAGCTCGGCCAGGGGAGCGAGGACCTGGGCGCGGAGGTCCTCGCGGGCGTCGGCGTCGGCGGAGAGGACGAGCTCGACGAGGTGCTGCTCGGTGTCGGAGCCGAGGCCGGCGACGTGGGCACGTCGGGCGCGCTCGTAGGAGACCCGGGCCTCACGCCACGGCTTGGCCGGCCCGACCACCGCCCGGCGACCCTCAAGCGCCTTCATCAGGGGGCGGCGTCGGTGGCCGTGGGCATCGGGAACGAGCAGCAGGGTGTGGTCGTCGAGGTCGCGAAGATCGTCGAACTCCAGCGTGGACTGGTTGACCTTGGCGAGGATGCTGCCGACCTGGGAGTTGGGCACCAGCACGGCGGTCAGTGTGCTGGGCGGTGTCCATTCGGCGCGCGCTGCCGCGTCATCGAGTTCCTCAGGGGCTGCCTCGGCGAGCAGCCTCCGGGCCAGGCGTTCGCGCAGCTGGCGTTGGACGCGTCCGGTGGTGGCGCGTTCGTCGGCATGTCCAGCAGCCGAGGCCTCCGAGATCTCGTCGATCCAGGCGAAGACCAGCGCGGAGAACTCGACCAGCATCGCCGGCTCCATGCCGCCCTCGACGGCTTTGCTGGCGAGCTGACGCCAGGCGACCCTGGCGCCGATGCGGTAGGCGGCGAGCAGGGCTTCCATGGTGCGGCCGCTCCTGGCCTCGCCGCGCCCCAGGTCGTAGGCGCCCTGGAGCGCCGGCGGGGTCGCGGCCGACACGTCGGCAGCGAGGCCGGCGCCAGAAGCGAGCGAGAGAAAGCCGCCCAGCGCGACTCCCACGGCGGTCCGGATCGTCTCGCCCATGTGTCCGGAGAGCGCGTCCTGATAGGGCGGCACCTCGGCGATGACCGCGGCGACCACGTCCTCGCCGACCTGCGGGAGCACCTCGCGGATGGACGCGACGATCTCGGGTGTCAGCTGGACGTCATAGGACGAAAGAGCTGGCACATCTCGGGAACTTTTGTTCGTCACGTATAAATCCGCCTATCAGATTCACGTCCCTAACACAGGAGTTTACCTCGATTAAGTAGCACCATGGGATACATGGCTGAGATCTCCACATCCCCCGCCCTGTTCGCCCCGGGCGAGGCCAGGCGACCCGCTTGGCGGGAGAGGTTCGCCCGCAAGGCGTGGGAGGTCGCCGAGACGATCGCCACGCCGCTGGCGCCGGCTGACTACCTCGACATGTTCAACCCCCTCCGCCCCGGCGCTGACCTGCGAGGACGCGTCGTCAAAGTCACTCCGGAGACCGCCGACGCGGCGACCATCGAGATCAAGCCGGGCGCCGACTGGCAGGGCCACACCCCCGGCCAGTACGTCCGCGTGGGCGTCGACGTCAACGGCGTACGCCACTGGCGGGCCTACTCGCTGACCCACGGCCCCCGCAAGGACGGACTCATCTCGATCACCGTCAAGGCCGTGCCCGACGGCAAGGTCTCCAGCCACCTCGTGCGCCGCCTGCGCCCTGGCAAGATCGTCCACCTCGAGCAGGCCGCGGGCGACTTCGTGCTGCCCAGCGACCTGCGCGGCCACAAGTTCCTGATGGTCACCGCCGGCTCCGGTGTGACCCCGGTCATCGGGATGCTGCGCAACCTCTTCCCGGTCACCGACGAGGGCGTCGTCGAGCACCAGCGCCTCGACGTGACGGTCGTCCACCTGGCCCCGAGCCGCCCCGACTCGATCTTCATCCGCAACCTCGAGTCCCTCCACGAGGCCGGCGCGATCCGCCTCGTCACCCGCTACACCGGCTCCGAGGGCCGCCTCGACATCGACGCCCTCACCGAGCTCGTCCCCGACCTGAAGGAGCGCACGGCGTACGCCTGCGGTCCGGCCGGGCTCCTCGACAGCCTCCAGGCCTGGTACGACGCCGAGGGCCTGCCGCTCCAGACCGAGCAGTTCCGCCTGGCCACGGTCGTCACCGGAGAGGGCGGCACGCTCGCCTTCACCGGCAAGACCGTCGACGCACCCGGTGACAAGCCGATCCTCGACGCCGCCGAAGAGGCCGGCGTCCTCATGCCGAGCGGCTGCCGGATGGGCATCTGCTTCGGCTGCGTGCTCCCGATGAAGGAGGGCGCCGTCCGCGACCTCCGCAGCGGCGAGCTCACCGTCGCCCGCCCGGGTGAGACCGGTCCCGAAGGGGTACCGATCCAGACCTGCATCTCCGCCGCCGCCGGCGAGTGCGTGATCGACCACCCCGCCTCCTAGACACCCCCCACGACGAGAAGCGAGACAGCAATGACCATCGCACCTGACGCCCCGGCCTACACCGGCCCGATCGCCCACCTGACCCGCGACGACATCGAGCAGCTCGGCCGTGAGCTCGACGCCATCCGCCAAGAGGTCATCGACACCCGCGGAGAGCGCGACGCCGCGTACATCCGCAAGGTCATCAAGGTCCAGCGCTCGCTGGAGCTCGGCTCCCGCGCCGTCCTGCTCGCGAGCATCTTCCCGCCGGCGTTCGTCGTCGGCACCGTGGGTCTCTCGATCGCCAAGATCCTGGACAACATGGAGATCGGCCACAACATCATGCACGGCCAGTGGGACTGGATGCGTGACCCGAAGATCCACTCGACGGTGTGGGAGTGGGACAACGCTTCCACCGCGGAGGGGTGGAAGCACTCCCACAACGAGCTGCACCACACCTACACGAACATCGTGGGCAAGGACAACGACCTCGGCTGGGGCATCATGCGCGTCGACGAGGAGCAGCGCTGGACGCCGTCCAGCCTGTTCCAGCCGGCGATGAACTTCATCAACATGTGCATCTTCGAGTATGGCATCGCGATGTACGACCTCGAGCTCGGCCGGGTGATCCGGCAGAAGAAGAAGGGTCGCCGCCCGTCCGCCGAGTGGGAGATGGCGGCGAAGCGTACGCTCGCCAAGGTCCGCCGCCAGGCGTTCAAGGACTACGTCGCCCACCCGGCGCTCTCGATGGTCACCCTCTCCGGACCGACCACGCTGGTGGCCAACCTGATCGCCAACTTCACCCGCAACGTCTGGACCCACTCGGTGATCATGTGCGGTCACTTCCCCGAGGGCGTCGAGACCTTCGAGCTCAAGGACATCCCGGAGAACGAGAGCCGTGGTGAGTGGTACGTCCGGCAGATGCTCGGCTCGGCCAACATCTCCGGCTCGAAGTTCCTGCACGTGATGACCGGCAACCTGTCGCACCAGATCGAGCACCACATCTTCCCCGACCTGCCCTCGAACCGCTACGCCGAGATCGCGCCGAAGGTCCGCGCGCTCTTCGACAAGTACGGCCTGAACTACCACACCGCGCCGATGCCGCAGCAGGTCGCGTCCGCCTGGCACAAGGTCGTGCGCCTCTCGTTCCCCAACGGCTTCCTCGAGTCGACCAACGTCCGCAACGCGCCGAGCCAGTTCGTCAAGCTCGTCAAGGCGGTCCGCGGCGACACCCGTACGCGACGCCGGCTGCTCAAGGAGTTCGAGGCCGCCGGCGCCGCCTCCGTCGGCAAGGCCATCTGAGCCGGCTGAGGCTCTACGCGTCGTAGGCGCCGGCCGCGATGTCCTCGAGCAGCGGGGGCATGGTCGGCTCCCAGCCGAGCAGGCGACGGGTCTGCTCGGCGGACGCCCAGGCGTCGAACCCGAAGAACGTGCTGATCCAGCCGAAGTGAGCCTCGGCGTCCGCGGGGTCGATCGAGGCCGTGGGCAGGCCGAGCCGGCTGCCGATCGCCTCGGCGATCTCGCGGGTGGGGATGCCCTCCTCGGCCGCGGCGTGGGCGCGGAAGCCGGCTGGCGCCTTCTCCAGCGCGAGCCGCACCATCCGGGCCGCGTCGGTGCGATGCACCGCCGGCCATCGGTTCAGGCCGTCGCCGATGTATGCCGCGACCCCGTGCTGCCTGGCGATGGACGACAGGACCGCGACGAAACCGTGGTCGCCGCCCGCGCCGTGGACCGAGGCCGCGAAGCGGAGCGCCACGGGACGTACGCCACGGTCGGCGAAGCCGAGCGCGAGATTCTCGCTGCCGCCACGCATCGAGTCGGGGCCGTGGTTCGGGTTGGCGTCGTCCTCGGTGAAGGGCCGTCCGGTGACGTCGCTGACCAGCCCGGAGGCGAGCAGGAAAGGCTTCCCGGTGCCCTCGATCGCGGTGAGCATCGCCTCGACCGTCGCATGCTCGGTGCGGCCGGCGCCGGCGTAGTCGGTGAAGTCGTGCTTGAAGGCCAGGTGGATCACGCCGTCGGCGGCCTTCGCGGCGGTGGCGAGCGTGTCCGGGTCGTCGAGCGAGCCGCGGTGGACCTCGGCGCCCTTCGCCTCGAGGGCGGCGGCGCTCGCGTCGGAGCGGGCCAGGCCGGTGACGGAGTATCCGTTCGCGAGGAGCTCGTCGGTGACCGCCGAGCCGATCCAGCCCGAGGCGCCGGTGATGAAGATGGTCGTCATGCTTCCTCCTATGTCAGTGACTGACATCAACTGTAGCACGTGATGTCATGAACTGACATCACGTTAGGATGGGCTGCATGGCGAGATGGGAGCCCGACGCGCGTGGCCGGATGCTCTCCGCTGCCCTCGACCTGTTCGCCGAGAAGGGCTACGACAAGACGACCGCCGGCGACATCGCGGCTCGCGCCGGCGTCACCGAGCGCACCTTCTTCCGCCACTTCGCCGACAAGCGGGAGGTGCTCTTCGCCAACCCGAGCCCCCTCGACGAGGTGGTGGTGAAGGCGATCGCCGCCGCCGACGAGGGGGCGACTCCGCTGCAGATGGTGCTCGGCGGCGTACGCGAGGCGGCGGTCGGGATCGCCGAGGCACGCAGTCGGGAGCAGGCCGCCCAGCGAGCCCGGATCATCGAGGCGACCCCGGCCCTCCAGGAGCGTGAGCTGCTCAAGATGGCCGCGATGACGACCGCGGCGCAGGCCGCGCTCGCCGAGCGTGGCGTGGGCGAGCCGACCGCCGCGCTGGCCGCCTACAGCGCGGTCGCCGTCTTCCAGGCGGCATTCTCCCGGTGGGTATCGGGGGAGACCGACCTCGCTCTTCCGGAGTGCGTCGACGAGGCCGCCGCCGCGCTGCGTTCTCTGACCTAGGTCACACCTGCGCCACGGTGACGAATCTCGTATGGACATCGTCCGCCGAGACGGGTAGACAACTAGGCACTATGGAGAACGAGTTGATTCCCGGAGCTGAGTCCGGCGTCGAGTCCCGGACCGCGGTACGCAGCTATGTGACCGCCAACCAGCCGAACCCGTCGGCGCTCGCCGAGGGCCTGTGGGTGCTGCCTCCCGACGTGCTCTCCAGTGGTGACCGCGCGGTGCTCTTCGACCAGTACAAGCTCTACGTCGCCGAGGCCGAGCGCCTCAGCGTGCGGCGCACGCTCACCAGCGCGTTCTTCCTGATCGTCAACATCGGCGTCCTGGTCGCCGGCACGGCTCTCGTGGCCGCCGCCCCCGAGCGACCCTGGGTGTTCTCGATCGCGCTGATCGCCGCCCTCGGCCTGTGCCTCGGCTGGTTCTGGATCGTCCGCTCCTACCGGCAGATGGCCGCCGGGAAGTACGCGGTCATCTCCCAGCTCGAGAAGCAGCTCCCCACGGCGCCGGGTGCTGCCGAGTGGTCGGCGGTCGGCCTCGGTCGCGACAGCTCGCGCTACCTGCCGATGAGCAACATCGAGGTGTGGGCGCCGGCGCTCTTCGGCTTCTGCCACGTCGCGACGTACGTCCTGCTCTACCTGCCCTAGCCGCAGCCGTAGCCCTAGCGAAGCACCCGCACCTCGAGCGGGGTCTCACCGTCCGGCCCGACGGCGTACGCCACGCCGTCGGGCCGCTCGCTGAGCACCTCGACCAGCTCGCCGTCGCGCCACAGCAGCGCGACGCCGTCATCGGCCGCATAGCCGGCCGGCAGCGCCCCGGAGCCGACGAACCGGACGTACGTCTCCCGTCGGTCCTCCTCGCCGAGGTAGTGCGGGCAGAACGAGCCGGGCAGGAACCCCAGGCCGTCGGGGAGCGGCGCGGTGGGGCCGAAGGAGTCGGTCGAGGAGGCCTCGTACCAGCAGTTGGCCCCGGCCGAGATGCCGGCCAGGATCGTCCCGCCGGCGGCTGCCTTCTCCAGCAGCGCGGGCAGCCCGTGCAGCCGCCACACGGCCAGCAGGTTGGCGGTGGAGCCGCCGCCGACGTAGACGATGTCCTGGTCGAGCAGCCGTTCGAGGTCGTCGATCGGGAGCTCGTGTCCCTCCGGCGCCTTGTTGAACAGCGACAGCACGGTCGCCTGGGACCTGTCGGCGTACGCGGCGAGGAACTTGTCGTGGTAGCTGTCGGCGTCGCCGCTCGCGGTCGCGATGAAGCAGACCTTGGGCCGCGGCTTCCCGGTCAGCCGGTTGAGCTCGGCATCGAGGGGCGAGAAGTCCTGCCCGTGCACCTCCGGCATCGAGAAGCCACCGCCGCCCAGGGTCAGGATCGTTCCACGCATGAGGGCGAGTGTAGGGACACAGAAGGCCCCGCCGGACGTTGTTTTCCGGCGGGGCCCTCGAAGGTGTGGCTGCTACTTGACCCTGACGGTCACCGTCTCGGTGATCGCCTCGTTCTTCCGGTCACCCGAGTAGGCCACCTCGTAGGTGTGCGTGCCTCGGAGCGCCCGGAAGGTCGCCTCCTCCTTCTTCAGGGTGAAGCGGCCGATGCGGATGCCGTTCTCCTTGACGACGATCTCGCCGGTGGCGCGCTCGCCGTCGACGGTGATCGTGACCTTGCCCCACTTCGGCGAGGTGGCGGAGATCTCCGGGACCGCCTTCTCGGTGCAGTAGCTCACCGTGACGTTGTCGATGGCCCAGCCGCGGGCACCGCCACAGCCGTCGCGACCGAAGTCGAAGCGGAACTGCACCTTGTCACCGGCGGCCGCGATCGAGTCGAGCTTCACGATGGTGGTGCCCCACTCACCGGTGAAGCTGTTGCCGTCCGACCCGGTCCAAGCGGGCTCGCCCTCCATGTATCCGCTGTCGGCGTTCATCGTGCCGCCAGGTGCGTTGAAGGCGTACGCCGCCTGGTCGATCGGCTTGAACTCGCCGCCGTTGACCGAGGCCTTGACGTTGCCACCGTCGTAGCCCCACTCGGTGAGCACCGAGTGGTCGAAGCTCAGCCGCGGCGACAGGCCGTCGGGCACGGTGAGCGTCGGGCTGAGCAGGCCGTTGCGGCTGGTGATGTCACCGGTCGCGGACCCGCAGGCGCCCTCGTTCGGACCCGGCGCGAACGCGAGGCCGCTGGTGTTGCCCTCGACGTCGGAGCCGGCCTCCCAGGGATAGTCGTTGCCGGGGACCAGCGCCTCGGCGTCCTGGGTCCAGCCGCTCAGACCGTCCTCGAAGTCCTCGGTGTAGGTGGTGACCTCGTTGGTGCCCTCACCGCACAGCGCGGGGGTGTTCGGGTCGAGCATCGGACCGAAGTTGCACTGGACCGGCTCCTTGGTGAGCTCGGTGGCCGTGTTGGCCGCCGCGACCGCCGCGCAGTCGTCGGCCGTGATCGGCTCCAGGGCCGGCGCCTCGGCCTCGCCGCCCGGGGTCTCGCCGCCGCCGGTCTGCGGCGTCGAGGTGCCCAGGGTGAGCTTCTTGAGCGTGGTCACACCCATCAGGTCGGCGCAGGAGGAGACCATCGCCTGGGCGTACTCGGGGAAGCCCGAGGTCGGCGTCAGGTAGTTGGTCTGGGCGTGCCAGATCAGGTTGGCGGCCTTGTCCAGACCGATGCTCGCCACGGTGGTGTCGTTGTAGGAGCCACCGTCGACGAGCAGGGCGTAGTGGTGGTTGATGACGCCGGAGTTGACGTGGACGCCGCCGGAGTCGGTGGCACCGTCGCAGTGGTACTCCTCGTCGGAGACCTTGCCCGGGTCGCCGTAGCAGTTCGGGTTCCACATGTCGCGGATCGCGCCGCCGAAGGCGGTCGAGTCCTCACCCATCAGCCAGCGCACGGACTCGTCCTTGGTCTCGGTCGAGGCGTCCTTGATGGTGATGTTGACCGTGCCGGTGGCGTTCTTGATCTTCTGGCCGGTGGCGTAGTCGGTGGTGGCGCCGTAGATGTCGGAGTTGCCGGAGATGCTGCCGATCGACTGACCCTGCAGGAACGCGATCACGATGCCCTTGGCACCGGCGTTCTTCGCGTTCGCGACCTTCTGGGTGAACGCGCAGGTGCCGCGGTCGACGAGCACGAACTTCCCGTTGACCGCCGCGGCGTTCTCCAGCGGCGAGCAACCGTCGGTGGTCGTCGGACCGCCGCTGTTGGCGGCGTCGAGGCCGACCACGATGTCGCTGGTCACCCCGGCGGTCGGGTAGACCGGGCCGAAGTTGGCGGCAGCGGCCGGGCAGTCCCCGGCGACGTCGGCCGGCGAGTTGATCGTCAGCGTGATGGCGCCGCGCGTGGAGGAGGAGCACTTTCCGTCCGTACGGGCCACGTCGTCGGTGGTGTTCTCACGCGCGTTGAGGAAGTCGACCGTGTTGCCCCACATGTCGGAGTACGCCTCGTTGAGCGCGCCCGACTGCCACTGGTAGATCAGGCCGGAGGTGTGCTCGGTGTAGGCGTGGCCCCACTCGTGCGCGACCACGTCGTCGGAGGTGACGCCGGAGCAGTAGTTGGTGGTCTCGCCGTTCCAGTTGGCGTTGGGGCACGAGATCGCCGGGTCGTTGTTGACCGTGACCATCTTCGCGCCGTTGCCGTCGTAGGAGTCGCGGCCGAAGGTGTTCTTGAAGAGCCAATAGGACTCGCCGGTGCTGGCGACCTCGTTCTGCTGGTCCTGGTCGAGCGAGCCCGGGAAGGCGTCGTTCTCCCGCCAGACGGTCGCGTCGTCGGTCGTGTCCGGGGTGTTGTGCTTCTCGACCAGCTCGCGGTCGGTGGCCGAGTGGAGCATCGAGTAGCGGTTGACCGGCTTGCCGCTGGCGGCGTCGAGCACGACGGTCTCGCGCACGGTCGACTGGTTGGACACCTCGATGACCCAGGCGAGCAGGCTCTTGCCGGTCACGCCCTGGGCCGCGCCCATGCGGTAGATGTTGAGGTCGGCCTTGACGACCTCGACGCCGGTGGTGTCGATCTTGCTGTCGGGGTGGGCCTGGGCCGGCTTCGCCTTCACCAGTTCGAGCGCCTTGGCGCCGGCCTTCTCCTTCGACCACGTCGGGGTCGTGCTGAGGTCGAGGTCAGGGGCGGCGAAACCGTTGACCGAGGTCAGGTCGCCGGACTTGTCGACGTGGGCCTTCAGGACGCCACCGAAGACCGGCACGCCCTGGTAGGCCTGCTCGAACTCGACCGTCCAGCCGGCCGGGGTCGAGGTGACCTTCCTCTGGTCGAGCTGGCTGGCCTCGGCGCCGAAGACCGAGGCGTACTCGTCGAGGTATTCACGCGCCTTCGCGGCCGCTTCGGACTTGGAGTCGGCGGCGACGCGAGGCAGCAGATCGCCCTTGGTGGACACGAAGCCGATCCGGCCGGTGGCGCCCTCCTTCTTGAGCGTGACGGTCTGGTCCGCCGCGGCCTTCAGCTGGTCGATGCCGCTGGGATCCGGTTTCGCAGCGACCGCGGCGACCGGTGTGATCACCAGGCCGGCGGCGACGAGCGCAAGGCTGATTCCCTGCTTTCCGAGCTGCACGGGGTTGCTCCTCTCGGGGATGCGCCGCGTCAGGTCGCGGCGATTTCGCATCGTAGAGAGATTTGCGCCGAAGATGGGTGCAAACGCGAATCACGAGTCCGAAACGATTCCTGCTCGGGAGATCCTCAGGAGGGGGCCTCAGGGGCGATCTAAGGTAGTTTCCCGATGTGCGGGCCTACCTCAGGCGCAGATTCTCGAGGGGTGCCCTTGGAGATCATCCCGCCTTTGTACGCCGCCGGCCTGCCGTGCCATGGAGACGACTCTGCGTTGTGGTTCTCAGAGTCCCCCGCCGCCCTCGAGGTGGCCAAAGACCGCTGCCTCGACTGCCCGGTGATGCGCGAGTGCCTCTCGGGTGCTCTCGCGCGCTCCGAGCCATGGGGCGTCTGGGGCGGCGAGATCGTCGAGCGCGGCCAGGTGGTCACCCACAAGCGCGGCCGCGGCCGACCCCGCCGCCAGGCGGCCTAGGAGTGCGCTGACTCCAGGCCCAGGTCCTCGGCGAGCTTCGCGACCTGGGCCGGGGCTGCGTACGCCTCGATCTCGGTGATCTGCCCGTCGACCACGGTGAAGCCCATGACGCTGAAGAGCTTGCCGTGGTAGGTGACGATGACGCCGGCAGAGCCGTTGACCAGGGCGTTGTGGGTGACGCGGTCGGCGTGGGCGTACATGACGGCGTTGCCGGCGACCTTCTCGGCGCCGCGGTAGGTGGTGATCCCGGCGCCCATGTCGGCGCGCAGGACGACGTCGGGATGGAGGGCGCCGATCAGCCGGTTCAGGTCGCCGTCCTGGGCGGCGGCGAAGAAGGCGTCGACGACCTCGCGCTGCGCGGCGACGTCTCGGTCAGGCGTGCGGCCGCGCACCCGGCGCCGCGCGCGGCTGGCGAGCTGGCGGGTCGAGTCGGAGGAGCGGTCGAGCATCGTCGCGATCTCGTCGAACGGCACCGCGAAGAGGTCATGGAGCACGAAGGCCAGCCGCTCGTCGGGGGAGAGCTGGTCGAGCACGACCAGGAGAGCGAGGCTGACGGAGTCGGCGAGCATCGCGCGTTCGGCCGGGTCCTGCGTAGTGCCGTCGTCGAGAACGACCGTCGGGTCCGGCAGCCGGTCCTCGATGGAGACCTCGCCGCGGGTCTTGCGTGAGCGGAGCATGTTGAGCGAGACGCGTGCGACCACCGTCGTCAGCCAGGCACCGATGTTGTCGATCTCGTCGGCCTGGGTTCGGCTCAGCCGGAGCCAGGCGTCCTGCACGGCGTCCTCGGCCTCGGAGGTGGAGCCGAGCATCCGGTAGGCCACCCCGTACAAGTGCTGCCGTTCCTGCTCGAAACGCTCGGCCAGCCATTCCTGCTGCATCGTCCGTCCTCCGGGTCTCTGGGTCTCGGGGCAGGTCGTCCCCTATGGACCCGACACGTGAAGGAGACCAGATGTGACCGGTCCGGGCGAAGAATTTTTTCTTTCGCCGATCTGTCACATCTCCCCGCCGGGCCGGGTCGAGATGGCATGAGCAACCGAATGAAGAACCCCGCTGAAGTCATCCCGCAGGCCTACAAGGGCATCGGCAACCTCCTTGCCGCTGTCGCGGACGGCGGCCTGCCCGAGTCCACCACCGAGCTGATCGCGATGCGGGTCAGCTCCCTCAACGGCTGCGCGGCCTGCCTCCAGGGCCACGCGCTCCGTGTCGACGAGGTCGGTATCCCGATCGAGAAGATCGTCGGTCTCGCCGCCTACCGCGAGTCGCCCTTCTTCAACGAGGCCGAGAAGGCGGCCCTCGCCCTCGCCGACGCGGTGACCCGTCTGGCCGACGCCGAGGACGCCGTGCCGGACGAGCTCTGGCGCGAGGTCACCAAGCACTACGACGAGCGGCAGACCGCCGCTCTGGTCCTCTGCATCGCCACCCACAACCTCTTCAACCGGGTCAACGTGACGGTGCGTGAGGACGCCGAGAACCCCTTCTGGATGCGGTGAGTCCCCGCTGATGCCCGAGGATCAGGCCAGGGCGGTCGAGACGACCGCCCTGGCCTCCTCCTGCACCTCGGCCAGGTGGTCGGGTCCGCGGAAGGACTCGGCGTAGATCTTGTAGACGTCCTCGGTCCCCGACGGGCGGGCCGCGAACCAGGCCGACTCGGTGGTCACCTTGAGGCCACCGATGGCCGCGCCGTTGCCGGGCGCCTCGGTGAGCTTGGCGGTGATCTCCTCACCGGCCAGGGACGTTGCGGTGACTGCGTCGGGGGAGAGGGCCGCGAGCTTCGCCTTCTCCTCGCGCGAGGCGGGGGCGTCGATCCGGGCGTACGCCGGCTCGCCGTGTGCGGCGACCAGCTCGGCGTAGCGCTCCGAGGGCGACTTCCCGGTGTGCGCCAGGATCTCGGAGGCGAGCAGCGACAGGATGATGCCGTCCTTGTCGGTGGTCCACACGGTGCCGTCGAAGCGCAGGAACGAGGCGCCGGCCGACTCCTCGCCACCGAAGCCGAACGAGCCGTCGATCAGCCCCGGCACGAACCACTTGAAACCGACCGGCACCTCGACCAGGGGCTTCTCGATCGCACCGGCGACCCGGTCGATCATCGAGGAGGAGACCAGCGTCTTGCCGATCCGTGCGGTCGCCGGCCAGTCCGGACGCGCGCCGCCGAAGAGGTGGTCGATGGCGACCGCGAGGAAGTGGTTTGGGTTCATCAGCCCGGCGTCCCGGGTGACGATCCCGTGGCGGTCGGCGTCGGCGTCGTTGCCGGTGGCGATGTCGAACTCCGGGGTGTTCTCCAGGAAGCGCACCAGCTCGGCCATCGCGCTGGGGGAGGAGCAGTCCATCCGGATCTTGCCGTCCCAGTCCAGCGGCATGAACCTCCAGGTCGGGTCGACCAGCTCGTTGACCACGTTGAGGTTGATCTTGTGCCGCTCGGCGATCTCGCCCCAGTAGGCGACCGAGGCCCCGCCCAGCGGGTCCGCCGCGATCCGTACTCCGGCGTCGCGGATGGCGGTCAGGTCGACCACGTTGGGCAGGTCGTCGACGTAGGAGCCCAGGAAGTCGTACGCCTCGGCCTTCCGCCTCGCAGCCGCGAACGGCACGCGCTTGACGCCGGCGAGGCCGGCCCGGATCAGCTCGTTGGCACGGGCGGCGATGACCTTGGTGGCGTCGGAGTCGGCGGGGCCGCCGTGGGGCGGGTTGTACTTGAAGCCGCCGTCGGAGGGCGGGTTGTGGGACGGCGTCACGACGATCCCGTCGGCCAGGCCGGGGCCCGAGAGTCGCCCGGCGTTGGCACGGAGGATCGCGTGCGAGACCGCCGGCGTGGGGGTGTAGCCGTCGCGGTCGTCCACCAGGACGCGTACGTCGTTGGCTACCAGCACCTCCAGCGCGCTCGCCCACGCGGGCTCGGAGAGGCCGTGGGTGTCGCGCCCGATGAACAGCGGGCCGTCGATGCCCTGGGAGGTGCGGTAGTCGACGATCGCCTGGGTCGTGGCCAGGATGTGCGTCTCGTTGAAGGCCGACCGGAGCGAGGACCCTCGATGCCCCGAGGTGCCGAAGACGACCTGCTGGGCCGGATCCTCCGGGTCGGGCTGCAGGTTGTAGTAGGAGGCGACCAGGTGAGGTACGTCGACCAGGTCGGCGGGCGTAGCGAGCGTTCCAGCGCGTGGGTCAGCCATGTGTCCCATCATGCCTACTGCCCCGTAGTGTTCTCCTCATGCCCCTCGTCACCACCGAAATCAACGACGGCATCGCCCAGGTGCGTCTCAACCGCCCTGACAAGCTCAACGCGCTGACCCTGGAGCTGCTCCAGGAGCTGGTCGACACCGCCAAGGAGCTCGGTAAGAACCGCGATCTGCGCGCGGTGGTCATCGCCGGGGAGGGGGACGCGTTCACCGCCGGCCTCGACTTCGCCTCCGTCCTGCGCGACCCGAAGAAGATCGTGGGCGCGTTCATCCCGGTGCCCTTCCGCGGCACCAACCTCTTCCAGGAGTCGGTCTGGGCCTGGCGCCGGCTGCCGGTCCCGGTGATCGCGGCCGTCCACGGCCACTGCCTCGGTGGCGGCGTACAGATCGCCCTCGGCGCCGACTTCCGCATCGCCGAGCCCGACTCGCAGTGGTCGGTCCTCGAAGGCAAGTGGGGGATCATCCCCGACATGACCGGCATCCGGTCGCTGTCGGAGGTCGTCGGCATCGACACCGCCAAGAAGCTCACCATGACGGCCGAGCAGTTCTCCGGCGAGCGCGCCTACGAGCTCGGCCTGGTCACCGAGCTCTCCGCCGACCCGGTCGCGACCGCGACCGCCTTCGCCCGCCGCCTCTCCGAGCGCTCCCCGGACCAGCTCGCCGCCGCCAAGCGCCTCTTCAACGACACCTGGTACGCCCCCATCAAGCGCACCTTCTCCCGCGAGCGCATCGAGCAGCTCCGCCTCCTCTTCGGCGAGAACACCAAGATCGCCCGCGAGGCCGCCTTCAAGCGCGAGAAGCCGACCTACAAGCCCCGCCGCTGACCCAAGTCAGCCGAGTCCGCACTTGTGGCGGCCGAGTCCTCAGTTGTGGCGGCCGAATCTGTAGTTGTGGGTGACGAAAGTCGAGTTTCGTCGCCCACTTCTGCGGTTTCGTCCGCCACTTCTGCAGTCTCGGCGGCTTGTGCATGCTTGCGACGGCGCTTGATCTCGCCCTGGGCCAGGACGAAGGCGAGGACGACGGGCCAGACGTACTTCAGGTGGTCGGCGACCCACGTCACCCATTCGGGGACCTGTACGTCCGGCAGGTCCGGCCACGGGATCGACGGCCACGGGATGCTGGGGAGGTCGGGGAGGGGCAGGTCGGGGAGGTCCGGCAGGTTCGGGAGTGGGAGGTCGATGTCCGGCAGCGAGATCCGGGCGAGGATCCACGCGACGACCATCGCGGCGACGATGCCGCCGACGACGCCCGCGGCGCCGCCGAGGGTCTCGATCAGCGCATAGCGCCGGGGGTGCTCGATCACCCGACGTTCGTACGCAGCCGCCCGTGACCCCGGTTCGGGAGTGAGGTCCGTGCCGCCGATGCCGGCCATCCCGGCCAGGTCCTCGCCGGGCGCGAAGTAGGTCGCGCGGCGCGGGGTGCCGAGCCCGGAGTGGATCACGAGCATGCTCCCGTGGTCCTCGGTCTCGAGGCGGGCCCGGTCGTCGGCGGTCTTCTTGGTGAGGACCTCCTCGCCGTCGACGGTCCACACGAACGTACGGACGATCTCGCCGGTCACCTCGAGACGGTGGGTGTGCCCGGAGATCGTGCGCGACCAGATCTGGACCTTCTTGCTCACCCTGCTGAATCTAGGATCCGGGGGACCACGACGGCATCGGCCTGAGGTAGCGACCGTGGTCAGACTTTGGTCAGGGGTAGGCGATACCGGTGGTCTGCTCGGAGAGCTCCCACAGCGCCCGCGCCGCCTCAGGGTTGCGCGCGAGCCGCGACGCGGTGACCGGCTTCGGTGCACCGCGGGCCTCGAAGGCGTCGCTCGGACCGACGTACGTCCCCGGCTCCAGAGCCGGGTAGGTCGCCGCCATCAGGGCAGGCCAGGCGCCGGCCTCGGGGGTCTGCGCCATGGCGTGGACGGCGGCCTCGCTGATGCTGGCGATCGGGGCGATCAGCCTCCGGGACGTGCCGTTCGCCATCAGCCGCGTGGAGGCGAGCCCCGGGTGGGCGGCGTACGCGGCGATCGGCAGCCCCGCCTTCTCCAGGCGCCGCTGCAGTTCGAAGGTGAAGAGCAGGTTGGCCAGCTTCGACTGGGAGTAGACGGTCCACGGCGAGTAACGCCCGACCTGCACCGTCGGGTAGCCCAGCGGCGCCTTGCGGGCGAGCTTGTGCATCATGCTCGAGACGGTCACGATCCGCGCGTCGCCGCTCTCGGCCAGCGGCTCGAGCAACAGCCCGGTCAGCAGGAACGGCCCGAAGTGGTTCGTCGCCATCTGCAGGTCGAGGTCGTCGACGGTGCGCGACTGCGGTGTCGCCATCACGCCCGCGTTGTTGACCAGCAGGTGCAGCGGGCCGCCGCCGTCGAAGGTCGCCGCGGCGATCGCCTCGGCTCCCGCCCGCACCGCCTGGAGCGAGGAGAGGTCGAGGGCGACCCGGTCGAGCCGGGCGCCCGGGACCTCGTCGGCCAGAGCCGCCGCGGCAGCGTCGAGCTTCTCCCAGGACCGCCCTGCCAGGATCACCCGTGCGCCTGCAGCCGCGAGGCCGCGCGCGGTGAAATAGCCGATCCCGCCCAGCGTCGGTCCGGTCACCACGGCGTTCTTGCCGGTCAGGTCAGGAATGTCGGAGGTCGTCCACGGCATGCGGCCACACTAGGCGGCGACTCCACACAATGGATGCATTTGACGGTTGGCCCCGGCCTGTCAGCCCCGCCTTGTCAGCCCAGCCCGCCGAGCGCGAGCCCGCCGGCGATGGCGAGCATCGTGCACCCGATGAGGCTGTCGAGCACCTGCCACGCCCGCCGGCTGGCGAGCAACGGCCCGAGGAGGCGGGCGCCGTAGCCGAGCCCGGCGAACCAGATGATGCTGGCCAGGCACCCGCCGATGGCGAACCCCCACCGCGCCGATCCGTACGTCGCCGCGATCGACCCGTGGAGCACAAGTGTGTCGATGTAGACATGCGGGTTGAGCCAGGTGAAGGCGGCAGCCTTGGCGATCACCCGGGGGAGCGGCTCGCGGGGTGCGTCAGCGGCATCGAGACCCGACGGCCGCAGCGCCCGCCGGAACGACGCGATGCCGTACCAGCCGAGGAACGCCACCCCGAACCAGCGCAGCACCTCCACCGCCCAGCCCGCACGCGAGACGACAGCGCCCATCCCGCCGACCCCGGCGCAGATCAGGACGAGGTCGGAGACCGCGCACACGCTCACCACGACGAGGACGTGCGAGCGCAGGATGCCCTGCCGCAGGACGTACGCGTTCTGCGACCCGATGGCGACGATGAGACTGAGCCCGGTGAGGAGTCCGGCGAGGCTGGCGTTGAACACACCAGCGACGCTAAGGCGCCGAGGATCTACAGACCAGCGAAAGAATCTTACCGAAGATAAGTCACACTTAAGCCATGCCCGCCCTCGACCCGACCCAGCTCGAGACCCTCGTCGTGATCGCCGAGGAAGGCACCTTCGATGCCGCCGCCCGCCGCCTCCACATCACCCCGAGCGCCGTCAGCCAGCGGATCCGGGCGCTCGAGCGTGCGGCCGGTCAGGTGCTGGTGCGGCGTACGACTCCCTGCACGCCCACCGAGGCCGGTGAGCCCCTGATCCGCCAAGGCAGACAGCTCCGCCTGCTGCTCGCCGAGGCGGCGGCGACGCTGAGGACAGGCGATGCCGACGACGACACGGTCGTCGACCTCTCGGTCGTGGTCAACGCGGACACCCTGGCGACCTGGTTTCGCCCGGTGCTCGACGAGGTCGCGACCTGGGACCGGACCGCGCTGCGGATCACCGTGGAGGACCAGGGCTACTCGGCCGACGCGCTGCGCCGCGGCGAGGTGCTCGCGGCCGTCACCAGCGAGCCGAAGCCGGTCCAGGGCTGCACCGTCGAGCCGCTGGGAAGGCTCCGTTACACGCCTGGCGCGACTCCGGCGCTCGTCGAGCGCTACCGCAAGGGCCGTGGCATCGACTGGAGTGCGATGCCGATGATCGTCTTCAACGAGAAGGACCACCTTCAGGACGAGGTGCTCGCGGCCCACGGGGCGACCCGGCCGCCGGTCGTCCACCGGGTCCCGAGCAGCCACGACTTCCACGAGGCGATCCGGCGCGGCCTCGGCTGGGGGATGCTCCTCGACGCGCAGGCGGCGGCCGACCTCGCGTCCAGGACCACGATCCCGCTCCCCGGCGCGAAGCCCATCGACATCCAGCTCTTCTGGCAGCGCTGGCGCCTCGACTCGATCGCCCTCGACGACCTGAGCGAGGCCGTACGCCACGCAGCCCGCTCCCAGCTACGTCAGGGTCGTCAGCCCCGACCGCCCGGATAACCACCCTGCGACGGACCCTGGCCGGGAGGGTAGTGGCCCTGCTGAGGTCCGGCGGGAGGGTAGTGGCCCTGCGGAGGCGGGCCGGGGTAGGGCCCCTGAGGCTCGTTCGGGTAGGGCCCGACATCGTAGCGGCGGTGCTCGACGGCAGTGGTGTGCTGCGAGCGGTTCACGGACAGCAGGACGCCGATCGCGATCGCGAGGCCGCCGGCGATCGTCAGGATCCAGCCCAGCGGTTCGGTCGCGATGGCGTTGGCGATGTCGTCGGGCAGATCGACCGCTCCGGTGAGCAGGATGAGTCCGAGGATCAGCAGGATGATCCCAAGGCCGATGGTCATGGCAGAGCTCCAGACGTGAGAAGACTGGCGTTCAACGCTACCCACCTGTCTCGGCCGTGCATACCGTCCCCTGCATCGCGGCCCACCGGTCAGGCCGTACGCCGCGCCCCGGTCACCCCGCGAGCAGCGACCCCGAGCAGCACCAGCAGGAGCGCGCCGAACGTGAGCATCGCCGGGTCGGTGGCGACGTACTGCACCAGGATCCCGAGCAGCACCACCGGCACCGTGATCCCCAGATAGGCCATCAGGAAGAGCCCGGCCAGTGCCTCGCCGCGGCTGCTCGGCGGTGCCACCGAGATCACGGTCGCGACCGCCGCCTTGAACGACATCCCCGATCCGGCGCCGGTGACGACGGCCCCGACGACCAGCACCCAGAACGTGCCGGACAGCAGGGCACCGACCACGAGCAGCAGCCCGGCGGTCAGGGCGACCAGCCCGGTGACGTACAGCCTCCGTCGCTGCCAGCGCCCGGCCAGCACCTGGAAGAGCGCCGCGGCCCCGAAGATCGAGAACCCGACCGCGCCCGCGACCACGTGCGAGTGGAGATCGAGCTCGTCGGCGAGGAACGACGGCACCAACGAGGTGAAGAAGCCGAACATCGCGAACGCCACGAAGCTCGCCATCCCGGCGGCGAAGTAGGCACCGCGCGCATCGGCCGGCACCCGCACCCGCTGCGGCCGGTAGGTCCAGTCCGGCTGGTCGGTGTCGACCGTCTCCGGCGCTGCGACCACCGCGAGCAGACCGATCACCATGAGGAACGCGAACACCGCGTACGGTGTGTAGAGCGGTCGGGGCACCCACTCGGCCAGTGCACCGGCGACCAGCGGACCGAGGCCCAGCCCGCCGATGTTGGCCGCCGTCGCGACCACCTCGGCTCGCGTCGCCGGTGCCTCCGGCCGGCTCCGCCGGTGCAGTTCGGCGAGATGGGCCGTCGCCGTCGCGGTGAGCATCCCGACGCCGAGCCCGGACAGCAGCCGCGCCAGCAGCAGCCAGCCGAGCTCGTGGGTCGAGAGGAAGATCAGCGCAGAGAGCACGTTGAGCAGCACCGCCGGCGCCACCACCCGCCGCCGCCCGAACCGGTCGGAGAGGTGGCCGGCGAGGAAGAGCGAGACCACCACCCCCGCGCCGTACGTCGCGAACACCACCGTGATCACGAACGAGCCCCATCCCCGTTCGTCGACGTAGAAGACGTAGAGCGGCGCCGGCGCGGCCGCGAAGGCCATCGTCACCGCGAACAGGAACGCCACCGACCAGAACCCGCGGAGGTGGTGATGCCGCTCGGTTCGGGGCGCGGTCTGGATTGTCGTCATGCCCCTATGCTCGTGGATGGACAGGATCATCTCCAACGAATCCTGTCGAAGGTACACATCACCATCTGCGATAGTGTGGAGCATGCAGCCCCACCAGCTGGAGTACTTCGTCGCCGTCGCCGAGACCGGCAGCTTCACCGCCGGCGCCGACCGGGTCGGCGTGGTGCAGTCGGCGGTCTCCGCCGCCATCAAACAGCTCGAGCGTGGTCTGGGGGCGCCGCTGATCGAGCGCGGCTACCACCGCCTCGCGCTCACCGCCGAGGGTGAGGCTCTGCTCCCGCGCGCCCGCGAGGTGCTCGCCGGCATCGAGGCCGCCCGCGAGGCCGTCGCCGGCGCCCGGGGCCAGGTGGTCGGCACGGTCCTGTTCGGCACGCTCTCCTACACCGGGCGCTGGGACATCGCCGAGGTCCTGCAGGGCTTCGCTGCCCGTCATCCCGGCATCACCGTTCGCCTGCGCCAGACCATCGCGGGCAGCGCCACCAGCGAGGCGGACGTACGCTCCGGAGCCCTCGATCTCGCCCTGGTCTCCACGGCCGCCGACTCGCTGCCCGGTCTGACCCTCACGCGCATCCACGGCGACGAGCTGGTCTTCATCTGCGCGCCCGGCCACCGCCTGGCGCGGGCGCGTGCGGTGTCCGCCGCCGATCTCGCCGGGGAGACCTGGGTCGACTTCCCGACGGGGTGGGGCAACCGTACGGTCGTGGACGCCGCGTTCGCCTCTGCCGGCGTCCCACGGACGGTCCGCACCGAGGTCACGAACTTCGAGCTCGCGCGCAACCTCGTCTGCCGTGGGCTGGGCGTCGCGGTCGTGCCCCGGGCGTTGATCGAGGGTGATCCCGGCGTCATCGCCGTCCCGATCGGCCTGGAGTGGTCCTTCCAGCTCGCCGTCGCGAGCAACAGACGGATCTCCGCGGCCGCCGCCAGGCTCGCCGAGGCGGTCACGGCCTCCGCGATGTGAGCAGCGGACGACGAAACGGCCCGCCCGGAGAACCGGGCGGGCCGCAGCGTACGTGCTGTCAGAACCTGAGGATCAGAAGGCCGACTCGGGCAGGTCCATGATCGAGTTGTCGATCGCCTCGGCGATGGCCCGCTCAGCGGTCAGCTTGGGCAGGTTGTAGGAGGCGAAGAACTTCGCGGCGGCGACCTTGCCGGTGTAGAAGTCCTTGTCCTTGCCGGGGTCACCCGCGAGCGCCGCGAGAGCGACCTCGGCCTGGCGCAGCAGCAGCCACGCGACCACGACATCGCCGACGGCGAGCAGCAGGCGCGAGGTGTTCTGGGCGACCTTGTAGATGTTGGTGATCTCCTCCTGGGAGGCCATCAGGTCGTTGAACATGTGGCCGACGATCGCGTTGACGTCCTCGAGCGCGGTCGCGAGCAGGGCACGCGACTCCTTGAGCTCGGCGGAGCCCTCGTTGTCGAGGAACGCCTGGATCTCGCCGGCGACGTGGCCGAGCGCAGCGCCCTGGTTCTTCACGATCTTGCGGAAGAAGAAGTCCTGGCCCTGGATCGCCGTGGTGCCCTCGTAGATCGAGTCGATCTTGGCGTCGCGGACGTACTGCTCGATCGGGTACTCCTGCAGGAAGCCCGACCCACCGAAGGTCTGCAGCGACTCGGTCCCGAGCAGCGTCCAGGCGCGCTCGGAGCCGTAGCCCTTGACGATCGGGAGCAGCAGGTCGTTGACCGCGGCGGCCAGCTTGTTCTCGTCGGAGCCGTCCTCGGTGAGGACGACCTTCTCCTGCCACGAGGTCGTGTAGTAGACCAGCGCGCGCATGCCCTCGGCGAACGACTTCTGCACCAGCAGCGAGCGGCGAACGTCGGGGTGGTGGGTGATCGTGACGCGCGGGGCGTCCTTGGCGGCGTTGGTCAGGTCAGCGCCCTGGACACGGGTCTTGGCGTACTCCAGCGCGTTCAGGTAGCCGGTGGACAGCGTCGCGATCGCCTTGGTGCCGACCATCATGCGAGCGTTCTCGATGACGTCGAACATCTGGCGGATGCCGTCGTGCACCTCGCCGAGCAGCCAGCCCTTGGCGGGCTCGCCGCCGCCGACCTGCGGGTCGCCGAAGGTGAGCTCGCAGGTGTTGGACACCTTGATGCCCATCTTGTGCTCGACGTTGGTGACGTACGCGCCGTTGCGCTCGCCGGTGAGCTCACCGGTCTCGTGGTCGAAGTGGTACTTCGGCACGAGGAAGAGGGAGAGGCCCTTGGTGCCCGGGCCACCGATGCCCTCGACACCCTTCGGGCGAGCGAGGACGAGGTGCATGATGTTCTCCTGCAGGTCCGACTCGGCGCTCGTGATGAAGCGCTTCACGCCGGTGATGTTCCAGGAGCCGTCCTCGTTGGGGGTGGCGTAGGTCTTGCCGGCGCCGACGTCGGAGCCCGCGTCGGGCTCGGTCAGCACCATGGTGGAGCCCCACAGGCGCTCGACCATGATCTCGGCGATGCGCTTGTCGCGGTCGTTGCCGTTCTCGTAGACGACCTTCGAGAAGAACGGGCCGGCGCCGTACATCCAGATCGCCGGGTTGGCGCCCAGGAGCAGCTCAGCGGTCGCCCAGACCAGCGAGTTCGGGGCCGCCTGGCCGCCGATCTCCTCGGGGGTCTGCAGGCTCCAGAAGCCCGACTCCATCCACGCGTCGTACGACTTCTTGAACGAAGCCGGGACGGGGGCGGTGTTGGTCTTCGGGTCGAAGACCGGCGGGTTGCGGTCGGAGTCGACGAACGACTCCGCGAGGTCCTCGCGGCTGATCCGGTCGACCTCAGCGAGGATCTCCTTCGCGGTGTCCAGGTCGAGCTCGCCGTAAGGGCCGGTGCCGAGCAGCTTGTCGGTGCCGTTGACCTCGAACAGGTTGAACTCGATGTCGCGGAGATTGCTCTTGTAGTGGCTCACTGATCCACCTTCATAACCTTTGTCGGATGTACCAGTTGCGGGAGCGCCGGATGGCACGCACTACTGGCGGGTAACATTAAGAATAGGCTCGCCCTCAAGGGGTGGCAAGCCCGGGGCTACTCGCAAGTAGGGGCCTTGCTCACATCTGCTAGCAGAGATCGGTAGAACACGTTTCAGTTTCGGCGTACGATCTGCCGCATGATCTCCTCCGACGCCATCACCTGGAACGCCCCCGACGACGAACACCCCGCACGTACGGCCGGGCAGCGCTCCTACGCCGCCGTCGCCAAGGGTGACCTCGACGAATGGCTCACGATCTACGCCGAGGACTGTGTGCTCGAGGACCCCGTCGGGCCGTCGATGTTCGACCCGGAGGGCAAGGGCCACCACGGTCACGAGGGACTCAAGGCGTTCTGGGAGAAGGCGATCGCCTCGGTGCACAAGTTCGAGTTCGAGATCAACGACTCCTTCGCCAACCCCGGCGGCAACACCTGCGCCAACATCGGCCGGATCAAGACGTCGTTCCCTGACGGCAGCTACACCACCACCGACCTGATCATGGTCTACACCGTCAACGACGAGGGCCGCATCAAGTCCATGAAGGCCTTCTGGGAGCCCGAGCGCACCATGGCGAGCTTCACCTCAGCATGAGCGCCAGATAGTCCGAGACGTTCGGGCCCACCTACCGACTGGTAATGGGCCCGAACGTCTCGGACTATCTCGTGTGGTCCCGGTCAGGGGGTCCAGTAGGTGCCGCCGCTCGGCGGCCCGGTCGGCAGGTGGCGCGTAGCCAGGCAGGAGTACGTCACGCCTGCGCCGGGTTCGGACGCGCACTGATCTGCGCCGGACTCACCGTGTACGACATCGGCGAGCGGGCCGCCGTTGAGCCGATCGTCGCCGCCGCCCCCGAGAAGGCGATCACGGCCGTCTCCGCCGACGAGCGAGTCGCCGTCGGCGCCTGCGGCCAGGTAGTCGGCACCATCGAAGCCCTTGAGCCAGTCGCGACCCGAACCGCCGTAGATCCGGTCGTTCCCTGACATGCCGTGAAGGCTGTCCCGCCCGGCGTTGCCGTAGATGAGGTCGGCGCCGCTGTCGCCGACGACGACGTCGGCGCCGTAGCTGGCGTAGATCTGGTCATCCCCGATTCCGCCTCGGAGGGTGTCGTCTCCCGCGGAGCCCCACAGCCGGTCGTTGCCGCTGTTGCCGTTCAGCGCGTCTGAGTCGTCCTCGCCGTAGAGGAGGTCGTTGCCCCCTTGACCGGAGAGGAAGTCCCGACCGCTGCCGCCGTAGAGACGGTCACCGCTGTCGGTTCCCGCCGTGGAGTCGAACGTGCCGGAGATGTAGTGCCCAGCGAGTGTGTCGCTCCCGATACCGCCATAGATGACGTCGGCACCCGTGCTGCCGGTGAGCTCGTCGTTGCCGGACGTCCCGTGGAGCGTGTCGTTGCCTGACTCCCCGTTGGCCCAGATGCTGCCCCGGATCTCGTCGTTCCCGGGGCCGGCGAGCACGCGACTTCCGCCGCGGATCCGGTCGTCTCCGGAGCCACCGCAGACGACGTCGTTGGAGTCGGCGGCGATCGAGTCGGCGCCGGGAGTGCCGAGGATGACATCGCGGACAGCCGGATCAGTCCGCTTCTCTCCCTTGTTCAGGTCGACGGTGACCGGCCTGTCGATGCAGCCGGTCACGGCTACACTGCTCGAGCTGGTCAGCAGCACGAAGCCGGGGATGATCAGGAGCGATGCTGCGCCTGCTAGAGACAGAGTGGTACGCACGGCGCGCACCGTAGTGGGTATGGCGCCGCCGCGCGCGGGCAATTAGGCGATCGCGTGCTCGGCGATCCACTCGACGAGGGGGCGTACGGCCCGCCAGTCCTTCTTCACCTCACCGACGAGGTCGGAGGTGTGGATGACCGGCTCGAAGCCGATCGTGCGGCCGAGGTGGATCGACTTGTGGCGGAGGAGCTCGATCTTGGGGTGGTTCTTGTCGAAGCCGCGCGGGGCGGTCTTGAGCCGGTCGCCGGTGACCTCGTAGCCCTTCTTCTCCGCGACCGCGAGGCGCTTCTCCAGGTCGGCGCCGTAGTGGTCGTGGACGATGGCGTCGCGGAAGGCGGCCAGCCGGGGCGGCTCGAACCAGTAGCAGCCGCCGCCGGTGCGGATGCCGCGGGGCGAGACCTCGACGTAGTAGCCGGTCTGCGGCGCGACGGCTACGAAGGCTCCCTGGTGGGTCTTGTAGGGGAGCTTGTCCTTCGAGAAACGTACGTCGCGGTAGGGCCGGAAGATCTTGGCGCTGCCGAACTCCTCGGCGAGCTCGTCGGTGAGCGCCTTCATCGGCGCGTGGACCGACTCCTTGTAGATGTGCTTGTGGGCTTCCCAGAACGACTTCGTGTTGTCGATCTCGAGGTCGTCGTAGAAATCGAGCGCTGCCACGGGAAAACCTTCGAAAGCCACGTACGCAGCCTATCGACGTCCGTGCAACGCCGGCCTCAGGCGGCGGGGATCTGGATGGTGTCCGCGACCCGGCGCGCGTGCTCCGCCATGGCGCGGGCGATGTTGGCGGACTCGCCGAGGTGGCGGCAGGGGTCGAGCAGGTCGGCGATCTCGGCGCGGGTGAAGTGGGCGGAGACCTCGGGGGAGGCGGCGAGCAGCGAGGCGAAGTCGAGCTCCTCGACCGCGGAGCGCTGGGCGAGCTCGAAGACGACGTCGTGGGCGACCTGGCGGCCGATGCGCTCACCGAGCTCGAGCATCAGGGACTCGGAGCCGATGAGGCCGCCGGAGAGGGCCAGGTTGGCGCGCATCCGCTCCTCGTCGAACGTCAGGCCGGTGAAGATGACCACGAGCCGGGCCAGGACGTCGCCGGCGAGATGCGAGGCCTGGGCGACGGCGTCCTCGAGGATGCCGGTCATGGCGCCGTTGGCCTCGTGGTCGTGGAGCATCGACTCCATCGCCGGAGCGACGAGCCCGCGCAGCTGGGTGGCGGCGGTGATCACGTCCAAGGTCAGCTGCGGGTTGCGCTTGTGGGGCATCGTCGAGGAGCCGATGGTGCCCTCGGGGATCGGCTCGAAGGCCTCGCCGAACTCGGGCTGCATCATCGAGTAGACGTCCTTGCCGATCTTGCCGGCGGTGCCGCCGAGGAGGCCGAGGATCGAGACCCACTCGACCATGCCGTCGTTGATCGCGCGCGACGGCACCGGCATCGAGCCCATGTCGAGCCGGGAGGCGGTCTCGGTCTCGATGGCGCGGGCGTGGGAGCCGAAGGAGGCCATGGTGCCGGCGGCGCCGCCCATGAGCAGACGGAAGACACGGTCCTCGACGGAGCGGAGCCGGTCGACGTGCGCGGCGATCTCGTCGATCCAGATGGCGACCTTGAAGCCGAAGGTGATCGGGACGGCGTGCTGGGAGTGCGTACGTCCCGGCATCGGCACCTCGGCGCCGGCCTCGGCGACCTTCGACAGCGAGCGGAGCAGGTCGCCGAGCAGGTCGAGGATCTTGTCGTGCGCCTGGCGCATCAGGATCAGGTCGGCGGTCTGGGTGATGTTCTGCGTGGTGGCGCCCCAGTGGACCCAGCCGCCGTGCTTCTTGCCGACGACCCGGGAGAGCTCCTCGACCAACGGGGTCAGCGGGTGGCTGTGCTCCGCCGTGGCCTTCTCGATGCGGTCCAGGTCGAGCTTGTCCAGGTCGGCGGCCTCGGCGATCGCCTCGCCGGCCTCTGCGGGGATCACCTTGACGGCCGCCTCGGCCTCGGCGAGCGCTGCCTCGACGTCGAGTCGTGCCTGGAGGCGTGCCTCGTAGGTGAACAGGTCTCCGATGCCGTGGTCGGGGACTCGTCCGTCGGTGAATCGGGTGCTCGAGCCCGCGGGCATGTCGAGAGATCCTTTACGCGTCGTTCACACAGAGATTGGAAAACTGAAACCCAATCTTAATGGACCCAAAGCGCGAACACCCGCGATCGTGTGCCGTATCACTTGGATCGTGCAAGTGAACCGAAACAGGTCGTGCCAAACGGCACGACCTGGATCTGTGGAGCGGACGACGAGGCTCGAACTCGCGACATCAACCTTGGGAAGGTTGCGCTCTACCAACTGAGCTACGTCCGCAGGTGCGACCAGGATGTTACCGCACACTCCCAGTCAGGTGTGAAACCGGTTCAGGAAAGTCGCGTCAACCGGGGATAACGCGCCGACAGCCCGTCGCCGACCGGGCCACGGATCATGCGGCGTACGGCCCAGGGGAGTGCCCGGGCTGCGAGCCGCCGGACCTCGCGGATCGCGCCACCCGCGCTCGGCTCCTCGATGACGACCAGCGGCTTCGGGGTGGGCAGGTGGTGACGAACGCCGAGGGTGTCGAGCACCTTGATCGCCATCAGCTGGTGGCCGGGTGCGCCGAGGAAGCCGTGGCCGTCCCAGTAGCCCGCGTCGTCGTACTCGGTCATCCGCCAGAAGTCGACCAGCGTGGCTCCGCGGCGCTGCGCGATCTCGCGGACGGCCTCGTTGTAGACCGCGAAGCGACCGCGCATCAGCCGCCCGACGGTCGTCGCCCGGGCGCCGTACGCGGTGAAGACCAGCACCTTCGCGCCCGTCTCGACCAGGTCGCCGATCGCGGACTCGTAGGTCGCGAGCAGCTCGTCGATGTTCACGTGTGGCCACATCAGGTCGACCGAGCCGCCGTAGATCGTCACCACGTCGGGCTCGAGCGCGATCGCCGGCGCCACCTGCTCCTTGACGATGCGGTCGATCCCGCGTCCACGCACGGCGAGGTTGGCGTAGCCGAACTCAGGCGTCCGCTCGCCCATCACCTCGGCGACCCGATCGGCCCAGCCGCGTACGCCGTTCGGACGGCGCGCATCGGTGTCGCCGACGCCCTCGGTGAACGAGTCGCCCAGCGCGACGTACCGGCGATAGCCGCCGGGGATCAGCGCATCCAGTGCCATGCCTCAGATTCAACCGCACGCAGCGACGGTCGCGTCAGGCCCGGGCTGGGCTAGATTTGCCCCGTGCTGCTGAGCGACAAGGACATCCTGACCGAGATCCACGACGGCCGGATCGTCATCGACCCCTGGGACGAGTCGATGCTGCAGCCGTCCTCCGTAGACGTACGTCTGGACCGGTTCTTCCGGGTCTTCGACAACCACAAGTACGCCACGATCGACCCCGCCGTGGACCAGTCCGAGCTCACCCGGCAGATCGAGACCGAGGGTGACGAGCCGTTCATCCTGCACCCGGGCGAGTTCGTGCTCGGGTCGACGTACGAGACGGTGACCCTGCCCGAAGACATCGCCGCGCGCGTGGAGGGCAAGAGCTCGCTGGGGCGGCTCGGGCTGCTCACCCACGCCACGGCCGGCTTCGTCGACCCCGGCTTCTCCGGTCACGTCACGCTCGAGCTGGCCAACGTCGCGACGCTGCCGATCAAGCTCTACCCGGGCATGAAGATCGGTCAGTACTGCTTCTTCCGGCTCACCTCGCCCGCGCAGAACCCCTACGGCAGCGAGAAATACGGCAGCCGCTACCAGGGTCAGCGTGGCCCGACCGCCTCGCGCAGCTTCCAGAGCTTCCACCGCACCAAGATCTGACTGTCGGTGGTCGCCGCTAGGGTCGGGTGGATGAGTGAGACACCGTTCCTGGCGCCCGACGGTCAGACGCGATGCGCGTGGGCCGGAGGGGCGCCGGAGTTCTTGGACTATCACGACACCGAGTGGGGATTTCCGGCCGGTGGTGACGTGCGGCTCTTCGAGAAGATCTGCCTGGAAGGGTTCCAGAGCGGGCTGTCGTGGCGCACGATCCTCAACAAGCGGCCCGCGTTCCGCGAGGTCTTCGAGGGGTTCGACTTCCACAAGGTCGCCGAGTTCGACGAGGGCGACGTCGAGCGCCTCCTGCGGGACGCGCGGATCATCCGCCACCGCGGCAAGATCGAGGCGGCGATCAACAACGCCCGCCGCGCGGTCGAGCTCGTCGAGGAGCGCGGGTCCCTGGCGGCGTACGTCTGGGACTTCGAGCCCGAGCCGCTGCAGGTGCCGGAGGTGGTGGCCACCTCGCCCGCCTCGGTGAGCCTGTCGAAGAACCTCAAGAAGCGTGGCTGGAAGTTCGTCGGGCCGACGACGATGTACGCGTTCATGCAGTCGATGGGGATCATCAACGACCACTCGCTCGACTGCGTGATCCGGGAGCGGGTCGAGGCCGAACGGGCGGCGTTCGTCAGGCCCTGACCTGTCCACAGTGCGGGGGCCGATCCTTCCGTGGAGCCCAGATGTGTTTAGGCTGTCCTAACTAAGCATTGCCTAACCCGAGGTGGTTCCCCCGTGATCCGTCGATCTGTACTCATCGCAGCGAGCCTCGTGCTCGCTGCCACCGGCCTGGCTGCGTGCAGCACAGGCGCGACCGACTCCGCGGACAGCTCCGCAGACTCCGCTTCGAAGGCAGACAAGGGCGCCTTCCCCGTGACCGTCGAGCACGCCTACGGCAGCACCGAGATCACCGAGGAGCCGACCAACGTCGCCACCATCGGCTGGTCGGACCACGACGTGGCGCTGTCGCTGGGCGTCGTCCCGGTCGCTGCCCAGGCGATCACCTGGGGCGGCAACGACCAGCAGTCGACCGACTGGTTCGACGCGGAGCTGAAGGAGGTCGGCGGCAAGCAGCCCGTGCGCTACAACGCCGACACCAGCATCCCGTTCACCGAGATCAGCAAGGCGGCGCCCGACCTGATCCTGGCCACCAACTCAGGCATCACCGAGGCCGACTACAAGAAGCTCAGCGAGATCGCCCCGACCGTCGCCTTCCCCGGTGACCCGTGGCTGACCTCCTGGCAGGACTCGCTCGAGATGATCGGCAAGGCCACCGGCCGGGTCACCCTGGCCGAGGAGGTCAAGAAGGAGACCGAGGACAAGATCGCGCAGGCCCAGAAGGACCACCCGCAGATCGTCGGCGCCAGCTACCTGGTCACCGGTGTCCAGGACAACTCCAAGCTCGGCACCATCGGCCTCTACGGTGCCGGTGACGCCCGCCCGCAGATGCTCACCCAGCTCGGCATGGAGCTGGCCCCGGTCGCCGACAAGCTCGTGCCGAAGGGTCAGTTCTACACCGACGTCTCCGCGGAGAAGGCTCCCGAGCTGGAGTCGGAGGTGCTGATCAACCTCGGCTACACCGAGGGCAGCTTCGAGGCCCTGCAGAAGGACAAGCTGCTCAGCCAGATCCCCGCGATCAAGAACGGCCACTACCTGGACATCACCGACCAGCCGCTCTCCCTGACCTTCTCCGCCGCGAGCACCCTGTCGATCCCTTACTTCGTCGACGAGCTCGTTCCCTCGATCGCCGAGGCGGTCGACGGCGGGAAGGTCAACGTCACCGCGGCGAAGTGATGCCCGCGTGACCATTCGTACGCCACTCGCCCCGGCCGACCCGGCAGCACCTGCCGCCGCGGTCGTCCGGGGCCGGCGGCTGCCCGGCGTCGGGCTGATCCTGGCGGCGCTGCTGGTCGCGGCCGTCGCCTCGGTCCTGCTCGGTGCCGAGTGGGCTCCGCCCACCGCGCTCCTCGACGACGGCAGCTTCGGGCACGCCATCCTGGAGAACCGGATCGCGCGCACCGCCATCGCCTTCGCCGTCGGCGGCGCGCTCGCGCTCGGCGGCGCCTGCCTGCAGGGACTCACCCGCAACCCGCTGGCCGACCCCGGGCTGCTCGGCCTCAATGCCGGTGCGGCCTTCGCGGTCGTCGTAGCCCTGGTGTACGTCGGGGCCACCGGCCTCGACTCGCTGCTGTGGGCCGCCTTCATCGGCTCCGCCCTGGCCGCGATCGTCGTGCACGGCATCGCCGCGATCGGCCGTGACGGCGCCACCCCCGCCAAGCTGGTGCTGGCCGGCGCGGCGCTGACCGCGGCGCTGACCAGCTGGACCAGCGGCATCCTGTTGATGGACCACAAGGGCCTGGAGGTCTTCCGGCAGTGGCAGGTCGGCACCATCGGCAGCGACTGGGGTGACCTCGCGGTCTGCGCTCCGTTCCTCGTCGTGGGCGCCGTGATGGCGCTGCTGGGTGCCCGGGTCCTGGACGCGCTCGCGCTCGGCGACGACCTCGCCAAGGGGCTCGGTCGCCGCACCGGCCTGGACCGGGTGTTCGTCGGTATCGCCGTGGTGCTGCTCAGCGGCACCGCCACCGCGCTGGTCGGCCCGGTCGCCTTCGTCGGCCTGGTCGTCCCGCACGCCGTCCGCGCCCTCGTCGGTCCGAGCTACACCCTGGTGCTGCCGCTCTCGATCGCCGGCGGGGCCGCGCTCACCGCCATCGCCGACGCGCTCGGCCGGGTGGTGCTGCCGCCCACCGAGGTGCAGGTCGGCATCATGACGGCCGTCGTCGGCGTACCTGCCTTCGTGTGGTTCCTGCGACGTGGACGGATGGCCGGACTGTGAGCACAACTCTCTCCGGACCCACCCGGCCCGTCGATGTCGTACGCAGGGCCCGACGGGCCCCGCGACGGCACCACGCCTACCTGGTCGTGGGTCTGTCCGTCGCCCTCTTCGGAGCCTTCGTCGCCCGGGTGCTGCTCGGCAACTTCATCATCACCGTGCCCGACTTCTTCCGCATCCTCGGCGGGGCCGAGATCCCGGGCGCGACCTTCCTGCTGATGTCGGAGAAGCTGCCCCGGGCGATCCTCGGCGTGCTCGTCGGGGTCGCGTTCGGCAGCGCCGGCGCGGTCTTCCAGAGCACCCTGCGCAACCCGCTCGCCAGCCCCGACATCGTCGGCGTCTCGCTCGGCGCGAGCGCGTCGGCGGTCTTCGCGATCGTCGTGCTCGACCTGCAGGGGCTGGCCCTGAGCATCGCCGCGATCGTCGGCGCGATCGCCATCGCCGTGGCGGTCCGGCTCGTCGCCGGCTCCGACGGCAGCTATCGGCTCGTCCTCGTCGGTGTCACCGCCGCGGCCGCGATGACCGCGGTCGTCCACTACCTCTTCACCCGTGCCAACGAGTTCGACGCCCTGCTCGTGCTGCGCTGGCTGACCGGCGCGCTCAACGGCGTCACCTGGCCGACCATCTGGACCCTGCTGGGTTTCCTGGTCGTGCTCGTCCCGGCGCTGGCCTGGACGGCCCGCTCCGCCCAGATCCTCCAACTCGGTCCGGACGTGGCCACCGGGCTGGGCGTCAGCCGGCGGCGTACGGACCTGCTGCTCCTGCTCGCCGTCCTGCTCACCGCCCTCGGTGTCGCCGCCGCCGGGCCGGTCGCCTTCGTCGCGTTCGTAGCCGGGCCGATCTCGCGGGCGCTCAACGGCGGGCGTACGACCCTGGTCGGCGCCGCGCTCGTCGGCGCCATCGTGATGGTGGCGGGCGACTACATCGCCGACTATGCGGTTCCTGGCGTCTCCTTCCCGGTAGGCGTCGTCACCGGTGCGTTCGGGGCGCCGTTCCTGCTCTGGTTGCTCGCCGCTGGGCGGGCTGGAAGGAAGGCTTGATGAGACTCGCTGCGGAGAGTGTGAGCCTCGGCTACGGCGCGGAGCCGGTCGTCGACGAGGTCTCGCTCGAGATCCCCGACGGCCTCACCACGGTCATCGTCGGCGCCAACGGCTGCGGCAAGTCGACCCTGCTGCGCGGGATGGCGCGCCTGCTGAAGCCGATCTCGGGGCAGGTCGTGCTCGACGGCAAGGCGGTCCACAAGCAGCCCACCCGTGCGGTCGCCAAGACCCTCGGCCTGATGCCGCAGTCGCCGGTCGCCCCTGAGGGCATCACCGTCGTCGACCTGGTCGGCCGCGGACGCCAGCCCCACCGCAACGCGCTGCAGCGCTGGTCGGCCGAGGACGACGCGGCCGTCGCCGAGGCGCTCGAGCTGACCGACACGCTCGACCTCGCCGACCGTGTCGTCGACGAGCTCTCCGGCGGTCAGCGGCAGCGGGTCTGGGTGGCGATGGCGCTCGCCCAGCAGACGGACCTGCTGCTCCTCGACGAGCCGACCACCTTCCTCGACGTCGCCCACCAGGTCGACCTGCTCGATCTCCTGCACGGCCTCCGTGAGACCCGGGGGACCACCGTCGTGATGGTGCTCCACGACCTCAACCTGGCGGCTCGCTACGCCGACCATCTGATCGCGATGAGCGGCGGCAAGGTCGCCGCCACCGGCACGCCCGCCGAGGTGGTGACCGCCGACCGGGTCGAGCAGGTCTTCGGGCTGGAGTGCCAGGTCATCCACGACCCCGTCTCGGGCACACCGCTGGTCGTCCCCATCGGACGTCACCACCGACCCTCAGCTCACCCCCACGCACAAGGAGCCTGACATGCCCATCCTCGCCCGCGTCTCGGTGCGCTCCGTCGAGCGCCTCTCGCCGTCCTTCGCCCGGATCGAGCTGGTCGGCGACGACCTGGCCGACTTCGGCAACGACGGCCCGACACTCGACCAGCGCATCAAGCTCTTCTTCCCTCCCGCGCCGGGTGTCGCGCTGCCCGAGCTCTCGGGCGAGGACTGGTACGCCGAGTGGCTCGCCCTCCCCGACGACGAGCGCCCGCGGATGCGCACCTACACGATCCGCTCGATCGAGGGGGACGGCATCGAGAAGCGTCTGTACGTCGACTTCGTGCTGCACCCCGGAGCGCACGGTCCCGGCTCCGACTGGGCCGGCGCGGCCCAGCCGGGTGACGAGATCCTGGTCGCGGGCCCCAAGCTCGGCGAGCCGTACGGCGGGATCGAGTGGCTCCCCGGCGACGCGACCCGGCTGCTCCTGGTCGGCGACGAGACCGCCGTCCCGGCGGTGGTCTCGATCATCGAGTCCCTACCGGCGGACGCCACCGGGTCGGTCTTCCTCGAGGTGCCGGTCGCCGGTGACGTACAGGAGGTGGCCGCGCCCGAGGGGCTGAAGGTCACCTGGCTGCCGCGCGAGGGCGCGCCCGTGGGTGGCCCGGCCCTGGCTGCCGTCGGCGGCCTGCTCGGCTTCGAGGCGAAGCCCGAGGACGTCACCTCGGTCGAGGTCGAGGACCCGGACCTGTGGGAGACCCCGATCTACTCGTCCTCCGGCGAGGAGGTCACCGCCGAGATCGGCTCCGCGAGCACCGCCGACAGCGGCGAGGACGGGCGCTATGCGTGGATCGCCGGCGAGTCGCGGATGGTCACCGCACTTCGCCGTCACCTGGTCAACGAGCTCGAGATGCCCCGCAAGCAGGTCGCTTTCATGGGCTACTGGCGCGAAGGCGTGTCGATGAAGGGGTGACCCCGCGCGGTTTCGATGCGTACGCGTGGTTAAGTTTGGGTGCGCCCAATCAAATAGAAGGGTCTCGGAATGCAAGCAAGCATCCTGGCCGCGGACACCCTGATCCAGGCCAACGCGGTCGACTATCTCCTCATCGCGATCTACTTCGCGTTCGTTCTCGGCATCGGCTTCCTGGCCAGCCGCGGCATGTCGAACTCGGTGGACTTCTTCCTCTCGGGCAGGTCCCTGCCCGCGTGGGTCACCGGACTCGCCTTCATCTCGGCGAACCTCGGTGCGGTCGAGATCATGGGTATGTCGGCAACGGGGGCACAGCTCGGGCTTCCCACCGTCCACTACTTCTGGATCGGTGCGATCCCGGCGATGCTGTTCCTGGGCGTCGTGATGATGCCCTTCTACTACGGCTCGAAGGTGCGCTCGGTCCCCGAGTTCATGAAGCGCCGTTTCGGCACCGGAGCTCACCTGGTCAACGCACTCTCGTTCGCGATCGCTCAGCTGCTCATCGCCGGTATCAACCTCTACCTGCTCGGCTCGATCGTGCACGCGCTGCTCGGCTGGCCGCTGTGGCTGGCGCTGATCGTGGCCGCGGTGATCGTGCTGTCCTACATCACCCTCGGCGGTCTGAAGGCCGCGATCTACAACGAGGTCCTGCAGTTCTTCGTGATCGTCGCCGCGCTGCTGCCGCTGACCATCCTCGGTCTCCACCGGGTCGGCGGCTGGGACGGCCTGACCTCGAAGATCGAGAAGGCCGCGGCCGCCAACCCCGACACCATCGCCCCGGCGGCCGACCAGCTCAACTCCTGGCCGGGTGCCGCGCTGACCGGCTTCAACTCCGACTTCCTCTCGGTCGTCGGCATCGTGTTCGGCCTGGGCTTCGTGCTCTCCTTCGGCTACTGGACGACCAACTTCGTCGAGGTCCAGCGCGCGATGGCCGCCGACTCGATCTCGGCTGCGCGGAAGACGCCCATCATCGGTGCCTTCCCGAAGATGTTCGTCCCGTTCATCACCATCTTCCCCGGCATGATCGCGGCGGTCCTGGTCACCGAGATCGCGCGTACGAAGGCAGGGGAGGCGGTGCCCGGCGGCGCCTCCGGTGAGGGCGTGACCTACAACGACTCGCTGCTCTACCTGATGGCGGAGGTGTTGCCCAACGGTCTGCTCGGCCTGGCGATCACCGGTCTGCTGGCCGCGTTCATGGCCGGTATGGCGGCCAACGTCTCCGCGTTCAACACGGTGGTGTCCTTCGACATCATCCAGGAGTACATCATCAAGGACCGCCCCGACGACTTCTACGTGAAGCTCGGTCGCTGGGCGACCGTCGCGGCGACCGCCATCGCGATCTTCACCGCCGTGCTGGCGTCCAACTTCTCCAACATCATGGACTACCTGCAGACCCTGTTCGGGTTCTTCAACGCGCCACTCTTCGCGACGTTCATCCTGGGTATGTTCTGGAAGCGGATGACCGCGACGGCCGGTTGGACCGGTCTGGTCTCCGGCACCCTGGCCGCGGTGCTCGTCGGCATCCTCGCCGAGGGCACCCTCGGCGGACTCTCCGTCGGCGTCCTGCCGCTCTCCGGCCAGGGCGCCTCGTTCGTGGCCGCCGGTGCCGCCTTCGTGGTCGACATCGTCGTCAGCGTGATCGTCTCGCTGGTGACCGCGCCGAAGCCGGAAGGCTCCCTGAAGGGTCTGGTCTACTCCGAGACCCCGAAGGAGGACCTGGTCGACGCCGAGGACGCCGGCCGTCCGTGGTTCGAGCGTCCGGTGCCTCTGGCGGGTGTCGCGCTGGTCCTGGTCATCATCCTGAACGTGATCTTCTGAGGAGGCTGAGATGTCCACCGACACCAACAAGGGGTTCCTGGCGACGCTGCTGTCGCTCTTCGACATCCGCAACGTGATCGGGGCCCTGCTCGCGGTCTACGGCATCATCCTGCTGCTGATGGGCCTCTTCGCCGACCCCGAGGTCGAGAAGACCGGCGGGCCCAACGCCAACCTCTGGGCGGGCATCATCCTGCTCGTCATCGGCGCCGCCTTCATCGCCTGGGGCGTCCTCCGGCCGGTCGTGCCGGACGCCCCGGGCTCCCACGAGGAGGAGTAGCTCCCAGGGCTCAGATTCCGATCAACGTGATGTCACCACTGACGGTGGTGGTCCGGAGCTCGACGTAGGGCTCACCCGCGGCCGGTGCGCCAGCGCTCTCGACAGTGCTGGAGCACCGGCCGGTCACTGTGTTGATGTCGGTCCACACCGGGGTGCCGTTCGGGATCCCGATGCGTACGTCGGAGGAGGCGCC
This sequence comes from Nocardioides turkmenicus, assembly GCF_011045035.1. Taxonomy (GTDB): domain Bacteria; phylum Actinomycetota; class Actinomycetes; order Propionibacteriales; family Nocardioidaceae; genus Nocardioides; species Nocardioides turkmenicus. Next base: position 56,446 of record NZ_JAALAA010000028.1, read on the forward strand.
CTTCACCGAGATCCGCCCCGCGCTGACCGAGTGGATCGCGAAGTCGCCCGCGCCGGTCGAGTGGCTCACGTCGCCCTCGACCTCGTCGATCTCCACGCTGCCGGCACCGGTCTTGGTGTGCAGGTCGTGGGCCGTACCGATCCGGATGTCACCGGATCCGGACTTGATCGAGGCGCGGCCGTCGAGGGTGTCGGCCTCGATGTCTCCCGAACCGGACTCGACCTGGAACTCCTCGACGACCCGGTCGATGCGTACGCCGCCCGAGCCGGTCTGCAGCCAGGCCGCTCGGAGGACGCCCTGGGTGGCGATGTCGGCGCTTCCGGTGCGGGCGCGCAGCTGGCTGCGGGCCGGGACCGTCACGCTGATGTCATAGCGGCGCGAGCGGCTGAACGGGCCCTTGTGCGGGTCGACGATGTTGATCGTGTCGCCGTTCTGCTCGACGACGAGACTCTCGGCGTCGTCGCCGTCGATCTCGACGATCGTCTCGTCGGTGTCGGTCGCCTGGACCTCGAGGTTGCCCTTGCCGAACTCCACGAACAGCTTGGCCGGGGCGGTGGACATGAAGGTGTACGTGCTCATCGTGCTGCTCCTCAGGGTGTGCTGATCTACCGGAGCGGCCGGGCGGCCGTCCGTTGGTGCGTCGTGAGTCAGGTCAGAGCCAGCCGGTCATCCGGCGGTCGGACCTGCCGCGGTTGGTGCCGCGGAACGGATCGAGGCTGCTCATCGCCTCGTTGACGATGTGGGGGATCGCGGAGAGGTCGACGTCGACGTTGACCGCGTTCTCGCGGGTCGCCGCACGCACCGCGCCGACGAGCCAGGTGTTGAGCGACTGGCCGGCTTCGGCCGCCGCTTCCTCTGCCTTCGCCTTGAGCGACTCCGGGATGCGGAGGGTCACCCGGGCGAGCGCGTCGTCGCCCTCGGGTTCCGACGCCGCCGGGGGAGCGGGGGGAGCGGGCGGTGCCGGAGGCGTGGGAGGGGT
>NZ_JAALAA010000029.1 GCF_011045035.1 Nocardioides turkmenicus
GCGGGTCTCGTGGGCTCGGGGGCCGGCTGGGGAGCGGGCTTCGGCTCCTTGTCCTCCAAGGGGGTCCCGTTCTGAGGGGTGGAGACGGATCCGCTGGCGGCGTGGGCGCCACCGTAGGCCTCGGCGGTGGAGGGGGCGTCGTAGTCGCCGCTGGAGTGCTTGCCGGGGGTCGCGCGGCCGGCCGTACGGGAGAAGAGGGTGGTCTCCTTCGGTGCGATCACGCCGGGGGCGTCGATGACCTTCTGCTCGTCGGTGTCGACGACCGCGATGGCGTCGTACTGGTCGGCGTGGGCCTTGACCTGCTGGGTCTCGATGTCCGGGTCGACGTTCGACTGCGCGAATGCGCCGAGGCCGGCCGAGGCGATCGCCATCGCCGCGAGCGGCAGCAGCACCGCCTTCTTGTTCCGGGCACGGTTCTTCGGGATCCGGTACTCCTCGACCGCGGCGTTCCGGGTCGGGACCTGCGCGGCGGCGTACGGCGGCATCGCCGGGTTGGCGAAGGTCACCGGTCCGGCGGGGTGGTACTGCTGCGCCGTGTAGGGGCTCGGCTGGTAGGCGTACTGCGGTAGCCGGGTGTGCGGCGGCAGCGGGCGCTGGTAGTTGGGCCGCGGCGGCTGGTAGCGGACGGGGACGGGAGCGGGGTGTGCGGGAACGAGCGCCGTGCCGGGCTGTGGCGGCGGGGCGTACGGAATGTGACGCGGTCGCCCCCGGTCGGGGGCGGCGTTGGTCTTGGGAGAGTCGAACCACGACTCGGTCCCCGGCGACAATCCCTCGAGAGCGCGGTTGGCGATCTCGAGGGGGTCGGCCGCGGCGTTGTTCTTGCTGCGCATCTGTGGGGCGTGGTGTCGTGCCGGCGTGGGCGGGACGTTCGAGGGGTCCCCCGTCGCGGGCCGACGGTTCGCTTCAGTCATCTGACGCTGTCTCCTGAGCGCTTAGCGAGTGTCGGTTGTGTCGCGCAGCACGTAACGGAATCAGAATCCCGCCGGTTTGTCACCTTCTTCTCGGAAAAAAGTTACTGATCAGCCAAAATGGGAGATGGGTAACTTTTTCTATACATTGAGAGGTATTCCTGGCCGGTGGCCTACAGCGCGGCGATGGCCTCGGCGATGCTGAGGACTCGCTTGGCGCTCTCGACGTGCAGGGCCTCGACCATCTTGCCGTTGTAGGTCGCGACGCCGCTGCCGGCCGCCTCGAAGGCCTCGATGAGACCCTTGGCGTCGGCGATGGCCTGCTCGCTCGGGGCGAAGCCGGCGTTGGCGACGTCGATCTGGGCGGGGTGGATCAGGGTCTTGCCGTCGAACCCGAAGATCCGGCCCTGCTCGACCTCGGCCGCGTAGCCGTCGGCGTCCTTCACGTTGTTGTAGACGCCGTCGAGGATGACCTTGCCGCTCGCACGCGCGGCGAGCACCGCGAGCTGGAGCGAGGTGACCAGGTTGGCGCGGGCCGGGACGTGGTCGACGTACAGCTCCTTGACCAGGTCGTTCGTGCCGAGGACGAGCACGGTCAGCCGCTCCGAGGCGGAGGCGATCTCCTCGGCGTGGAGGATGGCGTACGGGCTCTCGATCATCGCCCAGAGCTTGGTCTTCTCCGGGACGCCGGCCTTCTCGAACGCCGCGACGAGGTCCTTCACCTGCTGGGCGGAGTTGACCTTGGGCACCACGATCGCGTCGGGGCCGGCCTTGGCCGCGGCGGCCAGGTCGTCGGCGTGCCACTCGGTGTCGGCGCCGTTGATCCGGATGGTGAGGTACTTGTTGCCGTATTCGCCGCTCGTCACCGCGGCGGCAGCGTTCTCGCGTGCCTCCGGCTTCACGTCGGGGGCGACGGCGTCCTCGAGGTCGAGGATCAGCGCGTCGGCGGCGATGGTCTTGGCCTTCTCGAGGGCACGCGTGTTGGAGCTCGGCATGTAGAGGACCGAGCGGAGCGGGCGGAACGTTGCTTCAGTCATGATCAGTCCTCGATCTCGATGGCGTCGTAGAGCTCCTTGAGCTTCGGGTCGATGGCGGCCAGCTCCTCGGCGAGCTCGACGAGGACGAGGCACTGCTTGAGCGAGGCGTCGTCCTCCATCTTGCCGTCGAGCATGACCGCGCCGGTGCCGTCGCCCATCGCCTTGACGACGCGGCGAGCGTGCTTGATGTCCTCGACGCTGGGGGAGAAGACGCGGTTGGCGATCTCGATCTGCTTCGGGTGGAGGCTCCAGGTGCCGACGCAGCCGAGCAGGAACGCGTTGCGGAACTGGTCCTCGGCCGCGACCACGTCGGTGATGTCGCCGAACGGGCCGTAGTAGGGGTAGATCCCCGCCTCGGCGCAGGCGTCGACCATCTTCGCGATCGTGTAGTGCCACAGGTCCTGCTGGAAGACCGTGCGGTTGCCGTGGATGTCGCCGTCGACCGGGTCCTGGCGGACCAGGTAGCCCGGGTGGCCACCGCCGACGCGGGTGGTCTTCATCTTGCGGTCGGCCGCCAGGTCCGCGGGGCCCAGCGAGATGCCCTGCATGCGCGGGGAGGCGAGGGCGATCTCCTCGACGTTGGCCACGCCGCGGGCGGTCTCGAGGATGGCGTGGATGAGGATCGGCCGCTGTACGCCGCCCTTGGCCTCGAGCTGCGCCAGCAGCCGGTCCACGTAGTGGATGTCCTCGGGGCCCTGCACCTTCGGCACCATCACGACGTCGAGCTTGTCGCCGATCTCGGTCACCAGGGTGATGAGGTCGTCGAGCACCCACGGGGAGTCGAGCGAGTTGATCCGGGTCCACAGCTGCGTGGGTCCGAAGTCGGTGGACTTGGCGATCTCGACCAGGCCCTCGCGCGCGGCGATCTTGTTGTCCGCCTTGACGGCGTCCTCCAGGTTGCCGAGGAGCACGTCGACGGTGCCGACCATGGCCGGCACCTTCGCCGCCATCTTCGGGTTCGACGGGTCGAAGAAGTGGATCGCGCGGCTCGGCCGTGCCGGGATCTCTCGCAGCGGTGCGGGGGCGCCCACCGCCAACGGCGCGAAGAAGTCCTTGGGGCTCTTGTGACTCATGCCGGTCACCCTAACGGCCGGGGGTTACCGGTCGGTAGGTGTCTCGGCTTGTAACGATCACGGGCGGCGTGCGGGGTGGTCCTTCGGTACTCGGGCGCCGTGCCGGATCCGGGTGCCGGCATCGAAGCCGGCGAGGGTGGCGCGGACGGTGGCTCGGAGCTTGCTGGGGTTCTTCCGGTTCTTGGTCATGACTCCATCGTGCTCGCGTCGAGCGTGCTCGAGGAGTGGCAGGAATGCCTATGAATGATAGATTCTTGCCATGCCTGAGAAGCCGTCCATCGCCATCCCGATCGTCGACGGGATGACCCTGTTCGAGATCGGGATGCCGCTCGAGGCGCTCGGCTACGACTGGGACCACGACGCCAGCCCGCTCTACGACGTGGTGCTGTGCGGCGATCTGCGTGGCGTACGCGTCCACGGTGGGCCGCGGCTCACGCCGCAGCGGCCGATGAGCGCGCTCGCCGAGGCCGGCACGGTGCTGGTGCCCGCGATCCGTCCGGGCGAGCCGGTCAGCCCGACCCTGCTCCGGGAGCTCCGCCGGGCCGCGGCGACCGGAGCCCGGATGGTGTCGCTGTGCACCGGTGCCTTCGCCCTGGCCGAGGCCGGGCTGCTCGACGGTCGCCGAGCCACGACCCACTGGCGGTGGGCGGAGCTGTTCCGGCGTACGTATCCGGGGGTCGAGCTCGACCCGCGGGCGATCTACGTCGACGACGGCGTGCTCACGAGCGCGGGCTCGGCCGCCGGCCTGGACCTGTGCCTCCACCTGATCCGCACCGACCACGGTCAGCACGCCGCCAACACCATCGCCCGCAACCTGGTCATCGCCTCCCACCGCGACGGCGACCAGGCCCAGTACGTCGCGGCCGACCCGCTCACCGAGCAGGCCCACTGGCTCGACGAGCTGCGCACCTGGCTCCGGGCCAACCTGCACGAGGACGTCACCCTCGAGCGCCTGGCGGCGGCCGCGGCCGTCTCGCCCCGCACGCTCGCGCGGCGCTTCGAGCGCGATCTCGCCACCACTCCGATGCGCTGGGTGAGCGCCGAGCGGATCGCGGTCGCCAAGACCCTCCTGGAGACCACCGACCTGCCGATCGACCGGGTCAGCCACGAGGCCGGCTACTACTCCCCGGTGACCTTCCGGGCCGGGTTCACCTCAGAGGTCGGGGTCACGCCCGGCCGCTACCGGGCCCGGTTCGCCGCGCGGGCGGTCTGAGCGGCCGGCGAAATTCGCTGTCCCGGATCAAGTTGTGGTGGAACGGTGGGGGAGCGAAGCGACAACGACAGGAGACGATGATGTCCCTCACCCGCGTACACAACTTCGCGATCTCCCTGGACGGCTTCGGCACCGGGGAGCCGCAGAGCCTCGAAGAGCCGTTCGGGCACGCCGGAGAGCGGCTCCACGAATGGATGTTCGCCACCCGCTGGTGGAACGAGAACGTCGGCGAGCCCGGTGGAACCACGGGAGTCGACGACGCCATCGCCCGGAGGCACCAGCCGGGGATCGGTGCCGAAATCATGGGCGCCAACAAGTTCGGTCCTCCGGGATGGCACGAGGACCCGGAGTGGAAGGGCTGGTGGGGTGAGAACCCGCCGTTCCACTCGCCGACCTTCGTGATGACCCACCACACGCGCGAGCCGATCGAGATGCAGGGTGGCACCACGTTCCACTTCCGCGACGCGTCGCCGGCCGAGGTGCTGGAGGAGGCCCGCGCGGCAGCCGACGGTCAGGACGTACGCCTCGGCGGGGGCGCGACGGTGATCCGCGACTTCCTGGCGGCCGGTCTCGTCGATCACCTGCACGCGGTCGTCGTCCCGATCCTGCTCGGCCGTGGCGTACGGCTGTGGGACGGTCTCGAGGGGCTGGAGTCGGACTACGAGATCGAGTCGGTCGCCTCGCCCAGCGGGGTCACGCACCTGACGCTGACGCGCACGCGGTGAGGCTCAGCGCCGCTGCCACCAGCGGCGTCTCTTCTCCTGGGTGGCGGCCTGGCGACTCCGGGCCGCCTCCATCCGGGCGGCGCGCCGGTCGCGCCAGGCGGCCAGGGTGGCATCGACGTCGCGCGGCATGGTGATCAGCGGCGGACCTTCGGGCGCGCCGTAGCGGGCCGCGATCACCCGCTCGTTGAACTCCTCGACGATCCTGCGGGCACCGTCCTCGGTGGTCTGGGTGTCGAGGAGGTCGTCGAGCTCGGCGTCGTCCTTGCGGAGCTGGACGGACCGGGGGAGCACCACGATCTGCTCGCGCTCGACCAGCTGCTTGACCCACCAGTCGGGATCGTGGTCGCGGTCGAGGTTCTTGATCGGCTTGCCGGCGCCGGGCAAGTTGTCGAACTCGCCGCGAGCGATGCCCTGGCGCACCACCTCCTCGACGTAGAGGTGCTGCTGCCGTATCCGATCGGCGGCCGCGGCCCTCGACTCCGCCTCGTTGATCGGCTCGGCGCGCACCTCGGTGAACTCCTCGTCGGGATCGGTCATGTCGACACCTCCTGATGCCGACCAGTTTACCGAGCCGGTTGAGTTTGTGAAACCCTTCACAAGGTGTCATCGGCTGGTGCGGCGCGTGCCAGGAGCAGCAGCGCTCCCGCCACGGCAGCGGCCAGACCGCACACCGCCCACACCGTCAGGTAGCCCGACAGCGGCGCCTTCGCCTCGGCCCCGATCGATCCGGTGGAGGCCAGCGCGATCGCGAAGACGGCCGAGGCGATCGCGCCGCCGACGGTCTTGGTCGCGTTGGTCATCCCGGTCGCGAAAGCGGTGCGCGACGCTGGCGCGGCCGCGGCGGCAGCCGCCGGCAGCGACGCCACCAGGGCGCCCGACCCGAGGCCGATCACGGCCATGTTGAGCAGCGCCTGCCCGGTCGACCCGTGGAACGGCAGCCACATCAGATAGCCGAGCGCCACCAGGAAGCAGGCCACCGCCTGCGACCGCATCGGTCCGAGACCCCGCGCCCACAACGGCAGCGTGAACGCGCCGAGCGCCATCGTGATGACGTACAACGCGATCAGCATCGACACGAACGACGCGTCCGCGCCCAACCCGTAGCCCGTCACCGCGGGGTCCGTCCGGGCGAACGTCGACAGCGGGATCTGCGCCCCGAGCACCGACATCCCGAACAGGAACGCGGTCAGCTGGATCGGCCACTGCCCTCGGGACACCAGCAGCCGTACGTCGATCAGGGGCTCGCTCTGCCGCACCTCGACCTTCCAGAACGGCCACAGCGCTGCCAGCCCCAGCACCACCAGACCCCAGGCGAGGAGGGAGCCGGCGCCGAGGACGCGTACGCCGATCAGGCCTGCCATGACCAGGCCGAGCACCAGGGTCAGCACGCCGAGCCCGGCCCAGTCGAAGCTGTTCTCTGTTGCGGCGGTGGGACGGTCGGGCTCGATCCCGAGCGCGATCACGACGAACACGGCGGTGACGCACAGCGCCGGGATGGCCAGGATCGCAGCCATCGGCAGTGCTCCGACCAGCGCGCCGGCCGCGACCGCGCCGATGATCACCGAGATCTCCAGCGCACCGACCAGGATGCCGGCGGCTTTACGGGTGAGCGCCGTGTCCCCGTTCGTACGCCGGTGGACGATCGCCACCTCGAGCGGCAGCCAGATGACGTACGCACCCTGGATCGACCAGGCGACCAGGAACGAGCCGAAGTCGGGAGCGACGACGGTCCACCAGGTCGCCGCCGCGGTCAGACCGGTCGCCAGCAGGAGCACCTTCTTGTGGCCGATCAGGTCGCCGAGCCGGGCCAGCGGCGGCACGCACAGCGCGGAGACGATCAGCTGCCCGGCCTCGAGCCAGTTGAGGTCGGCATCGGAGACGCCCAGGTGGGCGGCGAGGTCGGAGAAGATCGGGGTGTAGTAGCCCTGCAGGATGCCGCTGGCGAACTCGACGGCCACCAGGAAGCCGACGATCACCCAGATCCCGCGGGCGGCTCTCTCCAGGCCGGTGCTCTGGCGTTCGGTGGTCACAGCGACTCGATCAACCTTCGGTAGAAGCGGATCCCGTCGAGGTAGTCATCGACCCGGATGTTCTCGTCAGCGGCGTGGATGGTGGCCCGCTGGGCAGCGGTCATCCGGAACGGCGCGAACCGGTAGACCCGGTCGCAGATCTCGTAGAAGAACCGTGAATCGGTCGCCGCCATCACGGTGTAGGGAGCAGGGACCGCCTCCGGGAAGACCTCGCCGATGGCGGCGGTGATCGTCGCGAAGGCCTCGTCACGGGGCGAGACCGGGGACGGCTCACCCGCGCGGACGACCTCGATCTCGACCTGCTTGTCGCCGATCGCGGCCCGCAGCCGCTCGACGACCTCGGCGACCGTCTCGCCGATCATGATCCGCAGGTTGACCCCGGCTGAGGCCGCCGAGGCGATGACGTTGGCCGCCGGGCTGCCCTCGAGCGTCGTGATCGCGACGGTGGTGCGGGTCAGCGCGGCCGGCTCGGGCCCGAGCCGGGGCAGCAGCCGGGCCAGCGCCGGCGCCAGCCGGCCGGCGTTGGCCAGCACGGGACGCAGGGGCTTGGCGGCGTACGGCGCGATCTGCTCGAACATCTCGACCGTCGGCGCCGGCAGCTGCACCGGCATCGACATCCGGTCGATCCTGGTGATCGCACGGGCCAGCCGCGCGGTCGGTCCGTTCTGTCGTGGGGTGGAGGAGTGGCCGCCGTCGCCGGTCACCCGGAGACGTACGTCGGTGGTGCCCTTCTCGGCCACGCCGACGACACCGATGGGAGCGGCGACGCCCGGGAAGGCGTCGAACGCGACCGCGCCGCCCTCGTCGAGCACGAACCACGGCTCGACACCCCGGGCGCGCAGCTCCTCGACGGCCGCTCGCGCGGCGGCGCCGGTCGTCTCCTCGTCGGAGCCGAACGACAGCCACACGTCGTACGCCGGGGCGAACCCGTCCGCGAGGAGCCCCTCGACCGCGGCGCAGATGGCCACGAGCTGGCCCTTGTCGTCGAGGGTGCCGCGCCCGTGGATCACCCCGTCGACGATCTCGCCGCCGAACGGGTCATGGGTCCACTCGCCGGCGATCGGGACAACGTCCTGGTGGGCCATCAGGACGACCGGCTTCTCGGCCGAGGCGCCAGGCCAGCGGAAGAGCAGCCCGTGGCCGCCGACCGGGGTGAGGTCGAGGGTCGCGTGGAGCCGCGGGAAGTGTTCGCGCAGCGCCTCGTGGAGCTGCGCGAACGCCTCGGCCTCCGCCCCCGAGCCGTCGTTGACGGTCGGGGCCCGAAGCGTGGCCTGAAGAGCGGCGACGGGGTCGGGTGTCATGACCGAAACCTAGTCGCTCCCGGGTGGTGCGGAGGACGCTGTTGGCGACTCCGTCACCAGTTTGTGGCGCTGCCGGGCAGCGGCACGTCGCGCGGGTGGATGACGTAGGTGATCCCGTCGGTCGAGGTCTGCCAGACCCGCTCGAAGTTCTCGCGGGTGTAGACGTTGCGCACCTCGTCGTTGGACGGGTAGTTGGGGTCGTAGAGGATCGGGTCGCCCTCGGCGGTGAAGCCACCGATGACGAGCAGATGGCCGTCGGTGCCGTAGCCCGCCTCCGGCATCTCCGAGCGCTCCCAGTTGGCGGAGACGACCAGCGGGAAGCCGGCCGCCACCAGGGTCTCGGCCTCGGCCAGCGACCGCAGCCTGGTCACGACCCCGTCCAGGCCCCAGCGGCCGGCGTAGGCGGTGTTGAACGGCCAGTTGCCGGCGCCCTCGTAGGCGTAGTCCCAGGTGTTGATCGCGGCGTAGTCGACCTGCGGGTCGCCGTTGGGCGCCTCGATGCCCTCCAGCTCGCTCGCCGGGACCTCGTGACCCCAGTGGTACTGCACCATCGTCGTCGACGTCGGCGAGCACCACACCTGGCCGCCGCCACCGAACTCCGGGTATTCACCGCGGTGGATGTTCTGGCTGAACGGCGGCACCCCGAGGTCGATCGCCCGGTCGAGGGTCGGCGTGCTGGTGCCGGGGTAGGCGGAGTCGGGCAGGTACTCGTTGGTCAGCGTCGCCACCGAGCGCAGGCTCGGCGAGACGGTCGTGCCCGCCGGGCGCAGCAGGGTGACCCGGGTCTGGAACGCCTCGGGCTCCTTGCCGGTCCGGGCGACGAAGGTGTCGGTGTAGAGCGCCGCGTCGGTGTCGTTCTGCCCCTCGACGGAGGTGCGGTGGATGTCGCCGGCCGCGAAGTCGTCGCCTGCCGTCCAGCGGCCCATCACGAACCACTTCGTCCAGGTGCCGTCCGCCTTGCGGCCGCGGAACCCGATCTCGGCCCAGGTGCCGGTCGGGGTGTCGACGTCCCACGAGGTGACCGACTCGTCGATCGCGTAGCCGGTCGTGACCACCGGCGACGTCCAGGTGCCGGACTCGTAGGTCTTCGCCGTGCCGTCGCCGAACGGGTCGGTGTAGGTCGTCGTTCCGCTGCCGCGGACGATCCGGAGCGTGCCGTGGCGGTCCGGGTGCAGGTTGCTCGACCTGCCCTTCGCGAAGTCCTCGACGCTGTTCCACCGGGTGAGGGTGATGTCGGTCGGCTGGGTCTCAGGCTCGGCCGCGTGGACCGGAGTCGTGGGTGCTACCAGGACGGTTGCGGCGGCGAGGGCGGCAACGTACGCAAGGCGGGACCGGGGGCTCATGGCGGAACGCTATTCCTCCGCGGAGGGCCCGGCCACGACAATTCAGAAGTCCGACTGCCCGGAAACCTCGATGGCGGCTGGCATCCTGGTCGGCGTGAACAACTTCGCATCCGACGGCTGGTTCAAGGACGAGTTCCACAAGAGGTATGCCGAGTCGGCCAAGGAGATCGGCCGGTTCAACCTCGCCGTCTTCGGCAAGACCGGGGTCGGCAAGTCCACGCTGGTCAACGCGGTCTTCGGAGCCGAGGTGGCGAAGACCGGGATCGGTGAGCCGGTGACGAAGGAGTCGACGCTCTACCTGCACACCAGCGGCTTCTTCGGGCTGCTCGACACCCAGGGCCTCGAGATCGGCGTCGAGGGCGACCGGGTGATCCGCGATCTGGCGAAGCTCATCCAGGAACGGCGCCGCAAGCCGCAGTCGGAGCAGATCCACGTGGCCTGGTATGCCGTACGCTTCGCCGACCGCCGCTTCGAGGACACCGAGGCCGCGTTCGTCCAGAAGCTGGCCGACCTGGGGCTGCCGGTGGTGCTGGTGATGACCCAGGTGCCGACGTCCCCGACCGGCGCCTACCACCCCGACGCCGTCGAGTTCGCCCAGCAGATCGACGCGCGCGGCCTGCCCGTGCACGGGGCTCGGGTCTACCTGACCAACGCCAAGGCCGACGACTTCTCGGGCCAGCAGGTCCACGGACTGCAGGAACTTGTTGATGCCACCTTTCGATGCGCGCCTGCAGGCGTCGAGGAGGCGCTCACCGCGGCGCAGAAGGTGGATCTCAAGCGGAAGCAGGAGCAGGTGAACACCGTGATCGCCGGCGCCGCCACCGCCGCCGGTGCGGCCGGTGCCACCCCGATCCCGTTCTCCGACGCGGTCGTCCTGGTGCCGATCCAGCTCGGCATGATGGCCCGCATCTCGGCGATCTACGGCATCGAGGTCGACAAGGCGGCGATGGCCTCGATCGCCGCCACCGCGGCCGCCACCCAGGCCGGCCGCACCGTCGCCGGCAACCTGCTCAAGCTGGTCCCCGGCTTCGGCACCGTCGGCGGCGGGGCGATCAACGCCACCGTCGCCGCGGGCTTCACCGGCGCCATCGGCGCCGCCTGGTCGGCGGTGTGCGTCAGGCTCGGCGAGGGCAAGCTCCGCGGGGTCAACGGCGCCCTGGACACCGAGAGCATCCGCTCGTTGTTCCTCGACGAGCTGAAGAACCAGATCTCGCGGCTGAAGCTCAATGCCAAGGAGAAGTGAGGGCCGCGTTCCTCACCCCGCCATCGCCGCCTCGTACGCCGCAGCGAGCTGCTCGCTCGCGCGCGGTGCGTCCGGGTCGGGCCGAGGCGTGCCGAGGTGGAGCTCGCGCAGCTCGTCCATGAACGACGCCACCATCTCGGGACCGGCGTCGCGCAGGAGCTCCGCGCGGACCCGGAGCTGCCGGGTGCCTTCGCGGTGCGCGAGCCCCCAGTTGCCGAGCGCGACCATGATCGGCAGCGTCTGGATGCCGGCCTCGGTCAGCGCGTAGGCGGCCCGCTGGCCGCGGGCGGCCTGCTCCTTGGTCAGCAGCCCGCCCTCGACGAGCTTCTTCAGCCGGCTGCTGAGGATGTTGGAGGCGATGCCCTCCTCGGAGCTCGCGAGGAGCTCGCGGAAGTGGCGCCGGTTCCCGAACATCACGTCGCGCAGCACGATCACCGACCAGGGGTCGCCGAAGACCTCCACGGCTGCGTTGATCGGGCAGCCCGACCTGGGTTCGTTCACTGGCCTGCTCCTGTGCCGGAATTAGTGGTTGCAATCTGCAATCAGAAAGCCTACTCTCGGTCGCAGTGATTGCAAAGTGCAATCACTTCTGGTTCTGAGGAGATCCCCATGTCGCTCGTCCGTGCCCACAACATCGGCATCTCACTGGACGGCTTCGCCACCGGCGAGGGCCTGAGCCTGGAGGCGCCGTTCGGCCACGCCGGCCACCGGCTGATGGAGTGGTTCTTCCCGACCGCGACCTTCCAGGGTGCGACCGGGAATCGGGAGCGCGTGGACGTCGACCCGGCGGCCGACCCCGACGACGTCTTCGCCCGGCGCGCCTGGGAGGGCATCGGCGCCGAGATCATGGGCGCCGGCAAGTTCGGCCCTCCGGGATGGCAGGACGACGCCGACTGGACCGGCTGGTGGGGCGAGGAGCCGCCGTTCCACACGCCCACCTTCGTGCTGACCCACCAGCCCCGCGAGTCGATCGAGATGAAGGGCGGCACCACGTTCCACTTCCGCAACGCGCCCATCGAGGAGGTTCTGGCGGAGGCCCGGGAGGCGGCCGACGGCCAGGACGTACGCCTCGGCGGCGGCCCCTCCTCGCTCCGGGACTATCTCGCGGCCGGTCTCGTCGACCACCTGCACGTGGCCGTCACCCCGATCATCCTGGGTCGCGGCGTACGACTGTGGGACGGGCTGGAGGCGCTCCAGGACGGCTACGACGTCGAGTCGACCACGACCCCGAGCGGCGTCACCCACGTCACCTTCGACCGGAAGCAGGGCTGACGCCACTAGGGTGCAGGCGTGGCCGGCCTTCTCTCGCTCCCGCTCCTGCAGACGCCGCGCGCCCGGGTCGCGCGCACGCTCCGGACGGTGACCGGTGGCCCCAGCCCGCTGGCCGGCCGGACCGTGCTCATCACCGGAGCGAGCTCGGGGATCGGCGAGGCCACCGCCTACGCCGCCGCCCGGCGTGGCGCGCACGTCCTCCTCGCCGCCCGCCGGGCCGAGGAGCTGGCGCGGGTCCGAGCCGCGGTCGAGGGCGCGGGAGGCCGGGCGTCGACGTACGTCGTGGACATGACCGACGGCGACTCTATCGACGCGCTGGTGGAGCGGCTGCTGGCCGAGCACGGCGCGGTCGACTACCTGGTCAACAACGCCGGCCGGTCGATCCGGCGGTCGCTCGAGCTGACCCATGACCGCTTCCACGACTTCGAGCGGATGATGGCGGTCAACTACTTCGGTGCCGTGCGGCTGACGATGGGGCTGCTGCCGGCGATGCGTGCCCAGCGGTTCGGCCACGTGGTCAACATCGTCACCTGGGGCAACCAGATCAAGGCGCCGAAGTTCGCCGCCTACATCGCCGCGAAGTCGGCTCTTGACGTCTTCGGTCGGATCCTGAGCCGGGAGGCCTACTTCGACAACGTGACCTGCACCAACATGCGCGTCGCGATCGTCCGGACCCCGATGATCGCGCCGACCGCGGAGTACGCGGGCCGCGGCGAGAGCCCGGAGGAGTGCGCGGAGCGGGTCGTGCGCGCTCTCGAGGACCGGCCGGTGACGGTGAACGGTGCGTTCGGCTCGGTCTTCGAGATCCTCAACATCGCCGCGCCCCGGCTGGCCGATCTTGCGATGGCGGTCTCCCACGTCCGTACGCCGGACTCTGCTGCCGCGCGTGGAGCGGTCGGGAGGGACTGACCGGTCACCAGCGGCCGCGGTGGACGACGTCCTCGAGCGGCGTCCGTTTGCGGCGGGTGGGGGAGCCCTTCGCGCCACCGGAGGCGGGGTGGCCGATGGTGACGGCGCCGATGGGGTCGAAGTCGTCGGGGATGTCGAACGCCTTGCGGACGGCGGCGTCGGACTCGGGCGGGATCCCGAAGTAGAGCGCGCCGAGGCCTTCGTCGACGACCGTCTGCAGGATCAGCATGGTCGCCATCGCGGTGTCCATGTGCCAGAACGGCATCGGCCAGCGGGACTCGTCGCGGTCGGTCCAGCCCTTGTCGGGCTGCGCGTAGCGGTCCAGGTAGGCAGCCTTCGAGGAGCACGGGATCACGATCACCGGCGCCGTCATCATCCCCGTCAGCCAACTGTCGGGGTTGTCCACGTCGGCCGTGGCCTCCCAGTAGCGGCGTACGTCCTCAGGGGTGTCGAGCACGAGGAAGGCCCAGCCCTGGGAGAAGCCCGCCGACGGCGCGCGGGTGGCGTTGTGCAGGATCTTGTCGACCACCTCAGGGGCCACCGGATCGCCGGTGTAGCTGCGGACCATCTTGCGGCGGCGTACGACCTCGGAGAACTCCATAGGCCCAGTCTCCCGTCTAAGGCGATCGGGAGCGGGCTGAGGTCGGAAAGTAAGGCGCGCGACCGATCCGGCGGCCTACCTCAGCGGAGGAGTCTTCTCGGTGTCAGCAGGACACGCCAGCAGGACGACACAGCCAGGAGATCCAGATGTACACCAGCGTAGGTTACGAAGCAGAGGTCAAGTACCGCCGCCAGCAGATCCAGAAGGACCTGGTCAAGCGCCAGCGGGCCAACCAGGCCCGTCAGACCCGACGCAACCGCACCCGCTGAGATGCGGGCGCGGGACCCACAACGCCGAGCAGGAGAGATCCCGCTCGGCGTTGTGCCATGTCCGGAGTTGCCGGAGGGCGCGATGATTGCGCCCATGGCGCAGAGTGCCGAGAGGCTGGTCGGGCGTGACGCCGACCTGGAGACGTTGACGGATCTGGTGGGTCTGACGCAGTCGGGCCGAGGCAGGCATGTCCTCCTCGCCGGCGACGCCGGCGTCGGGAAGACCCGGATCCTGTGCGAGCTCCGCGCCCGTGCCGTCGCGGACGGACGGCAGGCGCTGGTCGGACACTGCCTCGACTTCGGTGACAGCGCCGAGGCCTACCTGCCCTTCATCGAGATCCTCGACACCGTCACCGCGGCGCTGCCGGACGTGGTCGCGCAGGTCGCCGACGTGCATCCGGCGCTCCTGCGGATGGCGCCCGTCGCCCGGGCTCTCGGCGGGGCCGACACCGCCGTCCAGGAGGCGCTCGACCGAGGCAACCTCTTCGCCGCGATCCACGCGCTCCTGGAGCGCGCCGCGGAGAAGGCGCCGGTGCTGGTCGTCGTCGAGGACACCCACTGGGCCGACCAGTCCACCCGTGACCTGCTGACCTTCCTGTTCACCCGGCCGTTCGACGGCCCGGTGACGATCGTCGCGTCCTACCGTGCCGACGACCTCCACCGCCGTCACCCGCTGCGCCGCCAGCTCGCCGAGTGGACCCGGCTGCCGTCGGTCGAGCGGTTCCATCTCGGCCGCCTCACCGACGACGACGTCCGCATCCTGGTCGGTGAGCTCGCCGGCGAGCATGCGGACGGGTTCGACGTCGAGAGTGTCGTACGCCGTGCCGACGGCAACGCGTTCTTCGTCGAGGAGCTGGTGCAGGCCGCCGGCGCCGACGAGCTGCCCTGGGACCTCGCTGACCTGCTGCTGATCAGGTTGGAGCAGCTCGACGCGACCGCGCGCGAGGTGGTCGACACCGCCAGCGCCGCCGGCCGAGACGTCAGCGACGAGCTCCTCGAGGCCGTGGCAGGTCTCGACCGAGCGACCCTCGACGCCGGGCTGAGGCAGGCGATCGAGCGCGCCATCCTGGTGCCGCGCGAGGACGGCTACTACGTCTTCCGGCACGCGCTGCTCGGCGAGGCGGTCTACGACGACCTGCTCCCGGGCGAGCGCGTCCGGCTCCACCAGCGCTACGTCCAGGCGCTGAGCAGCGACCTCTCGACCGGCAGCGCGGCCGGTCTCGCGCGCCACGCGCGCCTCGCGGGCGACCACGAGACCGCGCTCAGCGCCGGCATCGCGGCCGGTGACGAGGCCGCGGCCAGCGGTGGTCCCGACGAGGCGTCCCAGCACTATCAGCAGGCGATCGCACTGCTCGCCGGCCGAGCCGACTCCGACGACGACACCCAGCGCCTCGTCGACCTGGTGGTCAAGGCCAGCGACGCGATGGTGGCCGCCGGCCACGCCGACCGGGCCGGGAAGCTGGCCCGTGAGCAGCGGGAGTCGCTCCCGGCCGGCGCGCCCGGTCTCTGGCGCGCCCAGCTGATGACGGTCGAGATCGAGACCAGCTTCGCCTACGTCAACGACGTCAGCGTGGGCGCGCTCGCGGAGGCGGCGATGGCCGAGCTCCCCGACGACGCGCCGCCGGTCGTGCGGGCACGGCTGCTGGCGGCGTACGCCCGGGTGCTGATGATCTACCGCCGCCACGAGGATGCCGAGCGGGCCGGCCGGGAGGCGCTGGCGCTGGCGGAGGAGCACGGCCGGACCGGCCTCGCCGCCGAGGTGGCGGTGACGCTGGCCGGGGCGTGGGGCCGCCCGCCCGAGCCGTGGATCGAGCCGCTGCGTACGGCTGTGGCGCGGGCGGCGAAGGTCGGCGCGCTCCATCCCGAGCTGCGCGGGCGGATCCAGCTCGGCTTCGCCCTCGATGCCGCCGACCGTCTCGAGGAGGCCGGCGAGACCTACCGCAGTGCCTTCGAGCTCGGCGTGGAGCGCGGCGTCCCGTGGGCGCCGTACGCCTTCGATGCCCGGATCGCCTGGCTCGACCACCTCCACGCCACCGGGCGATGGGACGAGGCGCTCGCCCTCACCGACGCGTACGGCATCCCGCCGGCGCTGTGGCCGTGGCTGGAGTCGAAACGACTGATGATCGAGCAGGCCCGCGGCGCCGACGTCGGCGCGGAGGCGCGCCGGCTGCGGCCCTCGTGGAAGCAGGAGGTGGCCACGGCGAGCGAGTCGACACCGGTGGAGATCCGGGCTGCCGGCTCCCGCGGGGACGTGGCGGCGGTGATCGAGGCGTACGAGGCCGGGGTCGACGCCCTCAAGGGCGGCTGGGGGAAGTGGTTCGGCGCCCATGCCCGGCTCGCGGCCATCGCCGTCGGTGCGATCAGCGGCGCGATACCGGCTCTTCCCGTCGGTGAGCGGCCGCAGGTGATGGCCGAGGTGGATCGCATCCTGGCGGCAGGTGCGCGGCCGGTCAGGCCGAAGCGGCCGTGGGGTCTGGAAGGACAGGCATGGTCGGCGCGGCTGCGGGCCGAGGGGCTGCGCGCCCACTGGCTGGCCGGCATCGCCGTGCCCGACCAGGACGAGCTCGTCGAGGCCTGGCGCGAGACCGTGTCGGCCTTCGAGGCGTTCCCGCACGTCCACGAGCTCGCCTGGTCCCGTGTCCGGCTCGCCGAGATCCTCCGCGCCGGTGGCGACACCGCCGCCGCACGGGAGCTGGCCGACCAGGCCCGGGAGACCGCGAAGCGGCTCGGCGCTCAGCCGCTGCTCGACCACCTGCTGACCCTCGGCACGACGCCGATGCGGTCGGCGTCCGGACCCTCCGGTCAGCTCACCGCCCGGGAGAGCGAGATCCTCGCGCTGGTGGCGGCCGGGCGGAGCAACGGCGAGATCGGCAAGCAGCTGTTCATCTCGACCAAGACCGTCTCGGTCCACGTCTCCAACATCCTGGCCAAGCTCGGCGCCTCCGGGCGCACCGAGGCGGCCGCGATCGGACGGCGTCGTGGGCTCGTGGAGTGATGCGGATCACGGCCTCTGAGGCACCTCTGACCTGCACCTAAGGCAGGCGCCTCATGCGTCGCGCTACCTCAGGGTCGGAGTCTGGAGGCATGACGTACAGCAACCAGATCAGCTACGACGCCGAGGTGACCTACCGCCACCAGAGCATCCGCCGCGCGACCGCGGCCGACCGCCTCGCTCGCACGGTGAAGCGCCGCCGGCCGCGTCGGATGGACTCGATACACAACTGAGTCCTCGGAGGTCGGTAATGCGGGAGAATCCCGGGCCCGGAGGCGCGATGATAGGGGACATGGCGCAGAGTGCTCGGTCCTTCGTAGGTCGCGACTCCGAGTTGCAGACCCTCACCGGGCTGCTCGGAGTCGCCTCGCCCGGCTCGTCCGCCGAGTCCCGGCGCCAGCACGTCCTCCTCGCCGGCGACGCCGGCGTCGGGAAGACGCGGCTGCTCACCGCGCTGCGCGACCGTGCCGTCGCCGACGGCTGGCAGGTCCACGCGGGACACTGCGTCGACTTCGGCGAGAGCGCCGTGGCGTACATGCCGTTCTCGGAGATCCTCGACCGGATCGTCGCCGACCTGCCCGACGTGGTCGAGCGGGTGGCGGCCGACTACCCGGCGCTGGCCAGGCTGAGGCCCGTACGCCGCGTGATGGGCGCCAGCCAGGGAGCCGCCTCGACCGGCACGGACCGTGGCCAGCTCTTCGACGCCGTCCACACCCTGTTCGAGGCGGCCGCCGAGAAGGCGCCGCTGCTGGTCGTGGTCGAGGACACCCACTGGGCCGACCAGTCCACCCGCGACCTGCTGACCTACCTCTTCACCCGTCCCTACGACGGCCCGGTCGCGATGGTCGCGTCCTACCGCGCCGACGACATCCACCGTCGCCACCCGCTGCGCCGCCAGGTGGGCGAGTGGGGCCGGCTGCCCGACGTCGAGCGGATCGTGCTCGAGCCGCTCTCCGACGACTCGGTGCGGCTGCTCGTCCACGAGCTGGCCCCCGGCAAGGTCGATGCCGAACGAGTCGTACGCCGCGCCGAGGGCAACGCCTTCTTCGTCGAGGAGCTGGTGCAGGCCGGTTGCGACGAGGACCTGCCCGTCGACCTCGCCGACCTGCTGCTGGTGCGCCTGGACCGGCTCGACGGGGCGGCCCGGAGCGTCGTACGCACCGCGTCGATCGCGGGACGACGGGTCACCCACGAGCTGCTCGCCGCAGTGACCGAGATGAAGAACGACGAGCTCGACGAGGCGCTGCGCACCGCGGTCGAGCAGAAGGTGCTGGAGCCGACCGGATCCCGCTACACGTTCCGGCACGCGCTGCTCGCCGAGGCGGTCTATGACGACCTGCTGCCCGGTGAGCGGGTGCGTCTGCACGCGCGGTTCGCCGAGGTGCTGAAGGAGACCCCGGGCCTGGGGGCGGCCGCGGAGCTCGCGCTGCACGCGAAGCATGCCGGCGACCTCGCCACCGCACTGCGTGCCCGCATCGCCGCGGCCGAGGAGGCCCGCAGCGTCAGCGGTGTGGGCGAGGCCGCCCACCACTACGAGAAGGCGCTCGGTCTCGCCGCCGACCCGAAGGTCACCCAGGCGGCGGCGATCAACCTCGACCGGGTCTACGAGCGCGCGGCCGACACCCTCATCCTCGCCGGGCTGCCCTCGCGCGCCGACGCGATCCTGGCCGAGCGGCTCGACGCCATCCCGGTCGGACCGTCGGTCGGCCGGGCGCTGCTGCTGGCGACCCGCGCCGAGGCGGCGCTGCTCATGGAGTACGGCGACCCGCTGGCCTACTCCAGCGATGCCATCGCGGCGCTTCCCGAGGACGCCGAACCGAAGGTGCGGTGCGCCGTCCTCGCGATCCGCACCCGCACCCTGGTCACCTACCGCCGCAGCGAGGAGGCCGAGGCGGTCGGGTTGGAAGGCCTGGAGATCGCTGAGCGGCACAGCCTCACCAAGCTCGCCTCCGACATCGCCACCAGTCTCTCGATGCTCAAGGTCCGCACCGGCCGGGCCGCCGACGACAAGGTCGAAGGCTTCCGGCAGGTGCTGCGCGAGACGGTCGACCAGGCGCGGCGGGTCGGGTCGACGTACGCCGTCAGCCGGGGGATGTTCACGCTCGGCCGGTCCTACGACGAGGCCGGTGACTTCGCCGAGGCGCTGCGATGCTTCCAGGCGGTGGTCGACGAGGCCGGCGGTGAGTCGCTGCAGTGGTCCCCGTTCGTGGCCGCGGCGCGCACCGACATCGTCCGCATCCGGATGATCCTCGGCGAGTGGGACGAGGCGCTCGCGCTGGCGGGTGGCAACGATCCTGACGCGCCCCCGATCCCGGTGGCGCTCCTCGGCACGCTCCGGATGATCATGGAACAGGCTCGCGGTGCGTCGGTCGGCAACGCCGCGGCGGCGCTGCGTCCGTTCTGGGACGAGGAGGGCCTGATCGCCCTCTACGGTGGCATCGTCGAGATGGTGGCGGCGGCTCGGGCGGGCGACCACGAGGCCGTGTTCGCGATCTATGCCGACGTCGTCGAGAAGCTCTCGGAGTTCTGGACCGAGTGGTTCGGCGGCCGGGTGCGGCTGGGGGTCGTGGCGTCGGCCGGGGTCGCGGAGATGCTGCCGTCGATCCCCGCCGCGCAGTGGCTGGATCTGGTGGCGAAGGTCGACGGCCTCCGCGCCGACGGCGAGCAGGTGGTCGCGCAGTACCAGCCGGGTGAGTGGGGGCCCGAGGGCCAGGCCTGGTCGGCCCGGCTGGAGGCCGAGGTGCTCCGCGTCCACTGGCTGGCCGGCATCGACGCCCCGTCGCAGGAGTCGCTGCTGGCGGCCTGGGCGCGGGCCGAGCAGCAGGTCGAGGCCTACGGCGACGTCCCCGGCCTGGCCGCGGTCCGCACGACGTACGCAGCCATCCAGCGCGCCACCGGCGACGTGGCCGGCTCGCGGGTGACCGCCGACAAGGCCCGGGAGACCGCGAAGCGGCTCGGGCTGCAGCCGTTGCTCGACGAGCTGAAGGCGCTCGGCGCGACGGCGGTCAAGCAGCAGCAGGCCACCTCGACCGCGCTCACCCCGCGGGAGAGCGAGATCCTGACGCTCGTGGCCGCGGGGCGCAGCAACGGCGAGATCGGCAAGCAGCTGTTCATCTCCACCAAGACGGTCTCGGTCCACGTCTCCAACATCCTGGGGAAGCTCGGGGCCGGGAGCCGCACCGAGGCGGCCGCCATCGCGCGCCGTCAGGAGCTGATCAGCTGATTCCCTGGTGCGCGATCTGAACGTGTGGCTGAATTGTCACCATCACCACGCGTCGGTGGGGACGGTCGTGGCGGCACGCGAGGAGCAGATGTGAAGCAGGGCGGACAGCACCCGATCACGGCCGGGATCACGGCGCTCGCAGCGGTCGCCGTCGGGGTCGGGCTGATCGTCGGGCTGGCGATGTTCGTCGGTGTCAACATCATGGGCCTCGGCGGCGGAGGCTCCAGCGATCGCGCCACCGATCCGGACGCCGGCGCTTCGCTCCACGTGCCGCCGCCGAAGCCGACCAAGACCGCGACCGGTCCCGCGATCACGCTTCACGCGTCCCCGACGAACGCTCCCCGCAAGAACGCTGGCTCGACCTCCGCGAGCCCGTCCGCGTCGGAGTCGGTCGAGGAGAAGCCGGCGAAGAAGGAGATCACCCTCCAGGTCGGCACGGTCCAGGCGAAGCCGATGGAGCGCGTCGACATCAGCGGGATCTACCCGGGTGGCGAAGGCGCCATCCTCCGCCTGGAGCGCAACGACGGCCAGGGATGGGAGGAGTTCGGCATCCCCGACGTACCCGTCACCGGCGAGCAGTTCTCCACCGTGATCCAGTCCGGCCGGGTCGGGAAGCACAAGTTCCGGATGAAGGACGTCGACACCGGCAGCTACTCCAACGTGGTGAGCGTGACGATCGGCTGATGCTGGAATAGGCACACACCGGCTTGGTTGTATGGGGACATGACGGTTCCCACGATCAAGCTCAACGACGGCACTTCGATCCCGCAGTTCGGCCTCGGCGTCTGGCAGGTCCCGCAGGACGAGGCCGAGCAGGTGGTCAGCCAGGCCCTCGAGGTCGGCTACCGCCACATCGACACTGCGCAGATGTACCAGAACGAGGCCGGCGTCGGGGCCGCGCTGAAGAGCGCCGGTCTCGCCCGCGAGGACGTCTACGTCACCACCAAGCTCAACAACTCCCAGCACGACCCGGCCAAGGCGAAGGCGTCGCTCGAGAAGTCCCTGGAGCTCCTCGGCCTGGACCGGGTCGACCTGTTCCTGATCCACTGGCCGCTCCCGACGCAGTACGACGGGACGTACGCGAAGACGTGGGAGGCACTCGTCGGCCTCCGCGAGGCGGGCCTGACCACCTCCATCGGTGTCTCCAACTTCCAGCCCGACCACCTCGACAAGATCGTGGCCGAGACCGGTGTCGCGCCGGCGGTCAACCAGATCGAGGTCCACCCCTACTTCGCCAACGAGGCCGCCCGCGCGGCCACCCGGGCCCACGGTGCACAGGTCGAGGCGTGGTCCCCGCTCGGCCAGGGCGGCGGCGAGCTCACCGACCCGGTGGTCGCCGAGATCGCCTCCGCGCACGGCAAGTCGCCCGCCCAGGTGCTGCTGCGCTGGCAGATCGACCGCGGCGACATCGTCTTCCCCAAGTCCGTACGCCGCGAGCGGCTCGAGGAGAACCTCGCGATCTTCGACTTCGAGCTGAGCGCCGACCAGGTCGCCGCCCTCGCGGCCCTCGACAAGGGCGAGTCCGGCCGCACCGGCCCCAACCCCGACACCTTCGACTGGATCCCGTCCTTCTGATCCTCCGACCCTGCCGAGTCGGCCCGTCTTGACGGGCCGACTCGGCCAGGTTTTCGGTCAAGACGGGCCGACTCGGCGTGGTTTCGGCGGGGCTGGAATAGGGGTCGTAGGGTCTTCGTTGTGGACAGTGAACGAAGTTGAGTTGAATCGGCTCAACTTGTTTGCAACACTCGGCGGCGGCAGCCGCTGGGGCGCAGACCAACCCAGTCTTCCGAGACCCCTCGGATTCCACATACACACAGCTTCAACAAGCGGAGGTAGCAAAGATGGCACGTGCCGTCGGTATCGACCTCGGGACCACCAACTCGGTCGTCTCGGTTCTGGAGGGTGGCGAGCCCACCGTCATCGCGAATGCCGAAGGCGCCCGTACGACGCCTTCCGTGGTCGCGTTCAGCAAGTCCGGTGAGGTCCTGGTCGGTGAGGTCGCCAAGCGCCAGGCCGTGACCAACGTCGACCGGACGATCAAGTCCGTCAAGCGCCACATGGGCACCGACTGGAAGGTGACCATCGACGACAAGGACTTCACGCCGCAGCAGATCAGCGCGTTCGTCCTGCAGAAGCTGAAGCGCGACGCCGAGGCCTACCTCGGTGAGACGGTGACCGACGCGGTCATCACCGTCCCCGCCTACTTCTCCGACGCGCAGCGCCAGGCCACCAAGGAGGCCGGTGAGATCGCGGGCCTCAACGTCCAGCGCATCGTCAACGAGCCCACCGCGGCGGCGCTGGCCTACGGTCTCGACAAGGGCGACGACCAGACCATCCTCGTCTTCGACCTCGGTGGCGGCACCTTCGACGTCTCCCTGCTCGAGATCGGTGAGGGTGTCGTCGAGGTCAAGGCGACCTCCGGTGACAACCACCTCGGTGGTGACGACTGGGACAACGCGATCGTCAAGTGGATGGTCGAGAAGTTCAAGAACGCCAACGGTGTGGACCTGTCCGCCGACAAGATCGCCGCGCAGCGCCTCCAGGAGGCCGCGGAGAAGGCGAAGATCGAGCTCTCCTCGAGCCAGAACACCTCGATCCACCTGCCCTACATCACCCACGGTGAGTCCGGCCCCCTCCACTTCGAGGAGACCCTGACCCGGGCGGAGTTCCAGAAGATCACCGCCGACCTGCTCGACCGCACCAAGAAGCCGTTCGAGTCGGTCCTCAAGGACGCCGGCATCGCGGTCAAGGACATCGACCACGTCGTCATGGTCGGCGGTTCGACCCGTATGCCGGCCGTGACCGACCTGGTCAAGAGCCTGCTCGGTGGCAAGGAGCCCAACAAGGGCGTCAACCCCGACGAGGTCGTCGCCGTGGGTGCCGCGCTGCAGGCCGGCGTGCTGAAGGGCGAGGTCAAGGACGTACTGCTCCTCGACGTCACCCCGCTGAGCCTCGGCATCGAGACCAAGGGCGGTGTCTTCACCACCCTGATCGAGCGCAACACCACCATCCCGACCAAGCGCTCCGAGATCTTCACCACGGCTGACGACAACCAGCCGAGCGTCGAGATCAAGGTCGCCCAGGGCGAGCGCCCGATGTGGTCGGAGAACCAGCCGCTGGGCAACTTCGAGCTCACCGGCCTCCCGCCGGCGCCGCGCGGCGTGCCGAAGATCGAGGTCACCTTCGACATCGACGCCAACGGCATCGTGCACGTCTCCGCCAAGGACCAGGCCTCGGGCCGCGAGCAGTCCATGACCATCTCCGGCGGCTCCGCGCTGTCGAAGGAGGACATCGACCGCATGGTCAAGGAGGCGGAGCAGTACGCCGAGGAGGACGCCAAGCGTCGCGAGTCCATCGAGATCCGCAACCAGGGCGACAGCCTCGTCTACACCACCGAGAAGTTCATTACCGACTCCGGCGACAAGGTCCCGGACGACGTGAAGACCGAGGTGCAGGCCGACCTGGACGCGCTGAAGAAGGTCCTCGAGGACACCGAGGCCGACAAGGACGCCATCCAGACCGCGATCACCAAGCTCGGTGAGTCCTCGCAGAAGATGGGTGCGGCCATGTACGCCGCGGCCGAGGCCGAGCAGTCCGCTGCCGGCGGTGCCACCGGTGCGACCGGGGAGGCTGACGACGACGTCGTCGACGCCGAGATCGTCGACGAGCCCGCCGAGGGCGAAGAGGGCGACAAGAAGTGACGAAGCGCCGCCCGGGCGGGGCGGAGGAGGCCGTCGAGGAGACGACCTCCGAGGCCCCGCCGCCCGAGACCGACCCTGAGACAGAGGCTGTCGAGGAGTCGGCCGAGGACGCCGAGGTGGACGCTCCTGAGGGCGACGCCGCGGACTCGGACGACTCCGCCGAGGCCGGCTCCGACGCGGAAGCCGGCGAGGCAGCCGACGACGAGGCCGAGACCGAGGACGAGGCAGACCTGGTCATCGAGGACGAGAGCGAGGTGGACCTCATGGGCGATGCCGCCGACGAGGTCGACAAGCGCGTCGCCGAGCTGACCACCGACCTGCAGCGTCTCCAGGCCGAATACGTCAACTACAAGAAGAGGGTCGACCGTGACCGCGAGCTCGTCTCGCAGAACGCGACCTTCAAGGTGCTCACTCCGATCGTGGACGTGCTCGACACCATCGACCGTGCCCGTGAGCACGGCGAGGTCGAGGGCGGCTTCAAGGCCGTCGCCGACCAGCTCGAGAAGATCGTGACCAACCTGGGTCTGAAGAAGTTCGGTGAGCCGGGCGACGTCTTCGACCCCAACCGTCACGAGGCGCTCAGCCACATGGGCACCGACCCGGAGGTCGAGGAGACCTCGGTCAAGCTGGTCGCCAAGGCGGGCTACATGATCGGCGACCGGGTGGTCAGGGCCGCGCAGGTCCTGGTCGTCGACCCGGAGTGACCCGGAGTGACAACGACGGGTGGTCGAGCCTGCCGCACCGGCAGGCTCGACCACCGAGAAGAAGGGAGGAGGGGCTAGGTGGCTGAGAACGACGGGATCCGGCCGGACTGGATCAACAAGGACTACTACGCCGAGCTGGGCGTCAAGAAGGACGCCTCGAGCGACGACATCAAGAAGGCCTATCGCAAGCTCGCGCGGGCCAACCACCCCGACTCCAACCCGGGCGACGAGGCCAAGCACGAGAAGTTCAAGAAGGTCGCAGAGGCCTACGACGTCATCGGCGACCCCGAGAAGCGCAAGAAGTACGACGAGGTGCGCACCCTGGGTGCCACCGGCGCCTTTCCTGGTGGATTCGGTCCGGGTGGATTCGGCGGCGGCGGCGGCCGGGGCTACAACTTCGAGGACCTCTTCGGTGGCGGCGGTGCTCAGACCGGCGGGCTCGGCGACATGTTCGGCGACCTGTTCGGCGGTGGCGCCGGCGGAGGCTTCGGTGGGCGGCGTACGACCCCGAGGGCTCGGCCGATCAAGGGTGCCGACGTCGAGACGAGTGCCACGATCGGGTTCACCGACGCGCTCGACGGCGTGACCATCTCGCTGCGGCTGACCTCCGACGCGGCCTGTCCCGACTGCAACGGCACCGGCGGCAAGCCCGGCACCAAGCCGCGGGTCTGCCCGGAGTGCGAAGGTGCTGGCTACGTCGTCAACTCCGTCGGCGGCGCGTTCTCGATGAACGAGACCTGCCCCCGTTGCGGTGGCCGCCAGCTGATCTACGACGAGGCCTGCCCGACCTGCCACGGCTCCGGCCGCGGCACCTCCGCGCGCACCATCCAGGCGCGGATCCCCGCCGGCGTCAAGGACCGCCAGCGGATCCGGCTCAAGGGCAAGGGTGCCGCCGGCGAGAACGGCGGCCCGGCCGGTGACCTCTACGTCACCGTCCACGTCACGCCCCACCGTGTCTTCGGCCGCAAGGACGACAACCTCACCATCGACGTGCCGGTCGGGTTCGACGAACTGGTCCTCGGTGCGGAGGCCAAGCTGCCGACGCTGTCCGGCTCGCCGGTGACGCTGCGGATCCCCCCGGGCACCCCCAACGGACGTACGTTCCGGGTGCGCGGCAAGGGCTTCCGGCGCCCCGACGGCACCGTGGGTGACCTGCTCGCGACCGTCGAGGTACAGATCCCGGCCGTGCTCGATGCCGACGCCAAGGCTGCCGTCGAGGCCTACCGTGCCGCGATGGCCGGCAAGCCGCTCCGTACGTCTCTTCTCGAGGAGTCATGATGAACGACGGATTCAGCAGCCCGTCTCCGGATGCCGCGGTCTATGTCATCAGCGTCGCGGCGGAGCTGACCGGCCTGCACCCGCAGACCCTGCGGACCTATGAGCGGATGGGCCTGATCACCCCCGGTCGCACCGGGGGTGGCGGGCGACGCTACTCCTTCCACGACATCGAGAAGCTGCGCTCGATCGCCGACCTGACCTCGGCCGGCATCGGCATCGAGGGCGTGCGCCGCATCCTGGCGCTCGAGCAGCACGTCGACGCTCTGCGCCGCCGCAACGAGGAGCTGCTGCACGAGCTCGCCGCGACCCGGGAGGCGCTCGCCCAGGCGCGGGCGGCCGCGTCGGAGCCGAAGGGACCGGCCAGCAGGCTTCCTGCGGTTCGCCAGGCCCCGCCGGGGCAGGCGGTCGTGGTCTGGCGACGCCAGCAGGGCTAGCACGTCCCCTACTGATCGCTTGACAGATTTGTTGGCGAGTTGTGGATTTCGGTTAAAACCGATGTTGGTCCCATACCCCCATACTGATGAGTAAGCCGCGAGTGTCGGACCAACCCCCATATGGTCGGGGCACGCGCGGCGGACCCGGTGGAGCCGACCCGAGACGGAACCGCCGGGTCCTTCCAATTTCAAGCGAGTCACGAGACCGCGACCCGCGTGTCGAGATCTACACGGCCCGGGTGGTCGGCGCGCGGAGAGTTCAGTTCGGGAACGTGCCGGCCTGCGCCGCGGCCTTGCAGGACCGGTCGCCCGGGAGCAGTTGGATCTCCAGGTTCGGCAGGGTGACCTTGCCCTCGATCTGGGCCTGCCGGACGTCGCCGTAGACGGCGTTGAGGTCGGCGACGGTCGCGTCGATGCCGGTGAAGCCCTGGCCGTTGTTGTGGCCTCCGTTGCCGCTGGACTGATACCAGTTCGAGTCGAAGACCTGAGGCACACCCATCGGGTTGGCCGCGTAGGGAGCGGTGCCCGGATTCGTGGTCAGGTCGGTGGTGGCGAGCCCGATTTGAGCGGTTCCCTGCAAGTTGACCCTGGGGGCGGAGGCGGCCCGGAGCTGGGTGATGTCGAAGACGGCCATCTGGGCGCTGATCTCGTTGGTCGCCGGGTCGTCGTCGCCGGCCGTCAGCTTGATCGTGTAGCTGCCGAGCGCCCCGACCTCCTCGACCCGGGAGAGGCAGAAGCCGTTCATCGTCGCGGTCGCGAAGCCGGCGCGCAGCACGGGCGTCCAGTCGCCCCCGCTGCTGGCGGCTGCCTGGGTCTTCACCAACGACGTGCCGAACGCCGCGTCGGCGGCCTGGATGTTGGTCGAGGAGAACGTCGAGCCGCCGTTGTTGATCGTCAGCGTGGGGCTGAAGGCGGCGGACGCTGAGGAACCCATCGCGGCGACCATCCCGGTGAGCAGGCCGAGGCCCACCGTCGTCGCCGCGATCATGCGGCGCCATCGTGTCCCGTACGTGCTCATCCTGCGGTCACCGTGATCGTCGTGTTGGGGAGCTGGATCGAGTTGAGCGGGTTGGTGGTGCCGCCCGGCGGATGGATGTACGGGTCGTTCGACGCGTTCACGTCGTGGGTGAACAGGTAGTAGAACTCGAGGTTCGCGGCGAGGATGTTGTAGTCGCCGCCGGCCGCCAGGCCGCTGAGGATCGCGGTGACCAGGTCGTTCCAGCCGCCGGTGCCGTCGCCGGCGAGGGTGCGGATCTTCATCCGGCACGAGTCACCGTTCCAGCCGGCCGTGCAGATGGTGTTCTTCTGCGCGGTCGTGGTCAGCCCGGCGGCGATGATCAGGATGCCGGCCAGGTTGGTCACCGTTCGCCACGGGATCGCGACCCACGAGTCGCCGGTGGTGAGCAGGTTCGTCTTCACGCCGGGACCGCCGACGGTGAACGGACCGTCCGGGGCGATGCGCAAGGTGTGCGGCACCTTCGCGGTGGGGGCCAGGGCCGTCGACGACCTCGCGGTGAGCACCGGGGCACCGAACGAGGCGACGTTGCTGCGGAAGACGAGATCGCTGAAGGCGATCTGGAAGAGGCACATGTTGCCCGTGGCGGCGTAGTAGTAGGTGAACCCCTTGTTGCTGTCGCAGTTGCCGTCGCTGGTGTTGGTGTAGATGCCACGTACGTCGGCGGCCACGTTGGCGGTGCTGCTGCCGTTCGGCTCGCCGGCGGTGAGCGTCCACCGCGTCCCTGACAGGCAGGGGAACATCCGGGTGCCGAAGAGGCGGCTCTGGAAGGTGCCATTGTCGCCGCTGTTCTTGAGCGGCACGACCTGCCGTCGCTGCTGAGGGTTGCTGCTGCCGGGCTGGTCGCACGCGAACGGCTGATAGCTGTCGTTCTGACTGTTCGCCTCGGCCCGGTGGTCGGGCGTCGGCCACAGCGCCGAGGACATCACGACGAGTGCGATCGCGGTGATGACGACGAGGCGCTGCTTGCCGATGGTGAGGTCGTGGGACACGCGGTTCATCCGCCGGCAGGCCCGGACGTACGCGGCTTCTTCTCGCCCCACGACCAGATCATCGATCCGCCGATGATGCCGAGGACCGAGCCGACGACGAAGCCGCCCAGGTTGGCGGTCGGGAAGGCCCCGAGCGCGATCAGGAACCCGACGATCCCGGAGAGCGATCTGTAGTGCGGAGCCAGCCAGGTGACCAGCCCGAACATGATCAGCGAGCCGCCCATCACGTAGCCGGCGGAGTAGGACCAGCCCCCGGTCAGCGCGATCCCGATGTCGAACGACATCCAGTAGATGATCCAGGCGCCGGCCACGATGAGCCACAGCGCGCCCCAGAACGGCCGGGTACGCCGCCAGGCACGGAACCACGAGCGGGCTTCCGCGAGGAAGGCGCCGACCCGGTTGGTCCGGCGTGCTCGCTCCGGGGCGGGGTCGGTGGAGAAGCCGAGATCGTACGTCAGCGGCTCGGTCTTGGATTCGGTCATGATGATGGCTCCGCGTGGTTCGGTTGACGAGGGTCGATCAGGAGCAGTCGGCCTGCGTGCGCGCTCCGGGCACGACCCTGATGTTCAGGTCCGGCAGCGTGATGTTGCCCTTGAGGTTGAGCCCGTAGCTGTTGCCGTTGAGACCGGCCACGTTGAGCTGGCGGGCGTAGAGGCCGAACGCGCCGGCCTTGGGCAGCTGGTTGGCGTTGCCCTCGAAGGCGAGGCCGGCCGACTCCCCGACGGTCTCGGCCGACTGGCCGAGGTTCATGCCGGAGATCTTGTTCCCGTAGCCGCTGAGCGCGTCGGAGTTGAGGTACAGGTTGGTCGCCGAGATCGCGTTGTCCAGGCTGCCGTCGGTGAGCTTGCCGGTGCTCGGGTCGGTGGTGGTGCCGGTCGGGATCGACGAGCCGTTGTAGCTGTCAGGGACGTCGTCGCCGGCGGTGATCATCAGCGAGTAGTTCCCGACCAGAGGGATGTTCTCGGTGGCGATCCCGCACAGCCCGGCGAGCTTGGCCTGATGGATGCCGAGCTCGGTGACCCCGCACTGCGCCTGGACGTCGGCGGTGTCGGCGTCGCAGTCGGTGGCCCCCTGACGGCTGGTCGGGGCGAGATAGCCCGCCGCGTGCTCGGCGTCGAGGTAGTTGGAGTAGAGCTTGAACTTGGAGTTCCCGGTGGTGAAGTTGACCGCCAGCGCGCTCTGCGAGACTGCGCCGAACATGGCGACGAGCGCGGCGCCGCCACAGATCATCAGCGGCAGCGAGCGCTTGCGGCTGCCGCGGCGTACCGACTCCGCCTCGGCCTTCATCTGTTCCGACTGCTCGGCGGCACGGTCGATCGCGGCGTACGCAGCGCGGTAGAGGCGGCCGGTGAGCCGGCCCCACACGCTGCGTACCCCGGGCTTCTCGCCCCAGGGTGCGGTTCGCTCGAAGCGGCGCGCGCGGGGGCTCATGCGGTGGCTCCGCTCCGGGCCGGCTTGCGGGCCTCCTTGCGGGCGCGCTTGCGTGCGTCCTTCTCGGCCATCTTGGTCAGCTGCTCCTCGGTGTAGGGGGTCCAGGCGACGATCAGGGCGCCGCCGGTGATGCCGGCGACGGTGCCGATGATCAGGCCGCCGAGGTTGGCCAGCGGGAGTGCCGCGATCGCGAGCGCGACCGAGACGATCCCCGGGAACGTGCGCTGCGACGGCATGAACATCGCGATCAGCGCCGCGGCGGCCAGGGTGAACGAGATCAGCACCGGCGGCAGGGTCTGGTTGCCGAAGGCCGCGAAGATCGTGAAGTCGAGCTGCTTGGACAGCATCGATGACCCGATCAGCCACGAGGACCACAGCAGGATCAGGCTGCCCCAGAAGGGACGGGTGCGCCGGAAGCGCGTGAAACCACGCGGTGTGGGGCCGCTGGCCGAAGGGTTCACGGTGGGGTCGGGTGTCGCGTCGAGCCCGGCGTCGGCGGGCGTGTTGTCAGTCATGGCTTCTCCGCAGGGGACTGGGTCCAGAGCCGTCGGCGGGCGCTCCGGAACGCCCGCCGACGGCTGCCGGTTGGTGGTGGAGGACTACGGGTTGAGCCTGATCGACAGGTTGTCGAGGCTCAGCGAGCTGAGCTGGACCGCGTACGCCTGTGCCGACAGGTTGTTCAGCACCTGCTCGCCGCTCTGGCCCGCGGTCTGCGAGGCCTGAAGGGCGAAGCCGTCCGCCACGTACCCGCGCCCCGTCGAGTCGAACCCGGCGTCGGCCTGCGACTGACCCAGGGTGACGTTGGCCATGGAGGCACCGGACGGGGTGTTGAGCGAGGCGGCGTTCAGCGCCACGTCGCCGAGGTTGATCGACGTATCGGCCGAGGTGATCCCCAGGTTGAGGCTCAGGCCCGGCAGGACCTCGACGCGGGGCGTCACGACGTTGAGCCCGTTGGCGACGGAGCCCTCGGTCTGGGCGTAGATCGTGCCCTGGTTGTTGTTTGCCGCGCCGACCTCAGTGGCGCCGGTGCGCATCTTCAGCGCATCGGCTGTGAGGTTGGTGCTGAGGGTGAAGCCATCGGTCGACGAGATGACCGCGCCGACCATCCCGGACAGCATCGCGTAACCCATACCGGCGGAGACGACCGCCGCCGGCAACGTGACGGCCGCGAAGCGGCCGAGACTGGTATGCCCCAACTTGTTCATGTGTGCTCCCTCTTTGAGCCCGTCCCTCACGGGCTGATGAACCCCGAGAAAAGTGCGCCGCCCGCAGGGCCGAATACCCTGGGCGGCATTCCAAACTGTGATGGACAACACGTGCTACGGTCAAGCACATCTGGACAATTAGTCCCTCAATGTCTATGACGAATGGCTATGCTGGCGTGGGTTTGGGCTCGCTTCGTTGCCCTGCCTGAAGGAGAGCCTGGTCCCTTGGGAAGGTCCTTGAATGCACTAGTCGCCGACGACAACGGCTCCGCTGCGGTGGCCGTCGGCTGGGTCGCCCTGGTGTCGATCCTGCTCGTGATGACCGTGGTCGTCGCCGCGTTGTTCGGCTCGTTCGCGGTCAAGGGCCGGAGTATGGAACCCACGCTCACCTCCGGTGAGCGGATCCTGCTCGATCCCCTGCACAACGACGAGATCGAGCGCTTCGACCTGGTCCAGGGCATCGAGCCCGGGCCCGAGCGCTTCGGCGGTGGCGGCCAGGTGGTCAAGCGGGTGATCGGGCTGCCCGGTGACCGGGTCGCGATCGTCGGTGGCGAGAAGCCGGTCGTCTACGTGAGCCCGGACGGCGCCGGCGATGTCTTCCGGGTCGACAACCCGGCGTGGCCGACCCGGATCGGGACGGAGATCGGAATGTGTTGCGAGCCGGACGGGACGTACGACCCGGATGCTGCTTCCGCGGCCTGGGTGACCGTCCCGGACGACGCGCTGTGGGTGGTCGGGGACAACTGGGGCGGCTCGACCGACTCTCGCGCGTTCGGGTTCCTGCCGGCCGGGGACGTCTCCGGGAAGGCCTGGCTGCGGCTGCTCCCGGTCGCCTCGTTCGGTCGCTTCGGCGACGGTGGGGTCGAGCTCGTCGAGGAGACCGAGCCTGTCGCCGGGTTGGGTGCACCTTCGTGAGGAGGGTGGTCACGGCGAGCGGGATCGGCGCCGGGGTGGCGGCCTTCGTGGCGCTCGTGCTGGTGGTCGTGGCGCTCGCCTTCTCCGTCAACGTCGACGGCACGAGCATGGAGCCGACGCTGCGTGACGGCGACCGGATGCTCCTCGAGTTCTGGACCCGGGACGAGATCGAGCGCTTCGACGTCGTCGAGGCGGATGCGCCGAGCTCTGTGTCCGGCGGCGACGTCCGGATCCTCAAGCGGGTGATCGGCATGCCCGGCGACCGGATCTCGGTGACCCGGGAGGCGCGCGTCCTGGTCCGGCCCGCGGGGGAGGAGGAGATCTATGTGGTCGACAACCCCGCCTGGTCCGCCGACGCCGGTGCCGAGCAGGAGTGGGTGACCGTCCCCGCCGGCGCGTACTGGCTTCTCGGCGACAACTGGAACGCCTCGACAGACTCGCGGAGCTTCGGTTTCGTCGATGCTGATGCCGTTCATGGCAGGGTGGTGTTCCGAATGCTCCCCCTCGGTCGGAACGGGGCTGTTGCCCAGGATGTCCGACTTGCTCTCGTCGAACCGGGCTCAGCGCGGTAAGGGTGTACGCGTCGCGCTTCCTGCAGGGCCACTGGCTCGACATCTGAGCAACGGGTGGACATTTTGCCCCAGATTGTCAAACGGTGGACTAGCCTTCGCGCCAGGGAGACCATGACACTGCTTGCACCTGGGGCGGTCTCGTGGATGAGGGAATGAAGGTCAGGTCTTGTGTCTAACATCATTTCGGCCGGGTTGGCCCTGCTCGACGACGTCAACTGGTTCGAGTTCTGGTCGGTACCGCTCTTCACCGCGGTGATCGGCTGGCTCATCAACTGGTCAGGGCTGTGGATGCTGTTCTCGCCGATCCACTTCCACGGGATCACCGTGCCCGGGCTCAAGCAGATCGCCGGCTCGCTGCCGCGCAAGGTCCAGGAGATCCCGGGCATCCTCCGCGGCGGGATCGGCTGGCAGGGGATCGTGCCCGCGCGCGCCGCGAAGATGGGCTCGATCGCGGTCGACCGGGCGCTGTCGCAGATGGCGACGGCCCGGGACTTCTACGAGCGGCTCGAGCCCGAGAAGATCGCGGCCCACATCGTCGATGTCTTCCGGCCCGAGATCCCGCTGCTCGTCGACGAGATCATGTGGCGCGAGCATCCCCGGTTCTGGCGCGATCTGCCGCGCCCGCTGCGTACCGTCGTGATCCAGCGGGTCCAGGACCGGCTTCCCGACGTGGTCCGCGACGTGACGGTCGAGATCGGCAACCACATCGACCAGATCTTCGACCCGAAGATCATGGTGATCGAGAACTTCGAGAAGGACCCGTCGATCATCGTGCGGATCTTCAAGGACTTCGGCGCCCGCGAGCTGCGGATGATGGTCGTCTTCGGTGCGGTCTTCGGGTTCCTGCTCGGCATCCCGGTCGCCATCGTCGACCAGGCCTTCCACCTCTGGTGGCTGCTGCCGATCCTCGGTGTGCTGGTCGGCTGGACGACCAACCTGCTCGGCATGCTGCTGATCTTCCAGCCCGCCGAGCCGAAGCGGATCGGTCCGTTCAAGATCCAGGCGCTCTTCGCCCAGCGGCAGTGGCAGGCCTCCGACGTCTACGGCAAGCACATCGCCAAGGACGTGATCACGCTCGAGCACATCGGAGACCACCTTCTCAACGGCCCGTCGGGCGACCGCACCCGACAGATGCTCGCTGCGGCCCTCGAGCCGGCGGTCGACGCCGCGGTCGGGCCGGCCTACGGCGCGGTCCGGGTGGCGGTCGGGACGCGGAAGTTCGACGCGATCCGGTCCTCGGTCGCCGAGCAGGCCGTCGAATACACGCTCACCCCGATGCGAGACGCCGCCTTCAGCCAGCAGCAGTCGTGCAACATCCGGCGGCTGATCGCCGAGCGATGTCGTGCCCTTCCTCCGAAGACGTTCGTTGAGATGATGAGAGCGGCGATCAAGGAGGACGAGTGGCTGCTCTACGCCCACGGGGCGATCATGGGTCTGGCGGGCGGGTTCCTGCACGTCGCGGTCTTCGAATGGTGGAACGTGTTGTGAGCGCCCTCCACATCAACCCCGAGCCGGGTGCCCGCCGACCCGAGACGTACGCCCGGCCGGCCGCCTCGATCGATCCGCCCGAGGAGCTCGTCGACGGCCGTGAGGGGATGCACCGGATGCCCACCCCGGCCCCCGGTGGCGGTCTCGTCGACGAGGCGATGGACGTGCTCCCGGGTCTGCTCAGGATCTCCGCGGTCACGGTTGCCCACACCGCGGGCTGGGGGCTGAGGACGTACGCCCGGGGTGTGGGGCGGGTCGCGAAGGCGGTCGTCGACCCCAACGAGGCGGTGCGGCTCACCGAGGACGTCGCGACCGGCGCCCGCCAGGTGACCGGTTTCGCCAAGCGGGTTGCGACCGGCAACCCGGTCACCGGCCTGCTGGAGCGCTTCGCGCTGCCGGCCGCGGAGACCGCGAGGGCAGCGATGGAGGGTCGTGCCGCCCGGGTGAACGGGGTCGCGCCGGGCACGAGCCACGATGAGCTGCGGCGTACGGGGGAGGAGCTGCTGCGCCGCTCGCGCGACGTATGGGACCGGAACGAGCGCCACCCCGCCTTCATCTCGATCCTCGACGAGCTCGCTCCCGACGAGGCCCGCATCCTGGTGCTGATGCTCAAGGACGGTCCGCAGCCGGCGGTCGACGTGGTCGAGGGCGGCCTGATCGGCCACCTGCGCGGGGCCAGGATGATCGCCCGCGGTCTGACCATGATCGGGGCGCAGGCCAGCGTGCGCTACCCGTCGCTGGTGCCGCAGTACCTGAACAACCTCACCCGGCTCGGTCTGCTGTGGCAGTCGGAGGAGCCGGTCAGCGAGCTGATCCGCTATCAGGTGGTCGAGGCGCAGCCCGACGTGCTCCAGGCGCTCCATGCCAAGGGCGGTGCCCGGATCAAGCGGCGCTCGATCCACCTCACGCCGTTCGGGCAGGACTTCGCCCGGGCCTGCTTCGCCGACGCCGAGGACATCGCCCGGCTGCCGAGCCATGAGATTCCGCCCGGTGCGGCGACGGAGGCATCAACCGAATAGCCCCAACCCGAATGGCAGACGCTTCAGGGTGTTTGCGTTCGCCTGTGGGTAGGGTACGCATACTGACGGTCTGGAACTCTGGCGGAAGGAGCTCGGATGTCGCCGGAGTGGCAGGACTCGCTGGTCAGCTGGTTCGAGGACTGGGCTGCCCATGTCCACTGGCTCTCGCTGATCACCATCCCGATCTTCACCGGGGTGATCGGCTGGCTGATCAACTGGTCGGGGCTCTACATGCTCTTCGCCCCGCTCGCCTTCAAGGGGTTCAAGGTCCCCGGGCTGCGTGAGCTGACCAGGGTGCTGCCGCACAAGCTCCAGGAGGTCCCGGGGTTCGCCCAGGGCGGCCTCGGCTGGCAGGGGATCATTCCCGCCCGCGCCGCGAAGATGGGCTCGATCGCGGTCGACAAGGCGATCGCCAAGCTCGGCACGCCGAGCGACTTCTACCAGCAGCTCGGCCCCTCGGAGATCGCCACGCACATCGTGGAGACCTTCCGGCCGGAGGTGCCCGAGCTCGTCGAGCAGATCATGATGCGCGAGCACCCGCGGCTGTGGCGCGACCTGCCGCGGCCGGTCAAGGACGCGATCGTCGTACGCGTGCAGGCGCAGCTTCCCTCGATCGTCCACAAGGTCACCGACGACATCGGCGTCCACATCGACCAGCTGCTCGACCCGAAGCTGATGGTCATCGACCACTTCCGCAAGAACCCCGCCCTCGTGGTCAGGATCTTCCGCGACTTCGGTCAGCGCGAGCTCAACCTGATGGTCGCGTTCGGGTTCATCTTCGGGTTCCTGCTCGGCATCCCGGTCGCGCTGATCGACCAGACGTTCCACCTGTGGTGGCTGCTGCCGCTGCTCGGCGTGGTCGTCGGCTGGGTGACCAACCTGCTCGGCATGTGGCTGATCTTCGAGCCCGCCGCGCCACGCCGCGTCCTGGGGATCAAGGTGCAGGGCCTCTTCCCGCGCCGTCAGGAGCAGGCCGCGGAGGTCTACGCCGACATCATCGCCACCGACGTGATCACGCTCGAGCGCATCGGCGACTTCCTGCTCGACGGCCCCCGCGGCGACGCCACCCGCAAGCTGCTGATCTACGCGCTGATGCCCGCGGTGGACCGCGCGGCAGGGCCCTACCGGGGTGCGGTGCGGATAGCGCTCGGGTCGGAGCGGTTCGACCGGATCAGCACCTCGGTGGCCAACGAAGCGGCGGACCGTACGCTGGTTCCGTTCCGTGATCCCGGGTTCAGCCGGCACCAGGCAGACAAGATCCGCGAACTGGTCGCACGGCGCACCAAGGAGCTTCCGCCGGGCGACTTTGTGGACATGATGCGGTCAGCGATCAAGGAGGACGAATGGATGCTCTACGCCCATGGCGCGATCATGGGGCTCGCGGGCGGCTTCCTACACCTTCTAATCTTTCCGACATGAGCCTCTTGGGGAAGGTCCTCCCGACCGCCTCCGCCGTGGCCGGCACCGCTCCCGGCCTGGCGCGGGTGGCGGCAGGTGCTGCCTGGCAGACCGCCGGGTGGGGGCTGCGCACCTCCAGCCGCGCCGGTTTCCGGGTGGCTCGGGCGATGATCGACCAGGACGTACGCGACGGGCTGGTGCGGGAGACGGCCGAGGCCGTCGGGATCGTCGCCGGCACCGCGGCCCGGATCATCCTGCCCGGCGTGAAGCCGGTGATGGAGCTCTCCGAGTCCGACTACGAGGCCGCCGGCCGCGACGTCGTGCTCGCCCGCACGCGCGAGTCCGAGGAGTCGCAGGACTCCCTGCCGATGCTGCGCCGCCGCGGGGCCGAGCTGCTCGACCGCTCGCGCGACGTCTGGGCTGATGAGCAGGGGCATCCGGCGTACGCCCGGATCCTCGACGAGCTCGCGCCCGACGAGGCGCGGATGCTGCTCTACCTGCTCGAGGCGGGGCCGCAGCCCTCGGTCGACGTACGCACCGGCGGACCGGCCGGTCTCGTCGGCAGCACCATGATCGCGCCCGGGCTCAACATGATCGCGGGGCGCAGCGGGGTGCGCTACCCGGAGCGGGTGCCTGCCTACCTCAACAACCTGTTCCGGCTCGGCCTGGTGTGGTTCTCCAAGGAGCCGCTGCCCGACCCGCTCGAATACCAGGTGCTCGAGGCGCAGCCCGACGTGCTGGAGGCGCTGCACTCGGTGAAGTTCGCCAAGATCGTGCGCCGGTCGGTGCACCTGACGCCGTTCGGCGAGGCCTTCGGCCGCACCACCCTCGTGGACGAGGGCTCGGCCGAGTCCGCGTTCCCGGAGCATCAGGCTCCGGTGACCGGCGGGGCGGATCTGCCCAAGGCCTGACCGCTGACGCGTCGGTGTCGCGCTCGGGCACGGCCCGGCGGCGTGGGCCCGTCGGGTATTCTGAAATACCTGTTCCCGATCGTTCAGCAACCCTCGCCGGACAGGTTCGAGGGCCGGGTAGGAGCCCCCATCTTGGCGCGCAAAGTCGTTCGTTCCCTGCCGTTTCATCGCGTTGTGATGCGGTTCGTGGCACTCATCGGCGTAGCCGCCGTGACGGGGTTGGTGGCCTCCGGAATGGCGGTCCCGTTCATCCACCTGACCGGTGTCGCGGCCAAGTCCGGCGCTCAGGCGATCGACGACCTTCCGCTCGACATCGACATGGGCGAGCTGTCGCAGACGACCCGCATCCTGGACGCGCACGGCAGGGTGATCACCACCCTCTACGACCAGAACAGGTCCTACAAGGCGCTCGACCAGATCTCGCCCAACATGCCGAAGGCACTGCTCGCGATCGAGGACAGCCGCTTCTACGAGCACGGTGCGATGGACCTCAAGGGCACGCTGCGCGCGCTGCTGCGCAACTCGGCCTCGGAGTCGGGTGCGGTGCAGGGTGGCTCCTCGATCACCCAGCAGCTGGTCAAGACGACCCTCGTCTACGGTGCCGACACCGAGGAGGAGCGGAGGGCTGCGACGGAGAAGTCCACGGCTCGCAAGATCCGCGAGCTCCGCTACGCGATCTGGCTCGAGGAGCACCACGACAAGGACTGGATCCTCGAGCGCTACCTCAACGCGGCCTACTTCGGTGACTCCGCCTACGGCGTCCAGGCGGCCGCGAAGCACTACTTCAACGTCGACGCCGCCGACCTGACCTGGGCGCAGGCCTCGATGCTGGCCGGGATGGTGAAGAACCCCACCGGCTATGACCCGACCGACTTCCCCGACGCCACGGTGGCCCGCCGCAACCTCGTCCTGGAGCGGCTGGTGCAGGTCGGCGACCTGCCGCGCGCCGACGCCGAGAAGCTCAAGGAGAGCGACCTCGGGCTCAACGTCCAGGACAGCCGCAACGGCTGCTTCGGGTCGTCTGCGGAGTTCTTCTGCGACTACGCGCTGCAGTGGCTGCTCGCCGACGAGTCGCTCGGCGAGACCGAGGCCGAGCGCTGGCGCCTGCTCCAGACCGGCGGCCTGACCATCAAGACGACCCTCGACGCGAGCTTCCAGAAGGCGGCGCAGCGATCGGTGAGCAACCACGTCTCGCCGACCGACAACGCCGTCGGCGCCCTGGCGATGGTCGAGCCCGGCACCGGCATGGTCAAGGCGATCGCTCAGTCGCGGCCGATGGGCGAGAACCGGAAGAAGGGCGAGTCCTACCTCAACTACCTGGTGCCCAAGGAGTACGGAGACGCGAACGGCTTCCAGGCAGGCTCGACCTTCAAGGTCTTCGTCGGCGCCGCGGCGATCGAGAAGGGCTTCCCGCTCCGGCAGGAGATCCCGTCGCCGCCCAAGCGGACGTTCAACCAGGCGTCCTTCGCCAACTGCCCCGGCGAGGGCAACTTCAGCCCCAACCCCTACCCGGTGGGCAACTCGACCACCTCGGGCAACAAGAACCTCTACACGGGCACCCGTGAGTCGGTGAACACCTTCTACGTCCGGCTCGAGCAGTTCACCGGCGTCTGCGCCCCCTACACGCTCGCGAAGAAGATGGGCGTCCGGCTGACCGACCCCGCCCACGAGCGGGTGCCGTCGTTCACCCTCGGACCGGTCGACGTCAGCCCGTTGGAGATGGCCGAGGCGTACGCCACCTTCGGCGCCCGCGGCAAGCACTGCGACTCGCGGCCGGTGACCGCGATCCTCGGTCCCGACGGGAAGACGATGAAGGAGTACGCCGCCTCGTGCGAGCAGGTGATGCGTACCGGGACCGCGGACGCCATGAACGACATCCTCCGCGGCGTGCTGCAGCCGGGTGGGTTCGGGCAGCGGCTCGCGCTGAGCGTGCCGGCGGCCGGCAAGACCGGCACCACCAACAGCAACCGCGCGGTGTGGTTCAACGGCTACACCCCGAAGCTCGCGACCGCGTCGATGATCGCCGGCGCCGACTACGAGGGCAACTGGGTCACCCTCAACGGGCAGCGCCTCCGCGGCGGCTACGTCGCCTCGGCGTCGGGCTCGACCGTCGCCGGCCCGATGTGGGCCGGTGCGATGCGGGCGATCGACGGCAAGCTCGGCTCCGCGAGCTTCGTACGTCCCGGCGCCGCCGTCGTCAACGGCAAGGGCCTCAAGATCCCGAAGGTCGAGGGCCTCTCGGTCGCCAAGGCCACCGCCCGGCTCAAGGCGGCCGGGTTCAAGCCGGTCGTCGGGAAGCGCGTCCGGTCGCACTGGAAGGCCGGCACCGTTGTCGGGACCGTCCCGGGCGGCCGGGCGATCAAGGGTGCGACCGTCGAGATGCTCGTCTCGAAGTGGCGCGGGTGAGGGGCGGATGTTCACCGAGGTAACTCGGTGGAGGTGCACAGACTTCGTGGAGTTCCACGATGGGAGTGCGCGCTGACCGAGTTACCTCGGTGAGCATTCACGCAGCGCGCGCCCGAGCCGCTTCGACGGCCTCGCGGAAGGCGCGGGTGACGTAGTCGGGGACGGGGAGGCCGCGGTCGCGCGCCCAGAGGAGCTCCTGCTCGACGCGGGCCACGTCGGCGGCCAGGTCACGGCCCTCGTGGTCGACCCCGAGGGTCTCCATCACGTCACCGAAGTCGGCCAGCTGCTTCACGTTGTTGACCCCGACGGGCGCGAACGAGATCCGGCGCATGTGTCGGACCAGCCACTTCTGCCAGGCCGCGAGCGTGGCCCAGTGGGCGCGGGCGGAGAGCTGGTAGAAGGCGTAGTGGCCGGGCTCCTGGCGCTTGATCGGCGCGATCACGGTCTCGGCGACGGCCTGCTCGCCGGTCTCGATCACCCCGTTGTGGAGCAGGTTGTAGGCGATCACCGCGGAGCGTTCGGTGGCCATCCCGGTCAGATAGTAGAGCATCCGGCACACGTCCTGGAACGGCTCCAGGTGAGCCAGCAGGCCGAGCACCTTGAGCTTCAGGCCGACGTGGTCGAGATCGGTGTCGGCCGGCGGCCGCCCGAGGACCTGCTGGAGCCGGTCGAGGATCAGGCCGTGCTGGATCTCCTGCGGCTGCCAGACCTCGGCGTAGAACCGCTTGTCGACCTCGGGCGGGTTGGGCAGCATGGTGGAGATCTCGAGTACGTTGCGGTCGACCTCGAGCTCGACCCGCGCCATGTAGTCGAGCACATGACCGAAACGAGCGCCGAAGCCGGCCGGGTCGTTCACGGTGAAGTCGACGGAGTCCATCGGGATCGGCGGGTGCTCCTCGCCGAGGCGCGCGACATGAGCGACGAGGCGGTCGGTATCGGTCTGCATCGAGGCGGCTCCTGGTGGGGTGTCAGGCAGCGCCTCAAGTGTGCCCGTAGCGCGCGGGGTTGTAACGCGATTTAACGCAACAGCGGGGTCCAGGCCGCCGCCGTCAAGTCTCTCGCGTCGACTGGGGCCGGAAACTTGAGTGGAATAGACTCAACTTTGGTGTGTTGAGATAGATGCGGGTGGTCGGCATCCGCGACAGACTCACATGCGTCCCAGGAGGAGTGCAGACACAGATGAGCCAGTTTTCGGCAGACAAGTTCACCACCAAGGCTCGCGAGGCGATCGAGGCCGCGCAGCTCTCCGCCACGACGGCGGGCAACACCACGACCGAGCCGATCCACCTGCTCGTCGCGCTGCTGCACGACGAGGGCACCGCGACGTCGATGGTCACCAAGTCCGGTGTGGACGCCGAAGAGCTGTCGCGAGCGGCCGCTTCCGATCTCGCCGGGCTCCCGCGCGCCAGCGGTTCGACCGTGCAGCAGCCCGCTGCCTCGGGTGCGCTGACCCGGGTCCTGGCCGGGGCGATCACGCTGGCCACGTCCCTCAAGGACGACTACGCCGCCACCGAGCACCTGCTGATCTCGTTGGCCACGGTCGAGTCGTCGGCGCAGAAGGTGCTCAAGGGCGCCGGGCTCACCGAGAAGGGGCTGCGCGAGTCG
Source organism: Nocardioides turkmenicus (assembly GCF_011045035.1). Lineage (GTDB taxonomy): Bacteria > Actinomycetota > Actinomycetes > Propionibacteriales > Nocardioidaceae > Nocardioides > Nocardioides turkmenicus. Next base: position 41,214 of record NZ_JAALAA010000029.1, read on the forward strand.
CTGAAGGCTGTCCGCGGCAACCGCCGGGTGACGAGCCAGGACGCCGAGGACTCCTACGAGGCGCTCGAGAAGTACTCCCAGGACCTCACCGAGGCCGCCGAGAAGGGCAAGCTCGACCCGGTCATCGGCCGTGACGCCGAGATCCGCCGCGTGATCCAGGTCCTGAGCCGGCGTACGAAGAACAACCCGGTCCTCATCGGCGAGCCCGGCGTCGGCAAGACGGCCGTCGTCGAGGGGCTCGCGCAGCGGATCATCGCCGGTGACGTACCCGACTCCCTGAAGGGCCGCCGCGTCCTGAGTCTCGACCTGGCGGCGATGGTCGCCGGTGCCCAGTACCGCGGCCAGTTCGAGGAGCGGCTCAAGGCCGTCCTCGAGGAGATCAAGGCCGCCGAGGGTCAGGTCATCACCTTCATCGACGAGTTGCACACCGTCGTCGGCGCGGGCGCCGGCGGCGACTCCGCGATGGACGCCGGCAACATGCTCAAGCCGATGCTCGCGCGCGGTGAGCTGCACATGATCGGCGCGACCACGCTCGACGAATACCGCGAGCGCATCGAGAAGGATCCGGCCCTGGAGCGCCGCTTCCAGCAGGTCTTCGTCGGCGAGCCGTCGGTGGAAGACACCGTGCAGATCCTGCGCGGGATCCAGGAGAAGTACGAGGCCCACCACGGTGTCCGCATCACCGATGCCGCGCTGGTGGCCGCCGCGTCCCTCTCCGACCGCTACATCACCGGCCGCCAGCTGCCCGACAAGGCGATCGACCTCATCGACGAGGCCGCGTCCCGCCTGCGGATGGAGATCGAGTCGTCTCCCGAGGAGATCGACCAGCTCCGCCGCGCCGTCGACCGGCTGAAGATGGAGGAGTTCGCGCTCTCCAAGGAGTCCGACGACGCGTCCTTGGAGCGCCACGCGGCGCTGCGCAAGGAGCTCGCCGACAAGGAGGAGGAGCTGCGCGGGCTGGAGGCTCGCTGGGAGCGGGAGAAGGCGTCGCTCGAGGGCGAGGGTGCCCTGCGCAAGCAGCTCGACGCGCTCCGCATCGAGGCCGAGCGGCTGCAGCGTGAAGGGTCTCTGGGCGAGGCGTCCGAGATCCTCTACGGCAAGATCCCGGTGCTCGAGGCGCAGATCGCCGAGGCGGCCGCAGTCGAGGACGAGGTCACCGACCGCCTGGTCGGCGAGGAGGTCGCCGCCCAGCAGATCGCCGAGGTGGTCGAGGCCTGGACCGGCATCCCGACGGGCAAGATGCTCCAGGGCGAGCAGGCCAAGCTGCTCGAGATGGAGTCCGTCATCGGGCGGCGCCTGATCGGGCAGAAGTCCGCGGTGACCGCGGTCGCCGACGCGGTGCGACGCTCTCGCGCCGGCATCGCCGACCCCAACCGCCCGACCGGCTCGTTCCTGTTCCTGGGTCCGACCGGCACCGGTAAGACCGAGCTCGCCAAGTCGCTGGCCGACTTCCTCTTCGACGACGAGCGCGCGATCGTACGCATCGACATGTCCGAATACTCCGAGAAGCACTCGGTCGCCCGCCTGGTCGGAGCGCCTCCGGGCTACGTCGGCTACGACGAGGGTGGTCAGCTGACCGAGGCGGTGCGTCGTCGCCCCTACTCGGTGGTGCTGCTCGACGAGGTCGAGAAGGCTCACCCCGAGGTCTTCGACATCCTGCTGCAGGTGCTCGACGACGGTCGCCTGACCGACGGCCAGGGCCGCACGGTCGACTTCCGCAACACGCTCCTCATCCTCACCTCCAACCTCGGCTCGAACTTCCTGGTCGACCCGGTCATGGACGAGAACGAGAAGCGTGAGTCGGTCATGGCCGTGGTCCGAGGATCGTTCAAGCCCGAGTTCCTCAACCGCCTCGACGAGGTCGTCATGTTCGACGCCCTCTCGCTGGCCGACCTCACCAAGATCGTCGACATCCAGCTCGGCCTCCTGGAGAAGCGTCTGGCCGCTCGTCGCATCTCGATCTCCGTCACCACCCCGGCGCGGGAGTGGCTGGCCGAGACCGGCTACGACCCGGCGTACGGCGCCAGGCCTCTCCGCCGCCTCATCCAGACCACCATCGGCGACCCGCTGGCCCGGATGCTCATCGGTGGCGAGGTCTCCGACGGCGGTCAGGTCACCGTCGACCGCGACGGCGACGGCCTCATCCTGAAGGTCTGACCCGCCGAGGCGTCACCCCGGTCGGCCGAGTGGGCAGATGGATGCCCACTCGGCCGACGTACGTGACGCCTCGGCAGGTGGGTAGCCTCCACGCATGCGGAGCGGTCGGATCATCCTGCTCAACGGGGCGTCGAGCTCGGGCAAGAGCAGCGTCGGGCGGGAGCTGCTGCCGCTGCTGGAGGACCCGTGGTTCCTGGTGCCGGTCGACGGGATCAGCGGGATGCGGTCGACGGTGCACACCCGGGAGCTCGACGATGCCGGGATCGCGGAGATGCTGCGGCGTACGCGGCTCGGCTACCACCGCGCCGTCGCTGCCCTGGCCTCGGTCGGCAACGACGTGATCATGGACTACCCGCTCAGCGAGACCTGGCGGCTCGACGACCTGCTCGAGGTGCTCGACGGCCACGACGTCACCCTCGTCGAGGTCTGGTGCTCGCCCGAGGAGCTCGAGCGTCGCGAGGCCGCCCGTGGCGACCGTCCCGCCGGCCTCGCCCGATCCCAGACTCTGGTCTACTCCCACCCGTACGACATCCGTGTCGACACCACGGCCGCGACCGCCGCCGCGTGCGCGAAGGAGATCGCCGAGGCCCTTCCCGAGCTCACCGCACCCAAGGTGTTCGACCGCCTACGCGCCGAGTAGGCGCGACGGGGGCGACCTCTCGGCCCGTGGGGTTGCCGGGGATGAGAAAATGATTCCCGACATGTCTGAAACGAAGCTTCCCCGCCCCGGTCAGGCCACCCTCGCCGGGTGGCTCATCGTGCTCGGCTCCCTGCTCACCGTGGTGACGGCCTGGGACCAGATCGCCAGGCTGCGCAGCCTGGACACCCGGGAGCGGGTGGAGGAGGTGTTGGCCCAGCCGCCGCTGGCGGGCTCGGGGATCGGCCTCGACAACATCCTCGACCTCATGCACGTGATGGCGCTGGTCACCGGCGCGATCGCGGCGGCGGCGGTGATCCTCGGCTGGCACGCGCTGCAGCGCAACAGGCAGGCGCGGCTCGCGCTCACGGTCATCGCGGCGCCGCTCTTCTTCGCGGGCATGTTCGGCGGCGGGTTCTGGTCCACGCTGGCGGCTGTGGCCGTCGTACTCCTGTGGATGTCGCCCACCCGTGACTGGTTCGACGGCGTCTCGCCGACCAAGCGCGAGGCCCTCGGCAACAGCGACCCCGACCAGAAGTCGTACGTCGCACCGGCCCCGCCCGAGACCCAGACCGGCACCACGGACACCACGGACACCGCCGGCACCACCACGGGCCAGGCCCGGCTCTCCGCGCAGCAGCCACCGCCGTGGACCGGTGCGATCGCCCAGCCCGCCACGGCAGCGCCCACGCGCCGCCCGGGCGCCGTGACGGCGGCAGCGGTGCTCACCTGGATCGGGTCCGGGTTGACCGCGCTGATGATGTTCGCCTCGGCGGTGACCGCGACCGCCAACCCCGAGCTGATCCTCGACCAGGTGCGCAAGCAGGCGGAGAACGACCCCACGATGCGGGAGGCGGCGAGCCTCTACACCACCGACGTCATCGTCGCCTCGGTCTGGATCATGGCCGTGCTGGTGGCGCTCGTGTGCGTGGCCGCTGGCGTGTTCGCCGTCTTCGCGCTCCGTCGCCACTCCTGGGCACGGGTCGCGCTGATGATCGCGGCCGGCATCTCGGCGCTCTCGCTGCTGCTCTTCGCGCTCGCCTTCCCGCCGGCCGTGATCCTCTTCGGCGCCGCTGTGGCCACCTTCTCGTTCCTGCTGCGACCGGAGGTCGCGGCGTGGTTTCGCGGCCGGAGCGCAGGCCCGGGGCAGTAATGCAGCGCGCCTGACCCACCCGGCCGGATAGGCTCCGCGGCATGTCAGATCAGTACGGCTCCTTCGACAACCCCTATGGCGGCACACCGCCGTTCCAGGGGCAGGAGCCGCCGCCCCCGACGCCGTACGCCGCACCCCAGCCGTACGCAGCGCCGCACCCGACCCAGCCTCAGCAGCCGCAGGGATGGGGCCACGCACCGCCGGCCTACGGTCAGTACACGATGGGGCAGCAGCCCCCGGCGTACCTGCGTCCTCACTACCCGCAGCCCGATCCCGACACCCGTCCGGGCACGGTGGTCGCGGCGTCGGTCATGACGATCGTGGGGTCGGTGATCGCGCTGCTGCTCTCGGTGTTCATGGTGCCGGCGGGGATCGCCGACTACAACGACCCGTCGTCCACGGACAAGGGCGTGACGCTGGCGATGGTGATCTGGTTCGCCGTCTGCGGCGTGCTGAGCCTGATCGCGTTCCCGCTCGGGATCATGGTGCTGTTCCGCTCCAAGGTGGCCCGGATCCTGCTCACCGTCGTCGGCTCGATCGCGGCATTCCTCTCGCTCTTCACGGTGCTCTACCCGGCGCTGATCATCGCCGCGATCGTCATGCTGTACGCAGGCAGAGCAGGCACCTGGTTCGCCCGGCGTAAGCCCGGCGACCGCTGGCAGCAGCCCGCGACGGCGGTGCCGGGACCGACACCGCCGACTCACCAGCAGCTCTAGCCAGAGCTAGGGGACGAGCGAGTCGTCCTTGGCGCCGTTGTCGGAGCCGCGGACGATCTTGTAGACCCGCACCGCGATCCACGCGACGACGGCCACCGCGACGACCAGGATGACGATGTTCTGGAAGCGGCCGACGATTGGCTCGACCTTCTCCCAGTTGTCGCCGAGCTGGTAGCCGGCGACGACGAAGATGGTGTTCCAGATCGCGGATCCGATGGTGGTGAGGATCAGGAACTTCCAGATCGGCATCCGGGTGACGCCGGCGGGCACCGAGATCAGTGACCGGAAGATCGGGATGAAGCGGCCGAAGAAGACCGTCCACGCGCCGTACTTCTCGAAGAACGCCTCGGTCTTCTCCAGGTCGGAGGTCTTGACCAGCGGCAGCTTCTCGCCGACCCAGTAGACCCGCTCGCGGCCGATCAGCGCACCGACCAGGTAGAGCGCGAGCGCGCCGACGACCGAGCCGAGGGTGGTCCAGATCAGCGCCTCGGCGATCGTGAAGCGGCCCTGGGCGGCGGTGAAGCCTGCCAGCGGCAGGATGATCTCGGAGGGCAGCGGCGGGAAGAGGTTCTCCAGCGCGATGCCGAGACCCGCACCCACCGGGCCGAGCTTGTCCATCAGGTCGACCGCCCAGCCGGCGACGCCGGTGAGCTCCTCGGGCTGGGTAGAGGTCAGGATCATGGCGCTCTCTTCGAGTGTGTGGGTGGGCCGGGCGGCCGAAGCCTAGGAGGCTGCGTTGACCGCGTCCAGATCGGCCCGGGTCAGCACCGAGCGGATCTCCAGCGAGACATCGCGCAGCGACTCACCGGGCTCGGGCGAACGGTCGATCGCACACACGACAGTGTCCACGACCGCACCAAGCGGACGGAGCGCGTTGACCGCGTCGCGCACCGCGCCGCCGGAGGTGATCACGTCCTCGATCAGGGTGACGCGCTTCCCGTCGAAGGAGGGGCCCTCGGCGAGCTTGGCGGTGCCGTACTCCTTCGCCTTCTTCCGGATGAAGATCGCCGGGATGCCGGTCTTGGCCGACACCATGGTCACGATCGGGATGCCGCCGAGCTCCAGGCCGCCGAGCAGCTCGGTGCCCTCCGGGAGCAGCTCGACCATCCGCGCCGCGACGCGCTCGAGGAGCGCCGGGTCCGCCTCGAAGAGGTACTTGTCGAAGTAGGTGTCGCTGACCTGCCCCGAGCGGAGCGTGAACTCCCCGTGCAGGCGGCAGGTGGCGTCGATGTCGGCAGCAAGGGTCTGGTCCGTGGTCACGACCCCTAGCCTAGGTGTCATGACTGCGCGACGACTTCACGGCATCCCGCCGACGATCTTCTCCGAGATGTCCGCGCTGGCTGCGTCCACCGGCGCGGTGAACCTCGGCCAGGGCTTCCCCGACGTGGACGGGCCGGCCGAGATCATCAAGGAAGCCGTCACCGCGTTGGAGAGCGGACGCAACCAGTACGCCCCCGGCCCCGGTATCCCTGCCCTGCGCGAGGCCGTCGCGGCCCACCAGCAGCGCCACTACGGCCTCACCTTCGACCCGGCGCGCGAGGTCGCCGTGACCACCGGAGCCACCGAGGGGATCGCGGCGGCGATCCTCGCCCTGGTCGACCCGGGCGACGAGGTGATCCTCGTGGAGCCCTACTACGACAGCTACCCGGCGATGGTGCAGTTCGCAGGCGGCGTACGTCGCCCGGTGACGCTCAGCCTGGACGAGTCCGCGCCGGGCGGGAGGCTGCCCCGCGAGGCGCTCGAGGTGGCCGCCTCGGACAAGACCAAGGTGCTTCTCCTGAACTCGCCGCACAACCCCACCGGCACCGTGCTCACCCGCGAGGAGCTCGAGACGGTCGCCGCCTTCGCCCGCGACCACGACCTGACGGTGGTCTCCGACGAGGTCTACGAGCACCTGACCTTCGACGGGACGCCGCACATCCCCATCGCCACCCTCGACGGGATGCGCGAGCGCACCATGACCCTGTCGAGCATCGGCAAGTCCTTCTCCTTCACCGGCTGGAAGGTCGGCTGGGCGACCGGCCCGGAGCACCTGGTCCAGGCGCTGCTGGGGGCCAAGCAGTGGCTGACGTTCACCTCCGGTGCCCCGCTGCAGCCGGCGGCCGCGTACGCGCTCGAGCACCTCGACCACTGGCCGACGGGGCTCGCCCTCGACCTGCAGCACAGGCGCGACCTGCTCTGCGACGGGCTGAAGCGGATCGGCCTGGACGTGACCGTCCCGGAGGGCACCTACTTCGCCGTCTCCGACATCACCGACCTCGGCTGGAGCGACGGGCTCGAGTTCTGCCGGGCGCTTCCCGAGCGCGCCGGTGTCGTGGCCATCCCGCTGCAGGGGTTCTACGACAGCGACGCCGGACAACACCTGGTCCGATGGACCTTCACCAAGCAGCGTGAGGTGATCGAGGAGGCCCTGGAGCGCCTCGCCCGAGGGAACCTGACGCGCTAGTGGTCGGCGCGGCTGTCGGCCTCGTCGTCCGCCGGTGAGCGCGGCTTGACCGGCATCCCGAGGATGTCGCGGTCGGGGTGACCGTCGTGGTCGAGGTCGGTCGCCAGCCGCGAGGCCGTACGCCGCCGGCGCCACCACTCCACCATCGCCGGTGCGAACGCGAGCGCGAAGAGCAGCAGGATCAGGTAGTCGACGTTGTCGGCCAGCCAGGGCCAGCGCGCCCCGACGAAGAACCCGAACAGCGTCACCGCGAGCACCCACAGCACGCCGCCGACGAGGCTCCAGAAATAGAACCGTCGCCGGTCCATGTGGGTGACCCCGGCGACGACGGTGACATAGGTGCGTACGAAAGCGATGAACCGCCCGATCACCAGTGCCTTGTTGCCGTGTTTGTCGAAGAACTCGCGGGTCTGGTCGAGATGTCGCTTCTTGATGAAACGGCCGTCGCGCTCATAGAGCCGCGGTCCGATCTTGCGGCCGATCTCATAACCGGTCACATTGCCCGCGAATGCGGCGGCGACGAAGAAGAGCATCGCGATGATGATCTCGACGCCGGGAGGCCCGGGAAAGATGTCGATCTTGCCGGTCGCGATGAAGATTCCGAGCGCGATCAGCAGGCTGTCACCAGGGAGGAAGGGGAAGAAGAGGCCGCACTCGACGAAGATGATGATGAGGCTGATCCAGAAGAGCGGCTCGCCAAAAGTGGCCAGCAGAAAGTCCGGACTCATCCATTCCAGACCGGCCACCATCGGCGCAAAATTCCCCGCACCTGTCACCCGCCCTACGGTACCCATAGGTAACAACTCTTGTTGTACGAATATTCTGTCTTGTCGATGAACGAGACACATCAGTCCGAGGGTGAATCCCGAGCGCCGTACGACCCGATGCCCCACGGGCAGCCAGAGGTCGGCCTGGGCCCGTGGCAGGGGGAGTGGCCCGAGGGCGACCACTGGGACCCGGAGCTGCTGGCCAACGGCGACCGCCGCAACGTGGTCGACCGCTACCGCTACTGGACCCTCGAGGCGATCGTCGCCGACCTCGACCGGCGCCGCCACGGCTTCCACGTCGCCATCGAGAACTGGCAGCACGACTTCAACATCGGCACCATCGTCCGCACCGCCAACGCCTTCCTCGCCGCCGAGGTGCACATCGTCGGCAACCGCCGTTGGAACCGCCGCGGCGCGATGGTCACCGACCGCTACCAGCACGTCCATCACCACCCGGACGTGCCGGCGCTCGCGGCGTACCTGCATGAACGCGACGTACGCCTCCTCGGCATCGACAACCTCCCCGGCTCGCTCCACCTGGAGACGATGGAGCTGCCGAAGTCGGTCTGCTTTCTCTTCGGGCAGGAGGGACCGGGTCTGTCCGAGCAGGCCCGCGAGAGCGTCGACGGCACCTTCTCGATCGCCCAGTTCGGCTCGACGCGGTCGATCAACGCCTCCGCCGCCGCGGCGATCGCGATGCACTCCTGGATCGTCCAGCACGCCGACCTGTCTTCCGACGAGGCCTGGCGTGGCTGACCGAACACGTAGACGATTACGCCCCGGTGTCCTCCGCGGGAAGAGGACCCGCTAAAGTTAACTCCTGGGTCGCCCGGATGTGCCCCTTCAAGGGTGCGTGGCCTCGGGGCCGGGCGGCAGCGGGGACTCTCTAGGACCGCTCGACCCGATAGCGGATCTTCACCTGTTCGCCGCTCTGCACGACGTCGATGACGTTCATCCGCTTGCTGGTGATGCGGCGGGGGAGCAGTGGTGCTCCGGCGCCGAGGGTGACCGGGCAGATCCCGGCCACGATCTCGTCGAGCAGGCCGGCGTCGTCGAACTGGCCGACCAGATCCCCGCCGCCCACGAGCCAGATCCCGCCGTCGACGGTGGCCGCGATCTCGTTGTAGACGGGCTTCACGTCGCCCTGCACGAAGTGGACCTGCGTGCCCTGGACCGCCGGCAGGTCGGTCGCGTGCGTGAACACCCACACCGGCCGGTCCTCGTAGTACTCCCGCCACTTCTCGGGACCGGTCAGCATCTCCGGATCGTGCTCGATCATCCAGCGGTACGTCGTGCCGCCCATCACCAGCGCCGCCGACTCCGCCATCAGCCGGTCCCAGGAGGTCTCCTCGTCGCCGTGCGGCGTCTCGAAGAGCCAGTCCAGCGAGTTGTTCTCGTCGGCGATGTAGCCGTCCAGCGATGTCGCGGTGAAGTAGGTGACCTTGGGCATGCCCCCGACGCTAGACCCGTCAGGGGCATGCCCGCCCGACCGTTCTTGCTCTGCCTACCTCCGCGAGGCGTTCCCCGGCTCCAAGCAGGTACGCAGCGCGGCCAGCCCTCGCGAGGAGTGGCTCTTGACGGTGCCCTCGCTGATCCGCAGCTCACGCGCGGTCTCGGCCACCGACAGCTGCAGCCAGTGGCGCAGGACGACCACCTTGCGCTGCATCTCGGGCAGCGCCTGGAGCGCCGCGAAGAGGTCGGACCGCTCCTCGATCTGGCCGACGGGACCGGGCTGCTCCGGGAGCTCACCCGGCTGTTCCCGGCGCCACCACGGCCGCCTCGTCTGGTCGATGTGGGTGCGGACCAGGATCGTCCGGACGTACGCCTCCTCCGATCCGCGCTCCACCCGCCGCCACGCGGTGTAGAGCTTCACGAGCGACGTCTGCACCAGATCGTCCGCCCGGTGCCAGTCGCCGCACAGGGCGTAGGCGGTCCGCAGCAGGTAGGGGCGTCGCGTCACGACGAACCCGGAGAACTCCTCGTCGCGTGTGCTCACGGGAACAGCGACCCCCCGCCTGTCTCCTCGTCGGTCTCGGTGGCCTTGACGATGGCCAGCACGTCCTCGAGGGAACGTGCGTGGCGGTCCTCGGATCGAGGTTCGTCCGTCACCTCGACGGTGTAGACGAGGGTGTGGCCGTCCTTCTCACGAGCGATGACGACCCGTTCCCTGCCCTTGACGGTGATCCGGGCCGCCGCGGACCGGGTCGCGCCTTCGGCGAACTTCTCGCCGAGGTCAGGGTCGGCGATCTGCTCGAGGATCTTCACGCGGTTCTGGGCCGGTACGAGCTTCGATCCGTCCCCGAACTCGACCGCCTCGGAGAGGCCAGCGCTGTAGCCACCCGAGGACCCGGCCCGGTCCGCTTCGATCTCCTTGTCCCGGTGAGCGATGTATCCCTCGATGGTCTGCCCCGGAGCGGCGTACGCCACGCCATAGCCGGCTCCGCCGCCTCCACCTTCCCGTCGGTTGCCGGTGAAGAGGATCCACACCTCCATGCCCTCGCGCTCGGCGACGGCGGCGTCCGAGTCCCAGGGCAGGTCGTAGCCGAGCGGGTTGTCGAGCTCGCGGGTGATCTTCCAGCCGTCGCCGACCCGGATCGACCCGCCGACCCTCCACCTCGGCTCGACGTGGTGCGCGGCCACGTCCTCGGCCCATTCCCTGAGGCTCTTCCCGTCGGTGCGAGACGCGTCGGCGTAGGCGATCTCGGTCGAGTTCATGAAGTTCGCGTAGATCGTCCTCCGCCCGTCGGTCGCGGCGACGAACAGCTGGGAGTAGTCGCGTCCGAGGAGCCGGCCGATCTCCTTCCGCCCGATCCGGTCCGCCTCCTCCCAACCGTCGTGGAAGGTGACCTCCTTCGTGTCGAAGTCGTACCTCAGCGGGGAGGCGTCGCTCAACGGCGGCTGTGTCGGATAGGAGTCGAGCGCCTCGTCGGCCGTCGACTGGGTCGCGATCGGTGGTGTGGGGGCCGCCCGGTCGCGCCAGGGCGCGTACGCAGAGCCCAGGCCGATCACGGCTGCGACAACGAGTGCGGTCCCGCCGACGGCGAGGGCCTGCCGGCGGCGTACGGCCTTCTTCCCGGCGGCCACCAGGCCAGCCGGATCCGCGGGGGTGGGTGGGGGATACGGG